>JAJQFD010000044.1:90455-168447 GCA_021201335.1 Bacteroides sp. | reverse complement strand
ATTAATGGATTGACCGTTTTTGTTTATAAATATTATAGCTAGCAACTTGAATTATTTATTATTTGTCTGGTCAAACAGCCAATCTCTTATACCTGCAATGTTGTAGGCTATTTTCCAGGTTCCCATGTGTTCATTGCTTTTAGAATCCCCTTCAGAGGGAGGTCTGGTGGTTCCAAGCTTAAATACTGCATATTTAACGTTCGTATCCTCGGCACGCATTTTTTCGGTTGCTATGGCAAATTCTTCAGGTGTGGATTGTCCGTTCCAGATGGCACGGCTTACTCTGGCTCCGTTTTTTTCCAATTCAGTTGTAATAGCATTCATACCGGGAAAAGCCTTACTGTCTCCTTCCGATACCACAATCCATAAATTATCGTGTGCCATTGGGTCAACCACACTGGCATCCCATTGCCCGGCCACAAGATAAGATGCCGCAAAGAAGTCTGGATATTTGATGTTCATAGCGATAGACATCATACAACCTCCCGACTGTCCGGTGGTATACAGGCGGTTTTCATCGATACTGAATTCTTTCATTAAATCCTGAATGAGGCTAATTGTAACATCTAACATAATGCTTGCTTCTGAGTTATCATTTGCTGCTTGAGTCGCGAATAAAGGAGCAAGTACGAAGCAGGGGTGTTTTGCTTGTTCTTCCGGAGTGGCCCATACAGTCGCTCCGTTTCCCTGTATCAGAGTTGCAGTAACAAAACTTCCCGTAATACTGGCATCATGCATAAATAATACCAACGGATAAGATTTCGTAGGGTCATAATCTTTGGGTATAAACAGATTGTATTCTACACTATCACCCGTTGCTGCATACGTATATTTACGTTGTACAAAGTCATCTACAACCCGGTTCATCACTGACGAATTTTTAACGGTCTCTTTTGATGCCTGGTAGTGTTGACCGTCTGTAGCTTCGATTTCTTTTGTTTGTTTTACCGAGAGTTCAACTTCTTTGGAAATCCGTTCTCTTCCTTCCTGTACAAAAACCGATGCTTCGGGATCGTTAGGAGAAAGTTCTATTATTACAAATTTTCCATTTGGTTCCTCTGAGTATTTATCTGCGGAATTATTTGCATATACCCGTATGATATTACGTCCTTCCACTTGATAACTATCGGTCGATAAAGACGAATTTTTAATTTCTTTCCTGTATTCAATTATTGCTGCAGTCACTTTCTGACCGTCTCCGAAAACTTCGGTAACAGCAACTACATTTTGTATTCCATTACCAGATGGGTTGCTGCACGCATTCAGAGCAATAGATACCGAACCTAACAAAATTATATAAACGATATTTCTCATCATAATTTATTTTCTACAAATTTAAAAACATTTCGAATGATTCTTTAGTTCTATGCCTGTTAATCAACCTGGCACCTAGCGAGCAGTTCTGCCTGAGTATTGTAACCTGAGAATAGTTTACTTCAATAAAATTATTCAAATAATTATAGTTAAGTTTTTCGTGAATTGTTAACTTTGCATTTTAACTTTCTTAATAAATGCACGATGGGCTTAAAACATTTCCCGTAAAATTCTTCGATGATATACAATAGCTCGCGAGCTGAATTAGCAGCCAAACCTAAAAGAACTGTAATAGAACATGAAATTTAACTATTTGACTTTATTACCCATAATACTTCCTGTTATAGCCATTGCTATACATCTTTATGCAATAAAAACTATCGATAAAAAGTTGTCTTTCACAACTTTGGATATAAAGTATGAGCAATCATCATCAAAAAATGCAGAGGCTGGAATACGAAAGAGTACAGGTAAATGGGGAACACGAATCTTTTTTTATAACGAAGATGGTTTCAGATTCGAAAGAAGATATTTAGGGTTCCTGCAGCGTTTATGGGTAAACTGGAATTATAACTCTTTAATAGAAAGTACAATAAAACAAACAGGGGCTTATATAAACTCAAAAGATTTAAATGGGAATGAAGGAACAATTGCTTTTTTCCATTTGAATAAAAGTGAAGATAAATCATCCTTTTACTATTTTGATATATATAGTTATCTGAAACAAAAGTATAATGTTATTTTCCTGATTGCTTACATTGCTTGTCTTTGCTTACTTTTCTTTATCGGAGAAAAAAACAAATAAAACCTGCCCCTATATATTATAAATGTCTCATTGCGAATCTTATGTTATTAGTTTTATATTTTCTATTGTAAGATACTCCAAATGGTAGAACTAAAACCTGAACAACTACATACAAATATCTTGTATTAAATAAAAATACTTGGCATCTTCTTCAATAAAGATTTTTTCTCCTTCTAACATGTAGGCTCTCATAAAGGCATCTTTAGCTTTTTCTTTAATGTCTTGTTTATATAAGCATTTTCCTATGTATAGCCAAAGCTCACCTGAAATGAGCCCATCTGGAGATTGTAATGCCTTATTGAAAAAATAGTCGGCGATATTGTACTTTTCCTGAAAAAAAAGAGCAGTTTCCCAATGCCAGATAAATATTTAAAGATACGTCCCACTCTTCTTTATCTTCAGGTACTAAATTTAAAGCATAAAAAAACAATTACGTGCTTCATCCTATTGCTTTTCACATAGGTATTATAACCTTGCTCTAAATTTTCTAATATTGGTTTGTAGTGTTCTTCAGATATTTCCCTCACGCTTATCAATATATTTTTGAGGGTTATTGTAAAAAGCTGAATATTCCGGTTTTTCGTTTTCGAAATATCTGTAACCAGCGTCTTCTACAACAATTTTCCATTCTTCGTATGCTTTTTGGTAATCTCCTGTTTCAAAATAGAATTTACCGATGTTAAATTCCAAATCTGAATCAAATAGATGGAGACAATTATTATTATCAATCATTCTGTTTAGCCACAGTTTTGCTTCTTCGAACTTTTTCTTTTCCAGAAAGCCTTTGAAAACCATTTTAGCATAATTATATACCTGATTCCAACTCTCTCTAGGAGCAGGAAACTGATCCCAGGCCTCTTCGGAATAAGCTTTAAAATGGTGGATATCGTCGCTTCTTAGTGCTTCAAAAGCTTTTTTTCCAACTTCAATAACTTTATTGTAATTTTGAGTATCTAATAGTGGCATAAGTTAAATAGTTTAATGGTGTTTTAATTGTTTCATATCCTTATTGATGTTGCTACTAGAACATTATCATTCTTCTCTACCAGTAGGTTTTTAATTATAAAATACTCCTATTTGCTTTGCGTCATTTCTATTTATAAAGTGTTTTTGTCCCAATTTGGTCTTGTGGATAAAAATAGACCTTTTCCCAGGCAACCGTTTTCAAAGGTATCACTTTTAAATGTTTTTTCATAATCGACAACCTAAAATCGTTCCCTCAAAGGTGAGACCTGGAGAACGGGTATACAATGTGAAGAAATATTTAATGTCAATCAATGTACCACCTGCCCATAATGTATGGTGCATTGCCCGTAGACGCAGCGCTATATGAAAAAGATATCCCGGTATCGATAAGGGAATTAATGTAATATTTTTGCGTCAAACCCCGATTCCCCTAATTACTTTATCAGACTAAGGTTACCGGTAGCTTTATTAATCGTTTTTCTGTCGCCAAAGATCCCTATGCCGATATAACGGATATCGTTTTCATCTATATTTTGCATAACGGATTCATATTGTTCATAAGTTTTGGAACGCTGCGCAATATCTGAAAAGTCTACCACTATCATGTTTTCGCAGTTTAAAGAACATAGGTGTTTTCTAATCTCCTTAATTTTTTCGGAAGTAGCTCCTAATATTGGGATAGGAAGCTGTGTTATGCCTAAATGTTTATCTCCCTCTTTGTCATATACATCATGGCTTACCATGCCTTTTACATGATTCCCGATAGTAATCGATAATACACTGGCTGTATTGGCGATAATTCCTGTTGGCTGGGCGTTATCGATGATTAAAACGCATTTGGCCGAATTGTTTAGTGTCATAAGCGAATAGATAATTTAAGAATTATTTATGCAAAACTATGAATTACCCATAATATATCCTATAATTATGAATTAAGTCAGTAAATATTCCTATTATTGTATCTTAAATAAATCAGATGTCCCGAAACAGATTGTGTACGTCACCCTAAACAGGAAAAATTACTATGCAAAAATTGGATAAAATAGATTTAGATATTCTGCATGCCTTACAGGAAAATGCTAAAATCAACGTCAAGGAATTATCGGATAAACTTCATATTTCCAAAACACCCATATACGAACGGATTAAAAGGCTGGAAAACGAAGGATATATAACAGGCTATACGGCAATAATCGACCGGAAGAAGGCGGGTTTACCTTTGACCGTTTTTTGTAATGTTTCGCTGGCGGTGCATAATGATGAATACATCAGCCGTTTCCAGGAAGAGATCAGAGACATTAGTGAAATAATGGAATGCTATTCGGTTGGAGGGATATATGATTTTTTTGCTGAAAGTGGTGCTTAAGGATCTGGATGATTATAACCGTTTTGTTTTTGAGAAATTGACTAAAGTAAATGGTATCGTGAAAATGCAAAGTTCATTTGTACTTAATGAAATAAAATATGTAACCTCACTAGATATTCCCTTCACAGGTGAATAAAAATGTATCATTTTAGTTATCCGGATAACAAATAAATGCCCCTATATTGACTTAATCTATTAATAATACACTAATTTTGAGAGATAATAATAATTTCATTATGAAAGAAGTATTTGAATTTCTGAAAAGGGCCGGAGTGTTTTACATTGCTACTATCGACGGTAATCAACCTCGTGTACGACCCTTTGGTGCTATGGCTATGTTTGAAGATAAAATCTACATTCAGACCGGAAAGGTGAAAGACGTTTCTAAACAGATTACCGCTAACCCCAAAACGGAGATTGCTGCAATGGCAGGTGATAAATGGATTCGCATCACCGCTGAACTTGTGAATGATGACCGTATAGAAGTAAAACGTTATATGCTGGAACAATACCCCGAATTAAAAGCAATGTATTCGGCAGAAGATGCTAATACACAGGTTTTATATTTAAAAAATGCAAAAGCATCCATTAATTCATTTACCGAGTCACCTGTAAATTACGAATTCTGATAAATATAAAGGGAAATTTTAATCTAACAAATTTCCCTTTTCTATTATTTCTACCTACAGGTTACAGAGGTGGCTTGCTGTATGAGCAGTCAATTTTTTTGTAAACCCGCATAAGAACCGTTTGAACTGGACTTTTTTCACCGATTTGCAGTTCAATGATTAGTCTGTTTCTAAGTGCCTAAATCGTATCTTTTTGCTACGTCAATAAAAAAAGTCCCGAAAGCATTGACCTTCAGGACTTTTTTTAGCAATTTGCTTCTCAATTGGCGGTATGGACGGGACTCGAACCCGCGACCCCCTGCGTGACAGGCAGGTATTCTAACCAACTGAACTACCACACCAATTTATATTCTAAATGTATCTTTCAATTGAGGATACAAAGATATTGCTTTTTTTGAATATACAATTTTAGGCTGCTTTTTTGTTTTTTTTAATTATTTCAATTCTTAACATGAATGATGACTCTTACGTTGATAGTAAAATGTCATACTGACAGAAAGATAAACGTTTTAACAGAAGTAGGATATTTCAGTAGAAAAGTCACCAGCGTTATTGTAAAATGCAAGGAAATGGGTTCGATAAATGAATAATAGCTGACATATATAGTGGAGGCCTCTTAAATGAAATATTCAATATGGCTTTATGCGAATTCTAAAATTATCTCAAAACAACTTTTTTTATAGGAAATACCTCAGAAAACTATCGAACTGTAATCTTATTTACTTTTAACTGAAACTTCTTATACAAGATATACTGAATTTAGCAATAATTCGTTAATTTTGCGGCTCTAATGATTGTTTTTACCGGAAAATTCAATAAAAAGATAACTATGAGTACAGCGAAACTGTTATTGCATTGTCCTGATAAACCAGGTATACTTGCAGAAGTAACAGACTTTATCACAGTGAACAAAGGAAATATTGTTTATCTGGATCAATATGTAGATCATGTGGAAAATATGTTTTTTTATGCGTATTGAATGGGAACTGGCCACATTTTTGATACCCAAAGAAAAAATTGAAGATTACTTTGAAACGCTTTATGCCCAAAAATATGAAATGCATTTTCGCCTTTATTTTTCAGATGTAAAACCTCGCATGGCTATTTTTGTATCCAAAATGTCTCACTGCCTTTATGATATTCTGGCACGTTTTACTGCTGGAGAACTGAATGTGGAAATTCCATTGATTATTAGTAACCATCCGGATATGCAGCATGTAGCAGAACGTTTTGATATTCCATTTTATCTTTTTCCCATTACAAAAGAAAATAAGCAGGAACAGGAACAAAAAGAACTGGAACTGCTGCGAAAGCATAAAATCACTTTTATAGTACTGGCGCGTTATATGCAAATTATATCTGAAAATATGATCAAAGCTTATCCGGATAAGATAATCAATATACATCATTCATTTCTGCCGGCTTTTGTGGGTGCTAAACCTTATCATGCAGCCTATCAGAGAGGTGTAAAAATTATAGGTGCTACAAGTCATTATGTGACTACTGAACTGGACGCAGGACCCATTATTGAACAGGATGTGGTACGTATTACCCATAAAGATACGATTGCAGACCTGGTTAATAAAGGCAAAGATCTGGAAAAGATTGTTCTTTCCCGGGCAGTGCAAAAGCATATCGAGCGGAAAATACTGGCTTATAAAAATAAAACGGTCATCTTCAGTTAATAGGCTGAAAGTATAGAACTAAGAGTTGAAAATTATAACTTTGAATTCTCAACTCACAACATTCAATTCTCAATAAAATGGAAATAGCAATTATTAAATACAATGCAGGGAATATCCGTTCAGTAGATTATGCACTGAAGCGTTTAGGGATTGAAGCTGTTATTACAGCGGATAAAGAGAAATTATCGTCTGCCGATAAAATAATATTTCCTGGGGTAGGTGAAGCTGCAAATACAATGAGGCATCTCCAGCAACATCGATTGGATGAAATTATTAAAGAACTTCGTCAACCCGTGTTGGGAATTTGCCTGGGTATGCATGTAATGTGTAATTATTTGGAAGAAGGAAATACTTATGGATTGGGTATTTTTGATGTGGATGTGAAGCGCTTCCAACCAGTATCCCATGAAGAAAAAGTGCCTCACATGGGTTGGAATACCCTACAAGAAGTGAATAGCAAGCTTTTTGATGGATTTACAGAAGAAGAGTTTGTTTATTTTGTACATAGCTATTATGTGCCTGTTACAAAATCCACCGCTGCTCAAACAACTTATATCCACCCATTCAGTGCAGCATTACATAAAGATAACTTTTATGCAACCCAATTTCATCCGGAAAAAAGTGGGAAAGTAGGAGAACGAATTCTCAGAAACTTCCTGAATCTTTAGCTTTTTTTTATATCAAGAAACTTATGAACTCATAAACCATAAACTCTAAACTCAAATGATAGAACTGATACCCGCCATTGACATTATTGAAGGTAAATGTGTCCGTTTATCGCAGGGAGATTATGCATCCAAAAAGATTTATAATGAAGATCCTGTAGAAGTAGCAAAAGAATTTGAAGACTATGGAATCCGGCGTCTTCATGTTGTTGACCTGGATGGAGCGGCTTCTCATCATATTGTTAATTATCGCACTTTGGAGAGAATTGCTTCCCGGACTTCGTTGATTATTGATTTTGGCGGAGGAATTAAAAGTGATCAAGACGTAGTGATAGCCTTTGAGAATGGTGCAGAGATGATTACTATTGGAAGTCTTGCTGTGAAGAACCCAGAACTGTTCCTCAACTGGCTTCTTACCTATGGGGCGGAAAAGATCATCTTGGGGGCCGATGTCAAAGATCGTATGATAGCTGTCAATGGTTGGAAAGATGAAACGACAAAAGAGCTTTTTCCTTTTTTAAACGATTATATTAAAAAAGGAGTGGAAAAAGTAATTTGTACGGATATCAGTAGGGATGGTATGTTGGAAGGACCTTCTATTGATCTTTATGAGGAGATTCTTCAGGAATATTCCAATTTATATTTAATTGCCAGTGGTGGAGTTAGTTGTATGGCCGACATTAGAGCATTGGATAAAGCAAAAATTCCTGCTGTTATTTTTGGGAAAGCGTTGTATGAAGGGCATATAAGCCTAAAGCAATTGAATAGTTATTTGTAATATGTAAGATCAGTTACATAAAATTCATGAATAATATTTATATCATAAATAATATATTTCTGTGCTAACAAAAAGAATTATTCCCTGTCTTGATATTAAAGACGGACAAACAGTTAAAGGTACGAATTTCGTTAACTTGCGTCAGGCAGGTGACCCGGTTGAACTAGGCCGTGCGTACAGCGAACAGGGAGCAGATGAACTGGTTTTTCTGGATATAACGGCAAGTCATGAAGGGCGTAAAACATTTGCTGAATTGGTGACACGTATTGCTGCTAATATTAATATTCCTTTTACAGTTGGTGGCGGTATTAATGAATTAAGTGATGTAGACCGGTTATTAAATGCTGGAGCAGACAAAGTTTCTATAAATTCTTCTGCAATTCGCAATCCAGAGTTAATTAATGATATTGCCAAGAATTTCGGTTCACAAGTATGTGTACTTGCTGTTGATGCTAAGCAAACGGAAAATGGTTGGAAATGCTATCTTAACGGAGGAAGGATTGAGACGGATAAAGAGTTATTGAGCTGGACAAAAGAAGCTCAGGAGCGTGGAGCAGGAGAGATACTGTTTACGAGCATGAACCATGATGGGGTAAAGACGGGCTATGCAAATGAGGCACTTGCTGAATTGTACCAACAACTTTCCATACCAGTTATTGCTTCAGGTGGTGCCGGGAAACCCGAACATTTCCGGGATACTTTTTTAGTAGGTAAAGCGGATGCCGCACTGGCAGCCAGCGTTTTTCACTTTGGTGAAATAAAAATTCCAGAATTAAAATCGTATCTTTGTGCGGAAGGAATAAATGTGAGATGAATTCTTAGGTTGATAAATATATGAATTTGCCCAGCAGATCTGGTAAATAATAAAAATGCACTTAAGAACTTACAAACTTATAAACTCAAAATATACAAAAATGGACTTCAATAAAATGGGCGGACTTATGCCTGCTATTATTCAGGATAATAACACCAATAAAGTATTGATGTTAGGTTATATGAATGAAGAAGCCTATCAAAAAACAATAGAGACAGGAAAAGTAACCTTTTTCAGCAGAACCAAGCAGCGTTTATGGACGAAAGGTGAAGAAAGCGGTAATTTCCTTGAAGTCATATCTGTGAAAGCCGATTGTGATGAAGATACTCTTCTGATAAAGGTAGAACCTGTTGGACCTGTTTGTCATACAGGTACTGACACCTGTTGGGGTGAGAAGAATGAGGAAGATATTCTTTTTCTAAAGCATCTACAGGATTTTATTGATAAACGGAAAGAGGAAATGCCGGAAAATTCATATACAACCAGCTTATTTGAGTCTGGTATTAACCGGATGGCCCAGAAAGTAGGTGAGGAAGCTATAGAAATGATTATTGAAGCTACCAATGGTACCAATGAGCGTATGATATATGAGGGTTCAGATATGATTTATCATTTATTGGTGATGCTTACTTCCAAAGGTTATCGTATTGAAGATCTTGTAAAAGAATTAAAAGTGAGACATAGTGACTCATGGAAGAAACACTGATTAGTTATAAAAACGTTGAGATAAATCAGCAGGAGTACGGCGTACTTGAAAATGTAAATTTGGAATTACGTTGTGGTGAGTTTCTGTATCTGGTGGGTAAAGTGGGTTCCGGAAAAACGAGCTTACTTAAAACGATCTATGCTGAACTGGATATTAAGAATGGTGAAGCGCAGGTACTGGGATATGATATGAAGAAAATCAAACGAAAATATATTCCTCAGCTCAGAAGAAAAATAGGTATTGTTTTTCAGGATTTCCAGTTACTGACGGATCGGACAGTGAAGGATAACCTGATGTTCGTTCTGAAAGCAACTGGTTGGAAAAGCCGGAAACTAATGAAAGAACGGATAGAAGAAGTATTGAAGCATGTTGGAATGGAAAATAAAGGATACAAAATGCCCAATGAGCTCTCCGGAGGAGAACAGCAACGCATTGTTATTGCCCGTGCTATATTGAATTCTCCGGAAATTATCCTTGCCGATGAACCTACAGGGAACCTAGATGCTGAAACAGGAAGAGCAATCGCAGGGTTGTTACATTCATTATGTTTGTCCGGTTCTTCAGTCATTATGTCAACCCATAACTTACCATTAGTTAAAGAATTTCCGGGACGAGTTTTCCGGTTGGAAAATCATCAGTTAACTGAGGTTACTGAAGAATTTAGTGAGAATAGATAATTCATTGATAATATTAAACACAGTAACGAGAATGAAAGTTTTAAAGTTTGGAGGAACTTCTGTTGGTTCTGCGCAAAGAATGAAGGAAGTAGCCAAATTAATCACCGATGGTGAAAGAAAGATTGTTGTACTTTCGGCTATGTCGGGAACTACCAATTCATTGGTGGAAATTTCGGATTATCTGTATAAGAAGAATCCGGATGGAGCTAATGAAATTATCAACCGTTTGGAGGCCAAGTATAAACAGCATGTGGATGAGCTTTACGCAACGGATGAATATAAACAGAAAGGCCTCGAAGTGATAAAATCATATTTCGATTACATTCGCTCGTTTACAAAAGATCTCTTCACGCTGTTCGAAGAAAAAGTGGTGTTAGCACAAGGAGAGTTAATCTCTACTGCTATGGTAAACTACTATTTACAGGAAAGTGGAGTAAAATCTATTTTGCTTCCTGCCTTGGAGTTTATGCGTACCGATAAAAATTCAGAGCCGGATCCTACATATATTAAGGAAAAGCTACAAGTTCAGCTGGAACTTCATCCGGATGTAGAAATTTATATTACCCAAGGATTTATCTGCCGTAATGCTTACGGTGAAATAGATAATCTCCAAAGAGGGGGAAGCGATTACACGGCTTCTTTGATTGGTGCGGCAATTCATGCATCGGAAATCCAGATATGGACCGATATTGATGGTATGCACAATAACGATCCTCGTATAGTCGATAAAACATCTCCGGTACGTCAATTGCATTTTGAAGAAGCAGCTGAGTTGGCTTACTTTGGAGCGAAAATACTTCATCCAACATGTATCCAGCCAGCTAAATATGCCAATATTCCGGTTCGTTTATTGAATACGATGGAACCGAAAGCTCCTGGTACATTAATATCTAACGACACAGAGAAAGGAAAAATTAAGGCAGTAGCTGCCAAAGACAATATTACGGCTATTAAAATAAAATCAAGTCGAATGTTGCTTGCACATGGATTCCTACGCAAAGTATTTGAAATCTTCGAAAGTTACCAAACTTCCATTGATATGATTTGTACTTCAGAGGTAGGAGTATCTGTTTCAATTGATAATGCCCGGCATTTGAACGAAATTCTGGACGACCTGAAGAAGTACGGCACGGTAACCATCGACAAAGATATGTGTATTGTATGTGTTGTTGGTGACCTCGAATGGGAGAATATAGGTTTTGAAGCGAAGGCACTCGACGCGATGAAAGATATACCAGTTCGGATGATATCTTATGGTGGTAGTAACTACAATATTTCTTTCCTTATTCGTGAATGTGATAAAAAAGTAGCTCTTCAATCATTGAGCGACATACTTTTTAATAACAAATAAACCCTATATGAAAGGAAAATTTCCTGTTAGTAAATTTGAGAAAATACAAACACCTTTTTATTATTATGATACAGAGGTGTTACGTGGTACTTTATCTTGTATAAATAAAGAAGTAGCAAAATATAATAATTTTTGTGTTCATTATGCTGTAAAGGCGAATGCAAATCCTAAAGTGCTTTCCATTATTCGTGAAAGCGGATTAGGAGTAGATTGTGTAAGTGGAGGAGAAGTTGCAGCATCACTAAAGGCAGGCTTTCCGGCAGGGAAAATTGTTTTTGCCGGAGTAGGTAAATCCGATTGTGAAATTAATCTGGGTCTGGAACATGATATCTTCTGTTTCAATGTGGAGTCAATCCCCGAACTGGAAATTATTAATGAGCTGGCAGCTGCCAAAGGAAAGGTAGCAAATGTTGCATTTCGCATTAATCCGAATGTTGGTGCACATACACATGCGAAAATAACTACCGGACTGGCTGAGAACAAGTTTGGTATCAGTATGGAAGATATGGACAAAGTAATAGATGTGGCATTGGCTATGAACCATGTAAAATTCGTTGGCTTACATTTCCATATCGGTTCCCAGATTCTGGACATGGGAGATTTTGTCGCTCTTTGTAATCGGGTGAATGAGCTACAGGAAAAACTGTATGCCCGTCAGATTATTGTAGAACATATTAATGTCGGTGGTGGATTGGGTATTGATTATGAGCATCCAAATAGGCAATCGATTCCGGATTTTGAAAGTTATTTTGCTACGTATGCGCAACACTTGAAATTGCGTCCAAGGCAAATGGTTCATTTTGAGTTAGGACGTTCTGTTACAGGGCAATGCGGTAGCCTGATTAGCCGGGTACTCTATGTAAAGCAAGGTACAAACAAACAATTTGCTATTTTGGATGCAGGTATGACGGATTTAATTCGTCCTGCTATGTATCAGGCATATCATAAAATTGAGAATATATCCTCGGAGGAACCTATCGAAGTTTATGATGTGGTGGGTCCGATCTGTGAATCATCGGATGTGTTCGGCAAAGCTATTGACTTAAACAAAGTAAAGCGAGGTGATTTCATGGCTCTGCGTTCAGCCGGTGCGTATGGAGAAATTATGGCATCTGGCTATAACTGCCGTGAATTACCGAAAGGATATCTTTCTGAAGAATTAGTATAATATATAAGTCTATCTGATATAAAATAAAAAGGTCTGTAACATTTATTTGCTGCAGACCTTTTATTGTAAGGAGTATCCGGAATCTTATTTCACTAGTTTCCCGTTTATATATAAGTTTTTAAAATTTACATCTTTGGCACCTGTGATTTGATTACTACCTGTACTTACGTTATTAAATTGAGAGTCTTCTACATTTATATTATAAACACTGTCCGAATCTTCTAATCCAATAATTAACACACCCTGCTTACTCTTTTCACATGTAATATTTTTGAGGTGAACATTCCGTACGATTGGAGTAAAACCACGCTCGCATTTTTCTCCGTTTTCGTATTGAAGATTAATTCTTAATACAGCTTCCTTACATTGTCCAACCTTGATATTTCTCACAAAAATATTTTCTATAGTTCCACCTCGACAAGTGCTAGTTTTAATACGTATAACCCGATCAAGCAAAGGACTGTCCATTTCACAATCTTCCACATATAAATTGCGGTAACCACCTGAAATTTCGCTGCCGACCACTACGCCACCGTGTCCGTTTTTCATCTTACAATTTCGGACGATAATATTTTCACTGGGTATATTCCATTTTCTTCCATCTGCATTTCTCCCTGACTTTATAGCGATACAGTCGTCGCCAACGTCGAACGAACAGTTTTCAATCAGCACATTTTTACAAGATTCTGGGTCGCAGCCATCACCATTTGGTCCACGGTTGAAAACAGTCACTCCCTTAACAATCAGACTTTCACAAAAGAGAGGATGTATTACCCAAAAAGGAGAATTGAGCAAAGTAACATCTTCAATTAAAATCGTATTACAGGAATAAAAATTGATAAGCTGAGGGCGAAGTGCATCTTCGGGAGTCATAATACGTTTGTAGATGGGAGTGTGTTCTTCTCCATATCTTAATAACTTATCCCGGCCTCCTTGGAGTTGACTAGGCATTCCTTCTTTCCAGCCATATCGGGAATTACCTTTCATATACCACCACGCCTCGTTCGAACCTTGTCCGTCAATAACGCCTTTACCGGTAAGAGCAATATTGGTTTCTCCATACGCATAAATTAATGGGCGGGCATTATAACAGTCCACCCCCTCCCAACGGGTAATGACAGCAGGATAATATAAACTTTGATCTGTAGAAAATTTTAAGGAAGCTCCTTCTTCCAAATGAAGATTTACATTGCTTTTTAAGGTTATTGGCCCGGTGAAAAAAGTTCCTTTTGGAATAACAACAATACCTCCTCCGCTCTGATTACAGACAATGATGGCTTGATTAATGGCCTCATGACAAGGTTCAGTTTCATTTTCTGGTTTAGCCCCAAAGTCTGTGATATTGAATATCCTGTTCGGGAAAGAAGTTTTCTTCATTTGCTTCTCAATACCAGTTGTTTGTTTAAAGGCGTCATCAATCAATAAATTGGCTTGTGCAGATAAACACAGAAGGAATCCTCCGATAAAACCTCCGATGATTTTTTTCATAATTAAAATGTTAATAGTTTAAGTTTAACAAAAATATATATACCATGGCTTTTATAAGGATACATATTGATATATAAAGGGTAATAATTGGTATAATTTTGGCGTAGTATGAAAAAAATAATATTATCCATACCTTATTCTTCGGATAATTTCTTTTCAGATAAGGATACCTTAGTTAATTATAATTAAAATAATTTTAATAGTTTATATACTTTTGTAATTCGTTTTTGATTCAAATCTTGCTTTACTTCTATATTAAAATAAAAACTTAAACGTATTTATTTTCAATTTTGCCGAACGGCGAATATGTGTCAATTGTTTAAATATGCAATTTATGCATTGTTCTAAAAAGGATAATATATATTAAAATAATTTGTTAAAAAAGAAATTAGAGCAGGAAAGTTTAGTCAAAGATATTCTTAAAATGTAAAACTTTGAGATATTGCGGAATTATAGATCATTTAATCGGTGATTAAAGCTACTATTGCTTTATTGAAACTAAGTTTGTAGGTTTGCATGAGAATTATAATTTATAGATTCATATTAATCTATTTATATTTGTTTGTGATTTTGATGTTTTGATATTTTATAAATAAAGTCCTGTTTGTGTATTTATGTTTACGTTTAAAAAATTGATAAAGAATAACTGTATCCCATAATGAGCAGCAGTTATTTATTGGTTTGGTTCTTACAATCCTTTTTTCTTTTAGTAAATTGTTTGCTTGATACGTTTTATATATGCTGAGTTGGAACATGCATAAGATTCTTTTCTTTCTCCGTAAGAAAAATAATTTCCGGTTATTTATTCGGGGATTCTTTTTTATCACCCTATTTTTATTATCTGGTATGAAATGTCATGCCCAGTTTTATGCTGTTAAAACAGATTTACTGGGTTTAGCCACTGGTACTTTGAATGCAGAAATCTCTGCATCAATGAGTCATAAATGGAGTGTACATTTGCCTGTTTATTACAATCCCTGGGATTTTGGCGATAACAAAAAGATTAAGCATCTCACTGCTCAGCCGGGAGTCCGTTATTGGCGAGATCAAAGTTGGGGTTATAATTGGTTTTTGGCGCAAATGCAATTTTGAGCCGTTTTAACATGGGAGGTATTTGGAATGATTACCGATATGATGGGCGCGCTTATGGCGCTGGACTTTCCACTGGCTTTTCAATTCCTATTCATAAACTTTGGAATATTGATTTTGAAGTGGGTGCAGGTGTAGTTTATACCAGCTATGGAAAGTATGAATATAAACAATGTGGTGACTTTCTTAGCGAGGGGCGAGGATGGAGTATTGTTCCTACTAAGCTCTCAATCAATTTGATTTATTTATTCTAAGTTTTCAGATTTACTATATCTATATTCTATTATTCGATGAAAATTATACGTCTTATATATTCTCCATCTGCTGTTTTGAGGCATTTGTCGATCTTATTGATATTCTTATCGATACCTCTTTTATTTTCGTGCGGTGGTCATAAATCTTTTATGACTGAAAGTCTTTTTACTCAATATAAGAAAGTTAACATTGAATATCCTTATGGAGAAGGATACGCAGACTCTGGTTTTGCTCATGAAGGAGTTACTGCATTTGACTCTTCAGACAAATCGAATGAAGACGAATATTATGCATTTAATGATTCAGCGGAACTGGATACCAGCGTGGTTTACCGCTTAGATGAAATTCAGGTAAAAGTTTTGAATTCGTTTGCTTCTGAAAGGAACGGCAAAATGGCCATTGATTTTCTGATTCGTGTTCCTAAAGAATTGATTTCACCTTCATGGCGTATGACCTTAAGTCCTAAGCTGATTGATCGCGATACGATTATGCCACTAGATGAGATTATTCTTCATGGCTCTAAGTTTCGCGCTTTTCAGAAACAAGGTTATGCTGCATACGATGAATTTATAAACTCAATCGTAGAATTAGATGATTATATAGATGCTTTTCTGGACGAAGGTCTTTATCATAAGGATCTTCGTAAAATACAGTCTTTCGGTCTTAAATTATATTATCAAGAATGGCATCGGCGTCAGATGTACCAGAAATGGCGCATTCGTTATAATAAACGTCATATACACTTTAATTTGGAAAAGGATGCCAACCGGGCTCGTTTAGCCAGGGACTATAATCGCAAAGCTTCGTTTAAAAGAGCCGGATTGCGTTTGCAGGGACGTGATACGACGGGGGTGAATCTGTATTATTCACATAAATTTCATTATTGGGCCAACTTGCTGCCTAAGTATTGGTTACATCGCGAACCCAATATCCGCTCTTTTCCCGCAAAATACCGTGATATTTATCTGGCAGGTGATACGTTGAAGCCTATCTCTAGCTATCCTATGACAGAAAAAGATTCATTAGATCTTCGTAAAGATCGTCTGGATTCCAGGAAGATTGCTGAAAATGAAATGAAAAGCGATATGATGGATATCAAATTTAAAGAACTGGTTCCCTTTCCTTACCGGAAGGATGTGAAAGTCGATACTTTGTTTTATCCAGAACATGATTTCTTCTACCTTTACCGTCATAACTATCCGATAACTCCCGGTGTAAAGAAAGTACGTATATATTTGAAAAGCCGTGTAGATGCCATTGATATGAGTGATTATACGCTTCCTGACTCAGATACATTAACTTATGTATTGGCTGGTTTGGAACAATTAATTGATACAAGCTTGGTTTATCGTAAGAACCGTATTTATCGGAGTGTTCAACATAAATTGGCTGTATATTTTAAATTTCTGGTAAATCGTCATGAGTTTGGGATCGATTTTGCCGATAACCGGGCACAGTTAGATACTTTATTAACAGCTTACTATCGGTTTGCAAATGATAAAGATTTAAAAATAGATCGGGTAACAATGATGGCTGCTGCTTCTCCGGAAGGATCTTATGAATCTAACTATCGTTTGAGTGAACGCCGATCCAAAGCTGTGAAAAATTATCTGGCAAAGAATTATAGTGGTAGCATTGACGTTGAAAGGCTTTTCCAAAGTAAATCCCTGGGGGAAGACTGGAATATGCTGGTTAAACTATTAAGGAATGCAGATCATATTACAAGTCGGGATGAGATTCTGCAGATGGCATTAACCGTTACTAATAAAAATGCCGATGCTGTGGAAAATGAAATCCGCCGGAAATATCCAAAGAGTTATAAACAAATGAGAGAGGAATTATATCCGCCGATTCGTCGGGTTGATATTCTATTTGATATGCATCGACCGAATATGTTGGTAAAAGACTCTGTGCAAATAGAGTATTTACCTGATTATGCGGAAGGATTGCGCTTGATAAAAGAGCATGACTTTGTTTCAGCTATTGAAATATTAAAGAAATATGGTGATTATAATACAGCTTTATGCCTTGCTGCTTTAGGGCAGCCGGAAAATGCTTATCATCTATTGCGACAATTAGAACCAACAGGTAACGTTCATTACCTGAGTGCAATAGTACTTTACCAGATGGGACGGAAAACCCATGCGGCCAACAACTTACTGCAAGCCTGTGCATTAGACCCTAATATTGTATTTCGAATTCCCAAAGATGCAGAAGCTAAAGCTTTGGTAAGAGAATTCGATCTTCAAAGTAAAATTGAAGAATTATTATAAATAATCAATAAACAAATTTATTGTTAGTGAATTATATTAATAATAGTATTTATAAAAATAGCTAAGGGATAGAATATCTTTTTTTATCGAATTTTCGCGTAAAATATTACGATGAATATATCAATCGTTCTTATCTAATAATATAAGGATATTTTTAGTGATGTCAGTTAGAACGTTACAGCATGCACTGTGAATAATATTTCATATAGACTTTACTGAAAAATCCCTGTATGAGGAGATAAAAGCTGAAGACTTCAAAGCTATTGCCATTGCTCCTAGTTACATATTCATTCAATCAAGCATATTCCTTGGATTACTTACTTTTGCTTAAACCGTGAGGGAGCGGTTAAATGTGGGTGAAAAGGACAACCAAAACTTTTGATGGGAAGATGGATTTTCCCACTCTGGATTGCACTCGTTTATACCTTTATTGCGTATTCTAAATAAAGAATTCGACTGGTTTGGAAGATTCCCAAAAACGAATAAACTATCTTCAGACACCAATATGAGCAGAAATTATAGCGAACTATGCTAACCGGTTTATCCCATAAATTAATAGTATCCCTATAGAGATAGATCGAGATTTGACGAAATCGAATAGGGTAATTTAAATTCTTGGCAAGAGAGAAGAAGAAGAACACCTATATATGTTGTAATAATATAATTGAAGTTCGTAATTTTTGAAGAAATAGCATCTTTTTGTTAACAAAAAAGATGCTATTTCTTTTACTTTAAATGCAAAAATTTTATATTTGCCGTTAGATGCTATTTAAATTTTTCTTTTTCAATATTTTATATTGATTTCAGATTGTTTATTTCCTTTTAAGTGATCATAGCGTGTTAGTTGAATCGCAAGAAAGAAGAAAGAGGCAACAGCATTACAAAGTTAATCTAGAATCAATTGTCTTTTGGAAATTTAATTAGGTTCTTAATCTTGCATCTCATATAATATGAAAAACAATCATTCTTCGTTGATACTCAGTATTTTTTTTATGTTCTTCTGTTGTGGTCAGAGAGAGAATATGGCTTTGTTGCTCCCCTTGCAAAAAGCTGAATCTATTATGTATGAACGCCCAGATAGTGCATTGGCAATTCTTGAAAACATGAATATGCCTGTTTCTGAGGATCATTTGAATCATGCTACTTGGTGTTTATTGCTGACACAAGCAAAATATAAAAATTATATTAAACATTCTTCGGATTCTTTAATTAATATTGCCTATGAATATTTCATAAAGAGAAAGGATCCGCAACGTAAGGCATTATCACTTTATTTGATGGGAGGGGTTAATCGGGAGATGGATGAGATAGAGAAAGCCACCTATTATTGTTTGGAAGCTACTAAAGAAGTGAAACATACAAGTGATTACTTGTTGGGGAATTTAATCTATACAGAGTTGGGTGACATCTATCTTTATAGAAAATTGTATGAATATGCAGAAAAGGCCTTTGAACAGGCTTATTCTTATGCAAAACAGTCTGGGAATAGAGTGTATATAGCCAATTCTGTTCGTATGATTGGTAGGTGGAATGCAATACAATTAAATTGGGATGAAGCTATTAAATGTTATGAAGAAGGTATAAAGATAGCTAGAACGACAGATGATATAGATTTTTTAAGTCGTGTTTTAAGCGAATTTAGTGGAGAATTAACCAGAAAAAAAGATTATATTCCTGCTTTGAAATACGTACAAGAAGCATTAAAGTTACAAACAGAGATTGGTGGATTATTAGATCAGACATTACTAACTATTGGTGATTTATATCATCGTATGGGAGAAAGAGATTCTGCTTTATTATATTTATATAGAGCTTCTTTTTCTGAAAATATTTATACCAAAAGGTCTTCATGCCGCATATTATATCTTATAAATAAACAGGAAAAAAGATATGACGAAGCAATGAAATATGGCGATAAGTTTTATATGCTATCCGATTCAATCCGACGAATGGAACGGAATAACGCTTTGATTGAGATGCAGGCAAGATATGACCAAGAGAAAGTACTAAATGAAAAGAATCAATTGAAGATTGAAAAAGATCGTATTATTCATACTATATTATTGATATTATTATTAATTCTGTTCGCTGTAGGAATTTTAATTTATAGATACCAGCGTAAGTTATTGCAAAAAGAACGCACTATTCAGCATAATGAAGAACAACTCCGTTTTTATACTCTAAAAATTCATGAGAATGAAGCTTTAATTGGTCGGAATGTAAGCCGGATCCAGAAACTTTCTGAAGAAATAGAACAGAATAATGAGTTACAGGGACAATTGGAGGAACAACAAAATGCCATATCCGAGATGCAAAGTCAGAATGAGGCATTAAGAAAAGAAAATGAAAAACTCCAGCAAAACATTTCTGATTATTCTTTCTCTTTGCAAGAGAGGAATAGGGAATTGGAACAAGTTCAGCTTTTATCGGATGAGAATCTCCGTTTGCGTGATAGAGAGAAATTTTTATGTAAGCAATTAATGAAGAAAACCAAAATATTAAATGATCTAAGGCTCTTTCCCAAATTTCTGGATGTTGTTCATTGGCAAGAAGTGATAGATACAGTGGATTGGTTATATGAAAATTATACAAAACGGTTAAATAAAGATTTTCCTTCCCTCACGGAAAGCGATTTGCAGGTTTGTTGCTTGATAAAATTGCATTTATCTGTTTCTGAGATAGCCATGCTATTAGGAATCTCTTCCACATCGGTATCAAAAAGAAAACTTCGATTGAAAGAGCGTATTATTCACGAGTTGGGGAGGCCTTTTGAAGAGAATCAAACACTGGATATTTGGTTGTGGGAATATTGAAGAATTAATTGTCTATAATTTACTCAAACAAAAAAGGTAATTTGCTATTTTTCAGCAAATTACCTTTTTTGTTTGTCTATATGATGTACATAGTCTGTGCATAAAATTGGAAGAAATAATTCCTATTTTTGGTGTACGTTAAATCCTTTAATTTATTATGACTATGCAAAGAATTAAGAAAAATTATTTTTTATGTATTGTGTTTTTATTTAATGTAGGGATTTTGAATACTTCAGCAATTTCTTCATTGAATTTCTTAGAAATCGTCCATATTAGTACTTTTTTAGGAACTACAGATGAAGAGATTATATTAGAAGAAGATGAGGATGGCAAATGGCTATACAGAAGGAGTTTAATTCAAAACTTGCCCAAAGCTTTTTTACACTCATCTTATCTCTCTATTTATGATCTTCCTTTAAACACTACTGTAAGAATTACTATTAAAAATAACAATGGGGGAATACTTTATGAACAAGAAGTTCTTAAAACCACAACATTTCCTTTTGAGATCCTACTTGATCATTTCTCTGATGGTAATTATATTTTAGAATTAAGGAATCCTTTAGGGGGTTATCTTTATGGGTATTTTACACTTTATTCAATGGATTATTAAAAATGCATACTATGAAATATATTGATCTAAAAAAGATACTTTATATGGATTCTCTGATACAACGAAAATGCACAGGGAGTCCTGATAGATTTGCTCGAAAAATAGAGTTGTCACGTTCTGCTCTTTTTGAATATCTAGCTTATATGCGCAATGAATTGATGTTAGATATTGTATATAATAATTACAGTGAAACTTATTCTTATGAAGGAAAAGATCTTAGTTCCGTATTGGGGAATATGCGTTGTATAGCTTGTCAGGAAAAATTATGTTTAGAATTCAATTGATTGAAATGCTTACATTTCTTTTTGACATATTACCTGATACCGGTCGTATACGCTTTACACTGAATCTAGCTTTATTGTTGCATAAAAGGGGTTATGAGGTTTATTATACAGATTCTTCAGATTCTGTCTTTACCTCTCATCTTCTTCAACAAGGAATAGGACGGATTTTATTTCCACATGATTTTCAATGGTTTATTCCGGACTTAATATTGTTGGATTATCAATTGAGAAACAAAGCAATAATTTATTATAAATATGGTGTAGAGACCGTTTTTATTGATGTGCAATTTTGGGGACATAGTTTAAAGGGAAAAAATGCAATTCCAATTATTTATTTACCTCCCTCTGACCATACAATTCAACCTCTTTCTTTACGGTTAGATAATTTGCGGAGCAGGTTATTGTCTAAAAAAACATTTAGGCTAGCAATCATAAGTTTGCTGGAAGAGGGAGTTAGCACTTTTAGTTTATTCTATTTATACGATATTTTTAAAGCAAGCTGTATTAAAAACAATTTTTATGAATTTATTTTATTAACAAACAAAACAGAAACCGTACAACAGCTTTTTCCTCTTCCGGATAATATGAGTTTGTATCGGCAATTAGATTTACCTTCTGTATTACCTTTTTGCGATATCATATTGACATCTGGAGATTTGAATACTTGGGTAGAGGGTGTAAGTGCAAACTTACCTTTTCTAGCTTATCCGGTATCCCAACAACAAGCAGATATTCAAAGTGTCCGAAAATATGAAAAGATGGGTTTTGGCATAGCAGGAGAAGTAGAAAACATCACACCGGATATCTTTGAACAACAAATCAATCGGGTATTGATGGATGAGAAGAAAATAAAAAATAAACTGAAAAAAATAAATTCATTCTTTCAACTTGAAAATCAAAATTTGATACAGGTCGTAGATTATTTAATCACTTTTATACAACAAAATAGAAGATGAGTTTTCCGTTTTATAAACAACTAGATGGGATGGATTGTGGTCCTACCTGCCTGCGGATGATTGCTAGATACTATGGAAAGAAATATTCAGTACAGCAATTACGTGAGCAATCGTATATTCAGCGAACAGGAGTTAATATGCTTGGTATTAGTGAAGCAGCAGCAAGTATAGGATTAAGAACCACAGGAATTCGCACATCTATTGACAAGTTAAAGGAACAATCGAAATTGCCTTGTATATTGCATTGGAACCAGATGCATTTTGTAGTTTTATATAAGATTGAGAAAAAGAAGAATAAAACATTTTATTATATAGCAGATCCGGCTTACGGTTTATTAAAATATGAAGAGTACGAGCTAAAAAAATGTTGGATAAGTACTTCACAAGGTGGAGTAGAAAAGGGTATTGCTATGTTGGTGGAAGTTACTCCTCAGTTTTATGAAGAAGAGCCGATAAAATACGAACATTTATCGCTGTGGTATCTTTTTCGATATGTACGACCTTATAAGAAAATGGTTCTGCAATTAATTTTAGGGTTATTGGGAGGGAGCTTATTGCAATTAGTGTTCCCGTTTCTTACTCAAACAATTGTTGACCAGGGAATAGGACATCGTAATTTTAGTTTTATTCAATTGATACTGATTGCTCAATTGGTATTGGTTTTTAGCCGTACTTTAATTGAAGTTATCCGTCGTACTATTTTGCTGCATATCAGTACACGGATTAATGTTTCTCTTATTTCAGACTTTTTAGCAAAGTTGATGCGCCTGCCGATGCGCTTTTTTGATAGTAAATTAGCTGGTGATTTAATTCGGCGAGTTGATGACCATAAATGCATCGAGGTTTTTCTTACCCGTTCGGTATTAAGTATCATATTCGCAGCTATTACAGTTTTTATATTTGGTATTGTATTGGCGATCTACAATCTAAAAATCTTTTTTGTTTTTCTGTTATTTAGTATCATGTATGTCGGTTGGATTAGGTTGTTTATGCGAAAACGGGCAGATCTTAACCGGAAAAACTTTGAACAAATGGCTGCTAACCAAGATAATTTGATGCAGCTTATTCATGGTATGCAAGATATAAAATTGTTAGGATGCGAGCAACAGAAACGGTGGGAATGGGAAAATATTCAAGCTACTTTATTTCGGGTAAAGATTAAGTCGTTAAACCTCGGTCAGTGGCAACAGATAGGCGCCGTATTAATTAATGAAGTGAAGAATATATTGATAACTGTTTTTTCAGCAACTGCTGTTTTGGATGGAAACATAACATTGGGAATTATGTTATCGATTCAATATATTATTGGCCAAATGCAAGGGCCTGTTGAGCAGTTTGTCGGCTTCATGCAGCAAGCGCAGGATGCAAGGTTAAGTTTGGAGCGTTTAGGTGAAATACATAGTAAACAAGACGAAGAGAAAGAAGGTACAGAATATATTGACAGAATATCCGGTACAGAATCCATTCAGTTAAAAAATCTGTTTTTTACTTATGGCTCAGAAAAATCAAAAAAAAATCATCAAAGGAATTACATTAGATATACCGGCAGGGAAAACTACCGCTATTGTTGGATTGAGTGGAAGTGGTAAAACGACTCTCATTAAACTTATGCTCGGATTT
This sequence comes from Bacteroides sp., assembly GCA_021201335.1. GTDB lineage: Bacteria > Bacteroidota > Bacteroidia > Bacteroidales > Bacteroidaceae > Bacteroides. The sequence continues at coordinate 144,132 of JAJQFD010000044.1, read as the reverse complement.
TATCCTCCGGTGGAAGGGCTGATTACTGTTGGCGAGCATTCTTTACAGAAAATAAGTTTTAAAGAGTGGCGAAGACACTGTGGGGTAGTTATGCAGGAAGGCTTTATTTTTAATGATACAATTGCTCATAATATTGCTCCGGATGCAGAAATGATAGATCGGGAGCGACTGCTTTATGCTGCAGAAATGGCAAATATACGTGATTTCATAGAGTCGCTTCCCTTAAAATATAATACTAAAATAGGTAGCACAGGACAAGGATTGAGTCAAGGACAAAAACAACGAATTCTGATAGCGCGTGCTATTTATCGGAATCCCAATTATCTATTTTTTGATGAAGCAACAAATGCACTGGATACAGATAATGAGAGAGTGATTCAAAATAATCTTGATAAATTTTTTAAAGGAAAAACGGTAGTAATTGTAGCGCATCGCTTGAGTACAGTAAAGAATGCCGATAATATTGTTGTTCTGAAAGAAGGTATAATCACAGAAAATGGAACTCATGAACAATTGATTTCCCGGCAGGGAGATTATTACCGATTGGTAAAAAATCAGTTAGAGTTGAATGCTTAAATATTACTGATATGGAAGAAATTTATAAACCGGATCAAGAAGAAATTGATAAGGTAGAATTATACAGCCGGGAAAATAATGATATTTTGGGTGATTTTCCCAATTGGCTCATTCATACCGGAAGTTATATTATATATGCTATTATTACACTTCTTATACTAGGGGCTGTTTTCATCAAATATCCAGATACTATAAAAACAAGTTTAATAATAGATGATATGGCCAAAGTAGAATGGATAACAGCTAATAATTCGGGCAAAATAGATCGTTTTTTTGTAGAGAATGAATCAATAGTAAAACGTAATGATACATTGGGTGTACTAAAAAACACAGCGTCGATTGCGGATGTAAGGCGATTTTGCCGGGTGCTTACCAATATTGAAAGATATTATCGCACGAACGATTTTACTTACCTGCAGAATTATCCTTTTGACTTAATCATGGGAGAGATGACAGCTGCCTATGAACAGTTTACGCAGGCTGTCCGTACTTGTTTAATATATCATCAATTTGATTTATTTCAACAGAAACAGAAGTATTTGAAGGAGGAGCAGAGAATTTTGGAGCAGAGTGAGTATGCAGATCAAATAGCCATTTTAAGAGTAAAAAGAGAACTTTTTGAACTGGAGATCAATCACAAGATGGAACTATCCAAAAACCGGAAGTTATTAGAATTGGCCTATGAAAATATGGTGAATAGTTTGAAGACATGGGATGCAAAATATCTTATAAAGAGTAATAGCGATGGGTTAGTCGTTTGGGGTAAAAGCTGGAGTATGAGTAATTTAATAAGTGAAGGAGATACTTTATGTACTGTGATTTCAGAACGAAAAGGGCACCTGGTAGGGCATATTAAACTATCATCAGATGATGTGGCTGGAATTGCTATAAAAAATAAAGTTAACATAGAGTTGTCGAAGTATCCCCCTCATACATATGGATATTTATTGGGAGAAGTTTCATCTATATCTTATGTACCACATAATAAAACATATGCGGTAGAAGTAGACTTTCCGGATAGTTTGATCACTACGAACAAAAAGCAGATAAAATATGAAATAGGCTTATCAGGAAAAGCTGAAATTGTAACATCCAGTAGGAGTGTATTAAATCGGATTTTTGCTCCTGTTTATCAATTGTTGGCACAAAATTGAAACGACTATATTTATTTAATTTTAAAAAACAAGAATATGAAAAAGAAGAAAATGAACGTAGAAAGAATGAAGAATGTTAAGTTAGAAAACTCTGCAGAAGAAATCAACCAAGAAGATATTCTAGATTTGGATAGCTTATTGGATATACAAGGTGGTACAGAAGACCATGACTCTGATACTGATACAGATACAGATTGTGGATTAGGATGCTTTACAGGTGGCGTATTTCGAAAAGGGATAATAACAAATGAAGGAGAATAGAATATATGTTTTAAATCCATATTACGAACTGAGGAATGATGTACACAGAATAGCTTTGTTTTCAAAAACAGGAATAAATACCTGTGGATCTGAAAATTGGAACTCTTTTATTCATCCCATTCAGGCAGTAATGCTGAGCTTTTTTACGCATAACCGGAGATTTGATGAGAATCTTCGGTTATTGGCCGACTATTTTAGTCGTGATCTGAATTATATGAAGAGAATTGTTTCTTCATATATAAAAAATCCTGCTCCAGTATTTACAATGTGGAAAAATCATAAAATCTATTTTCCTAAAAATATTTTAATAGATGCAACAACCGTTACACCTTTTTATATTTTCAGAGAGTTAATGCCAGAATCATTTTTATGCCAAAAACTGGATTTGGTTTCCAAACGTTTTTATTCAGGGCCTTTGTTGCTAACTATGATGCTGACAAACAGATGCTTAACTCATTGTAAGTATTGTTATGCGGATACATCTACAAAAGTAGAAACTAATTTATCGACTTCTCGAATATTAGAGTTAATACAAGAAGCGGCTGAATTGCAAGTTCAGCAAGTAAATCTGATTGGTGGAGAAGTATTTTTACATAAAGATTGGGACTTGATATTAAAAGAATTAATAAAGTATAATATTGCACCGGAATATATTTCCACCAAGCTTCCTCTGACTAATGAGCTTTTAATTAAACTCCAAGAAACAGGATATCAAGGATTGTTACAAGTATCGCTAGATGTTTATAATAAAGAAATATTAAAGGAATTACTTGGTGTGAAAAAATCCTATGCAAGTGAAATTCTGAAAGGTATATTATTACTCGATCAGAGTGCAATAAACTACCAGATATCTTCTGTATTGACTACTTATAATTGTAATCGACGTGTATTGACGGAGTTGTTCAATTTCTTATCCGATCTGGAATATCTTCAAGATTGGCGCATTATTCCGGTTAATAATTCTATTACAATTGATTACAAAGAATTTTCTAAGTTAAAACCGGCAAAATCCGAAATTGAATCTGTTTTTGAGTATATGGAAGAATTCATTCTTCCTGTTTCAAAATTTCCCATCATCTTAGGACGCGAAGCGATTGACCGGAAGTTTTATTCAGATCATGGTGGCAGTTCACATTTCCGGGGAGCATCCTGTTCCGCTCTTAATACTCATATGTTTATACTTCCGGATGGACAGGTTACTATTTGTGAGCAATTATACTGGAATCCTAGGTTTATTATTGGAGATGTTAAAGTAACAAGTTTAAAAGATGTTTGGAATTCATCCAAATCATTAGCATTGAGAAATTTATCACAGCAAGATGTTCAGAAAGAAAGTGCTTGCCATAGTTGTTCACTTTTTGAGGAATGCTTTCGGTCGCAGAATCGGTGTTGGAGTAATATAATCAAATCTTATGGGGATAGCTGTTGGGATTTTCCCGATCCGCGTTGTTGTTTTGCTCCTAAGATGAAAAACGATTTAGGTTACTGAAAAATATGAAAAAGGAGGACTTAATAAAAACCACATTTTTTTTAAGCGAGAATTGCTCATCTGGTATAGCTTGTTTAAAATCCATCATTAAATATTATGGATACAGTGATAACAATTCGCTATTAGTAGAAACCAATAATAGTAACCATATAACATTCGCTGATTTAAAAGCAATAGCTGGACGTTTAGGCTTCCGTGTCAATATAAAATTATTGGATTTTGAGGATTTAAAATTATTGCAGTTTCCTATTATTCTGTTATTAGAAAATGAGTTAAGAGAAGTTGATTTTTCTATATGTTATGGTTTTGATGGTTCTCGTTTTATTGTTGGTGAGCCATCTTTTGGATTAATGCAATATTTTCCGGAAGAACTGACAAAAATGTGGATAAGAGGAATTGCGTTAGTATAGTGAGTAGTAATCGTATAAATTATTTAGTATTTCCAATAAAAAATGCAGATAAAAATGATGAATCCAGAGTTAATGGATTAGCATAACATACTTTTGGAATGTTAGCAATAAAATAAATGTTGAATTTAAATTTTAAAATTTATGGAAGAAAAGAACATGAATGGTGAAATGAAAGAAAATGAAAATGACCAATTGTTGAACCAAGAAGAAATGGAAAGTTTAGAAGGTGGTGATACTTGTGGTTGGATGTGTGCTTCTGGTTGTGTATTAGGCAAAAAATCTAAAAAGCAAGATGGGGAGTGCGAGACTGAAGAAGTAGAAGAAGAGGAAGATGAGAGTGAGGATTAACCACTTGAAGCCTGATTAGTTTTTGGAATTAATCAGGCTTTATTAAAAAGTAATCAATGATGGAAGATGTTATATATGTTATAAATCCAAATTATATTCTGAAGGCTGAAAGTTCCAGAAGCATATTAGCTTCTAATGATTTTAGTGACACCAAGGAAAAAAATATTCTCCATTTTTTTCTCTTTCATACATCCCTTTTACGCTAAATTATTAGCCTCATTTGATGGAGAGAAAACTTTTGTAGAGGTGATAAATGAATATGCACTTGCAAGTCAGACAAGTTATGAAAAGCTTTTTGAGTTTACTAAAAAAATAGTGAATAACCCAAAACCCTATAAAGTAAAGGTTAATGGTCAATTTATTATTCTTCCTGTTAATTTATTGGTAGATAAGACTTCTGTGAAACGATATCCGATATATAATCCCAATTCATTTAACTGCACGACTGTAGATTTGGTAAATAAAAGACTTGATTTTCCTTTATATATTACTTATATGATAAATACAAAATGCTATACAGATTGTATTTATTGTTATGCAGATTGTAGAAAAAGAATAAAGAGGCAAATCAGCTTCAATAGATTAAAAGAAATAATACAAGAAGCTACTTGTTATAATGCCATAAGTTTTGATATAATGGGAGGGGAGTTTTTTCTAGATATCCAATGGAGAGAAATTCTTTCTGAACTTAAAAAAGCACACTTTTCACCTATTATTTCTACAAAAATGCCTATTTCTGCAGAAGATGTAGACTTTTTATGCGGATTAGGTATAAATTCATTGCAAATATCGTTGGATAGTATTAATCCTTTAATTATTCAAAAGTTGTTGAATGTTGATGGAAAGAGATATTTGGCTGAGATGTCATTAACTCTGAAATATTTGTCAGAGAAGGGTATTTTTATAAGAATAAACTCTGTTATTACGAGTTTTAACACTGATCTGAAAGAAATAATATCTCTTCTTGATTTTCTTTCTTCTTATAATGTTCGAGAAGTAAATTTAACTCCTGCTGGTAATTCTCTCTATAAAAATGATTCTAATTTTATGCCTTCTAAAGAAAATTTAGTATTATTGGAGAGGGAAATTAAACAAGAAAAATACCCATATAAAATATCCATATCATCATATCCGGAGAGGAGCGAATTTTATAATTGCTTTGATGAGAAACAAAAGAAATATTCAGATCGTCCTTTATGTACAGGTAATTTGAGGCAACTCTATATATTGCCCAATGGAGATGTTACGATCTGTGAGGGAATGATGTTCAATAAAGCTTTTGTCATGGGGAATGTAATCAATTCCTCTATTAAAGAAATATGGGATAGTAATCGATTGAGTTATTTGACCAAGAAAACTAATTTTGGCAATTCAGTATGTGGCAGTTGTTCGGAATTTGAAAGTTGTCATAATGAGAGGGGAGTCTGTTGGAAACTTGCTATTGAAGCATACGGAGAAGAAAACTATTTTTATCCTGATCCAAGATGTCCTAAAGCTCCTCCTGTATATAATAAAATATTCATAGAATAAATACAATTATGCGTACTCAATTAAAGTATTATTTGTGGATCGTTATTCTGCTTTTTGTCAGAAATACCACTACACTTGCACAAACGATTACTGGTAAGCTACTGGATACAGATTCAAATCCTGTGTCGTATGCGAATGTTGTTTTACTCAATAAGAGTGACTCTTTGTTCCTGCAAGGAACTATTAGTAATGAACTGGGAGAATTTAGATTGGAGGCATCCGAAACAAGAAATAAATTACTTAAGATTTCTTGTATCGGATATCAAACAATGCACACAACTGCATCTTTAAATCAACCCTTGTCTTTAACACTCTTACCGGATAATCAAACTTTAGAGGAAGTAGTTGTTACGGGTACGCGAAAAGCTTTCAAAATGCAAGGAAACGGTACCTTGGTGGCCAGTGTTAATACTACGGTCTTAGGAACGTTGAATACAGCCGATGAAGTGTTGGGCCAGCTTCCTTTTGTGAATAAGTCAGATAATAGTATTACGATTTTTGGCAAAGGTCGACCTTTGATCTATATCAATAATAGACTGGTTCGGGAGTATAATGAATTACAGCAGTTGTCTCCGAAAGATATCAAAGAAGTAAAAGTTATTACAGCGCCTGGAGCTAAGTATGATGCATCTGTGAAATCTGTTATTAAAATTGTCACTGTTACCCCTAAAGGCGAAGGGTTCAGTGGTAATTTACAGGCAAAAGGTGTTTTGGGGCGTCGTTTCTCTCATAATGAGTATGCGTCTTTTACGTATCGGCAGAAGAAATTTGATATCTTCGGTTCTTTTAAATACGGAGATGAACGCTCTCAAGAATATAATGACTTGTCGCAGCAACTCACTTTAAGTGGATATGAAAAGAACATTTGTATGAAGTTACGGAAAAAACGAAGAGTCGAGTAATGAATCCTACTGTGGGTTTTAATTGGTTACCTAATCCTAAGCACTCTCTGGGAGTACGCTATCGTTATCGAAATACAAAGAGTGATGCTGATATTCTCAATTATATTATAACACACGGGTATGAGGAAGATTCTGATATTTATCAGCAGTCAGATGGAATTTTTAAGAGGGATAATCATACCGTAAATGCATATTATGAAGGCCAGTTGAATAAAGAACTACTCCTGGCTGTTAATACCGATTATGTACATGCGGAATCTGATAATGATGACCATGCTTACTACCTATATACAGATGATCCGGATCATATTTACTCAACCGCCAAAAGCCGCTCGGATTTGTATGCCATAAAGGCGAATATAGAATATGATTCTTCCTGGGGAATGTTTGAAACTGGGGGAGAGTATTCTAATACGAACCGCAAACAGAATTATAAAAACGGTAATACCGATCTCGGACTGGATAATACAGATGATAGAATGAAACAAAACCGGGCTGCTCTTTATCTGGGTTGGCAGAACCAATGGGGGGATTTTAATGTGGGAGCCGGTTTGCGTTATGAATGGATTCATCTGAATTATTATGAAAAAGGTATATTGAAAGAAGAACAAAAACAGCGATACAACAAACTATTTCCCAATTTATCGATTGCATATGCTACTGATAAATGTCAGGCCAGTCTGGCTTATGAAACGAAAGTTAATTATCCTTCTTATGGTGATTTACGTAGTGATATACGATACAATACTCCTTTTTTGTATGAATCCGGTAATCCGTTCTTAAAGCCAGATATTCAACATTCTCTTACCGGATTAATAGCTTGGGGGGATTTGCAGTTTATGACTTCCTATGTTTATCATGAAAATGCGATATTCAGTTTAGCTTCTTTATATAAAGATCAGCCTATTGTGATGTACAAAAGCGAGAATATCCCCGATTATCAAACGCTGATGGCTGGAATAAGTTATAACCCTACTTTATTTAAGATATGGACTTTATCAGCAGGGGTGAATGTCATGAAACAATGGCTCACAATAGGAGATCCGGAGTTAAATTATAAAAAACCGATTTGGATGTACACGCTAAAAAACATGATACGTTTACCTGCGAATTTTGTTTTCCGTTTAAATGTTTCTGGGATAAGTAGCGGAAATAGCCAGATAGGTTATATTCATCCCCGGTGGGGAGTAGAGGGAAGTCTGCGGAAAAGTTTCATGAAAAATCGTTTAAATATAACCTTAAGTTGCGAGGATATTTTTAATACGATACGCGAGAAAGTAAATATTAGAATGAATAATATTATTCTGAAAACGGATAAGAACCTGGATAATCGAATTTTCTCTATAACAGCGACTTATCGGTTTAATTCAATGAAGAACAGATACAAAGGCTCTAGTGCCAATGAATCTGAAATAGATCGTTTGTAAAAAAAGGGGTGTGTCAAAACTATTCGGGTCATCTCGAACAAAGTGAGAGATCTGCTCCTCAACCGTTCTACGGTCGTGCAACAGATCTTTCGCTACGCTCTGGATGACTTTTACAGAATCCAACGGTGAAGAGTTGATCTGGCAACTCCGCCTCGTAAAGCTGCTTTCGACACAGAACCTAATTCCTGATATACTTGGAGCCATTTTTTACGTGTTCTTATTTGCATTTGATCATCTTTCATGGAACGAAAGATAATTGTTTCTAGTGAAATAAAGAAACTAAAAGTGTAGCGAATCTATTGATACTTTACAATTATGGACAGTGCCGTCTATTTTTTACAGATTAAATCTAATTGCTCTAACTTTTTTTATTTATTAAAATCCAACTTTTATTATACTTTTTATAGGCATAATCAAACGTTCAATCAAGCGAAGTTCTTCTGTTACAATTTCTGTTGTGGCAGTCATCTCTTGTGCCATAGGCAATGTCTTTTGGTAATTGGTAGTTAATCCATAGGGTAGAATTATCTCTATAGTATAGTTGTTGTTGCTGGGAATTAAAGAAATAGCAGAAACTGTTCCTTCGACGATTCCAAATTCTTGACTTGGATAGTTATTGAAGCGTATGATAACTCGTTGTCCTTTTTGTACTTTTCCGGAACGTCCGATAGGAAGATATGCTCTTCCAATTAGTTCTTCAGATTCTTCGGGTACAATTGCGAAAACCTTTTCTCCGGAAGGGACATATTGATTAATACTCCAAAACGTATTAAATGTTGCTTTTCCTTTTATCGGACTAATCAGGCAATAATTTAATTCCCATATATGTATTGCTGATAGAACCTGTTCTGCCGCCCTATGATAAGTTTGTAGTAAAATACTTTCTTTTTCTGCTTTCTGTAATTGAAGATCTAACAATGTTGATTGTTGTGCAGCAATTTGTATTTTAACGTTTTCCAAGGAGGATAACAGTCCTTCTAAAGAAGATAAGCTCTTCATCAAAGTAACTTGCGCTTCGTCATGTTCTGAAGCAGAAATAAGTCCTCGTACAAATAAAAGAGAATCACGAGCATACTGCTGTTTAGCGATTTGATGTTGCAATTTTATAGCATTTACTTGCTGTTGTTGCCTGTGATAATAGTTATTGTATAATTGTATTTGTTTTTGTATCTGTTCAATTTTCTGCGGATAATAGGAAAGGGTTTGATAATTAATATATTCATGCACATTATTAAGAAGGCTGCTGTAATAGGTGTGGACGTCACCAAGCGTAAGCTCTTTTTGTATGATTGGAGAAACGGAAATAATGCTAGGGTCGTAAAAACTACGATTGAGTTCTTTCTTTAATTCAAGTATATCTTCTGTTGATGCAGGATTATCCAATATAGCTAGAAGCGTTCCTTCTTCAACCATATCTCCTTCTGAAACGAGTAGTGTATTAATCTTACCGGAACTTCGTGCCACTATTTGTGTAACAGGTTGCCGACTTGTCAATGTCATCTCCGCTGTGATCGTATCCGGATACTTGAAAAAATAACTGCCTGCTAAAAGTAATAGAATTAATAATAGAAGCACAGTGAGTCCCCAACGTACAATCCAAGAAGGAATATTGCCCATAATTTCCTGTACTTCTTCGCTTCTAAGTTCAACGTTACTGTATGTTTTTTGTTTTATACTCATTAAGCACCTAATTCCAGTTGATTTTTAACTAATTGATAGTAAGCGCCCTTTAGAAGGGTTAATTCTTGATGAGTGCCTTCTTCTACTACTCTTCCTTTATCTAAAACAATTATTTTATCAGCATCTTTAACTGTGCTTAGTCGGTGGGCTACGATAACAACCGTTTTCCCTCTATAAAACTTGTTCAATTGTTCCATTATCTTTTTCTCATTACTGGCATCTAGAGCATTAGTCGCCTCGTCCAGAAATATGTATTCAGGATTTTTGTATACTGCTCGTGCAATAAGAATACGTTGGCGTTGCCCCTGACTAAGCCCACTACCTTCCATGCCAATTTTTGTGTTGTATTTCAATGGAAGTGATTCAATGAATTCTTTTATGTTTGCAACTTCTACGGCATGAAGCAGCTTTTTCTTGTTTACAATGTCTTCTCCTACTGCTATATTACCTGATATTGTATCAGAAAAAATAAAACCATCTTGCATTACCGCTCCTGACTTTTGTCTCCACAAATGCGGGTTAATATCTTCTATCGGTATATCATCAATTATTATTTTCCCTTTATTGGGTTGATAGAAAGCTAATAATAATTTTATTAAGGTTGTCTTACCGCTTCCACTACTTCCAACTATGGCCGTTATTTTATTCTCGGGTATAGTTATGTTGATCGAATTTAAAGTGTAGTTACGGTCTGCTCCGTCATAGCTGAAATAAAGGTTCTCAATGTGTATGCTTCTATTCGTTGGTAATTCACCTATTTTAAATTCAATGTTTTGTTCTTCATCCTTTTGAGTATGTATTTCATTCAATCGTTCTAAGCTTATTTTAGTATCCTGAGCAGCTTGAACGAATCCAATAACTTGTCCGATAGGACCAGATAATTGAGCAATAATGTAACTAATGGACATCATCATTCCTAATGTCATTTCTCCTTCTATAACGGTTCTTGCTGCAATGTACGATATAAATAATGAGGTGGTTTGGCTAAAGAATACCGATCCAATTTGTTGGTATTGTCCAAGTGCGAGTCCTTTAATATTTATCTTGAATAACTTTACTTGTATGCGCTCCCATTTCCATCGTTGTTGTTTTTCACAATTATTAAGTTTAATTTCCTGCATTCCAGTTACAATTTGAACCAAATTACTTTGTTCGGCCGATGCTTGCGAAAAGCGTGCCATATCCAATTTGCGGCGATAACGGAGAAAAAGAAGTATCCATGAAATGTATAGAGCGTTACCCAATACAAATACTGCTAATATTTCCATATTATAATATGTCAATATGAATGCAAAGATGATGAAGTTGACAAATGAGAATAAAGTTGTTAATGTTATCCCAGTAAGAAATGATTTTATTCGATTATTATCTCCGATACGCTGCATGATATCACCGACATTTTTAGTATCGAAAAATTGAATTGGCAATCTCATCAGTTTGGATAGAAAGTCATATATAAGAGCTATACTGATACGACTATTGACATGGAGAGTAATCCAATTTCGAATAAATTCAATTGATAATTGGGTAATGAATAACCCAAGTTGAGCTATTAAAATTAAGGATACAAAGCTGAGGTTATTATTCTGGATGCCTTGATCTACAACAGCTTGTGTTAAAAATGGTAGAATAAATGATATAATACTTCCGGCTAATAGCCCAATAGTAAGCTGTAAGAGTTGAGAATGATGTGGCTTAAGGTAATGTAAAAAATAGGAGACGCTTTTCTTTTGTTTATATACATCATCATCTTGCGTGTAAAAGTCAGGTGTAGGTTCAAGCAATAATGCTGTCCCTAACTCTTTTTCTTCTGAATGAATACTAATCCAGCATTGAAGGAAGTCCGATTTATTCATTATATATTTTTCACCTGTCGGATCAGAGATATAAATTTTAAAATCACTGTTACGTTTTTGTTTGATGTTATAACAAACCACAAAATGATTCTGATTCCAGTGTAGAATACAAGGGGTTGGTTGTTCTCTAATTAGTTGTTCAAAAGTTATTTTAACTCCATTTGTGCGAAATCCAATTGTTTCGGCAGCATCACTGATGCCTAACATAGAAACCCCTTCGCGAGTAATAAAACTCTTTTCCCGTAAGTACTGCATTGGAAAACTACGCCCATAATATTTTGCAATCATTCGTAAGCATGTTGGACCACAGTCCATGGCATCCAATTGGCGGTAATTAGGAAATGCTTTCATACTCGTTATACGTCGTCTTCGGATTTATTTGGCAAAGATTCGATCTATTAAATGTGAGTTCATAATTTGAGGGGGCAGGGCAGAAGTATTGATATATACATTCACTGCAAGGTTTATTGTTTCTTATCATTCTCCACGCTGTATTTTCAGCCATTTCTTTTTGAATAATATCAGCTAATGTGTTTATTTCGATATTTCCTATGATTTTAGAATGAATACTTGCTCTAATCGAACCGCTTGGATACAGATAAAGTTTACCCCAAAAATTGACGTTAAGTTTCTGATTTCTAAATATTTCACGTAACGTTATGTCGGCTTCTAAAATATCTTCCTTTTGTAAAAATACATACTTTTCAAAAAAAGCAATGTTTTTTTGGTTATAGAAAGGGTGAATGATATAATGATTTATATCAAATTCTTGACTACAAATGATTGCTTGATCATATTGCTCATTGTCTTCTACTATAAAATGGAAAGTAACTCTATCCATATTTTCAATAGTAGATAGTATGTTTTTAAGGATTTCCTTTTTTAATGGAAAATTTACAATTATTTCGAGAAATATACTGTTAATGAAATTGTTAGATTGATAGTTGGTGTAAAATACATAAAAGTGCAGGATATCTCTCAACTTCTTGCTTTTCTCGTCTAAAATATTTAAGTGTGTATATCTGTAAATATTTCCTCCCAAGAAGTTTACTCTAGCTAGTTGTGAATATTGTATTTGATTGAATAATGTTTCTATATTTTGCAAGGATAATTCTTTAAAAGTGGCCTCTTTTGTGCAGCAAGGTATCTGCCTATAATAATTCTGGCATAATGTGCACTGGTTATCGCATTCGGTATTTAGATAAATATTTATTTCCCGAAGATAGTTTAAATAATTGTCATTTACAGGAAATAAAGTGTCATTGCTTTTGTTTAGTTTATCAATGTCTTTTTGCAGGTTTAGAATGGGTATAAGACTTACAGGCTTATATGGGTATTCATCTTTATCCACCATTTTTCCCATTTTTGACTTCGAAAACTCTTGTATGAATTCTCTTACTTCTTGTTCTTTTAATCTATCTTCCTTAATAATGATAGCCCCTAAATTTTCTGGGCGATACAACTCCCTTACTAAAGTTGTGATTTCATGGATTGTGTTTTCTATATATCTACCATTGGAGGTATTATATAATAAAACATTGTCTCCCTTAAATTCAGCATATATCTGCGAATTTATGCTTAGCCAAAACTCTTTCATAATTTATTTCAGTTTAAATCTGACTTTAACGAATGCACTCATTGGACGCAAATTGTAACTATAGAAATGAGTATATGTATGACTACTGAAAGCCGATATATACTTCTTTGAATTAAAAATATTATTTAATTCAAATTCCAGTTCTATCTCTTTATATTTATATTTAATTCCTGCATCAGCAAATGATGTATGTCGTTTGCTTGTCAAATTGTTGTATTGAAGTTCAACATTCCAATTTATAGTCAGGGCATTGGTTAAATGTACATTCAAGCGTATTATATTTGCAATGTTTTTTATTGATGAAAAATAATGGGAGCTATCGGAAATACGACTTTTGTTTTTTCCAAATATGAAAGAATTACTTGCATCAACAAATCTGTTTGGAATCAAATGTAAGTAAGTAGAAAATTCGTATCCCTGCGTTCTATAATCCACTAATTGTTCCTGAATTAGTTGTTTTCCTTTAGTGTTACTGTATCTACCCGAAAAACGGATTGTTGTCGACCAAAAATTGAATCCTTTACTCATATTAATGTTCATGGCTACATTCTGTTGTTTGCCAGGTTGCAGTAGGGTTGTTTTTTCACTCATGATCCCTTGATAATTGTATCCGTAAAGCAAGTTTTTCCAAGTGTAGTTATAGTCCACTTTACCATTGATAAAAAGCAAATTATAGACGTCCCTGTACGTTGCGGATAGGTTTCCATTCATCGTCCGGGTTTTAAAAAGGTCATCATTCGTATTTCGCATCATACTTCTGTAGTTGTGCATAATATATCCTGTGTAACTTGAAGTTATATCTCCATATGCTTTCCGGTAATTGATGCCGTAAGAAAGAGAGAAGAGACTCGTCAGTTCATGTATTACAGTCAACGAGGGGTTTAGAATTGTTTTGCTGTAATTCTTTTCCTTGTCTGACAAATGATCTTTTTTTGTAAGAAAAAAGAAGGTTAGCGGAAGTGTTAAAAATGCCTTGAATCTTGTACTCTTATAGCTATAGCTTTGATGAATACCGAATTGATATGTATTATAATTCAATTCATTCCGCAGCGAGTCCGCAGATAGAATAATGGAATTATTTTCATCTTCACCTTTTAAGTCGGTATCTAATTTCCGCATATCAATACGTGTCCATACACTATAGTCCAGATGGAACTTTTTGATACGCCTGCCATAAGTTGCTCGTAATATAGACGCAAAATCTTTAGCGGTGCTCTCTTGGTCAACGGTTGCGGGATTTTTCTCCATATAGTTTGCTGGTGCAACTGTTAACGTACCTGTTTTTTTCTGGTAGCCTATTGCGAAATATACCCTTAAGAGATTATTGTCGATGCCTTTCATTAGGTTGAATGCATTATTGATGGAATAGGTCGGATTGTTAAGGCTTTGTGATATTTTTTCATTTACGGCGGCATTACTTTTCGTAATTCCTGAGCCGGATTCATCATTCCAGTTTCCTTTCAAGTTCAACACATTCGTAAAATAATATTGGCTCCTGTTGGATTCTAATTTGAAGGTAGCTTCTCCATTATGCTGCCTTCTCATATAATGGATGTTTTCTTCTATTGATAAAATGCTGTCTTCAAGTAAGTACTGTTGAAGAAAAGAATATCCTTCCCGTTCAACTTTATCTTTATAGTAAGATACATTTGTAGTGAGTTTAAGGCTATCTTTCAACAAATGAAGATGATTAGCGGAAATAACATGAGAATTATTATAGAGATAACGCTTTTGTGGAACAGGAGGAGTTATTGGTGATAATATGGAAAGATAGTTATTTGCATCCATATTTATCTGTTCATGATCATAATGGCTTCTTAGTTCCGATTTAATGTCATTCCCGGAATTATTGCCTTTGTATGTAATTACGTTTTGCATATTAGAAGCAAAGAACATTGAAGTTAATTCTCCATCCCATATAGCTGGTTTATATCCGATTCCTGCCGCGGCCAAGATAGATAAAATTCCTTTTGCAGTATTTTTCAGTTTGAGATTGATAGCAGCATCTTCCGAAACTGTCATTTTTTGCAAAACTTTTATAGGCTCATGATTTTCCAATACCTGAACAGAAGCAATATCTTTGGCTGATATGTTATTCGTTATAACATTGTATCTTCCTCCCATCAAATCTAAATTTTCAACATAAAATTTATTGATTGCCCTGCCGTTATATGATATTTTTCCACTGGAGCTAATATCAATACCCGGCATCTTCTTCAATACATCTTTGATGGTTCTATCACTGGGACTCATAAACATGCTGACAGTATAATTGATTGTATCACCCATTTTTGTTATTTTATGAGGAACAATGTTTACCTCAGTTAATTCTATCGGCTTCTCTTCAAGTATAAAATCAAGCCGGTGTTGTTTCCTGTCAATGGTTTTCTGGTATTTACCAACATTTATACTACTCACAGTTAATGTAATACTATCTGCTTCACCTTTATATACAATGGAATAAAAACCAATATCATTCGTTGTTGTATAAGAAGATACTGCTTTGCTACCTTTTGCAGCTACTGTAATGGTTGCTGAGAGAGGCTGCTTCTTCTTATTCTTTATATACCCCTCTACAATCGTTTGAGTACATAAAGTAAAAGGGAAGAAAGAGAATACAAGCATTAAAGAGATGAATCGGATCATAGATTATATTACATTTACTTCTTCCATTATTTTTTTGTACATTTCTGGATTCTTTTGTAGAAAAGCTATTTGTCTCTTTGTATACTGATTAAAAGCATTTTCATTCATATATCCGTTACAAATAGGTCTTTTTTCCAGATTTTGCAAATTGAACAAACACTGCCTGCAACTCTTAACATTCCAGCAGTTTTCGCACTGTTTTTCCATTTTTTCAAAATAAGTATTATATTGTTCTACTATTGTTGAAAAATTCAATACAATTCCATGATCTGTTATTTCTCCTAATGCAAATTGATGGCCGATACGTTCGCAAGGAAGTATTTTCCCATTTACGGTAACAAACATTTTTTTTGAGAATGGCATACAAGTTCCCGTTGGAAGACTTCTGAGTTTTGATTTATCAATTAACAGGTCCGTATAATCATTGTACACATAACCGCTATATTGATAAAGATAAAGAGTTAACTCCCTATAACTATCTGCTTGCATAAATATATCTCGTTCAATTTCTTCGTAATGTTCCGCTTGCTTCAAACTTTCGGCCGTATTCCTGTAGGTCTCCATAAATTCCTTTTTCTTATCTTCGCGTATACCTGTACTGTTTAATTCTCCTATTCGAGGTATTTTGCCAAATTTATTCTTGAAAAATGAATAGATTTCCTGAACGGAATTCTTATTGTGTAAAACTGCATTGAAACTGACGCATTCTTCAAAATATTGTGGGTATTTGTTTCTCAATACGTCCACATTATTCATAATTGTAGAAAAAGCATTATGACCAGCCAGATTGACCCTATATGAAGTATTCTTTTCATCACCATCCAAACTAACGAGCAAACGGAATTTATGCTTTTCGAAATAATCCATATATCGATTTAATAATACGGCATTGGTAGTCAATGAAAAACTATAGGTTCTATAGCTTGCTCTTTTTTCTTCGGTTATATATCTAACAATTGCTTTAATAAAAGGCATGTTTAATAATGGTTCCCCACCATAGAAAGATATAAATATGTGTTGTTGAGCAGAGGTACGCAGCTCCGAATCCCAATAACCTGATAAATAGTCGATCAATTTAGTCGCTTTTTCTATGGATAAGTTCTTATCTTCGCGTTTATCATAGTCTTCATAAAATTCTCCATATGTACAGTATTTACACCTCAGATTACAGGAATCCGTCACTTCAAATACCAGTTGCTTCATGTTGGCTATGGCATGTTCAATATGATGTGTTGAAATATACGCTCTCATACCTTTATTGAATTTCTATAGGATAATAATCAACCGGATTCGAGATCGGTTCTTGGGTCTTAAGGTTTCTGGCTCCTGTTGCTTTCATGTAATCTTCATTCAGCATCTTTTGGAGTTTCAGCAGCTTATCTCGATTAATGGGTTTATATTCTTTATAATCTTCGTACATCATCATAGGAAGTTTTTTCTTAAGAGTTTCAATCTGTATACATTCAAATTTGTACAATTCATCATCATCGTATATTTTCAATATTAAACCAGGCAATCCACCAAATTTCCATGGACCCTTATTTATAGGAACGTCCATGCTAAACCAAGCTGTATACCGCCTTCCTCTAAAATGACAAGTTGCTTTTTGGCATTCAAATCCTAAAATTTTTTTTGTTTCTTCGTTAATTTCCCATTCTTGAATAGGAATAATTTCAGTGTATTTGCTATTAAGATGGTTCATATACCTGGGCATTCGGGCATATTCGGTAAAAGTATTTTTTGAGTGGTCGATAAAAAATTCCGAATAATGATATTCCGACCAGTTAAAATGCTTACCACGAACGCCTGACCTCACCGGTACTGATTCTGCTCTGGGATGTTTCTTTTTCCAAGCTGTGACTAAAGAATCTGAATTGAACACAAAGAAACTGTAGTATTTTGAGAAATCCTTTCCAATCTCCAATCGTTGCAAATCATCATAAGTTTCAATATTCTTAAGATCAATGGCATTCATGGCGTATAAAATGCGAATACTCGCTGAGTCTATAGCTATCATAGCATCTGTATCCTTAGGAAAGGGGAGATAAACCACACGTGGCTTTCTTTGAGCATTTAGTGAAATTGAAAAAAAAGTATTAAAGTTAAAAAGAAAACTTGTTTAAGATGTGTAGAGAAAAAACTCATAGTTAATTATTTGATGTTACATATAATTATTAAAAAAATGCGAGGATGAAACAGTATGATTGTATCATACTCGCATTAAGATGTTTACTTATTCTTTGTAAAATTGATAATTAATACAATGAATAATACGAATGATTAAGCATGATTTACATTATGCTCACCATGCCCCATGAATAAGAATAAGAGTATTGATTACAGCCATGTTGTGAATATCCACCGGAAGAACCAAGACCGTAGTTTGCTCCGGCATTGTCACTTGAAGAAGACCCACTCTTATTTTCCCAGTAGCATGAACATGAGCATGCTCTTTCGCCCCCTTTCAGTGCATTCATTTCTTCACTCAACATATTGGCATTTGCCAACGTGTTTAACTTAATTTTTTTTAGTTTCATAACTTAAATTAATTAATAAATAAATAAAGTTGCTGAGATGCAACCGTTGATAATGATTAACTCTCTCTGCTGCATTATATGCTGCCATACTAATTGAACATATTAATCTATTTAAAAACCATATATGCTTTTCATTTCAGCTGGACTAACTATTTTATTCCATATAACTGAATTCATTATTTTATTATCAATGCCCATATTCATAGCTTTCGTCTGGATATTTTATTAACAGCATGTGCAGAAAGCCTGCAAGATGGCTGGATTGTATTTGTTTGCTCGAAAATTCATGGGCAAGAATTAACACGCATCTTGAAGCAGATTTTTTAATTTTACACTTATATCTAGACTGTTGCATTTTATATGTGAATATTCATATCATACAATTTACATAGCATATCTATAACTTTCCATTTACAGTATATTGTTTGTTTTTTAGGGAATGCAAAATCAACGCTTCCTAATTTTTAATACTAATTTCTAAAAATCAAGATGACTTCAATATTATTTTAAAAGTTAGAGTATTTTTTTCGCTAACTTCAATGCTTGAGCTACAGTCTGATCCATATCAAAATATTCGTAAGTGGCTAGTCGACCTCCAAAAAATACATTTTTCTCTTTAAGTGCCAATTCCTTATATTGTGCTATTTTTTCTTGATTTTTGGAAGTGTTCACTGGATAAAATGGTTCAAGTCCCCTTTTCCAAAGTTGAGGAAACTCTTTAGTAATGACCGTTTTCGGTTGATCTTTAAATTCAAAATGTTTATGTTCTATTATACGAGTATAAGGAATTTTATGATATGTGTAATTTACAACTGCTGCCCCTTGATAATTCTGAATATTATGCACTTCAGTTTCAAATCGAAGTGAACGATATTCAAGTTCACCGTGCACATAATTGTAATATGTATCAATTGTGCCTGTATAAACAATGGCATCAGTTAATTTTGCGAGTGATTTATCATCTAAATAATCTACATTCAATATAACGTCACAGTTTTCAAAACATTGATTGAAAATAACATTATAACCATCTTTAGGAATTCCTTGATAAGGGTCCTCAAAATAGTTGTTGTTAAATGTAAATCGAAAAGGTATTCGTTTAAGAATAAATGTTGGCAAGTCTTCTGCTTTTTTCCCCCATTGCTTCTCAGTATAACCTTTTATAAGTTTTTCATAGATATCTTTCCCCATTGATTTTAATGCGTAGTTTTCCAGATTATCTGAGTTATAGTGTACATAACATGCGCATTGCTCTTTAATTTTTTGATCTGCTTCCAGAGGTGTTTTTGTTCCCCACAACTGATAAAAAGTATTCATATTGAAAGGCAGGTTAAACAACTCACCTTTATAGTTAGCTATGGGCGAATATATAAAGTTATTAAAATCACATAGTTGGCACATATAGTTCCATATAGGCCAACTCTTTGTATGAAAAATATGTGGTCCGTATTTATGCACTTTTATACTTTCAATATTTTCACAGTATAAGTCCCCCCCCCAAAAAAGGTCTTTTTTTCTACTACTAAACATCTTTTACCTTTGCGAACAGCCTCCCGGGCAAAGATTGCATTGAACAGCCCTGCTCCCACAAGCAGAAAATCATATTTTTGTTTCATATACACCTGATTTAAGTATGCCTAATCCCAAACCGGCTATACCTGTACGTAAGCAAAGATTTTCATCATTCATATCAATAAGAGAATGTTCTAGAAATCTATCAACCGTTTCAATATCAGTAACAGGGAAAGTTTTATTTTTATACAATAGTTCTGTTATGAAATCTACAAGAATAGTCTGTTTCTCTAAGTCATCATTGATGAGAGGAAATTGGTTAATGATATATTTATTTAGACCATCATCCAATAAATCAGTTTTTTTGATTATTCTTTTTAATCGAATTAAATCAGTATGTGAGCATTTTGTTTCCATCAATGCATCTTGATAAGCAATGTTTAATATTTTATTATTGAAGCAGTTATTTAAGATCGTAATTGGTATATTCAAATGTTTCAGATGAATTATAAAAAGAGTAAATGAATTTAAAAAACCAATAGAAACCTCGATATCGGACTTTAGAACTTGCCAATAGAAGTTAAAGATTTTTTTTACATTATCTATATTATTGATATTTTTGGATGAACGCATAAATATATAAACATCAACTGATAGCATAAACTCTTTTAGAGAAACGAGGTCATATAAATGTGCAACTTCACAACTTTCCATTGCATTTATAAAAGATTGAATTCTTGAATCAAAGTCCATTAGAACTTCATCTGAATCTCCTTCGATAAATCCGTTTTTTATAAGATACTCTATCCCCCATCCGATTCCACTTATGCCTTTATAAACATCATGTGTCAATTCAGATTTGTTCAATTGATTTAAAGTTTCACAAATTATAAAATCTGCTAAATCATGGTATCCTGATTTATTAAAGTGCCGTGCATATTCGTACAAGTAAATTGCAGCACCTAATTTACCATCTAATAATCCTACTTCTTTAATATTTTGGCTATTAATAAATAATAGATTGGCGATTTTTAATAATCTTTTTTCCATTTCGTTTTGCTAAATTGATTACTTTATAAAAAAAATCTTCCAGTTTTTCTATGTGATAATCAAATGTAAACTGCATCCTGTGATTTGCTACATTTGTATTGAGTGTATTCATTCTATCATGATCGTACAATAAAGTACCTAATTCTTCTATTTGATTGTAGAAAATTCCAATATTCAATTGTTTAGCTATTTGATGCATAGCGACAAGGTGTTCTTTATTATCCATCTGTATCATTGGAAGTCCGGCTGCAGCTAATGTATATATGCGTGCAGGAATATTCATATCATCCCAAGTAGCCTTCAATATATTACCATAATTTTTACTTATAAAGCAATGTAACCAGCCAGCATCATACTGTGAGAACTCTTTTACCCATTCATTACTAGGGATATGATGGTGAGTATGAAAATAATCCGGAGCAGCATCCTTCATTACATCCATTTGAGATTTTCTCCCTTCATGCGCGCTTTCTGAATATAAATGCAGATGTATTCGATGCTTTGCTAACATTTTCATATCTTTTTCGGTTACACCTACTAATCTTCCGGTAACCACTGTATGAATTTCACCATCCTGCTTTGATAATTTTGCACTCCTTTTTTTATGGAAATAATTACTAATAGGTGGGTCCAAATCAAGGATAAGAGAACTTTCCATTTTAACTTCTCCCAGAAAAAGTTCATACCATTCTTTGATTATTTCATTTATAAAAATCTTCCCATCTGAGTATAAATACAAATTACATAATTTCTCCCATAGCCCTGCTTTAATACAAACTTGGGGGCCTTCTTTAAAATGCCAAACAAACGGTATCTCCAATTTTGCCTTTAAAACGGTATAAGCCAGCTCTACAGCATCCCAATTTCCCAAAGCATAAATCACATCTGGATTTATTCGTTTTATATTGTGTATCCAATCGTCGTCAAAATAAATATCTTTAATATTGCCAAAAGCTAAATGCCCTACATTTGCAAACGGATAATTCGGTTTTGTTATCCACAACCCATACAGTTCATGCCCACTTTTCTCTAGCGCATATATCCTTTCCGGATTATAAGATAACTCTCCAACCAATAAAATCTTTAAACCATTCGGTCCCTTTTTTCTTCTTGTATGGAAATCTGCATATCTTTGGTTCTCATCAACGAACTTGTATTTTGAGAACCTCATCTTTAAAGGTTTCTTTACTTTATAATATGTTCTGTAGAGATTCAAGCAGCCGCCGTATTTTTCTCCAGCAATTTTATGTCTTTGTAACGGGTGTTGAGTCCAAAAACAAGTAACTTTATTTATAGCATTAAAATAACCCTTACCTAACAGCTTGTGCCAAAACATAATATATAAATCCTCTGTTATAAATTCATCTCTCACCAACCATCTCTCATCTGTTTTTTTATGAGCGGTTTGTACTAATTGTAAAGGGTATCCTTCTCTGATATAAGGTGTTTCCACATTTGTTGAAGCCGTTAGAGAATCATTTTGTGCATAAGTAATTCCGCTGAAGACCAATACTGTTTCCGGATCTTCCTTAAACTTATTGTACAACAATAACAAATGATCTTTATAGAAAAAATCATCTGCTGGTAGATAAGATATGTATTTCCCTTTGGCAACGTCTAGTCCTTGATTTATGGCATATCCTAAGCCTTTGTTTGCGGAGTTTTCAATATAAACGACTTTTGGATGTGACAATGTTTCTACAATTTGTTCATAGGTATTATCACTGCTTCCATCATTAATAATAATTAATTCCCAGTTGCAAAATGCCTGATCAAACAAGCTTCTAATTGCTCTCTTGATAAATGCACCTTGGTTATATACTGGCATGATTACACTAAACAGTTCAAGTTGCTCATTCTCTTTATTCATATATCGGATTATTTTTTTAATGCAATGCTTATCAACTTAATTACGTTTCGATCTTTTTACACTAATATACCCCCAACAGCATAAGATTCAACATAATACTCTACCATCCGTCTCAGTCCTTTTTCCAGATGAACCGTAGGCTCCCATACCAATCGTTGCTTTGCTAATGCTATATCTGGCTTACGTTGCTTAGGATCATCGCTGGGAAGCGGCAAATGAATGATACGAGAATTGGAATCTGTCAGTTTTATTATTTTGTGTGCTACTTCAAGAATTGTATATTCAGTAGGATTTCCTAGATTTACCGGGCCTGTAAAGGATATGTCTGTATTCATCATTTTCAACATTCCTTCAACCAAATCATCTATATACTGAAAACTTCGTGTTTGCCGACCTGTGCCATAGACTGTGATATCTTGGTTGTTCAAAGCCTGATTAATGAAATTTGATAAAACTCTTCCATCTTGACAAGACATTCTGGGACCATACGTATTGAATATGCGGATAATTTTAACTGGAACATGAAATTGTCTGTAATAATCTATAAATAAAGTTTCGGCACACCTTTTACCTTCATCATAACATGCCCGAATGCCTATTGGATTTACATTTCCCCAATAGTTTTCTGTTTGTGGATGTACATAAGGATCACCATAGACTTCACTGGTAGAGGCCTACAGAATCTTTGCTCCAGTATTAAGGGCTAACTCTAATAGATTAATAGAGCCCAATACACATGTTTTTAATGTGTTTGTAGGGTTGAGTTGATAGTGAACGGGTGAAGCTGGACAAGCTAAATTGTAAATCTCATCAACTTCTACATCAAGGGGATTTATAATGTTATGGCAGATGAACTTAAAGTTGTTATAAGCAAATAGCTTTTCTATATTCCGTATTGAGCCTGTGAAAAGATTATCAACACAAGTTACATGATATCCTTCTTGAACTAATCGTGTGCATAAATGTGAACCAATAAAACCGGCTCCTCCGGTGACCAATATTCGTTTCATAGTATTATTTATAGAATCAATTATTTTATACAAAAATAAAGAGCATGTTTTGTTGCAACCAAAAAGAATTGCAGATAATTTACCGAACGGTAGATTTTTGTATACTTATCGGTATTTATTTAAACAAATATCGCGGAGGTGGCAACTAGAGCATTGTTGACAAAATGCGTATAATGGAGTTTTATTTAAGTTGGTAAAGAAATCCAGTTGCTTTCTGCGTGATATAGTGAATTCCATGTTCGGCTGTAGTCTTACTTGTAAAATACTATCTATAAACTTATGCTCTATGACATAACTTAGATTAACCACTTCTGATTTATTACATCGGAAAAAGAAAAAGGGTAACTTTTGACAAAAGCGAGTTAATGAATCTTTTATCAGAAAATAAGTTCCATTAATGAAAGCTATTTTAATATAAGGTTTATCACTTACTATATAAAGGATATCCATTAAGTGTACAAATTTGCTTCCTTTTGGTATTTGAATTTCAACTTTTTTATTATATATGTTTTCCATGTTAATTGTGTTGGATTATAATTAATGGATGTATCTTTAAAATTTGTTATTTCATACTTTTTGTTACTTTTATTATATACTATATAAGTGGCGCTTTTCATATTATTTTTCAAACCTCTAAAAAATAAAAATAGGGACAATAAAAGGTGGGCAGATGGATAAAAGAGGTGGATTATAGATGAAAAAAGTTGAATTTTCTATAGAATTAACTTTTTAGTTGAATTCGAAGAATGGTGACAAAGCTTCAAGTGCTAATGAATCTGAATTAGATCGTTTTGTAGTAATAAAAAAGAGGAAAGCTTACACCTTCCTCTTACCTGTATCTCATTTGAATAGTAATTACATATTTGGATGAAAAAAACTATATCAAAGCATATCTTTCACCTGTTTATACACATTCTCAGCGGTAAAGCCAAGTTTCTGATCCAGCACTTTATAAGGTGCAGAGAATCCAAAAGATTCCAGACCGAATACTTTACCACGACAGCCCACTAATCCCTGAAGATTAACAGGTAAACCCGCAGTGAGACCAAATACCTTAGCATCAGAAGGTATGATGGACTCCTGATATTCTTTACTTTGAGAACGGAACAATCCTTCTGAAGGAACAGAAACAATACGTAGTTTTAACCCATCTTTACGGAGTAATTCGGCACCTGCGACGAGCGTAGATACTTCGGAACCGGAAGCTACCAGAATAACATCCGGATTTTCATCCGATCCTGCTACAATGTAAGCTCCTTTTTCGGCTTGTGTATAATCAGTTCCTTCGGGAAGTTTGGCGATATCCTGACGAGAGAAGATCAATCCGGTAGGAGTAGAGATATTTTCCATAGCCATTTTCCAGGCTTGGGTTGTTTCATCCGCATCGGCCGGACGAAGCACCAACATGGAATTATGTCCTTTGTGGTTCTTCAGTTTTTCCAGCAAACGAATCTGAGCTTCCTGTTCTACCGGTTCATGCGTAGGACCGTCTTCTCCTACGCGGAAAGCATCGTGTGTCCAGATAAACTTAACCGGAAGTTCCATCAATGCGGCCAGACGAATAACAGGCTTCTGATAGTCGGAGAATACAAAGAAAGTACCGCAAGCCGGAATTACTCCCCCATGTAAAGCCATACCTGTACATACACAGGCCATCGTTAATTCAGATACTCCCGCCTGATAGAAGGCACCGCTGAAATCTCCTTTTTTAAAGGCATGGGTTTTCTTCAGGAATCCGTCAGTCTTGTCTGAGTTAGAAAGGTCGGCTGAGGCTACAATCATATTTTCTACCTGGGTAGCCAAAGCACCTAGCACAGTAGCCGAAGCATTACGGGTAGCTGCACCTGGTTTCTGCTGGATAGCTGCCCAATCTACTTTGGGAGCTTTACCGCTAAAGAATTCTTCCAGTTTAGCTGCCTGCTCAGGGTTTTCTTTCGCCCATTTGGCTTTGTCTTCGTATTTGTCTTTCACAATCAGTTTGAGTTCTTCTTTGCGGGCTTCATACATTTCTGCCACCTCAGGGAAGATTTCGAACGGATTCTCTAAATTTCCACCTAAATTCTTGATCGTATTTGTATAGGCTTCTCCGCCTAATGGTGCTCCGTGCGTTTCAGTTGCTCTTTCATAGCTAGAACCGTCAGCTTTAAGGGCACCTTTAGCCATGGTTGTTTTACCAATAATAAGGGTAGGGCGTTCTGCCTCTTCTTTGGCTTCGTTCAATGCATCGCGGATGGATTGAACATCGTTTCCGTTGATAGTGATTACATGCCAGCCCCACGCTCTGTATTTCATTGCTACATCTTCGTTGGATACAACGTCGGTGGTGGATGAGAGTTGGATATCGTTGGAGTCGTAGAACATGATCAGGTTATCCAGTCCCAGTGCTCCGGCTGTACGTCCGGCGCCCTGTGAAATTTCTTCCTGGATTCCTCCATCGGAAATATAAGTGTAAATGGTTTGGTTCATTAAATCCCCAAAACGGGCTTTCAGAAATTTGGCTGCAATGGCAGCCCCTACCGCAAATGTATGACCTTGTCCTAACGGACCGGAAGTATTTTCTATTCCGCGCATGACATCAATTTCAGGATGTCCCGGGGTGGGGCTTTGCCATTGACGGAACTCTTTTAATTCGTCCATCGTATATTTCCCTGTCAGCGCCAATATTGAATAGAGCATGGGCGACATGTGACCCGGATCCTGGAAATAACGGTCGCGTCCTTCCCAACGTGGGTTTTCAGGATCGTATATTAAAAACTCGGAGAATAGTACGTTAATGAAGTCCGCACCCCCCATTGCACCTCCCGGGTGACCCGAATTTGCTTTCTCGACCATGGAAGCGGAGAGAATACGAATATTGTCTGCCGCCCGGTTCATTAGTTTGATGTCATTCATAATGCGATCAATTATTTAGTTTGTTGCAAAGATAAGAGTTTGCTGTTAAAAACCGGTACTCAAAATGTAACTCTTTTGGGCAGATAATTAACAGCAAACTCATTTATTATACAATAAGTATTTTTTGTTTTTTACTTTAAGCCATACGGTTCATTAATTCAATTCCAGCGTTACAATAGACTTCGCTGGCAGGGTTACTTTAAGTACTCCTTTGTTGAATTTTGCCCCTTTGAATTCTTTCAGGTTTACAACATCTGGTTTATCGAAAGTGTTGTGATCAGTTATGTTTTTTGAAGTTAAAATCTGTCCGCTTACGTTCTTAGTTTTAACGTCGGGTAGATTAATGGTGATTTCCTGTGTCTCGTCCAGGTGAATATTTGAAAGAGAGATGTGTATTTTTCCGTCTTTATCTTTGGAGGCAGTCGTACTGATCAAGGGAACTGTGCGGTCGTCGCGCACTTTCATACCTTCACAGATAAGTTCTAAAGGTAGGTAAGTAGCATCTTGGTGAACTTTATACATATTGAATACATGATAAGTGGGAGTGAGTACGATACCGTTGTCATTCGTCAGAATCATTGATTGCAATACGTTTACAATCTGTGCGATGTTAGCCATCGTAAGTCGTTCTGTATATTTATGGAAGATATCAAAAGAGAGAGAAGCGACAAAAGCATCACGCAAACTGTTCTGTTGGTAAAGATGTCCTCTGATTGTACCGGGTTCTTCATCCCACCAGGTTCCCCATTCATCCAAAAGAAGATTTACCTTTTTACTGGGATCATGCTTATCCATGATAGCGATGTGTTTCTTCAAAACGTCTTCCACTTCGCGGCATTTACCCATTGTCCAGTAGTAATCTTCGTCAGTGAAGTTAATGGCCGAACCTTTGCTGCCACTCCAACCCGTAACCGTATAATAGTGCAAAGAAATTCCATGCATGTTTTTACGGGCACGCTCCATTAAAACTTCTGTCCAGTTATAATCGTAATCGCTGGCGCCGCTGGCTATTTTATACAGACGGTTGTTATCGTAATTACGGCAATATGTTTCATACCGACGGTAAAGATCTGCATAGTACTCCGGACGCATGTTTCCACCGCATCCCCAGCTTTCGTTGCCCACACCGAGGTATTTTACTTTCCATGCTTTGTCACGGCCGTTTTTACGGCGCAGATTGGCCATCGGCGAATCACCATCAGAAGTCATATACTCAACCCATTTGGCCAGTTCTTCTACGGTTCCACTACCTACATTACCGCTGATGTATGGTTCGCAACCTAAGATTTCACATAGATTCAGGAATTCGTGTGTACCGAAACTATTATCTTCGATCGTTCCTCCCCAGTTATTATTCACCATTTTAGGACGGTTTTCTTTCGGACCAATTCCATCCATCCAGTGATATTCGTCGGCAAAACAACCTCCCGGCCAACGGAGTACGGGTATTTTAAGTTCTTTCAGCGCATTCAGTACATCTGTACGATAGCCATTGGTGTTAGGAATAGAAGAATTTTCGCCTACCCATAATCCACCATAAATACAAGTGCCGAGGTGCTCCGCGAATTGCCCGTAAATTTCTTTCGGAATAGTTTGTTTTCCTTCGTTCACTTTTATAGTGATTGACGCTTCTTTCTGGGCAGAAAGTGACATAGAGGCTACTAAAGCCATACCAATTAAAATTTGCTTTTTCATCATTATTCTATTATAAATTGTTGATAGTGTATTTTTAATATTAAAAGACAGATTGTTAACGGATAACAGAGTTATATCTTATCTCTCTTATATTTTATTTATGCATCTATAACATGGGGGTGTTATAGCTCATTACATGGGGGTGTAATGTATAATAACATGGGGGTGTTATATGTGATAACATGGGGGTGTTATCGATTGTTGTTATGGATATAATATGGATAAGATGTATTTGTTCTCGTCCTTAATCTGTGGTGTAAATAACAAAGCCTCCCTGACTTTTCATTTCAATAGGTAAGTTACCCTTTTTATCAGTCGTTACTGTGTTAAGTCCGGCTGAGCGGTCTTCTTTATCATAAATAAGTTGTAACTCTTTGCCGGCTAACCAGGGTAGGGATAGCATAACCTTTTTAGCTTGTTCTTCTGCATTGCTGCCTGCAATGTACCACTTGCTTCCGTAGCGGCGGGCTACTATAAAGTATTTGCCGGGATAACCATCAATGAACCGGGTTTCATCCCATACGGTAGGTACTTTCTTTATGAAATCGAGCACGTAAGCGGGTTGTTCATTCAGGTTATTGGGGGTGATACCCATGTGTTGGGTAGCCGATTGGTAAATCACGGAACTGGCTACCTGAAATGCATCTGTCGTTTTCCGGGTAGTGCCGCTCTGTTGATCTTTCGAATAACGTTTATTGAAGAGCACCGGGCCGAAATCCATACCGCAGACCGCGTTGCGGGTAAAAGGAAGGATGGTACTGCTGTAAACTTCACGATCGGTAAAGTATTGGTTAAATATCAGGTTCTCGGAAACTAAGGCTGCTTCACTCGTCATGTGATTGGGATACATACGTTCCCATCCACGTGGCAATGTGGCGCCATGAAAGTTGACAGAAATGCCGTATTCATTGGCATCGGTCAGAATATCTTCATAAAGTTTCATGGTAACTTGCTTGTCTCCCCCGAAGAAATCTACTTTAATACCCTTTACACCCACGGCTTTTAGCCAGGCCATTTCCCGGCGGCGCGCCGGAGCTGTATCCATACAATCCTGCGGAGTCTGGGGGGCATCATTCCAGGAGCCGTTTGAATTATACCAAAGAATAACCTCTACATTTTTTGAATGGGCGTAACGAATGAGTTCAGCCATTTTCTCACGACCGATGTTTCGATCCCACCAATTATCAATCAATACATATTCAAAGTTTAGAGCGGCCGACAGATCGATAAACTTAACCTGATCTTCATAGTTGATGCTATGATCCTGCCATACTATCCAGCTCCAGGTAGATCGCCCGGGTTTATAAACCTGAGAAGGTTCATAAAGAGGTTTGACTACATCGTAAGCGGAAGTTGTTTCTACAATGGGCTTGAGAGTTTGGCCTACGGTAATCGTTTTCCAGGAAGTAAGAAGAGGCAATCTGGCTGTTACTGTAGCATCTGCTACACCATGATTTTCTTCTGCTTCGGGAAAGGATATGGTATAAAGGCCGTCTTTGGTTCCTTCACTCAGCTTGGTTCCCGCGTAAAGACTGCTGACTCCTGTTTCAGAAACAAGAACCCAACCATCATTACCCAGGTGAAAGAGGGCAGGGAAGGTGTATCCGATTCCGTATTTGGAAGGAGTACCGATGGGTTCATCCAGCGTATACTCTTCTTCGTAGCTGGGTTTGGTTTTCATCCATCCCTCTCCCCACGGTGCCTGTGGAGTAATAAAGGTGGTGGTGTATGCCGGAAAATCAAAGCCGGTAAGTTCCCGCTGTATAGTGCAATGGGTACTTTTAGGCGAATTAAGACGATACGCAAGCGAGATGTCATTGTTGGCTACGCGAAAAATGATTTGCAGGGTATCATGGGTAGAATTGGTGTAAGTACTTACCAACTCATTGGCTACATAATGCACTCTGCTGGCTTTGGCATGAGGCAGGAAGTATGTTTCCTCTATAAGCTGGGTGCTGGTTCCTTGCGGGATTAATTGACTGGAGAAACTTCCGATAGAAGTTTCAACTCCCAGGGGAGATTCTTCCAGCATCGTTTTTTTCTTGTAAGTTACGTTGTAAGAGGGTTTTCCTTCTTGCAACTGTAGGCTTACTTTTAAAGCCCCATCCGGACTTCGGACTTCTTGTGCCCCCAGTATAGTGGGAACAAGAAAGGAGGCGATAAATAGTTTGCTTTTCATTACTCGTTACAAATTGTTAGTTTAGGATGTTTATTTCGTTAATCTTACTTCATAAATTCTGGCTGTCTGATTGCTTCCTTCTCCCGGCATGAACTTGATTAAATGTGTACCGGCACTCAGCTTTTGAGGAAGTTCGTAGGTGGCGCGGTGAAAGTTCTCATCTACATCCGTTAGAGACGGTTGCCCTGTTATTTCTACCTCATTGATTAGAATCTTTGTTTCCGGATTGCGATCTCTTTTATGATAGATCAATACTAGGTTGCCTACTGTATCTTTCGCTTTAAGTTCATAACCAAACCAACCTCTGGCGCTACGGAAGTGACGGTTATCCCGGCTGCCCGTTTGAGAATCTTCAAACTTAATAAAGTGATCTGATTCCGGCTGTTGCTCTCCCGGATAAATAAGGTCTACGGTACGTGTGGCTAATTCAGCAGCTTGTTGTTCGCGGCGAGTGACTTCTTCTTTCATCGCTTCCAGTCCTTGCGTAGTTACCTGACGGAAATAAACTGCATAGCGGGAATTGTGTAAACGGAAGAAAGGAATAAGTTCCAGCTTTCTGGTAGGGAAAGTATTTCCATTGTAGGAGAAAGCTAACTTATCTCCTTCCTTTTGGAAGTAAGCAAGTAGTTGATTGGATTCTCCGATAAGAGTTGGTACTTCGTGTAGAGGAATCTGATGCCCGTGGGCGATATGTCCCCCTCTGCTGTCGTCGGCATACAATCCTTTCATATCTTCCGCACCAATCTTGGCTGCTAAAACAATTGGGCCATATTTGAAGGAATAAAAGTCTGACTTATCGGGCAATTGTTCCATCGTTAATGACATGGGGAAGTTAATCGTCACTTCGTCGCCTTTTTTCCATTTACGGTTAATGGTAATGTATCCGTTGTCCGGTTCAGGAGTTGTAACTTTCTTGCCGTTTACGGTTATTGTTACTTCAGAAGAATTACGTACCCACTCGGGATAACGTATTTTCAAGCTGAAAGGTTTTTTACCGCTTTCCTCTAATCGGAAAAGAACTTGCTCTTCGTCCGGGAAGCGTGTTTCCTGTACAAGAGTTACTCCTTTATCTTTCCAATTTAGACGGGAAGGAATAAAGAGATTTACCAAAAGGGCATCTGAAGTATGAGCATAAATAAGTTCGCCGTATTTGGTATGGTTTTCCAGTCCGGAACCTACACAACACCACATACTGGTGTGAGGCTGGGAGTAAACCCGATAATGCCCCGGGCGCATAGAAGTGAAGTAAACAAAGCCACCTTTTTCTGGCTCTTGAGAAGAAAGAATATGATTGTAGAGAGCCCGTTCGTAGTAATCCAGGTAATGGGTATCGCAAGTCGTCTGGAATAACATATTGCTGAGGCGAAGCATATTATAGGTATTACAGGTTTCGGGGCCTTCTCTATCCGCAATCATGGGTTCAAAGTTGTCTGCTGCATGGAAATGCTCACGGACGCTGTTACCTCCGATACTTACAGAACGATTGTTAACTACTGTTTGCCAGAAGAAAGAAGAAGCATCATCCCATGCTTTATTATCTTCGAGGTCGGCAATGCGTTTATAACCAATCACTTTGGGTATTTGGGTGTTGGCATGTAGTCCGGTTAGTTTATCTTGCTTTTCCAGCAAAGGATTTAAGATAAACAAGTGAGAAAAACGTTTGGCTAAAGTAAGGTATTTAGGATCTTTGGTTATCTCGTACACATCTGCAAACGTTTCGTTCAATCCTCCGTGTTCACTGCGGAGCATATCTTGCATTTGCTCCTCATTCAATCCGGCAGTAATATCTATCATCCAGTCGGTAAGCTTTATCAGCATATTGCGGGCTGTCGTATTCCCACCGAAGAGATAAGCATCCCGCAAACCGGCATATGTTTTATGAATATTGTAGAGAGGAACCCATTTATCGTTCAGACTAAAGCCCGATGCGCGGATGTTTCCTTCTTTAACTTCCTGCCACATAGGAATACTACCCGGTGTACCACCGATAAATCCTGTCCCTACAGCGTCTTGGCATCTCTTCAGTTCCTGGATCATGTAATCTAATCGCTGCTTTATCTCTTCGTTGCCAGTTGAGGCATACATCATGGCCAGTGCAGAAAGATAATGACCACCAATATGTCCATCCAATCCGGTATTTTCCCAGTTGGTATACGAGGAACTTTTGGGAGTAAGTCCGGCTTCCCGGAGATAAGGAGCAAGAAGCTTATCCGGCTCCATGGCAAGAATGTATTTCAGATCAACCTGCTGAGCTTGTAAGAAAGGGCTTTCCAATAATTGTATATCCGACAGGGGAAATAGTTGTATTGGTTTAGGTTGTTGAGCAAATAGATTTACTGAAAATAATAAGGTGAATATAAAGGTTAAAGGTTTCATGGTTAGAAGTTATTATTAGGATAGGCGTAAGATATCTTTATCATCCGGAACAGTACTTGTTCCAGATGATAAGGACAGCGATAGATTTATGCACTAAACAATTCCTTCTCAGTGAATTGTCCCAGTTTTATATACTTATCGTAAATTTCCTGATAAGCTTTTGCGTTCTCAGGATTGGGATGGTATTCGCGTGCAAAACCAGATGACATTGCCTGCTGAGCGTCTTCAACCTTGTTGTAAACTCCGGCTGCAGTAGCTGCAAACATGGCTGCACCTAACGCACAAGCCTGGTCGGTTTTACAAACTTTGATAGACATATTCAGTACATCGCTCAGTGTTTGCATCACAAAAGGAGATTTCAAAGCAATACCGCCTATACCAATCACATTGTCAATGCGTACTCCTTCTTCGCGGAAACGATTTACAATGGCTTTGGAACCGAAAGCCGTTGCTTCTACTAATGCGCGGAATATACGCGGTGCAGTACTACCAAGAGTCAACCCGGTAATAGTACCTTTCAGTAATTGATTCGCATCCGGTGTACGGCGACCGTTCATCCAGTCGGTAGCAATGATGGTGCTTTCGCTCACCGGAATCTTTTCTGCTTCTTCGGTAAGGGCAGGGATAATCTGGTCGACTGCTTCTGCTATTAGTCTTTCTTTCGTAGCTTCATCAATCAGGTTCGATTTGCCGATAATGTTTTTCAACGGGAACTCCAATACCCGGCGGAACCAGGCGTAGATATCACCAAAGCCGGATTGTCCGGCTTCCAAACCAATCATCCCCGGAATAACAGAACCATCTACTTGTCCGCAAATACCTTTAATAAGGTTGTGACCAATGTCTTCGTAAGAAGCTACCATCACATCGCAGGTAGAAGTACCAATTACACGCACAAATGTATAAGGCGTAATACCAGCACCCACAGCTCCCATGTGGCAGTCGAATGCTCCACCAGCTACTACTACATCAGTTGAGAGTCCGAGACGTTTCGCCCATTCTTCACACAAGGTACCGACGGGCTTATCAGCTGTTTCAGTTTCATCGAACAAACGATCACGGAAGCCACTCAGGAGTGGATCAAGTGCGGTCAAAAATTCTTCACTGGGGAGTCCTCCCCATTTCTCGTGCCACATCGCTTTGTGTCCATTCGCGCAACGGCTACGAATAATACCATCGCATTTGTTTACTCCGGTAATAAGTGCAGGCAGCCATTCGCTGTATTCCACAATAGAATAAGCTTTGGAGCGTACAGATTCATCTTCACGCAATATGTGAAGAGCTTTTGCCCAGAACCATTCCGAAGAATAGATACCACCTTCGTAGGCAGAGTAGTCAATATCCCATTTTTTACAAAGGTCATTGATCTCTCCGGCTTCTTTAATGGCAGTATGGTCTTTCCACAATACAAACATGGCATTGGGATTCTCTGCAAATTCAGGAAGCATAGCTAGTGGAGTACCGGTAGCATCGGTAAAGCCCGGTGTACTTCCAGTTGTATCGAAAGCTATCCCGACAACGTTTTCAGCTGTTCCGGCCGGAGATTTGGAAAGGGCATCGCGTATCGTGCCTTCCAATGTTTCTATATAATCAAGTGGATGCTGGCGATATTGGTTGGCAGCCGGATCGCAGTACAATTCTTTGCTCCAACGCGGATAGTTCATTACTGATGTGGCCACTGTGTCTCCGGTCAGTGCATTGACAATAATGGCACGGGCTGAGTCACTTCCATAGTCGAGTCCTATAACAAATTTATCCATGACAATTATGAATTATGAGTTATGAATTATGAATGGGCTGCGCTTTGTTTTTGTTTGGTGCTTAGAATGATGCTACGAATATTTTTTTATTAATTCCTGAGCATCGGAACTTATGGAAATAAATTCTTTTTCAACAATGTAATCTGTATCTTTCAAGAGTTCTAACCAATATAAGGTTTCATCGTATTCTTTTTGGGCAATAGACAGTTTATGTATAAAGTCAGCCGTACTTTGAGCATTTATTCCTTCTCTGACATTTGCTCCAATAGATGTGCCTGAGCGTAATATCTGCTTACTTAAAACAAACTCATTCCTCTCACTTATCAACCCCTTATATAACTTAACGATTCTTATAGCAAACCGATAACTCTTATCCTGAACTACATTATCTTTTTTATCCATAATTAAGTGTTCAAATTATGAATTATAAATTATGATGAAAAACCGTGCGCAGCCCCATTCATAACTCATAATTCATAATTCATAATTAGCTAAGCGCTTTGTTAAGCATATAATAAACTTCATTTATGCGAAGTTCTTTCTTGAATTCGCTCATTGTAGTGTTTTCGTCGATAACTACCATTTCAATGTCTGCTATTTCAGCATAATCTTCCAGGTATTCAACTGTAAGGTCATAAGAGAAGCTTGAATGGTGTGTACCACCTGCCAGTATCCATGCTCCAGCACCTACTTCGAAGTTTGGACGTGGAATCCAAAGTGCAGAAGCAACCGGAAGCTTAGGTAGCGGTTTACTCTTGATACAATCTACCTTGTTTACGATTAACCGGAAGCGGTTACCTAAATCAATAACTGTAGCTGCAACTCCTTCACCCTCTTTGGAGGTAAATACCAGACGAGCTGGATCGTTTTTGCCGCCAATACCTAATGGATGAACTTCCAGTCTTGGTTTTTGTTCGGCAATTAACGGACAAACTTCCAGCATGTGAGATTGTAAGATTGCACTATTCTCACCATCGAAATTCAATGTATAGTCTTCCAGGAAAGAACATCCTTTCGGTAAACCTTGTCCCATAAACCACATGGTACGGTAAAGAGCGGCTGTTTTCCAGTCACCTTCTGCACCGAAGCCATAACCTTCGGCCATCAGGCGTTGGCTGGCCAATCCGGGAAGCTGATTAATACCTTTCAGATTGTCGAAGTGAGTAGTAAATGCTTTAGCACCTTTGTCTTTCAGAATGCGCCGAAGAGCGACTTCAATACGAGCTGCTTCCCTTACTTGATGTATGAATTCTCTATTCTCTAGATCCTCATTGGCGATTTCATATTCTTTTTTGTAAGTTTCTACTAATTCATCTATATCTTCGTCGGTCACTTTGTTTTGATAAGCAACCAATTCCGCTATCGGGCAGTAATCTACATGATATCCCATGCGCATTTCAGCTTCTACTTTGTCTCCATCCGTAACGGCAACGTTGTTCATCTGGTCGCCGAAACGTATAATCAACATATCCTGAGCATCTGCCCATGCAGCAGCTACGCGCATCCATACAGAAAGTTTATTTTGTGTTTCAGCATCTTTCCAGTAACCAACCACTACCTTGCGAGGTTTGCGCATACGGGCAGTAATGTGTCCGAATTCACGATCACCATGGGCTGACTGGTTCAGATTCATGAAATCCATATCCATGGTATCCCATGGAATTTCTTTGTTGAATTGTGTATGGAAGTGGCACAATGGTTTTCTTAATTCCTGTAAACCATGTATCCACATTTTAGCAGGAGAAAAAGTGTGCATCCAGGTAATAATGCCAACGCATTTATCGTCATTGTTAGCTGCTCTCATTACAGTAGTAACTTCTTTAGAACTGTTTACAGTGCCTTTATAAACTACTTTTATAGGGAGACGACCAGAGTCGTTCAAGCCTTTTACCATTTCGTTTGAGTGAGCGTCTACGGCGATAACTGCATCGCCTCCGTACAGGAGTTGTGCTCCTGTTACAAACCATACTTCATAGTTGTCAAACATAACTTTTTCAAATTGACAATTGACAATTGACAATTGACAATTAATGTCAGTGTCAATATCAATTGTAGGTTAATACTAATTATTTTTTGTTGTTTTTTAATTGTCAATTATTACTGTCCGTAATATGCATTTGGGCCATGCTTCCGACTGAAATGCTTCTCAATTAAAAGAGGATTCATTGTTAGATTCGGATTGGCGGCATAAGCGATACTTGCCATTTTTGCTACCTGCTCCATTACTACCGCGTTATGAACTGCATCATGTGCATCTTTTCCCCACGAGAATGGACCATGATTTTTAACCAATACTCCTGGTGTATGTACTGGATTTAATCCTTCGAATCTTTTTACTATCACATTACCGGTTTCCAGTTCATAAGCACCGGTTACCTCTGCCTCGGTCATATCCGCTGTGCAGGGAATAGCATCGTGGAAGTAATCAGCATGAGTTGTGCCAATATTCGGAATATCCAGACCCGCTTGTGCCCATGCAGTAGCATACGTGGAATGAGTATGAACCACACCTCCTATTTCAGGGAATGCTTTATAGAGAACCAGATGGGTAGGAGTATCGGAAGAAGGTTTGAGATTTCCCTCTACCACATTTCCGTCTAAATCCACAACTACCATATCCGATGCTTTCATGTCATCGTAAGATACTCCGCTGGGTTTAATCACCACTAAACCGGATTTACGGTCAATAGCAGAAACATTTCCCCAAGTAAAAATAACCAGACCATGTTTTACCAAGTCAAGGTTGGCACGGAATACTTCTTCTTTTAATTGTGCTAACATTTGAGGTTTTAAGTTTATAGTTTGAATTTAGGATCCTTGCGATATGCTTTACTATTAAATTGGTATAAAGCAGCACCTCGTTTGGAACTTTGTTTATCAATTTTATCCGTCTTTTCAATAAAGTCCATTTCAGCAACTCTTTTGCGGAAATTCCGTTTATCTATTTCGTCGCCATAGATCGCTTCATATAAACTTTGTAACTGGGATAGTGTGAATAATTTGGGCAACAGGTTAAAGCCTATCGGTTTCGTTGAGGCTTTTTGTTGCATAATCTTCCTTGCCTTATCCACCATCAGCTGATGGTCGAAAAGGAGAGGGGGAAGATCATTTATATTTATCCAGTAAGCATTGTGTTCCATCGCCAGTTTTCGATCATATTCATTGATATTAATCAGTGCATAGTAGGCAACAGATATTACACGTTCTCCCGGCTCCCGATCAACTGCACTAAAAGCACCGACTTGTTCCATGAAGACTTTCTCCAGCCCGGTTAATTCATTTAGAACCCGCTTTGCGGCATCATCGGTGCTCTCATTTTCCTGTGTAAACCCACCCATAAGTGACCAGCCCCCTTTGGCCGGTTCGAAGTTTCGTTTTAGTAAAAGTAAATGTAACTCTCCTTCGCTAAAACCGAAGATAATACAGTCTACAGCTACATAAAACTTAGGGTGATGACTATAGTATGAGGTCATTTACCAGAAATAAATATAGAATGCTACTGTAATACCCAGGATAATCACTGAATGGATAACATCCCATTTGTTCCAGCTGGCACGTGTTTCAGCACGTTGTTCCGGAGTAGATGTGCCAAATACTAATCCCTGGATTTTCTCTGGAGATGGTGCAGGAGTAGCCAGGCTGACTAAAATCACCACAATGATACAGAATAAGAACATCCAACCACAGAAGAATAACCAATTCAAGTCATAGAATAGATATTTGAACAATGAACTTCCTGCATCCGCAGCGTTACTATAATATACTTTGGCACCCAAGCGAGTTAACCCGATAATCATACCAGAAAGTAATCCCCATTGTCCACCTTTAGCTGTAGTACGTTTCCAGCAGATACCAAGCAAGAAGGCTGCCGCGATTCCTGGTGCAAGTACAGACTGAACATCCTGGAGGTAAGTATATAATACGTCTCCTACACTACGCATGATTGGAATCCAAAGAATACCGAGTATTACAATAACTACTGTAGCCATCTGTCCGATAACAACCAGTTTCTTTTCAGAAGTTTTAGGCTTAAATCTTTTATAAAAATCGATAGTGAAAAGCATGGCAGATGAATTAAATAGAGAAGCCAATGAACTCATCAAAGCGGCAAGAATACCACAGACTACCAAACCTTTTACACCAGCGGGAAGTAATTTCGCAACTAATGTAGGAAATGCCGCATCTGCATTGGGAGCTCCGTTTGCCAGCATGGGTAAGAAACCGCCGTCACCTAAACTTTGTTGATGTAATGCAAAAGCAATCATACCCGGAATCAAAAATAGGAATACAGGTAAAAGTTTCAGGTATGCGCCAAAAATAGTACCTCTACGGGC
The DNA here is from genome assembly GCA_021201335.1 of Bacteroides sp. Classification (GTDB taxonomy): domain Bacteria; phylum Bacteroidota; class Bacteroidia; order Bacteroidales; family Bacteroidaceae; genus Bacteroides. The sequence continues at coordinate 105,041 of JAJQFD010000044.1, read as the reverse complement.
TTCTTTCTGGTTTTTACCGGATAAAACACGTTGCACAATAAATTGGTCAGTACACCAGTACCAGAATCCAATGATAGCAGAACCTATCAGGGCACCCAGCCAGGGAAAGTTAGGATCACTATTGCTGCGAATCAAATTGGTCATGCTGTCGCCAAATTCGTTTACTGTATGGGCACCAGCAATTTCCATCATTTTTTCCCATCCACCCAGTTCTTTCAAACCAAGAACAAGAATGATTAATGAGCCTAATAATAAGATAGGAGTTTGCAATACTGAGGTGTAAAGCACAGACTTCATACCTCCAAAGATTGTATATAAAGCAGTGATTAATACCAGACCAATGGCTGCTATCCAGAAGAAATCAATTCCCCAAAGTTCTTCGATACCAAATACCTGTTGGAATACCAGTCCACCGGCATATACCGTTACGGCAACTTTGGTTAATACATAACTAACCAAAGAGATAATGGAAAGAATGGTTCTGGATTGCGGGTTGTAACGACGTTCCAGAAACTCAGGCATCGTATAAACCATGCTTCGCGAATAGAAGGGCACAAATACCCAACCGAGGATTAGAATCATCCATCCTTGAATTTCCCAGTGTGCCATGGCCATACCACTACTGGCTCCGGCTCCGGCGAGACCGATTAAATGTTCAGAACCGATATTGGATGCGAAAATAGAGGCCCCGATGGCGATCCACGTTGCATCGCGTCCACCCAGGAAATAATCAGCTGAGTTGTTCTGCTTTTGCTTTACTACCCATACAATGATTCCAATTAGAGCGCAACAAAACACTCCAATAACAACCCAATCTAATGATTGCATACTAAAATGATTTAAGAGTTAATATTATTTTTCTACAGTAAACTTATAGATACAACGGCTGTTGTAAGTCTGTCCCGGTTCAAGGATTACTGAAGGCCAGTCCGGTTTATTAGGACTGTCGGGATAATGTTGCACCTCTAAACAGATACCGTTGCGCATATTGTATATTATACCTTTCTTCCCTTTTATAGTTCCGTCCAGAAAGTTTCCGGTATATACTTGAATACCTGGTTCATTGGTGTATACTTCAACAGCAATACCAGAAGCTGAAGAAGTTACTTTGGCAGCCAGTTTGGTAGTATCATTATGGGTATTTAATACCCAGTTATGATCGTATCCGTTACCGTTCTTAAGTTGCTCGTATTCAAAATTATCAATTTCAGTGCCTACTGCCTTCGGAGTGGTGAAATCCATGGGTGTACCTACAACCGGAAGTATTTTTCCGGTAGTCATAAAGGTACTATCAACAGGAGTAAAATTATTGGCATTGATGTAGAGGATGTCATTGGTGATGGGTTTCGAAGCATCTCCTGAAAGATTGAAATAAGAATGATTAGTCATATTGATAATCGTCTTCTTGTCTGTAGTTGCTTCGTATTTTATGTCGATTGCATTATCGTCTGTCAATGTGTAAGTTACTGTGGCGGTTACATTACCCGGATAGTTAGCATCTCCATCCGGAGAAAAGCGAGTCATTTGTATAGTAGTTTCGTTGATTGGTTTTGCTTTGAAAATTTGATATTGCCATCCTTCTGGTCCTCCATGTAAACTATGTCCGAAATTGTTTTGCGGCAGTTGAATCGTTTTTCCATCAAGCACGAATTTACCATCTTTGATACGATTAGCATAACGGCCGATGGCTGCTCCGAAATCACTGGGTATATCGATATAATCTTTAATGTTATCAAATCCAAGCACAACGTCTTTCATATTTCCGTTCCTGTCGGGGGCCATAATCGAAACGATTCTTGCACCGAAGTTAGTGATGCATACTTCCATGCCGGTTTTATTCTTTAATACATAAAGACTGACTGGTTCATTTTTAACTTCTGTCTGGAAGTTTTTAGGATCAAGACCCGACATGGTGAGTTCTGTTGCGGGCTTATTGTTGCATGATGCTATCATTAAAGCAACAATACTGATCGGTAATAACAGTTTTTTCATGCTCTCGTGGTAAATGTTGGTTAATGAAAATGAGGTATTTATCGTTTAATGAGTGTAAAAGTAACACTATTGGGTGTAAGTTGTACACTTATGGTGTATGTTATAGAACATAAAGCTAACATTTATAAGATTTTCTTCCTATTGCTTATTTGCCGGTTATTAGTCTAAAATGAGGTAAACGGAGTTTTTCCAGAGGTATAACAGCTTATTCGAAAAATGCAACCGGTATTTGTTCTGGATGCAACTGGCATTCGATTCAAATACAACCGGCATTTGGAGTAAGAACCACTGTCATTTCATCTCATGATAAACATTCCGGAAAAAGAAGATAAAATAAAATGGGAGGCAAAGGCCTCCCGTCAGGATATATAGTCTATCTGGAATTGAAGTTACGGACATTTCTTTCCCCAGTAAGTTTTTGAGGTAGTATATCCGGCATATACAATGGTGTGCCTTCTGGGGTTAGCTTCCCAATCTGCTTCTCGTTGCACACAAAGTTCTACTCCATTAGCGGTTAGTATCTGTTTTTCTTTGTCAAAACTCCAAGTTCCACCTTGCCAAGGGCCTGAAGTAATTGTATGATCGGCAGCTAAAGTCATTATAGATGATTCTTTTTGTTGGCCAAAATCATACGACAAGTCAATATGTTCCCAGTCACCTACTAATTCACTTTCAATTATTTCCACGTTAGGAACTGCTCCGTAACGTTCGGGCATTACTACCGGCCAGCCATCTGTTGTCCAGCGAATACTACGTACATGACCCATCATGACAGCATTACTGGCATTAATACCTGGAATATCTGCGGGTAAGCGACCTTGTGAAGCATAATACCAGTTACCTTTTCCATCATCAAATACGGCACAGTGTGAAATACCTACCCAACCATAATCCTTTCTGAATTTGTAGGGATGGGTAACAACTGGAAGCATGATGGAACCAGCAGTTACATCAGCCTCGTCAATACCATAATAAGGACCATCGATCGTCTTGGAACGAGCTACCCGGGTATTGTAAGCCACAGCGAGCTCATCATAGGCCATAAACAGATAGTAATAATCTGTTTCCGAGTTGTAAATAATTTCCGGACCTTCTGAACCTTGCCAGCGGCTATTACCACGTTTCATAATTAATTTTCCGTAGGTAGAAGTCTCTTCTATATCCCATGGAGAACCGAGTTCATTTAATGGTTTACCTGTAGTAGCATCAAGTTGTAAAGCCACAATACCGCTATGCCAGGAACCATAGATAAGCCAATGCTCATTTTCTTTGGTGATAATATAAGTAGGATCAATCGCATTCCATTTGAAATAACCATCCCAGTCGCTTAATGAGCTGCGATACCAATCCTTCATTCCCCGGTCGGAGGAAGAACTGATAACATATCCTTTGTCTTCCCAAATGTTGCTGGCTGGATCACTTGTTTCCATCATACCGATAAAAGCACGTTCCGTCCAGGAGTTATCGAAGTTCGCTTGCGTATTTGCTGCACCGGTTTTAATATAGTTATCAATGATAATGGAATAATACATGCGGTACTTTCCGCTGGATGCTTTGCGGGCAACCGGCGCCCAATATCCATAGCCTGGATTATCAATAGGGCTCAGACCTATTTCTGCCCGTATTTCATTTAGTTTTTCTTTTACCCAGCCTGGGGTATCATTCATCGTGGCGCCCATGTATTCCCAGTTGACCAGGTCTTTGGAGCGACGGGCGTGAAAATGTCCGTGTCCGTCGTGTGCATTACCATAAGAAGCATCTGTCTGATACATATAAAAGTAGCCGTCATCTGCCAGCATCACACTGGGGTCGTGTACATTAGACAGGTTCCACAGGTCACGCTGATCCCAGCCAGCTATACCGGTGTAATTATCTTCGTACTGCGGCGCTTCGTATTCGGCCAATAATTGTTGTTCGGGTGTACCTTCGGCGGTTTGTATCTCCATTTGGGGCGAATAAACAATTCCACCCTTATAAATACTAACAAAGGCACGTACATAATAAGTCGTATTGAATGATAATCCTACTATTGTATGGGTGAAAGGACCGTTATCTTTTACTTCTGCCACGGATGTAGCATCATATATGGTAGGGTTAGCTTCTTTGCTGTAACAGAAACCGCGTTTTGACAATATTACCTCTTTATCTGCTTTCAATGTTGCCTGCAATTGCACGGACGAGGAAGTTATTTCTAAAACTACCGGTGTTTCGATAATCACACCTTGTTCTCCAAAATCCTTGTCATCGTCATCGCTGCATGCTGCTGCAAGTAGCAGCATACAACTTATTAATAAGCTTAACCATTTATTGTGTTTCATACTTTTTCCTTTTAAGTTTCTAAAGAAGATATACTGGTTTAAGGCTCTTCTGCCGTTTCAGAGAGTTCCCATCCCGGGTTCTGTTTCAAGTTCGGAGCTTTCTTCACTTCTGCATCAGGCAACGGGAAGTAATAATTCTTTGGATAATTGAAAGCACGGGTAGGATGTTTCTGAGCTGGCCCGTATGTATAAGTTGTGGAGGCTTCCGGAGTTACAGTAACACCATAGATATTATATACTTGCCTGTAATAGGGCAAAGTCTTTTCACTGGCGTTTGATTGCTCTTCGAACAGCTTCCATCTGCGTTCGTCAAAGAACCGGTGATCTTCAAAACATAGTTCAATACGTCGTTCATTGCGGATACGTTCACGGAATTCAGCTTGCGACATATTGCTATAGGCTGGCATACCCACACGGGCACGTACCTGATTTATATATTGATAAGCTTGGGCGGGTCCAGAAGCCTCGTTAATAGCTTCAGCTGCATTCAGCAGAATTTCACCAAAACGGAAAATAGGACAGGCATGATTATATAAAGAGGGACTTTTAAAAGACATATTATTCAAGAATTTCTTGGTATAATATCCGGTCAGGGTTCCGCCGTGTAGTTCTTGATAATCTTTTCCTGAAGGGTATGACACATCAACTTCCCGTTGTTCTTCCTGTAACGGATCACCCCAGATTGAGCCATGATGCAGAATGGTTTGTGCCAAGCGCGGATCACGGTTTTCATACGGATTCTGAGCGTCATACGCAGGATCTTTGTCAATGGGCAAACCATTAATCGTTTCGTAACTATCCACTAAATTTTGGGTTGGGTTAGTACGTCCGGTTGAACTTACCTGACCACTAAATCCGCACGGTGCAAGGAACAACTCTATTTCGCGAGTGTTCCATACAGAACGACTCAGGATATATTCGTCATTATAGTAAGGAGTAACCACAAAACATTCATAATAGTTTCTACTCTTATCATTATTATCCGTTGTGTACAATTTGTAGGGTTTACTCTGACGATTATTCGCAGTAATGAAGTCTTGTGCTGCCTGTGCCGCTTCCTGCCAATAACTAAGATCATTGCTTGGATTGTTAAGTGCTGAAGCTCTATACAATAAAGCTCTTGATTTTAACGCGTATGCGGCAGCACCGTTTACCCGACCCCAGTTTTCATCTTCATTGCTATACCGGAAGGGTAATACATCCTTTATAGCATCGCATTCATTCGCAATCCATTTCAATGCGTCAGCACATTTTGTACGCGCCATGTTCATACTTTCTGTATCACCTGGATCGAATACAATGGGTATACCGTTTTCATCGTCGCCTATAATAGGGACATCCCCGAACCAACAGGCTATATCAAAATGAAAGATAGCACGTAGGAGGCGTGCTTCAGCCATGCATCGGTTATAGAGCTGATTGTCATCTCCTGTTTTATTGGAATTACCAATAACCGATTCGCGGGCGTTTTTCATAAACTGATTGGCAGCCCGGATAGCTTTACTGTTTTTGGGCCAGAAATCTTTAGCGAAGGGATGATCGATAGCAGAATAACTATCTGTAAGGATACTGTGGTAATAATGTACATCCCAGAAAGATAAAGCATTGTCTGTCATACAGTCTCGTGAAGCTGCACGAAACTGACCATCATGATAGCCGGCGAAAGCATCCGGTAAATACGTATAAATATTAGCCAGAAAACCGCGTGTGTTTTCATAACTGCTGAACACTTGTTCATCAGAAAGAGACAAATCTACTTCTTTGTCCAGGAAGTCGCTGCAGGCAGAGGTTCCTAGTGCCAGCAGTAAGGTAGTGATATATAATGCTATTTTTTTCATGTCTATATACTGTTAATCTTAACTAGAAACCAATATTAATACCGAAAGAGAATGAACGGGTTTTGGGATACCACCAGCAGTAGCTCATTGGTTTTTCTGGGTCTAAACCTTTGGGTAAATGACTCCAGTTGTATAAATTGTAACCACTGAAGTAAACCCGAAGCTTTGTCAGGTTGGCTTTAGCGATCAATTTCTTGGGAAGTGAATAACCTACTTCAATATTACGCAATGACAAATAGTCTCCGTTCATGATCCAGACATCATTCTGGTAAGTACCTGTACTGCGGTCGCTGTCGATAGCATTGAAACCGCCGTAAGTTGGACGCGGATATGTAGCATTAATATTGCGGGAATCCATGGGATCATCTGTATAATATCCCCAGGCTTTAGTAACCTCATGCGTACCCATATTACTCCAACCGGAATAGCTGACAGCAGGCGATAAGAACACCGAACGGTTCAGGTAAGCAGTGAGTATAGCACGAGCATCGAAACCAGCATATTCAAACCCGAAAGTAACAGACGGAGTAAGCTCAGGAATGATTGTATAAGTATCCGGAATCATATCGTTTGAGTCAATCTGGCGGTCACCATTTAAATCTTTGAAGACAGCTGTACCTAATGGCTGATTACCGTTGGATGAAGTATTATATGGATACTTTTCAGGATTATCAATGGCATCCTGCTGACTTGTGGCAATAAGATTCGGATCGCTAGCCCATTGCTGGAATTTATAGATGTTCCAACCGCCAATGCTGTTATTGAAGGAAACTTCATAAAGTTCTGCAACTGTCGTATTATCATAAATTCTTCTGCCGGTTTTGCGCTGCCACTCTACATTAGGATTGGTTTCATCCATTTCTGTAATTTTATTGGTATTCCAGGTTAGCATGCCTTCCACGAAATAATTAACTTTTCCAATGCGGTTGCGATGGCCGAGAGTTACTTCAAGACCTTTAGATTCTACTTTACCATAAGAATCCTGAGCTACGGTTACACCGAGCAGATCAGGGATTGTGGAACGGTCTATCAGGATGTTTGAACGCCATTCTTTGAAAGCATCGAACGAACCGTAAAGCTTCCTATTCCAGAAGTCGAAATCTAAACCAACGTTCAACATGTCAGAGATTTCCCATTTATTATTAGGGTTGCCAGCCAGGGTTTCGGCAATACCGTTAATCTCTGAATTGGAAGTTCCGAAACTGTAATTGGTACCAGTACCGTAAGTGCTTTGATACGGATAACGATTAGTACCCGTGGAGGACTGTCCTGCCCGTCCATAGGAAGCACGGAACTTTAACAAGTTGATGTTTTTGTTCTTCAACCACGATTCTTCGGAGGCTAACCATCCAATAGAAGATCCCCAGAAAGTTCCCCAACGTCCATCCGGGTCATAGTTGTCACACCCCATTTGTGAAATATTACCGGAGAGGATATACTTATTGTCATACACATACGTTGCTTGTCCGTTGTAGGAGAGGAAGCGGTTCGATGACTCGCCCATATAATCGATAAATTCCACTATGTTTCTGGAGTTCTGATATGTGCGCATAAATGCACGGGCACTGACATTATGCTTGCCGAATGTTTGGTCATAGCTCAATCCGGCATTGAAGTTGATATTATAATAGTTTCCGCGCTCTATAGCAGTGGGATTTGTCAATGCCGAATAAGTGGTAGTTTGCGAGAGTGTGAATTCCGACGGATCAATCACATTAGCATTGGTATAATCATAAGAATAGGAGTTTACACTGTTGGTTTGAGTTGACTCGAACACATCAAAAGCATCAAAACTAACCATTACATTTGCTTTTAATCCGGGAACCAACGTACTGAGGTCACCCGTAACATTCAAGGTAGTATATAAATTTCGACGACGGTTTTTCTCCTGACCAGAAGAAGCCAGCAGACGGGCCGGATTATTAGCCGTAGTAGAAGAATAAATCTGTCCCCCCGGTGTATAAACCGGTTCCATGGGATTGGCTTCTACGGCCCCGAAAGTCACCAGATTGAATACTGTCGTAGTGGGTTGTGTGATGTTATCAATACGTCCACCTAAATCCAACGATACATTCAGAAACTTGTTCACATCGATGTCCAGATTTGAACGGAGGTTATAGCGGTTTAATACGTGCTGGGTATTGTATCCGGGGTTATAACTTGTCCATTTGTCGTTCCACATACCTTCTTGGCGCAGGTAAGAGAACGATACATAATAACGGGCGCGTGCATTCCCACCACTAAGTTGCAGGTTTGTTTTGTAAATGGGAGCTCTTTCCCGATACAATTCATCAAACCAGTTTGTATTGAAGTACTTGTATTGGTCAATACCCGTCAACTTCTCACCGGATGATACGCGGCGATACATTTCAATCTGTTCATCCGTATACATCGGATCGGCTCCATCCAGGTATTTTACCTGATTGCGGGTCAATGCCATATTGTAAGAGTTTTGTGTCTCCATTTTATTGCTCAGCATCTGGAATCCAACTTCCTGGGTAAAATCAATTTTCGTTTTACCAGCCTTTCCGCGCTTTGTAGTTACCATAATGGCGCCATTGGCTCCCCGCATACCGTAAATAGCTGTTGCGGCAGCGTCTTTCAGAATGGTAATATTTTCAATGGGGAATGCATCGAGAAACGAAAGATCACGTTCCACATTATCCACAATGACCAGTGGGCTACGGGCATTCTTATTCATGGTACGTAAACCACGGATATACATAGCCGTTTCAGTCCATCCTGGTTCACTGGACCATTCGTAAGTTTCAACCCCGGTTACAGTAGAACTGAACGCATTCTGAAGTACCGTAATCGGATGTTTCTGCAATTCTTCACCGGTTACTACCGAAGTGGATTCAGTCATAAACTTTTTCGGTTTAAGCCCGAAGGGTACCGGCATAGTGTGTGCATACGTATCCAGATCAGGTTCCATTACGATCTTAAAGTCACTGCTGAAATCAGCAATCGCATTCGTATTTATATAGCCTACACTGCTGACCCATATCTCATCGGCGGTTTTTACATTTCTCAAACTGAAATATCCGTTTTCATCGGATAATGCGATACGACTTTGCTCGGCTACGTTTACCACGGCGCCCGAAATCGGATTGCCTTCGGGATCCACAATACGGCCTTTCAATATCTGTTCGCCCTGTGCCCAGCTTGTACTGGTTATTAATAGCAGGGCTACCATCAACAGGAGCTTGCTTATTCCTGCTAATCTGTTTATTATAGTATTCATGTTTGTATACATATATATTCTCGATTTAAGGATTACCAACCCGGATTATTTTCAATGTCAGTCTTCCAAACTTCCCCTTCAGGTATTGGATAGAAATACATTTTTTCCTCGAACACACGGTTCTGGGCAACTTTGCGCGTGACTGTTCCGTCTGCACTTACATTAACTCCATAGATAGGGCGGGAGAGCGTTTCTACTGCTACGTTCCAACGGCGAACATCCCAGGCGCGGTGTTCTTCGAATGCGAATTCCACCGTACGTTCCTTGTGAATGAAATTACGCATATTATCCCTCGAAGAAGTTAAATCGGTGCGGTTGGCTACATTTCCACTGATACCTGCGCGGTGGCGAACCTGATCGAGCATATCATATACTTCCTGGCTGGGACCTTCTGCTTCGTTTAACGCTTCGGCATAATTGAGTAGGATTTCCGCATAACGGATAATGGTCCACAAACGATAAGCCGTTTGCGAGTGATTGGCACTCAGGATAGTTTCGGGAATGTATTTGCGTACATAATAGCCGGTAGGAGTGGCATTGGCATTTCCGATAGGATTATCCCGTTGCCCTAATACAACATTGATTGTGCCGTTACCCCACTCAACTCCGTTGTAAAGAACAGTAGCAGCCAGACGCGGATCGCGGTTTGCCCACGGATTTGCGTCATTATAACCACTAGCAGTATTGATTGCCGGAGTACCTACATTGTTGCTGTAAACCGGAGCACCGGTTGCATCATACTGGGCAAAGGGAGAAGAACCATCGGCCATGTCGTACATGTCCACCAGGTTTTGTGACGGGCAAAGTCCACCATTCCCTCCTTCACCCACCGGTGTATCGTTCTTAATATCGTCCCATTTTATCACCAAATCATTCCGGTAGAAAATAACTTCTTTATTACTTCCCTGGTAAGCGGTTCTTAATAGAGCATTGGTATATGCTTCCACTCCTAAGGCATTTCCTTCCGCATCGTTTACAGTAAACAGGTTAAAATTAACTCCGTAATCGTCGATAAAGCTTTTGGCTGCATCGGCTGCCTGTTTCCAGGTAATACCTGATTCACTGCTGAAGCGCGGACTAGCCATGTAAAGCATAATACGCGAATAAAGAGCACGTGCCATCGGTTGACCGATTCGTCCCGCACGGCTGGAATTCCAGGCATTTTCATAGTCTAACAGTCCTGTTTCACATTCCTTGAGTTCTTTCAATAGAAAATCTACCACATATTCTTTAACTGTTGGACGATTGATATAATTACTCAACAAGTCGCCGTCCGGGTCCAGTACTTCAGTTACCAATGGAATCGGACCATAGCGGAGAAATAGTTCCCAATAGAACCACACACGTAGGAAACGCGCTTCGGATGTGTAGTTTAATTTATCCTGTATGTATTGGGTCTCACTCAATGAAGGCTCCTTGGGTACTTCATCAATACGGGTGATAATCATATTGCATTTACGGATGCCCCGGTAGAAGTGCTCCCATGTTTCCGTGAGTTCTGATTCTCCATCCGAACCGTAGTAATTACCAATATTGAATGTGGTTCTTACTCCACCCGAAGCATAACTGGTTTGAGCCAGGTCGGTAGCGGCGTCCAGCCATGAATCTTTGATACGGCAAGCACCATGACGGAGAAAATTATAGGTATCATAATGGAACTGAACCATCATGTTCCAGTCACTAAATACTTCCTCCCCTGTAAGTTCATTACTGGGTTGCTTATCCAGGAAGTTGCCGAACATGTCCTCACATGAAGTCAGGGTAGTTGAAGCAATGCATAAAGCAAATAAGCTATATAATAAGGTCTTCTTCATTTTCTTAGAATTTAATATTAACACCAAAATTTACCGTTTTCATAATCGGGTAGCGGTTAGAACCGTTACTTTCCGGATCCGTCAGATCATTCAACTTATCCCAGGTAATGAGGTTACTGGCGTTGATAAATAAACGACAGTCGCTCATCCCCACCTTAGATGCCCACAATGCAGGCAGAGTATAGCTGAGTTCAATATTCTTTAAGCGGATGAAGGCACCATTTTTTAGGAAATACGAGTTCTGACGCTGGTTATGGTCGCCGTAACTATCATAGTGTAATAGCGGATACCGGGCATTTGCCAGGTTGTACGATTCAGTTTGCGAAGGATCCCAACGTTGTAAGTGATGTTCTTTCACTTTACCACCCGCCACAAAGGCATACATGGCTTCGGCATCGTAATAGCGGCTGACATGATCAACTCCCTGGAACATCACATTGAAGCCCCAGTTTTTCCAGGTGGCCTCCAATGTAAGTGCATACGTATTTTCAGGTATATCACTGTAGCCTATAAATGTTTCATCGCGATCGTCAATAAAACCATCATTATTCATATCCCGATACTTCAGATCACCTACTTTTACTTCACCGAATGTAGAGACAGGAAGGTTTCCCCCATCAATGTCGGCTTGCGTCACAAATCCATCGCACATAAGACCAAAGTACTGGTTAATGGGATGACCTTCACGCTTGCGGTATTCTGTTTTCAGCGCGGGTTCGTCCATGTTGATGATTTCATTACGGGCGTGGGAGTAAGTCAGCCCCACGGTATAGTTGAAGTTATTACCGATGCGGTTATTGTGCCTTAACTCAATTTCGTAACCACTGTTTTTAGTCTTTCCCAGGTTACCGGCAGCCATTGCCACTCCTACCCATTGTGGGCGAGTGAGGTATTCGGTCAGGATGTCGTTCCGTTTTTCATAAAAGAAATCGACATTACCATTCAGTAAACCATTCCAAAGTCCAAACTCAATACCCAGATTGTACTTGTGAGCTCGTTCCCAGGTGACCGCGTAATTAGGATACTGTTCTTCGAAGATACCGGTTGTTCCGGTTGTTCCGAAATGATAGTCGTCTGCTTTTTGTGTCCATTTCTGTTCGTAAAGGAAACGTTGTTTAACACCGTTTATCTGATATATATCATTACCCACCTGACCATAAGAAGCACGAATCTTCAGATTATTCAGCCAGTCCTGCGTATTTTTCATGAATTCTTCATTGTTAATGCGCCATCCTACGGAGAAAGAAGGAAAGAAACCAAAGCGTTTACCACTCATGAAGTTTTCAGATCCATTGTAACCGGCATTGAATTCAGCCAGGTAACGGTCATCGTAGCCGTAAGTGATACGGCCTACTAATCCCTGATAACGTTGTGCCAGTTCCGAGTTTTCACGGTAGTCGTTCTGCATGTATAGCATCATGGCTGTAACATCATGTTTGCCAAACTGGCGGGCATAGTTCACCTGAGCCTCCATGTAAAGTTTGTAGAGTGTATTTCTGTTCTCTTCATTATCCTGTCCTCCTTTCTTTACTTCAAGTTCCGTATCGGTATTGAATTTATTGTAAGCGTCAATGGAGGTGTAGTTATCACGGTCATTTAGTTCGTAAGTGGCGAACCCTGCAGAGTAAAGGTTTCGGTGGTAGTTCTCATAGTCAAATGAAAGCATACCTTTTACACTCAACCCTTCGGTTAACCAGTCCATCTTGTAATCCGCGATGAAGTTTGTTTCATTAATGGTATTTACTGCCCGGTAATACCCCCCGTTAGCAAGGGCAGCTACAATATTATTCTGATACTGCGAACTACCTCCATACAATGTCTTGGTCGTTTCTCCGTTCTGTACTGTATAAGATACCGGAAAGAGCCATCCGGGTGTGTGGTTCAGTTCGTAAAAAATTTCACTTTTGTCTTCTGTTTCTTCCGTATTCGAACCTCTGCGTTCTTCAAAGCGGGTACCGAAGTTTACAGAGAAGGTTAAATCCTCTGTCAGGAAGAAGTCCGTATTTGCCCGGAAGGCATACCGACGATAACTCGGACTGGATGAATTACCATAAACGTTGTTGCTCAGGTTTTTAACTAATCCTTTTTGATCATAAAATTCACCGGATGCATAGTAGCGCATGCGTTTGGTTCCACCGCGTACACTTACGTTATAACGCTGTGCCGGTGCACTCTTCTTGAGAACTTCGTCGTACCAGTCGACATTCGGGTAAAGCATGGCTTCCAATCCGCTTAGCTCTCCGGCGGAAGATCTGCGATACATCTCAATATCGCTGGCTGAGAACTGGGAGGGTAATCCATCATTAGCCAGTGCTTCTTCCAGAAGCATTACTGACTGGTAAGAATTCAAGTATGTATCTTTACGGGTCGGACTTTGAATCTGGAAGTTGGCAGTCAGACTTACTTCCGGTTTTTGTTCTTTACCGCGTTTAGTGGTAATCAACATAACACCGTTCGCACCGCGTACCCCGTATACAGCCGTTGCCGAGGCATCTTTCAGAACGGAAATAGTCTCGATATCGTCAGGAGCAATTTGTGAGAAAGAACGTTCTATACCATCCACCAGAATGAGTGGCTGCGCATCGCCGGCAAAAGTTGTCCGTCCACGAATAAAGATTTGTGCATCGTCAGCACCCGGTGCACCGGAGGATTGTGAAGTAATTACCCCGGGTATCTTACCGGCAATAGCCTGCGAGACATTTGCCGCCGGCGAGCGAAGTAATTCTTTGGAAGAAACCTGTGAGATAGCACCTACTACACTCTCTTTCTTCTGGGCACCGTAACCCACAATAACTACTTCGTCCAGTACTTCGGAATCTTCCATCATTATAGTCGTGATAAAAGTTTTACCTTGCACATTGATTTCCTGTGTCTGATATCCTACAAATGAAATCTGTAATATAGCGTTATCATTGCTGACATTTATACTGAAATTGCCGTCCAGATCGGTAATGGTACCATTCGAGGTCCCTTTCTCAAGTACACTTGCCCCGATGATCGTTTCTCCGGTATTATCTTTTACTACACCTGTTACTTGCTTTGACTGTGCCTGGAGTGTTTGTCCTATTGTCAGAAAAGCGAGCATTAGTAGCAGGCCCGCATTTCGCGGGACTACTGTTAATGTGTGTATCTTTCTTTTCATATTATATTAATAGTTATATTAGAAATAAGATTTATTACTTTAGTTGTGTCAGTATTTTGATTTGATCAGCTGATAAGGCTACATTATAGATTGCCAGATTATCGAACATGAATCCCGCGTCATTATCACCCCAGTCCCAGGCTTGATTACCTCCTAGACATACATAATTTAAACTACTGCCACTGAAGAGAGTACCTACCGTTTCTCCGGCACCCGATCCACTGATTGTCCATGAGTT
>JAJQFD010000044.1:0-90355 GCA_021201335.1 Bacteroides sp. | reverse complement strand
TGAAGAGAGTACCTACCGTTTCTCCGGCACCCGATCCACTGATTGTCCATGAGTTTTTCACTTCTCCGTCAATGTAAACCGCAGCCGTAGTTTCGGTAAAGACAACTGTATATAGATGCCATTGTTGGTCGGCCAGCCAGTCCGTATCGTTATGATACAAGATGTTTTTGCCTGCATCGTTTTGTGCATCGCTGTAATCGCACCAGTTATCGCCTACATTGTCTGGCCCATTGGTATTTATAGCTACTACGCCTCGGTATTGACAGGCCAATACGGGGGAAGTGTTCGTGTTATTTACCGGTGCTGCTCCATAGGCCATGAATAAAGGTGCCCACATGTAATCACCGGATGCTCCGGCCTTGGATGCATTCACCCAGCAGCTGATTGATAACTCCTTAGTAGCACTGGAGCGTGTCAGGACATCCGATGGTAATAACAGGTAGTTGGTGCGTTGTGCTCCGCCTACATTCTGGAATACAGTGCCAAAATTACCTCCTGCAGCATCGAGCTTTCCTGTGCCTTGTATCGTACATTCACCAATTCCTTGTTCGAAATTATTAAAGTAAACCGGTGTAGGTACAGTTTTACTTTTAACGATGGTCTTCACTTGGTCTGCCGATAATGCTTTATTATAAATGGCTATGTCGTCGAACATGAATCCTGGGTCGTTGTCCTCCCAGTTCCAAGCCTGGTTACCTCCCAGACATATATATTTCAGATCAGTACCGCTAAATAAACTACCCACAGT
Organism: Bacteroides sp.; assembly: GCA_021201335.1. GTDB lineage: Bacteria > Bacteroidota > Bacteroidia > Bacteroidales > Bacteroidaceae > Bacteroides. The sequence continues at coordinate 89,607 of JAJQFD010000044.1, read as the reverse complement.
TTCTCCGGCACCTGAACCGGTAATGGTCCATGAGTTCTTCAATTCTCCATCAAAATAAACCGCAGCTGTTGTTTCTGTAAAGACGGCTGTATAAAGATGCCATTGTTGGTCGGCCAGCCAATCCGTATCATTATAGTACAATGTATTTTCACCTGCATCGTTTTGTGCATCGGTGTAATCGCACCAGTTATCGCCTACATTGTCTGGCCCATTGGTATTTATAGCTACTACGCCTCGGTATTGACAGGCCAATACGGGGGAAGTGTTCGTGTTATTTACCGGTGCTGCTCCATAGGCCATGAATAAAGGTGCCCACATGTAATCAGCAGAAGCTCCGGCTTTGGATGCATTCACCCAGCAGCTGATTGTTAATTCTTTAGTACCACTGGAATGTGACAATACATCTTCCGGCAATAAAAGATAGTTGGTGCGTTGTGCCCCGCCTACATTCTGGAAAACAGTGCCAAAGTTTCCACCAAACGTTTCAAGTTTTCCGGAACCTACAATTGAACTACCTCCCAAACCTCTTTCAAAGTTGTTAAAGTAAACTGGATCGGGCACAGGAACCAAAACGTCTTCGGCAGTGCCTGTACTTGGAGGAGTCCATTCTTTCGTGGTAATGGTATTGCGATAAATTGTCAAATCGTCCAGCCACATTTCTTTCGTCCGACTGTCAGAGCCATATCCTAAATATATATAAGGTACGGAAGCCATGAACTGAACAATTTTAGAGCAATCAAAATCTGTCACTGTTCGTTCGATTTTCTTCAGACCATCCACATAGACAAAATAGCCATTATTTGTTACGGCTATTGCTATAAAGTGCCATTCGCCGGCACTCATTAATCCGGTTTTGACGGTTGCAGGATTATTATCTTCGTAGGTACCGTCTACGCCTTCATAGTTAAGCCATCCATTGGCTGTGAAGAACATGCGTTGAGTACCGTTTTGATTCTGGAAAGAGAAAATAGCTCCTTCCAGGTCTTGCTGTTCTTCACTGGTTTCTTCATCCGTGATAACAGCTTGTTTCACCCAGAAAGTAAGTGAAACTCCGTTTTGTGCTTTTACGTTATTCAGCGGGTTGGAAATACGCGCATAACCCTTGTTCATGTGAAGTACATTTCCGCGATCTTCATCATCCGATATCACGGGTGTATCTCCGTCGCCATAGGCAAAGAGTTGGATAACTGTAGGATCAATATCCTCATCAAAGGTATAACTGGCTACTTGCTCCAGTTTCGGATAAATCTGATTGCCTGCAGGCGGATCCGTTTCGCCCCAATCCTGACAAGCACCGAATGAAAGGATAATAAATGCCGCAATAAGTTGCGCCGGCCACTTTCTTGTCTTCATAATACAGATTCTTTTATGGTTTAAAAATTCTTTTTAGTGTAATTTCTACACTACAAATATAAGTGGACATATAGTTAAGAAGGTGGACATTTGTATTTTCATAGTGGATATATGAACACATGCACCATTTAAGTCCTTCACCTTGTACGGCTTACGTCTTTATACTTGCCATGCCCTATTGGTTATACTTGCGCGCTTGTAGTGACTGACAGGATGTACATCCTGTCAGTCACTACAAGCACATCTTGTATAAGATAAGATGCACATCCTGTATGATACAAGATGCACATCCTTTCGGGTAACGGCAGAGCGTAAGTATATATTAGGGAGGGCTCAACAATATGTATTCGTGAGGCTTAAGTTATCCCTCCAGCAGGCTGCTGGGAGGAACATTGTAACGTTTGGTAAAGCAGCGGGTAAAGTATTTCGGATCGTTAAAGCCTACTTCGTAAGCTATTTCAGAGATATTCATATTGTGGGTGATTTTGTTCTTCTCAATTAGTTCGCGTGCAATGTTAAGACGATAATTCCTTATAAACTGTCCGATAGATTGCCCGGTAAGGTTCTGCATCTTTTTGTTGAGCAAACTCTTGCTTACGCCCATTGCCTCGATAAAATCAGACGCTTCGTAATCTGAGTTTCTATAGTTTTCTTTAATAATTCTCAGGGCTTTATCCAGAAACTTCTTGTCGCTGGATTCTTCTTCCATTTGCAGTTCCCGGATTTCCATATTCATGGCGAAGCGTTGTTGATAGCGTTTCCGGTTTTCCAGAATATTGGTGATGCGGGTAAGGAGTAGTTCTTCGCTAAAAGGTTTTAGTAAATACTCATCCACCCCCATGCGATAGCTTTCAATACGCGATTCCTGAGAGGTTTTGGCGGTTAGCATGAGGAAAGGGATATGAGAAATGGTGAAGTTTTCTTTAACTTTGCGCGACAGTTCAATACCGTCCATGACGGGCATCATCAGGTCACTAATGATGAAATCCACATTGTTATTATTTAATAGCGTGAGGGCCTCTGCGCCATTTTCGGCTTCAAATGTATTGTACTGTTCGGCCAAGATGGAGCGTATGTAACTTCGCATATCTTTATTATCCTCTACCACAAGAATTGTCAGACGACCGGGAGTGAAGTGAGAAGGAATTTGTGACGGACTTTTTTCCAGCGGTTGTAGGAGAGCCGGAGAAGCGGTTATCATTGTGCTTGCTCCACTTTCTCTTTCCAGTGGCAGAGTAATGCAGAATGCACTGCCTTCTTTTTTATTGTTACGGGCATGTATCGTGCCGCCGTGTAATTTTACGATTCTTTTAGACAAATAAAGTCCGATACCTGTACCGCTCTGTCCGTAGGCCGGAAATTTAATGTTAGTCCGGGATTGGTAAAAGCGAAAGAATATTTTAGGCAAGTCTTCCTCCGGTATGCCTGTTCCGGTATCTTTCACGCTGATATAAAGCTTTTCTTTGTCATTTTCCCGGTAGGAAATCACATATATACTGACCTTGCCTCCATCTGAAGTGAATTTGATGGCATTGGATAACAGATTGGTTATCACCTTTTGCATGGCATCCGGGTCGAATAATATTTCCGGGTTACTCATTCTATAAAAACGACGGATCTGTATGTTCCTTTCTCCGGCAAAGGCTTCAAAAGGTATCAAAATCGACTCCAGGTATTTCAGGAAGTCTCCTTTGGTTTTGTTTATTTCCAGCTTCCCTGATTCTACCTTCCGGAAGTCCATCAACTGATTTACAAGTGAAAGCAGGTATTTTGAATTGCGCTCTACAAAATTAAGCTGTTCAATAACTTGTGGATTATAACTTAACTTCAATGCCCGTTCAATCGGACCAATGATTAAAGTGATAGGGGTACGAAATTCATGGGTAATGTTGGTAAAGAAAGCGAGTTTATCTAGTGTTAGTTCCTGTGCTTTCTTAGACATGTGGATGAGTTGCGTCTTCTGTTTGGTGATTTTCTCATTCTGCTCTTTCAGTTCTTTGGTTCGTTCTTCTACCATCCGGTGCAGTAATTCTTTTTGCTTTTGCAGTTTATACAGCCTGTGGAGATATACATAAATAACGGAACAACTGGCAAGGAGGATAACTAAGCAGACAAACCACCAGGTTTTATAAAAGAAAGGCTTTACCACCACTAACAACTTGGTTACAGGACTATCCGTTGTATTTCCTTCCGAGCTATATTTTACCTGGAAGGTATATTTACCAGCCGGCAGGTTGGTATAACTTGCAAACCGGCGATTGGCAGAAACATCTATCCAGTCTTCGTCAAATCCCTCTAACCGGTAACTGTAAATAGCAGCGGGCTGAGGCTCGAAATTCAAAGCGGAGAATTCCAGGGAAAACGATTTATCGCTTTCATGTAACTGTAGTTTCTGGGCAGTGGCTATATTCGTTTCAATGTATTCATTTCCGGGAAAGATTTCTTCGTTAGCAACGTTTAAATGAGTAAAAGTAACCTTACAGGGCGAGGATGTTGTTTCTCGGCGATTGGTTTCTATGGCCATGAGGCCATTTATCCCCCCCAAAGTAGAGAGTACCGCTGTGGGAACGGCAATAAGCATTCCAGTAAAATTGATTCCCTGCTAAGCCATCTTCTCTGGTATAATTAGTGAAACGCTTGACTGTAGGCTCAAAACAAGAAAGCCCATTATTGGTACTGATCCAAAGTCGTCCTTGTTCATCTTCAAGTAGGCCTCTAACATTGTTGTTTATTAAGCCATGTTCGGTCGTATAAGCGGTGAAGTACCCTTTTTCATTTTCGTCTAATTCATACTTATAAATACCATATCCATTGCTTCCTATCCAGAGAGAACTGTCGGCCGATAAGTAAAAGCAGGAAATTTTTTCAATCAACCCTGATTCTGGGTTATTGAGTTTATAACGCAAGTGGCGGTACAGGAACTGATTTTCGTTCCGTGAGTGGAGGTCGATAATAAAAACGCCTTCCATTGAACCCATCCATAAATAACCTTTGGAGTCAATGATAGCCCCGAGTGAACCATGTATTTTACTGACTACTTCGGCGTCAAAAGGCTGATGCAATTGATCGGTAAGAATGTCATAGAAATAAATACCGGGATTGGTTCCAATCCACATACCTTTATTAATAGAGTCATAACAAAGAGAACCCACAAAATTGACGGGACTGGTATCAGAAGAAATATCTTTGATTTTCTTAAAAGAGGAATCATTTAAATCGAGTAAAGTAATTCCATAGCCCCAGGTGCCCACCCAAAGCCGGTTATTTTCGTCGGAAGTAATGGCACTTACCGAATTATGGCATAAATAAGCAGGGGAGTCTGTTGTGTAATGGGAGAATTGATCGTTTTTTCCCGTCTTTCGGTTTAATCCTCCCTCTACGGTGCCTACCCAGAGATTACCTGTGGGGTCTTCGTATATAGCATTCACCAGATTCTGGGATAAACTAGATGGATTGTCTTTATTATGCATGTAATTGCGGACGACGAGCTTCCGGGGAGTTATTTTATTGATTCCTCCGGTTTCACTGCCTATCCATATAATCTCATTATCCACCCGTATGCAATTAATAAAATTGGAACTTAGCTGGCTGTGTTGACTCTTGGCCTCCTGGGTAATCTGTTCAAAATCATCCGTGATCGGATTATAGATATTGATACCTTTTAAGGTGCTGACAAGTAACTGCTTATCTTGCGTAACAGCTAAATCTGTAATATAGTTTTGTGAGATAGAACGGGGATTTTCCTTCTGGTACTCATATATCTTCACAATTTCTTTATTCCGGTTATATCTGAAAAGACCCTTATTAGTCCCGATCCAGACTTCATTTTCCTTTAAGCAAAACGTATTGATTAAGATACCTCCTTCTGCTTCAAATAGAGGAGAAACAGGTACGGCTTCAATACTTGCATTACTGGCTGTGTATAATTTATAGATACGGTTTCCAATACCTGCCCAAATATTTCCATCATTGTCTACGTCACTAAGAGTAATGGCTTGTATGGTGATGGGTATAGAAGTAAGCGTATACACGCGGGCAATTTCTCCCTGTTTATCGAAGGTAATTTTCTGGATATTTGTACCACTGCATAACCAGATATTTCCTTGGCTGTCTTTAATGGCATGGATAGCAGATTGCTTGAAAAAAGGATAAATCTTATTATCAACGTCTTTCAATGATTCCTGTTGAAGAGTCTTCAGGTTTAATATATCCACTCCTCCTTCTGAGGTAATCCACAAACGTCCAAAATTGTCCTCACAAATATTCCTGGGAAAATTACTTTTAAGTTTTACCGGAGAGGTATTGGTATTATAATGGATAAACTCATAACCGTCATACCTGGAAAGGCCTCCTCCACCCGTGGCAATCCATAAAAAACCTTGGCTGTCTTTATATATATCATCAATAAAGTTATGCAACAACCCATTATCCATTGTTATGTGGGTGATGTTATAGCGGGTAGAAAACAGCTCCTGCCCGTATGCCGGTCTAAGGAAACTGAATATGAGAATACACAGGAAAGGGGATAGAATTAATTGTTTTTTCATCATAGTATTTTCCTCAATCTGTTTACAAATGTATTAAGATAATCGCTAATATCATCAGGTGCCAGTAGATTCTTTTACAGCGTAAAATCAATCGTCCACCTATAATGTCCATTTGTCCACCTTCCCGGTTTTAGGTAGCTCTATTTTTGTAGAAAAGAATCAATAACATAACTTTTGTGACTGCTAAGACCATGAAAAAGCTGCTTTTAGTATTTTCTGTGTTGCTTGTTTGCTTGTCATGTAAACAAACTCCCTTTAAACCTGAATCTTCGAAAAATCCGTGGAAGGATAATTATCGTTCTGTCTCTAAAATGGAAGATTACAAATTATGGGGACCTTATAATGTGCATGACCCTTCCTGCAAGAAACTCGGTGATTACTTTTACATGTATTCTACTGACGCCATTTATGCGGAAAACCGAAAAGAAGCAAAAGAGAAAGGTATACCCCTTGGTTTTGTACAGGTGCGCAGGTCTAAAGATCTTGTTAACTGGGAGTTTGTTGGATGGGCTTTTCCTGAAATACCGGAGGAAGCAGTGCAATGGGTGCATGATAATTCGGGTGGGAGAGGAGCTACTAATATCTGGGCGCCTTATATCATACCTTATAAAGATATATATCGCTTGTATTTTTCTGTATCTGCTTTTGGAAGGAAAACATCTTATATTGGCTTGGCGGAATCTCATTCGCCCGAAGGACCTTGGGTGCAAAAAGGATGTGTAGTGAAAACTAATAATGAAAGTGTTATGAATGCCATCGATCCCAGTGTTATTGAGGATCCGGAAACGGGGAAATGGTGGATGCATTACGGTTCTTACTTCGGAGGTTTATTCTGTGTTGAACTGGACGAGGTAACCGGATTAACCAAAGTAAAAGATGATCAGGGGCATTTAGTTGCCCGCCGGGCCAATTATCGGAAAGATAACCTCGAAGCTCCGGAGATAATTTATAATCCGGAGTTGAAGCAATATTTCCTTTTTGTTTCGTATGATCCATTAATCACGACTTACAATATAAGAGTAGGCCGTTCCGATAATCCTGAAGGTCCTTTCAGAGATTTTAAAGGATTGGATCTGAAAGATACACTTAATAACTTTCCAATATTAACAGCACCTTATAAATTCGATCATCATCCCGGATGGGCAGGTACCGGACATTGTGCGGTGTTAGAAAATGACGGGAAATATTATATGTTTCACCAGGCTCGTCTATCACCAGACAATCATCAGATGATTTTACATGTGCGGGAAGTCTTCTTTAACTCAGACGGTTGGCCAGTGGCTTCTCCCGAAAGATATGCTGCCATTCCTTCCCGCAAGTTTACGGAGAAAGATATGATAGGTGAATGGGAAGTTATCCGGGTGCGGGAACCTTTGCATGAAAGAAACCTTGAAGCTGGACAAATCTTGTGGGGTGAAGGAGAGTTAAAGGAGGAAGAATGGAATAACTCTTTTCATTTAACCCTCTCAGAAGGCAATGTAACAGGAATGAACGAAAATTGGTCTTTTTTGACTGAAAAACAGTCCTTAAAGTTGACTGTAAATAAGGAAGAGTTTAATGAACTTCTTATTTTTGCAGGACAGGACTGGGAGAATGAAAAAAAGACCATTTTATTCACCGGACTTGATAACAGAGGACGTTCGGTCTGGGGTAAGAGAGTGAAGTAAGAGCCTCTTTAATAACTTCTATATTAATGGAAATAACATATCATTTTTAATCAAACATATATAACCCATGAGAATGCACAAAACTTTATTTACTGTTTTAGCCTTATCAGCTGGAATAGCTTTGCAGGCGCAGACCAATGAGATGGTTATTCAAACCCAAAAAGCAGGTGCTGAGATTCAGCCAACTATGTACGGCTTATTCTTTGAAGATATTAATTATGCAGCAGACGGAGGTCTGTATGCCGAACTGGTAAAAAACCGTTCTTTTGAATTCCCACAGAACCTGATGGGATGGAAAACATTCGGCAAAGTGACTTTACAGAATGACGGACCTTTTGAGCGCAACCCGCATTATGTTCGTCTGGCAGATCCCGGACATGCACATAAACGCACTGGATTGGAAAACGAAGGTTTTTTTGGAATTGGAACAAAGGAAGATGCAGAATACCGCTTTTCAGTATGGGCCCGTTTGCCTCAGGGTAGTGCGGATTCTAAGATCCGGGTAGAGCTGGTAAAAACCAATAGCATGGGTGAACGGCATGCTTTTGCAAGTCAGGATTTGGTGATTAACTCGAAAGAATGGAAAAAATACCAGGTCGTCCTGAAAGCTGGAATGACGGAACCAAAGGCCGTTCTTCGTATTTTCCTGGCTTCTTCTACTACAGTTGACCTGGAACATATATCACTTTTTCCGGTAGATACCTGGCAAGGACATGAAAACGGGCTTCGGAAAGACCTAGCTCAGGCATTATATGATATTAAACCGGGTGTATTCCGTTTTCCCGGTGGTTGTATTGTGGAAGGAACTGACCTGGACACCCGTTATGACTGGAAAAAAAGCGTAGGACCGGTTGAGAACCGCCCATTGAACGAAAATCGCTGGCATTATACATTCCCGCATCGTTTTTATCCTGATTATTATCAAAGCTATGGTTTGGGATTTTATGAATACTTCCTGCTTTCAGAAGAAATTGGTGCAGAGCCTCTTCCTGTATTAAGTTGTGGACTGGCTTGTCAGTTCCAAAATGAGGATATGCATGCGCATGTACCGGTTGGTGAACTGGATTGTTACATACAGGATGCTCTTGATCTGATTGAGTTTGCAAACGGTGATGTGTCCACTAAATGGGGAAAACTACGTGCGGATATGGGCCATCCTGCTCCTTTCAACCTAAAATTCATTGGTATTGGTAATGAGCAATGGGGACCAGAATATCCGGAACGCCTTGAACCTTTTGTAAAAGCAATCCGGAAGGCATATCCCAACATGAAGATTATTGGTAGTTCCGGTCCTAACTCGGAAGGCGATCAGTTTGATTACCTATGGCCGGAAATGAAACGTTTGAAAGTTGACTTGGTGGATGAGCATTTCTATCGTCCCGAAAGCTGGTTCCTGAGTCAGGGTGACCGGTATGATAATTACGACCGGAAAGGTCCCAAAGTATTTGCGGGTGAATATGCTTGTCATGGAAAGGGAAAAAAATGGAATCATTTTAATGCTGCTTTGCTTGAAGCTGCATTTATGACAGGAATGGAGCGTAATGCAGATATCGTACACATGGCAACGTATGCTCCACTCTTTGCACATGTTGAAGGTTGGCAATGGCGTCCGGATATGATCTGGTTTGATAATTTAAATTCAGTTCGTACTGTGAGCTACTATGTGCAACAACTGTTTGCTCACAATAAAGGAAGCAATACGTTGCCCCTGACCATGAACAAAAAGAATGTAACCGGTGCTGAGGGTCAAAATGGACTTTTTGCCAGTGCCGTATGGGAAAAATCGGATAATACTTATATTGTGAAAGTGGTGAATACATCCGATAAAAATCAGCCTGTTACATTGAATTTTACAGGCTTGAAGAAAGGCGATGTATTAAATGACGGGGTTTGTATCAAACTACGTTCTGAAGATTTGGACAAAGATAATACCATCGAACAGCCATCGGCTATTGTTCCTAAAGAAACGGTAGTCTCTATGAATGGAAATATATTCAATGCAGAATTAGAACCGCATGCATTTGCAATTTATAAGTTTACTAAATCACAAAAATAAATGGTGAAGGGGATTAGTAATTTGTATGGTAAATTAAGATTGCTTTTCGTTGCACTGGTAGTCTCAATGGGGCTACCAGCGCAAAATGATACAACCTTTGTGGCTAACGGAAATCCGATTATAACCTATAAATATACAGCAGATCCGGCTGTATTGGTTTACGATGATAAAGTTTACCTTTATGCAGGACACGATGAATGTCCTCCACCTCATCAGCATTATCTACTGAATGAGTGGTGTGTGTTCTCTTCTTCGGATCTGAAAACATGGACGGAACATCCCGTACCGTTGAAAGCCAAAGACTTTGCGTGGGCCAAAGGTGAAGCATGGGCAAGCCAGGTAATTGAAAAGGGTGGTAAGTTTTATTGGTATGTTACAGTAGAGCATGGTACTATACCCGGAAAGTCAATTGGCGTTGCTGTTGCTGATTCCCCACTCGGGCCTTTTAAAGATGCAAGAGGGAGTGCTTTAATCACCAATGATATGACCACTGAATATACCCGGATTTCCTGGGATGACATTGATCCAAGTGTTTATATCGATGAGGACGGACAAGTTTATCTCTTCTGGGGTAATACCCAATGTTATTATGCCAGGTTGAAGGAAAATATGATAGAATTGGACAGTCCGATTATGCCGGTTCAACTCCCCCGGTTTACAGAAGCTCCCTGGATTCATAAGCAGGGTGAATGGTATTATCTTTCTTATGCTTCGGAATTTCCGGAAAAGATATGTTATGCCATGAGTAAGAATATTAATGGCCCTTGGGAATATAAAGGTATTCTAAATGAAATTGCTGGCAATAGCAATACCAATCACCAGGCTATTATTGAATTTAAAGGGGATTGGTACTTCATTTACCACAACGGTTCGATAAATACAGAAGGAGGAAGTTTTCGACGTTCAGTTTGTATCGACCGGCTTTATTATAATCCGGATGGTACAATGAAGCGTGTGATAATGACTTCAGAAGGAATACATTAATGATAATAAAAGGTTAGTTTTTTGTATGGAGGAAAGGATATTCCATTATTAGGGGTATCCTTTTTTGTTGTAGATTGACTTTATCAAATAAGAAAGGCTATCTCAAAATGAAGGAATGAGATAGCCTTGTATAATATAATAATTGGATTATGCCAATTTTCTTGATCCGTCTGAAATAACTACATCATAAACTTTCGCGCTTTTCCCATACTTTTCTTTGTAAGCAGCTGTAGCTTTAGTTATAAATCCGTCATACAATTCATCTTTTACCAGATTGATTGTACAACCACCAAATCCACCGCCCATTACACGTGAACCGGTAACACCACATTCTTTGGCCATGTCATTGAGGAAGTCAAGTTCTTCGCAGCTTACTTCGTAAAGTTTGCTCATGCCATAGTGGGTTTCATACATTTTCTTACCTACAGTTTCGTAATCGCCTAATTCTAACGCATCAGAAACATCCAATACGCGTTGAATTTCTTCGATCACATATTTAGCGCGGTTGTAATCAACTTCACTTACCTGGTCTTTTACTTCTTCCAGCATTTCCATGTTAGCATCCCGAAGGAACATTACATGAGGATGTTTTTTCTGCATTATAGCCACAACATGCTCACAAGAAGCCCGGCGTTTGTTGTATTCGCCATCAACCAATGCATGTTTAACGACTGAGTCAAGCAGTACCAAACGATATCCTTGTGGATTGAATGGGAAATAATTATATTCCAGTGAACGGCAGTCCAGACGAATAAGGTTACCTGCTTTTCCGAATACAGAAGCAAATTGATCCATGATACCACAGTTTACACCCACGTAATTGTGTTCTGTAGCTTGGCCAGCCTTAGCCAGTTCGAATTTATCTATTTTATTTTCTCCGAAAAGTTCATTAATCGCAAACGCATACGTACTTTCCAAAGCAGCTGATGAAGACATACCTGCTCCGAGAGGAACATCACCCGAAAAAGCTGTATCGAATCCTTTAACGTCAACACCGCGTTTAATCATTTCGCGACAAACACCGAATATATATTTTGCCCAGGTAGTACGTGGCTTGTCTTCTTCATTCAAACCGAACTCTACCTTATCTTTTAAGTCAATTGAATAACAACGAACTTTGTCTGTGCCGTTTGGTCTAATTTCAGCAACGATACCTTTATCTACCGCACCTGGAAATACAAATCCCCCGTTATAATCAGTATGTTCACCAATGAGGTTAATACGGCCGGGAGAAGTATATACAGAACCGGTTGTTCCATCAAAATGTTTAGCAAAACGACTTCTTACGTGATTTATATCCATGGATTTATTCTCCTTTGATTATTGGTTAATATTTATATAGTAGTCTTTAGTCGACGGGAATACTTTTGTTTACGTTTTTGCTTCCGATTAATGCATAGTATAATAAATAAACTAAACCAGCTATAATAATCCAGTAACTTGACATATATCCACCAATATCAGCTATCCAGTTTTGGATAAGTGGAAGGATACCACCACCAACAACCATCATCATAAATATACCTGAGGCCATAGCTGTATATTTACCTAAACCTTCAACAGCAAGATTGAAAATTCCACCCCACATAATAGAGGTACAAAGTCCACATAATACTAATAATAATGCACTTAAAGGCACTTCTGTTAAAGCAAATGAAGAACCTGTAAATACAGGCATAAAGGTTGAAACAGTTTTAGGCAGTAAAATAGCGATTAATACAAATACAATACCTAAACCAGACGCAGTTAATAACATCGTTTTACTTGAAACCTTATTACTGATTAGACTACCTAAAAAGCGACCAATTAGCATTAAAAACCAATAGGTTCCAGCTACAAAACCGCCAATTGAAGCTGCACTTGCAGCACTAAGTCCGGCACCTTTTCCTGTTACATCTGATAAAAAGAAATTAAGTGTTCCGGGAATACCTATTTCAATACCTACATAGATAAAGATTGCAATAGCACCTAACTTGAAATGTTTAAATTTCCAAGGACTGTATTCAAATTTTGTGTTTGATGCACTTTTATTATTTTCGGGATCTTTAATAGGGATGAATGACAAAATAATGAAAGCAAGAGCAAATACTGCCATTGCGATATATAAAACCGGATATGCATTTTGCATAGTTATCTCTCCGGATAATACTCTTTCTCTTGTTACCTCACCAATTAAAGCACCTACAAACATTGGAGTTAATGTACCAGCCAGTGAATTGAAAGTACCACCAATCTGAATATATTGATTACCTTTATTACCACCGCCACCAAGTAAGTTTAGCATAGGATTTACAACTGTATTCAGCATACATACAGAGAATCCGGCGATAAATGCACCAAATAAATACACAAAGAAATTAGTAGGGAGTGCGAATAACATAGATTCCTTACTAAAGAGAATTCCTCCTGATAAATATTGAATAAATACTCCTAGCAAACCAACTGCAATCGCAACGAGAGCAGTTCTTTTGTAACCAATTTTAGTGAGGAGTTTACCCGCAGGAATACCCATGAAGAGATAAGCAAGGAAGTTCATCATATTACCCATCATACCAAGGAAATTAGATCCGCCTAATTCCGGTTGGTTTTTCCAGATAACACCAAGCGGTGCCGCTAAATTGGTAACGAATGATATCATTGCAAAAAGAAAGATCATCGTAATAATAGCTACGATATTACCGTTTTGTTTTTTTTGTTCCATAATGTTTTTAATGGGGTTAGTTTATTAGAGGTTATATTATTATAAATTATTATTCCACTCCAAATTTATAGATTGTTACTTGTTGATATTCGTCACCTTCAATCAGAGTTGCTGATGGAAAATAAGGTTTATTGGGAGTATCAGGAAAGCATTGAGCTTCAAAGCAGATGCCACTCCTGGCTGGGAAAGTTGCTCCATGATACCCAGTAAATCCATTTAACCAGTTACCTGTATATAGCTGTACCCCCGCTTCCGTGGTATAAACTTCCATCACTCTTCCGCTTCCCGGATCAGCACAGGTAGCGGCCAGCGTCAATGCTCCTGTTTCTGGTTTGTTTAATACATAAGTATGATCATATCCCGCACCATAAATTAATTGCTGATAAGGTTCATTAATACGTTCGCCTATTGTATGTGGAGTACGGAAATCCATAGGAGTTCCTTCTACTTTTAGAATTTCTCCAGTTGGAATGGAAACATCGTCTGTAGGAGTAAAAAAGTCTGCATTTATGGTGACGATATTATTTTCAATGGATGGGGAAGGGTTAGCAATACCGGCCAGGTTAAAAAAACCGTGATTTGTTAGGTTTACGATGGTTGTTTTATCAGAAACGGCCCGGTATTCAATCACAAGCGCATTCTCATCTTCTTCCAATCGGTAGGTCATTTCTACATCTAGGTTTCCAGGGAATCCTTCTTCCCCGTCTGGCGAAAGATATTTGAAAACTACCGTGCTTTCATCTACTTGTTCCGCCTCCCAAACTCGGGTATGAAATCCGGTAGGGCCACCGTGAAGAGAATTGGGACCATTGTTGATTGTCAGGTTATATTCTTCTCCGAAGAGGGTAAATTTACCTTTAGCGATTCTGTTTCCATAACGGCCGATAACCGTACTGAGAAAAGGTTCCGGACTATTTATTACATGATCTAAACTGTCATGTCCCAGTAAAACGTTGGCATATTTTTCTTCTTTATCAGGGACCATAATCGAAAGCAGAGCACATCCATAATTGGTTACGGCCACTTCCATGCCTTTGGGATTTTTTAAAATAAATAAGTCTGTTTTTTTACCTTTAACAATCTTTTGAAAATCAATCCGCTTTAGACCGGAGATGTTATCTTCGGTAGAATTTGTGCTAACCATGATATTACCTATTAAATTATCATGCAAATAAAACCAAATTCCTTTTTAATTCCAAATTTAATCCCAAATTATTTTCTTGCAAATGTATCGATCTCTGATATTTTTTGTATGTTTGTCATCGAAAATGTGTTTTTAAATTTTATACAATAACAGAAATGTATCCGCTGAAATTCGAACCAATCCTTAAGCAAATAATTTGGGGAGGTGACAAGATTGTTCCGTTTAAAAATCTGCATACAGATATAACGGGAGTTGGTGAAAGTTGGGAGTTGTCTGATGTAGAAGGCAGCGAGTCTATCGTGGCAAATGGACCAGATAAAGGGCTGAATTTAACCCAATTAGTACGAAGATACCGAGAAGAATTAGTTGGGGAAGCAAACTATACCCGTTTTGGTAATAAATTTCCACTTCTCATTAAGTTTATTGATGCTAAACAGGACCTGTCTATCCAGGTTCATCCAACAGATGAACTTGCAAAAAAACGCCATAATTCTTTTGGGAAAACCGAGATGTGGTATGTGATAGATGCTGATAAAGGAGCTAAATTACGTTCTGGATTTTCTGAAGAAATCACCTCCAAAGAGTATAAAGAGAGAGTTCATAATAATACAATAACAGATGTTTTGCAGGAATATGAAATTCATCCCGGTGATGTATTCTTTTTACCCGCTGGTCGTGTGCACAGTATCGGAGCCGGAGCGTTTATTGCTGAGATTCAACAGACATCTGATATTACTTATCGTATTTACGATTTTAACCGGACAGACGCACAGGGAAATAAACATGAATTACATACGGAACTGGCACGCGAAGCTATCAATTATGAAGTTTTGGATGATTATCGTACTCAATACGAACCCGTGCTCAATGAACCGGTAGAATTGGTTGCCTGTCCTTACTTTACAACTTCCTTGTATGATATGACGGAAGAAATTTCCTGTGATTATTCCGAGTTAGATTCTTTTGTGATTTTTATATGTGTGGAAGGTGCCTGTAATTTAAATGATGACCAGGGTAACCAACTTACAATGAAAGCAGGAGAAACAGTATTGTTCCCTGCTCTTACTCAAAATGTTACTATTAATCCGGAAGGTACGGTTAAGTTACTAGAAACATACGTGTAGTCTATTTCTTCTTCCTGGAGAATAATTTTCGGATACTTTTAAATAATTTAAGTCCGATGACTGCTCCATCGAAAATAGCTACTCCGGTATTTATTTTTTTAATAAGAGAATGATCATTCTCATTTGAAGGGAGGAAAGGAGCAAGTAATTGCTGGGAATAAGTACTTATTCTTTCCTCTTTCATTCTTATCTCAGTCAGCACTTCTTCTTTTCTGGCCATAACATCTTCTAATGTTATATTTTTCTGAGAGTTTTTTCCAATCTTATTTAAATCCATAATTATTCGTCTTTTGGTTTTTTAGCAAAAATATTTGCCAGAAAATTAACTAAGGGCGTAATGATCAGATGCTGTCTGAATACGTATGCCATAAGCATTACCAGAAGTACGATACCCGCAGTAATGGTAAAGCTGACAATTAATCCGCCTACATAAGGAGCCAGAAGGTAAACGAATGCCAGGGAAAGATAGAATAGAACGATCATGCCTAATATAGCCATTATCGTAATCAACAATATGGAGGAAATAATAGTGGTTACTTTTTCCGTTATTTCCAGCTGGGTATATTCTTTCTGTAACTGCAGGTATTTTTTGAAATCCTGAATTAGCTCTCGCACATTTTTTATACTATCGTTGTCTACAAACATGATGGTTCTATTCTATTTTAAGGTTAGGTTATTTATCTCCTTTGATTTCCGATGTTATTTCGTCCACCAAATCTTCCAAATCACTGCCTTGCAGTTTAATTCCCTTTTCACGTAACAATTTCGTAATTCTGTCACGGGTATCTTCTCCTTTTTCAGGAGCAAACAATACACCCAAAGCTGCTCCAACTGCAGCACCACCCAAAAAAGCTGCTAATACATTCAGTCCTTTCATAATTTTTTTTATTTAAATTGTGAATACTATGTTTACATCCTTTCTAACAGAATATCCTTTTAAATTGTTCAATTAAATTCTTTTTCTGTTAAAGAAAAGATGTTTTTCAATATTAGTCAATTTATATTAAATTAAGTATATAAATGGGAACCCTTTAATCTTATTTAACCAGAAATATTTACGTTTGATCCGTTTTATAAATTATGTTTGCTAAATATTCTTTATTGTGGTAACGACTGTTAATAGAATGAAAGATAAAATTGTATTCATCACAGGAGCCAGCAGCGGCATTGGAGAGGCTTGTGCACGTAAATTTGCTTCGCAAGGTGCCAACTTAATATTAAATGCAAGGAATGTTCCCCGGTTGGATGAATTAAAAAAAGAATTGGAGACGACTTTTCAAATCGCAGTGTTTTTACTCCCTTTTGATGTAAGAGACAGAAATATAGTTGCAGCTTCTTTAAAATCTTTGCCTGAGAATTGGAAAAATATTGATATTCTGATCAATAATGCTGGTTTAGTAATCGGGATCGATAAAGAGTTTGAAGGTGATCTCGACGAATGGGATATTGTAATAGATACGAATATAAAAGGGTTACTGACGATGACTCGTCTCGTAGTGCCCGGGATGATTGAACGCGGGAGTGGGCATATCATTAATATCGGTTCTATTGCCGGTGAAGCCGCTTATCCCGGAGGAAGTATTTATTGTGCAACGAAGGCCGCCGTTCGGTTTTTATCGGATGGACTGCGGATTGACCTGGTGGATACACCGCTTCGTGTGACGAATATAAAACCGGGAATGGTGGAAACAAATTTCTCTGTTGTGCGTTATAGAGGTGATAAACAAACTGCGGATAATTTTTACAAAGGAATACGTGTGTTGACAGGTGAAGATGTGGCTGAAAGTGTGTACTTTGCTGCTTCTGCACCACCACATGTGCAAATAGCGGAAATATTGGTTATGCCTACCAATCAGGCTACGGGCACAATTTCTTACAAAGAAGCCATTGAATAGAGATTATTCATTTATTTTGCAGAAAACCTGGCTGAGCCTTTCTTAAAGGAAAGATATTTATTTATCTTTGTACTGTTGTATTATTATACAAACAAAATATATTATAGCTTATGAGAAAACTGTTATTTTGGGGAATGGTAGCATTTGTTGTTGCCTTTACATCCTGCAAGTCTAGTGAAAGTGCTTATAAAAAAGCCTATGAGAAAGCGAAACAGCAAGAGTTAATTGAACCAGACGTAAGAGTCAATGAAGGATTTGAAGTTACAGCTCCGGAAGAAGTAATACCAGTTTACACTAATCCTGTGGCAGTAGAACAGACTCCTGTAGTTAATGAGCCGGAAACGTCTGAAAAAGTAACAGTCGTTACAGGGACTGACAATCTGAAGAAATACGGTGTCGTTTGTGGAAGTTTCGGCCTGAAAGCCAATGCTGATGGGTTGAAAGATTTTCTTGAATCTGAAGGATACAGCCCCGTAATCGCATTAAATGAACAAAAGCAAATGTATCGGGTAGTGGTTGTTTCTTTCTCAGACAAAGAATCAGCTGTAGCTGCAAGGAACGCTTTCAAAGCAAGATATCCGAACAGAAATGATTTCCAGGGAGCTTGGATACTTAACAGATTACAGTAAAATCAGTTTAATTGAATAAAAATTAAATCAAGTAAATACAGAAAGTACGGACGGTAACAGCAAAGTTGTCGTCCGTTTTCTTTTACAATTATTCCTGATAATCACCCGAAATAGCGTATCTTTGTCATCCAATTAAAATATAGACCAATTAAGTATGGCGATGATTCAAGGTAAAAAGTTTGTCTCTCCGGGAGCCTGGTTTTCGATGATTTATCCTTCCGGATGGAATGAATTTGAAGATACAGAAAGCAGCTTTCTTTTTTACAATCCAAATCAATGGACGGGTAACTTTCGTATTTCGGCCTATAAAGAAAAAGGTGCGAATGCTTCCACATTTGGCAAAAAGTTTATGCAGGCTGAATTAAAAGAGAATGATACAGCTTCCCTAATCCGAATCAGCAAGCTTGAATGTGCTTATAGTAAGGAAATGTTTGAAGAGGAAGGAGAATATTATGTAAATCATCGTTGGATTACCGGTATAGAGAATGTGGGTTTTGAGTGCACTTTTACTACCATCCGTGGTGGAAAAACGGTTGAAGCAGAAACTATCATCCAATCTTTAGAGATCCGGAAAGAAAACCAAAAATATCCACCAGAGATTATTCCTGTTCGCATATTGGAAATATCCATTATTAATGAGAGTTTTGAGTGGGTTACTTCAATTGTGAAGAAACAACTCAAGAAAGACTTTCAGGGAGTGGAAGAAGATTTGAACAAACCGCAACACATAATGGAGAGTGGCCAGTTTACACCTAAGCAAAAAGAAGCTTGGATTGCCTTTGGAATAGCTGTCTGTGTTATCTTATCGAATGAAGTGGAAGGAATGGAGTGGATGACATTAATAGATGGAAATCGTGAAGCCCCTGTTTTAGTATATCAAAGTACACAACAAATAATAGATCCCATGAGTTTGGTTTGGAGTAAACTGAAAAGAGGTCAGCATTGCGATATATTAGATGAATATAAACAAATTATAGAAAATTTGTGAGCGTATGATAAGTTACATGCAGATTGAAAATCTTACTAAATCTTTTGGAGACCTGGTATTATTTGAAAATATTTCTTTTGGTATTGGTGAAGGGCAACGGATTGGACTCATAGCTAAGAATGGAGCAGGTAAAACAACATTATTAAATATTATTGCTGGTAAAGAAGGTTACGACAGTGGAAATATTGTATTTCGCCGCGATCTGAAGATTGGTTATTTATCTCAAGATCCCGTTTACCCCGAAGAACTTACTGTATTGGAAGCTTGTTTTTATCACGGTAATGCACTGATAGAATTAATAAAGGAATATGAGCATGTGATGGAAATGGAAGGTCATCCCGGTTTGGATGCGATCCTTGCACGCATGGAACAGGAAAAAGCGTGGGATTATGAACGGAAAGCCAAACAAATACTCTCTCAATTAAAGATTCGTGACTTTAATCAGCAAATCAAACAACTCTCGGGTGGGCAATTAAAAAGAGTGGCATTAGCGAATACGTTGATTACCGAACCTGAATTACTGATTCTGGACGAACCTACCAATCACCTGGATCTGGATATGATTGAATGGCTGGAAGGTTATTTGCAACGTTCCAATATTTCATTATTAATGGTAACGCATGATCGTTATTTCCTCGACAGAGTTTGTTCGGAGATATTAGAAATTGATAATAATTCCCTTTATTCCTATAAAGGGAATTACAGCTATTATTTGGAAAAGCGGCAGGAAAGAGTAGATGCTACGAATACAGAAATTGATCGCGCCAATAATCTTTACCGCACTGAACTGGATTGGATGCGTCGTATGCCGCAAGCCCGAGGACACAAAGCCCGCTACCGGGAAGAAGCTTTCTATGAACTGGAAAAAGTGGCTAAACAACGAATAGACAATAGCAAAGTCAAACTGGAAGTGAAAGCCTCTTATATTGGCTCTAAGATATTTGAGGCAGATCATTTGTATAAAAGTTATGGGGATTTAAAAATTCTGTCGGATTTCTCATATATCTTTTCCCGTTATGAAAAGATGGGCATTGTGGGAAATAACGGTACGGGTAAATCCACTTTTATTAAAATCCTGTTAGGGGAAGTTTTACCAGATAGTGGTACGATTGATATAGGGGAGACGGTTCGTTTTGGATATTACTCACAGGAAGGATTGCAGTTTGATGAGCAGATGAAAGTTATTGATGTGATTCAGGATATTGCGGAAGTTATCGAACTAGGCAATGGGAAGAAGCTGACGGCTTCTCAGTTCCTGCAACATTTCCTGTTTACTCCCGAAACCCAGCACAGTTATGTTTACAAGCTAAGTGGGGGAGAACGTCGCCGATTGTATCTATGTACGGTATTAATGCGTAACCCAAATTTTTTGGTATTGGACGAACCAACGAATGATCTAGATATTGTAACCCTAAACATTCTTGAAGAATATCTGCAAAGCTTCAAGGGATGTGTAATTGTGGTATCACACGACCGGTACTTTATGGATAAGGTCGTGGATCACTTACTTGTTTTCAATGGAAATGGAGATATTCGTGATTTCCCCGGTAATTATACCCAGTACCGAGATTGGAAAGAAGTCAATGAACAAAAAGAAAAAGAAGCTGAAAAACCACAGGAAGACAAAAATTCCCGGGTCCGCTTAAATGATAAAAGAAAAATGTCATTCAAAGAGAAACGGGAGTTTGAACAGTTGGAAAAAGAAATAGCAGAGCTGGAAACTGAAAAAAGCACCATTGAAGGAGCATTGTGTAGCGGTGCATTGTCGATAGATGAATTAACAGAAAAGTCCAAGAGATTGCCGGTTATCAATGATCTGATTGATCAGAAAACCATGCGTTGGATGGAACTAAGTGAAATAGAATCATGAATTTAACCAATTATCATAGTCATTGTTCTTTTTGTGATGGAAGAGCACCGTTAGAAGATTTTGTGAAAGAAGCTATTTGGCAAGGATTTACTTCATATGGTATTTCCTCTCATGCTCCATTACCATTCTCTACTCACTGGACCATGGATTGGGATCAGGTTTCTTCTTATCTGAAGGAGTGTAACCGGATTAAAAATGAATATGCCGATCAGATTGAATTCTATATCGGTATGGAAATTGATTACTTGAATGAAGAAAGTAACCCGTCCGTACTAAAGTTCCAAGAGTTACCATTGGATTATCGAATTGGTTCAGTCCATCTCCTTTATAATCATCAGAATGAGGTAGTGGATATTGATTGTTCTGCTCCCAAATTTGCGGAAATAGTAGATACTCATTTTAATGGTGATCTGAATGAAGTAATCGAAACATATTACAACCGCCTCATACGGATGATTGATTTAGGTGGTTTTGATATTCTGGGTCATGCAGATAAAATACACTATAATGCTTCTTGTTATAGACCGGGCTTGTTGGACGAGCCTTGGTACGATAGTCTGATGCATGATTATTTTTCCCTGATTGCCCAGAAAGGATATATGGTTGAGATCAATACCAAAGCTTTTCATCAACTGGGGACTTTCTATCCCAATGAAAAACATTTTACTTTGTTGAAAAACCTGGAAATTCCTGTTTTAGTAAATAGCGATGCGCATTTTACCGAGCGAATTAACAGTGGAAGGCCTGAAGCTTTGCTGGCATTGAAAAGGGCTGGTTTTACACAGGTTATGGAGTTGCATCAGCATAAATGGCAATCGTGTTTGATTGAATAATCCAAATAAATTCTTATGGATATTGAACAATTCAGAGAGCATTGCATAGCTATAAAAGGAGCTACTGAAAGCACACCTTTTCTGGGACACAATATACTTGTGTTTAAAGTGTTCGATAAGATGTTTTGCATGATGCCTCTGGAACCAAAAGACGGTATTTTTTGGGCCGATTTAAAATGTAATCCGGAATATACGCTTGAACTCCGGGAAAAGTATGCGGGTATTAATCACGGTCATGTAAAATCAACTTTACTCTGGCACCGAATCACTTTAGACAGTGATGTTCCTGATAAACTGATTGTTAAATTAATCAGTCATTCCGTAGATGAAGTAATAAAAAAAATTCCGAAAGCTAAAAGAGAGGCTTATCTGAAATGAAAATAACAGAAATTGCATTACAGAATCAGAATTCAGCCTGGCAGGTTATAGAAAGTACTCATTTAATGGAAATCTGGGAAAGTATGGGTGCTGAAATACACCTGGTAGGATCTTTAAGATCTGGCTTATTAATGAAGAATCTGGATATTGATTTTCATATTTATACGCCGGAGGTGAATATTAAGGACAGCTTTTTGGCTATTCAGACCCTGGCTCAAAATCCTTCTGTCAGGAAAGTACAATATAAAAACCTGCTTGTTACGGAGGAAGAATGTATTGAATGGAATGTATGGTATCAGGATCATAACTTTCGGCTTTGGCAACTGGATATGATCCATTTCCGAAAAGAATCTTTATACGATGGATGGGTTGAAAAAGTAACTGATCGAATCATACAGGTTCTTACTCCTGAATTGAAAGAAATCATCCTTCAACTAAAATTTGATATTCCTGATGATTGGAAAGTTCCGGGAATTCAAGTATATAAAGCGGTAATTGCCGATGGAATTCGTACTTATCCTGAATTTGTTGAATGGCAAAAAGAACACGTGGCAGACAATTTTCTTGCCTGGATACCCATTTAAATAAATGTTCTTTCGTAAGAATTATAATAAGATTCTGTTTTCTTTTACTTTATTAATCGCTTCTATTACATTATCAACTTCCAGTTTTCGTAAAATATTTTTTCGATGGTTATTCACTGTATGAATACTAATTTTCAGTTGATTGGCTATTTCTTTGCTTAGAAAACCGCGATTAATTAACTGTAATACTTCTGTCTCCCTCTCCGTCAACGAAGAATGTAGGGATGCTTCTGAGGAGAATAAAGTAGAAGGAATAAGTATTTTACCCGATGTGAGATTTAATACCGAGTAGTGAATCTTATCATACGGTGTTTGATCCGCCGAAATATCCATCATTCCCATTACAATCCATGCTTTCTTGTTCCGGTCTTTCAACAGTACTTGCTGGCGACTGGTTACATTTACATACTTCTTCTGCGCATTAAGCATACGGAACTGAAAATAATTCCGGTAATTATTACGTTCTTCTGCTGGCAGACTATAAATAAAGTGACTGAGCTTAATCTGGGTTTTTATCAGTTCTAGACGATCTTCAGGGTGAATCCTTTCTTCCAATAAATCTCCCTGCTCTTCAATAGACCTTATTTCAGATAGGCTAAAGCCAAAAATATCAGAGAAACCGTCAGAAGCAAAATCATAAATACTTTTAAAGACATCTACTGTAAATGTGCAAGTTTTACTGATGTTTGATAAGTGTCGCAATGTTTCTTTTTGTTTTTGCCACAGGTTGTAATCTACATCACCAGAACCAATTTGTTGCTTGGCCCACATCTTTTCACGGGTAATAATGGAAGACTGCATCAGTTATTGTTTTCGTATGTTTTATTTTCAAACAAATAAAATCTTTGTTTTAACCTTCGATTTTTATGTGAAAATCAAAGGTACAGCTATTTTTTAAGATGATCAATTTTAGAGTGAATATTCGTTTGACAATTTGATAACTCTGACAAATTGCTAATGAAAGGCCCTCAGAATTCGTTTTTCCGGGGTGTGGGCCAATCTTATCGGTAAAATCGCAGGGAAAAGACTTTAGTGGAATTCGAGAAGAAATATAAAATACATTTTTAGCAGTCAAAAGATTTTGTTTTTGGTTTAGATATAGCGATATGATAATGTGTTTTGCTTTTCGCTGTTTTTTTTGATTATTTGAGTTTGATCGATTTTTTATTCCATCTAGAAAAAGATGTCTCTTTTTTTGCATCTATTTTTATACTTGCAGGCGCAACTCTTTATACTTGCGGGCGCAACTCTTTGTACTTGCAGGCGCAAGTCTTTGTACTTACCTCTGCAAGTATGGAGAATTAAGTACTTAATCTTCAAAAAAAAGACTCAAAAAACAGGCTATTTAAAAGTATAAACCACCATTTTTAACAGGTTTTAAGCTCTAGTTGGTCTGCTTATAAAAAGTTGTCAGTAAGTGAAAAGCTTTATTTTCAGGAAAAACGAAAGATATTTTTTAAATATGTTTTCTTTTTGATTTTTCATTTTAAAGATATAATTAAGCCTGACCCTCTTCATATTGATGTATACCAATTTTTAAAGGCTACCTGAGAGTTCTGCATTTTTAATTTTTAAAAACTTTTTCAGATTACTAAAACATGTTATTAAACATGTGTTTTCGCACACAAAATTTGCAGATTATCGGAAAGTCAGTACCTTTGTACTGTGTTTTTCATAGTATTAGATTTTAAGGTTAGCAAAGGTTGGAGTCAGGCGTGACTCCTTTTTTTATTTTATATACTCCATGAAAACAATTCCACAATATACATTCTATAGAACCAAGTATGGGGATGAACTACTGGTTGATCTGGTTAGACTTGATTATATAAAACATTATCTCAGCAAGCCTTCCATCCATACGCTTACTTATTATGACATTACTTTTATAACGGAAGGAAGCGGTTTTTTCAATATTGATAACCGGAAGTATGGCGTTTGTCCTGGTGATGTTATATTTTCTGCTCCTGGTGAAATCCGACGTTGGGATTGCAACGAAATCCGGAACAGATATGCATTGATTTTTGAGGAAAAATTTCTTCTTACATTCTTTAATGATACTGAATTTCAGCAAAAACTCTCTTCTTTCGATCTTGAAAGAAAGATGGCTGTTATCCGTTTGGATGATAAGCTGTTTGATAGAATCCTGAGTTCCATCCGGAATATTAAAGAAGAAATTGATACACATAAAATAAAAGATCATCATTTTACGTGCCCTTCTTTATGAAACGCTGGTACTTATTCATAACCACTGGTCGTTTATTCGTCCGATGGATATGAAAATGGAATTGTAACAAACTTATTCAAGTTTTTTTCTGAGAATATACATATCGGCCAGGTCACCTGTTATTTGTTTACCTTTGTCATCCAAAGCTAATAACATATTCTCGGCAACCTGCCAATGGTTGAGTGTATCGTGATCCAGGGTGATGATACTACCTGACTTATCCCAGGTATAACTACCGGTTTCGGTGAAAGTATTCTCAACATCATTTCCTTTTCCTTCATATATATAGGTAATTGTGTAGGTATCTCCATGCAGGGTAAGCTCTGTCTTAATACCCGAACAGTCGGCACAAGGTATTGTTCCTGTATAGGTACCTTCATAATCGAGTGAGTTACGTGAATTGTGTGTATCAACAGTGTCAGAAATAGCATTGTTTTGTGTTTTCGGGCGATTATTTCCGCAACCGGATAAAGATAAAATCATCACTGTCATCAGGATCAGGACAGTGGATGTAGAACTAATTTTCATATTGCTTTCTTTTAAGTGTTAATTTGGGTTTGATCAATGCTTAAATAACAATTATACCTTCTTATTAGTTCGTTGTAATCGTAAAAAACTGTTTATTCTTGGAAGAATTTTGTCGATTATTCAAAACTTTCTTTTGGGAAAGCTAAAACATGTTATAAAACAACTTTTTTTTCTCGTAGAATTTGCTATTAATATAAAAGTTAGTACATTTGTAATGTGTTTTTCATAGTATTAGATTTAAGGTTAACAAAGGTTGGGGTCAGGCGTGATCCCTTTTTTTATGTTTATAAGTGAACTTTTTCTATTTATTCTTCTACCACCCGATGCGCAATTTCCTTATTATAATCTTCAATAGAGCGCATAATTACATCAAAGGCAGTTTTGCGTCCATAAATATCGGTGAGGACCATTCTTGGTTTTTCGTCGGTAGGCAAATCCTTGTAAGTAGTAAAATAATGCACGAGTCTTTTCACAATTTGTTTGGGCAATTGACTAATATCTGTATAAGCTCCATATATCATGTCATTTTTAAGGACGGCAATAATTTTATCGTCGGCTTCCACATGATCCAGTAGACGGAATCCCCCTATCGGGCGCACTTTGGCAATAATATCACCATGAGTAACATCCTTTTCCGTTAAAACACAAATATCCAATGGGTCATTATCTCCTTTGATTTCGGTACGATTCAGTGATTTATTGGTTAACTCGGCTACCAAATCTCCACAGTAAGTTTTAGGCAGGAAACCATACAGTGCTGGAACTATATTGGAATATTTCTGGGGCCGGTCGATTGAAAGGTAACCGGAATCTTTATCCACTTCATACTTTACCGTATCGGTAGGTACTATCTCAATAAATGCAGTAACTTCCTGTGGAATATTTTCTCCGAGGCTAATCCCGTGCCAGGGATGAGCCTTATGTTTATGCATGGATTTCATCTCTTTTTATCCTTCTAATTAATATTCTCAATTCTAAAGCAACATTTATTGCTTTGAATGCATTATCAACGTTTAATTTGAGGGAAATGTTTTATCGGTGAACGTTTACCATGTTGGTGCTTATGCCTAACAGATCTAAGAGAATAAAGATGATATTAATCTGCCAACTCCCAGAAAAATAGCGACGAGAATACTACCAATAATACCACCTGTTGCTATACTGAGCATTATTTGCTTTCCGGAAAGACGTTTTGACTGGTATGTTTTCCAAAGAATAATACTTGTGAGTGGTAACAGAATAAATACGGCGGATATTAATCCCGGTGTATAGGATAGTGTGAGCAGTGATATAATAAGATGGGGTAGAAATACATTCAAAAAGAGCATGCCTGCAAATCCTGTTATCGCAAATGTGTAATATTCCGGTTTTTTGTATATTCCTTTAAAGAAAACAAGAACAAATCCCAGTATAGTAAACAGGATAACCGCTATTACAAATTGGGATAGTGTGTAAGGATACGGTGTATTAATATTTAGATTAACGCGGCTAAGAGTTAAAGCTTCCTCACCATTATGCAACATAAATGCGAATGGTAAGAGAAAGATAACTTTGTTTGGTACATTGTTCACAGATCTTCTTGTGGTGATTTCCGGACAAACTTATTCGTAATAAAATATCCACCCAGCATTAAAATTAAGATAATTGCACAGGTACATATCATTATCCAGAGAAAGTTGTATAGAGCAAAAACTAATCCGATTACGGCAAACATGCAGCAAAGAGTTATAATAAGTATGGAGATAAACTTGTTTTTAACCAGACCTGACAGGTTGCTGACAAAGAATAATAGCATCATGCTGATAAAATAATAACTTAGCCAACCCAAGCCATTTAATTTGTTTGCAACAAATATAGCTGTGGGTCCATCTGCCCCGCCGATAATACCAATGGCGGCAGCACCGTCTGGAACTATATTCAATACCTGCATACGAAAAAACAGGTAAGCAAACACACTAAATAACAATGTTTGAAGCACTGATAATGCTAATATCTTGAATGTATTCATATTAAAGACAGTTTATTATTCGTTCCTTCAACAAAGATAATAAAGATAATGTTTTTTAAGGATTATTCAATAATCATTTATCGCAAAGGAAATCCAAAAATAAACCGGGTTCCATTCGTGTATTCTTTATCAATCTTTAAGTATCCACCCAGCTTTTCCACGGCAAGGCGGCAGATTGAAAGTCCTAGTCCGGCACCCTGGGTGAAGTCATTTTGCTTGGAAAAGCGTTCGAATACCTGTTCCTGTTTGTCTGGAGGAATTCCAATTCCGGTATCAGTGACGGTAAAGATAATTTCTTTCTTTTCCTGATTTAGCCAGAAATCGAGAATAATATTTCCTTTCGGTGTGAATTTTGCTGCGTTATTCAACAGGTTTTCTAAAACCTGCAGCAGCAATTCTTCATTATTTTCAACGACCGGGTTTTCCGGAGAAGCATGGAAAATGAGATTGACACCATCAGTCAGGAAAGGTTTGGTTTTCTCTATCGCCCGCTGACAACAGGCATTGATATTAGTTGGATAATATTTGGTAGGCTTATTGTTATCCAGATCGGAAATGTCGAGAATGTCATTGATCATTTTTAAAAGCACCCGACTATTTTCTTCAATTGTTGCAGCGTATTGTTTCACCTCATCATCACCTTCGGAGAATAACTCAGAAAGCAACATCGAGAATCCTACGATAGAATTGAGGGGAGTGCGAATTTCATGCGACATATTCTGGATAAATTGGGTTTTCATCTGGCTGTTTTTCTCCGCTTTCTCTTTCGCGTTTCGCAGTTCTTCTTCGGTCTTAAGGAGTTTGCGATTTCTTTCATCCAATATGTCTCGTGATTTTTGAAGTTGTTTATTCATTTGGTTCTTGTGGTACAAAAAGAAAAATACAATACACAGCGAAGCCAATAAGATAAGAATGATGGTTCGGGTAAATATCGATTCTTTTTGTTGAGCTCTTTTTTCCAGTTCTTTTTTCTCATTGGTAAGCTTTTGCATATCCAGTAAAGTAGTAATTTCGGCGGTGGCTATTACTTCGCTTTGGGCTTTTTCCTCTGCTACCATTTCCAGGACTTGTCTGTATAATTCAGCTGCTTCACTTTTCCGGTCCATCTCCCAGTAAATATCTGCTTTATATTTATTAATCAGATCAAGGGTTACTTTCATGTCCCTTTTTCTGGTTTCTTTCTCCATCAGATTGACCATTTCCAAGGCTTCAATATATTCTTTAGCTGCCTGATGATAAAAGAATCCGATATGATAGAAGGTACTGAGATAGGGTGATAAAGAAGCGTCATTCTCACACATTTGTTTGCATTCATTCAACAACTCTTTCGCTTCGGGCAAATTATTTTTTTTGTATGTAATAATATGCATAGGCCAGTTTATAATAAAATGAATGATAAGGAGATTTAACTAGTTTTTCCGCTTTCATGAGTTGCTCTTTTGCTTTACTCATTCTCTGCATCCTTGCCAGAATCCGGGCTGATTTGCTATAATTGATAGCGATATTATACCTGTCAATATCATTGGCTTCACATAGTTCAATCTCTTTCTGAAGATATTCCAGTTCCTTCTCATCCATTTGTTTCGTGCTATAAATATTGGATAAACAGGAATAACAGTCGGCAATCCCTTCTTTAAAATTTTCCGCTTCAGCCTCTTTCAACATTTTCTGTATTTCGAATAATGCGGTATTATATTCTCCCTGAGAAAGGTAATAAGAGGCCAATCTTTCTGCCCAGACAAAGTAATAGTATTGTGGTTGATTTGTTTTTTTAGCAAATTTCTTAACTTGATTTACCCAGTTAACGAGGCTGTCTTTTTTATTTGCATGATGAGTTTTAAAATAATAATCTACCTTGGTACATAAGGCCACTGCTTGCATGCGTACATTATTATTTTTTTCGGCCATGGAGTAGAGTGTATCCGCCATGGACAAAACTATGGGGTCATTAATACAGTTCATGCATCTGTAATAATATTCCCTCATCAAATTATCCGTTTTTTCTCCTTTCCGTTCCTGTGAAAGAAGATTTTCTGTCGAAATCCCTAAAAATAGACAGAATATCAATAAATTTCTTAGCATAGTGTTCCGCAATAGGTTTTGGTGCTAAAGTGATATCACGGTAAAGATATGAAACAATAATGTATTTTTAATAAAGATTTTATTTTTTCATAAAAATTTCCTTTACATCGTTATTTCTGTTCCTTGTTTATAGATTGATGATATACTTTAATTAAATTATCAAAATTAAATAAAAGAGAAGATAGTGTTTATTAAAATATTTATGAATCATAGTAAGTTCTGTAATGAGAGAAAAAGTAGGATTATTTATACTTTTATTCCATTCGGAAGTTGAATAATCACAAAATATTTTTGTTTCCATATATAATAAGTAAAATAAGTAAGGTAATTTGTCTTTTGTTCAGATAAAGTCGTTAGGTCTTTTTTAAACTTTCATGCATTATTACTGTCTGTCATTCGTTGTACTCCACAATAATCAAACTTGAACTTCATTCGATATCCCGGTGATATTGTTTTATTTCTTATAAAAAATATTTCCGAGGTAACCCCATCCATCGATTAAGGAAATGTGTCTTTTATTTGAGTTATTAATAATAATCCCAGAATCGTCTTTTTTGTTACAATTCCGGACAAAATATTGAGAAAGAAAAATGGAATATCCATCTGTATTAATTAATCGGTTTATAGTTCGGTTGTAAAGATAATACATTTTTACAATTAATGAATGTAAATTAATTGAATATTTATAACGGGGGTATCTGTTGAATTTATTTCACTTTATCTATTTTGAGGTGAATAATCTTTTTTCTCTTTCTGATTCATATAGGAACGTGGTATAAATGTATATAATATTTCAATTAAAATATCTGTATGCATTTATGGTATCTATGGAGAAAAATATTTTGTTTCCTCAAGTATTAGAATGTATCCTTTTATTGATTTACGGACATATATTTAAACTTTTTATATTCCACATTGATACTATGCTTAAAAATATGTATATTGTAGACCCGGATAATTAATGACCTTTACTTTAATGAAGAGAAACCACGAAATAATTGATATAGAAGATGTTATTCAGAATTCTTTCAGGAATTATAAGCCTGTTATTACCAATATCTGTTGCCTGGTGTGTATCATTCTGTTTATTGGAATTAACCTTGATAGCAGAATGGATAGTTGGGAAGCATATACTCGTTGGGGTGCTCCTAATTTTCTTGATATTTTCGACGGGAAATGGTGGGGGTTGATAACTTCTAATTTCCTTCACGTTCAATGGTGGCATATACTTTTCAACCTTTACTGGTTTTGGCTTTTTGGTAAAAAACTTGAGTTTGAGGAAGGGCGTATTCATTATATCCTGATTACTTTGACTTCTGCATTTGTCAGTTCTGTAGCTCAATTGGTTTTTTCCAATACAACAGGTATCGGTTTGTCCGGAATTGTGTATGCATTCTTTGGGTTTATTCTGGTAAGAAGTAAAACAACTGATGACTACCGGGGATTTATAAATAAGCAGACTGTAAATATGCTTATTTTCTGGCTTTTCTTTTGTCTGATTCTTACCTGGACAGATGCAATGAATATTGGTAATGCGGCCCATTTTGGTGGTTTTTTATGGGGAATGTTCTTGGCTTATATCGCTCGTTTTCGTAAATATATCCAATGGATTATAGGTGTTGCTGTCCTGGCTGTATTTTCTTCGATGATTGTATGGACGCCTTTTTCTGTATGCTATCTTTCGTACCAAGCATATACTTTACACAAGGGAAATAGAGTGGAAGAAGCAATGGGTATTTACCAAAAAATTATTGAAAGAAAATCGAATGATGAGTTTGCCCAAAAAAATCTGGAATTACTTCAAGTCTATCAACTGGGTGAAATAGCATTTGATTATCATGAAAAGGGGGAATATCAAAAAGCAAGAGAAGCCTATGAAAAGATTATCGAACTGGATCCTCATAATGATTGGGCTAAACGGAATTTGAAGAGTCTACCTCCACTAATAAATAATGAATCAGAAAATTTCATAGAACTTAAATAGAAATATCCTATTGCATTGTGTAGGATAATAAGATATAATAACAAAAAGAGGATATCAAGAAAGCCCCAGCGTTATCTGCTATTTACTTCATTGATATCCTCGGGAAGTGTTAGATCATTACCTGCTCGTCAAAAAGTTAAGAACTTTGGTTTCGTAAATAAATTACTATAAATTCTCTACTATATGAAAGACGAAACTCAATAAGTGAATGATCGTATAAAAACACTTAACTTCGCGATAATATGGATAGACATGCAAACCAAAACTGATTATTATGTAACTACCGTTTTTAATTCGCGGAAGTATAAGTATAATGCTTTAGAAGGACAAAAGGTTTAGATGAGAAGGGGTTGTATTACCTTTTTTGAGGGATTTTAAGGCTGTTTGGATAAAACCTTTCATTTTTGTCCCTTCTTTTATGTCTTTTACGATTTATAATTTTAATCAGCTTTCTCCCAGTCCAATGCGTACCACCTTATTCCCTCTTCTGAACTTCGGTACCATTCGGATCAGTCTCATGCTGAACGGCCATCTTTTTAGATAGTAATCCATGTAATAATCGGTGCTTAGAATCTGAATACGGTTATCCCATTGTTTCAGTTCCTCCGGTTTATCAACCCCCCATTTAAAGCTAGCATTATACTTTCTGACCTCGGTATGTAACTTTGTTCGTTTCACAAGGAAAGGAGGGATGCTGTCAAAAGCGATTTGGGCATGAGAGAATCGACGGAAAATTTCAGTCACCATCGCTTTAAGTTTTTCTTCCGGGAAGTACATAAATACCCCTTCTGAGATTATTAATAAAGGGTGATTCGCCGGAATTTCGTTCATCCAATCGTAATCAAACATCGAGGCAGCGATCATGCGGTAGTTTTCTTTCTCTGTAAAGAAAGCTTTTCGGGTTTCAATAGCTTCTTGTACATCCAGATCATACCAGCAATAACAAGGTAATTGTAACCGTTCATAGCGGGCATCGAGACCACAACCTAAGGCAACAACTACACCTCTGGGGTAAGTCGTAAGGAATTCTTTAACGAGTTTATCGAAAAGTAAGGTACGTATCACCACACCAATTTGAGAGGAAGCAGCTACTTTCTGTTGAGAATCTTTTCCATGTTTTATCTTTTTCAAAATATCGACTGCATAGGGGTCGAATAATAAAAAATCAGGCCGATGCGTTTCTTCTGCCCGTGCCCGCACAGTGATAAGTAATGTTTCAGGAACACCATTTAAATTTACTACCATAGGTTTAGAATCATGTTTTGTTGAAGGTAGCAAATTTCCGAATTTCAGAATAATAATTCAATCCCAATAAATAGGTATATTATAAGTACATTCTATTTACCCGGGGTAAAGCAAAGCGAAACCCCGGGTTGTCTTAAAATTCTCTTCTCAGGAGAAGAATGTAATTTTTTCCCTAAATTCATGTTATATAAATATAAGATATAACATAACTTTTAGGTTTTTTGTAATAAGTTTTAATCTAAAGTTGCAGTTATATTTGCTCCGTCTGTAATTCCATAATAACCCAATGTTCTGCTATCAAGTAAAATCGTTGACTGATAATCTAGTGCGATATTTTGGGAATCTACTCCAAGTTGGGTAGCAACAGCTTGTCTTATCACTCTTATGCTCGTATTTTCACCATTAGGTGCAACAGCTAGTATAACAGTTCCTTCATAAGTAACTTGTACTGTAAATGAATCGGATGTTGTACTACCATGCAATGGAATCGTAATTTGAAGGGGCATCAATAATCCTAATAAAGAAGTCGTTACCAGTAATTCTGCTTCATGTGGTCCTGCTTCCGTTGGAGAGTATGATACAGAAATATCTGTTCCGTTACCCAACAAAGCGCCGAACAGCTCAGCTAAACCCAATTGTGGGTCTTCAAAACTAAACTGATCAGTATCTGGACCTTGAAGAACACAGTCAAAGCTAGTAAGAGCTCCAATGGAAGGTAAACCTGCAATTTTAATATTTACAGTTTCATTAGTAGTAGCTCCTACTTCTACATCATTAAAGTAAACTTCTGTTGGAGCTGCCATTAACATCGGGGAATCTGCTCGGGTCTCCGGAAGCTGCTCAGCGGGTGACAAATCTTCTGACTGAGAACAAGAAATGGCAAAGACTGCGAGAAACGCTAACATGAGCAATGAGTTAATTTTCTGTTTCATAAATGTAAATTTTTTAGTGATTTATTAATAAACTGATACGTATCGTACAAATAACAAGAATTGATCTATTTTTGTTTAATAATTTTATGATTTTATGTATAACTTTTTAAAATAATAGAACGGGAGGAATTTGATTCTGGATTTAGTAAGAAAAATACATTCTACAACATCAAAAGGGTAATTTTACCAAGTAGATTATTTCTCTCACTGGATATCCGTTTTATAATTGTAGAGAGTAGCATTAATTATTTCAACAATCTCTCTTTGAGTATATAACCAAATCAGTCAAAGGATAAAATGAGGTAATATTTCTATTTTTATCTTATCTTTGAAAAGTATATAGAAAGCGTTGGGCTATTTCTTTTTCGTGGGAAAAATTAGCGTTTTCTTATTCTTATTGCAATACCAAAAATTTAGATAACCTCATTATATTGATATGTTTAGTTTCTTTCCAATAGTACAGAAATTCCTCCAACAAGCGAACGAAGGAAATAACCTTACTGTCAATTCTTATCCTAAAGAATACAAGGGTTTAAAAGTAAAAGTTAGTTTTGGTAAAGGGAATTATGCTCGAATCCCGTGGATTACTTTTCTTTACGAAGGTCAAACTACCAATAACGGCATTTACCCCGGTTTTCTCTATTACAAACAACAGAGTCTGTTAATATTATCCTATATAATCAGCGAAACTCATCGCCCTGTTCTGCGGTGGAGCCTTCCTGACGATGTGCTAACTATCGGTTCATACTTCCGATCAAATGGTTTCGGGAGCCCGGAACGATACGGTGATTCTTTTGTTTATAAAGTGTACAGTCCCATTTCCGAAATCGACCCATCCACCATTGATAGAGATTTAGAAGAAATAATCACCCGTTATAAAGAATTAATGAATCGTTCTGACCAGCTGGCCTCCCAATCTTTCGAAATCCAGCGAATAACCGCAATAAAAATCACCGGTCTGTTATTTACTGACGACTTGTTGTACAGATATGCTATCTCTCTGCTCACTAAACCCTTCGTGATCCTGAGCGGTCTATCTGGTTCGGGAAAAACACGGTTGGCTCTGACATTTGCTAAATGGTTGAGTGAAGACGCCAGTCAGGTAAAAATAGTTTCTGTAGGTTCCGACTGGAATAACCGGGAATATTTACTGGGTTACCCTAATGCATTGCAATGCGGCACCTATATTAAACCTGAGAATGATGTGCTGGATTTTATTATTAATGCAGATAAGAATCCCGACAAACCTTATTTTCTAATTCTAGATGAGATGAACCTCAGCTATGTGGAAAGATACTTTGCCGATTTCTTGAGTACCATGGAGTCGCATGAAGCCATCACCCTGCATCCTGATACGTACGACTGGAAAGATTGCGACGTTCCCCCACAAATTAAACTACCCGTCAATCTTTATATTACAGGCACTATCAATGTGGATGAGACCACCTATATGTTCAGTCCCAAGGTATTGGACCGTGCGAATGTGATTGAGTTTCGCATCAACGATGCCGAGATGGAGAAATTCCTAACGGAATGTCAACCCGTAAATCCTGATAAGGTTAATCATCTGGGTGCCAACGTGGGACGTGATTTCATTTACAAGAGTCAAGACCCGGAATTTACCAACGATGAGCGATACAGGCAAATCTTGCTGGCTTTCTTCAAAGAACTGAAACGAGCCGGAGCAGAATTTGGTTATCGCACCGCCATTGAAATATATCGCTTCATTGCGCAGGCCCGCAAATTGGAAATTGATTGGGACGACGATAAACTGATCGATATCATTGTGATGCAAAAGATGTTACCCAAACTGCACGGTTCCCGTAAGAAGATGCAACCCATATTGACGGCTCTCTGGGAGCTCTGTCTGAATGATAATAAGGAAAAGATACTGATTGAGAGCGAAGAAATCACTATCGACCCTCGTTTCTGATACCCCTTGTCCGCCCGGAAGATCCGACAGATGTACCGGAATGCTAAAGATAATGGATTTACTAGCTATGCCGAAGCATAATGATTTCACTGCTTATTGGACCTGTTCAACTAACCGATAAAAGCATACTTCCGGTTCAGATTTATGAATCATCACCCGATACTCTATTTGAAATAGATGAGCAGGAAGCAATGGAGTTCGGAGAATCCCGCTATCAGCTGATGGAAGGGAAAAGTTACGAGTATGCTTTGCCCTTAGGATACCAGTTGGAGAAATCAGATATTGTAAAACCATCTAATATCGACCCTAACCGAGGATACCTCCATACCAATATTTATGTGGGTACTTTTGAAACCGATATTTGGAAAGACGATGAAATTGTTGGTCGATTGATCCTTGAAATCCGTTCAGTAAAAACCACCTATCGTGAAGATTACCGCCGAATGCTGGAAGACATCACCCAGAAATGTACTGACCTGTTGATGCAACAGTCGTCTATCATTTACCAGACCTTTACACCCGATGTCAGCCATGACCCGCAAACATTGTACCAGCGGTTTGCATTTGTGGATTCCATTATTCGTTCCGAACCTTTCTTTGATGCTCTGCACCGGATTAACTCGATGCCCGTCCAACGATGGGAGACGATGGAGACCCGTAAAAACATCTGTAACATCCGTCGGGCCAATAGTTCGGTTATGCGACAGCTCGTGACCGGTACCAACCGGACCCAACTTCCCCCTAATCATTCCTTAAGCGGACAATTTTCATCTCTGCCCGTAAAAATAAACATAACTGATAAGACAGAAACCACAGACATTCCCGAAAATCGGTTTATTAAATATGTGCTTGAAATATTTATGCAGTTCTGCTTGTCTATTCATCAACAGGCCCGGGAAGGAAGTCGACTGCACAAAGATGCACAAGCCAGTACCGAACTGTTGGCTCGACATTTGTCACTCCCCATGTTCAAAGAAGTTTCTCGGCTGGATATGATTCCGCTGAACAGTCCTGTTCTCCAACGGAAGGAAGGTTACCGGGAGATATTGCAAGCCTATCTTATGTTCGACATGGCGGCCAGCTTAATCTGGAAAGGAGGAGATGATGTGTACAAAGGAGGTAAACGTGATGTAGCCGTATTGTACGAATACTGGCTCTTTTTTAAATTGCTTGACCTGATGGAGGAGGTGTTTACTATCAAACCGAGATCTATCCAGGAAATCATCATCCCTACCAAAGACGGTCTGGCACTTACGCTTAAACAAGGAGAACTCAAAATGATAAATGGCACCTTTACTGCCGGGAATCGGAATCTCCATATAGAGTTCTATTACAACCGTACTTTTTGTGGTGCCGATCATTACCCTGACGGGGGTAGCTGGACTCGCAATATGCGTCCTGACTATACCCTTTCCATATGGCCCGAAGGTATCTCTCAAGAACAAGCCGAAGCTCGTGAGATGATTGTCCACATCCATTTTGATGCTAAGTACAAGGTAGAGAGGCACCAATCCTTGTTTATGAATATGGATCTCAATGAAGAAAAGCGTGATCAGGCCCGGGGTAACTATAAAAGAGCCGATCTCTTGAAAATGCATGCTTATAAAGATGCTATCCGTCGCACCGCCGGAGCATATATTCTATATCCCGGTGAACAGAAGCAAACTTTTGCGAGTTTTCACGAAATCCTGCCCGGCATCGGTGCTTTTGCCATCTCTCCCGCCCATGATGGCAATACCGGTCTGAAAGAATTTCTTTTAGACATCGTGCAGCACTTCATTAATCGTGCTTCTCAACGGGAATTATTTTCTTACCGTACTTTCGATACCTTTCGCGAGGCGCCTGCTCCCATATTAAAGGATCCTATCCCCAACATGGACGGTACCGAGCATCCTCACATTACCCATGTGTTTGTTGGCTATTACAAGAATGAAGCACATTTGCAATGGATTCTCAAAAACAAGATTTATAATCTCCGGACAGATTATGAAAGAGGTTCCCTTCGCCTTACTCAGGAAACCATTGGTGCGAGATACCTCTTACTGCATGGAAATGGTATCACCCGGACAAATTTAATCTTCCGCTTGGTTCCGGAAGGGCCCCGTGTCCTCTCCAAAGATTTGCTGAAGAAATTAGCTTATCCCTCTCGAAATATCAAACCTTATTATATTGGTTTCTCGCTAGAATCACCAGATTCTATCTGCAAAGAGTTCGGGAATGTGGAGTGGGATGTGACGAAATTAGAGGGTTTCCAAAAAGGAAGAAACTCAGCAAAGCCGTTTGTTGTGACAGTAGAAATGTTAATGAAGGGAAGGGTCAATTAACAAAGGAAACTAAATTCTTAAACGGTGTTATAAAAAGCAGTTTAACGTTATAGAATTTGGCTTATTCGCCGAACCCTTTTACATTTGCACTGTGTTTTTCATAGTATTAGATTTAAGGTTAACGAAGATTGGCTGCTTGGGATAAGTAGCCTTTTTTTTGTTCGTATCTCAGAGAACTGAAATGCCTTTTACGATTCACCTCTCTAAATCCTCCATTCGGCAACATCTTTTTTTAAACACATTTTTCATGTCATTACTTTACAGATGTAATTCATATTAAACAACTAAATTTGTAAGACATGAAAAAGAAATTAATAGCTTTTGTGGGTGCATTAATGCTTAGCGCACTGGTTCCAATTCTTTTAAAATGGTCCCATGAGGCTTCTCTATGGGATGCTGCTACAGCAATATTTACAGCGACCAACCTGATAACCATACTCGCGGTATGGTATATGTTTGGTAGAACGATTTTAGAAAATGCTAAAAGATCAGTTTCAGAGTTAAAGAAAAAACTGATTCCTTCTCTTCTGGTATTTGTAGCGGCTACTTTTCTGATAGCTTTTTTCTGTTTGGTCTTGGAAATTACCTGCTATATTTAATCAAAGGATGGGATACCACCGGCTTTCTGAATATTCTATGGAAACGGGAGTTTACTGGGGCTTTTATTTCTGTTACGATTGGTGTCATTATTTCAGCCATCTTTTATTTCTATATAAACTGGAGGCAGGCTATTGACCGTGAGCAACAATTGCGGGAAGAAAATCTGAAATACAGATACAAAAACCTGAAAACGCAGGTCAATCCTCATTTTCTTTTCAATAGTCTCAATACTCTCTCAGAACTAATTTATGTGAACACGAAAAGAGCAGACAGCTATATCCGGAAATTATCGGAAGTTTATCGGTATATTCTTGACAAGGAAGAAACAGACTTAATCCCCCTAACCGAAGAATTGAGTTTTGTACAGCAATATTACGATTTACAACGGGAAAGAGTAGAAGAGAAAGTACTATTAGAAATTGTGTTCGACCAGCCAAATCAGTTTCAAATAATCCCCGTATCTTTACAGCTATTGGTGGAGAATGCTTTCAAACATAATATTATGTCCCAGCAAGAGCCTTTATGGATCAGAATTTATCGGGAAGGAGATAACATTCTCGTAGCTAATCACATCCAGAAGAAAAATATTATTAAAACTTCGTCAGGGACTGGATTAACTAATTTGGGAGAAAGAGTGAAACTAATTTTGGGAAAAGAGATGCAAGTCATTCACAAGAATCATTTGTTTATTGTCAAATTACCGCTTGTAAGGAATAATATATGAGAATATTAATTATCGAAGACGAGCAACCTGCTTCTGATAAATTACTTCGTTTGCTGGATGCAATTGATCCGGCAATCGAAGTGGTCGATGTTTTGCGTTCGGTAGAACAGGCGATTAATTGGTTTCTTCAGCATCCGCCGCCAGAGCTCATTCTGATGGATATTCAATTGGAAGATGGTATTTGTTTTGAGATATTTGAAGCTTGCGAAATCCGGACCCCTGTGATCTTTACGACTGCTTACGACACTTATACATTAAAAGCTTTTAAGATAAACAGTGTGGATTATCTACTAAAGCCTATTATACAGTTAGAACTCAAGCAAGCATTGGAAAAGTTTAAGGTTTTTCACTGTCGGTATCTAGATTATATCAGGCTTGAAACCGTCATTCGACACCTGCAACCTTCCGTTAAAGAACGATTCTTGATAAAGATTGGGGAACATTATAAATCTATCCCAACTTCTTGTATCAGCTGTTTTTATGTGCGGGAACGTTGTAACTTTCTGATGACGGATGCCGGAAAGCATTATCCCATTGATTATTCATTGGAGAAGATAGAGCAATTAATTGATTCCGGAGTTTTCTTCCGGGTTAGCCGAAATTTTATTGTACGCTATCCGGCTATCCGGGATATTATAGCATATTCGTCAAGCCGCTTAAAGATTATTTTGGAAAACTGGAAGGATCAGGAAGATATTCTGGTTAGCCGGGAGCGGGTTAATGCATTTAAAAAATGGATCGATATTTGAGGTTGTTTTGTCTTTGGAAGAGTTATAACAAAGAATTATTATTAATATTCAACCGGAAGTGAAGCCCAAAGAACTCTGCTGCTTTGCGACAAAGTAACATACGATCCAGGAATATCTCAAAGTAATCCATCACTGGACAGATATCTGTATCAATCGTCAGAAAGAGAGTCAGGGTTTCAGATTCTTTATTCAGTCCGATTTCACTTTTCTTTACCGCATAATTTACCCGGTCGTGAATATCTGTATATATGGTTTCCCGGTTACGGACCCGGCTGCGACGTACATCTGTTTTATCCGCAATAATAAGGGCAGCTGCTACTGCATTTACCGGATA
The DNA here is from genome assembly GCA_021201335.1 of Bacteroides sp. Lineage (GTDB taxonomy): Bacteria > Bacteroidota > Bacteroidia > Bacteroidales > Bacteroidaceae > Bacteroides. The sequence goes on along the minus strand of JAJQFD010000044.1, from coordinate 49,187 downwards.
AGCGGTAGCTTCATCGTGGTTACCAATAGCTGTGACAATAGTAGCCGTATCTTCCGGTGACATCCCCATCTTATCTAGCAAACGAAAAGCCATGATTGCACCACTCTGAGCATGGTCCGATCGGTTAACAATATTACCAATGTCGTGCATAAAACCTGCAATCCGGGCCAGTTGTACCTGATGTTGGTTATATTCAAGTTCTTCCAGAAGTTTACCGGCTACTTCAGCACATTTGGTAGCATGGGCAAAAGAATGTTCTGTGTAGCCCAGCACTTCGAGCGAAGCATCTGCTTGTTTTATGTAGGTTCTGATCTCATGAGAATTTTTAATGTCCGCGAAGGTTATTTTATTGTTCATCTTACTTTTCTTGTTTATTGGGGTACAAAATTAATGAAACTTTTTCGAACTAATAAGTTAATGATTCTATAGAAGTCGAAAAGGGGTGATGAACAAAAGGTTGGTATGCTTTATTTTTCCGTCACAGGTACATAAATTTCCGTCAACAAATCTTCTTCTTTAACCATCGTCGGATTATTTAAAAACTTCACATACGGCATACTCAGCGGAGTCAGTTTGTACTTACTTTTCGGCATCCAATAATACATTATTGTCTGAAAGAGTTCGGGTATTTTTCCGAGGCTGCCTTTGTGGGTAAAGATAGCATAAAGTCCGTCTGGTAATGTGATGGAATCCACATGCTTGTTCGGTGTCACAAGTTGACCGGTGCTGAGGCAGGGGTGGTAATTTCTATCCTTAATAATTTCAATAGATTCCGTTGTATCCGTAAGTAAACGGTTTATTATGGCATACATATAAAGTCGCTGCCAACTATTGGTATCCGGTTTTTCTTCCCGTAGATAAATAATATATTTCTCAGCTACCTTACACACGCGGGGTGTTAATTCGTTACCATATTTTTCCTGGAAGAAGGAAGCCTTAAATACGGTAGGTGGAATGTTAAAGTATTTCTTGAAAGCACGCGATAGAGCTTGTTCACTACTATATCCTGTCTTTTCTGCCAGTTCTCCCAAACTTAATGGAGAGTCTTTTAATTGCTCAGCCACATATTCCAGCCGCAAACGTTGTACATAAGCCGCAACAGATTCTCCAATAGTTGATTTAAAAATCCGGTGGAAATGATAGGGAGAGATATTAGCTACGGAAGCCAGGGTTTTTAATTCCATTTCTTGGTGAAGATGATCCTGAATATATTCCAATACCCGGTTAATGGATTTATGGTATTCATGCTGCGTTTCCTCTTTCCTGGCCCAACGCTTCAGACGCGGGTATTGTAGCTTCATGCTGACCATAGCCACGTTTCGTGAATTACCTTGAACATAACGAACACATAGACGGATCATTTCATCCATCGTTACATCTTCGGTAAATTCACCATCTTTATAACAATGAACGCAATAATCTTCAATGGGAAGGCCATTCTCCCCGGTGCCATACATATCATCCCGGAAAAGGGGCATGCCACAACTCTGGCAGGTGCAGTTTTTCATGCTGAAATATAAAAAAAAGAATCCAACATGGAAAGAATTATCTAAAAATCCGAAGTAATCTTTCCATGCAGGATAACTATAGATATACGATTATGCTTTCCAGCGTTTCAGTGTCGGGAAAAACTGTTTCATTTGCGCACGTGCCTCTTCCTTGCTAAATTTTGTTTCACTATCCTGATTAAATTCATCAATGTATTGCAAACAGTGTTCGATCATTTCATCCATGGTTACATTTTCAGAGAAATTACCGTCTTTAAAACAATAGGCGCAATATTCAGTATTTACACTACCATCGACATTTTTACTGTAATGTTCAGCCGTAAGAGGCATACCGCAACTTTGACAAAATTCTTTTTCCATATTCATCGTTTTTATTGATTAATAACTTTATGACAAAGATACAAGATATATTCATATAGTAACTTATCATTTTTTGCGGAAAATAAGAGTTGATTTAATTTATCTGTTATTTTATTTCTCCTTAAAATAAGGAAGCGAGTAGAGATACTTTCCTGTTTTCTTTGTACGGATGTCAAATCGTTTGGTGAAGCTGAGAGTGAATTTTCCGGTATCGAACATTAGTTTCATATCATCTGATTGCGATACATAAATCCGATTGATAATAACATTCAATCCTAAAGACCAGGTCTTGCCGTTATAGCCAGCAGACAGACGGGGAAACATATTGGGAGAAATTTCTATATCTTTAAAAAAATTGCTGAGGCTTTTGTTTCCCAGACTCAATCCAACCGATAAAGCAAGTGAGATATAAAAATCATGTTTAATCACAAATGTATGTGCATAGCCCCCATTGATACTCAGTTGGTAATTGGAATACCGCTGCTCTCCCTCAGGCAGAAAGGTTTCATTGCCGGAGAGACCGTTATAGTATATGCCTCCTCCCAATTGGAAACTTCCGGTAGATTTCAATTGTCTTTCCCGTTGATAGAATCCGGCCCGGTAGGAGTATTTGTTATGATTAAAGATATATTCTCCATAGATACCATACTGGATAAGCTTCAAATCAGGATATTGATAGAATACATTTTCCAGCTTTTCATCTTCTACATAAAATCCTTTGTAGTTTTGAAAAAAGATATCTGCCAGGAATTTCTTACCGTAATAGTGATATTGAAAATCGTAAGAAGTTGTTTTTCCCCGCTTTTTATCACGCATAAAATCGAAGGCAATACCACCGAATAAAGAGAAATTCTTGAAATTAACTCCTAAACCTAAGCCGACCGGAGTGTTAGGTTGATAGGTTGTTTCATTACCTTCCTGAATTTCATGGGAAAGATTCATGAACTTTTTATATACATACGTTCGGAGAAAGAGGTCTTGAGGAAAGTCGCCGATATAAGTAGAATCTCTTTGTGCGCAGATTTCTTCGGCATGAGAGCAAAGAATTAAGAACAGAATAGCTGTTTTCGAAATACTTAAAACAGATTTTCCGAGATGCAGCGATATAGAATGTTCATTCTTCATCGGCGCAAAGATAGTTATTTACCCGATGAATCTTCAGAGTATATATTGATTTATTTGGACGGTTATCTTACTTCAAAAATCAGGGTATTCATTAACCTTCCGTTATCCCTTACAATAATAGTTACAATTGAACCGGATTCAACGCCCCCTTCATTAAATGAAAGATTAATTTTGGATTTTTCAATCAATAGATTGTTAAAGGCTCCTATTGTCAGAATATCTAGATCTCCGGTAAATGTCAAGTCAATAACCTGGCCGTCGTCAATTTTACGTTCATAGTGAATGAGGTTATTCTCATCACGTGCCTCTTCATAGCCAATGTCTACATATAATTCTATTTCACTATTAAGATTCACTGGAATTGTTTTATTAGTAATGATTTCTCCATCTGCTGTTTTGAAATGAATATAGGGTTCATCGTCGGAATGACAGGAACTAAAGGAGTAAAGCATCGAAAGAAGAACAAATAATAAAGGTAACTTTTTCATGTGGTTTAGCTTATTATTGTTTTTATATAACATTTGGTGCCATCATTTGTTTAACCACTGTTTTTTATCTTTTTCGTTCGCAATAAACAGAGTGCTTCTTTCCTGAATTAAGGAAGGGAGTTATGTGGGAAATTCATTGATTTATAGTTATAATTCAATTTTTCTTAGTTTAATAAATGCATTATCTGGTATGTGACTTGTGTATGTTATATGGTATAGAAAAATTAAAAACGAAGGAATTAATATGTTTATATTCAATGGATTAAGAAGAATTATGTTACTGGTGATACTTTTTTGAATAAATTCTCTAAAGTAACTGTATGTTGTTACATTATTTTGGATAGCTTAATTATATTAGAAAGCCAGTAGTATATTGATTGGATTCCGGTAGCATTTGAGTCAAATCCCGGTAGGGTCTGCCCTGGGCTGCATAAGGTTTTGATGAACAACAAACGCATGTAATCCTCTATTCATAAAGATTACATGCGTTTTTATTGTAATATGAATATGTTTCTTATTCTTTCGTTCTTTCGATATCCTCTTCAATTACCTGCTCCATCTGATCTATTTTATGCCTTCTTTCGGCACATGTTTCCGGAGTTTCAGGTTGATCATTCAGTGTATCAATATCTGTTTTATCACTCAGACTTGTACTCCATTCACCAAATTTTTCTTTTGCAGGATGTCCGGTAAGATTGACATTTTCTTCTGCAATAACGCTGCCTTTATTAATTCTATCTCTCATACATTCAATAAATTAAAGTTTATATTGAAACAGAAAATAAAAGAAAAAGGTTTCACTATTTAATACAATTTTTCTTTTTTGGGAACTATTTCAGGTAAGGTTGACAATACAAACAATAATAAACACTACCACCCATATACGCTTCTTTCATTATAAATCCCCCACAAACCGGACAAGGATCTTTATATGTTTTGGAAGATAGGCTGCTTTCATATCCTCCTTTCTTGCCGTAAAAGTCTGTCTCTGTGCTTCTTCCCCCAGCTTCAGTCATCTCTTTCAATGTGCTTTTTACCACTTGAAATAAATTTTTCTTTTCCTCTGCAGATAAAGTGAATACTTTACGTTTAGGATTAATTTTTGCACGAAACAAAATATCCTGCAACACTCCGTTACCAAGTCCTGGGATACGTTGTTCGGAGGCGAGTAGTGCTTTTGCCGAGAGTTTTTTCTTTTCGGTTTCAAACAAACTCAGAAAATAATTCTCATCAAAAGCATCACTCAGGGGAGAGACTTTTTGAAAGCTTTGCTGATGATAAATGTTATCAATCTCTCCTTTAAAGGCAAAAATAACGCCATACATGGTAATGGTGAGTGCCAGGAAAGTATTATCAGCAAATGCCAGCAGTAACTGGTATTTCTCAGGTATCTGGGTCTGGGAGTCTCCGTAAGTAATTCGAACTCCATCTCCTATAGACAGGGTTGTATCCTCATCCATCTTTATATCTACAAACATTTCCGAACCTTCTACCAAAAGAATCCTTTTTCCGGTAAGTAAAGGTTTATAGCTTTCAGGTTCTCCATAGAAAAAAGCAAATCTATGAGGGTTGGTTGGCATAAATACCTGGCTGATAACTTTTCCAGCCAATTCTTTATTGGCTTGTCGGGAAATGGTTATCACTTCGGGCAATTCCATCATAATATTGAATGATTTGAAGTTTTACAAAATGATTACTTGAATCTCCAAAGATAAAAAACTTCAGCATAGAATAGTTGTCCGAAATAGCTATTCTATGCGGGAAATATAAACTTATTGCAGATCTGACCATTGAACAAAATTTCTGTTCTATGGTTATTATTATCAAAATAACCATTGTAGATCAAAACGTTTGTTATTGGTCGCAAGTAAAATAGAATGAACATGTTAGATACTGTTGTTTGGGGAAATACCATTCAGAACTGGGGCATTTCCATCCTAATTATTATAGGTACAATCATTGTTACTAAGCTGGTTTCATTATTCAATAGAAGGGTGTTGAAGAAATTAACAAAGAAAACACGAAATCGATTGGATGGTATTCTTTATGATTCTTTGGAATCCCCTCTATTGTTTGGTATCGTGTTATTGGGTATTTGGATAGCCATCCATCGGTTGGTGTATCCCGATCGATTTGTTAAAGCAGTAGACGATGCTTATAGGATATTAATTGTCCTGGATATTACTTGGTTTGCTGCCAAGCTTATAATGAGACTGATTGAAACCTATTGGGAAGCTCCGGTAAGAGCACAAACGGGGCACAGACAGGTTGGTAAGATGATGCCGGTTATTAAACGAACTACGCTGGTATTGATCTGGATTATCGGTATTATTATGGCATTGAGCAATGTGGGAGTTAATATCAGTGCTTTATTAGGTACACTGGGTATTGGGGGTATTGCTTTTGCACTGGCGGCACAAGATACGGTTAAAAACATTTTTGGTGCATTTACCATTCTTACTGATAAACCTTTCTCCATAGGGGATACCATTCAGATTGATAGTTTTGAAGGAGCCATTGTGGATGTAGGGGTTCGCAGTACTAAAATGATGAATTACGATAATAGAATAATTACCATTCCCAATTATAGGATTGCGGATGCTTCGATCGTAAATGTATCTTCCGAACCCCGTCGAAGGGTAGTAATGAAAATCGGTTTAACCTATGATACTACCGCTGAAAAAATGAATGAAGCAATGGAGATGCTTCGAAACATGCCTTCACGCGTTAAAGATGTAGCTTCCGATGGAATAATAGCCAATTTCTCTGATTTTCTGGATTCAGCAATGGTGATAACTTTCATCTATTTTATAGAGAAAGGAGGAGATATCGGTCGTACTTCTTCGAATGTAAATATGGAGATCCTGTCTTCATTCGATAAAGCCGGATTGAACTTTGCTTTTCCTTCTCAGACATTATATATCGAGAAAACGGATGCATTGAAAGAAAATGCAGAAAAGCCGGAAGACGATTCAAAAAACAAACCTAAACCCAATAACTGATTCTAATCTTTAGGATTTTCAAGGGAAGATATTTTCAGTCAATGATGGATTGTCTTCCTTTTCTTTTGCCAGACTATAGCTACTAATCCGGAAACTTTAAACGTAATTGCTCCATAAAAGAATATATCTCGTATAGCAGGAGCAGGGAAAACCGATTTGAAGAGATGGTTTATGGCTTTATTTAATTCTTACCGGAGTAGTAATGATTTTCATTTTTTTACTTTTAATTCCTCACTTTTCTCTTAACCCTAATGTCTTTTTACTTAATTCAATTTCTTCTGTATTACCTGTATTCTTACCTGGTATATCTGACAGTTTTACGGCATAATGAAAAGGAGATTTTTTATTGTACTTTACCCGATTGAGTTTAATGACCATATTCAATGGATTTACACCGACATCATTTGTAAAAAAGGTTCCAATGCCATAGGCATCATGAATCCGATTATTTACGTAGTGCTTAATTTCTTTTACCTTTTCCAAATTTAAAGAATCACTATAAACGATGGTTTTGGAAAGAGGATCAATCCGGTTTTCGTGATAAAAATGAATTATCTCGTCTGTGTAAGTTAGTGGATCTCCACTGTCCCAGCGCACGCCATCAAATAACTTGGCATGCTTTAAATCAAATGATTCTTTAAAGATTTGGGTGGTATATGTGTCGGTAAGCGTAATACCCAGGCTTCCCTGGTAAACATCTACCCAGGCATCAAGTGCTTTAGCTGTTGCAGACCTGTAACCATATATGGCTCCATGAAACATAAACCATTCATGCGGCATCGTGCCAATGGGAGTTGTATTGTATTTCATGGCCAAATATACATTGCTGGTTCCCTTAAAAAATTCTTCAGAATGCGTTTGCAGACAATGGATAACACGGTCATGTACATCAAACGAGAAACGACGTCGGGTACCGAAATCAGAATGGTCGGCTTTCATCTCTTTCAATGCGAGCGATTTGGCAATGGCTTTTTCTTCAACTTCCTGTGGGGTAGAGCCAGTCATTTGAAAATATAACTCAGATATAATAGCCATAAGAGGCACTTCCCACAATACCGTACGATACCAGTAACCCTCAATTTCAACTTTCAGTTCTCCCTCCTGTTGTGTAATCTTTACTTCTTCAGGATCATACTTGTAACCTTCCAGGAAATCAATAAATACCGGATCGAAGTAATAACATTTGTGGGTGATGAATTTCTTTTCTGCTTTAGTCATTTGCAAGTTAGCCATGTCAGCTACTTCTTTTTTCAATTGATCTGCAAAACCTTCAGGGAAGGGGGTAGCTCCCCGGTTCGTAAATTCGTACGTTACGTATGCCCAGGGATAAAGCCGCTGAATAGCTAGCATAACGGAAAATTTGTATAAATCGTTGTCGGTAAAATGTTTGATAATCATAAGCCATTGTATTAGGGTAACTAGTTCAACACAATTAGCGTATGTTATCATATTTCAGTCTTTACTGCTCGTTGTAATTGTGATAACATAAACTTAACTATATTGAAGTACTTAACTATAACAAAACAGTCGAAGAGTCTGTTTAAATATTGTTCATTCTTTTACGGGAATACGTATTTTGCTTATCTTCGTCCCGGAAAAATACTAATCCATGAATTATTCTGCTGTACTTTTTGATTTTGATTATACGCTGGCTGACTCATCCCGCGGCATTGTGATTTGTTTCCAACAAGTTTTACACCGGAATGGCTATACGCAAGTATCCGATGAAGAGATTAAAAGAACCATCGGTAAGACTCTCGAAGATTCTTTTTCTCTTTTGACCGGAGTGTCTGACCAGGAACAATTAATTAACTGGAGGAAACAATACGGGAAAGAGGCCGACAAATATATGAGTGAGAACACTCTCCTTTTCCCGGATACGTTGGAAGTGTTAAATAAACTGAAACAGCGGAATGTTCGTATTGGGATCATATCGACTAAGTACCGCTTTCGAATACTGGAGTTTCTAGGTAGGTATTTTCCTGAAGAATGGCTGGATGTAATTATCGGTGGGGAAGACGTAACTCTTCATAAGCCGGATCCCGAAGGGTTAAATAAAGCTATCGGATTTCTCCACCTCGAACCAATACAAATATTATATGTGGGAGATAGCGTCATTGATGCAGAAACAGCTGCCAGTGCAGGTGTAGACTTTGTAGGTATAACTACAGGAATGACAACGCGAAATGAACTGGAATATTTTCCACATGTAAAGATTATCAGTTGCTTGAGTGAATTATTAATTATTAAAGAATTAATTCCTGAGAAATAATGACTCCTGAAATCAGACAAAAATTAATCGATCGTTTCACTAATACTCCTTATGCTAAGTATCTCCAAATTGAATTGTTGACTCTAGAGCCAGGTTTAATTGAAGCTCGCATGCCTTTATCTGCAGAACATCAGCAATATAGCGGAGTAGTTCACGGTGGGGTACTTGCTGCTTTGGCAGATACCATAGCAGGTTTTGCTTGCTATACGGTTACTCCTCCCGAAAATGATGTATTAGTGGCTGAATTGAAAATTTCTTTTTTACGTGCCGGCTGGGGAAAGGAACTTTTGGCTAAAGGTACAGTTCTGAAACCAGGAAGAAATATTCATTTTTGGGAATGCGAGATATATTGCAATGATAAGTTGGTTTGTAAAGCCACCGGCACATTTAGTGTGGTACACAAGCAAGTCTAAATAAAAAAGAAATTATTCGATATCCAAATCTTGTTCTTGTTCCAGCGGCGATATTTCTTCGTTATTTTCCACCGGTTTATTGCGATAAGCAAAGATGCTTTTAACCAAGATATATCCGGCGGTGATTAGTGCGAGGCCTACACCGGCAGATTCAAAAACTATTTTGTCCCAGCTAAAAAAGAAATTACATGTATGGCCGGCCAAAGAACAGATCGTGAATACAACTTTAGGTATTGCAAAGAAAAGCAAGGCTCCGATAAACCAATGATTAATATTTATATTTTGAGCTTTTTTATTTGGCAGGTATAAAAAGTGAATCAATCCCATAAACAATAAGATAGTGGGAAGCCAATATAATAATTTAACCAGCAGATTTAATTCCGTATAAGGAATAATCGTACGGTATATATAGATGTCCGGCAAAATAAGTGCCACTATAAACAGAAAGAAAAAACGTTGAAGCATCGTTCAATATGTTATACATTTTATTTGTTTATATATATAACAATATTGAAAATTAGAAGTTTTTTCCCTTATTCTTTTTAACCGATATTGCTTTTATGTAACTTTTTTCTGGTTAAAGAAAACGCCCTTTTAGGAAATATAAACATAGGTATGGTAGCACCAACCGCCAGGAAGAACACAACAGTAAGTGCAGTGAGGCCATTCGAAAAGAAAAGCTCCAGGAATTGTCTGTTTTGTTCTGAATTTTCACTGGTTTGAAGAAACATAATCAACGAAAAGATGGCAGTGTATGCAATCTTTCCCGGAACCATCGGCAAGAGAGCCGGAATATAAAATACCGTCATAGGGCAGAGCACTTTAGCCCCTGCCCATAAACTACCGAAACCGATAATTAAAGCTGCAAATAATGAACTGGTGGCAATATCCATACCGAATGTATTCATCAATACGAACCGAAACGAATGTCCGATAGCTGCCAGTAAAGCAATATAAATAAAAGCCCGCTTGGGAGGTTGGGAAATAGCTCCGAATCCAATTCCGGCAATAGCTGCGAAAAAAAGCATCGTGTAATATATCAACTATCATCATAATAAACTGTCTTTTACAATCCACAAGGTAAATGAAAGCCCAATAGCAATACAGATAATCAATAGAAACGCATTGATCAAGCGGGCTATTCCTGTTAGGGTATATCCCTCCACAATATCAATGACTCCATTGATGAGTGGTACACCGGGAATCAAAAATAAGACGCTTGTTGTAATGGCAATGTCTGAAGTCTGACTGTTGAACAGTAAAATTGAAGATGCACAGACGGAAGCTACCAGCGATGATGCAATAAATACGATGTAGTGGTTGACACCCTTTGCATTTAATTTCGTTCGGAGAAAGAAACCAACAAATGTAGCTAAAAAGACGATAAGAGTTGAAATCCAGTCTCCACCAAACAAGCGACAAAACGAAGCATTGGCTAATCCGACTAATAGTAAAAGCAATTGTGGATGCAGACGCTGAGAAGCTGTGATTTGATAAAACTTTTCTTTCAGTTCCGAAAGGGTTAAATGATTATCGCAAGCCTCCCAACTGAGTCCACTTAATTCGGAATTATATTCAAAGTTGATGGGCAGTGATGGTATCTCGACAACTTCTCCATACGATTCTCCGGTTTCCTTATCGATAACATAAAAAATGATGCTTCTCTGGAAGATGCTGGCTTTCAGTTCTGTCCCTAAAGAGGCAGATATCCGCTTTGAATTTCGGATAACACGGGAAGTGTGTACTCCGGAGCCCATCAAAAGCCCGGCATATTCGGATATAAATTCAGCAGTTTCTTTCAACGGATCATGGTTGTTTCTTTGCATTTTTATCTGTATAAATTTCCAATAATGAGACTATAAATTATTTCTTAAACAAATAACCTCTTTTAAAGGCTCATTTATTTCTTCTTTTTTGAACTATTTCTACTTTCAGCCCGTGCAAAAAAAGAAAAGGTATATTATTTTACTAATAAAATGTACGCCCCATTATTCTATGCTTAAACAATAAATACGATAAGCTTAGTTTGCAAATATTCTACGCTTAGTTTATATGCACGATAAGCTTAGAAAGAAACGCTATTCATAGGGATGCTTTATTTGTTTGAAAATCAGTGATTTTGCCAGTTAACTGAGAATAGTATTCCATGTAAAATATAATGATCAGTAGATGAAGCGAGTAGGACTTTTATCGGTTTTTTTGTATTTAAATCAGGCAGTTTGTATCTTTGGTATTCAATGAAACTTAAAATTAATAATTCCATGAAAAATTCATTTATTACCTTCCTTTTTCTCTTTGTTGTTCAACTTCCTTTGTCTGCTCAGAGTGGACAGGTATTGGAAACACGTAAAGTTAAGAGTGATATTCTCAAAGCCGAGCGAAAATACGCTGTTTATTTACCTCCCGGCTATGGAACAACCGACTTAAGTTATCCGGTATTGTACTTATTACATGGTTCAGGGGATGATCATACTGGCTGGGTACAGTTCGGTCAAGTGCAACATATTGCCGATAAAGCTATTGCAGAAGGGAAAGCTGCCCCGATGATTATTGTAATGCCCGATGCCAATACAGGAGTCAAAGGTTATTTCAATACGGTTGACGGAACATTTAATTACGAAGATTTTTTCTTTAATGAACTGATACCTCATATTGAGAAAACTTATCGCGTACGGAGTGATAGGCGTTTCCGGGCTATTGCCGGATTATCGATGGGTGGTGGAGGAAGCATCTATTACGCCTTGCATCATCCGGATTTGTTTGCTGCAGTTGCACCTTTAAGTGCGGCAACAGGTAGCTGGGATTTGGAACAATACAAAACCAGAATTAAAGGAAATACTTCGAATGTATCTGATCAGCAGATCGAAGCATATTTTAATAAACACAGCATTGAAGGAGTTCTTAAAAGTGCTTCAGAAGAAAGCCTAAATAATATCCGAAAGATCCGGTGGTATATTAGTTGTGGTGATGATGATTTCTTGTATGAAGGCAATAGCCTGATGCACATTGCTTTTCATAAAAATAAGATTCCTCATGAATATCGGGTAAAAGATGGCGCTCATACCTGGACCTACTGGCGAATGGAATTGCCGATAGTGATGGAGTTTGTATCGAAGTCGTTCACTCAATTTTAATCAAGAAATCAGCTATTTAGGAAAACATTTATTTAAGTAAAGCCCTTATATTTGCCAGATGTTTAATTTAAAACAATCAATATGTTAGATATACGATTTGAAGATCACAAACCATTTATTGTTTGGGGATATTCTGTTGAAACTAATCTTGAAAATGGTGATCAGGATGTAGGTAAATTATGGTCAGATTATAAAAACGAGTTGCTATCTTTACCTGCTACTTCACCCGGTTTATACGGAATTATGTGGTATACAGACAATACTCATAAACAATACTTTTACATGTTGGCTGTTCATGTTGATGATAGGGAAGAGCATCTCTCAAATAATAATATCCAATGTTTAGAAATTCCTAATGGTTTGTTTGCTGTAGCTTCCCTTCCTGATGATGCTGATTTGCGGGAAGCTTGGACTGACTTTTATTTCAAAGAACTGCCGGCCCGTAAATTAGAAACTAATTATAAGCATGGAATATTTTTCGAATATTATCCCGTGGCCGGGGGAATTGAATTATGGAATCCGGTAAAGCAGATTTAAATATTTAATAAAGACTTATTGGAAATCCATTATCTCCTATCTTCAAAGATTAAATATATATTTGCCATTGATAATCTAAATTTGAGAAGCCATGAAGAATTTCCCCACTCTCCACACCGAACGTCTGGATCTGATTGAAATAGAACAGCACCATCTAAATGATTTTTATACGATATTTAGTGATCCGCAGGTAACGCGTTATTATAACTTAGTACCTTTTACATCTCCTGAGGACGGACAGAAATATATTGATCTATTTCAGAAAGGCTTTCAGGATGGATTATATATCAGGTGGGGGATTGCTTTAAAAGGGAATTCCAACATAATAGGAACCATTGGTTTTAATAATTATCAACTCAATCATCGTTCCAATGTTGGGTATGATTTAGCGGCTGCCTTTTGGGGAAATGGATATGTAACAGAAGCATTGAAGGAAATTATTAAATATGGCTTTCAACAATTAAAGGTCAATAGAATAGAGGCGGAAGTTATGCCCGAAAACATCGCTTCCGCCAGAGTACTTGAGAAAGCTGGATTTCAGAAAGAGGGCCTTTTAAGAGACTGGATATTCTGGAATGATAAACATTTTGACGTCTTTATGTATTCCTTACTTCTTTAAGGCTCAAGTAAAGGCATTATCACCCTCGTTACATGCTCTTCTTCTGGAACCTCAGGACCGGTGTAATAATGCTCAATACAGTTTCTGTTGGGAGTATATCCTTTTTCCTTTATCCAAGCAATCATTTCTTTATAAAGTTCTGCCAATGCATTATAATTTCCACGATGTAGACAGCCCACAAATTTTCGTTCAGGAATAGCTTCAGACTGAATTTCTCCTTTACCTGGAAGAGGTTTACGAACATAAACGCCAATACTCATCCGGATAACATCTTCATTCATTGTTTCGTAATCGATGTATTCTACAAAAGGAATATCAGTCATCACTTCACCCAACTCTTCCAAATAGGTTCCTAATTTAAGAAAGCCTTCTCCAATAAGCGGGCCAAAATTTTTCATGTCGGTTTTGACTTTTATTGTTAAAGCAGCTTTTTCTACCTGCTGAAACAGCATAATTTCTGTAATCTTTGCCATAGATGATTAATTTAAATAATAATATTATGTGGATAATCTTTTCTTCTGTTGAATAGGAATATAGATTTCAGTTAACAGTTCCGGTATATCTACTTCATGGGGAGAGTTCAAATAAATTTCGAAGCTGAACGGTTGTTTTTGGTTATAGTCACTTTGCGGTAACCAATTCTCATAAAAAGTTCGGTATAATTCCGGTAAAGAAGCATAGTTTCCGTGGTGTTTGAAAACAGCATATAGTCCTCCGGGTATTTCCTGTATGGTAAGTGATTCAATGGGTTGAATATTTGCATTTATCAGGAATCCGAGATAAAAACGGCATTGCTTATGATTGGTAATGAATGGATCATCCATACTTATGCTAATGTATTTATTCTTAGCTGTAGCCGGTAAATAACTTTTGTAATATCCGATTATTTTCTTCCACGTTGCTTTGTAAATAGCACTATTATGAATTGAACTCATGGGTAAGCAGAGTGCTTTTCGGGTGGGGATTTTTTCAATTCTTACATCCAGCTTTGAGGCAAGCCTAAAAGAATTCTGGAGCGAATGGATTGTATATTGATATCTGTTCCGGTATTCAGATGCAGTTACACCAAAGTGCTTTTTAAATGCTTTTGCCAGACTGGATTTGGTTAAATAGTGGGTACATTTCATGATCTCTTCAATGGTAAGATCCGTGGATATCAATAAATATGCAATATGCTCCAGGCGAAGGCGTTGAATATAACTACCGATATTCTCACCAGTAATGTGTTGGAATACACGGCGGAAATGAAACAGGGACAGATTAGCCAGCGCACTGAGTTCCTCTGTTTCCAATTCATCAAACAGATGCTGATGAATATAACTGGTTATTTTAGCAATAGTTGTATGATGTATATGAATCGTGTTTTCGATCTGTTTCCATCGTTTTAATGTAGGCATTCTTTTATTTAAAAGTATCCTTAATTCCCGGGGTGAATAGTTTGTATTTGAATATTCATTATATTTATTGGTATATTTTACCCATATATCCACCATTTGCTCCCTGGAAACATCCACTGTGTATTTACCATCCTTCAGGCAATAATAGCAATATTCATCACTACGTGTTTGATCAGCATTGGTTCCCAGATAGGCTTCAATATCAAATCTTAGTGGCATTCCACAACTTTGGCAATATCTTTTTTCAAATGGATTCATAAAATCTATACTGTATATACAAATGTAAGACGAGTCTTTTAAAAATAGTTGTCCAAAATAGGCATTTTAATCAATTTATTCTTTCGAAAACTCACGATGAGAGAAATTTTAATCAAGTTCTTGTATCAAAACGAAATGTTTCTCCGAACATTTCGTACAGTTTGTTCATTATCGTACAGTAAGATAATTTTGAACCAGTTGATTGTCAGATAATTATGATTCTGGCATATATATTGCATTTAATGTAATGAAGCAAACAAGAAAATATTTCCTAATAAAATGTTCCTGTATATAGGCAACTTTTAAAAAGTATTTGTCGTCTTACATATAAGGCTTTTCGATAATTATTGAATATTTAAAAACGTATAATTATGAAAACTGTTTTGGCAAAAAGTGTTGTGTTGATTGCGATGATGATCGCCGGAATTTCTGGCTTTAATTTATATGCTGGTAGCAAATATATAGCTCAGGATGAGGGAAAGGATAATAAGGTTGTAATCCAGACACTTTACCGTAATATTGGGGGAATAAAATATCATTTAAAGTATTGTTATTCTTATGATGATGAGAATCGGTTGACTTCTAAAGAAACCTTTAAGTGGGATAAAGCAACGGAAGCATGGGCACCGTATTATTTAATAAGTTATACTTATTCAAACGGTAAAATGGTTATGGATTTTGCCAAATGGAATCCCAAAGATTTTGAATACAATCTCTTGAAGCAAAGAAATGTTTATAGATTGGATGAAATAAATCAGCCTACCGCCTATTTATCATATAAATGGGATGAGAGGAAAAAAGGGTGGAAAATGATTAAGAGTGTTGACTTTGAATATGGAGTCCAATATTTAGTAAGTGAATATTAATAAAAAATATAGACTTAGTACAGATTTTTGTGATATAATTAATTAAAAATGGTTAGGCGCTTCCTGTTAGTGATAATAGGAGCGTTTTTTTATATTTTTATGCCGGCTCTTTTTTCCAAAATATCTTCCATGTGCTTTGTGGCCCAATCTACCAGGTTTTGTATGTGTGGCATCAAGCTTTCTCCTCTATCGGTAAGAGCATACTCAACTCGTGGAGGTACTTCTGCATATACTTTCCGGGCTACCAGTCCATCCGATTCTAAAGTTCGTAAAGTTACGGTCAGCATCCGCTGGGAGATATCTGCAATAGTTTTATGTATATCGCTAAAACGCATTATACCATTCTTTTGTAAAGTTATCATCACCAGCATCGACCATTTATCACCTAGTCGTGCAACAATGTCGCGTACTGGGCAATTGCCGTTAGGGTGAAAATTTATCATTTTTTTTCTTCCATAAGTTCTTGTGTTTCAATAGTAGTTACTTTTATGTAAGTCTCTTATTGTCAGGTTCGTTCTTGTTTATTTAAAAAGCTGTCTATACCTTTGTGTCACAAAAGTAATCAACTTACTTTAAATAACTATTGTTTCATTTAAAATTTGAAGTTATGGCAAAAAAAGTGGCTGTTTTGGCCGTGAATCCGGTAAACGGGTTTGGATTGTTCCAGTACCTGGAAACATTTTTTGAAAACGATATACCCTATAAAGTATATGCGGTAGCTGATACAAAAGAGATAAAAACAAATTCAGGTATTACAATTACAGTAGATGATGTAATTGCTAATCTGAAAGGTAAAGAGGATGAATATGATGCCCTGGTATTTGGTTGTGGTGATGCCATTCCAAAATTTAGTGAAAATGCCGATAAAACTTACAATCAGGATTTAATGGCTGTGATTAAGGCTTTTGCAGATAAAGATAAAATAATGATTGGTCATTGTGCTGCTGGAATGATGTTTGAGTTTGCAGGCATTGCAGCCGGAAAAACGATTTCTCTTCATCCTTTGGCACAAGCAGCTATTCAGAAAGCAAATGTAAGCGGTGAAAAGTGTGCTATTGATGGAAACTTCTATACGGCTGAAACGGAGAGTACAATTTGGACGATGATGGACAAACTGGTAGAAGCCCTGAAAAAATGAATCGTGTAAATAAAGAGTTAAGAATGGATTCCATCCTTCTTCATTTCTGAATTCTAACTTTAGCATTCGGTGTATAACACCGAATGCTAAGATTTTATTTTCATTTTATAGAGCTCAAACCGTGCATTAATATCGCGTACAAAATTATAGGTTTCTGTTCCACGGAAATATCCATTCTTAACCACCGGGTCATTGTAATATTCCTCGTTATTTTTCAATAGGATAAATTCTTCAACATTATCTTCCCATATATATTTATTTTTACCATACTTTTCCGCCAGTGCCATAGCATCATAGATATGACCCAATCCTGCATTATAAGCACCTAGTATAAAATTGATCCGTTCTTTGTCGTCCTGTATCATTCGCAGACTTCGAGAGGTAGCTGTGATATAATTAATTGCTCCTTTTATGCTTTCCTCTGGATTATCTTCCATACCTGGAGGAACCCCCATTGCCCGCGCAGTGGATGGCATGAGTTGCATCAGTCCTCTGGCACCAGCCCAAGATGTTACATCTGGGTCAAAATTGGATTCTTGGTAAGCTAAAGCAGCCAACAAGCGCCAGTCCCATCCAATTTCGGGAGCATATTTTTTAAAGAGATCATCATAAACGGAAATTTTACCTTCCTGAATGGACAATATATTTATTGAGGGAGCAGCTTTACTGATTTCAAAATAACGTTTCATACTGGCATTGTAGGCAGAAGATGTCTGATTTGCTTCGTTCCATTTATTGGCGGCCTCTGCCAGCATGAGTGAGTCTTTCCGAACAGCCCAGGAAGAAAGCTGGTCGTAACTGATAGATAAGCTTATATCCAGATTCGGATAATATGTTTTATTTAATTGGGCGACATCATTGTCACAAACGGTATAAAGTATATCACCACGGGAAACCTGCGTAATCAAATCTTCCATAGAAACGCTGTCAGCATTTACTTTGTGGATGATGATGCCGCCTCCTAATTCTTCGTTAAGGTTAATCAGACGATGATAATACCGTCCCGGCTTAACATGAACTTCTTTACCGATTAATTCGGTAACATCTTTCAATGGTTTGTTTTTGCCGTTAGACTGCTGAACAATTACCTGGTGGGTTACAACTTCTTCACCACAAAAAAGCAGGCTGTCCCTCCTTGTTTTGGTAACAGGTAGCGGGTAAGTGATAATATCCCCTTCCTTATCCATCAACATCTGGAATAATTCAGAAGTACTGTTAGCTACTTTTATACGGAGCTTTACTCCTAAGCTTTGTGCAAATTGCTCCCCCAATTCATACTGGAATCCCATTGCTTCCCCCCGATAAATGAAATAAGAAGTGGAGCTATAAAGCGTCAGGGCGACTAATTCTCCGCTATCTCTTACTTGAGGAAGGTCGTAGCCTTTTTCCCGTCCCTCTTTGGACTGGGTATTACAAGCTATACAGGCAAAAAGTAATATCAGTAAGTAAAAAGCTTTTTTCATACGTATGATTTTTCATTTAAACACAAAGGTTACTTTGAATGTTCTCTGTCGTCAGCAAGAGAAAACTTTTTGCATTAAGATTGTTGGCTACTATATAATGTCCTCCCTGAATAATAAAAAGTTTATGAATCAGATTGGTGTCTATTTAAATGGGATATAAGTGCTCTTTGATAAATCTAGTCATCAGGTTGATGGCTACCTGGTTACTACCTCCTTCCGGGATAATTAAATCAGCGTATCGTTTGGTCGGTTCGATAAATTGCTCGTGCATCGGTTTTAGTACCCGCACATACCGGTCCATAACTGCTTCGGCAGAGCGTCCCCGCTCCCGGATATCTCTTCGGATGACACGGATCAGACGATCGTCCGGATCTGTGTCTACGAATATTTTAAGATCCATCAATTGGCGCAACTTTTTGTCGCTCAATGCCAGGATACCTTCAATGATAATTACTTCTCTGGGTTCAACATGAATAGTTTCTGATTGTCGTGTGCAGGAAAGATAGGAGTAGGTGGGTTGTTCGATACTTTGGCCTTCTCTCAGCATACTCACATGTTTAGACAAGAGACGCCAATCGAAAGCATCCGGATGGTCAAAGTTAATGTTTTGACGTTCTTCGACCGGTACATGGCTACTATCTTTATAATAAGAATCCTGGGGTAAAAGAACCACTTCCCCCATGGGTAAACTTTCAACTATTTTTCTTACAACAGTGGTTTTACCAGATCCGGTGCCCCCTGCAATCCCTATTATTAACATCCGTTTAATGTATTTTTGAAACAAAAAAATTAATTTTGTACCGGGTTTTTGCCCTGATTGATAACATTATGTTATGCTCATGCCCGGTTACTATCCGTGGCAATACAAATATAGAAACAAAAATTAAAATAGCAACGTATGGTTAAGCACATTGTAATATTTAAGCTGAAAGAGGAATTGTCCGAAAATGAAAAGTGGGAACTCATGAAAAGATTTAAGGAATCCATTGAAGCACTTCCTCCAAGAATTGACGTTATACGTAAAATTGAGGTTGGATTAAATATGAATCCGGCTGAAAATTGGCATATTGCATTGTACAGTGAGTTCGATTCATTGGAAGATGTGAAAATCTACGCTACCCATCCTGACCATATAGCTGCCGGAAGGATTATTGCGGAAGCCAAAGAAAACCGTGCTTGTGTGGATTGCGAAATCTAAAATTATATTCTATACATGAAAAAGGCAATTTTTTTATTCGCGTTTTTATCATTTACAGTAAGTAACCTGGGTGCGCAGATATTCGACCCGGTGAAAGTAAAAACCGATTTTAAAAAACTTTCCGATACGGAGGCTGAGATTGTAATCAGTATGACTATCGATGACGGTTGGCATGTTTATTCTACGGATTTAGAAGGTGGTCCCACATCAGCTTCACTCACTATTGATAAAATCGAAGGCGCCGAAGTAGTAGGTAAATTGCAGCCCAGAGGAAATGAAATTGCGAAGTATGATAACATCTTTGAGATAAACGTACGCTATTTCGAGAAGAAAGGCGAGCTTTTTCAAAAGCTTAAATTAACTGGCGGTAATTATTCAATAGAGGGTGAATTTGAGTATGGCGCATGTACTGATGAAACCTGTTTGCCACCCACTCGAGAAGGCTTTAGTTTCTCAGGTAAAACAGCTACAACTCCTTCCAATACTGCTGTTGCCGTTGCGAAGCCTCAAAAGGAAGATAATACTGGTGAAAAAGAAAATCCTGTTGTTCAGGAACCCCCTGTAGAGAATATAACTACCAATGCAAAACAAACTCAGCTTGATTTATGGGCTCCTGTTATTAGAGAATTACAAAATTTTGGTGAATCAACCGGAGAAAAAGACCGATCCTGGTTGTATATCTTTTTTGCAGGTTTTATTGGTGGACTATTAGCTTTGTTTACGCCTTGCGTATGGCCCATTATTCCGATGACAGTTAGTTTTTTCCTGAAAAGAACAAAGGATAAACAGAAAGGGATCCGGGATGTAATCACTTATGGAGCATCTATAGTTGTCATATATGTTACTTTAGGAATTGCCATCACACTGATATTCGGAGCCAGTGCATTAAATGCATTATCAACCAATGCGATATTTAATATTCTTTTCTTCCTGATGCTGGTGATTTTTGCAGCCTCTTTCTTTGGAGCATTTGAGATTACATTGCCTTCTAGGTGGAGTAGTGCAGTTGACAGCAAAGCCGAGACTACCAGTGGATTAATCAGTATATTTCTGATGGCATTCACATTGGCATTGGTTTCTTTTTCTTGTACCGGACCTATTATTGGATTCTTGTTAGTTGAAGTATCTACAACCGGTAGTGTGGTTGCACCCGCTATTGGTATGTTGGGTTTTGCTATTGCATTGGCCCTGCCATTTACCTTGTTCGCTCTTTTTCCTTCCTGGTTAAAGTCGATGCCTAAATCGGGTGGATGGATGAATGTCATCAAAGTGACACTGGGTTTTCTGGAACTGGCTTTTGCCCTGAAATTTCTTTCTGTTGCTGATCTTGCATACGGATGGGGGCTCTTAGATCGGGAAACATTCCTTGCATTATGGATTGTGATCTTCGGATTGCTAGGAATATACTTATTAGGTAAGATTAAATTTCCACACGATGATGATAATGATAAAGTATCTGTTCCCCGATTTTTCCTGGCGCTTTGTTCATTGGCTTTTGCTATTTACATGATTCCCGGACTATGGGGAGCTCCGTTGAAAGCTGTAAGCGCTTTTGCTCCTCCCATGAGCACCCAGGATTTTAATCTTTATACCAATGAAGTGCATGCCCAGTTTGATGATTATGAGGCAGGGATGGAATATGCTACCCGGATGGGTAAGCCAGTTATGCTCGACTTTACTGGTTATGGTTGTGTGAATTGTCGAAAAATGGAATTAGCTGTCTGGACTGACGATAAAGTGAGTAATCTTATTAATAATGATTATGTATTAATCACTTTATATGCAGATAATAAAACTGCTCTTCCGGAACCGATCAAGATTACAGAGAACGGAAAAGAAAGAACACTCAGGACATTAGGTGATAAATGGAGTTATCTGCAACGGGTGAAATTTGGTGCCAATGCCCAACCTTTTTATGTTTTAATTGATAATGAAGGCAAACCATTAAATAAATCATATGCTTACGACGAAGATATTAGTAAATATGTGGATTTTCTGGAAACTGGTTTGAAGAATTATACACATTACTATTAAAAGTTAAGTGATTTATGAAAAAAATAATCAATCCCTGGAAAGATGTAAAAGGATACAATTGTTTTGGTTGTGCACCGAGTAATCCAGCTGGTGTAAAAATGGAATTTTACGAGGATGGTGATGAAATAATAAGCAGATGGAAGCCTCGCCCCGAGTATCAAGGTTGGCTGGATACACTTCATGGAGGTATCCAGGCGGTACTGCTTGATGAAATTTGTGCTTGGGTTATTTTGCGTAAATTACAAACAACCGGAGTGACATCCAAAATGGAAACCCGGTATATGAAATCTGTTAATACCACGGATGATTACATAGAGTTGAGAGCAAAGATACAGGAGAAGAAAAGAAACATTATTTTGATTGAAGCCTACTTATACAATCAACAGGGCGAACTGTGCACAAAAGCTCTCTGTACCTATTTTACTTTTTCGCATGAGAAAGCCCGAAATGAGATGAACTTCCTGTCTTGTGATCTGGAAGAATGATTTTTTATAATAATTGTTTGGCAAAACCAATTAAAAACTTTATTTTTGTCGCATAAACCAAGAAATTTATGATAATTAATATTACACATCATCATCATTTTCCTAACGAATAATCGGTGGGCAATATGATATTGTGTAAGAAATAATAGAATATAAAAAGGCTTGCCGTAAAGGGTAAGCCTTTTTTGTTGGTATATAATATGTAATAAATAAACCATAACAAACAAGAAAAGAACTATGTTAAGAATTGCCGTACAAGCCAAAGGACGTTTATTTGAAGAAACAATGAGCCTCCTTACAGAGTCTGATATTAAACTAAGTCCTTCCAAACGTACTTTGTTGGTTCAATCCTCAAATTTCCCTGTTGAAGTATTATTCTTACGCGATGATGATATTCCTCAATCGGTTGCTACGGGTATAGCCGACCTGGGAATTGTGGGTGAAAATGAGTTTGTGGAAAAGAAAGAAGATGCCGAGATTATTAAACGACTGGGCTTCAGCAAATGTCGCTTATCACTGGCAATGCCCAAAGATATTGACTATTCCGGTGTTTCTTGGTTTCACGGTAAAAAGATTGCGACTTCTTATCCGGTGATTCTGGATGAATTCCTAAAAAAACATGGCGTAAAAGCGGAAATACATGTTATTACCGGATCGGTTGAAGTAGCTCCGGGTATTGGACTGGCTGATGCTATTTTTGACATTGTTAGTTCGGGATCCACCTTAGTAAGCAATCGTCTGAAGGAAGTGGAAGTAGTGATGAAATCGGAAGCTCTCTTGATTGCTAATAAAAAACTCTCGCTGGAGAAGAAAGAAATCGTGGAAGAACTTCTTTTTCGTATGAATGCTGTAGAAACAGCCGAAGATAAAAAGTATGTATTGATGAATGCCCCGAATGAAAAACTCGATGATATCCTAGCTGCTTTGCCTGGAATGAAGAGTCCGACTGTTATGCCCTTGGCCCAGGAAGGATGGTGTTCGGTACATACGGTTCTCGATGAAAAGTGTTTCTGGGAAATCATTGGAAAATTAAAAATGCTGGGAGCTGAAGGTATTTTAGTCCTTCCTATTGAAAAGATGATACTATAATTTATCATTCATAACTAATTCTTATGCAAATCATTAAATATCCGGAACAAAATCAATGGGAAGAAATTCTCAGACGCCCTATGCTGAAAACAGAAAAGCTGTTTGATACTGTACAAACTATTATTAATCAGGTAAAAGGGGAGGGGGATAAAGCTGTACTAGCCTATGAATCGCAATTTGATAAAGTGGAGTTGAGTTCATTAGAAGTGACACCGGAAGAAATAAAAGAAGCTGAAAACAAGGTCGCTATTGAATTGAAATCAGCTATTTATCTGGCCAAAAGAAACATTGAGACTTTTCATTCTGCTCAGAAGTTTAAAGGGAAAAAAATTGAAACCATGCAAGGAGTAACTTGCTGGCAAAAGGCGGTTGCCATCGAACGGATAGGACTTTACATACCGGGTGGAACGGCTCCTTTATTCTCTACTGTACTCATGTTGGCACTCCCTGCTAAAATAGCCGGTTGTCGGGAGATTATTCTTTGTACTCCTCCTGATAGAAATGGAAATATTCATCCTGCCATTTTATTTGCAGCACAGGCTGCCAGAGTCAGCCGGATTTTTAAAATTGGTGGTGTTCAGGCTATTGCTGCCATGGCTTACGGGACAGAAAGCGTACCCCAAGTTTACAAGATATTCGGACCAGGTAATCAGTATGTAACTGCCGCTAAGCAATTGGTGAGTTTAAGAGATGTGGCTATAGATATGCCGGCTGGCCCTTCTGAAGTAGAAGTCCTGGCTGATGAAACCGCTAATCCCGTATTTGTAGCGGCTGATTTATTATCGCAGGCAGAACATGGAGTGGATAGTCAGGCTATATTAATAACTACTTCTGAAAAATTAATGAAAGAAGTACAATATGAAATTGAACGACAATTGGGCTATCTTCCTCGTCGTGAGATGACCGAAAAATCCTTGAAGAACAGCAAACTGATTCTGGTGAAAGATAGAGAAGAAGCCATTGCTTTAACCAATGAGTATGCACCGGAACACTTGATTATTGAAACTGCTGATTATATGGATATTGCTGAAAGAATAGTTAATGCAGGTTCCGTTTTCCTGGGGCATCTGACTCCGGAGAGCGCAGGGGATTATGCTTCTGGAACGAATCATACCTTACCTACCAACGGATATGCCAAAGCATATAGTGGGGTTAGTTTGGACAGTTTTATCAAAAAAATTACTTTCCAGGAAATACAATCGGAAGGACTTTCATTAATAGGTCCAGCCATTGAGGTGATGGCTGCCAATGAGGAACTGGATGCTCATAAAAATGCGGTCAAAGTCAGACTTAGGAATCTATAAATTATAAATCAAGATATCCCATGAAATCTTTAAAAGAATTAACCCGACCCAATATCTGGAACTTGAAGCCTTATTCATCTGCCCGGGATGAATATAAAGGTATAACAGCTTCCGTATTTCTGGATGCCAATGAGAATCCATATAATTCACCCCATAACCGGTATCCGGATCCACTTCAGACGGAATTGAAAGAAGAACTTTCTAAACTGAAAAACATTGCTCCCGAAAAAATTTTTTTGGGCAATGGCAGTGATGAAGCTATTGACCTGCTTTTTCGTGCTTTTTGCGAACCCGCTATTGACAATGCAGTGGCAATTGAACCCACTTATGGAATGTATAAGGTTTGTGCAGATATAAATGATGTAGAATACCGGAGGGTATTGCTGGATGAGTCCTTTCAATTTTCGGCAGATAAATTGATTCGATCAGCTGATGAGCATACTAAATTAATTTTTTTGTGTTCACCCAATAATCCTACCGGAAATGATTTATCCCGAAACGAGATAGAGAAATTGCTTACATGCTTCGAAGGACTTGTTATTCTGGATGAGGCTTATAATGACTTTTCCAATGTTTCTTCATTCATAAACCGTTTATATGAATTTCCCAATCTGGTCATACTTCAAACTTTTTCTAAAGCTTGGGGCTCGGCTGCCATTCGTTTGGGGATGGCTTTCGCGTCTAAAGAGATTGTCCATATTCTGAATAAAATTAAGTATCCGTATAATGTGAATTTGCTAACCCAACAACGGGGTATTGAAGCATTAAAGCATTATGAACAGATTGAGAACTGGATAAAGATAATCAAGGCAGAACGGGATGTGATTATGGATGAATTCAAAACTCTTTCCTGTGTTCAGCAGGTATTTCCTTCGGATGCAAATTTCTTCCTTGCCCGGGTAACGGATGCTACGGCCATTTATAATTACTTGGTTCACCAAGGTATCATTGTCCGCAATAGAAGTAAAATAACGCTTTGCGGTAACTGTCTGCGTGTGACAGTGGGTTACCCTGAGGAAAACAAGAAACTGATGGATGCGTTGAAACAATATAAATAACGATATATGAAGAAAAAGGTATTGTTTATTGATCGGGATGGTACGCTTGTTCTTGAACCGCCGGTTGACTATCAACTGGATTCTTTGGAAAAGCTTGAATTTTATCCTAAAGTTTTTCGCAATCTTCATTTCATTCGCACCAAACTGGATTTTGAGTTTGCCATGGTAACAAATCAGGATGGGTTAGGTACTACTTCTTTTCCTTCGGATACTTTCTGGCCAGCTCATAATAAGATGTTGAAAACTTTCGAAAGACAAGGAATTACATTCGATAAAATTTTTATTGACCCTAGTTTACCAGAGGATAATGCACTTACACGCAAACCCCGCACGGGGATGCTTACAGAATATATAGAT
Organism: Bacteroides sp.; assembly: GCA_021201335.1. Taxonomy (GTDB): domain Bacteria; phylum Bacteroidota; class Bacteroidia; order Bacteroidales; family Bacteroidaceae; genus Bacteroides. The sequence goes on along the minus strand of JAJQFD010000044.1, from coordinate 23,082 downwards.
AATCCAGATTATGATTTGCCTGGAAGTTTTGTGATTGGTGATCGTACAACGGATGTAGAACTGGCTAAGAACCTCGGATGCAAAGCTATTTATCTGCAAGATTCAACAGAACAATTAAAAGAGAAAGGTTTGGAAGAATTTTGTGTTTTGGCAACTACCAATTGGGATGTAATTACCGAATTTCTATTTGCCGGAGAACGCAAATCCAGCATACAACGTACTACTAAAGAAACAGATATCTGGATAGAAATTAATCTGGATGGAAACGGTGCATGTAATATAGCTACGGGTATGGGTTTCTTTGATCACATGCTGGAACAAATAGGAAAACATGCGGGCATTGATTTAACGATTCAAGTAAAAGGTGATCTGGAAGTGGATGAACATCATACGATTGAAGATACTGCCATTGCATTGGGTGAATGTATTAATCAAGCATTGGGAAGTAAGAGAGGTATAGAGCGTTATGGTTATGCGCTGCCGATGGATGACTGTTTATGCCAGGTATGCCTGGATTTTGGTGGCCGTCCGTGGCTGGTATGGGATGCCGAATTTCACCGGGAAAAAATAGGAGAGATGCCTACTGAAATGTTTCTTCATTTCTTTAAATCATTAAGCGATTCTGCCAAAATGAATCTGAATATTAAAGCGGAAGGCCAAAATGAACATCATAAGATTGAAGGTATATTCAAAGCTTTGGCCCGAGCGTTGAAAATGGCTATTAAAAGGGATATATATCAGTATGAATTGCCTTCAACCAAGGGAGTTTTATAGGGTAACTAGGGACATTTGTATTCCCAGCAAACAAAATAAAACATCGAATAGAAATGAATAAATCTCTATTCTTGAGTATTCTTTTTGCGTTATTCCTTTGTTCTTGTTCTAGAGATATCAATAAGATTGTGGTCAAGGTATTGTGACAGATACCCGAAATGACTGTCCTATTGAGCATGCAGAAGTAACTATTATTTGTACTTTGGATATAGGAATTTTGGGAGAAGATGCAGGTTATTATACAAAGAAAATATTTACAGATAGTCTGGGACGATTTACTTGCTAGTTTGAGAAAGGATGTAATTTAGCGATTGCTGTTAGATCAAGAAAATATGAAATCAATACAATGAAGATGGATATTAAAGAATCAATTCCATAAATATAAGTTTGATTGAAGATGATTCGATAAATCAGTATTCTCGATCGATGATTGATTTATTTCGCTTCTTATGTTATGGATATTGATTTTATATCCAAAAAGTAATTTATTCATGGATAAGCTGTAAAGGAATCTTTTTATTTCCCTGATTATTTTAGGTCTAAAATTTGTTGTTTTGTAAAATAACAAATTGTCATTCTGTTATTTTAAGTACTCTCTAGTTGCATATTTGGTGTAAACTCTTTAGTGAACGGAAATATGGCCAGGAAATCGCATTAAGAAAACTCAAAAAGCTGATTATTTTTCTTTATTTCTGAAAAATAGTTTTTCATTTTTTTCTCCTAGTGAATTGAATGGTCTCTTTTTATGAACTACCTGTCAATATGATTATTTTATATAACGCATCAAAAGAAACCAATTAGAGAAAAAATAGAGGGAATCACTCTTCCTAATATAAATATTTTTCTATTTGTCTGTTGAACTTTTAGATCCAAAGAGAACTTATAAGTTTTCTTCAGAGAATCTATAAGTTCTCTTTGGAGGATCTATAAGTTTTGTATGTAGAAGTTATAAGTTTTGCTACTATTTTGGGTGTTACTTCACTCTAATTTTTTCATTTTAGGCCTAAAAAATATGAAAAACGGATTTTCTAGAGAAGATTGGAACTTTTGTGAGTCAGTGAAAATGAAGAATTTGATAGGTTTTGTTCTAGAATACAATAAAAATATAGCATTTTGATTAATGCATTCTCATATTATTTTGGAAAGAATCAGAGTGATTTATTCCTAAAAAATAGGAGGAAAACAAAACGCTTTCCTCCTATCACACCTTAAACTAATACAGATTTTTATCTACTTCTCTGAAAACTATATCTTTCTTATTATTTGCTCATGGTAAATGGTTGCCATACAATACCTTTGTCTGTTTCTCCTTTTACTTCTGTAAGAATATCGTCCTCAATTTGTACTGCTGACATGGTGCGGGCCATTGTATAGTTGGGTAGTGGGGCTGCATATAGATGAATAGTGCTGAAATTGATAATACCTGAATAACCAATAAACTGAGAGGAATAATTCATCCAATATGCACTACTATAAGGGTATTGGTATCTTCCCATATATAACCACTCCTCTTTTGTGTTTTTATCAGTTGCTGTTTGAGGAAGTGGTATTTCAATTCTACCGGTTTCTGAATTATAATTTACCATTAAAGGCAATTCATCTGCTGTTCCGTACCAACCATATACATTATAGCTCTGCCCGGCTACTTTTTCTTCAAAGGTCAATGTTGTTGTCATACTACCACTCCAATCCCACCAGGGACCAGCATAATAATAATAAAGACTATTAGCTGAAACTGTACTCCATGAGCCAATATATGAAGTATAAGACGGCTTATTAATTGTACCTACCGCTGAATTCTTAGCGTAAGTAACTCCTGTCCAGTTCACACCATCGTCAAAAATGGCATTACTAACATTGTTGAAAAGCTCACTATAATCATATTTGATTGACTTGAGATTATAAAACATTTCAATACCATAACCTTTGGTACGTATATCTTCAACATAAGTCATTCTGTATCCTCCATTCCCTTCAGCGAAGTTCAAATTAATTGCTAAAGGACAATATTTCGAGATATCCAGTCCGGTAATATCTTCATGTCTGTCTCTCCAAGTACCATATAAACCATAATAAGCATAATCTAACAATTTTCCTACTGGAGTTCCTTCAACAACTCCACCTGGCACATAGTCTCCAAAATCATAGAAAGATACAATCTTATCAGGCATAATCTTTCGACATTCATATACCAGACGTGCTGCTGCAGCTCTGGAAGGAACCTCTAAGCCTGGACTTGGATTTTCTGTTTTATAATTTGAATATTCATCATCAAAGTCAATGCCATCCAGACCATATACATCCATATAAGTTTTTATTTCCCGAGCAAAATCAGCAGCTGCTTCTGGGGAAAGGTTGGATACACCTGCTTCATCGTGATTACCAAGAATTGTCAGACAAACTTTGATGCCTTTTGCTTGTAAAGGTCTGATAAACGAATCCGCATTTCTAAGTATATAAGATACATTCTCATTACAATTGATATAAGCTCTTCCAGTTTCACTATTGTAGTTAATATTGGCCGCAAAAATATTTACTACATCAAAGAATGGTTTTCCGCTTGACTTCATTGTATATTCACCAGCATTCAGGATATTTTCATCATTTACTTCAATATAAAGAATAGATTTAATACCTGTCCCTTTATCAGAATCAGGGATTGCGGCACAAGGTTTTACCAGAAAGATGTAATTTTGATTGTTTTTTGATAGGCTAATTCCTCCTGATTTCACTTCTGCAGTAATCGGTAAAGCATACGTTTGTCCTACACTACCACCTGCACTAATTGTTACATCAACTGTTCCGGATTTTATTTCGTCGGCAGCAATGGAAGCAGTCCCTCCGTTGCCGAATGAAACAGAGCTTTGTGGATATATTTGATAAGAGGTACCATTTGCTGTATTGTATTTTTCCAGTGCAGTCGGATCTATTTTAAATTCTACAGTTACTGCTTCCGAAGCCATTTCTGATAATTCAAAATAAACCTGGGCTTTACCCGGATTATTTCCGAAGAAAGTGATCGGAGAGAGTTCACGTGCACCTGTTACACTCTTTACGTAACCATATACGCCATCAATATTATCATAAATATTGCCATCGTTGGATCCCACTTCAATATCATCTTCACAAGCGGTAAAGAGAGTACCAGTAAAAGTAAAGACAGCTATCAGCAGGCTTGATTTTATATAGTTATAATACTTCATAATTTATTCTTGTTTTAATTCAAAAATACTTCCTGCTATTTAGCAGGCAATTCAACGCTTGTCCATTTGAGAGGGTTTGATGCTGTAGCGTGATTTTCATTGACACTGTAGTCCTTAATAATTACTCCAGAGCCTTCGTCGAATTTCCAATAAGCAACAAGTCCTTCTGCATCCGGATTGACTTCATAAAAATGATTTTTTTCATTGATGTCATTAGCACTAAGTATCCGATTCCACACCCGGCATTCAGCAATCTCACCTGCCAGGTAGCGGTTATTATCGTAGGAATAACCAATCCAGAAACAACGAGGTTTTCCTTCCGATTCATCGGAATGAGGGATACCCCAATTCACTGATCCACAATCAAGACTTCCCGAAACCAGGTTTTTACCATTAATGAATACATTCACATTTTTTGCATCTGCATCGTAAGTAACAGCTATGTGAACCCATTCATTGGTTGGGATAATCAGATCACTTGAAGTGAAGTTGCCGTTGCTGGTTGCTATTTGCAATTGGTTAGATGGAATAGGAGAGTCTCCGATACGGATCAGGAACTGACCTTCAATACCCATAATCGTATTAAGTTGATTATCAAAGTTACGTGCACGTATTAAAGCTTCTGCTGTAATCTGACGCATATTGTTGACAACGTCTGGTTTTTTCCAGTCTACATATACGTTGTTTTTTTCAATATCAGCCACAACATTGATCAGCGCTGCTCCTTTAAACACATAATACATGGTACGTGCGCTTTGCAATACACCGATATTTGCATTATCAATGGTAACGGGAAGCACATAAATCAACTCACGATCTAATTCATTTAAATCTTGAAAATAGACCGTAAAATCGGTGGATAAAACGCTTCCGGCTGTAATCGTTAACTCATTGGCAGAAAAGGTATAATACCCATTCGGTAACATCACAGCGTTGTCGTAATAAGCAGCATTATATGTTTCCACTAATCCCGCTTCGGCTTTGAATGTTAATGTAATATTCTGTTCTTCTGGTCTGGCTAAAGCTACCTGGAAAGAACGTTCATCAGTTTCTATGGTTGATTTTAATAAAACATTGTTTGTTTTGGCCGACGAATTGATATAAAGATTATTGTCGAAAGACTCATCATCGTCCTGACATCCGGTGAAAACCGTTGCAAACAATGCCATCGCCGCGATATATAAATTAATTCGTTTCATATCTTACTTTTTAGGAGCAGGGTTCATAATATTAATAGCTTCTTTAGCATATTGATATACGCGTGTCGGATTATAATAATCGTTCTGAATATTATAAATACCTAAGCCAGCCTTGGTAAATCCGCTTTCCAGAAATGTTACCCAATATGCTGCTTCCACGATAGCGCGCAGGTCACCATCGTAATAACCGGTTGTTTTGTCCGTTGTATCAAGTGAACGGGTAGCGGCCACCACAATATAACGGTCAGTAGGTACTCCTTCTACAGAAGCTTTTAAGGTTTCTATGGAGAGTTGTGAAGAAGTACCAACGGTTGCTGTATTTAGAATAATATGTTTGCACGACTGCAAAATCGTTTTATTGATCAGATTTTGAGGATTACCTTCGAATGAAATTATTTTATTGGTATTGTTATTGTACCAAGTCGTAATTTCATTTAAAAATGCTTCTTGCTCTTTCTGATATGCTTCTTTTTCAGCATCTGTCATATAGATAGTACTGATACCTTTGTAGCCAATAATAATACCATCGTAATTATAGGTTGCTACGGGGACCAAGGCTGCCTGAGTTTCTGATTTTAGGTAATTAACAAATTCAGGTGCTTTATAATTCTCATCATTAGCTGTTTCATCTTTCACCATCTGTTCATATTCTTTTTTTTGATAGCATCATAACTCACCGCATATAGTATTTTAGTTCCTTTATCGGTACGGATCTCATCCATTTCAGCAATTTCAAAATCAGCCAGTTCATCCGGTGACATTAAAACAACTACATCCACACTATCTGGGGTTGCATTCATGTGGTGTCCGCGACTAAAGGGTTCCTTATTACTATTATCAAACCAGGCATATACAAACTTATGATCAGCTTCTTTGTATTTTCTCAGGCTTTCCAGGTATTGAGCGTATTGTTCCGGATTGGAAGTCGACGGATTTTGTTCGTTGATACCTACACTTTCCACATCAGTCCAGTCGCTACATGCGCCCATGGCTAATGCAATAACGGCACCAAGAGCAAACGATTTAATTTTGTTTTTCATATGTAACATAACTTACTCCTTTCTTAATTCTTTTTTGCCCACCAAATATCAGTTCCCATTGTATCGGCTCCACCAAGATATTTGCTGATTGCTTCACTTAGGTTTTCTCCGTTTTCTGTATATTCAGTTTGCGGATAATGAAGGCGACGTGCCATTCTAACTGAGTTTACTCTGCCACCACTATTATTCACCATTACTTCCATTAATTTTGGATAACCGGTCCGGCGGTATTCTGCCCAAGCTTCATGTCCTAACGGGAAGTTAGCAATCCATTTCTGCGTGATGATGCGTTCCAAGTTTTCCTCATCGTATCCTGAAGCATTTTTCCACTTAATTGTAATATTACTAGTGGTAGCGTCGTAACTGAACATTTCCATCGGATCTTCATACACTTGTGGTCTGAGCGTTTCGTTTTCCATGTATTGTTCAGCGCCACCTGCACCCCATTGTTCGAAAGAAAGCTGGATACCTTTTTTATAAAAACCTTCCGCTGAAGTCGTAAAGGATACACCGTCAGGTGTTCCCATGTTCCATCCACGCATAGCACCTTCTGCTTTCAGAAAGGCAACTTCTGCCGCATTCATCCATAAAAGCCTGGTATTAGCTGATACAGCCATATTAGCATAACGTCTTACGAGGTTTCCACTCGGAATTTCAATACCACTCCGAAGTCCGTAATAACCGTTTTCATTCACTTTCTTGCCGATTAAATCGCTTGCAGTGAAGGAAGATAATTCAAAATATTTTTCCCGACGCGGATCTTCGTAACCATTCATGTAAGAAGTAATATCTGCGGATATACGAGAATCCCCTCCGTTATATTCATACATTACTACCCGGAATGGATTGGTTACAGCTATAGACACAGATGCATTATCATCATTGCTCGTAAATGCTCCGATAGAATGTTGGGCCACTTCTTCTGCTTTTTGCTGGGCAATTGAAGGAGAAACATTTGCTATACGGACGGCCATTCTTAGCTTAATAGAGTTTGCCAGTTTAATCCACTTTACTGTGTTTCCATCGTATACTAAATCTGCTTTCGGATTAAAGTTTATGGTTTGGTTTTCAGTAAGAATTGCTATGGAAGCATCCAGCTCCTCAAACATCTTCATATAAACATCTTCCTGAGAGTCGTAAGGGGCTGTTAGCTTACCATCCGCACCAATCTGAGAATAGGGAATAGGTCCGTAAGTATCGGTAACACGTAACATAGAAATAACCTTAATAATCTCAGCTACAGCTAAGGGTATAGGATCGTCTGTAGCCTGTTTTAAGGTGGCAAGAGTTGGATATAATTTAGGGATAAAATCATTGAACATTACTTTTGCCCATGTTTCTTCCGGAATATAAGTTGAGAAATTTTTATTGTTGAATCCACTGTTTGAATCCGCTAAATATCCTCCATATGGTCCTCCCAATAAGCAATCGGAAAATTGACACGCATTCACATCCAATGGAATAACCCATCCTTGCATATAAGTGAGAGATGTCCTTACATTGTAAGCGTCTCGTTCTTTCTCTTCGTCATCAACATCATAAGGATTTCTGTTATACCCTTCATATTTATCTGTACATGCTGATAAAGAAGCGATCAACAATCCCAGCGTAAATAGTCGTATGATGAATTTATTTCGTTTCATATCTTCTTCTCCTTTTTAAAATTTGAGTCTTACATTAAATCCAAGATTACGTGTATTGGGCATCATAAAGTAGTCTATACCCTGATAATAGTTACCGGTAGTAGCAACGGATTCCGGATCGAAAGGAGCTTTACAATAAATCATCCATAAGTTACGTCCCACTAATGAAATAGTCATATCTGCTACTCCCCATAATTTATCCTTTGGAATCGTATATCCAATACTAGCTTCCTGTAGTCTCACATTGCTTGCACTGTATGTATAGTATTGAGGAATACCGTTGTTGGCACCTATAGTGGTGTACCAGGTTTTCGCATCTATCAAATCATTGCCGTTAATCTGAACACCTCCCATATCCCGGGCCTTAGCACTTGCTTCTGATACACCGAAAAGGTCTAGAGAAGCCTGGGTGGCCGAATAAACGATACCTCCTAAACGGGCCGATACCATAAATCCGAGATTAATATTTTTCCAGGAGAAATCATTTCTCCAAGCCATGTTAGCTTTTGGGAATATAGAGCCTAATTTAATATCACCTACCTGGTTATCAACTGTAAGTTCGCCGTTTTCATTTACATAAATGTTACCGTTTTCGTCACGTTTCAAATCTGATAAGGAATAAAGGTCTCCTAAACTGCCACCTTTTTTCAGGAGGAATTTTGCCTGAGATAAGCCACCAATTTCCAGTCTGTCTTTCGTAATCATCTCTCCGGTTTCAGGATGTGGATAATTTTCAACCAGTTCCAGAATTTTGTTGCTATTCGTGCTGAATGTATAGTTTGAACTCCATCTGAAGCCATTGTTCCATTGATTCTGATAGCCCAGAGCTAGCTCAACTCCCCGGTTGCGTACACTTCCTGTTTGGATGTAAAGTGTTGAATACTGTGATGATACAGAAACCTGTGGGTCAAAAGTCTGGTTGTATGTCTTGGCTGTATAAAAGCTGAAATCAAGATTGAAATTTTTCAGGAAACGCATTGTCAAACCCACTTCCCAAGATGTTGTCTTTTCCGGTTTTAAATCAGGGATTGGATAGTTAGTGAAACTAGGTTCCCATTCCAGTGAAGAAGAATTCCAGGCATAAGTTGGATTTGAAAGGAATCGTCCAAAAGGAAGTCCTACAGATGCATAAGAGCCTCTTAATTTCAAGAAGGAAATTTCTTCCGGTAATTTTAACATTTCAGATAAAATAACTGAGCCACCTATAGACGGATAAAAGAAGGAACTGTTTATGGATTGGGGTCCGGCTAATTGTGATGGCCAGTCATTTCTTCCGGTAACTGTCAGATAATAAGTACTTTTATATCCTAATTCCACGCTTGCAAAGATTGATTGAGTTTGCTCTCTCCATCCGCTTTGTGAGCGTTTGGTTTTTGTATTGTCTAATTGGAATACGTTGAATACGTTTGGTATTCCATTTTCCATGATAGGCCCCCTGTTTTCAATAACATCCTGTCGTTGGTCAGAAATAGAGACCCCAACATTGGCTTGAAGAGAAAGCTGGTCTTCCATAAACATTTTATTCATGCTTACGAGAAGGTCACCATACATTTGTTTGTCTTCTGTTCTGGCAATAGCGTAAAATCCGTTTTCAGATCCATCCGTCAAAGTGGTATTTGATGATGCATATAACTTTTCCGTATATTTATTGTCGGAGTTATCTATACGAATACGTCCCGACGCATTTAGCCAATCCAGTATCTGATAACTTAAGTTGGCATTCATCATATACCTGCTTTTTTTATTTATACGAAGATTGCGGTAATTGATCCAGTATGGATTTTGACCGGTATAATCGCTAATGGACTGTGGCCAGTATTGTGTATAGATCTTCCGTTCGCTATCCCATCTTTCAAACATCCTGATGTCATTCCAGTCATCTCCACGCGGAAATAAATAGGCTGTAACCAATGGATTGGAATAAGTACCCTGATTCGTCATATTCTTATCATCCTGTCTGATATAACTTCCACCAACGTCTAATGTCATTTTTTCATTCAGGAAAGATGTTGTATTACGGAAAGTGAAGTTGTAACGATTGTAATCATTATTAGGAATCATGCCATCAGAATTTACCGCACTGGCTGATAAATAAGTCTGATTACGTTCCGTACCTGTAGATAAGGATATAGATTCGGTAGCAACAGCACCTGTCCTGAAATAATCATCTTTTGGTGAATATCCCATGTAGTTGGCAGCGTTCAGTTTCGCCCCCCAACTGGTTTCAACACTCGATGTTCCATAACGATTCTGGAACTCAGGTAAAACAAAAGGTCTTAAGAAGTCAGTGGTTTGAGTGACTGTAAGACTGGTGCGGCCAGCCTGGCCTTTTTTGGTAGTAATTATAATCGCCCCATTCGCCGCATTACTACCATAAAGGGCTGCCGCTGCCGCACCTGTTAATACAGACATTGATTCAATATCTTCGGGATTAATGTCAGCTATGGCTTCTGTGGTACCAGAAGAACCATGTTCCGTTCCGCCTTCTCCTCCCAGGTTAAACATCGGTATACCGTCAACAACATATAAGGCATTGCTTGACTGGAGTATACTCTTCGAACCACGCATTACTACTTTGCTGGCTCCTCCCACACCGGATGAACTGCTATTGATGGTAACACCAGCTACTTTACCAGACAGAGCGTTGATAAAGTTTGCATCTTTGTTTTTCAGAAGTTCATCATCCGAAATTTGTTGTACATTATAGCTTAATGCTTTCTGGGAACGTTTGATACCTAGCGCTGTAACTACAACCTCGTCGATAATTTGTGTATCTTCCTGTAGTACGACTTGGATGGATGTACGCCCATTTAACGGGATTTCCTGCGTTTGGTATCCGATATATGAGAACACTAAAACTGCGTTGAAATTGTCTGCAGTTAATGTGTAATTTCCATCCAGATTGGTAATAGTTCCATTTTCTGTTCCTTTTACTAGGATACTTACCCCGATCAGTGCTTCACCTCTACTGTCGGTAACAGTACCGGTTACAGTTTGTTGCTGATTTACAGTCTGAGATATCTCTGAAGCGTTTTTTTTCTGCCAGATAAACAATGTTATCTTCAACCTGGTAAGAAACATTTGTCCCTTCTAGTAGTGTGCTTAATACAGCTTCCAAAGAAGCATCTTTTACATTTAGTGGTGCTACGATGGTAGATGATAGCTTGTCACTATAAAAAAACTGGTAACTCGATTGTGCTTGAATCTGTTTGATAACTGTCCCTAGGGTAGTGCGGCTTGTTGAGAGAGTCAACTGTGCCATTGCCCATTGAAAAGGAACTAATACAACCAAAAGAATCAGTAGAATCCGAATAAATTTCAATCTTCGGCAAAATTGATTGCTTTCCATACATTCTATTTAATGGTTTTACAATAAATTTAATTAATTAACAATGAAAAATGAAGACGTCGACAATCTTCTTTTATAGTATAAAACAAAATAACTTTAAAAATTACTTAGTTAAATCCGTCTTTTTTTATTAATGCTTGAAATTTCATGAAATCAATTTATGTGGAAGTTATGTTTTCTGTATTTGTATGGTAAGCTGCTATCAATACGTCATTATCCTTTTATAAAGAACAAATCAGTATATATCAATTAGATAATTTGTGATAGTAAATAAAATTAATGAATTTGTTAAACTCAGAAAGTTTATATTCTTTATTTTTAACCACTCTCTCTTTCGATATTTCCCAGGTCTCCTATTATTATCTTAATTACCTCTTACTTTTGTTTTGGTTTTCTCTTTGTTCTTAGGAATTTATTCTGTTAAAAGCACGGTATATTTAGGTAGAGGTATTAATTCTTTTTTCTCAAAAAAGTAATATGAAACGAAAACTAGGAAATACAAACAAAAGCTTTTAGAATACAATATGAATATAAATACGTTGAGTTTAGGATCTGAAGATGAGATTGAGAATATATAGGAAATATGGCTGTTTTTTCTCAGATAAGCACGTTTTGAATTCAATGTCTGGGGTTATATTAATATTCATGGTAATATGTATAAATGGTGTTTGGATGGTTAGTGTACCTTTACTAATTTGGCACAAATGGATACTGTTGGTCTAACCACAAAAGAAGTAATGACGCGAGGAGAATCCTATAAATAGCGTGTCGAGTATTGTCATTCAACGATGAGAAGAAACCAAAACTTATACCAAAAACTCTTATCAGAGATCGAGGTTTCGTGTTGTTTTCTATGAATAAAATAGAGTATACTTATCGTACGCGTAGCCTATACTTATCGTGCAAGTATGATAAGTTTACTCTGCAATCTATTTGACTAGGATGAATAAAGAGAGTTTATCGGAAGTCCCTGCAAGGCTCAAACCCAGCAGGGACTTTCTGTTTGAGGTTAGTGAATTTCCTGGGTTCCCCACTTTGTCGGTGAGTTTGTCAGGGTAAATTCCAGTTTACCTCCAGATGTCAAATCTGTATGTGTGAGAAAAGGTATTTCTAATGCTTTTCCATTTAAATAAGCGCTTTGGATATATTTATTCATCTTGGAATTATTCCTTACGATAATCTGAAAGGTTTTGTTATCGGGTAACCGGATTGTGGCTTCATCAAATAAAGGACGTCCGATGGAATAGACTGGTTTACCTGGACAAACCTGATAAAAACCGAGTGAATTCAGCACATACCAGGCAGACATCTGCCCGCAATCTTCATTACCTGAAAGACCGTCTGGCGAGTTAGTGTACTGACTGTGAAAGACATTGTCAATCAACTCCTGTGTTTTCCATGGCTGGTTAACATAATTGTAAAGATGAATAACGTGATGACTGGGTTCATTTCCGTGTGCATATTGTCCAATCAATCCGCTAATATCTGACGAGACTGTCTCTCCTTCCAATCTGGAATCAACAATGAAAAGAGAATCTAACTTTTGCGTGAAAGCTTCCTTACCTCCCATGAGCTTTACAAGTCCTTCAACATCATGAGGTACAAACCATGTCCATTGCCAGGCGGTTCCTTCGCAGTAATCATCATTTCGGTGGGAAGAGGCACGGGGATTGAAAGGAGTACTCCATTCGCCTTTGGAGTTGAGGCCCCGCATAAAGCGGGTAGATTCATCGAAATAAAATTCATAGGCTTTGGCCAGTCGATTGTATTTTTTCTGGTTTTCGAAATCATTTAAAGCTTCGGCAAAAACGGAGATACACCAATCATCATAAGCATATTCCAGTGCTTTAGCTACCGATTCGTTCTCCCGGTCGGAGGGGATATATCCGATGGCGTTTTTATAATATTTGGCTTTGGGCATCAGGTCTAGTAATACGGCAGGGGGACAGTGAATACCTGATGTATCATATTCCGCTACTCTTAGACAACCCTGATAAGCTTCCTGAATATCGAAATTACGATATCCTTTTGCATAGGCATCTACAATAATGGGTGCAGCATGATAACCAATCATCGTTCCAGTATAATTGCCGGCTAGTTCCCACATAGGAAAGATTCCACCTTCCTGTTGTTTTTTAATGAGTGAGCGAATAAATTGATTATTTAATTCCGGATCTATAATCGTCATTAACGGATGTAATGCCCTGAAAGTATCCCAAAGAGAAAAAACTGTATACATAGGATGAATTGTATCTCCCTGATGTATTTTGAGATCCATTCCCCGGTAGCGTCCGTCTGTATCGGTAAACAAATTCGGACTAATGGCTGTATGATAGAGGGCAGTATAAAAAATCATTTTATTTTCTTCATTGGGAGTCTTGACATCTATTTTAGCCAGATAATTGTTCCAGGCAGTGCGGGCAGCAGAGCGTACTTGTTCGAAATTCCAGTGTGGTATTTCTGTTTCCACATTCTTTTGGGCACCTTCCATATCCACAGCGGAAATTCCTACTTTTACCAAAACTTTTTCTTCTTTCAAGGTTTGAAACTGGAGCAATGCCTTGCATAGAGGGAGAGATTTACCCTCCAGAGTTATTACCGTATCTTCAATCAGGGTATAAGTGAAAGGTTTGGAGAATTTGGCGTAAAAGTTTATATATTGGTCGAAAGCCCAGAATGTTGTTTTTTTGTCCCCGTATTTCCGTGTTGCTGATTACTTCCAAGTACATATTTTCGTTACGCTGACGTTCTATACTATAATCTAGGTCAAGAATAAATCCTGACTGGGTATTTTCAGGAAAAGTGTACTGATGAAGAGCTACCCGTTTGGTGGCTGTTAATTCGGCTTTTACCTGATAGGTATCCAGAAAAACGGAATAATATCCGGGTTCGGCTATCTCGTTGGTATGGGAAAAAACGGAAGCGTAGGGAAGTTGCTGGTTGTGAATATCAGTAATCATATAATGTTGTTCACCTACCGTTGGCATTAATAATACATCCCCATAATCAGCACAGCCGGTACCGCTCAGGTGAGTATGAGAGAAACCGTTGATGGTTGAATCGCTGTAATGATAGCCCGAGCAGGCATCCCACCCCTCAATCCGGGTATCCGGGCTGGGTTGAATCATCCCATGTGGTACTACTGGTCCAGGAAAAGTATGGCCGTGGCCTCCTGTACCGATGAATGGATTTACATAAACACTATAATCTTGTACACTTACCGGGCGATCACAAGAGCTTAGAGACAATAATCCTCCTAAACATCCTGTTAGGAATGTTTTCAATGTCATAAGTAATATTTATCTTACTGTTATTTACTGGCAGGTGAAATAAATATATTATTTCCCACAATTTTATACTGGATAGGAATTGAATGCTGAAGAGATTCAAGAACGGATGTAACCGTGTTTTTCTTTCTCAATACCCCGGAATAAGTAATATCCGTAGGAATATCCGGTGAGAGTATGATCTTTACATCATAAAATCTTTCCAATGTCTGTGTAATAGTGAAGATATTTGCTTGCTCAAAGGGTATCAGGTCATTCCGCCATACTCCATCCAGTTTCGCATCTACTTGTTTAACTGTCAGGCGTCTGTTTTTCTTATTTAGTTCTGCTCTTTGTCCGGGAGAAAGAACAATCATTCCTTCATCGTTATTTCCTCTGACTTCTATTTCACCTTCAACTAATGTGGCTTCCGCAACATATTGGTTTGTATGACTTTTCAGATTAAAGGTTGTACCCAATACGCTGATTTTCATCGCTTCAGTTTCAACGATAAATGGTTTTTGTGTATTTTTGACAACTTCAAAATAGGCTTCTCCTTCCAAGCTTACAATTCTTTCTTTTCCTGAAAATTCGTTTGGATAGCTGAGGGTAGTACCATTATTCAACCAGACTTTGCTACCATCCGGGAGTATAACTTCAATTACAGTTCCGTCGGTTACCGTTTGTGTAACCAGGTTCCGGTTTATACTGGCTGAATGAAACCAATAACCTATACCACTTCCTGAAAGTATAATAACTGCAATGACAGCCGCATATCTCATCCACTGTCTGAATTTTGGTTTTTGTTTTTTGGCGTCTTCTTTCTGATGTATTTTTTCGAGCAATTTTCTTTCAGCCCGTTCTATTCTTTGCTTATTGGTATATTGATCGAATTTACCCAGATGGTAAATTTCTTCCATACGGAATAATTGCCTGGCATTCTCTTCCTCCTCATTCATCCAGTCATAAATTTCCACGGATTCCTCTTCTGAGAGTTCTCCTGCCAGAAATTTCTTTAGTATATCATCCTTCAATTCTTCCATTTCTTCTATCTCATATCATTAAAACAACTCAGTAAGCGAGAACACTTAGAGGGTGTTTAAATTTTCTATAAAATATTTTTTAATTAGGCGTTATCGTTCGATTAAAAACAGGTTTTCATATCATAAACAAGAGAAGAATGAGCCATAAATGTCCTAAACGACTGCGTAAAACTTTCAGTGCTTTATACATGTGGGCTTCTACAGTTCGGAGTGAAATATGCAATACATCGGCTATTTCTTTATTTTTCATGTCATAAAGATAGCTTAGTTTAAATACTTCTTTGCATTTATCAGGCAATTCACTGATTGCCTGGTTAATCTCCATCCGCAATTCTCTGTTTTCTATTCTCTTTATTACCTCATTATTATCATACGGTTGGTAATATGTCGTTCTTTTTTCACTGATTTCTTCCATGGCGGTGGAATATTTCCCTTTGATGCTCCGATGTTTTAAGACATTTAGACAACGAGTGTAAACAGCACGGTAAAGAAAAGCCTGGATGTGTTCCCCAATATCCATGGATTCTCTCCGTTTCCATACTTCCACAAATACATCCTGCACCACATCTTCAGCTTCCTCGTCATCCTCCAGCAAACGGGTAGCATAAAAGAGAAGGTTGGAATAGTATTTGTGAAACAAGAGTTTATAGCTTGTCTCGAAATCGTTGTTCATCTACCGGTGTATCCTTGTATATCCATTATTTATACCATACTGGGCCGGGGGTACTGCCCATTTCGAACTCAATGGTTGCACCACTCATTATCTGTTCGTGGGTAATGTAACTTTTATTGTATGTTTCTCCGTTTACTTTAACGGACTGAATGTATATGCTTTCTTTGTTAACCGCTGGTGCCAGTACTGTAAAAGTACGACCATTGGCCAGATGCATTTTTATTTCCGGGAAGAGAGGAGTACCGATCTCGTACTTTTTACTAACCGGGTTGACCGGATAAAAGCCCATTGCGCTGAATATATACCAGGCTGACATTTGTCCGCAGTCTTCATTTCCACACAACCCCGCAGGAGTATTCAGGTAAAGTTCATGCATAACCCTGGCAGCATATTCCTGTGTTTTCCAAGGTTGATTGATGGCATTAAATAAATAAATAACATGATGGCTGGGTTCATTCCCATGGGCATATTGTCCAATCATTCCGGTGCTGAAAATGGGAAGCTCACTCTGATCGGTTGGATCATACGTAAACATGCTGTCAAGCTTTTGGGTGAACTTTTCCATTCCTCCGGTAAGGGCGATCAACCCATTTATATCATGCTGTACAGACCAGAAATATTGCCAGCCGTTGCTCTCCGTAATATGCGGGGTATATTCGTCGGCCTTAAAATTAGGAATAAATTTTCCTTTATCATTCTTCGGCTGCATAAAAGTTGTTATAGGATTATATACATTCCGGTAATTCTGGGCACGTTTGAAAAATTTATCAGCCACTTCCTTTTTGCCCATTTTCGAGGCCATTTCGGCAATGCAGTAATCATCAAAAGCATACTCCAGCGTTTTGGATAAAGACCAGTCTTCCGGATTGTAGGGATCTTTTCGATTGTAGGGAACATATCCGAGGGTCTTATATTCTCCAATGCCCCGGTAGTCGTCTATATTGGCTGTAGTAACACAGGCTTCCAACGCTTTTTCCGCATCAAAATCCCCGATATCTTTCAGGTAAGCGTCTACAATGATGGGTACGGAGTGATAACCAATCATCATATCCGTTTCGCTAGCATAGAAATTCCATACAGGCAGACGTCCGTTTTGCTCATAAAATGCAATGAATGACTTCACCATATCATTCACCCGATCCGGAGACGTGTAAGTAAATAGCGGATGTGCAGCCCGGTAAGTATCCCATAATGAGAAGGTACTGTAATTAATCCACCCTTCGGCCTGGTGTATTTCTTTATCGGGGCCATAATAAGTGCCATCCACATCATTATAAATAGTGGGAGCAATCATGGAATGGTATAAAGCAGTATAGAAGTTTACTTTATCATCTTTATCGGGAGAGGATATCTCTATTTTACTCAATTCATGATTCCATTTATTCTGGGTGACAGCAAGGTATTTATCAAAGTTATCTTCAGGAACTTCCGCTTTCAAGTTCTTAGCTGCTCCTTCCATGCTGACACCAGAAATACCAGTACTCACCAGGATTTGTTCATTTTCAGAAGTAAAGAAATTAAATTGGGCAATGTAAGCTGTGCCTATACGTTGATTTTCTTTAAGAATGGGTGTTGTGTCTAAAACGGCATCTTTAAAAGGTTTTGAAAAACGCGAATGGAAAAAGATACGTTGATCGCGTGCCCATCCGTCGGAATACCGATACCCCTGTATGGTGACTGAATCAATGATTTCAATATAAGAATCATTGGTGAAATCCCAGTTCATAGCCTTTTTTAGGTTCAGGATGACAGCTGACCGGGCATCCGGGAAGGTATATCGCTGAATACCACAACGTTCGGTTGCAGTCAGTTCCACATTGATATTGTAATCCGTTAATCTAACCTGATAGTACCCGGCAGAGGCTTTTTCATCCCCATGAGAAAATTTAGAATAAATACCTAGTGGTTCTTCGGCCTCTTTGTAAGGAAGGGTAACAGGCATAAAAGAAATATCATACAAATCTCCTGCTCCTGTACCCGATAAATGTGTATGACTGAAACCGGCAATGGTACTGTCTGGATAAAAATATCCGGCGATACGGTCCCAGCCCGGCAAACCATTGTCAGGGCTGAGCTGTACCATACCGAAGGGGGCCTGGGCACCGGGATATGTATTACCTGTATAATCGGTTCCTATAAAGGGATTTACCCAGGAGGTATATGAAAGTGTTTGTTTGCTGTCCGGCCTTGTTGTGCAGGCGGCATAAAGTAGAATGAAAAATAAAAGTGCTAAAGTTCTGAAATTCATAAAATAGTAGCTTGGTTAGGTTAAGGTATTGATTCGATTTCGTCGAGCCATCCGGCTGCACTGGCATCACTTGGCATACGCCAGTCTCCACGGGGACTTAAGGTGATACTTCCTACTTTGGGGCCATCTGGCAGACACGAGCGTTTAAATTGCTGACTAAAGAAACGGCGGAAGAAAGTGTATAACCATTTCTTAATGGTTTCCTCATTATATTTGCCTCTGAATGACCGGATAGCCAGATAATAAATCTTGGTAGGGCGATATCCGTATCGGAGGAAATAAAACATAAAGAAATCGTGTAACTCGTACGGGCCAACCAGGTCTTCTGTTTTTTGCTCAATTTCTCCGTTTTCATTGGCGGGTACCAGTTCGGGGCTAATGGGAGTATCAACAATATCGTGCAAAAGATTTTTGGATGTTTCTTCCACCTCATGTCCGGCTACCCATTTTACCAGGTATTGAACAAGTGTTTTTGGAATGCTGGCATTGACGCTGTACATCGACATGTGATCGCCGTTGTAAGTTGCCCAGCCCAGAGCTAATTCGGATAGGTCACCGGTGCCGACAACCAACCCATTGGTTTGATTAGCGATATCCATTAAAATCTGGGTGCGTTCGCGCGCCTGGCTGTTCTCATAAGTTACATCATGTACGTTTATATCATGACCAATGTCTTTAAAGTGTTGGATGCAAGCCTCTTTGATACTGATTTCACGCATGGAGATACCCAGTCCTTTCATCAGTTGGAGGGCATTATTATAGGTACGATCTGTAGTACCGAAGCCAGGCATGGTAATACCCAGTATGTTTTTCCGGGATAATTCCAGTTTATCCATCGCTTTGACACATACAAGTAGGGCAAGAGTCGAATCCAATCCGCCAGATATACCGATAACCAAGGTTTTAACTTTCGTATGCATGTAACGCTGAATGAGTCCGGCTACCTGTATGGAAAAGATTTCTTCGCAGCGTTCATCCAATTCATGGCCTGTCGGAACAAAGGGAAGGGTAGGAAACGTACGGGTCAGTTCGATGTCTCTCTGTTTACTCTCAAAAGGAATCCGTATGGGTGTTTTGGCATGAATGTTTCCTTTATTAGCCGAAAAGGTCATGTTTAGACGTCGTTCCATTCGCAAACGTTCTACATCAATTTCGCTGATGGTTAACTGTTCTTTTAAACTGAAACGTTTGCTGGCAGCCAAAAGGCTACCGTTCTCGTATATCATAGCGTTGCTGGCAAAAACAACATCAGTAGTCGATTCTCCGAAACCTGCCGATGAGAATACATAACCGGAAAGGCAACGGGCGGATTGCTGACTCACCAATGAATGTACATATCCATTTTTACCAATTCCTTCGTTATCTGCCGACATATTGAAAATGATCTCTGCTCCCTGCAACGCCAGCGTGCAGCTGGGCGGAATTACCGACCAGAGATCTTCGCATATTTCCACTCCGAAAGTCACATCGGAAGATTCAAAAAGCAAGTTCGTTCCCAACGGACAACATTGGCCGCACAAACGAATGTTTTCTTCGCTGATGTTAACCGAGGAAGTAAACCAACGTTGTTCATAAAATTCTTTATAATTCGGCAAGTACGTTTTAGGAGCAATTCCCAGAATCCTTCCCCGGTTGATAACCACAGCCGCATTGATAAGTACTGAGTTAATGTAAAGGGGCATTCCCAGTATGGCGGTAATATTCAATTGGCGGGTATTGCTTAATATCTGCATCAGAGCAACTTCAGCATCCTCCAGCAGTAGTTGTTGGGCGAAAAGATCACCACAGGTATAGCCTGTGATAGACAACTCCGGGAATATAGTTATTTGTACGCCTTTACCTTCGGCTATTGCCATCAGGTTCTCTATTTGTAGTGCATTGCTTTTACAATCTGCAACTTTAACGACTGGTGTGGCCGCTGCAACTTTAACAAATCCGTAGTTCATATTAAAAAAGTTTTGTGTACAAAAGTAGGAAATATAATTTGATTTATTACCTTTGCATACCACTAACATTCAGAATCTATTTTATTAAACCATTTATAAACCAACAAACTCAATAAGACATGGATGCTTATGAACTACTACTGAATTATCAGATTAAACCCTCTGTACAGAGGTTGGCTATTATGAAGTACCTGATAAAGCACTGCAATCACCCAACGGCCGAAGAAATTTATGTGGCACTTTATCCTCAGATACCAACCCTTTCTAAAACTACTGTTTACAATACCCTGAAGCTTTTTGCCGACCAGAATGCTGTAAGGATTGTGACGATTGATGAAAAGAATACCCGGTTTGAACTGAGTACAGACCAGCATGCACATTTTATGTGTAAGACTTGTGGGAAAATAGTCGATTTTCCGACTCAGCCGATGGATACTGATATTACGTATCTTTCACAAAACGGGCACCAGATAGTGGAAACCCACTATTATTACAAAGGTATTTGTGAACAATGTAAGGGTAAATAGCATTATTAATTAGATAGATTTTATTTATTTAATAAAGAAAGCTTATGAAGAAATTTTATCTGCTGCTATCTCTTTTGATAGCATCGGCAGGGAGTTACGCTGCCGATAAAGTAATTAAACTGACGAAGCCTAATATGGATCGTCCGGTTACGGTGATGAAAGCACTTTCCGAGCGAAAGTCAACCCGTGAATATGCTGCCAAAGAACTAAGTATAGCTGATCTCTCCGATTTACTGTGGGCTGCTAACGGTATTAATCGTCCTGCAGATGGAAAACGCACAGCTCCCTCGGCTATGAATAAGCAGGATGTGGATGTATACGTGGTGCTTCCGCAGGGAACTTATCTTTATGATGCCAAAAAACATCAACTGGATTTAATTTCTGAAGGAGACTATCGAAGTGCAGTAGCCGGCCAACAGGAATTTGTAAAAAGCGCACCGGTTGTTTTGGTTCTTGTTTCCGATCTGGCTCGTCTGGGAGATCCTACTAACGAACGTACGCAGGCTATGGGAGCGGTAGATGTAGGTATTGTTTCTCAAAATGTGGCTATTTTCTGTTCAGCAGCGAATCTGGCAACAGTTCCCCGCGCTTGGATGGATCATGCCAAACTTAACTCTGCATTGAAACTAAAAGACTCACAAAGAGCGATTATTAATCATCCGGTAGGTTACTTTAAGTAACAAGGTTGATCGAATAAGAATTCTGATTCGTAAGAATCTGGAAAAAGATATACGGGAATGAAAGCTATATGACGCTTTTATTCCCGTTTTCTTTGTAAATAAAGTAAATACTGAATTACCTCAACCTCCATCTTGATTTAAAATTAGCTATTTGTTATCACTCCGGATTTAGTATTGGAGAATGTTACCGGAAGTTAGGTCAAAACCTTATGCAACTTGGGTCAAATAGAACCGCAATTTGAGATAAATGCAAGTTGGTTTAAGGTATAAAAGAACTCTTGTAAATCAATAAAGATCCATTGAGCTCTCGTGATAAAGCATTTATTATCAATCGTAACTTAATGCATTCTGAACTGATAAATGCCTTGCTAAATCAATAGGAAGTATGTGACTAGTGGAAGATACATTATTTGAAAAACACAAAAGTGACACACTAATCCGATTTATAATCAATAAATTACGGACAATGTGTCACTAGTGCTACTTTTTTTAATTATTTCTCTTGAGAAAAATGAGTTATAACAAAAAAAGATCGTTATATCTTATTCTGCCTTTTTACCCAGCAAAAACTGATCAATAACTTTTTTATAAGTTTCTTTATCTGCTGCTCCTTTAAATAACTGTGGCTCGTCGTTCATTGGAATAAAAACGAAGAGAGGGATGCTGGTAGCATTGAAAATGGCAGCTAGTTCCCTTTCTTTATCCACATCAACTTTATAAATTACGATCTCATCTCCATACTCACTGGCCAATTCTTTCATGATCGGTGCTACTTTACGACAAGGTCCGCACCAATCTGCATATAAGTCAATGATGGCTGGTTTGTTTCCTCTATATTCCCAGTTTTCATTATTTACATAGTCGAATACTTTTTCAATGAATAGGTCTCTGTTCAGTGTGATAACTTCACCGCTTTTTTCTTGTTCAACAACTTTTTTAGGGGGGACTGTAGCATTAACAAGGGTGAGTCCCATCAATAGGAAAGCAATACTAAATATAATCTTCTTCATACTTATTTATTCCGCTTTAATTTGTAGTAAGACACTAAGGTAAGTATTTTTTTTAAAGCAAAAAAAGAAGCACACTAAACCGTCCTCAAAAGATAGAATGTTTAATGTGCTTTTTAAAGTTTTAAGTGTTTTTACTCTACAATTGTCAGTTCATTGATAATATTAGATGCTCCGGCAAATTTTTCGATAATAAAGAGTGTATAACGTATATCGACACACGCCGCTCGTTGTGAGGCCGGACGGAATGCGATATCTCCAGTCAGACCCTCGTAATTACGGTCGAACCCGGTACCAATCAATTCTCCCCGGGTATTGAATACCGGACTTCCGGAATTACCTCCGGTATTATCGGTGTTAATTATAAAACATACTGGCATTTCTCCATTCTTTGTGGCGTAGCGTCCATAATCTTTATTTTTATACAGTTGTTTCAGCTTTTCAGGCACCACAAATTCCCAGTTCTCAGGATTTTCTTTTTCCA
>JAJQFD010000031.1 GCA_021201335.1 Bacteroides sp. | reverse complement strand
GACCTATTATGCTATTCTTTTTATTGTTTTATTATATCGAACTCACGTTAAAATACCTTTTGGTCGCTGTGTCACTTTTGTTGTTGCTGACCGGGTGTGCTAAAACTGTATATGTTCCGGTGCATGAAAGTCGCACTGAATATAGAGACTTATATCACCGAGACAGTATTCATATACTTGACTCGGTTTTCTTGAAAGAGAAAGGAGATACGGTATTTCTTTCCAGGTGGAGAATACAATATGTTGACAGGCTCAAAAGAGATAGCGTGATTGTTCGGGATAACATTCGGGTTCCTTATCCGGTGGAGGTGGCCAAGCTAGTAGAAAAAGAGCTTAACTTCTGGCAGAAGCTAAGAATCTATCTGGGTAATATCGTGTTATTGGCGGGTGTCGCTTGGTTGGGATCAATAATTATTAAAAATAAGTTTAATATATCTAGATAAGCACTCTGGATTATTTATGATTGCTTGTTAATGGATTATGATTTTTATTGATACTCAAATACTTTTATAATGGTTTCGCGTTTTTTGTTCTTTTTAAAAGTGATTTTATAGAATTTTGTTGCTTCTTCGTTAAAAAAGGGAGCTGTGCTTGTTGCATCACCATAAAGAATTGAAGGTTCAATTGCATATATATTTTTTCGTCCTTCAAATATATTTGGGAGGGGGGCGCCTTTATCAATGTAGGCAGCTAATTCTTTCATTGTGCTTATTGATAATGCTGCAATATCAAATTTATAATTTTTATTTTCTTCTTTTTTATTTCTAAAAGCATATTTGATATTTAATGTAAAATAATCAATTAAAATATTCTCAGCACCTGAATAAGGCAATACATAAAAATACTCCCTAATAAGGGCACATCTTCCAGGATTCATCGTTGATATATTATAAGAAGTTATTTCAGAAGCAAGTGTAACTTTATGTTTCTTGTTGAAATCTGTCTCATAAGGATCACGCTTAAGTAATCTATCTTTTCTGTCTTGTTTAATAGTAGAATATTGCCCTTGATTAGTCTCAATAATTTCACGAGAATCTATATCTACATCAAATTCAATTTCTAAATTATCTATATTATAACCTACATTATTACAAAAACTAAAAGGCAACATATTCAATTTAAGATTTTTTCCATTACGAAGTCTGGGAGTTAAATATAGTATCAAGCTTTCAGTGCTCTCCATTTCTATATTTTCAATATAAATTCCAATAGCTAATCTCTCTTTTTTCTCTGCATCACATTTTTGTAAAAAATATATTAAAAGTGGAATACCTATTGTCCCAATAACCCCAATTACTGTAGCTTTAAGATGTCGTTTTAAATATGTGGCAAAGTGCTGGAATGACCTAGATATACTTTTTTTTGTGTTTTCATAATTAACATTTTAAACGGCAATACCACAAATATATAAAATTATTAATAAAAAAGAAATAACACAATCAAATAAATCTAGATTTGATGATATAATATGTAGTTCATAATTTTTCTATTTGCCTCATCAACCTTTTTGCGATTGAATTTAATATAAACATCAGTTACAGATTTCCCGGAACTATGTCCTAAGCCTTCGGAAATTGTTTCTTTAGGTATTTCCATCTCAGCCGCAATAGTCGCCCATGTATGCCTAAGTGAATAAGTGGTTATTCTCGGTATTTCCAGTTTATAGCAGATATCAGCCAGATACTTATTAACTCTCTTTCCAAAAGATTTATAAAGTTGAAATTGTTCGGAAAAAATCAGCCCATTTACTCCTGAAAACCGTATTAATAATTCATTTGTCTCCGGTTCAATTTTTATTTGATAGATTCGTCCTGTTTTCGCCCTTTTGTAATCAACTTTCCCGCCAGTATATTTATCTAAATAATATAAATCTTTCACGTTAATACCTATGAGAAAAAATATAAGTTTACCAACATCTCTAGCCCAATTTTCTGATTCAGTACCATCAAAGGAGAATAAAGCCCGTAAATTATCGATTTCCATTGATCGTTTAACTGTTTCCTCTCTCTTTATTTTATACCGTCTAAATGGATACAGATTTAGCGGAACAACGTCATTATCAATAGCATGATTGAATACCGCTCTAATATTTCGCATGTGAATTGACCTTCCATTTATTTCTAGGCCTTTCTTTATAATTTCACCTTTGGAATTATAAAATATTTCTTTTGACATTATATTATCGAACTTCTCAAGCCATGAGAAGGTTATATCATCAAAAAAAAGAGACTCATTAAAATGAGATTCAATTTTACTTAAAGTGGATTCATATATCTCACCCGTTCTTTTTGTCTTCAATTGGATAAAACTTCTAAAATAATCATTGAAGGTTATTTTAGAGTTTAATTCATCTGACAAAAACATTGCTTTAAACTTCGATGGCAAAATATTCTCTTGACCTATCCTTCTCAACTCAAGACATAATAAATCAGCTTTCTCTTGCTGCCTGGCAATTATGTTATTTAAGACTGTTTTTTCTGCTTTGCTTTTTTTATCAAAAATGAACAAGCGTCCAGCTTCTTCGTCAAACTCACTTTCGAAGACATTAATATCGAGTGGAATATAGACGGTTTTCCCTAGATTATAAATCCTTATCTTTAGAGGATATTTACCCGCTTTATTAATTCTTCTTTTGTCTAATACAACTTTTACTTCCATATTTTACATCTCTAAAATTGCACAAAATTTGCACAAAACCGTCTCCAATAATAGTCATTTATCTGCAAATAGCTGATATAAAAAGAAAGGATTAACATAAACAAAAAATCCTTTAAAACAGCTAAATTGCTGATTTTAAAGGATTTACTTTTAGTCGGGGTGACAGGACTTGAACCTGCGACCACTCGCCCCCCAGACGAGTACTCTACCGGGCTGAGCTACACCCCGAATTGCGGATGCAAAGATATGGTTTACTTTTTAAATGTCAAAACTAAATTCTATTTTTTCCCAGAAAGGGTTAAATTCCCATATATTCCCGATAGAAATCCAACATTTCGAAAATAACCTCTTTTTCGGCAGTTTGATTAATCGCAATCTCCCCTACATCTTCTAAAAGAGTAAAATTAATGGTGTCTCCGGTATTTTTTTTGTCATGACGCATTAATTCATAAAGGGTTTCATACATGTTGCAATCAATATACAGAGAGCCATAATTGTATTTAATAAATTGAACCGTTGTTCGCATCTTTTCTTTGGGGAAACCGACCTTAATGTGAGATAAATAAAGTTCGCAAACAATTCCCCATGCTACCGCATAACCATGCAATACCGGATGTTTTTGTGCCATAGCAAGACTTTCAAACGCATGACCTACGGTATGGCCTAAATTTAGCGCTTTTCGAATGCCATGCTCAAAGGGATCCTGCTTAACAATCTCTTGCTTTACCTGTACGGATTTACTTACCAGTTGTTTTAAATACTCATAATCGATTTGTTCTGTATCAAAAACTAATAATTCATTCCAATGATTGTTGGTACTGATCAAGCCATGCTTTAACATTTCAGCATAACCTGAAAAGAAATTAGGAGCATCCAGCGTACGAAGAAACGCTGTATCAATCAGTACAGTTTTTGCAGGAGCAAATACACCCACTTCATTTTTAAGACCATTGAAATTTATACCTGTCTTTCCTCCTACCGAAGCGTCGACCATCGCTAATAGTGTAGTAGGTAGATTGAGATATGAAAATCCTCTTTTAAAGGTTGCGGCAGCAAAACCACCCAAATCGGTAATCATACCACCACCCAAATTTATCATTAAAGAATGCCGGGTAGCTCCTTTCTCGCTAAGAACTTGCCAAACAGATGCCAGAGTCTCAAGATTTTTATTAATATCACCAGCACCAATTTTTATTTCAATAGCATTACTTAAATAAGAGAAATCTTTTAATACAGACATACAATATTTACTGGTATATTCATCGGTGAGAATGAACACTTTGTCATGAGGACATTTATCGATAACCTGTTTTAAACTGGATTCAATCTTTTCGCTTATAATTACTTCCTGATTATTCATACGATGTTCTGTTTCTGTGATGCAAAGATAAAACTTAGAAAACAAAAGATTATCTTTGTCCATCAAAAAGATATAGAACAATATGAAAGCATTATTACCTGTATTTTGTCGTCCGCTTGGATATGTAATATTGATACTTGCTCTTTTCTTACCATTCCTTTTGGCAATGGCGGGAAAAGTTACGGATAACAATCTGCTTTTTTATAAGGAATGTACCAAAATGCTAATGATGTGTGGTGCAATATTAATACTTCTGGCATTATCAAAAAACGAAAGTTTTGAAACAGAGAAAATAAGAATAGCTGCTATCCGAAATGCTGTTTTCCTAACCTTCATTTTCATTTTTGGGGGAATGATATACCGTTTTGCAATAGGCGATGTAGTAACAATAGATACATCTTCTTTTCTTATTTTCATGATATTTAATGTACTATGTTTAGAGTTTGGTATGAAAAAGTCTGTTATTGATAAAATATTTAAGAAATAGCCTTTTTATATCTCTTTAAGCAAGTAACTGTAACTTTTCATAAGAATTCTGTAGAAAAATTAAGGAACATTTAAACCTTTTCGATTGTATTAAGTCAAAGATTCAACCGTTATTATTCATTGCATAATTAAAAAAATGAAAAAGATTGTTGTATGGACTACACTATTGCTTTTTAGTGCAATTACCTCGTTTGCACAAAACAATAGTAATGTTACTCTTACCGGAAGAGTAGTTGAATCGGACACAAAAGAACCTGCATTACAGGCTACCATTCAATTATTATCATTGCCAGACAGTACATATATAAAAGGTGCTGCCACCGTAGGAAGAGGTACATTTACCTTAACCAATGTAAAACCCGGAAATTATGTTTTAAAAATAACTTATATTGGTTTTCGTCCTTCCTTTACTCCCGTAAAGATTGGCAACAACAATCCAACAATCAACGTAGGAACGGTCTCTTTAATATCAGATGCTATTTTACTGGAAGAAGCTGTTATCGTAGCAGAAGCACCTCCTGTTACAGTAAAAGAGGATACCATCGTTTATTCAGCCTCTGCCTATCGAACTGCTGAAGGCGCCATGCTGGAGGAATTAGTGAAAAAACTTCCAGGAGTTGAGATCTCGGAAGACGGAAAGATTACCCAAAACGGAAAAGAAATTACTAAAATCATGGTGGATGGCAAAGAGTTCTTTACAGACGATCCCAAAACCGCCATGAAGAATCTGCCTGCCAATATGGTAGAAAACGTAAAGACGTACGAAAAGAAAAGTGACATGTCACGCATTACCGGTATTGACGACGGTGAAGAAGAAACGGTATTGGACCTGACAGTAAAAAAAGAAATGAAGCAAGGTTGGATCGGAAATATTATCGCAGGAGCTGGTAATAAAGACCGATACGAAGCTGGAGGAATGTTAAGCCAGTTCAGAGATAATTCCAGTTTATCAATTATAGGTTCGATGAATAACACGAATAACCAGGGTTTTTCGGAATTCGGCGATGCTGGACAAGGAATGGATGGAAATGCAGGTTCAGGTATTACCTCATCCAAAGGACTGGGTGTAAATTTTGCGAAAGACAGCCAAAAATTACAAATTGGTGGTAATGTACAATACGGATATTCTGATAATGATGCCCATCGAATAAGTTCTACAGAAACTTTTAGGGATGACGGTTCTGAATTTGAAGATTCCGAGTCATTTTCCCGCAGAAAAAGACATGATGTACGGGTTGATTTCCGCTTTGAATGGAGACCGGATTCAATGACTACTATCATCTTTCGTCCGAATGCCTCTTATTCAGAAACCAAATCTCACTCAAGTTCAATTTCAAATGCTTACACTGCTGAAAAAAGGTTGAATGATAAAACATCCCATTCTTTCAGCACTAGCAATAACTATTCAATAAACGGAAGATTACAAATTTTTCGAAAACTGAATAGTAAAGGACGGAATTTATATATTGGTGGTAACTTCGGTTATAGCGAAAGTGATTCTGATAGTGAAAGTAATAATGAATACATTTATTATAAAGAAAACGGAGATAGCATAGTTGATCCAATTAGAACAACTGATCGCAATTCGGATAGTCGCAACTGGAGTGTATCAGCTTCTTATACAGAACCTATTTTTAAAGGTCACTTTTTACAATTACGCTATGAATTTTCTCATCAGAAAAGACTCTCCCAATCTTTAGTAACAGATCTAGATTCAATATTAACTCCCGGAAATTATGTAGAATCTTTGAGCTCCCGGGTTGAAAATTTCTACGACAATCATACCATTGATTTATCCCTTCGGGGTGTTCATCCTAAAATGATGTATAATATAGGTATGGGAGTAACACCGCAATCTTCGGAAAGCAAAACGACAATTGGTCCTAATTCCAATAAAATTTTACCGAAACAGAATGTGATTAATATTTCGCCTCAGGTAATGTTCCGGTACTCTTTTAATAAACAACATGTACTGACATTCCGCTATAGAGGAAGAAGCAGTGCACCTAATATTTCAGATTTACAAGAGGTAATAGATATAACTGACCCCTCCCGATTGCAATATGGTAACCCCAACTTGAAACCTTCATTCAACCACCGTATAATGATGTTTTACAATCGCTATATACCGGAATCTATGAGGAGTTATAATTTCAATCTGATGTTTAATACCACTCAAAATGCTGTTGCCAATAGGACAACATTTGGGGACTATGGTACCCGTATCTACCATAAAGTAAATGTAAATGGGAATTGGGATGGTAGTGGTTTCTTTTCATTCAATACTCCTTTAAAGAACAAGAAATACACTCTTTCTTCTAACACAAATATTCGTCTCAGCGATGCAGTAAGTTACACTACAGTTAATGTACCCAAAAAGGTTGAAAATGTGAATGAAGAAGGTGAAAATAACGCGAGGGAAAATAATAACACTGTAGAATCTGTATTAAGCACCACTCATAGTCTCCGATTAGGTGAAAGGTTAACCGGTAATTACAGATCAGACAAGTTCGATATCTCTCTAAGTGCATCCATCAATTACAACCGGGCTTCCAACAGCCTACAGAAAGCCAGCAATCGGGAAACATTTGACTACATTTTTAGCGGTAATACAAATATAACTTTACCTTGGCGCATGTATTTGTCTACTGATGTAAACTACCGTATTATGGATGGATATAGTGGTGACTTCAAAAAGAATGAAGTAATCTGGAACGCTCAGATTTCTAAAAATATCTTTAAGAAAAGCAATGGAACAATTCGTGTGAAAATTTACGATATTCTAAAACAACAAAGCAACTTATCCCGTACTATCAGTGAAACGATGATCTCTGATACACAATACAATACATTGGGAAGTTACTTCATGGTTTATTTTGTATACCGCTTAAACACTCTTGGTGGAAAAGCAGCCAGTAGAAGCAATTTCAGAGGACCAGGTGGCGAACGTCGTTATGGATCTCCGGGTGGAGGCCCCGGAGGAGGTGGACGCCGATTCTAAAAAATACACATTTTTTCTTTACAAACTATTGGCCTATGCGATATTTTCTTTACATTTGAGTTAAATAAAGAGCCAATAGATGATTGAATGGAATACCATAATAAACCAATTACCGGGAATAATATTAAATATTATTTATTTTGGATTGATCTTCGGAACGATTTTTGTCATTCTTCTTGATAATCGAAATCCGGTAAAGACCTTAGCCTGGATATTAGTATTGATATTTCTCCCACTGGTAGGACTTGTTTTCTATTTCTTTTTCGGCAGGACTACCAGGCGGGAACGAATTATCAGTAAAAGAAGTTATGGTAGCCTGCTCAAAAAGCCGATGGCTAAATACGAAACCCAAGAACTTATCAATGTTCCACCTCAATATAACAGACTAATACATTTATTTTGGAGAACTACGCAAGCTTTCCTTTTTGACTGTAACCAGGTTGAAATATATACAGATGGATATAGCAAAGTATCCTCTCTCATCCGGGAGTTATACAAAGCCGAAAAACACATCCATTTACAATATTATATTTTCAAAAACGATCATATAGGAAGATTAATTAAAGATGTACTCATTGACAAAGCGAAAGAAGGAATCGAAATCAGGGTATTAAGTGATGATGTGGGAAGCTGGGAAGTACCCACTTCTTTTTATGATGAGATGCGTGATGCGGGCATAGAGGTTCGTAGTTTCCTAAAAGTTCGCTTTCCTCTTTTTACGAGCAAAGTAAATTATCGAAATCATCGTAAAATTGTTGTGATTGATGGGCAAGTCGGTTTTATTGGTGGAATGAACTTGGCAGACAGATATTTAACAGGTTTCTCCTGGGGCAATTGGCGTGACACTCATCTTATGGTTCGGGGAATGGCGGTACATGGCTTACAAACAAGTTTTCTTCTGGACTGGTACTTCGTGGACCAAACTCTTTTAACTAATTCCAAATATTACCCAATGATTGACTCTTGTACGGGGGGTGCGTTGATGCAGATAGTTACCAGCAATCCGATAGGTGATTGGAAAGAAATTATGCAGGGTTTAACAATGGCTATCACCAATTCACAAAAATATTTCTATATACAAACCCCTTATTTCCTGCCTACTGAAACGATTATGGGTGCGCTGCAAACTGCCGCTTTATCAGGAGTAGATGTACGACTGATGATTCCTGAACGATCAGATAGTACATTTACACATTGGGGTACCCGCTCTTACCTGAAAGATGTTTTAAAAGCCGGAGTCAAAGTGTATTCTTATCAAAAAGGATTTCTTCATTCTAAAATGATGGTTTCAGATGATGCTCTGTCTACTGCAGGTTCAACAAACATGGATTTTCGTAGTTTTGAGCACAATTTTGAAGTGAATGCTTTTATCTATGATGAGATGGTAGCCCAAAGAATGAAGGAAATTTTTATTCGGGATCAGCACGATTGCCAACAAGTATTTTTAAAACAATGGCTAAAACGTCCCCTTCATCAAAGATTTATTGAATCATTGGTTCGCCTTATGTCACCTTTACTATAAAGTGAGAAGTAGGATTATTGAAAAAAAGAGAAGTTGACACTACCGTAAATTCTCCTTTCCACAAAATGAGAATTTTCTTCGAAATTATTCGATTTCCCATGTTCCAGAACAAAAAGTCCATCTTCCTTTAATAGATTATTCTCAAAGATCAATTCGGGAATTGATTCCAGTTCTTTTAAATCATAAGGGGGATCAGCAAAGATAAAATCAAAAGGTTCACGGGCACGTGTAATGTACTTAAAGGCATCTCCCCGAATAGGGAAACATTTATTTGTACCTAATTCTTTCAGTACCTTTATGATAAAATTAAAGTGAGCAGAATCTCTTTCCACACTAACAACTTTTTCACAACCGCGCGAAACTAATTCAATACTAATACTACCTGTTCCGGCAAAGAGATCGAGTGCTGACAATCCTTCGCTAAAATCTACATAATTAGATAGCACATTAAAAAGATTTTCTTTTGCGAAATCCGTAGTTGGACGTGCCTTAAATGTTTTAGGAACATCAAATCTCCTTCTCTTGTATATACCGCTGATTATCCTCATTTTATAGTGATTCGTTATATTGAATAAGTTGCATTCCAAAAGGTATGTTATTATATTTCCCGATAGATAGGGAGAATTCCTCTGCAGGATCTAATTCTTTTACATGTAATATAAAACGTAGCAATTCTTTCTGTAATAATTCTTTCTCCGAGGACTCGCCTAATAAATACAATTCATCCTCTTCCTGGTTCATATCCAATCCCTTCCAAATATAAAGCAAATAAAAAACCGCATCATCAATCGTACTGCAGTTAAATGAATTGACGAGCTGAAAAGCAGATTTTTCAAAGGCATATATATCCATTGCCTTATCTCGCAAATAAACATATATTTTTCGGGTATGCCGAATCCGGCTCTTGCCGGAAAAGTATTCAATTAATGGACTTACCTGGGAATAAAAGTTGACATTGATAAAATATAACCGGCATAAATTATAAACAGTTTTATCCATTCCAAAAAGAACTACTAATCTTTCTTTTTTTAATTCCTGAAACAACACCTTTTCATTCTCTTTCTGAAATTGATTGTAATGAAACAAAGATTCTATTTGAGCAGGTTCGAATATGTCAGAGGGCAGTAATGTGAAGCGTTTACTGACAATGACCACATTCACCTTTTTATACGTATATACTAAAAAGTAAAGTTCCTTAAAAGCTTGCTTTAGGTTAAGAACAAGAGACAGCGAAGGATCTGCTTCTCTCTGACAGAAATAGAGTATCTGGTTAGTAATTGGATTATTGATAGAAAAAGAAAATCCATCCGCACAAAGGCAGATGGATAGTATATATTCTTTTGATTTGGTAAAATCAATATTGATTCCTTGCGGCATATCAGGTTTTTGATTATTCCCAGTTACCAGCGTTGTTGTTAGGAGTTTCCAGAGAACCAATCATCAGACCCGGATATTTACTCAGTTTATTTTGAAGGTCAATAATGTTAACAATTTCTTGTTTGTCAAGACCATCCAGATAAACAGTATAAGGAGTTTTCACTTCTAACAAAATCAATGGCGCACCTGATCTCGCAGTATCTATTTTTGTATCCATTTCAAATTGTGCACCTCTACCAAATGGTACATATCTCATTGAGTCAGGTGTAAAACCTCTGGCATAAAGAGTATCCATTACAGGTACCCACATTGTATCACGCTTAAAGTTTTCAAGGCCATTCTTCCTAACTTCGTCCCATTTGTTAGTTCTTTTCGCCTTGTTGATAATTGCCATTGCTTTTCTTTCTGTCAATCCATCTTCTAGCTGTTTGTCAGTCAAAACACCTTCTTTGGCAACAAAAGGAATTCTTCCGTTTTTCACAAAATCAATTAATGTATCAAAGCTGGCTGTGTATCTCTGGTTCTGAGAACGAAATTCCTGTTGTGCTTTACGAATGTCAATTAAACGTGCAATAACTGCCGCATCTCTGTGTTTCTTTTCATTTTCAAAGTTAATCGGTCCCATAATGCTTGCATAGCAAATATAAACAAGCGCTATAATACATAGACCTAATAATACATTAATTACTGTTTTCATGATAAATATATTTATTTTAGTTTATATTCGTATTATATTCGTAGGCGCAAAAATAAAATAAATAAATCTAAATAACGAGCGTTATTCGCACTTTTTTCCGCAACAAAAATGATAAATAACTATTTAGAGCATCAAATTAAGGAAAATTTTCCCTATAATCCTACTTTTGAACAGGAAAAAGCATTAAAATCTCTGTCCTGCTTTCTTGTTTCCACGGCTGAGAGCCAGGTATATGTGCTTCGGGGCTATGCAGGGACCGGAAAAACATCCCTTATTGGCGCACTGGTAAAAACGTTGGATAAACTGGGGCAAAAGTCGGTTTTACTGGCTCCCACTGGTAGAGCTGCGAAGGTTTTTTCCACGTATTCGGAACACCCAGCATTCACCATACATAAGAAGATTTACAGGCAACAATCTTTTTCCAATGAAATCAGTAATTTCTCTATCAATGATAACCTCCATACACATACCGTTTTTATTGTAGATGAAGCCTCCATGATATCAAACGAAGGACTATCAGGCAGCATATTTGGTACTGGAAGATTATTGGATGATTTAATTGAATTTGTATATTCAGGTACCGGTTGCAGGTTACTACTGATGGGAGATACTGCCCAGCTTCCACCTGTAGGAGAAATCGAAAGTCCTTCGCTCTCTGCCGAAGCTTTAAAAGGTTATGGGTTGGAAGTTACAGAAATGAATCTGACAGAAGTCGTGCGACAAGTTCAAAGCTCTGGTATTTTGTGGAATGCAACCCAACTGAGACGTATTATAGCAGAAGAGAAGACTTCTTCCCTACCCCGGATTAAAATCAGGGGTTTTGCAGATATTTGCGCATTAAAAGGTAACGAACTTATTGAAACCATTAATGCCTGCTATGATCAGGATGGGATTGAAGAAACCATTGTTATCTGTCGTTCAAACAAGCGGGCAAATCTTTACAATAAAGGAATTCGGAATACCATTCTTTACCGGGAAGAAGAAATTAATACCGGAGACATACTGATGGTTGTAAAAAACAATTATTTCTGGACAGAAAGAAGCAAAGAAATCGATTTTATTGCCAATGGAGACATTGCCACTGTTCGCAGGGTGAAAAGAAACAAAGATTTATACGGTTTTCGTTTTCTGGAAATGATACTTACTTTCCCGGATTATAACAATTATGAATTGGAAGCCACTATTTTACTGGACACCTTGCATACAGACTCTCCGGCATTATCTCGGGAAGATAACGATAAACTGTTTTATCAGGTTCTGGAGGATTATGCGGACATCCGCGTAAAGAAGGAACGAATGAAAAAAATGAAAGCTGATCCTTATTACAATGCATTACAAGTAAAGTATGCTTATGCAATTACCGGGCACAAAGCACAAGGAGGACAATGGAAAAACGTATTTATTGATCAGGGATATATGAGTGACGAATATCTCACTCCGGATTATTTCCGCTGGCTTTACACGGCTTTTACCCGGGCTACAGGTAAACTTTATCTGGTTAATTATCCGAAAGAGCAAATAGATGACTAGCCGGAGCAATCTTTAAAAGATATTCTTTTCCGGTTAAAGGCGGGAGCATTCATGCCAAATGCCAATAGGATTTCGGGTAGATTGCGGTTGCTTTTAAACCATCTGAAACGAAAAGAAGGATTTGTAAATATACCATTAGATGGTAATAAAAACAAATCCTTCTTTTTTTCTTCCTAGGATTTAAGCTACATACTTATTACAGTAAGCCCCCCATATCTAATATTTTAATTATTGCTTCGTTCAATCCGTCGCTGTTCTTGCCACCTGCAGTTGCAAAATGAGGCTGACCGCCACCACCACCTTGAATTAATTTAGCAGCTTCGCGAACCAATTGCCCAGCATTTAATCCTCGGGCTACCAGATTTTCGCTTAGCATTACGGTAAGCAAAGGTTTCTGGGCATCATAACTTCCCGCTACAAAGAATAAATTTTCGGTTATCTCTCCACGTAATTGGAAAGCAATATTTTTCACCACTTCAGCAGGCATCGGACCCACATATTTAATGAGTTTTATTCCATTAATTTCCTGCATATTTACCAGAAGCTTTTCTTTTATGAGACTCTGTTTCTCTTTCATGAAATCTTCAACCTGCTTCTTTAATCCGGCATTTTCGTCCAGATATTTGCGGATAGCAATACTCAAATCAGGCGCATTATTGAACAAAGATCTTAAATCGCTGAATGTCTGCTGGAAGGTATCTAACATTTCTTCAACCTTTTCACCTGTTACTGCTTCAATACGACGTACTCCAGCAGCGATGGAACTTTCGGATACTATTTTCATTATACCGATATTACCAGTAGCAGCCACATGAATACCACCACAGAATTCAATCGAAGAGCCGAATTTTATTACCCGAACATCATCTCCATACTTTTCGCCAAACAAGGCAATTGCTCCCAAGTCTCTTGCTTCACCAATAGGAATACTTCTAAATTCCGTCTGAACAATATTCTCCCGAATTCGTCTGTTTACCAAGTGTTCCACCTTCCTAATCTCTTCATCCGTCATTTTCTGAAAGTGAGAAAAGTCGAAACGTAATCCCTGCGGAGTCACAAGAGATCCTTTCTGCTCCACATGCGTTCCTAAGACTTCCCGCAAAGCTTCATCCAGCAAATGAGTGGCGGTATGATTTGCAGCACTGGCAACACGTTTTTTCAAATCCACGCTGGCTTTAATAGGTGCTTCTGGGTGTTGAGGCATCCCAGTAGCTATATGTACGGAAAGATTATTTTCTTTTTTAGTATCAATAATCTGAATTGTTTCAAACTCATTGGTTAATATTCCTACATCACCTACCTGTCCTCCGCTTTCGGCATAGAAAGGAGTATAATCTAGCACTATTTGATATAAGGTTTTATTCTTCTGCTTAATTGGGCGATAGCGAAGGATGTTTGAATCGTATTCTGTATAATCGTATCCTACAAATTCGGAGTTTCCATCTTTAAGTACAATCCAGTCGCCGGTTTCGATCGCAGCGGCATTACGCGCACGATCTTTCTGTTTTTGCATTTCGCTGTTAAACTCCTCCAGATCAACAGTCATACCGTTTTCACGAAGAATCAGTTCAGTAAGATCGAGCGGAAAACCAAATGTATCATACAGGGTAAAAGCATCTTTACCACTAATGATGGTTTTCTCGTCTTTCTTAGCATCTGCCATCGTTTTATCTAATAAGCGAATACCTGTTTCCAGTGTATGCAGAAAAGTTTCCTCTTCTTCTTTAATCACTTTTTCAATAAGAGTTTGCTGGCCGATCAATTCGGGATAAGCTTCACCCATACTTTCAATTAATACGGGCAGCAGTTTATACATGAAAGCATGTTTTTGACCGAGAAAAGTGTAACCGTAGCGAACAGCACGGCGAAGAATACGACGAATAACGTAACCGGCTTTTGCATTGGATGGCAACTGACCATCTGTTATTGAAAAAGCAATCGTACGAATATGGTCTGCGATCACACGCATAGCAATATCTTTTTGCTCATCTTTTCCATATCCATTTCCGGTTATTCTGCCAATTTCTTTTATAATGGGTTGGAAAACATCGGTATCGTAATTGGATGTTTTTCCTTGTATAGCCATACATAAGCGTTCAAATCCCATTCCAGTGTCGATGACTTTAGCAGGCAGGCCTTCGAGTGAACTGTCTGCCTTGCGGTTGTATTGCATAAATACCAGGTTCCAGATTTCGATAACCTGCGGATGGCTTTGGTTAACTAAAGAAAGTCCGTCAACCTGAGCACGTTCGGCATCACTGCGTAAGTCAATGTGGATTTCAGAACAAGGGCCACAAGGACCGGTATCTCCCATTTCCCAGAAATTATCTTTTTTATTTCCGTTGATAATACGTTCGGCTGGGAGAAATTGAGCCCAGATTTGAGCAGCCTCGTTATCTCGTTCCAACCCCTCTTCGGGGCTGCCTTCAAAAACAGTAGCATACAAACGTTCGGGATTCAGTTTAAGTACTGTCACCAGGTATTCCCATGCCCATTCAATCGCTTCTTTCTTGAAATAATCGCCGAAAGACCAGTTCCCCAACATTTCGAACATAGTATGGTGATAAGTGTCATGCCCTACTTCTTCCAGATCATTGTGTTTTCCACTTACCCGAAGACATTTCTGAGAGTCGGCCACTCTCTTATATTTCGCTGGCTGGTTGCCTAAAATGATATCTTTAAACTGATTCATTCCCGCATTCGTAAACATCAATGTGGGATCATCTTTAATAACCATGGGAGCCGAAGGAACAATTTTATGCCCTTTCGACTCAAAGA
Organism: Bacteroides sp.; assembly: GCA_021201335.1. Taxonomy (GTDB): domain Bacteria; phylum Bacteroidota; class Bacteroidia; order Bacteroidales; family Bacteroidaceae; genus Bacteroides. The sequence goes on along the minus strand of JAJQFD010000031.1, from coordinate 26,252 downwards.
AACTTTTGAATGATTCTCTGATTTCCTTTGCAGTCAACATATTTGAGTTTTTGAGTTTATAAGTTCTAACGTTTCTGAGTTTTGGTTTTAGGATTATTGCGCTTTTAAAGTAAAGTTTGTTTAACAAAATGTAGATGCACTTCAAATATTAAAAACTCTAAAACCTAAAAACTTAAACTCAAAACAGCGCAAAGATAGCTTGTTTTTATTACTTTTGTCACATTATTCTGCGAAATATTAGTAATTTATGCGCAAAGTATACTATATCTATAACCCTCAGACACAGACATATGATAGAATATATCCTACTCTTCGGCAGCGGACAATGAGCATTCTTCGCCGCCTTTTCATGGGGATGGGATTAGGTGCCGGAGCTTTTCTACTATTGTTATTCTTGTTTGGTTCTCCTTCTGAAAAACAACTTCGTATTCAAAACAGCCAGTTACAAGCTCAATACAATGTTCTTTCGCGCAGAATGGACGAAGCATTAGGTGTTTTGAAAGATCTTCAGCAAAGAGATGATAATTTATATCGTGTTATTTTCGGTGCAGATCCGGTTTCGGCGGCTATCCGCAAAGCTGGCTATGGTGGTACTAATCGTTATGAACATCTGTCCAACATGAAGAATGCCCAGATCATCATAAACAATACACAAAAACTTGATCTGCTGAATAAACAGCTTTACATACAATCCAGGTCTTACGATGATTTATTAGGTATGTGCCGCAATTACGAAGAAATGCTGCAGTCTATACCGGCCATCCAGCCTGTATCCAACAAAGATTTACGCCAGACAGCATCCGGATATGGTATGCGTATTGACCCGATCTATAACACCCGAAAATTCCATGCAGGTATGGACTTCTCCGCTGCCATCGGCACGGACGTATATGCAACGGGTAATGGAATAGTTGTAAAAATGGGATGGCAGAGCGGATATGGCAATACCGTTGAGATAGATCATGGATTTGGGTATAAAACGGTGTATGCTCACTTACATGAATTCAGGACTACATTGGGTAAGAAGGTAGTAAGGGGAGAAGTAATTGCAGGAGTCGGAAATACCGGAAAAAGTACCGGGCCTCACTTGCATTACGAAGTACATGTAAAAGGCCAGCACGTAAACCCGATCAATTATTACTTCATGGACCTGGCTCCTGTTGACTATGATAAGATGATTCAAATGGCAGCTAACCACGGTAAAGTATTCGATTAAAAAAATCCTTTATGGCTGAGAAAGATAAGAAAGACCTGAGATTATTTTATTCCATCAGTGAAGTGGCACAAATGTTTGGAGTAAAAGAGTCTTTACTTCGCTATTGGGAAAAAGAATTTCCACAGGTTAATCCGAATAAGTCTTTGGGAGGAACACGGCAATACCGAAAAGAGGATATTGAGACACTTAAATTAATCTATCACCTTGTAAAAGAGAAAGGGATGACATTGCCCGGCGCACGCCAGCGGCTAGCCACTAACAGGGAAATTACTACACGTAATTTTGAAATCCTGACCAAACTAAAAGAAATCCGGGAAGAGCTTTTCTCTATACGAAAAGAGCTGGACAGATTGCCCAACTCACAAGCGAAAGACGAAAACCCGGATTAATCTTCTGTTCGGGTTACCGCTTTCAGATTAGGTATCTTCAACAGTTTACTGATCAGTTGTTTTAAATCGTCCACATCATGCACATATAACTGTAACTGCCCCTCAAATATACCATCATTTGTTTCTATGTTTACGCGACGAATGTTCACATTCAATTGGCGCGAAATAACCTGTGTTACCTCATTCAGCAAACCGAGACTATCTATTCCTTTCAAAGAAAGATTGACAAGGAAAGAAAGTGTTTTATGAGTATCCCATCTTGTAGCAATAATCCGGTTCCCGAAACTACTCTTCAACTTAACAGCTACCGGACATTGCCGTTTATGGATTGTTACTTTCCCATTATCATCCAGATACCCCAATACATCATCTCCCGGAATCGGGTTGCAACACGTAGCGATAATATAGTTTTTCTGAATGGTCTCATCTGTAATAGTAAGAACCTGTTTAGGGTTGATCTTTTCTTTAGGGGCATCTTCAACCAGTCTTTCTTCTTTCTTAGGATCTTGTTCCTCCTTATTACCCGTGCGGAACGAGAAGCTCAGGTATTTCTTCCAGTTAGAAGTCTGTTTTTCTTTCAATACATTCCTGTCCGCTTCCCCCAGAACAATCATTTTACCACCAATAGCTGCCAGAAGTTCTTCTCTGGTTTTTAATTTATGCAGCTTCAATAGTTTATCATAGTCAACAGCTTCAGGACGAATATCTTCCTTTAACAAGAATTCGTTCAATAGAATTTCCCCTCTTTTCTGGAAACCACGTTGTTCCCTTTTCAGAATAGCCAGTATTTTAGAGCGGGCTTTGGCCGTTGTAACAAATGACAGCCATTGCACCTGTACTCGTTGGGATTTCGATGTCAGTACTTCCACCTGATCACCACTTTCCAGTTTATGACTCAACGGAACCAATTTATGATTTACTTTTGCTCCGATACAATGACTTCCAATATCTGTATGTGGAGAAAAAGCAAAATCCAGAACCGTAGAGTTCTGGGGCATTGTTTTAATATCTCCTTTGGGAGTAAAAACAAATATTTCAGAAGCAAAAAGATTCAGTTTAATTGTATCCAGAAAATCAATGGCATCAGGCTGCGGATCATCCAGGATTTCTTTAATTGTACGAAGCCATTTATCCAGTTCACCTTCGTCTTCACTTCCTCCTCCTTCTTTGTATTTCCAATGGGCAGCAAATCCCTGTTCAGCCACATCATTCATTCGTTCGCTACGAATTTGTACTTCAGTCCATTGTCCATTGGGTGCCATTAGCGTTACATGCAAAGCCTGATAGCCATTTGCTTTGGGATGACTTACCCAGTCTCTCAAACGGTCCGGATGAGACCTGTATATTTTGGAAATAGCCACATAAATATCAAAACAATCATTCAGTTCTTCCTGAATGTTGCGAGGTTCGAAGATAATACGAACAGCCAGTAAATCATAGATCTCATCAAACGGTACATGCTTCGTCTGCATCTTATTCCAAATAGAATAAATGGACTTAATGCGGGCCAGGATATAATATTTAATGCCCATTTTATCTAACTCTACGCGGATGGGGGCCGTAAATTCCCGAAAGAAGTCATCGTGTTCGGCTGCCGTTGCAACTAACTTACTCTCTATGGTAGCATATTCTTCGGGATGCTCGTATTTGAAACTCAGATTTTCAAGTTCTGTTTTTATTTTATGCAAGCCCAGCCGATTAGCCAATGGAGCATAAATATAAAGGGTTTCGCCAGCAATCTTGAGTTGTTTATTCGGAGCCAGAGAACCGAGTGTTCGCATATTATGAAGCCTGTCGGCTATCTTTATAAGAATCACCCGAATATCACTAGACATGGTTAGCAGTAGTTTCTTGAAGTTTTCTGCCTGGGCAGAAGCCTTGTCACCAAAAATACCGCCCGATATTTTTGTGAGCCCATCTACGATCTGGGCTATTTTAGGACCAAAAATATTCTCGATATCCTCTACTGTATAATCCGTGTCTTCCACAACGTCATGCAGTAAGGCGGAACAGATAGAGGTTGACCCCAATCCGATCTCATTGCACACAATTTTGGCTACAGCCAATGGATGCATAATATAAGGTTCGCCAGATTGGCGTTTGACGCCCTTATGAGCCTGATTGGCAAAATTGAAGGCTTTGGTGATAATTTCTATACGCTTTCGATGCTTGGTAGATTTGTAATCACTCAAGAGCTCTCCAAACTCTTTCTCAATCATCTTTTCGTCAGACAATCCATTATGAATGGAATCATTGTTCATAGACACATTTCGTTTTTCTCAGTAATGTTTTTTGCTAACTACCTATATATCTTCAACTGCTTACCTGCCCTGATATTATTATTACGTAAATTGTTCCATCGTTTTAGGTTGTTTACTGTAACTTTATATTTACGGGCAATCGTTGAGAGTGTCTCTCCACTCCTGATTTTATGGTAAACGACCTTATTCGATTTCGCCGTAGTAGCACTGCTTCTCACAGCAGTTTTAGAAGCTGTACCCGTATTTCTCTTGGCTTCTACCTGCCGGCGGTTAGTAAACAACTCACTGGCCCGATGTGAATAAATTGAATCTTCTTTATCAATAAATGCACATAATTGACCATGAGGTAAACGAAGTGTATATGGTTTTACATCTCCAGGTATAATATTTCTTTTATATTGCGGATTCAGACTTTTAAGCTGTTCTATACTGACATTACATAAATCAGCAATCTGTTCAAAATGCAATCGTTTACTTACTTGTACTGTATCAGTATCTGCGGGAAAATCTGTTTCCAAAGGGCAAATATTATGATCGCAATAATACGTCATAACATAATTAGCAGCTATAAACGCCGGAACATATCCCCGGGTTTCCCTGGGTAAATATTCATAAATGGCCCAGTAATCAGTCTGACCACCTGAACGACGAATAGCCTTATTGACATTACCTGGACCGCAATTGTATGCAGCAATTACCAGGTTCCAGTCTTTATAAATATCATATAATTCCTTCAGGTAGCGTGCAGCTGCCCAGGTAGATTTGAGAGGATCTCTTCTCTCATCGACCAGACTGTTTGACTCCAACCCGTATATCTTACCCGTTCCGATCATAAATTGCCACAGCCCGGATGCTCCTGCGCGCGAAACAGCGGATGGGTTAAGTGCAGATTCAATAATCGGCAAATATTTTAATTCAATCGGAAGATCATAAGCATCCAGTGCTTCTTCAAAAATCGGAATATAAAAATTCGCAGTTGCCAGCATCACCGAAACATTCTTTCTGAGCCGGGTATTATACTGGTCAATAAATCGACGAACGACATCATTATAAGGCATCTCCATTACTGTGGGGATGCGTGAAAGACGATCTATATAAATAGAATCTTCAAAAAAAGGATTTTCATCTGCAGTACTGCAGTCTTCATTGGATATAATGAAAGTTCTTACCCGCCAATCGCTTAGAAGGCTATCCATGGGAAGAATCATACTTTCCGGAAAAGGAACATCATCCCCACCACTCTGTGCTTTCACCTGTAATGAACACAGGGAAAAAATCATCAAAAAAGAATAAATAAACAGGTTGTAATATTTCATCTATTATGTTCCTCACTTTCTTCTAAAACCTTATGCTACATTGCAAGCCTAAGGCACCGTTTTTAAATCCACCAATCTTCGCACGGTTCATCAAATTATTCGAGCCATTATTTATAACAGCAGGCTCCACTCGCATACTAATATCAGGACCAATATCAAAATTCGACAATTCAGCATCGACATAAGCATCGATGATTGATAACAAATATACTCCAATAAAAGCGAATACACTAATATCCCGGTAGCGACGATAATAATCTTTTCGCCTTTTTAACAATCCGCTGTAATAACTGACCCCCGAATCATTTTGTACCGTCTCATCAATAACAACTTCTCCCCTGATCAGGTCATAATAACTGTTGGTGGAAGGATCTCCATCCATTATATCCAAATAGGCCTTAGAGTAATCTTTGAACATATTATTGTTCCAGGTAAGCGCGTAGGCACAGCCGACGAATCCTCCATAGACAATGGGCAGCTTCCAATATTTGCGATTATAGATCTGGCCCCCTCCTGGAAAAACAATGGCAAGCCATGTAGCACGGGTAGGATTGGGATACCAGACTTTCTTAATATTTTCAGGTAGAGGCGTATCTGCTGGAATCGTGTCCATAGTTACTTCGACAACATCTCTCCCTGTTAAATATTGCATGTTTTCCTGGTTAATTATTTCCAGACTATCTATTACTGTAGTGTCAACCGGAACTAAAATATTTTCTTCCGTAAGCAATACGGTAGAATCTGCCGGGGCAATGGTGGTTTCCTGCGCTGTTTGTTCTGTAGGATTTGTAGGTACTATAATAGTTTGAGGTGTTATTTCAACTGGTGATTCTTCGGATACTTCCATTGTTTCCTGTTCTGAGGAAGCAGAACGTTTTGCCGGAACTACAATCGTTTTATGCGCTATAACGTCGGCTGTATCCTCCTTCTGTACAGATTCCTGGGTTAACGACGTCGAGCGTTTTGCAGGTACCACAATGGTTCTGTAAGGAGGCGAACTTGTACTATCTGCTTCTGTTGTACGGGTGGTTTCCTGTACGGATGAATTAGAACGATTAGCAGGCACCACAATAGCCCTGGATGATGTTGAAGAGTCAGACCGCCTGGCAGGTACCACTATGGTTCTTCTTGCTGTTGAATCTGCAGCAGTCGTTCCGATATTTACCTGCTGCTGTGCATATAGGTTAATCCCTGCTATCTGTAGGGCACAGAGAAAGAGGGCAGCACAGAATTTATATTTTATTTTTTTTTTCTGCATTTATTTCTTCAACGAATCAAAAATCTCAATGATTCGTTCTAATTCTTCTTCGTTACTAAACGGAATGCTGATTTTACCTTTTCCCTTGTCTGAACAAGTCATCTGTACTTTGGTATTAAAAAAGCCGGAAAGGTGCTTCTTCAACATATCAAATTCCTCAGGAAGCCGGGAACCTTTAGCAACCAGTTTCTTGTTGCCACTCTTAACCGTATCTCCTTCAATAAGCGATTTCACAATCTCTTCTACTTTGCGCACAGAATAATCATGCTGACGAATTTCTTCATAGACTTTCATCTGCAGTTTAGGGTCATTGAGTGGAATTAAAGCGCGCGCATGCCCCATATCGATTTCCTTATTCTGCAAAGCCATTTGGATGGGTGCAGGAAGCTTCAATAATCTCAGGTAATTGGCGATGGTAGTTCGCTTTTTTCCAACACGCTCGCTCAGACGCTCCTGAGTGAGGCTATATTGTTCAATTAGGTGTTGATATGCCAATGCGATTTCAACGGAATTAAGGTCTTCCCGCTGAATATTCTCAATCAGCGCCATTTCCATCACATTTTCATCATCGGCTGTCCGTATATAGGCAGGGATACGAGTAAGACCAGCCTTTAGCGAAGCACGATAACGACGTTCGCCGGCAATGATCTGATATTCGTCTTCAGATATCTTTCGCAAGGTTATGGGCTGAATGATCCCGATTTCAGCAATGGAATCGGAAAGCTCCTGCAAAGCCTCTTCGTCAAATTCACGTCTCGGCTGATTAGGATTGACAGAAATCCTGGATAATGGAATCTCATTAATGGATGATGATCCTTCTGTTTTTACATCATCCATAGAGAGCAAAGCATCCAATCCTCTGCCTAAAGCATTTCTTTTTTGTGCCATATATATTTATAATCTTGTCTGCTACTTGGTTTTGTTAACTAATTCTTTCGCCAGTGCCAGATAATTTTTGGTTCCGTTTGATTCCGCATCATACAAAATCGTAGGAACTCCATAACTCGGAGCCTCACTTAACTTAACATTCCGTTGAATAACGGTTTTAAATACCAGCTCCTGAAAATGTTTTTTTACTTCATCGTAAATCTGGTTAGCCTGACGAAGGCGTGAATCATACATAGTCAACAGGAATCCTTCAATTTCTAATTTAGGATTCAATTTAGATTTAATAATCTTAATTGTATTCAACAACTTGCTGATACCTTCCAGAGCAAAATATTCAGCTTGCACCGGAATAATCACTGAGTCGGCCGCTGTCAAAGCATTAACGGTTATCAGTCCCAAAGAAGGTGAACAATCAATCAAAATGTAATCATATTCCTTTTTCAAAGGTGCCAGTACTTCGCGAAGTATTTTTTCGCGTCCCGGCAAATTCAACATTTCAATTTCAGCTCCTACCAGATTGATATGCGAGGAAATAATTTTTAATGTTTCCAGATCGGTATCATGAATAGCCTTGCGCACATCTGCCCGATCAATGATACATTCATAAATAGTACAATCAGCTTGCTTTATATCCACTCCCAAGCCGGATGAAGCATTTGCCTGCGGGTCTGCATCAACCACCAACACTTTTTTTTCAAGTGTAGCCAGGGAAGCCGCTAAATTAATTGTAGTTGTCGTTTTTCCTACGCCACCTTTCTGGTTGGCTAATGCGATTATTTTTCCCATAGTTTTCTATTTTATTTGGCAGCGAAATAAGCAATTCCAGCTTACAGCACCTACTAAAAAAGATTTTCTTTGCGAATTCTGTTGATAAATCCCTGTTTTTGTTAATAACTCACAGGAAAACATCATGTTAATTACTCTGAACTTACTAAGCTCAATTTCGCAAATATACTTATTTTTAATGAATCCGAAAGATGTAAAAGGTTAAGATTAAATGATTTTATCCTTTGATAACGAGTATTGGTAAGAGTAAGGGGTAGCTTTCGCTATTTAATCGGCTATTTCTACTTTTACTTTTCTCTTGACACAAAAAGAAAAAGATAGCAAAAAGAAAAAATCAAGCAAATAGGGAATCTTAAAGATATTACAACAGAATACACATGCTCCTAAAAGAGCATATTGCTTTTTCAAGTGGCACATTTCAGTTTATATTGTATTAGATTAATTGAATCTCTGTCATTTTAATCTTCCGGCAAAGTTAATACTATAATTGTTTCATTTCCGGAAAGTCAGTTATATGTCTTCTGAACGGGGTTTATTTTTTCTCAGAAAAGATTTTTTCCTCAAATAAATAAAAATAGGGAAGTTGTTTTTAGAGATAAAAGAAAAAACGGTCAACCAAATATAGTGATAAGTGTTAAATCAGTCAACTGTATATAGGTGTAAGAAAAAAATAGTCAATCAAAATCAGGTTACTACACAGTTAATAAAAACATATTCTTTGTTAACCAACCGGAGCACTATTGTTAACCAGATGAGACACGGTTGTTAAACAAATGGAGCACTCTTGTTAAACAAAAAGTAGGTTGTTGTTAACCAAATTATTATTTTGATCGCATCTGTAATCAATAAAAGATGGAATTGAGGATATGGACAGACTTCATAACCGGATTTTATTCTTTTTGTGGTTGCTGGATCGATAATTCTCAAATGGGTAAACTTAATCATATTCACTTAATTTATCTCATTTACATAACAAATTTCTCTTTTTTAGTATGATTATAAACAAAAACACGGAGAAATAGCACATCTTGCATTATTTTCAATTCCCCTGGCGCACCTATAATGAAATAAAAGCTTATTTTGATTGATTTGCACTAGTCTGCGAAAATCCAGCGAGGTTAAAGATGATTTGACAAAATGACATCTCGAAACAATTAGTATTTGGAAAAATTTTGGAATTTGAAATATGAAAGGAAATAGAGATAAGAGTGGAAAATGTGGATATCCCATTATAAAAGTAATTGTCTGCTTTTCATTTCCAAGTATTTATTAATAACATCTATAGATAGATTTTCCGGAGTAGTGAGCAAAGAATAAATTCCGTGTTGCTTCAGGGTAGCTACAATAAGCCGCTTCTCATAAGCAAATTTCTCAGCAATTACCTGTTGGTAATATTCTTCTGTATTACCAGGCGAACTGGAAATCAGTTTTTTTAGTTCTTCATCTTCAAAGAAAACAACAAGCAGACGGTGCTGACGTGATAATTGTTGGAGATAAGCCAATTGGCGATTTAAGCTGCCAAGGGTATCAAAATCGGTATATAGCACCAGGAAGCTACGCTTATTGATGTGCTTGCCAAGATGAACACATAAAGACGAAAAATCGGTTTCGCCAAAAGATGTTTCCTGTTTGTAAAGTCCTTCCAGCAAAGCTTGCATTTGTCCAGCCTGTTTGGAAGCCGGAATAAAAGTGTCAAATCGTTCGTTAAAAGTAGCAAGTCCGGCTTTGTCATCCTTATGTATCGCTACATACGAAAGAACCAGCGAAGCATTGATGGCATAATCCAATAATGTCATTCCACGGAAAGCGCGTTGCATTACGCGTCCTTTATCAATTATATTATAAACTTGTTGGGAGCGTTCGTCCTGATAAACATTGACCATTAAGGTATGCCGGCGCGCACTGGCTTTCCAGTTTATGGTGCGATAATCATCTCCTTTTACATATTCTTTAATTTGTTCAAATTCTGTGTGATGACCAATACGCCGGATTTTCTTAATCCCTAATTCAGTGAGGTTATTACTCATCGCCATTAATTCATAACGATGCAGCATCAGATAAGAAGGATATACTTTTACGGATTTCTCCGTTCCACAGGTAAACCGACGGGCTATTAAACCAATGGGTGTATTAGCAAAAACACGAATATATCCAAAAGAATAAGTTCCCCGACGCTGCGGATAGAGTTTATAGGTGATACTTTTTCCCTGACCCTGATTGAGCATAAGATGGAAATCAATATTCCTTTGCTGAAAAATAACAGGAATTTCATCCACAACCCGAAGATTGACCCGATAAGGATAAGTACTCTCCACCCGCAGTTTCACCAGATTTTCATCTCCATTGGAAAAACGGTCAGAACAAGTCCGATCGGCCAGTATTCCTTTTTGGTAATAAAGCATCCATGCATCAATTACTACAACTAGGGCAAATAAAATCAAAGCGATCTGTCCCATCAGGAACAGAGAACCCCACATAAATCCTCCGGATAACAAGAGAATAATCACCAGGGCTATAACATAAAACCGCCGGGTAAGATACATTATTTAGGTACTTCTACTTTATCTATCAAACGCTGGGTTACTTTCACAGCAGAGAAACCTTCCATTTCAGCCTCAGCGGTCAGGATCAACCGATGTTGCAATACATACGGAGCTACAAATTTGATGTCTTCTGGAGTGATAAAATCTCTCCCCTGTAACAATGCATACGCTTTAGAAGCCTGCATCATCGCCACGGACGCCCGGGGCGAAGCTCCCAAAAACACCGCTTTACTACTACGGGTTTGCTGGATGATAGTGGCAATGTACCGTAACAAAGATTGCTCCACAAAAACAGCCTCGGTAAGTTTGCGTAAAGAAAGTAATTCTTCTTTGGTAATAACAGGCTTCACTTCTTCGAGTTTCACTAGCCGGCTTCGGGTATGATGCCGTTCCAATATGCTTATTTCTTCTTCCAGAGAAGGATAGTCAATGGTGATTTTAAGCAAAAAACGGTCAAGTTGGGCTTCCGGCAGTTTATACGTACCCTCTTGCTCTACCGGATTTTGGGTGGCAAGAATCGTATAAAGTTCTCCCATCTGGTATGTATTTCCATCAATACTGATTTGTCGTTCTTCCATTACCTCGAAAAGGGCCGATTGTGTTTTGGCGGGAGCCCGATTGATTTCGTCTACCAATATCATATCCGCGAAAATAGGTCCTTTGTGAAAATCGAAATCACTGGTTTTCATATTGAATACAGTCGTACCCAGTACATCACTTGGCATCAGGTCGGGGGTAAACTGAATACGGCTGAAATCTGCATCGATTAATTTGGAGACTAAACGGGCCAGCAGTGTTTTTGCTACTCCGGGTACTCCTTCCAGCAATACATGTCCGTTAGCCAGGATAGCCGTTAAGACCAAATCAACAGTCTTTTCCTGCCCAACAATCACATTAGAGATATGTTGTTTCAACTCCTGCATTTTCTCTGCAAAGAGTGTCAAATCTGTACGTTCGTTCATCTCTTCCATAAGGCGGTAACTTTCTATTTTATAGATGGTTGATAATCTGATTAATTTCATCGATAAGATTTTTCATTTCTGTCTCATCGACTTTTTTCTCACCTCGAACAACTGGGCGGATTTTTCGCAAGGTTATTTCTACCTTCTCTTTCTCCATTCCAGTTTTGTGAGCAAGGTGCTCTGCCAGTTCGGTATCATTCTCTTCATTCTCTATATTTACTTGAATGGTTCTGCGTAAAGTCTCGGCAAAATAAATATATTTCTTACGAACAAGGTCACTGTGATTTTTCTTCTGGAAATAAAGTGTTCCTATCAATTCGGTAAATTCAAGAGATTTGTTCTGTGGTTGACGAATGACAGGTATTACCCGCTGTTTCCGACGTGCTGTAAATATCATAAAGAGAATCAATACGATAATGGTCATATACAATCCCCATCGCAAGGGTGGCTGCGACAGAAAATAACGAAACGGTGACTGCTGTTCTCCTTTCATCGGGCCATAAGCTTCGGTACGAACCAGGGGAGCATCTTTTAATCGGGAAAGCAGGCGGAACAAATAGGCTGCATTTCCATGATCCAGCATCCCGTAATTGGTAAATAGATAAGGAGTGGAAACAAGCGTAATCTCTCCTTTTCCTATCGGTTGGGTAATGGCCACCGGATAACTATAATTTTCACTAATCTCGGTCGAATCTTCATTCAGAGAACTGTAGTATTCAACCTTTTCGGCTAATGTGATATTCAATGAATCGGAGTCGTAAAAATATGCAGGGCATACATGTGGATAAAATCCAAAACACCCGGTCGGGTAATGCAACGTATCTTTCCAACAGATTGTATCACGGGTAAAATAAGTAGTAGCGTATTTCCTTAGATTGTGAATATTATAGTATTCATAAGAGCAACCGAAGACGAGTGTATCACTTAATTCTTCGTTAAAAGAAGAGGCGACCAGCATGATTTTACTGCCATTAGCAGCTAAGCTTAAAAGGGCCTCAATATCCAGCTTCGTTAATTCCAAACGTTCTGAAATGGATAATATATGGTAAGAAGGTGATTCCTCATTCTCATCTTCTAAACTATTATTTAGCTGATAGAATGTTTTATCAATTACCTCATAATCCAATGGAAAGGAGACGGAAACAACATCATCAAATACTGCACACCCAAAAGGTTGATGATCATTCTGGGAAAAAGTCGCGCGCCAGACAAATTGCTTGGGGAGGTTGTGTTCAAAAATAAACAAAATAACCAGAAACAAGAGAATGAATATGATATATAGCCGACTTCCTTTCATTTGTCCTCTCCTTTCATTATCCTTTGTTGCAATGCCAACAATTCCTCAAAAAGAGAATCAGTCGCCTCGTAATTTCCATACCGGATTCGCAGGAACTGATTTGTTAGGGTTTTGAAAGGACCATACAAGTCTTCCGGTTTCACCTCATAAATATATTCTGTAGGAGTTTTAAATATTTGCCAGTCTATAATGTTTTTATCACTTAAATATTTCAACGTTTGCAGATAAAGAAAACGGGATGCTTCTTTGTAATTTCCATCCTTCAAGCTTCTATGTATTTCTTCCTCTAAATCAATTCCGTAAATGGTATCTTCCTGTACATTATACGCAAGTTTTGATTTATGGGAACGAACAAATAACTCTGGACGACTTCTATACAAAAGCCAAACAATGAGAGTAATTACTACTATAAAAAGGAGGATTAGGACAGGTTCCGCAAAATCGGTTGCGAAACGGCTACCGAATATTTTTTCCAGTACTTCGAATATCCATCGTACTAAAATTTCATATAGATTAACTTCAGGCGTTGTCAGTTCCCGGTTATAATCATAGTTTGGCTTAGATTGCCATTCAACAATCCGTTCTATGTTATATACTAATGTATCGTTCTGCAACGTCATTAAGTGATATTAAAGTTGTTCGAAGTTCTCAATATCACTTTCAACTGAGATATTTGAAACTTTTTCGTTGGCATGGGAATATTGATAAGAAATTCCTACCAGCACAAGAATCATGGATATATAAATTCCATAAGTCATCATCACAGCAAAAATATAATTCATGAAGTTAGCTCCTATAGATAGATCACCGCTTCCACCGAATTCGCTGAGGGTAAATAAGTAGCTAACAGCAAAAGAGATACCCCAAGGCAGGGATATAACTCCCTGGAGAACATTGGCAATAATTCCCATAATAAACATAATGGCAAAAACACCTCCCCATGTGGCAAAACCTAAGCGGAAGGCTTTTCCTAAAGCACTAAAAATATCGATACGCTCATATAAGTAAACGGGGGCCCAAAGCATAAGCGGCACAATAATAATCAGAAAGAGGGGGATAGTAAGTAACAATGTCAACCAGGAAACTAAAAATCCCAATACGAAAATCAATCCCCACACAAAAAGCATTAAGAAGAAACCGATGATTAGTTGGAGAAGTAACCTACCGGCATTGCTTAGGAATAAGGGCCAAAGTTCGCTCAAAGTAATATTTTCCAGACCTCCTGGTCGATCATTATATGTTTTTATCAAACCATATATTACAGCACCTATTATTATACTTCCGATATATGAAAAAAGAAATGATAAGACATAATGGAGCCAAAAAGCTGCCATTTCGCCGCCAAAAGTATCCAACTCTATATTATTGGCAAATTCTGGATTAAAAATGGTTTTCAAAATTCCATTCAAACTCAACGCTTGCAACAAACATAGAGGTAAAATAAAATATGTGGAGTATTTCAGTAACGGTTTCCAATTCTCTTTAATAAAGTCAAATGATACATTCATTTTCTCACTGAATGATCGCTGTGCGTAAAATGCAATTTTATTTTTTGGTGTGTCCATGATATATTTTATTTGGTAAGTAAAAATAGTAATATATAATAAAAGCAAGAGAAAACAGTATAATACCCAGCCTTATATATACTGGCAAATGAGTATGACGCGTCAGGAATCCCTCAATAAAACCTGCCAAAATAAAAATGGGTACAGTACCGATGACTATTTTCAACCCCTTGACAGCTCCCCGCCTGAAAGATTCCAATCTCGAATATGTTCCGGGAAACAACCAGCCATTACCTAAAGCTATACCTCCAGCGCCAGCCACAATAATAACCCAGATTTCAAGAGTACCATGCAGGAATACAGTTAATAAGGATTCACCCAGCACACCCTGCTGGTAGAAGAAAGTTTCTATCGAGCCCATCATGACGCCGTTTTTAAAAAGGATATAACCTGTTCCAAAACTTGTAAACATGCCAAAGACAAACGTATTGAAAGCAACCATGACATTATTAAGGGTAATGCCAAGGAACATGGACACTTCATCCGCACCGCTGTAAACGGCCATTGGTGTACCATTTGCTATATTTTCAAGCGTCATATCAATATACCTGTCAGTCATTATCAGACGGGCAAAATTTTCATCATATACAGTTGAAATAATCCCGATTACTGCACTGATGCCGAAAATCATCATGGAGATCATTAATTCCTTCCGGCCGTAAAACATGATCAACGGAACCTCCTGTGTCCAGTAAGTAATAACACGTGACCACTTCTCGCGTTTGTTCCGGTAAATAACATTATGAAGGGCTGAAGCCAGGTTATTGAGATAAATGGTTATGCGGGAATGAGGATAATGAGTCTGTGCAAAAGCAAGATCAGCCGTGAGGTCTGTATAAGCATCAGCCAGTTGATCAGGATTTAATTTATTCGCTTGATCCACTACCTGTTCAGTCTTCCTCCACTTTTCTATATTTCGACGAATAAAGGTTACCTCTTTCATATTGTTTTGAGTAGTTGCCGTGAAAGATTTAGCTTATACAAAAGCAAAAGTAAGAGATTTATGATATATTTGCAATCAAATGAAGTATTAGTTTCAAAAAATGGCAGAGTCTACCATCTTAACCGGACAGTTTGTACGCATCAATCAGGTACCCGCCAGTGCCGGAGAGCGTATACTTGCCATTTCCGTTGATTATATTTTTCTGTTCATCTATTTATTATCCTCCATCTTTATCTTAGACCTGCTAAAGTTATTAAACAGATCAGAAATATCTACGGTAATTTTTCTCTTCATCTTATACTTGCCAATGTTATGTTATTCTTTATTAATGGAAGTCTTTAATAATGGACAGAGCCTGGGAAAAATGTTGTTGGGAATAAGGGTAGTTAAGTTGGATGGAAGCAGGCCTACGCTCAGTTCATACCTACTGCGGTGGCTTCTATTTATTGTAGATGTTCCGCTTACCGGCGGTTTAGGATTATTAGTTATCTTATTAACCCAAAACAACCAACGCCTGGGTGATCTTGCAGCAGGAACAATGGTTATTAAAGAGAAAAATTATAAGAAAATACAGGTATCACTAGACGAATTCGATTTCCTGACAGAGAACTATCACCCTACATTTCCACAAGCAGCAGATTTGTCTCTGGAACAAATTAACGTGATTTTGAAGACGCTGGAATCTCCGTCAAAAAAGCGAACGCAATTAATTGCGCAATTGTCGAAGAAAATCAGAGAACTTTTGGCAGTCAATTCTCACGGAATGAATGATACTCTATTTCTTCAAACATTGATACGAGATTACCAGTATTATGCACTGGAAATCATATAACAACAAAGAGCATTTGAAAATATTGCCAGCCAGGAATGATTGACATGTATTTCAAATGCTCTTTGTTGTTGTATATAAGACTACTATTCTACTTGTCCTAAAGAGTTTCCATATTCCATTTCTCCCTGTACGACAAATAAGATTTCCTCTGGATCATATTCACCCACTTCGTTTTTCCTGGCTTCTTTAACGATGTATTCTGCTACCTTTTCCAGGTCGATATTTACATAGCCTTCTTCGTCCGGTTCGGCATCCAGGATACCACTTTCGGAATAATACTCGTCAATCAGATCCACAAAGTAATACAACTCATCGTCCGAAAACTTTTCTTTCAGTTCCTGAGATAAGTAGTTTTTGATGTATTCGACAGTTTTTTCGTCGTCTGCATCACTCAATAAGAAATCTTCTTCCAGTCCCATAAAGTGTTTAATTTGAGTGTTTACTTATAAAAGCTAAATTATACGAAATAAACTCGTTTAAACGAAGCAATTATAATTATAATAAAGCCTTAATCTTATCAGCAAGAACAATTTTGGACGCAGCACCAACATGCTTACCTGCAAGTTCACCATTCTTAAAAAATAAGATAGTAGGAATATTGCGGATACCGTAAGATGCAGGAAGATCTGAATTCTCATCAACATCACACTTACCGATGATTACTTGCCCCTCATATTCCTGAGCAAGTTCTTCGATAATAGGTCCTACCATTTTACATGGTCCACACCACGGGGCCCAAAAGTCAATAACTACGGGTTTACCACTATCTAATAGTTCTTGTACATTGCTATCAGTAATTTCTAAAGCCATTTTACTTTCCTTTTTTATATTATACGTTAACTGAATCTATATGCAAAGATAATTAATTAATACGGAATTCCAGTTCGGGATGTTCTTTTAAATAAGTCACAAGTTCATTCCCAACGGAAAGCTTCACCGGACGGGAAACAAAATCCAGATTCATCTGATTATCATCCGGATCAATGACTTTAAAACAGAGTTCAGCATCCCCCGGAGATTCATGGATCAAAGCAGATAGGTCTGCGATCATTGCTTTATTTAAATGAGGAAGGGGAATAGTGATGGTGATCTTCTCAATAAGCCGTTCTTTAACATCCGATAGTAGTTCAATGGAAATAACTTTTATATCCAATTCATTAGCATTCCATTGCTTCTGCTGACATTTGGCCCGGATATAGAGGAAGCGACCCTCCTGTATGTAATTCTGGAAAGTAATCCAGTCTTGCCCAAAAAAGGCGATTTCACCCGAACCTGAATAATCCTCAATGCGTGCAATCCCAAAAGGATGTCCTTTTTTAGAAGTTCCTTGCCGAACAGCTATCACAATTCCTCCCATTGTTATCTCACGGTTTTCCAGGGAAGAACGATCAGCAAGTTCGGCCATTTTCGTATTGCAGACATGTTGCAGCACAACTGTATATTCATCTAACGGATGAGCGGAAAGATAGATTCCGACCAGCTCTCTTTCTTTATTTAAACGCTCCAAATCATTCCAACGGTCTGCTTGCGGTATTTCCGGGGTAGCAACATCAATGACGTTATCACCTCCGAAAAGAGAATTGGAAGCGATTGATTTATCCGTCTGGTATTTGTTGCCATAACGCATCAGTACTTCGAGGAAAATATCTCCTTTAGCATTAGCAGCAAAATATTGCTCTCTCTTTAATTCAGGGAAGCTATCGAATCCTCCGGCTAATGCCAAATTCTCCATGTTTTTCTTGTTACAGGCATTGAGATTAACTCTCTGAACAAAATCAAAGATACCTTTAAAAGGACCGTTGGCTTTGCGCTCCTCAACAATAGCCTGAACAGCATTCTCCCCTACTCCCTTCACGGCTCCTAATCCAAAACGGATATTTCCTTCCTTATTTACAGTAAATTTCAGGTTACTTTCATTTACATCTGGACCTAATACCTCAATGCCCATAGACTTACACTCATCCATGAACTTCGTGATTTCCGTTATGTTCGAAATGCTCCGGCTCATAACGGCAGCCATATATTCCGATGGATAATTGGCTTTCAGATAAGCCGTTTGATAAGCCACCCAGGAATAGCAAGTCGCATGTGATTTATTGAAAGCATAAGAAGCGAACTTTTCCCAGTCGCCCCAGATTTTCTCTAATATAGCCGGATCATGACCGTTCGATTTACCACCTTCAATGAATTTAGGCTTCATTTCATCCAGCTTCGCGCGTATCTTCTTACCCATGGCTTTCCGAAGTGCATCCGATTCACCCCGGGTGAAGTTGCCCAGCAGACGCGATAAGAGCATGACCTGTTCCTGATATACCGTGATACCGTACGTATCCTTCAGATACTGTTCCATGACAGGTATATCATAAACGATGGGCTTACGACCATGTTTTCGATCAATAAAATCAGGTATATAATCCATTGGTCCCGGACGGTACAAAGCATTCATGGCAATCAGGTCTTCAAACGTGGAAGGCTGCAACTCACGGAGGTATTTCTGCATACCGGCAGACTCGAACTGGAATGTACCCACAGTACGACCCTCACTGTAAAGTTTATAAGTAGCAGGGTCCTCAATAGATATATTATCAATATCAATGTCTTCTCCTTTACACAAACGAATATTTTCGACTGCTTCTTTGATAATAGACAAAATCTTTAGCCCCAGAAAGTCCATTTTAATCAATCCGGTTTCCTCAATAACCGAACCTTCATACTGTGTAACCAGCATTTTTTCACCTGTTTCCTTATCATCCGCTGTACTTACAGGCACCCAATCGGTTATGTCGTCTCGGCAAATAATGATACCACAAGCATGTACGCCCGTACCACGGACGTTTCCTTCAAGTATTTTGGCATACTTAATGGTATCTTTCACTAATGGATCCGAAGAAGCTTCGGCAGCCTGTAGTTCGGGAACATACTCAATGGCATTTTGTAAGTTGACTTTCTTATCGGGTATTCTATCCGGTACTAACTTCGTTAAACGATCGGATTCCGATAGAGGAAGTTTTTGTACCCGGGCAACATCTTTCAAGGACATTTTTGTTGCCATGGTACTATAGGTGATAATATGAGCAACTTTTTCTACACCATATTTATCTGTTACCCAACGTAGCACTTCTCCACGTCCATCATCATCAAAATCAATGTCGATATCAGGAAGAGAAATACGATCGGGATTGAGAAAACGTTCAAACAGCAGATCATATTTAACCGGATCAATTTGTGTAATACCTAAACAGTAAGCCACCGAAGAACCGGCCGCCGACCCACGACCCGGCCCAACGGATACGCCCATCTGACGTGCAGCAGCAATAAAGTCCTGTACAATCAAGAAGTATCCAGGGAAACCCATTGTTTTCATTATATGAAGTTCGAAAACAAGTCGTTCCTTTATTTCTGGAGCCATGGGATCTCCATATTTATCCTTCGCTTTATCAAAGGTTAACTTAGCCAGGTAGTCTCCTTCCAACTTAATACGATATAACTTATCATACCCTCCGAGGCTTTTTATCTTATTATGAGCATCGGCTTCACTCATGACCACCTGCCCATTCTCATCCCGTGTAAATTCATTGAAAAGATCTTCTTCCGAATACTTTTCCCTGTATCCGGCTTCTGTTCCAAAATCTTCCGGGATTTCATATTGAGGCATGATCGGTGCATTATCAATCGAATAAAGCTCAACCTTGTCGCATATCTCTACTGTATTAGACAATGCTTCCGGAACATCAGAAAACAACTCGTTCATTTCTTCCCGGGTTTTCATCCATTCCTGCTTTGTATAATACATCCGTTTCGGATCATCCAAATCTTTACCGGTGCTTAAGCAAATCAAGCGATCGTGTGCCTCTGCATGTTCCTCGTTTACAAAATGAACATCATTGGTACAGATTAATTTGATATTATGCTTTTTGGCATATTCAATCAGGTGCTTATTCACATGTTGCTGCATCGGATAAGCGTCATGATTGGCATTGGGGACGGTTGCTCTATGACGCTGTAATTCCAGGTAATAATCGTCACCGAACAGATTCTTATACCATTGAATAGCTTCTTCCGCTTCGTAAAATTGTTCATTGGTAATTCTCTTTGGGACTTCACCCCCCAGGCACGCAGAACAAACAATAAGCCCCTCATGGTATTTTTCCAATTCATTCCGATCGGTACGTGGACGCATATAGTAACCATCCGTCCAGGCTTTAGAAACCAACTTAATCAGGTTATGGTATCCGGTTTCATTTTTCGCAAGTACGACCAAGTGATAACCACTCTGGTCGGGCTTACCTTCCTTTTTATCCAAAGTTCGGCGGGCCACATACATTTCGCAACCAATGATAGGCTTAAATATTTTCTTTTCCGTTTCTGCTAACTGAGCCTTAGAGGCTGCCAATTCAGCATCTTTATCTTCACACTGTATTTCCCCTTTTTCAATGGAAGCGATCTTTTTCTTCAGTGCTTTTATCTCTTTCAGGATTCCACTGTTCTTTTTGGTAACATAGTTATAGAACTCCTTGATACCAAACATATTCCCATGGTCGGTAACGGCAATTCCTTTCATTCCGTTCTTCATGGCTTTATCTACCAAAGCGCTTACACTGGCCTGCCCGTCAAGCAGAGAATATTGGGTATGAACATGTAAATGGACAAAATCTTGCATATGGAGTATATCTTCTTTTAAAATTTGAACCGATAAAATTACGACGTCCTGCCCGACAATCAAAAAGATTAGCCTAAAAGTTATGAACAAAAGATCATTTCTATCCTTATTTACTTGTTTGATTTTTAAAATAAGGCTATTTTTGCCATTATTTCATTGATCATAACATGAGTAGAAGATTAAAGAACCTCAAAAAAATTAGAATACACCATGAAGGTACACATCTCCTGATTGTTTCTTTCCTGCTGTTGCTATTAATAAACGCTGCTTTTTTCTTTGGGTTTAAATGTAAAATCCCTTTTTATATTATCGCAGTTGCCAGTGTGGTTTTTTATTGTTTACTCGTTAATTTCTTCCGATGCCCGATCCGGCTTTTCGGAGGTGATACAGAAAAGATTGTAGTGGCTCCCGCAGATGGGAAAATTGTTGTTATTGAAGAAGTAAATGAGCAAGAATACTTCCATGATAACAGACTGATGGTTTCAATCTTTATGAGTGTCCTGAACGTCCATGTCAATTGGCACCCTGTAGACGGAACAATAAAAAAAGTAGAGCACCACAATGGCCGGTTTATGAAAGCCTGGTTACCTAAAGCAAGTACAGAAAACGAACGTTCCACGATTGTTATTGAAACTCCTGAAGGTGTTGAGATTATGGCACGCCAGATAGCCGGAGCAATGGCCCGTCGTATTGTAACATATGCAGAAGTAGGCGAAGAATGTTTCATTGATGAACATCTGGGCTTTATCAAATTCGGTTCAAGAGTGGATGTTTACCTGCCATTGGGTACTGAAATCTGTGTGAAAATGGGACAACTTACAACCGGTAATCAGACTGTTATAGCAAAATTAAAATAAAACCTTTGCAATGGCTAAAGCATTAACCCGACATATTCCGAATACAGTAACCTGTCTCAATCTATTTTCCGGGTGTATTGCCTGCGTCATGGCTTTTCAGGCCAACTATAAGTTGGCTTTTCTTTTTATTATTCTAAGTGCAGTTTTCGACTTCTTTGATGGAATGCTAGCTCGTTTATTAAAGGCCCCCTCTCCTATCGGTAAAGAACTTGATTCCCTTGCAGATGATATTAGTTTCGGAGCTGCTCCGGCATTTATTGTTTTTTCTCTTTTCAAAGAAGTTCATTACCCGGCTTTTCTATCCCCTATAAGTGACTATTTTCCGTATATAGCCTTCCTGATTGCTGTTTTCTCAGCTTTACGGCTGGCTAAATTCAACATAGATGTCCGTCAGACAAGTTCTTTCATAGGACTGAATACGCCAGCTAATGCCTTGTTCTGGAGTTCATTGGTGGTAGGAGAATATGCTTTTCTCACTTCTTCTTCGTTTAATGCATTGTATCTGGCAGGTATGGTCCTTCTCTTTTCACTCCTTCTGGTTGCTGAGTTTCCCATGTTTTCCCTTAAATTCAAGACGCTAAAGTGGCAAGATAACAAAACGATTCTTATCTTTCTAATTGGTTGTATCTTGCTTATTATATTCATGGGAGTAAGTGGGTTTGCTGCGAGTATCGCCTGGTACATCTTTCTATCTCTGTTAACAAGAAAAAAGAATTAGAACAAACATTCTGGCACACTTGTTGTCTTACAGATAAAAATAATAAAATAGTTAGCTCATGTCATTTATCCTCATATTACTATTTATCATAGTCGCTATCTTCGTATTTGGCATATCCATTATAGGCTCTATTCTACGCGCTCTATTTGGTTTTGGCAAACGTGCAGGTACGAATACTTCTTCGCAACAACAACAAAACACAACCAGTGAGTACCGAAAAGAACCCCAAACACCCAAAGCTCAAAAAAAGATTTTCGATAAAGATGATGGCGAATATGTGGAGTTTGAAGAAATTAAAGAAGAAGATTAGTTTATAGCACAAGGGCAGGTCTATTTTATCTCTTTGATTTAAAAAAATCAGTCATTTTCCGGCTACATTCCTCAGCCAATATTCCTTTTACTACTTCTGTCTTCGGATGCAATGCATCGGGTGCATATCGCTGATATCCTCTCTTTTCATCGGAGGCGCCAAACACCAGCTTTCCCAGCTGTGACCATGCAATGCCTCCGGCACACATCACACAAGGTTCAACTGTTACGTAAAGTATACAATCATTTAAGTATTTGCCTCCTAAAACGTTGGCAGCTGCCGTTATGGCCTGCATCTCAGCATGGGCGGTAACATCGGTAAGTGTTTCTGTTAAATTAAAAGAGCGGGCAATAATCCGGCCCTTGCAAACTACTACAGCCCCCACCGGGACTTCACCTTTCGCAGCAGCTTTATCCGCTTCTATCAGGGCTTGTTTCATAAAATAGGTATCGTCGAACATAACGGTTATCTCCTCATATCATGTTCACCAAAAAGGGTGGGATAATCTTCTTCTGTCTTCTGATATATAAACATCAGGACTGTTTCGCGAAGCCAGCGTGACTTGTTCGTTATCTTATATTTTTCCAGATAACGATCTACAATCCGCATTTCATCCTCGCTCATCAGTACCGTAATCCGGTTCCGACGCTTAGGCTCATCGACAGATGATTTGACACATTTTTTATCCCTTTTTCTCATATCGCCTGCAAAATTAGTTTTACTTATTAAATTTCAAAAGATAAAAAGCGTAAATTTGCAAAAAACGTTATGGCAGAACACAATGAACTAGGAAAAGCAGGTGAGGATGCAGCGATAGCTTATCTGATGAAACAAGATTACGTAATCCGACATCGTAACTGGCATCGTGGGCACCTGGAACTAGACATTGTGGCAGCTAAAGAGAATGAATTAATAATTATTGAAGTAAAAACACGCCATGGGAATAGCCTGACATTGCCACATGAAGCAATCACTCTTCAGAAAATCAGACGAACAGTCTTGGCAGCTGATACGTACATAAAAATCTATCAGATTGATGCACCGGTTCGTTTTGACATTATTTCAGTGACGGGTGAACCCGGTAATTTCAGTATTGAGCATATCCCGGAAGCCTTTTATCCACCTATGTGGTAAGTGTAAATTCAGACAACATGAATATAGAATCAGCCAGAGAATATTGCCTCAGCAAAAAAGGTGTTACTGAATCTTTCCCTTTTGGAGACGATTCGCTTGTTATAAAAGTGATGGACAAAATGTTTGCATTAATCAGCCTTGGAGCAGGTAACAAAATGTGCCTTAAGTGCAATCCTGATTATGCCATTGAATTACGGGAAAAATACAATGCTATTGAAGGTGCTTTTCATTTTAATAAGAAATACTGGAACCAGGTATTTTTTGATCAGGATGCCAATGATAAATTAATCGAATCGCTGATTGACCATTCTTATGAAGAGGTTATCAAGAAATTTACCAAAAAGCTGAGACAGGAATATGATTCACTTGACTGAAACAGATTCCACCAGCAATTATCTCATCCAACTTTCGTCTGCACAGCAACTCGAAGAAATGTTTGTCGTACTTGCAGATTTCCAGACTGCTGGTAAAGGCCAGCGTGGCAATTCGTGGGAATCTGAAAAAGGTAAAAATCTACTCTTCAGCATTATCTTTTACCCAACATTCTTACCAATACGAAGACAGTTTCTCCTCTCTAAAGCAATTGCACTTGCTATTAAAGAAGCATTAGACAGTTTTACTCCTGGATTTTCAATCAAATGGCCGAATGATATTTACTGGAAAGATAAAAAAATATGCGGTATCTTGATTGAGAATGAATTAATGGGCAGCAAAATAGAAAAAAGCATTGCAGGCATTGGCATCAATATAAATCAGCAAATCTTTTATAGTCCGGCTCCCAATCCGGTTTCATTAAGACAAATCACTGGAAAAGAACATGATCCAGTAAAGGTTCTTGATATTATCCTGGAAAAGTTGCGTCTTTATTACGAGTTACTCAAAAAAGGAGAAACCGATAAAATCACCACTAACTACCATCAGTCACTTTTCCGGAAAGAAGGATTCCATCTATATGCCGATAATAAGGGTTCTTTTGAAGCGCGCATCTGTGAAGTAGAAGACGCTGGAATTTTAGTTCTGGAAGATAAAGAAGGTAAAATCCGGAAATACGCGTTTAAAGAAGTTTCGTATAAATTTGATGACTAAAATCTTTCTGTAAGCCATTCATATAACTTTTGTTACTGGAAAGAGTCGTGCACAATCTTTTTCCTAAAAACCATCTATAAAACCTTCACATCCCAGAAAAATGAGTTTAACAAAAAGAAAAAATAAAGGAACCATACATTTCTTTTTTACTTATAATTAAGCATTTTACTAACAGGGTATTCTTCAAAATCCACCCTTTTAGACTACAAAAATGCATGTTATTTGTAATTTCATTCATCTTTCCCCCGTTCTGAAAGTAGAAAAGCCTCTCTTCCCGAACTCGCGCAGCCCCGGTTCGTAGACTTGCGCGGCTCAAGTTCCCGGACTTGAGCAGCCCAAGTACCAGAACTTGCACCGCGCAAATCCGGGAACTTGGGCTGCGCAAGTCCGCAAAGGACCCATCATTTATTCATTTTTTCTGCTGGAAGCACTAAAAAAACAATCAGCCGCTTACAACCATATAGGCATCCATATAAGATGATGACTTTACAGAGATTTTAAAAACACCTAATACAAATAGCAATCCGAAAGCATACTAGTTTATTCTCAATCTATTTGATTTTAACCAAACGCCTTTCTCTGCGATTTTATGAAGCGCAGTAGATTGACCCCCAAATATTTAATTCTGGGAGCGTTTAATTATCAATTTGACATTTTGTTTTTTGGAAAATAGTCTGTTGTAGACAGACTTTTGCAATATCTTATCAGGCGTTGGCCTCTATTTAAGATATCTAAATTAAAGGAGAAAATTTCTGTGCAGTTAGCTTATCTATGACTTTTTCGCTCCATTCTTCGTTCCATTTTTTCAATCTTTTCCAGTGATTTTTTGGCTTCTGTAGAAGAAAATTGACTTACTACATTTTCCAGAAAAGGTTTTGCCCTTAGATAATCAGTCCGATATATCTCACCAATACTATTTCTATAGCTTATTACCTGCATACGGGTAGGCGAAGATATAGTTCTAAAATCTTTCTCTAACCTTTCTTTCTTTTGCTCAGCCAGTAGAAAGTAGTAATTCCCCATAAAGATATTCGCATCCAGATTATCAGGATCGAGATAAAGAATCTGCTCATAAGTAAGCACAGCATCCGTGGATTTCCCACCCCAAACTTCCACGTGGGCTCTTTCTTCTAAATATTTTACTTCATTAGGGTGCTTGTTTGTCAGTTCTTTATAAAAAAGATAAGCTTTATCATAGTTGCGTTCAGCTTTATAATAAGCACCCAATTCA
>JAJQFD010000035.1 GCA_021201335.1 Bacteroides sp. | reverse complement strand
TTAATTTTATCCATATTAAAAGTACTTTGTATTGCAAAGTTAAATACAGAAATCATATAACAAAGAGAAAGGTTTTTTATTTAATAGTTTTTAAGGATTGGGAAAGTGTTAGATATTAATAGGAGCATGAAAGGTATCGAATAATTATCCCATAGGATTTCTTTTGTGTAACTATTCAACCGGATCTCTAAGGATAGTAAAATAGCCCTGACTAAGCATGGTAAAAGCGTAGCACATTTTTTGTTATTCGTAAGTTTACAGAGGCTTAACTAAAAAGAGGGATTTTCATCAAGTTATATCATGTTAATTGGGAGAAAGTTCTTTCTTTATCAAACGTCAGTTGCATTTGACCCAAATGAAAGTTATATTTTGACCAAATGCCGGTAGCATTTGGTGGATATTCAATCTGGCATCAATCTGGCTTATAAAACTTCAATAGTGGCTGGAGGAAAAAAGAGGAAAGCTATTGCTCTCCTCTCCTATAAATGGTTTAATCAAAATCTCTTTCATGATTACTTTTCTAAAGATACGATTCAAAAGACAAAAGGCAAGGTATCTCTGAAAATATTTCTCAGGTCTTCTTCAGTTCAACAATCTTCGTAGGAGCCATTTCAGCATTCCGTTTATCTATCTGCTGAACAACTCTTTCTGCCAATCTCATAAAAGCTAGTCCGGTGACTGAGTCTTCATTTAAAGCAACCGGTTTACCTTCATCGCCCCCTTCACGTATACTTTGCACTAAAGGAATTTGTCCCAATAAAGGAACATTCATTTCTTCCGATAGTTTTTTAGCTCCTTCTTTACCAAAGATATAATATTTATTTTCCGGGAGTTCGGCAGGAGTAAACCAAGCCATATTCTCTACCATTCCCAAAATGGGCACATTTACTTTTTTATTGGTAAACATATTAATTCCTTTCCGGGCATCAGCCAAAGCTACCTCCTGAGGTGTACTGACAACAATTGCACCGGTCAGTGCCAATGTTTGAACGATTGTAAGATGAATATCACTCGTACCTGGCGGTAAATCTATGAGGAAATAATCCAAATCTCCCCAATTGCCATCACCTATTAATTGTTTCAGAGCATTACTCGCCATTCCGCCCCGCCATAAAGTAGCTTGGTCGGGATCTACAAAAAAACCAATTGAAAGTAGCTTTACTCCATATTTCTCCACTGGAATAATCAAATCACGGCCATTGATTTGTTCTGCATAAGGACGTGCATCTTCTACCTGAAACATTTTGGGCATGGAAGGACCAAAGATATCTGCATCCAACAATCCTACCGAATAACCCAATTTAGCTAAAGCGACAGCTAGATTGGCAGCCACTGTTGATTTACCCACTCCCCCTTTACCGGAGGAAACTCCAATTATGTTCTTCACACCGGAAAGTAATTCACCTGCTTCCGGACGAGGTGCCTGTTTGGTAATCACCGAAATGTTTCCTGTGATTTCTACATCCTTATTTACATACGTAAGAATCGCTGTTTCCGCGGCCTTTACAACTGATTTAATAAAAGGGTCTGTTGGTTTGTCGAAAATCAACGAAAAAGAAACTTTCATTCCTTCGATACGGATATTATCATCTACCATTCCGGCTTCCACCAGATTTTTACCAGTACCGGGATAACGTACATTTGCCAGTGCGTTGAGTATTAACTTGGGATAAATTGTCATAATTTCCAGAAAATTCTTATTTACTTCTTTGTGAACCACTTCGTTTACTACGGTTGTAACTACGATAGGAATCTAATTCAATTTCAACATCGGGTTCTCGCAGTTCACCTTCTTGTGGCAAAAGAAATTTAATATACTTGATAGCTAAACCACGATCTAGCCATTGTTGTTCGTAATATGTTTTAATACTTAGAATATCATCGACCAAACCGGAATTGTATAAATCTTCAGTTATAAATTCCACCGGAAGATTATTCTCCTCTACCATGTATTTGGTATAGCTAAACATGAAATTACTATCTGTCTTCAAATGAATGATACCATCTGATTGTAGGAATTTCCGATAACGCTGTATAAAATAAGTAGAAGTCAATCGCTTGGTAGCTTTTTTCATCTGAGGATCGGGAAAAGTTAACCAAATTTCGCTGATCTCTCCTGGAGCAAAGAAGCGATCAATTATTTCAATATTGGTACGCAGAAAAGCTACATTCTTCATTCCTGCTTCCAATGAGTCGGTGGCACCACTCCACATACGGGCTCCTTTGATATCTACCGCAATAAAGTTTTTATCCGGAAACATTCTCCCCAGGCCTACGGTATATTCACCTCTTCCGCAACCCAGTTCCAATACGATTGGATGGTTATTTTTGAAGAACTCCTGATTCCATTTCCCTCTCTTTTCAAAAGCCACATTATCGGCCACGGAATAAGGATATTCAAAAACATGTGGATAGCTTGCCATATCGGCAAACTTTTGCAATTTATTTTTGCCCATAATATATAAATGAAAAATTGAGAATTGAAAACACAGAATTATTACTTTCAATTCTTCTCATTTTCAATTCCCAATCTTCAATTCTCAATTTATAAAACAGTAACCCAACCGTTTGTATCCGGTTCGTCACCGTATTGTATTGCTCTTAGTTTATTATATAATTTTGTACATACCGGCCCAGCTTCTCCGTCTTTGCTGAAAACATAAGATTTATTTTCATCCAGGTCGTCAATACGAAGAACAGGACTGATCACTGCAGCTGTACCGCAAGCACCCGCCTCATCAAAAGTTGAAAGTTCTTCAACCGGTATAGGGCGGCACTCGACAGTCATTCCCAAATCTTCTGCTAGCGTCATCAAACTCTTGTTGGTGATTGATGGAAGGATAGAGTCCGACTTAGGGGTAATATACGTGTTTCCACGAATACCGAAGAAATTAGCTGGTCCGCATTCATCCAGGTATTTTTTCTCTTTAGCATCCAGATAAAGTACGGCTGAATAGCCTAGTCTGTGAGCCTCTTCTCCTGCAGCCAGACTAGCAGCATAATTGCCACCTATTTTATAACGTCCGGTTCCCAAAGGAGCTACTCGATCATAATGTCTTAAGATTGCATACGGTGATGGTTTAAATCCTGTCTTGAAATAAGGACCAACCGGTGTCACAAATACCAGGAACATATATTCGTCAGCAGGTTTAACACCTACCTGTGCACTGGTACCGAACAATAACGGACGGATATATAAAGAAGCACCGCTTTCATAAGGCGGTACAAAACGCTCATTTAATTTAACAGCTTTAAGAACAGCTTCTTCAAATCTATCGATAGGTAGCTTGGCCATCATAATACCATCGCAGGACGTTTGCATACGTTTGGCATTTTCTTCCATACGGAAAATTCGAATCTTACCGTCTTTACCCCGAAAAGCTTTTAAACCTTCAAAAGATTCCTGACCGTAATGAAGTGATGTGGCAGCCATATGAAGGTTAATATAATGACTACTCGTTAATTCCAGTTCACCCCATTCGCCATTGCGATAGTTGATTCTCACATTGTAATCTGTTGGCATATAACCGAATGACAGATTTGACCAATCTATTTCTTTCATATCGACATATAATTAAATAGTTTAATAAACTGACCAGCAAAAATACAGTTTATTATTCAGAATGTTGCCTGTCATTCAACAATTTTTCGATTTCCCTATCTGCTTTCGTTAACTTGTCAGTACAAAAAGTGATAATTTCATTAGCTTCTTTGATTTTTTTACTTAAGACGTCAATTTCGAGTTCATTACTCTCAATCTGACTTACAATTTTCTCCAGTCGCTGAATTGCCTGAGAATAAGTTTCTTTTTTTGCAGCCATATTTAGTTTACTTTACTTGTTATTTCCCCATTACTTACTTTTGTTATCAGTAGGTCTCCTGATTTTACCTGTGTTACATCCGTTATAACTTTACCCTCTTTTACGGTTATACTATAACCTCTTTTAAGTAATCTTTCCGGAGAAGCACTTTCGATTTGTTGTTGTAACAATTGCAACTGATGCTTTCGTTTGGTCAGTGTATATATGACCGTTTGCTTCATGGATTTTTCCAGGGTGATTAAATGATATCTGGCTTCAGTCAGTTTCCGGACAATCAGGGAAGGAATCCGATTTTTCAATTGTGTTATCAGGTTACGTTCTTGATCCAGTCTTGATATAATGCCTTCCTGTAGCCTTCGTTTAAGCTCTTGCAATGAATAAGCTGCTTCATCCATTCTAGTTATCAGAAGTTCTGCGGCGGCAGTAGGTGTTTTTACGCGGGTATGAGCTACAGCATCCAAAACGGTATCATCCCGTTCGTGCCCTATCCCCGTTATAATAGGTAAAGGGAACTGGGCGCAGGCCGCTGCAAGCAGATAAGTATCAAAACCTGATAAATCAGAAGTAGCTCCCCCACCCCTGATAATCACTACCACATCAAATTCATTTGAACGTCTCATGATCCTCTCCAGGGCATTCAGTATTGATTCTTCAACCATTATCCCCTGCATAATGGCAGGAAATAGTTCGCTACAAAAATAATATCCGCGTGGATTATTTACTAACTGGTCACTAAAGTCACCATAGCCAGCAGCAGTAGGAGAGGAAATAATTGCAATCCGTTGGGGCAATAAGGGAATTTCCAGTTCTTTATTCAACGTTAAAACACCTTCTTCTTCCAGCTGCTGTAGGATTTCTCTTCGTCTTTGTGCAATATCACCCAGGGTATAGGTAGGATCAACATCGATTACAATGAGATTGTATCCGTACAATTCATGAAAATCCACTTTAACTTTCACCAGCACTTTTATACCGGATACAAATGCCTGTCCGGTAGTTTGCTCAAAATAAGGACGTAATAGCCGGAAAGTATTTGCCCAGATAGTTCCGCGCGCTTTAGCAATCATTGCATTATTCCGGGGATCTTTCTGCAAAAACTCCAGGTAACAATGTCCGCTTGTATGGGTGCGCACATCACACAGTTCTGCCTGAACCCAGTATTCATCAGGAAGACACTGTGTTATGCTCCTTCTTACCAGAGAATTTAGTTCGAATAATGTAAGGGCGGATTGAGACATATGGTTGGTTATTTGATAATCTGCATTTCGTAAGCCTTCCAGAGATCAGGAATACCGTAACCGTAGATATTATCCGGATAGTTGATCCGATCACCCGAAGCACGGACCAATTCTATGATTTGCTTCGCAGTCAGTTCCGGTCTCGCCTGCCACAGACAAGCAATCATGCCGCACAAGATGGGAGCAGCAAAAGAAGTACCACTGGCGATAGTTGTCTCTCCGTTCGTATTCATCATGTCAGCAAACATACCCACTGCAACAACATCCGGCTTGATTCGATTGTCGGCAGTATTACCTATCGAAGAAAAGGGTGCCAGTGTTTTAGTTTTATTGATCGCACCCACTGTCAGCACATTTTCTGCGTCTCCCGGGGGCGTTATTTTCTTCCAGGAACCTATACCTTCGTTTCCAGAACTGCAAACAAGCACCATTCCTTTATCAGCTACTCGTGAAGCTTGCCGTGACATTATTGAATATTTTCCATCCAGGTAACGATATTCATAATTCATGGATTTATCATCAAATTTATAGTACCCCAAGGAAGTATTGATCACATCTACTCCAACACTATCAGCGAACTCAATGGCAGCTGCCCAATAATCTTGCTCAACGGGAAATTCTGAATATTCATCTTCACTCCGGAGCAACCAGAAAGATGCTTCCGGGGCAGTCCCCACCATAACATGCGGCTTATTCATCCCTATACAGGAGAAAACTTTCATTCCATGATTATTTTCTGCAAAAATATCACTTTCAGGGTTTACAAAGTCTCTAGTACCTAAGATACGGATATTATTCATGGCTGTGATTTTATCCACATTATGAAAACCGGCATCGATCACTGCAATGGTCATACCTTCACCTTTAAATCCTGCTTCATGTAGTTTATGTCCATTATTCATCGCTATCTGCTGATAAGCAGGACCATACCAATTTTCTAATTCTACTTGTTTATTGGTTAATGAGTCCCGTTTCGGCTTTTTTATTTTCTTTAATTTGGATAAGGATACTTGCCAGACTTTCTCGGTTGATTTCACAAAAGGAAGCAATTTTATCTGCTCTATGAATGTAGTATCATTACAGGAGACGGTGACAAAATTTTCCCATTTTCCTTTTGTAATTACCTTCACCCCTACTCTTTGTATAGTCCGGATATAGTCTTCGCAAACCGGCAAATCTGTTGAATCCACCGGCAATTGCTGTTTGAGCCGACGGGTTATTGCTTTTTCGGATAGAAATTCCTGGGGCTTATCTAAAGAATAAGTAGTAGATGCTTTATCCGACAATGTTATCCGATACTTCAATGTATCCTGCCGGGCGTAAGTATACATCGCAATTAATCCTAAGCAAAAAAACAATAATATCCTCTTCATATTAAAATTTATTTTCTTCCACAATCCATTCTAGCCCTTTTTGAGTAGCAATAAACCCACCTCCTAAAACTCTGTTCCCATCATAAAACACAGCCGATTGTCCCGGTGTAATAGCGGAAGCAAGCGATTGAAAATGCACCAGTACCTGACCGTTTCGTAATAATTTCACTTTACAAGGAATAGGCTTGCTTCGATAGCGGATACGTACAGTTAGATCCTTACTATTAAATAGCTCCTCCTCATTTACGATATTCGGTTGTTCAACCAGCATATATTCTGTTTTCAGTTGATCTGCATCACCAAGCATAACTGTATTCTTCTCAGGATTAATCTTTAATACATAAGCTGGCTTGCCTAATGCAATTTCTAATCCCTTTCGTTGTCCGATGGTATAATAAGCATATCCTTTATGTTGCCCCAGTTTTGTACCTTCCTGATTGACAAACCATCCGGGACCGATTTCTTTATCAATATCCGGATCGTGTTCGCGCAGAAAATCGCGATAGTCGCCCTTGATAAAACAAACTTCCATACTTTCTCCTTCCTGTGACTTGGCTTCAAAACCTTTCTCACGAAGGTATTCCCGTACCTTTACTTTTGTATAACTTCCCAACGGAAAGATACAACGCTTCAGCACATCTTGTCCCAATCGCCAGAGGAAATAAGATTGGTCTTTTTTTTCATCTTCACCAGCTACAATATATATTTTATTATCCCGCTCTTTCAATTGAGTATAATGACCGGTAGCAATCCATTGACAATTCAATTTGTCCGCCCATTCCGTCAATACACGAAATTTAAATAAAGGATTACACATAACACATGGATTAGGCGTTCCCCCCTGTTTATATTCCTGAATAAAACTTTTTACTACAGTGTCTTTAAAAGGAATACGCTCATCTGCCACAAAATGTTCAATTCCGATGCGGTCGGCCAGTATTTTTGCTTCTTTCGGCGCCTCTCCCCAAACACGCATTGTCACTCCAACCACTTCATAGCCCTGTTCCTGTAACATTATACAGGTAGCTGAACTATCTATTCCTCCACTCATACCTACTAATACACGCTTATTGGCTGACTTCATCTTTTCTCTTTATTTATAATCTCTACAAAAGTAGATGCTTTTTACCTCGTATACAAAAACATAAGCAAGAAAATATCAAAGTCTTGCTACTTCGGTAAACTAATTTTTGAGAAATATTAATATTATATCATTATTTTTATATTAACTTTGCCGCCGATATTTTAATTCATAAGTTTAACAAACACAAAAAATGAAAAAGATTTTAATGATTGTAGCCGCAGCAGCTATTTTAGTAGCTTGCGGTGGAAAAGGAAATGCTTCAAAAACTGACGACACAAACACAACACAAACAGAAGCAACAACGGACAACACCACTGAAGCAGCAGATGCAACCGAAACTACAGCAGATGAAGATGTTTTAGCTGAGTACGAAAGACTCATCGAAAAAGCAATTGAAATTTATCCTAAAGTAAAAACCGGAGATGCAGATGCAGCAGCAGAATTTAAGGAAATTGGTGATGAAATGACTGAATTGTCTACTCATCTAAGTCAACAAGCCGCAAATATGTCTGCAGAACAAGCCGCTAAATTTGCTGAACTGGGTAAAAAATGGCTTGAAGCAGTTCAATAAGCTTCATTGAATTTATAGTAGATATAATAATATCTTATAAGTAAGTGGCCGAAGAAATTCCGGCCGCTTTTTTTATGCTTTATAATCCAAATATCAACTGGTATTATTTCAATAAATCCGGAGCTTGCCAGAAATAATCAGGATCGGTGGCAACATACTTACCGTTGAATCAAGTTAATATTCCGTTTTCTTACTTCCGATTTTTCCAATCATCCTTTTCAAAACTTTCCGGATATTTATAGTTATCAATTATGACTCCATCTTTTAGCCTGATCCAGGTTGAAAAAGAACGTTTGCCTTCATTCAATTCGATAATCCTCGCACCATTGGACAAATGATTATATACTGTGTTACCACCAGTATACCGCCCATAAGCCAATAAAATACCTTTCCACATCACCGCATAATCATTATCATGATCATGTCCGACAAAAGTAGCCATTATATCACCTGATTCCTTCATGGCCATAAACATTCCCGAGTTCACAGCTGGCGAACAGACTTTTTCCATTCGAGTTCCTCTCAATATGGCTGTTTCATCTTTTACAGCCTCACTGTATTCAGGCAAAGGAATGTGAAAGAATGCCACCGAATTAATCGGACTATTTTTATTATTTGTCGTATAAGCGGTACTTCGTTGTCGATACCAATTTATCTGGTCCAAAGAGAACCAACCATACCCTTTGATACTTTCAATGGTGGAATAGGCATTGGAATCCATACAATATACCAAACTGGCAATTTTAGAATTATCAGAGGAAGATTTTATTTCAAGCACATAATCGGGTGATGGAGAGGTTCCCCGATCCGGCAATATATTATAGGGTATCTGACGGATCAGATCGTACAATTGTGTCCGTGTCATATCATGCTCATCGTCATGATTGCCAAAGGTAACTGCAAAAGGAATTTTTCGATTGGAAACTAATTTTAAAACCTCGCGCATTCCTTTTCCGGCAGGCCGGGCATAAATCACATCTCCTGTAAAAATTACAAGATCTGGTTTCTCAGCATCCAGTACTTCGTTGATCCTCTCAAGTGCCACATTGGAAGCCGCATTATTATATTTAAAATGTATATCAGTAAACTGTGCAATTTTAAAATGTCCCTTTTCATTAAACTTTAAGATCTGACTATCCTGGGATCTCATGTGTGAAGAACAGATAATGAATAAGAGAAGAAATAAAAGGCGATTTAGCGAGTCAAGCGTACTCATGGACATTATTTTTAATGAGTTTATACCACAAATATAAAGAAATCTCTCCTGGAAATTTCGTCTGTGGTTATTTTCCGAGGTTTTTATTTATTTTGGTAAAAAAAGGAATAGAAGATGATAACCGGAAAAATGCAACAATTAAAGAAAATGAAAATTTGCAGGAGACGACTCTTTGATATAATGGACATAAAGAATAATGCAGTGCAACAAGCTCATTGATGCACCGCAATACCCATTAGACTTCATAGGTTCTTGTTTTGTGTTCGCAAACCTTAACTAAACTAGTCAGAAATTAAATTCAGTGATTACGATAGTGGTAGAAGAGAAACATGATACCAGTTTAAACATTGAGTTTCTCTTCTCCACCATCCTGAAATAGAGTGATTTAATCAATTATTTTAAGGGAATGTGTATGCTAGATATCGAAATCGCCGTAAACTCTTAATCCATCAATAATCATTTCGAGGCGATAAATACCCGATTCCATCTCCATCAAAGGTATACTATAAAGAGGAATTTCTTTTATAGTCATTATAAAAGTAGTAATTCCTGTCTCCTGATTGGTAATTGAAATAGAAACATTCGTTACTCCTTCCTTAAAATTAATGTAAAGAAATGCATCATCCAGACAGGCAGACGCAGGAATTGTAACCGGAGAAAAGGAACGATTCGTTTTATCACCTATAGATTGTAAGTCCATTTCTCGAACAGTTTCACTAGAAGCAATACCGGGAGAAATTACAAAAAACGAAAAACATAAAATTAATAGGATTCTTAGTCTCATAGTGCTTGATTTATTAGTTCGAGACAAAGTAAACGAGAATATAACAAACATGAAAAAAAACGAGGTTACAATGTGGGTTACAATTTTACTTGTCCATCTCACTTACAATTACAATGTATCATGTAAGCATTGATACACTATTATCCCTGCAAAATTATGGTAAATTCATCATTGTTCATTTTCTTTCTGATACGGCTTTTTCTAGTTTTCAGAGCTCCATCTCCTACTCCCATCAGTGCTTGTACATCTACATTTTTACATCCTAGTGCAAATAAAACATAGCAATATAAATCATCTTTTGTCAGGAGGGAATATCGATCTTTCAATAAACTCATCACTTCACAAAAAACATCTGAAATTACACCTTTTACAATTTCCCGATCTTTCAATGCTATTGATTTATCTTTTTTGACTGATTCAATATTTTTTTTATTATAGGAAAAATAGTTGTTTCTTTCAATTCATTCTTGGCAATTGTGAGAGCTTTCTCTATTTTTTCCTTAAAAACAACTATTTCTGGAGATACTGGAATTTGATCTTTTACAGCTTGCCTTTTTTTACGATAGAAAAAGAAAATGGCAGCTGATAGGAAAGCAATTAAAAATAAAAATAGAATTATCTTATTTCTCGTTGATTCATACCTTTGTTGATTCTTTAATAAATCCTTATGTTCTTGTATTAAGATCCTTGCATCCTCTGTTTTTTGAACCATTTTTATTGAATCATGTAATTGGATATATTGTGAATGCAAATTAGCTGCTTCCTGATGATTTCCAGCATTTCTTTCTAATTCAGCTAAATGAAAACGAATTACAGTATACATATAAGGATTATCATTAAGCAAACATTCTTTCAAGTAATAACGGGCAGAATCCGTCTCATTTAATTTCAAAAAAACTCTTCCCATTAAAAAGTATATATCATACGGACTTTCATTCGGTGGTAATGTTATCAATGATTTTTTTAAATATTGATAAGCGGTGTCTGGAAAGTTTTTGTCATAATAAACCCGAGCTATATCACAATACAATAAAGAATTCCAAGAATCATCGTCAAGATTCTTGGCAAGATCCATCGCTTTATTCAAATAAAACAGGGAACTATCTTGCTCATTCACAAATAGGAATAAATTTCCTAAATCTCTTACTGCGTAAACCATATCCTTTTCTCTATATTGTCTGGAAGAAATGGAATAGGACTTTCTCAAAGCTGTAATTGCTTCATCATAATGCCCTTGTTTGCGATATTGCATAGCCAGATTATTATAAATTAATTCAGTCAACCTATCCTCTTTACCTTTTCTTTCTCTCAATGCCTTTTGAAAACTTTGAATTGCTTCCAATGGCATCTGCATGTCCCGGTATACACTTCCCAGATAAAAATAGGCTTCCGATTTCTTCTGTTTGTTATTAATATTTTTATAATAATCTACAGCGATCTTTATGACTGAATCAGTTTGATGAATAATATACTTTTTGTCTCTGACCTTGGTTAACAATAGGACATATTCAGCTTTTTCTTCCTCACTTAAATTTTCTGAAAACGGAATACTCTCTAATAAAATCAACGCACTGTCGGGATTTGTTTCTATAAGAAAGTCCGCGGATATTAGAATATTATTTTTCTGTTTTCCCGGATGACAGGATACGAAAAATAAAATGAATAAGCAAAATCTCAGATTAGGTATGACATTCATAATAGGCGCAAATATAAAAAATAGAAGTAAATAAAGATGAAATTTCGATACATAAAAGATAGAAAAATAGATGTTTTACCACTGCATTGTGTGTTGAAATTCAGAATGATAATTTAAAGATAAAGTAGTTAAGCAGATCATCTTCATTAGTTTATATTATTCTTTACGAATGCACATCAGTAACCTAAACAGGGAAGCAGAGTACGCCTATTCTATTTGTACGATAAATATAGAATGCGCGTACGATAAGTTTACTGTCCGATTGCAACCGAAAGATGAAGAGAAACGTTATTCTATTTGCGCTATATGCTACCGGAAGTCGGAGCAAATCCTACGGAACCAGGTCTTAAATGAAATTCTTCTCTTTATACACTACTTTACCCTCTCACAAAAGAATTATTAAAAAAAGTATCACTACTCACCATAAACTATTGTAATTGCGTGAATATAAACAGTTTAATTTCATTGTTTCCTTTGTATATTAATAACACATGTTACACAAGTCTCATACTTCGATGAAGTATTTTTTGCCTGAAATTCATTCGATTTTCTTTGTAAATCCTTGGTTTATAACGGTAGAGCAATGATTCTTCTCGGTGATTGAATTCATTTGAGGGGTAAATCTAAGCAACAGAAGAAACAATTATTTCGTTTCAGAAAAGATTAAAACCGTTGCATACGCAGACATTCCTTCTTCTCTTCCGGTGAAACCTAATTTTTCCGTTGTAGTTGCTTTAATGGATATATCATCCGTATCTATATTCATAAGTTCTGCAAGTATTTGTTGCATAGCAGGAATATGAGCTTTCAGTTTTGGTCGTTCTGCACAAACGGTCGCATCAATATTTCCGATTGAATAACCTTTGGTAGCAATTATTTCTACTGTCTTTTTTAGCAGGATTTTACTATCGATGTTCTTGTATTCTACGGCAGTATCCGGGAAATGATAGCCAATATCACGCATATTGGCTGCACCCAGAAGAGCATCACAAATAGCATGAATCAAAACATCTGCATCCGAATGACCTAATAAGCCTTTATCGTGTTCAAGTAGAATACCTCCAAGCCATAGCTCGCGCCCCTCAACTAACTGATGAACATCAAAACCAAAACCCACTCTTATTTTACGCATACAACTCATTATCTTATATAAAAATCCAGTAATTTTTCTTCTTCGAGGTATCCTTGCAAATGTTGACTGATGCTGACTGGCCCTACTCCTGCAGGTGTACCAGTAAAAAGTAAATCGCCTATTTTTAATGTAACAAAGCGGCTTACATAAGCAATGATATCGTCAATACGAAATAACATATCAGCTGTATTACCCCGTTGTACTTCTTGACCATCGATGGTTAAATAAAAATTTAACCGCTGAATGTTCTCAAATTGATTAACCGGAACAAACGTTCCGATAGCAGCTGAATTATCAAATCCTTTGCATAATTCCCACGGATGGCCTGCTTCCCGGAATTTCCGTTGAAGGTTACGAGCAGTGAAATCAATACCCAGGGTGACCGAATCATAGTAACGATGTGCAAAACGGGGAGCTATATTTTTCCCCAAACGATTGATACGAACGACGACCTCTGTTTCATAATGAATCTCCTGCGAGAAATCAGGTATAAAGAAAGGTTTTCCGTCTTTCAGTATGGCAGAGTCGGGTTTCATAAAAATTACCGGTTCGGAATTGACTTCTGTATGACCCAATTCTTTATTATGCAGGGCGTAATTCATCCCTATTGCTATAATCTTCATTTCTTAATGTCGTTGTTAAAGTTCAAACGGTTGAACATGACAGCCAGGTGGGCATATAAGGAGGTATTCTGAACCACAATCTGTTCAGGTACACGAATACGGAAAGGAGTAAAGTTCCAGATAGCCTGAATACCTCCGGCTATCATCGTATCAGATATTTGCTGTGCTATTTCAATGGGTACGGTTAACACACCGATCTTTACGGAATATTCTTTCATTTTTTGTTTAAACTCATTCGAATGAAAAATAGGAATTCCATTGATACTGGTGCCAACTTTCTCAGGATTAACATCAAAGGCGGCTACTATTTCCAATCCAAAATGAGAAAGACCGGAATCACCTAACAAGACTCCTCCCAGACTACCCACCCCAAAAAGAAAAGCTTTGTGTATATTGGTAAAGCCGAGGAAATCTTCCAGAACATTTATTAATTCACTAATATCATAACCCACACGGGTGCGACCCGATATTTTTACGTAGGATAAGTCTTTAGCTATCTGAGAGACATCAATATTAATCTCTTTCGACATCTGGGTAGATGAAACAAAGTGCTCCCCCTTCTGCTTGAGTAGCTTTGCATTTGAAAGATACCAGGGAAGTCTTCTTAAAGTAGGCTCAGGTACTTTTATATCGTCTTTTTGTCGTTTTTGATTATTCATAACACCTTAAAGATAGTATTTTTATTTTCGCGACTGACAAATTTACATCTTTTTTTGAATCGGATAAAATAAGAGCTGTTTAAATTTCCCTCTGCAAAATTAAAGCAGGTCCAAACAATGAACAAGCAAAAGCGAAAAAGGTTCTTTATTCATGGCCTGATCATATCCAAAATGGGTAGAGATAAGGAAACTCCCACCGATTTATATCTCAAACGATCAAAACCTGCAAATATTCCTAAACGTGCGAATGTGGATAATCCGACAGAATATCCTATCTCGGTATAGAGATTTTTTTGAAAGACGGCTAATGTTCGGAGATGTAATGCTTCATCAAACTTTTTATCTTCCAAAAAAGGAAGCTGTTTAATTAATAGATAAGGTGTACGCCAGGATAAATTTACCTGTGCCCAACGCTTATGGGTTGAATAGGCGTAATTATCAAGCAATGAGAAATTTTCGTCCAACGAATGTTCTGTCACCGGAATACGGGTGGTTGCAAAATGCTTGAAATCCTGAAAACGCATTTCCTTAACATCCAAGAAAGCACCGGCATTAACCCGCCATGAGAAGGTATTGAATAAACCGAAATCTATCTTTTGATGGATGGTTATTTCTGTCCGATGATAGGAGGGGGATACCTTTTCAAGTGCCTTACGGGTAAAACCCTGTTGATATCGAAGAGAAAAAGTGGGATAAAGAGAATTCTCGTAATACTTTTTACCACCATACATATAATAATAACGACCCGGTGTATATGTTAACGACGCTGATAGTTTAAGGAAACCATTTTCAAACATCTCTTCATATGCGTCATTCCGCGGGATATTCGGCTTCGCTTTTACACCAAACCAACCTTTATTCCGGGCATTCTCCAGAGTAGAACCTTTCTCAAAAAAAGCATCCAGGGAAAGTTGTAAGGCATTGCTTAACTCAATTTCATTACCTAAGTTGACGTAAAAGCTCTTGTAGAGTTTCATATCATTCCTGCCAAACCACAAAGAAGCAAATCCATTAATCATACGCGATTCACCGGATTCGCCATTAAAATCGGCAGAAGTCGAACCAGCTTTCAGGTACAAATGACCCAAACGATGAGGTGCATAGTTTAAAGAGAGTTCACCTTTCCAAATAAGATCCTCACGGGAAGCAGCATAATAAGCTTCTGGAGTAAAATGTAGGGTTGCTTTTTCATTTAACTTGAAGCCTGACTTCACTTTCGCTCCTATCCAAAGTCCATCAACGTAATTGAATTCCGGTAGAAAGGAAGATAAAGGTCCGAATGTCAGCCAAGCTTTTTTATCTTGGGTGTAAACCGTACGTCCTGATAGAAGAGTTTGAACGATAAAATCACCCACAGGTTGTTTACGGGCAGATTGTTGACCCGAAGATTCCTGTAAAGGATTCAGTTGTTCTTTATAAGTATAGCTTTCCATTTCTTCCGGACGTAAAGGAATTGTCCGCACTTGTGCCCAATAAGCAGAATCTCTGCTATCAGCCAATGAATCTTTCTTTTCAATATATTCTCGTGTTCTGCGTTCAAACTTATTTCTCCGGTTGTTCGTATCTGCTTCCTGAATTGATTTAGAAACAAGGTTTGAGAGTTGATAAGCTTCCCGTGTGGTCAATTCTTCTTTCTTTAACAGGTCATTCATTTTTTCCCGGTTCTTCCGTTGCTTAGATGTAAGTTGAGGAGGAGTTTCTTCTTCGATAGTTACTGTTGG
Source organism: Bacteroides sp. (assembly GCA_021201335.1). GTDB lineage: Bacteria > Bacteroidota > Bacteroidia > Bacteroidales > Bacteroidaceae > Bacteroides. Next base: position 32,707 of record JAJQFD010000035.1, on the reverse strand, counting down.
CTGCTGATTGTTTGTTACCAATGGATTTTTTCCCACCTGTACCTGGCTATACTGAATGGAAGAAAGGTATGAAGCTTCCGCTTTTAATCCCATTGTACTTAAAGAAGTAGTCAGACTAATTGAAGTAGTCAGGAAAGTTGAAGGCTTAACTTCATTGCAGGAAATCTTAACGGTAGCATCTACTCCACCCTGTTTCAAAGCTACATCGACTGCAGAAAGTGACCACAGACCCTGCACGATATAAAGATAACCGGATATAAGCTCCGAATTTCCTTTTTTGGGAATAATCTTAATCCGATTAATCATGTATTCTCCCTGTTCAAAATATCCTTCCAGTTTATACTGATAATAGGAAAACGCTCCCGGACTTAAAGGCGATATTTTACCAAAAATCTTTGGCTGATAAAGGTTTATATCAGTGGTTTGGATTTTTATCTGTATCTCTTCCGGAAACGAATTGGTATACGCTACTATTTCATTTTCCCATTTATTGGGTGCTGTATAGGTGACTTTCCTTTTCTCTTCCATTACAAACAGTTTACCCATGTACTTTTTGGCATCTTCGCGTATCTCCTTGGAGATTTTCAAAATAGCAGGAATACGGTTTAACTTACCTGTCCCTTTCATGTAGACGTCAGCTGTATAATTTCTGACATACGTCTGATAAAAAGGTGCACGGGCAATAGCCTGTCTCATTACAGAATATGCAGGGTCTTCATTGTCGCGGGTAATATTTACTTCGCGCAGTTCATATACTCGTTCCGTTAGTGTGATGTTTTTCTCCAATCCTCCAGAAGGAATCTGTACAGAAATAACTTGTTGTGAATATCCGAGAGAAGAGATTTCGCAAGTATAATTGCCGACAGGCAAGATGGTTTGAAAATAGCCGGCATCATCGGTAATAAAACCGGAAGTCAATTCTTTTATATAGATTGATGCAAAAGGAATCGGTTCTCCTGTTTCAGAAGTAACCTGTCCCTTGAATACTTGTGCATTTATATGCAAAGAACCAATACAAAAAAGAAAGAATATTAGTTTTAATCTCATTCGTTTTCCGGCTTTATTCGCCTGTGTCTTAATCAACGACAAAAATAGGAAAAGATTGCATAGTTACGAACTAAATACTACTTTTGAATGTCAATAAAAACTGATGAGCATGAAAAAGAATGATTGGAAGGACCGTCTTAACATTGTATATTCCACCAACCCAGACTATAAATACGATAATCCCGATGAAGGAGAACAGGAAACGTTGGAACCTGCCCAACAAAACCTGCGTGTCCAACTGGACCGAAAAAACAGAGGAGGCAAAGTTGTTACGCTGATTACCGGTTTTATCGGTGCGGATGAAGATCTGAAAGACCTGGGTAAACTTCTGAAAACAAAATGCGGTGTGGGTGGATCGGCTAAAGAAGGTGAAATCATTATCCAGGGAGACTTTAAACAAAAAGTACTGGACTTATTAAAAAAAGAAGGTTATACGAAAACAAAAGAAGCAGGCGGATAAAGTGCAAAAGAAAAGCCACCTTATTGGGTGGCTTCCTTATTATATCTTGTATCAGCGATTATTCTACATTCAATGTAAAACGTTTAAAGTCGGTTACTGTCAGACCTTTACTTGCTTTATCCAAATACTGTGCAACAGTTAACTTAGAATCTTTCACAAATTCCTGTTCCAGCAAACAAACTTCTTTGTAGAACTTACCAATACGACCTTCCGCAATTTTTTCAATCATATTTTCAGGTTTACCTTCTTCACGTGCTTTATCCGCAGCAATTGCTTTTTCTTTTTCAAGAACTTCAGCAGGAACGCTTGCTCTGTCAATTGCAATCGGATTCATTGCAGCTACTTGCATAGCGATGTCACGAGCAACCTGGCTATCAACACCAGCCTGGTTGAAAGCAACAATAGTAGCTAACTTATTTCCCGGGTGAATGTAAGCAACAGTTGTTTCACCTTTTACGAATGAATAACCGTCTAATTCCATTTTCTCTCCGGTGATACCGCTACGGTCAACAACTGCGTCAGCTACTGTAGCATTACCCAATGTCAAAGCTTTAACAGCTTCCAGGTCAGCCGATTTATTTGCGATTGCCAAGTCAAGGATTTCGTTTGTCAAAGCTACGAAATCAGCATTCTTAGCTACAAAGTCTGTTTCACATTTCAATGCGATGATTGCAGCATATCCGTCTACACTCTTACCAATAACGCAACCTTCCGATGCTTCACGGTCAGAACGTTTAGCAGCAACGGCCTGTCCTTTTTTACGGATAATTTCCATTGCCTTATCGTAATCGTTATCTGCTTCATTCAAAGCATTTTTGCAGTCCATCATCCCTGCGCCAGTCATCTTGCGCAATTTGGTGATATCTGCCATTGTAACTTGTGCCATATCTTTTAATTTAAAATTTAGAATTATTAATTTAGAAATGATAGGGTATAAAACAACAATTTAGAATTCAGAAGAAAGTGTCAGAGAAGGCATTTCATTCCAAATTCTAAATTATCTATTTATAATTATATCTTATGCCTCTTCGTCATCTTTAATGAAAGCAGCAGCTTTGGCAGCATTAATTGCTTCCTCGTCAGATTTGTCCATTCTGGCTTTTGATGATCTTCTCTTGCCTTTTCCGGCAGGAGCTTCACCAGCAGCTTCCATGTCAATCTTTTCTGCTTTTCTTTCTTCCAGACCTTCGGCGATTGCATCACAACATGCTCCGAGAATTACTTCTACAGATTTAGTAGCATCGTCATTTGCAGGAATCACGAAATCAATGTTTGTAGGATCTGAGTTTGTATCAACGATACCAAATACAGGAATGCCCAAACGGTTTGCTTCGCGAACGGCAATATGTTCTTTCATCACGTCTACTACGAACAATGCAGAAGGCAAACGAGTTAAATCAGCAATTGAACCTAAGTTCTTTTCCAATTTAGCACGTTGACGTGATATCTGAAGAATTTCTCTTTTTGAAAGGTTTGAATAGGTACCATCGTTTGTTAATTTATCGATAGTAGCCATTTTCTTTACTGCCTTACGGATTGTTGGGAAGTTGGTAAGCATACCACCCGGCCAGCGCTCGATTACATAAGGCATGTTAACAGCAGCAGCTCTCTCAGCTACGATCTGTTTAGCTTGTTTTTTAGTAGCAACAAATAATACTTTCTTGCCCGATTTTGCGATTTGTTTCAAAGCATCAGCAGCCTCATCGATCTTAGCTACTGTTTTGTGGAGGTCAATGATATGAATACCATTGCGTTCCATGAAGATATAAGGAGCCATAGCCGGATTCCACTTTCTTTTAAGGTGTCCGAAGTGTGAGCCAGCTTCCAATAATGTTTCAAAATTTGTTCTAGACATTGTTTTTTCGTTAAATTGTTTACTTTCTTTTTTGTTTTTTCTAAACCAACCGCCGGGTAGCCTTCATTAGAGTCCCGGTAGTTTAGATACTAAACTGTTCGAATTTTGAGTTCTTTTAGATTTTGTATTCAGCTTCCGATTGGAAATGAATGAATTTAAAACAGATAAACTCACAAATTCAAAATTAGCGTTTACTGAACTGGAATCTTTTACGTGCTTTCGGCTGACCAGCTTTCTTACGCTCTACAGAACGAGGATCACGAGTCATGAAACCTTCTGCGCGAAGAGCCGGTTTGTCTTCCGGATTGATTTTCACCAATGCACGTGAGATAGCCAAACGTAAAGCTTGTGACTGGCCAGTAAAACCACCACCATACAAGTTTACTTTGATATCGTATTTTTCAGCAACACCTAATTTGTTCAATGGCTGTTTCACTACATACTGAAGGATAGAAGAAGGAAAATATTGAGTCAGATCTCTTTTATTGATCGTGATCTTTCCTGTACCTTCGCTTACATATATGCGGGCAATAGCACGTTTACGTCTTCCTAATGCGTTTACTACTTCCATTATATCTTATTTAAGTGAATTTAAATCAATCATTTTCGGGCTTTGTGCTTCGTGTTTGTGTTCATTACCTGCATACACATACATGTTGCCTAATAATTTCGCTCCCAACTTGTTTTTAGGAAGCATACCCTTTACTACTTTTCTCAATAATCTGTCGTGACCATTCGGTCTTGATTGCAAACGTGCAGGAGTCATTTCTCTCTGGCCACCGGGATATCCGGTATATGACAAATAAACTCTGTCAGTCCATTTGTTACCAGTTAGTATAACTTTATCGGCGTTAATGATGATTACATTATCACCGCAATCTACGTGAGGAGTAAAGTTCGGTTTGTACTTTCCTCTCAATAGCTTCGCAACTTTCGAACCGAGACGGCCTAAAACCTGATCGGTTGCGTCAACCACAACCCATTCTTTGGTCACAGTTTCTTTGTTTGCAGAAATGGTCTTGTAACTTAAAGTATCCACTCTTAATTTTTTGTTTTAATTGTTACTACTAAAATCTTCACCGCTACTCAGTTCCCCGGACAAAGGACAGCTAAATAGCTATGAATTAATCTCTTATCTAATCTAGATAATAATCGGCTCGCAAAGGTACGGCTTTTCTTCAAAATGGCAAAGTATTTTAAAAGAAAATCCCATTCCAGCACATAGCCAAAATGGGATAGACTTATTATCTAATTTTACTTCTTAAAATTCAGCATTATTCGGTGTTCTGGGGAAGGGTATTACATCCCGAATGTTACTCATACCCGTAACGAATAGCAATAAACGTTCAAAGCCAAGACCGAATCCAGCGTGTGGAGCAGTACCAAAGCGACGGGTATCCATATACCACCAGATATCTTTTTCCGGAACGCCCATTTCTTTTGCCCGGCGAGCAAGCTTTTCGTAGTTCTCTTCACGTTGGGAACCACCGATAATTTCACCAATTTTTGGGAAAAGTACATCCATTGCACGAACGGTTTTACCATCCTCGTTCTGTTTCATATAGAATGACTTGATTTCCTTCGGATAATCCGTCAGGATAACCGGTGCTTTAAAATGTACTTCAACTAAATAGCGTTCATGTTCCGAAGCCAGATCAGCTCCCCAGAAGATGGGGAATTCAAATTTGTGACCGTTGGCCACGGCTTCTTCCAATACTTTAATTCCTTCCGTATAAGTCAGGCGAACAAACTCATTGTTAAGAACAAATCTCAAACGATCCACCAATTCCTTATCAAACATATTACACAGGAACTGAATATCATCAAGACAGTTATCCAGTGCCCATTGCAGGCAATATTTGATAAAATCTTCGGCCAGTTGCATGTTTTCTTCTATCTCATTGAAAGCTACTTCCGGCTCAATCATCCAGAACTCCGCCAAGTGACGGGGGGTGTTAGAATTTTCTGCACGGAAAGTAGGACCAAATGTATAGATTGCTCCCATTGCCATAGCAGCTAGTTCTCCTTCCAATTGTCCGGAAACAGTGAGACTGGTTTGTTTACCGAAGAAATCATTGCTATAATCAATAGCTCCGGTTTCATCATGCTTCAGGTCGTACAAATTCATGGTAGTTACCTGAAACATCTGTCCGGCACCTTCACAATCCGATCCGGTAATAATCGGAGTATGGAAATAGAAAAAACCTCTCTCATGGAAAAAACGATGAATAGCCATCGCCATGTGATGACGGATGCGGAACACTGCTCCAAATGTATTTGTTCGCGGACGCAAATGTGCTATCTCCCGAAGAAACTCCATCGAGTGTCCTTTCTTCTGTAAAGGATACGTATTGTCACAGGTACCCAGCACCTCAATCTCCAGTGCCTGAACTTCCGCTTTCTGTCCTGAACCTACTGATTCAGTCAATGTACCATTTACACTTAAGCAAGCACCGGTGGTAATTTGCTTCAGCATCTCTTCATCGAAATTGGCTAAATCAACGACTATCTGTATATTATTTATTGTAGAACCATCATTTAACGCGATAAAATTAACTTGTTTACTTCCTCTGCGAGTACGTACCCAACCTTTCACGTTGACCTTTGCTCCAAACGTTTCGGTAGCCAATAGGTCAATAATCTTTGTTCTACTAATTTTTTCCATAATTTTAATAAGTTGTAATTTGAAATATATGATTTAAAAACTGAGAGTTGAATATCTCAACTCTCAGCCTCCAATTTATTTAGTTAAAAGACCCCATTCTGAGGTAGTTCACTTCGTTTTCTGATAAGTAACGCCAGTCACCGCGTCTTAAGCCTTTTTTGGTCAGACCGGCGAAGTATACACGATCCAGTTTGACCACTTTATAGCCCAGGGCTTCGAATATACGGCGTACAATTCTGTTTTGACCCGAATGGATTTCGATACCAATCACATTGCGTTTGGCCGGATCAGCATAGCTTACCGCATCTGCTGTTATTTCGGTTCCATCTTCCAGTTTAATACCTGCAGCAATTTCATCTAAATGGGCTTTGGTTACATTCTTATCCGTCTGCACCTGATAAATCTTCTTCTTCAAGAATTGCGGGTGCGTAAGTTTCGAGGCCAAATCACCATCGTTTGTCAGCAGAAGTACACCTGTCGTATTACGGTCCAGGCGACCCACTGGATAAATGCGCTCATTACATGCTCCTTTTACCAATTCCATTACGGTACGACGAGATTGTGGATCATCGGATGTGGTAACGCAATCTTTGGGTTTGTTAAGCAATATGTAAACCTTCCGTTCAATGCTTACCATTTCCTCGTGGAATTTTACCTCATCAGCACGTTTTATTTTGGTACCCAATTCTGTTACTACTTCTCCATTTACCGAAACAACACCAGCAGTGATAAACTCATCGGCCTCTCTACGAGAACAAACACCAGCGTTTGCCAGGAACTTATTCAAACGGATTGGTTCGTTCGGATCAACAAACTGTTCTTTGTATTCAATTTGTTTCTTACGGGTGTATTTTGCATTCGGATCATAATCATCGTTACGACGTACAGGACGAGCAAAACCTTGAGACCGGTTGCCTGGTCCCTGATTATTATATCTCGGACGGAATGAGGAACGATTATCGCCTCCTCCTCTGTTATAAGAAGAATTGTTATTGCTATAACCAGAATTTGTCATCGGACGACGGAATCTAGGTCTGTCATCACCTCCCTCATTGTTGTTATTCCAGGTTCTGCGTTCTCCACCACCATTATTATAACGGCTTCCTCCGTTATTATTGTTGTAAGAACGATCACCATTGTTGTTATAAGACCGTTGCGGACGATTGTAGCTGCTACGCTGGTCTCCGCCATCATTTTCACGATTAAACCGTGGACGGTAAGGCCGTTCACCGCCTCCTTCGCGATTGTTGTAAGAAGAGTATCCTCCTCCTTCGCGGTTGTAAGAAGAGCTTCTGTTATCACGATTGTAAGAAGAGCTTCTGTTATCGCGGTTGTAAGAAGAGCCCTCTCCCTCTTCCCGATTATAACTACGCTGCGGACGGTCATAACGATTATAACTGCTGCGTTGTTCTCCGCCACTATTATTGTTATCCCGAACAATTCTGGGTCGTTGCGGACGTCCTTCACGGTTATAAGAAGATCGGTTGTTACTGTTCTGATAGTTGCCATAACTATCTCTGTTGCCATCACGGTTTCCCTCGCGTTGCTCCTCACCTGAGCTGTCGCGCCAATAATCATTTTCAGTGTTCATACTTTTTTTATTCGAATAAAATTACACACCGGCCTCACGGCCTGCTTTTTAATTAAAAGATTTAGTTATCACTACAATAAGAGATCACACACCTGTATAGGTATGCGGGGTAATCACTCTTAATTCTTTTTTAATGTCTTCACTAACATCCAGCTTTTCAATAAACTCTTTTATCGACTGCTCGTTGATAGCTTCGTTAGTCCGGGTCAAAGCCTTTAACGCCTCATAAGGATCTGGATAACTCTCCCGACGAAGTATCGTCTGAATAGCCTCAGCTACTACGCTCCAACAATTATCCAAATCATTATAGATAGCAGACTCATTCAACAATAATTTACGCAGTCCTTTCAATGAACTGGTTATGGCAATCATAGAATGGCCAAAAGGCACACCTACATTGCGCAAAACGGTGGAATCGGTTAAATCTCTTTGTAAACGGGATACCGGCAATTTTGCCGAAAGGTGTTCTAATATAGCATTGGCAATACCCAGGTTACCTTCTGCGTTTTCAAAGTCAATCGGATTGACTTTGTGCGGCATAGCACTCGACCCAACCTCACCGGCTTTGATCTTCTGCTTAAAGTATTCCATGGAAATGTATTGCCAGAAATCACGATTCATATCAATCATAATTACGTTCAGTCGTTTCAGCGCATCGAAAACGGCAGAAAGGCTGTCGTAATTAGAAATCTGAGTAGTATATTCTTCACGTTCAAGACCGAGTTTGTCGGCTACAAACGCATCGCCGAAAGCTTTCCAGTTAATGGCCGGATAAGCTACCTGATGAGCATTGTAATTACCGGTTGCTCCCCCGAACTTAGCTGTCAGAGGTGCCGCCTTCAGGATTGCCAGTTGACGCTCCAAGCGGTAAGCAAATACCATTATTTCTTTTCCCAAACGAGTAGGCGACGCAGGTTGTCCGTGTGTTTTAGCCAGCATCGGGACATCCTTCCAGTCATTGGCATACGTTTTCAGCTGGTCGATCAATTCTTCCAGTAAAGGATAATAAACCTGTTGCAAGGCTTCTTTGATCGATAAAGGAACGGAAGTATTATTAATATCCTGAGAGGTTAATCCAAAATGAATAAATTCCTTGTAAGGTTCCAGACCTCCCAGTTTGTCAAACTTTTCTTTGATAAAGTATTCAACGGCTTTCACATCATGATTGGTTACACTTTCAATGTCTTTGACGCGCTGCGCATCTCCTTCGGTAAAGTTACGGTAAATGTCGCGAAGTGCTTTTAACCTACTGCTGCCTACTCCCGATAATTGTGGTAAAGGTAATTCGCACAGAGTAATGAAGTATTCAATTTCAACTTGTACACGGTATTTAATAAGTGCAAATTCAGAGAAATATGCTGCAAGAGATTCCGATTTCCCCCTATAACGTCCATCTATCGGAGAAATCGCAGTAAGTATATCCAATTTCATAATATCCTTTTGTCCTATTGAAAAAAGTATTTTTGTCTGTTTGCAAAATTAACTCTTTTTCCTGATTTAACGCACTTTAAAAGAAGAAAGTTTGTACTTTTACCTTATAAATAATTAAAAATGAAAAAATATCTACTTTTTCTCTGGATGTTGGGAACAATCATTGGCCTGACTTCCTGCAATGATGACGAGCCAAACGAACCTAACCCTAATGAAACTGTTGTAAAGAGACTTAAAAGTATAACGTTTACCGGCAGCGATAATCATAGTATTTCCCTGAAATATGGCGACGAAGGCAGACTTTTTCAATTGACCGAAGAATACTCCGAACCTGTAATCAATAAATTGACGTATGAAAACGGGCAAGTCGTGATGGAACGTTTCGGTAAATATTATGGAACCTTTATCCTGAATGAACAGGGGTATGTGATTACCTTTAAAAGAGATAATACTGCGGATCATTCTTATAAGTATAATGCAGATGGTTACCTGACAGAATCCACTAACGGCGAACATACGTGTACTTACACCTATCAGGATGGAAACCTGTCTACCTGTGCCATTGGTAACAGCATTGGCTTATTTACGGCCGGCGACACAAAGGAAATATTATCAACACCTGCTCTCTATCAACCTCTTTACTTACACATCCTGGGTAATGTGGAAGTAACGATCGGATACCTGGCCGGTTTGTATGGAAAAGCGGGTACACATTTAATGGCATCTTCCGATTATACCATCGAAAAGGGAGCCAACTGGGAAACCCAAACCCTGATAGATTATACCTATCAAATGGATAACCATGGCTATGTAACCCTACAAGAGGAAAAAGGTAAATTTTATTATCGCAGAAATGGTTCCCTTCAACAGGGTGAAAGCTTCGAAGGTTCGATGTCTTTTAGTTATGAGACTATAGAATGAGTTTATTTGCGGTTGCATTTCCTGTAAATACAAGTTGCATTTGAGTCGGATTCCGGTAGGATTTGGTACAAATGCAAGTTGTATTTAAAACCAGGAATGGCAGGCTGGAAGTTCAAATTTCTTCTAACTCAAATTCTACAGGTATTCCATCTTGACAGGAAACGATAATCTTTGTCAGATTGTCTTTTACTGTTACTTGGATGCGTTCATTTATTCCTACCAATTTCCATTTACCTTTCAACTGAATTTCCTTTTCAACCACCCGGCTTGGTTCTTTGGTGGTGTATGTTTTTTCACGTATATTCAGATTCGGATCGCAAACGCTCATTTGCAGTCTGTTGTCTTTTTGCAGAAGCATTATCATTGTTTCGGCACCAATGGAATAAATAACTTCGCTTGTTTGCTCCGACAGGTAGTTATCAAAACTTACATAAGCGAGTATGTCTGTGGGTAAATCATGCACAATATGAGCCGTATTATCACAGTGCAAAACCTGGTACAATGGTATCCTTTGGGCGTTAGCAGCTTCTTTCTCAGTAGATTGAATCAAAACTAAATATTCATAGCTTTCTTTCTGTGGGGACTTTCCATGAGAGATCCATGCGGTAGAAAATACACCTTTGGTTTCCTCCCTTGTTTTATTATGCCTTAAGGTTTGCTCGGATACCTGAACGTGAACATGGCCTTTCTTTACCTGGTAATAGTTTCCATATCCATCCCATAACGTATTCATTTTCCCGTTAGGAAGGGCCTTTTCTTTCAGGCTTCCTTTGATAGCTTTACTATTTACCCGGATGGCTTTTTGTTCACTGCGATAAGCATTCTGGAACAATGTAGTTTCCGTACTATAATCAGTATTGCTGTTTGAAATCCCCGTTCCCAGACAAATCATACGGTTGTCAAAACAAAATACAGATTTACGGGCGACAAAGTCCGGTGTAAAACGAGGAATATCCCGTTCCATTAACTTCATGGCAAATATTCCATGCTTTCCTTGCCAAGAGGTGCTTCCGGAAAAGTTCTCGGTAGAGCGTGCCATCGTAGTTCCTTTATGGGGGCTATCGAGTAAATCAAATGGTAAATGGATGGTGGTAGTACCCGGTAATCGATTCCAGTCCCATCCTGCTTCCAGGTAACCATTATCCAATCGTGCTTCCGAAGAGGCTTTTCCAAAGATCTGTACGGAACCGTAGCTTTGATAACGCCCGTACCGATTGTCGCGTGTATAGATTTCCGCCCCCCCACACATCGGTATTATACCCTTTCAGGGTTACCATCCAGTTGTCCCGACGAAAGATGCCGGCGGAACCATAATTATAAACAAAGAATCCCTGGGGAGCTTTCGCTGGTTTGATTCCCTTGCTTCGGAAGAATTCGCTTTGAGGAGTAGTCTTTGGTTCCAACCGAAGGTAATCTGCGGCCAGTGAATAATCGATTTCTTTACCGGTTCCCGATAAATCACCTGCCATTGCCAGAGAATCAAACGCTTGTACATCATCCGTTTTCATTGAACCCGTAAACGGGTGGCGTCCGCCAATGCCTATCCCCCATTCGTATAAATTCGAATAATTGCGGATGGCATCTAAAGCACTTTTGAAAACTTTTCGTCCTTCGACGGTTAACCCGTAATCGGTGTCCAGTGTAAAACCAATGAAATGACCAATCATCGCCAATGCTCCGGTAGTATAGGCTGGATAGAAACCTCCGTGATGGAAGGTTGTTCCATCTACCTTAATTCCACCGATGGTTCCCGGCGTATATGACAAAGAAGAGGATATCCAACGGGAAAGTCCTCTCATCGCCTGGTCTTTCTCCCTCTCGTCCTCCACCAACATAGCCGAAATGAATTTTGGCATCAGCAGTGTATGCCAGGAGTCAAGTAATTCATCCCGTCCGAATTGATAAGACTGACGGGTTTCCTGCAAAGCCGACCAGAAAGTCAGCGTGGATAAAATATCTTTCCGGGCAGAATCTTTATAAATTTCGTTACGCATCAACCAGGCACTCGTATATATTTTGCGAACTGCATAGCCATAATGATGGTTCGTTCCCATGCCACTGCCATAGGCAAACCCCTGATTAATCGCATAAGCAAATACAGTAAAATAATTGGCTTTGGCCTCTGGGTTCTTATGGATCAGGTAATCGGAAGCAAATCCTACTAACATAGTTTCGATATCCCGCCAAGACAGTTCTCCTGCTTTCTTATTCTGTTCATCGGGAGCCACAATCGGTGCTCCTGCATATCCGTTTCCAGAAGGCCGGATATCAGCAGCTTTCAGTAACTGATAGGCTTCTTTTATCTGTTTCCGAGATACCAGGAAGCCCTGCGCATATTCATCCAATCGTTCGGCGATGAGTTGCAAAGCTGTTCTCTGATTTGTACTGAGATCGGTGGCTATGGGTATATCGTACTTGTACTGTTCCCATTGCCAGACTCTGCACCAATGCCATAAATCCCGGAAGGTAAGTGAATTATTAAAGGGCATTTGCATATCGGGAGTCGTACGGAGGTTGATATTCTTTTCCGGCAAAGTTAACCGATCCAGGAATACACGCCCTTTCCGGTCGGGGGCCTGAATACGAAGTTCCACCAATTCTTTATCCACTTTATTGCCCCGCATGTGCTGAAAACCAATCCAACAGGCACGCCAGCCGACAGCCGTTAGTCGAAAAGCAAAATCATAAGAGGGTTCTCCTTCTTTACCTATAAACTGAAAAACCAGGGAGTCATTGCTTACCTCTTCATTATAAATCCATAATGTGATTCCGTACCGTTCTTCTTTGGCTTTATCGAGCAAGAGAGGGGACAATTGGATACCAATCGTACTACTGGGTTGGTATTTCCATTCCAGGCTTTGTTTACCTTCTTTATAATATAGGGTGGAAAGTAATAATTCACTGCCTTCCTTACTTTTAAAAGTAGCAGGTATTCCTTCTTCAAATCCGATAACTTGCGGAAAAAGAGAAGAAGCATAAAACACAACAAGAGAAAAGAGGAAGGTACGGAATTTATTCATGGGTTTTGATTTAGATCTTTTTTCCCGGGATGGGATTAGTAATTCAACAAATCTTTCAGTATTCCCTGTTCATACCAGGGGTCTTCAATCTTCTTTAGCTCCCTCCCCATTTCTTGGCAGAGAGAAGTAAAAAGTTCCGGATGGTCCGCCGGCAAAAGATTAGTCAACTGATAAGGGTCTTTTTCGTCATCAAACAGGAGCGTGCGGGTTATCTGATGAGTGTTCCTGTCAATGTACAAAGCCAGTGTATGACGGGCCGTTTTAATCCCTCGGGCAGATGGAAAATAGTTCTGTACCAAGCCGTTCGACTCTTTTTCTCCATCCAGATTCTGGAAGTAAAGAGCACTGGCAGGACGCTTAACAGAGTTCTTTTCACCCAGGAATAAAGGAGCATAATTTTCTCCCTGTACTTCTGTGGGTATTTTATCTCCCAGTCCTGCCAGCCCCAATAAAGTAGGCATAATATCTGGTGAGGAAAGAAGCAGATCATCTACGGCCGGGGGCATCTTTCCGGGATAGCGAACCAGGAAAGGAACATTCATCGATTCGGCATACGGAGAATTCTTGGGATCATCCGTAGCCTGGCTACACATGGTTTCTCCATGATCGGAAGTAAAAACAACAATCGTATTCTTATCCAATCCTAACTCTTTCAGAGAATTCAATATCATACCAAAGGCACGGTCGACACCTGTAACGGATGCGAAATAATAAGGGGTGCATTTTGCCTTCTCCATCGTAGCATCCGCATTCGGACGAACCAGTAGCTGATTGAGAGGAATATCTTTATACAGGTTATAGTCCTCTTCCATGCAATCGTCCAACGACTGGTATGGACTATGGGGAGGGTTCATACTTACCATCACAAAGAAGGGCTTTTTTGAATCCCGCTCACCGCGTTCATTCTTTAAATAAGATATCACTTCCTTCGCTTCATGCAAGGGTGACCATTCTTTGATTTCATGTCTACGCCCGTCAGTATCCCAATAATGAGGGGTTTTATGCTCGTCGAATGTACCATAAGAATACCAGTAATTAAAACCGTGTCGTCGTGATTCGGGGGTATAGGCATCCCATGCCGGGCGTCTTTCTTCCACATACTGACCGGGACTCTCCGGGTCGTTGGGAGTAGGGAAATCCACATGCAACTTCCCGAAATATCCACAATCGTATCCAGCCTTGCTGAAAACATCGCTGATACACTCGGCATCCTCGCGTAACGAACTGAAAGGACGGGTAGAATTACAGTTCAAAGGTACTCCACTGCGGTGCGGATACATGCCGGTTAAGAGGATACCCCGGTGCGGACTACTTAACGGACAATTACTCATAGCCGACGTTAATACCATCGACTCACGGGCAAAAGTATTCAAGTGAGGCGTATGCACCGGGTCTGCCTGAAAACGTACCTGTTCCTTAAAACCGTCTTCCTCCCAAAAGCCCATGGCATGATTGCGAAATTGGTCGGGAAAGATATAGAGTATATTCGGCGAGTGTTCCTCTTTCTCCTGGGCTGTATTGCACCCGGGGATGGTTAGAACACCCAGTCCGGCCAACAATAGGTTGATACGATTATTCATAGGGCTTGCTTAGTTAGATGCTAAATCTCTTTTACGGATCAATGCTTCCAGGAAATAATAATCGGCATAATTCAAAGGTACGTCTATTTCTGCACCGTGAGGAATGCTCCCGACGGAATGCATTAAGATGAAGTTTCCGTTCTCTCCGACCTTTGCTGTATAAGCGGGAGAAGATAGGCTTTCCATTATTTTATCGGCCTTCGCTTTGTATCCTGCATCCGGAAGATAGGTATGCATTTCATACAAGGCAGCGGCTGTACAAGACGCAGCAGAAACATCCCGCGGAGCTTTCGGAATATCCGGTGCATTGAAATCCCAGTAAGGAACCAGGTCAGCTGGTAAGTTGGGATGGTTAAAGATAAACTTGTCAATGTGTTGCGCCTGATCCAGGTAACGTTCATCTCCGGTATATCGGTAACACAAAGTGTATCCATAAATGGCCCATGCCTGTCCGCGTGCCCAGGCTGATTCGTCTGCATAGCCCTGGGCGGTTTGTCTCTTGCGTACTTCTCCGGTTTCAGGGTCATAGTCTACCACATGGTACGTACTGTAATCAGGACGGAAGGCATGCTTCATGGTGGTATCGGCATGCTTAACGGCTATTTGATAGAAGGAAGAATCTCCGGATAGCCGGGTAGCTTCGAATAAGAGTTCCAGGTTCATCATGTTATCAATGATAACGGGGCACTTCCAGCCTCGCTGTGCCTGCCAACCCTTATCGGAATCCCAGGATTGGATCACTCCGGCCGCCGGACGAAAACGGGTAGATAAGGAACGGGCAGCCTCTACAATTACCTCTTTATAATCCGATTTCTGCGCCAACCGATACCCATTCAGGTAGCTGCATCCAATCATGAAACCTATATCGTGATGCCATTTCAGGTATTTCACGGAATCGAGATCTTCGGTGTATTTCTCCGCCAGGGTTTTCCATTTTGAATCTTGTGTCAGTTCATACAACAGCCATATACTTCCGGGGAAAAAGCCACTCGTCCAGTCATCAATAGGAACATATACGATACTGCCATCTTCCCGGATAGTACGGGGGTTCAGTATACGGCCGGACTTCTCAATAATATCCGTTTGAATGGTATACTGGGCCACCGCATTTTCCACATTATCCTTTACAAAGTTATCTTTTACTGTGTTCCGGTTCCCACAACTGACCAATAGAAGAGAAGAAACCGCCCATATTCCCAAAAATGTTTTCATAATATTTAATTGTTATCATATTCGTTACGAAGCAAAAATAATAGGAAGCAACCAAATGTAATGTCATAAATCATTCAATAAAACGACAATATTGTAATAAGGAAGGCTATTTAACTCTTTTTCCCGGTTTCCGGTGCCGTAAGGAAAGTCTACAATCGTTCAAATAACTCCAAATTCATACATTTTATTAGATAGGTGTTTGGATTATCCCGCCTTTATACCGCAAAAAGTTTATATTTGTATAGAGGCTTATTATGAAGACGATGATATCCAAGGTTCAACACCTGACAGTGAAAACATTTTTTATCCTGATGTGGCTCTTTGGCTGCATCCTGCTTGTGAGTGCCCAAAAGCAAAACATTACTTTCAATCACCTGACGACAGATGATGGCTTATCGCAATTTTCAGTCAACAGCCTGTACATCGACGAAAAAGGTACGGTATGGATTGGCACACGGGAGGGACTCAACCGCTACAACGGAAACGATATTAAAACCTACAAACTGCAAAAGAACAACCCTCATAGCCTTTTCTGTAACAACGTGTTACGCATCACCGGCAATGGAAACGGTAAGCTCTACCTACTGTGTACGGAAGGAGTAGCCGAGTTTGATATGGCGCAGCAGAAGTTCACCACGCTCCTGCTGGGAAACATTACCGGCATATACTACCATGAAAAGCTATACATCGGCCAGCGAAACGAAATATACGTTTATAACGAGGAAACCCGGAACTTCGACCTCTATTACCAGCTTGCCGGACGAAACATTCATATCACCTGTATGTTCCTGGAGGAGGATAACCATCTCTGGATCGGTATGCAGAATGGAGCTTACAAACTCAAAGACAAGAAAGAGTTATTGCTACCTATACCCAAAGGAAACATCATCAGTATCTACAAAGATTCCGCCAACGAATTGTGGATGGGCAGTTGGGAACACGGACTGTACCGGGTAAAAGCCGATGGCAGCATACTCAATTACATGCATCAACCGAATGACCCTGCCAGTATTTCATCCGATTTTGCGCGTTGGTGCTGTGAGGACAACAGAGGTAACATCTGGATTGGAACTTTCAACGGGCTGAATGTCTACCAAAAAGAGACAGGCACTTTCCATTACTATCCCGTTCAGAAAGATCAGCCGGAAAGCCTGACACATTCTTCCATCTGGTGCATCGTCAAAGACAATCAAGGCACGCTCTGGCTGGGAACTTACTTTGGGGGAGTGAATTACTTCAATCCCGAATACGAGATTTACAACTACTACCGGGAATCGGATATCGAATTCGAAGGCCTCAGCAATTCAGTGGTCGGCCGAATGTTGGAAGACAAACACGGTAATCTCTGGATTTGTACCGAAGGCGGCGGCGTGAATGTATACGAAAGAGAGAAGAAGCGCTTCAAATGGTATTTAGCCGACAAGGGTGCAAACTCTCTTTCCGGACAGAATGTAAAGGCCATCTATTATGATGAAAACAACGACATCATGTGGATTGGTACTCACTTGGGCGGACTCAACAAACTAGACCTGAAAACCAACCGTTTCCGTCATTACCGAATGAAAGAAGGAGATTCTTCTACCCTTCCTTCGGATATAATCCGGGATATTGCTCCTTATAAGGACCAATTGGTGGTTGCTACCCAGAATGGGGTATGCTTATTCAACCCTAGAACAGAGACGTGCACCCAACTGTTTACAAACAAAAGTGAAGGCCGCCTGATCCGGATGGTGGCCGATTTACAATTCGACAGAAAAGGAATCCTCTGGATGGCCGTAACAGGAGAAGGGGTATTTTCCTATAACTTCGATTCGGATGTACTGACCAACTACCGTTATTATCCCGATAAGCCCAACAGCCTGAGTAATAACAACGTAAACAGCATTACAGAAGATAAGCAGGGGAATTTGTGGTTCTCCACTTCTGGCAGTGGATTAGACCTTTACCAGCGAGATACGAATGACTTTAAAAACTTCGATTCCGAGAAGAACGGCTTATCCAGTGATTGCATTTATGAAGTCTTTGAATCGACCGTAAAAGGACAATTACTTCTGATAACCAACCAGGGGTTCTCCGTATTCGATTACACCCGGGGAGTATTTCACAATTACAGCAAAGACAACGGATTCCCCCTAACGGCTTTTAATGAAAATTCCCTTTACATGACAAAGGATGGCGAAGTATTCATCGGTGGTGTGAAAGGAATGATCTCCTTCTACGAGAAAGACCTGAACTTTGCCCCGAAGCCTTATAATATTAACTTCTCCCGCCTGATTGTAAATGGAGAAGAAATTACACCGGGAGATGAAAGCGGTATCCTGAAGCAAGCCATGTGCTATACCAGGGAGATTACCCTCAAAGCCGATCAGTCGATGTTTATGGTGGAGTTTGCTACATCAAACTATATTCCGGCCAATCAGGAAGAAATCATTTACCGGTTGGAAGGTTTCTCGCAAGACTGGAACCGCACCCGCGGACAACGTTCCATTACCTATACCAACCTGAATGCAGGAAACTATAAACTGATTGTACGTTCCAGCGGTAAAAACCAGTCGGTGGAAGAAAGCATACTGAAGATAACAATCCTGCCTCCTTTCTATAAGACCACACTGGCTTACTTTATATATATAATTATTGCTGGGGCGCTACTGTGGTACCTGGTAGTAACTTACAAGGCCCGTATTCGTCTGCAGGAATCTTTAAAATACGAACAGAAACACCTGAAAGATATCGAAGATCTGAACCAGTCCAAGCTGCGTTTCTTCACCAATATCTCTCACGAGTTCCGTACCCCGCTGACACTGATTGTCGGACAAGTGGAAGCATTGCTCCAATTACAATCTTTCACACCGATGATCTATAACAAGATATTGGGAATCTATAAAAACAGTCTTCAGCTAAAAGAGTTGATTACAGAATTACTTGACTTCCGCAAGCAGGAACAAGGACACATGAAGATCAAGGTAAGTCCGCACAACCTGGTTGACTTCCTGTATGAAAACTACCTCCTTTTCCTGGAGTACGCCCATACTAAAAAAGTAAACCTGGTATTTGAAAAGGAAGTCGATACCCTCGAAGTATGGTACGATCCCAAACAAATGCAGAAAGTCATTAACAATCTGTTATCCAATGCTTTGAAGCATACTCCTGAAGACGGTACCATCACCATTGGCGTAAAACAGGAAAATAACCATTCCCTGATCGAAATCATCGATACGGGTTCCGGCATCAAGGCAGAAGAAATAGATAAGATATTCGATCGCTTCTACCAGACGGAACAAATGGATTCTCTCTCTACAGGCACGGGCATCGGACTGGCCCTTACGAAAGGTATTATCGACCTTCACCACGGTACTATCCGGGTGACAAGCGAACCGGGTAAGGGAAGTGTCTTCACGGTTACGCTCCAACTGGGTAATAAACACTTCGCACCCGAACAAATCAGTCGCCAGACGGATGAGGTTCAACAAGTAGAAATCAAACCACAGGAAACAGATGAAATTCCTGAAATGGAATGGGAAGACGTCTCTCCGCAAAAGCGCATCCCCGATGCTAAAATACTGATTGTAGAAGATAATGAGTCAATCAAGGAAATGCTTTCGGCTATCTTCAATACCTTCTACCAAGTAACTACAGCTTCCAACGGGGAAGAAGCATGGCAAAAGGTAAAAGAAGAAATGCCGCATATCGTTTTGAGTGATGTAGTAATGCCCCGGATGTCGGGAACGGAATTGTGCAAACTGATTAAAACGGATCCGGACACCTGCCATGTCCCAGTAGTACTGCTTACGGCCCGTACAGCTATCAAGCACACCATCGAGGGGTTACGTATTGGTGCGGATGATTACATCACCAAACCTTTCAATATGAATATATTGATCTCCCGTTGCAACAACCTGGTTAATTCCCGCTTGTTGTTACAGGAGAAATTCAGCAAACAGCCCCAGGCTTTTGCACAGATACTGGCCACCAACCCGATAGATAAAGAAATACTCGACAAAGCTATTGAGATTATTGAAAGCCATTTGGACGATACCAGCTTCAACATCAATACCTTTGCCCGCGAAATGGGGATGGCACGCACGAACCTGTTTGCCAAAATCAAAGCCATCACCGGACAAACGCCCAACGATTTTATTCTAACTATCCGGTTGAAGAAGGGTGCATTAATGTTACGTAATAACCCGGAACTGAATGTATCGGAAATAGCCGATCGCATTGGATTCAGTTCCTCGAGATATTTCAGCAAATGTTTCAAAGATGCCTATCATGTAAATCCGTTGGCCTATCGGAAGGGCGCAGATCCGGGAAGCGAGGAGAACGAAAGAGAGGATGATATACCCACCCAGGAAGAATAATTCAACAGCATCATAGAACCCCGACCCGACTTTGGTAATACCATCGTTGTTACTGCATTACCAGTCTGCTATAGGTATGTACATTTTCTGCCTATCTTTGAACGCTATTACACCTCATTCCGGATATTACCCTCTACTTTTGATCAGGATTCAATACAAATATTATAGCCTATGAAAAGCTCAATACCCATACAATCAATGTTTTCGAACATGGCTTTACTTTCCAGCATTGCTTTGGTAAGCGCGTGCGGCAGTAGTTCGCAGAAAGCAGATAAAGATCAGCAGGCAAGGAAACCCAATGTTATTTATATCTTCTCGGACGACCTGGGCATTGGTGATTTAAGTTGTTACGGAGCAACTAAAGTCCGTACCCCCCATATCGATCGCCTGGCCGGACAAGGGGTTCAATTCACCAATGCGTATGCAACTTCCGCTACCAGCACACCTTCACGGTTCGGATTACTGACAGGCATGTACCCCTGGCGACAACAAAACACCGGAATAGCTCCCGGCAATTCGGAGCTGATTATCGACACGACTTGTGTTACCCTGGCTGATATGTTTAAGGACGCAGGCTATGCCACCGGAGTAGTGGGTAAATGGCATCTGGGACTAGGCCCTCGTGGCGAAACCGACTTCAACCAACGAATCACTCCCAATGCCCAAAGCATCGGTTTTGATTATGAATTTATCATACCCGCTACTGTCGACCGTGTGCCCTGTGTATACGTCGAAAACGGTCGGGTGGTAAACCTGGACCCAAACGATCCGATTACCGTTAGCTATGAGCAGAAAGTGGGCGACTGGCCCACAGGAGAAGAGAATCCCGAACTGGTAACCCTCAAACCCAGCCAGGGACATAATAATACCATCATCAACGGTATTCCTCGCATCGGCTGGATGACAGGTGGAAGATCGGCTCTCTGGAAAGACGAGGACATAGCCGATGTGATTACCGAGAAAGCAAAGAAATTCATCACCCTGCATAAAAACGAATCCTTCTTCCTTTATATGGGTACACAAGATATTCATGTACCCCGTGTGCCACACCCCCGGTTTGCTGGTAAAAGCGGACTGGGTACACGAGGAGATGTTATTCTACAGCTGGACTGGACCATCGGAGAAATCATGAACACCCTCGACAGTCTGAAACTGACAGACAATACACTCCTGATCTTCACCAGCGACAACGGTCCGGTAATTGACGACGGTTATCAAGACGAAGCATTCGAACGACTCAACGGCCATACCCCCATGGGAATATACCGCGGTGGCAAATACAGTGCTTACGAAGCGGGCACCCGGATACCTTTTATTGCACGTTGGCCGGCAGGAATCAAACCCAGCAAGCAACAATCTCTCTTTTCGCAGATAGATGTGTATGCTTCTTTGGCCAAACTGATCAATCAGCCACTCCGGCCTGGTGCTGCTCCCGACAGCCAGGAACACTTAAACACCTTATTAGGGAAGGATGAGCGCGGAAGAGAATATGTTATTCAGCAAAACCTGAACAATACACTGGCACTGATCAGAGGAAACTGGAAATACATCGAACCCAGCAACAGTCCCCGGATAGAATACTGGACGAAAATGGAGCTGGGCAACGAACCGGAAGCGCAGCTGTATGATTTATCGACCGATCCTTCCGAAACGACCAATGTAGCCCGGCAAAATCCGGGTATCACAGCAGAACTGTCGACATTGCTCCAAAAAGTAAAAAGAGAAAAATAGTTCGGAAAAATAGTAGAATTCTCCAGATGGACTAATTCGGACTATTTATGGACAATCCATAAACGGCGTCAAAACGTGTTTCGTTTAGATTTGTAGCGTTGCCTGATAGCAACAAAACCTTATTTATATTATTAAAAGATTTAATACGTATGAAAAGAAAAACATTCTTTGTGTTACTAGCAACTTTTCTGTGGCGCTTCGCCGATGCCCTCTCGGCGCAAACCGGAAAAACAATCACAGGTAAAGTTATCGACACACTCGGAGAAGAGCTCCCGGGAGTAAGTGTTACTGTGAAAGGCACAAGTACAGGTACCATTAGTACTATCGACGGTACCTATACCATTCAAGCCGATGAATCAAACGTTCTTCAATTCTCATTTGTAGGATACAAAAACCAATCAGTCACTGTAGGAAAGCAAACAGTAATTAACGTCACTTTAGAAGAAGAGAGCCAAAGCCTCGACGAAATTGTAGTAGTAGCAGTAGGATACGGTGATGTTCGTCGCCGCGACCTGACCGGTTCGATTGGTAAAGCAAACATGGACGACCTGGTGAAAACACCCGTTACGAACATTGCCCAGTCATTAGCGGGGCGTATAGCTGGTGTACAAGTAACATCTTCAGATGGTGGCTTGGGAGATAACTTCAATATCGTGATCCGTGGTGCCGGTTCGCTAACCCAGAGTACAGCACCTTTATATGTGATCGACGGATTTCCACAGGAAGATGCCAATCTGGGTTCATTAAACCAGAATGATATTGAATCTATTAATGTATTGAGAGATGCTTCCGCCACAGCCATCTATGGTTCTCGTGCTGCAAATGGTGTAGTAATCATCACGACCAAAAAAGGGTTAGCCGGAAAACCATCTATTACGTACAACGGCAACATGTCTGTAGGAGTCGTACGCAATACCCCTGACCTGATGGACGGATATGAATTCGCTCGTTTGCAACAGGAAGTAATGAGCGCAGAAGACTTTGAAGAGAAATACCTACAGGATGGCAAAACCCTTGAAAGCTATAAAACCATGAAGAACTATGACTGGCAGGATGAGCTTTTTCGCACCGCACTCAGTCACAGCCACCATGTATTGATGAATGGTAAAAGCGGAGATTTGGGATATTCTGCCTCTCTGTCTTATAACAACCAGGAAGGGGTAATTATCAATTCTGACCTGAGTCGCTACCAAGGAAGGGTAAGTTTAAGCCAGCAATTTAGTAAGAAATTGAAAATCGATGCTAGTGCCAATTATGCCAGCACCATACAAAACGGACCAACAGCATCCGATGCTACCACATCGCTTTCATCTGCCTTCATGTATAGTATATGGGCTTATCGCCCTGTCTCTCCTAACGGATCAGACTTATTGTCGGAACTTTACGATGGCGATATTAATATGACGGAAGATTATCGCTTCAACCCCCTATTATCTGCCCGAAACGAATATCGCAGAAAAACAACCAATAACTTGCAAGCCAATGCAAGCTTGGAATATGAAATTATTGACAACCTGAAACTAAAGATATCCGGCGGATACACTGCCCGCGACTATAAGAATGAAGAGTTTAACGGATCTCAGACCCAGACAGGTAATTCTCATCCGTCCAATTCTCGAAGTAAAGGTATTAATGCCAAATTAACGCAACAGGAAAACAGAAGTTACCTGAATGAAAATACATTAACCTATCAATTGAATAAAGGGAAGCACAACATGAATCTTCTGGGTGGTCTTACCTTCCAAAAGAGTAGCATCTACGTTCATTCCGTAACAGCTGAACATATCACTAACGAATCTTTCGGCATGGCTGGTCTGGATAAAGGATCTTCTATTCCGGTGGTAACCTCCTCCAAAGGAGAAAACGCATTGATGTCTTACCTGGGGCGCGTGAACTACAACTACGATTCCAAATACTACCTGACTGCCTCCATCCGTGCCGACGGTTCTTCCAAATTCCCGAAACACAACCGCTGGGGATATTTTCCTTCCGGATCGCTGGCTTGGGCATTTGGCCGAGAAAATTTCATAGCTGAAAACGTTTCGTGGCTGGCCAACGGTAAATTACGCGTTAGCTGGGGATTAACAGGTAACAACCGGGTGGGTAACTATGACTACATGGCGCACCTTGTCACGAATGATAATCTTTATAAATATCCCTGGGACGGTGTATTTAATACAGGATATATATCAAGCTCGATGGCGAACGAAAAACTGAAATGGGAAACTACTGAACAATTCGACCTGGGTTTAGACTTAGGATTCTTTGGAAGTCGCATTAACCTGACCATGGACTATTATGTTAAAACAACTAAGGACTTGTTATTGGAGGCTAACATTGCCGCCAGTTCGGGATACTCAACTGCTATGCTGAATGTAGGTAAACTACGCAACAAAGGATTGGAAATTACTCTGGAAACCATGAATATTGCTACCAAAGATTTCACTTGGACTTCGAGCTTTAATATTTCTTTCAACAGCAACAAAATCATTGCTTTGAACGACGAACAGGAGCAAATGACAAGCTTCGTTAACTGGGATAACAAATACCGGAATATGACAGCTTATATCAGCAAGATAGGAAGCCCTGCCGGCTAGATGTATGGTTTTCTATATGAAGGAACCTATAAATACGAAGATTTTGATGTCAGTACAGATGCGAATGGTAACAAGGTTTATACCTTAAAAGAAGGAATTCCTTATTACTCAGGTGTATGTCAGCCAGGAGACCCGAAGTACAAGAATGTCAATGACAGCGATAATGTGATTAATGACGACGACAAAGTAGCCATCGGCAACGGACACCCAAAACACATTGGTGGATTCAGCAATAACTTCCAGTACAAAAACTTCGACCTGAATATTTTCTTCAGATGGAGTTATGGTAATGATATCCTGAACGTCAACCGGATGTTATACGAGAACCCGGCAGGACGAAAGAACACCAACATGTTTGCATCTTACGTGAATCGCTGGAGTGAAAGCAATCCTACCAGTAATATGCCACGTTCCAATGCGGTGGGTTCCGAGGTATATAGTTCCTTGTATGTGGAAGACGGATCGTTCCTGAAACTACAGAATATCTCTATAGGTTACACGCTACCAGAAAGATTATTAAGATCATTACGTATTGGCAATGCCAGGGTTTATCTTTCCGCGGATAATATTGCTACCTTTACCAGTTATTCCGGTCCTGATCCGGAAGTCTCCACCCGTCATTCTGTATTGACTCCAGGATTCGACTGGTCCGCTTATCCCCGTTCGTTTACCACTTCACTGGGCCTGAACGTAACATTCTAACCTATCAAAATAAACAGCAATTATGAATCAATTATATAAAACATTCAGAAACATTTGTATCGGGATAGGAGTCCTCTCCCTGACTGCCTGCGATAGCTTTTTCGAAACTACCCCGTACGATTTCATTGCACCTGAAATATTCTATTCAAATGAAAAAGAGTGTACCATGGCTCTGGCGGGTGTATACTACTCGCTTGTATATGAAAGTGTATATGGAAACTTTTATTCTTGTATGATTTCCAATGTAGACGATTTAAGTTATTATACCCGTCCGGCTGCTACTACATCATCGCATGTATATGGTAATGATCATAACAGTAGTAATACTACTATCTTTTCGACATGGGAAGATATCTACAAAGGCATCAATAATGCCAACTTATTACTCGAAAATATAGATAATGCACAGATGGATGATAAGGTAAGAGTGCGTATAAAAGGCGAGGCTAAATTCCTGCGCGCTTTCTATCATTTCCTGCTGGTGCAAGGTTGGTATGAAGTACCCATTCGTACACAATCTTTGAATGATGTGAATAATAGTAGTCAAGAAGTAACCCCTCACGCCGAAGCCCTCGACTGGATTATCAAGGAAATGGAAGACTGTGTAGATATGGTAGATGATTCCACTTATGACCTGTCTCCTTCTCATGTAAAAAAGAATAACGTGATGGGTATCTTGGCAAGAGTGTGCTTATGGCGTGCCGGTTATCCGTCGGAAGGAGGAAAACCTTTCTACGAAAAAGCCGCTTTCTGGGGAAAGAAAGTACGCGAATCGAACAAACATAAATTGAACCCGGATGTGTATCAAATCTGGAAGAACATGGCTTCCGATAAGTACGATACAGAATACAACGAATCTCTCTGGGAGGCTGAATTCTTAGGTTCCCGCATCAACGGCCAATGGACGGCCGGACGTATCGGAAACGTGATCGGAAACCTGCAGGCGATGGATAGTCAGAATGGATTTGGGTATTCTTATGGGTTCTACTCGGGAAGCCTGGTTCTGTGGGATTTATACGACGATAAAGATACACGCCGTGATCTTTCCATGGCCCCTTACCAAATCAATAACAAAGATGTGAAAGTAGACTGGAAAGCGACAGAGATTGTACAACGTCGTTGCGGAAAATACCGCCGTGAATGGGAAACAACCGTTCCTAAGCAAAAGAATTATACCCCCGAAAACTACCCGATCTTACGCTATGCCGATGTGCTCCTGATGATAGCTGAGGCAGAAAACGAAGCCAATGCTGGCCCTACCCCGGTAGCGTATGAATGCATCAATGAAGTAAGAAAACGTGCCGGTATTACCGAACTCTCCGGATTATCTTACGAAGATTTCCAACAGGAAGTAAGAGACGAACGAGGACGCGAACTCTGTTTCGAATCCTTACGCAAATATGATCTGATTCGTTGGGGTATCTATGTAGATGCGATCCGTAACACCCTGGGTGCAGCCACCGAAGACTCGCGCTGGGCTACAGGTACCAACTTCGTCGGAGTAAAAGAATTCGTGAAACGTACCAGCGACAAACATGTGTTCTTGCCGATCCCGTCGAAAGAGTTATCGGTTAACACCAAACTGCAACAGAATAAATACTGGAAATAAACATAATTTCGCAGCAAATGACCTTAATCAGTTGTTAATCAAAAAGCGAGAAGACCCCTGAGCTTGTGCTTCTCGCTTTTTTTAAT
This sequence comes from Bacteroides sp., assembly GCA_021201335.1. GTDB lineage: Bacteria > Bacteroidota > Bacteroidia > Bacteroidales > Bacteroidaceae > Bacteroides. The sequence goes on along the minus strand of JAJQFD010000035.1, from coordinate 5,842 downwards.
GCCCTCCTTGTACGATATCCCCTCCTATTTCCCCTGCTTCTCTTCCTCTTTCTTCACCCGCTGATAAGCCCGGTAATTACTGAAACCCGCTTCCAGTATCAAGTCTAACATGTTCTTCTTCAGGTTGTTGGGGTCGCGTCTCAACTTCTCCAACTCTTTCAACCGGCACCGATTGATGAACCGGCTAAAGTTCATCTGATACTCCTGGTTGATGAATCCCGAAAGATACGTCCGGTTGGTGTACAGAGCATGTGCAAGGTCTGTAATACGCAAATGAGGATTCAGGTACGGCTTTTGTCGGAACACATATTGCTCGAACTTTTCTTTGTCGGGCCAGCTGCTGGCGGTGGGCGAAGAAGTGGCCGCTTCCGATTCTTCCGGAGGGCGGGTTAAGTCAATCACCACGTAATTCCCGGCCAGCACATTGTAAGTCAGCACTACATCTTTCAGAATAACCAGAAACGTAGGAATAAAAGTGATGGCGGAAGTCAGAAACAGATTTATCCCCAGCAGGGAAGGGATAAGCGAAAGCGGTACACCTGCCAGTGTAACGAACATCAGCAAAAGCAACCAGTTGATGGACGAACGTCCTTCATCGGCCAAATAATTGCCCCGTATTTTACGGAAATGATAGATGCGCTTCAACCCCCAAATGGAATAGAGAATGTTATATACCAGGAATAAATCGCTTTTGGAGGTGGTAAAGAGGGTAAACGCTTCGTAGACTTTCGGGTACTTCCCACGGCTAGCGGTGATGCAAATCTCTATTTCGTCGGGGATAAAGAACGACCAGATCAGCATGACCAACCCGAAAAGAAGAGGGATAATATAATGCATCCGGTTGAACTTTTTGCCACTGCCATCATCCGTCAGGACAAACACGAAATGATAAGTAATAACCAACGCATACAGGATGCTGATATAAAAAAGAGCTTCAATTCGTATATAAATTTCAGGATAGAGGGTGTAAATAATCAGGCTGACCCAGGAGAAAGCACAGGTTCCCATTTCGGCGATCAGCAAGAGAGATAGTTTGCGTTTCAGGGGCTGACGGCTTTCCAGGTAGAAAACCAAGAGGAGGCCCATGCAAATTAATCCCGTAATGAGAGGAGCAATAAAGCCAATCAAGCGGACCAGAAGTGATATGTGAAGGAGCGGCTGCATCGTATCAAGTCTCTTTCTTTTCATTTTCGGCTGCCAGAGCCCGGACGTAGTTCCGGCGGGATGCAAATCCGGCCTGGGCAATCAGTCTATTCATCTCCTTTTTTTTGATGGGCAGATGATCTGCAAAGACGCTGTAACTCTTTGAGCCGGCACACGTTGATATACCGGTTGAAGTTCATTCTGTACGTTCGATTGATAAAACCCGACAGCAGCGTGCGGTTTGTTTGTAAAGGTTCCAGCAAGTCGGTGAGTTTGAGTTGCGGGTCGAGGTAAGGTTTATACTGCTGGATGTACGTTTCAAAAGACTTCCGAGTCAATCTTTTCGACTCGTTTTTACCGTAGTAGCTGTCGGTAGTCTCCGCCTGGAACTTCGTAGTTTTTGATGGCAAAGGTTCCGGCGACAAAGGAATATAAAGCAGAAAATTTCGCCGGATCACATTGTACCCCACCGCCCCATGCAGGATGAGAATCAGCAGGATAAAGAGATGAACGCCCCCAAACACCAGCACCTTCTCGGGGGGTATGGTGTTTCTGAGAAGTGCCAGCACAAGCATCGTCACGGGCGTGAACAAGAGTGTCAGTATCCAGGGAGTCGGGTTACGCACCGGATGATTCCTCCGGTGAATGTCTTTACCGTATTGCTGGACTCTGAGGATGCTCAAGATGAGGTATACCAGGCAGAAAACCAGTCGTATACGAGGTTTCAGCAAGAAAAAGTGAGAGTACGCAGTGTATTCGGGCACAATGGCGCCCTGCCCTTTTCGAAGCTGCACCTGTACATCGAACGGGATGAAAAAAGACCACACCAGCAACGCCAGGCAAATGAGCACAGGAGCCGCATAATGCCACCTCGGAAAGCGATCGTTGGGACGGGTAATAGTGAGGGTATAAATAAACTGGAAGAAAATAACAGTTATCAACAGCACCGACAGGTACGTCAACGAATGGATGTAAGGATAATACGCAGGTACATACGCGTACACCACCACCGCAAACCAAGCTGCTAAAGTGGACAGAAAATACCATAACAAGATGCGCTTTACATTCTTCTCCTTGCCTGTTTTACTGTCGCTTACCGCAAATAGCATAATTAAGGCCCAGGTAAGTGCAGAGGTAGCAATCACACATGCTGTCAATATATACCAAACATATCCCGGTTTCATGATACTGTAAAAATAAAGAATATTGAGGGATTAGGAGGCATCGCACCCGCCGAAACCGTGTTACAGACGTTAAAAACCATGTTTTGTACAATTTATCCGTACACGTACAATTTGTTCCGTAAAAGAAACAGACAGGTACGATTTGGCTCGTCAGATTTGTACGTTTTGGTCAGACGGGTAAGAATCTATTCGGTATATTTACCATGGTAAAATTTTCCTTAGACGGTAAATAAATAGGAGATGAATACAAGTTTCGCAGAAAGAGTCATCCTGTTAAAAGGATTGCCAGAAGAACATATAGTGAGTGAAATTAAGGAGACTGATTTCCACGGCTACAAAGATAAAAAAGTAGTCGTGGCAAGTCAGTCGAATAACCCAAAAAGGTCTCAGCAAAAACCTGCCCCCGATTCCAATACCAACGAGTATCTGGAGTATGTAAGTGTCTCTGAAATCATACCCTCGGTAGCTTTTGTCATGAAATCTGACAACGAGCAGCTTAATAACGGTAATCATTTTTCCATTCGTGCTAATTCGTTTAATTGTTGTCTGCCAACTCTAACAATGGGTGTCAGTGGGCGAATCAATGAAAATGCCGGTTTGAAGTTTGACGGTAGTTTCTGTTACCAGGGAGAAGAGTCCGGTACGGTGTAGAGAAATATGGTGATGAATCCGGAGACTCGTTGGTATCCGGATCGGGTTAAAAGATTCCAGCTGAGATTCGTAAGCCGCATTGAAGAAGGAAACCTATTTATTGCAAATGCACCAAAGGAGTACCTTCACTCCAAACTCCATCCGATAAAGAAATGGAGGACTAGATTAAACTGTGCAGGAAAGAGGACATGAGAATCTTTCCTGCACAGTTTTTTGATCGATGGAGCAGCCGTTGAGGGTGAAGGAGAAGGGTAGGTAAAAGCATGAGGGATGAAGCTAAAACGTAAGCTCAGCTAAGAATCCCGCAGGGATTGCAGGTGCATAACCGGGGGATGCATATCCCACGGGACAGGAATAACTATCCCGGGAGCCACGAAGTGGGTCAATAGTATATTCTTCACCCCCTATCGGGGCTGTCAGAGTAGAGCCGGGTTAGCCGTTTCCACGGGATACATCCCGTGGTTATGCACATCAAATCCCTCCGGGATTCTTAACAGACCATAGATTTTGGCTTGATGGCTAAGAAATGTTATCTTCCGACCACGGCTGCTCGCTAACCCCGGGCTAAATCTGTCGCGCTTGCAGTGCTTATGTTTACGTATCTTATATCTCCAACTCCACCTTAACAGCGTAAAAGTCGCTTTCACCCGCCCCCGCTTTACTTCAATTTCACCTTAAACCCATACTTCCTGCACCACACCTGGAAAGAAGTATCCCGCCTGCTTTTATCGGTGATTTCTGATATCTTCCGAAGCTCCTTAATAAATAGATCCCTGTCGGCATGATTCATCGCCAAATACGTCAGACCCATTTGCTCGTCATACACCACCTCCTCTTCCGGTACACCCTCTACGGGATGCATATTCGGTTCGTCCGGGTATAAATTTAATTCGTCCCACCAAATCAGCATTCGTTCGGCCTCCGCCACGTTCATCGTATCCAACATTTGTTGCCAGTCTTCTTCGGAATAGGCGCTATCGGTTTCAAATCCACGCTCTTTGAACTCCCTGTAGATTCGTTCAATTCTTTCTTCGCGGGTTAACTCAGTTTTCTTTTGAATAGCACGCTCACGGGGCCGGTTGTTCGTGCACGAGAGAAGAACCAATAAAATTAAAAAACCGATGCATACGGTAATCCATACTGTTTTTTTCATCTTTCATCATAATTAGGTTTAGCTTACTGTTAAGGTAATCACATTTTATGAAATAAGAGAACGCGTGGATGGGAAAAAAGAAATCGACACTACATCTGGCGAAGTACAGAAGAGAAGAAATTCCACCCATGCCGATACACTTCAAAATGAAAACTCTACGGTTAGTTGTTCTATCCCACCCCCTCTCACCATGATCATGACCATTAACAAAATTTAGGGGATTCCTATCTTATTCACTCCCTGTAATTTACGCAAACTTGTTCTTTTTCCATCAACAAATCTATTCATATGATTATGAAATACAAAAGGAATGATCTATATTTGCATAGAAATTTATAGATAACATAATAATCAATGCAAAAACTTATTACAATGAGTACAAAAGGAGAATACTTCCCGTTGGAAGTAGCCGTTTTAACAGACGAACGTGTTTTAAAAATGATCGAAAAACACAAAGCAAAAGGTTTCGGAACATACCTTTTTTTGCTGACCGAGTTACGAATGCATCAAGATTACACGATGGGCATGACAGCTTTGCGAACGATTTCGCGCGCTCGACGAATCTCGATGAAGAGCCTCGAAAGCATCATTTACGATTTCGATTTATTTGTCATCGAAGGAGAGGGAGAAAACCTGCAGATATCATCCGAATACATGCAGAGGGTGATGTCTGCCCTCGAAGAGAATCGAAAAAAACGTGTCAAAGCCGGAAAGAAGGGAGCCGCTTCTGTCGGTAGAGATTCCACCGGTAAATTCACCGGCATTGACGGAGCAGAAGAGAAGAGAATAGAAGAGAAAAGAAGAGAAGAGAACAGCAGAGAAATTATAAAAGAGACTGGCGCTGCTGCCGTTGATAATTCTTATTCTCATTTTCCGGAGGTTGATCTTACGGCAAATCCTGTGGTAACATCCTGGGAAAAACATCTCGACGAGGCTATACAAGACGAATCATGGGTAGAAGTACTGGCAATCCACTCACAACTGGGATGCATGTTCACCCGGTACTTCAAGGAGATTGTAGAGGAATTCCGGAGGCATATAAAGCTCAAAAGCAAAGGGCGGGCGCTACACTCCGTAGCCGATGTGAAGGACTATTTCAGCAATTTCCTCAACCCCGGCACCGACATTCACCGACGCCTGCTCAGCCATTTCGCCCTGCTGGAAGAAGAAGAACGCCGACGAAAAAAGAACATCTTCGAAATGATCGATTCGAAAACAGGACAGCGAACGTATTGCGGCATCATCATCCCACCCGACGCTCCGCCCCGACCCAGCGAAACGGCCGACTGGAGCCACGAGCAAAACTGCTGGGTGGCCTGAGAATCAACCGGAGTTTGGCCTTCGAATAACTTAAGCGGAGGGCGCAAAAAAGCGCAATTCCCAGTAAAACAAACTTCATCAGAATCATCTTTTGAAAACATTAACCTATAAATTATCAGTTACTTACAATCTTATGATCAACTTTAGCAAATTTAACATCGTTACCAATGGCCGCACCTGCGGTAAAATGAAAACTTTTTGTCCGCAATGCCATGACAGCCGCAAGGACAAGCGCGATAAATCCCTCAGTGTCAACCTCGATACCGGACTGGCGTACTGCCACTACTGCAACTGGAAATGCAATGCCCACGAGCGCAAAAAGCCCGAAACGCCTGCATTTGCCGCGCCACCTCAGCCCGCCGTATTCAGGGATGAACATGTTCGCTGGTTT
>JAJQFD010000046.1 GCA_021201335.1 Bacteroides sp. | reverse complement strand
GGATGCAGGAAAGACAACTATACTTATTTTGAACTTATTTCGAACTCACGTTAATATAAGAATGAAACAGCTTTACCGCCTACGCTCTTTTGCGGAAGAAGTAAAACGAGATTACGCAGTATATTTACACCATAGAAATACAGAATCGAATATGTTATAAACGAAACGCATTGAAGTGCGCCCTCTGGATTTCCTTTGTTCTCGCCAATATAGTAAATAGCGCATACGAGGGTAAAAAATACCATAGCTTCAACAATACACCTCCACGCTTTTTTAAACGAGAAGCTTTCGTTGTCTATAATCAATGAAGTAAGTAAACCAAAGACGAAGTTAAAAGCAAATACAGCAACAAGTCCTCTTATTTCGCCGCTTATCGGGTTAAGATAAGCGGCGATACCTGTAATCGTTCCGATAAATAAGTTTTTAATGTAGTCCATTTCAAAAAGTCTTTTATATTATATCTATTATTGTTTTTTTGGTAGCTTGTATTATTTATCTACTCTTTTTGCGGAAATAATTCAAATTATTAATTATGCATATTCTTGAATATTTTTTGCTCCTAAAATATAGAAGATATGGCAAAATTAAATGAGGTCGCTAAAGTGAGTGTAATGAACAATACAGAATCGTTATTAGGAATTAATACAACTGGTGCAATTATACAAATAACTAAAGAAAACGCCTATCCGTTGGCCACAAGCTCTTCTAATGGATTACTGTCAAATCATTCCTATAATTTGATTAAAAGGAAGAATGCCGGAACGGATACAAATGAAAATGGAATGATATTCAAATGTCTACGATGTACTAATAATGCTCAAAATGTTTCTATCGTTTCAATAGGGCATCTTGCTTCTGCTCCATCAGTATATTTAATTAGTGCAGGTGTACATAGTACAACTTCCGTAGCAAACGTAAACCTAAAATTGTAGGCTTAATCGTTGGCTCTTCCTACGATTTTTACTATAAAAGGGAAAATGGCTACATTGACATATATGCAAAATTAACTCCTTCATATACTAATATAAATGTTTCCAATCTTATTGTTTCAAATGCATCGGATGTTATTGATTTATCAGCATATGAAGGTAGTGTGAATGATTTAATACCAGTTTAGTTTTATTTTCCGGAGCATTGGGTAATTGCTCCGGTTTAAATTACTGAATTATTTATCTTGAATGTAATCTCTGCATTTAAGGTAGAAACCTCATATTTTGTATTGTCTTCGACTAACGACAAATAGCTCTCACCACCTTGAGCAATACAAACAGAGTTTTGGTAACTGCTTACATAACATCCTGTGAGGAATATTTCATATTTATTCTCTGTTTTCGTAATGATACAATCCAAATATGCTCCGGATACGCTAACATTGGAAGTGATTAATTTGATGGTAAATACAGGATTAGCGGTAGCTGTATTATTAAGTATGAGCAAAAACAGACAAGATAGACCAAAGCCATTATACTGAATTAAAAGTGAGTCGCCATAGTAAAGGCCATGTGGTTTTATATGAAATAGTTTCGATCTGATCTGACAGTTAAAGGGCAAATACTTAAGTTTGTATTGCTAATAAACAAAAAAAGTTTCACCCTTAAAAAACTGTCAGAAATGAGTTTAGAAACAAAAGTAATCAAAAGTCGTTTAGGTCTGCTTGGATTAGCAGAAGAATTAGGGAATGTGTCAAGAGCGTGCAAGTATTTAGGTTACAGCCGTGATACCTTCTATCGTTACAAAGAGTTGTTTGAAGAAGGCGGCGAGATAGCCTTGAGGGATATGAACCGCCGAGTTCCTAATGTGAAGAATCGGATAGATCCTCAAATCGAAGAGCGTGTTGTAGCCTTTGCTATAGAGTATCCAGCATTCGGTCAAACCAGAGCGTCCAATGAACTCAAGAAAGAAGGAGTTTTTATCTCTCCCTGTGGAGTTCGTTGTGTGTGGCTTCGACATGATCTGGAAACATTCCAGAAACGATTAAAAGCCCTTGAAGCCAAGGTTGTACAGGAAGGGCTAATCCTTACTGAATCGCAGGTTGTAGCATTAGAGAAAGCCAAAGAGGAAAAGGTTGCTCATGGAGAGATAGAAACACATCACCCTGGTTTTCTTGGGGCACAAGACACGTATTATGTGGGTTATATAAAGGGAGTTTGTAAAACTTATCAGCAAACCTTTATTGACACTTATACCAAAGTAGCTACAGCAAAACTCTATGACCGCAAAATAGCCTTAGTGGCTGCCGATATGCTTAATGATAGAGTTATTCCTATGTATGACCAATATAGTATCCTTTTGATGCGCATTTTGACCGACAGAGGAACTGAATACTGTGGAGCAAGGGAACATCATGAGTTTCAGTTGTATCTTGCCATTGAGGATATAGATCATACCAAAACTAAAGCTAAAAGTCCACAAACAAATGGAATCTGTGAACGTTTTCACAGGACAATGCAGGATGAGTTCTATGCAACAGCTTTCCGTAAGAAGATTTACAACACGATTGAAGAACTACAAGCGGATCTTGATATCTGGTTGGATTATTATAATAATGAAAGACCTCATTCAGGAAAACATTGTTATGGCAAAACCCCTATGCAGACATGGAATGATAGTTTGCATCTGGCAAAAGAGAAACTCTTATCCAATCATTACCAAAATATTGTATCTTTGCCTCTGTCAGGTGAAGAGGAAACGGGCTATGCTGGGGAGCAACCTGTCAGAAATAACCTGACTGACTGGAATGGTCAAGGGGGACAAAAATCCCCCTCAAATCATATCACTATTCCAAGAAATTATGTCTTAGAAAACCCTAATATACAAATCTGATAAGTTTGCCCAACTGTCAGATCAAGTCCTAACTTTTACAATTTTACTCCGCTTTTTGTTTTTCCTTTATATGTCTGGCAAAATCGAAGTACACTATTTTAGGGTTCTGTATATTTAGTTCCCGTTCCTTTTTTATCTGTTTACCTATCTGATTCATTTTCTTTTGCTTACTCTTTTGATAGTCTTGTAAAGCCCGGATAACGTCATCTACATCTTCATCATCAATGACGGAGGCAATATTAGTTTCATGAGCCCCTTCAGAGCCGTTAAAAGGTTTCAAACATCTTACATTAAGATAACCATTTTTAGAAATTACACTCGGATGAATATTGTACTTTGCGCCTGTCATGATAAACCTCCTTCCTCAATTTTAAAAGAATTAAAGCATCCTTTCATGGATTTCAAGTCTCTTAAATAGGCAATCCTTACTTTATCACTTTCACAGAATTTTGCAGCCCATTCGTTTAATACATCATCCTCTAATTTCTCTATAAATTCTACATAATAGTCTATATCTTCCGTTTGTAGTTCGCGGATGATTTCTATCGCTTTCGGTGTAAGAATTATACCATTTATTTCAATATTGGGAGATTCTGTACTTATGATAAACCTCCTTCCTGCAAAATCTTTCCGGAGATGCGGATTGTTTCTTTAATAACTTCTTTGATAAGTTGCTGACCTTTTCAGCGTCCATAATAATAGACTGGAATTGTTTTTCTTTTTGCATTGTTCTACGAGTTTAGCATTAAAATGTGAGAAAAAGAAAGACGGTCACACATTTCCCGTCGCTAAACTCGTAGATTCTACTCCGAAGAGCAAAAAAACATGGAAATGGCAGCCGCCAATATTTTAAAATATGGGCATAAAAAATGCCCGCAATAATTTGTGAGCATAGACCGTTGCTTATCAGGTGTAGAAAATAACTACGAATTTAGCATTGCTAATATGAGAAGTATTTTTCAAGTTATCAAATAAATTAGTAAATAAAAAGACGGCCACACATTCCCTGTCGCGAAACAAAAATTAGTGTAACTCGTAGAGTGTAAAAATTTATGGGAATGGTAGCCGCCAAATATTATTAAATTATGGATACAAAGAAGACTGCAAAGTCTTAAGATGTCTTCCATTTTGTTGGTATCTCATACTTTGCTTCAGTTGTACAAACGATCTCTTCCATTAGACTTGCTTGAAACTTTGGAAAGTTGTTTTGTAAATGTACTACTTTCCCATTATGGTGTTTTATATTATTAGCTAAGTCCGCACTATGGCTTGATGGTGGAAAATAAACTCTGATTCTTTTCTCTGGATGAGCATTTTGAATATATTCTATAGGTGGAAGAAGATCACTATCACCACTTACCAGAACAAGAATATCAGTTAAATTATTAACACTGTCAGCAATCATTCTAACAGTTATATTAACATCGGTTCTTTTTTCTTCAGGATGCATGTAGGTGTTCTTGCAAAAAGGGCATATCATGTTTTTATTGAAGTACTTTCCCCGTACTATCTCAAACTTATCTCCGTTGATTGCCTTATTTGCATTAAGAAATGCACTCTGCCGGCTACTTTTTTTAGAATCCCAAGGTGTTGCTGTGAAATATATCACCTTCTCCAATTGTTGGTCTGGCGATAAAAATTGTTTGCAAAATTTTACCATGTCAATCCAATAGGCTTTTCTCCATGTTGGAGTTACTTTTTTCATTCGCTTTAATCCGAAGTAAAAATTAAAACCATCAATGTAAAATGTGATTCTTTTCATAATATTATATAAAAAATAAAAGCCGCTAAAAAGCGGCCTAGACTATTCAAGAAAGAATAGCGATGCGTTAATAATGTAACGCAAATATATGAAATATATTTCATGAAAACAAATATCTTTGCTTGAAAGGGTATTATTCCATATTTTTTTTACTTATTAAACATCCTACTTAAATGTTTTCACCCCTTAAACCGCAATAACTAAAAGTTCGCGTCCTAATTCGTGCAAGGCATTTACTATTTTCTCAGCTGTTTCTTTACGCGGTACAGATCGTCCACAGGCGTAGTGGCTTAATTGTTTTTGATTGATTCCCGTCATATGTTCGAGAGCTGCCTTGCTAAAAATTTTGTTGTAGAAACACAATAAACTTTGTACATTAAAACGATACTGTAATTCATACTCCTCATGGAAGATTGGTGGATATTCGTCGCCATCTTCTTTTGCCCATTCAATAAATGTATCAATACTTTCTTTTACTTCTTTTTCTAATTCCCGGAAGTCTCCAGTGACAGCCACCACCCAACCTTCGAGAAGATCACAGATAGCAGAATAACCCCTATCTGTTTTAGCAACTGTAATCACAACTTTTTCCATAATCAATTTTCAATTGTTTGCCATTAATTAACCCCAATAGGCAGTTATTTTAATCTGCCCTAAACTGTCTGTCATATCCGTAAACATAAATTGAAGTGGGAAATCAGGGTTAGAATTTTAACCCTGATTGTTTTTCAATACTAACAAGAAGATCTCCCCAGACGTCGTCTGATGGTTTTCCGTTGACAGTCACCTTACCAGGTTTGGTCGGGTGTTTATACTGCCGATGGCTTCCCTTCGTTTTTACTAATTCCCACTCGTCATCAACCAATGCTCTGATGATCTCTTTAACGGTTACATTTCGTTTTCCCATGTTCTATATTATTAAAAATTTAAACTATTGTTGTATTATTTCATTCCATTTTTAAGTTTTTTTTCATTTTATGTAATGAATGAATAATATGTCTTTTTATGAGCGAGAGATATATTTAATATCTTCCCCAGACATAATTATTAAATAATATAAATACGTAGGTACGAAAATTGTAACATTAAATTAAAGATCGCCGTCATTAATTGACTTTGCAAAGATAGTAATATTACTACTATCTACCAAAAAAAACCTAATAAATAATAGCGGTATTGCTACTATTTAACGTTTGGCAGATAAGATTCCCTATCATATAACCAAAAAGTAATAAGGAAGATTGAAAGGATAAAAGTGTGTGGGAACAGGCTTAACTTTGTTCAATGAGCTCTTTAAATAGATAAAGCCTGTCTATTTTTACCAATATCAGATTTCTGGAAAAATAATATAGCTCATATCATTTGTCGGACATTTCTCCGAGATCAAAAGATCTTCATTGGGGAATAATTTAAAGAAATTAGACCATAAATCACTTTCCATCTTGATATAGGCTTCATTTCCCCTTCGTATTTCTTAGGGCCATGCTTCAATGATGTGGAAATTAGTTTTCTTGTCAAAAGCATAGGCCAGTGAAATACCATCAATACATTTAGAAAGAAATTCTAAATTACTCTTAAAAAAATTACTGGTTTCATATGGCTGGATAATTTTTTATTGTTGAGACTGATTATCTAAGTAGTAGAAGAGCCGCTTTAACGAGATTCCTAATGGCCCATATTTATAGAAATAACAATGTCTCTTAAATTCAAAGTTGTGGAGTAATAACGTTTCCCAACTGGAGGTGATATCTTTGTAATGTTTGATCAGACTTTTTTTATGAGAGGCGTTTGCTGAGCCAGAGTTAAATTCATTGGTCTTATCTTGAATAATCTTTGATCTGATCGGGACAAACACTTTGTCTTTAAAGTTATCATAAAGAATATGGCCGTTCATAAAGAGATAGGCGGTTTCAGGTTGTATCCCATAGATTCTTAAAGATTCGGCTAATCTGTGATATTCATCATCTGTGAATAAATTGGAAACTTTAAATCCAGCGATTGCCGTTGTTATTTTTACAGCAGTTGAAGTAAGTATGGTATTAATATTTTTAGCATTAATGGAAGTATTAAAAGAAACTAATTCACTAAATCGATCAAAATTGAGTCCATTAATTTTATTCTTCCTGAATAATATGGAAATAATTAGTAAAGGATAGATTACTTTGGAGTATTCTATCATCAATTTTTCGAAGTCAACAGCTATATGGGCATACAATGAATTTAATATCAAATCATTAAGTGTAGCATGATATAACAGGTAGTTCTCGACAGAATAAACGTATGTTTGCAATACAAAAGGATTTCCTTTAATCAAACAATAAAAAGCTGAATCGTGGTGTAATATGTTATCGTAATCGCTATCTACGCAAACGATTAAAAATGGCCCTACATCTTTAATCTTTTTTTGTAGCATGGTTTTTCCTTTCGTATATCCATACTCTGAAGAATAAGGGGTAAGACGAAAAGAAAAATTCTTCGGATAAATATTTAAAAGATTATACCAAAAAGGAATGTCGGATTCATCTTCCACTAAAACAGAAATTTGAGGAATAACACGTCCTGTTAATTCGTTTTTTGACTCAATATACTTAGTCGAATAATTAGAAACTAACCCGGAAGACATAATTATACTTCTATTGAAATTTCACCCATTTCTTTCACTCTATCAAAATATCCCTCTATCATACTTGGAGAGTGTGTGGAGAGTATTATTTGCATGTTCGGGTTTATCCGTCTTAAAGTTTTAATGAATATTTCTTTCCATTCTACATGCATGCCGAGATCGGGTTCGTCCATAAATAATATGCAGGGCGAGTTGTTCGAGTTGCTAACCAGGAGCATAATATATAATAATTGCTTTTCTCCTGTAGATAAATTCGTGTAATCTATAATCTTACCATTTTTGCATTTGAATTTAAAGTTAGGATCTCTCAGGACTTCCATATTATCATAAAAATCATCCAAAATATCGAAAATAGAGTTTACATTATTAATCTGACTTTCTTTTCTTAAAAGGAAATATTGGATTTCGTCTTCTAAAAAAGTCATAAACTTATTTTTTATAATTGAGCCCTCTTCTTCAAGCAGTTCTTGGAAATTTATATTTAACTGATGATTTTTATTTATAACCGCATTTTGATAAAGATAAGATTTAACATCATCATCATTAAATAGCCGTTCTTTCATGTTTTCAGCAATTATCTGCTTTCCTTCTTCTACTGTTGCTATTATTGTACTACTATCATTCTTTTTCTCAGTTATGTTTTTTACTAAATCTGCATTTCGAATATATATTTGATCATAAATTAAAAAATCCAAAGGCGTTTTTAATGTACCGTCTGTTTTTGATTCTTCATTAGTTGATAAGTCTCTGTCAAATGTATCGATGAAATTATATTTTATAATATCATTACTTGCATCTTCATCAAAATTATAAAATAGTTGATAGAAATAATTATCCAAGAATAATACTCTTTCATTTTGCTGGTTGATATCTTCTATTTTTTTTCTTTCACAGCTGATTAGATGTCCGTGTGCAAAATAAATATATACACTCTCAAACAGATGGGCATATTTATAGATGTCATGTCTGACT
>JAJQFD010000058.1 GCA_021201335.1 Bacteroides sp. | reverse complement strand
TCTATCCCGTGGGATATGCATCCCACGGTTATGCACCTGTAATCCCTACGGGATTTCTTAAAGATTTAAACGTCTTCAAATCTTCTGAACAGGACGGGGATTTAGCCCAGAGTTAAGGCTGAAAGCCTGATGGATTTAACCCAAGGTCAGTGAGCAAAACGAACGCAGCCCTGGATCAATAAACCAGTAATACTATTTCACAATTGAGATAAGAAATCTCAAACTACTCGTTAAACCTCACATTACACTCCCGGCAAAGCCACCAATGAATCAGAGTAAATATTTTAAAAGATAATTAGCGGCTGTTCCTCAAAGATTAGTATCTTTAGCAGGTAACAACGCAAAAATTGAAAATTTGCACAACGAATAAGTCGAAAAAAGAATGAAAAGAATTGTTTTAATTATATTTACGCTTGCGCTTTTAACAACCACATCCCACGCACAAATAGTTAAATTTAACCACAAAACAGGTAAATATCTTGAGGTTGATGGTGCAAATATATACTATGAAGAGATCGAAAACATAGGAAAACCAACGTTGCTTTTTTTTGCACGGTGGCTTTGGAAGTATCGAAGAATTTAATTCCCTACTGCCAATGTTTGCGAATGATTACCATATCCTAGGCATAGATAGTCGCGGACACGGAAAATCCACTATGGGAACAAGCAAGTTAACGTACAAGCGATTGCAACTCGATGTTGAAGCAGTTGTAAACCATTTACAACTCAAAGACATTGACATTATCGGTTTTAGCGATGGCGGAATCCTAGCCTATCGACTTGCTGTGGCAAACAGAATCCCGATACGAAAAATAGTTACTATTGGTGCAACGTGGAGTCTGTCTGATGCTGAACTTGTGGAAAAAACAATGGCTGATATGATGGCGCATGAAAGTTGGAAAGAAATATTTAACTTTTATCAACTACATAATCCAGAACCCAATGTGGACAGACCTGTGGAATGCGTAATTGAGATGTGGACAGACAAAACCGAAGACGGATACCCGCATGAAAGCGTTAAAAATATTACTGTTCCCACACTAATTATTCGCGGTAATGATGATGACGCGTTTCCTCTTGAAAGCGCTGTTGAGCTTGCCTCTAAAATAGAAAAATCATTGCTTTTCAACCTCCCGTTTGCGCCTCACGATGCACATAATAAATATCCGCAAATGTTTGAAATAATAACAAAAGAATTTCTGAACAAATAACCATCTAACAGAAATAACAAATTTATTAACACCATGGAAAATATCAGATTAGACCACGAATTTGCTAAGTGTATGGAAGAATGGGGATGGAAATACCACCATTTGGGTGTTCCGACGGAAGAAAAGTTGCCGGATGAGGCGTATATTCCTCACTTAAAGTTGTATGCATCAGGATTTTCCACAAGCCCTTTTGGCATTGAATGGATGAAATTTGATGCAGATTGCGATGTCCATCCGTTAGTTCGAAAAGTTCCACACTTAGCATTTGTTGTGAAAGATTTGGACTACGAACTGGCGAATCGAAACTTGAATCTGCTTGGCAAACCTAACTCTCCATCGGGGGGTCTTCGGGTAGCAATGGTTGAGCATGACGGAGCTCCGATTGAATTAATGGAATTTGAAACTCCAAGCACTAAAGCTCCCCCTTCCTCTTCCTATTAATCAGCATGACACTCAGCAAGATAACTACCAGCCCTGCCAACTGTATCCAGGTGACATTCTCATTACCTAAAGTCACTCCAATAAATACCGCTACGAAAGGATTCACATAGGCATGGGTAGCCACTTCCGTTGCGGGACGTACTTTGAGCAGCCAAACATACGCTGAATAAGCCATGATTGAACCGAATATGATGAGGTAAGCCAATGATAACCAAGAGGTAGTGGGTACGGCCTGTAAATCGGTATTTACGATATCTCCGCTGAAAACCGCAAATACCCAGAACATGGCACTGGCAAAAAGCATCTGCCAGGCGGAACCGGCAAAAGCATTTACCTCTTCTTCGTGTGAGGAACGGTATTTGGCATACAGCGTCCCGATGGCCCACGAGATACAGCCGAAGATTAGCAACAACACTCCGTACTCACGGTGCTCACCCGGTTGATTATCCGAGCTGAACTGCTCGATGTATAGCATCATCACCCCAAAGAAACCGATCAGGATACCGGCAATGACAGCCGGGCTTCGAAAGTTCTTTTTCCACATCGGTGCATCGAGCGCCATAATCCAGATAGCGGTAGAACTGGCGATTATTGCTACCAGACTACTGCTTACGTACTTTTGCGCCAGCATTACCACCGCCATGTCAATAAACAATAATACGATACCGCTGATGGCTGACTTCTTTATCAGGCTTTTTTTGAAGACAGGTTCGCCCCGATACCAGCACCAAAGTAACAGAAGCAGACCTGCTGTAGTAAAGCGGAAAGCACCGAGCAAGAACGGTGGCAGCCCTCTCAGCGCTACACCGATGAAATAGTAGGTAGAGCCCCACACGACATAAATCAGGAAATAGGCTACTATAACGCTTATTTTCCGGCTATCTGTTCCGCTTAATTGCTTCATAAACTGAAGGTGCTTCTTATTTTCTCTAATCCTCGAATCAGGTTTTCCCGTTGGGTAGCGATATTGATGCGGATAAATCCTTCTCCGGCTGCACCATACATCGTGCCTTCGTTTACCCAGAGTTTTTGACTGGAAAGCAGTTCAGCCGCTATCTCCTCGGAGGTCAGGTTCAGTGCCTTGCAGTCTACCCACACCAGATACGTAGCTTCAAGAGGCAACACGGGCAGATGCGGAAGGTGTTCCTGAAAGAATTTGGAAAGAATGGTATAATTAGTAAAGAGGTAAACCTTCAGCTCTTCCAGCCAGTCGTCTCCCTCGGTATAGGCTGCTATCAGGGCTTCAACGGCAAAGCAATTGATCTCGCATACTTCGTTCACATTGAGGGCTTTGTCAATCTTGCGCCGGATCTCTTCATCGGCAGCAATAATATTGGCCACCTGAATGCCCGCCAGGTTGAATGTTTTGCTGGGGGCCGCACAGGTAACGGAATTCATCAGAAATTCTTCGCTTATCGAAGCGAAAGGGATGTGCGTATGACCTTCATAAACAAGATCGCAGTGTATTTCGTCGGATACGACTATCACCTGATGGCGCAGGCAGATCTCCCCTATTCTTTCGAGTTCATCGCGTTTCCAGACTCGGCCAACGGGATTGTGCGGATTGCAAAGCAACATCAGTTTTACTTTCGGATCGGAAGCTTTCTGTTCCAGATCGTCAAAGTCGATGGAATAGGTACCTTCCCTATAAATCAACTCATTGGCTACCATTTCGCACGCATCGTTGCGGATGCTGGAAAAGAAGCAGTTATAAACCGGTGTCTGAACCAGTACCTTATCGCCCGGTACAGTGAGTGCTTTGATCACGGCAGATAGTGCAGGAACCACACCGGAGGTGAAGAGTATCCACTCTTTGTTGATGGTGAAATTATGCCTCCTGCTGAACCAACCGGTTACGGCATCAAAATACGCGGGTGGTACTTTGGTATAGCCGAAGATACCATGCTCGGCTCTTCGGTGTAAAGCCTCAATAATGGCAGGAGCGGTACGGAAATCCATATCGGCTACCCACATCGGGAGTACATCTTCTTCCTTTGCCGAATCCCATTTGTAGGAATTACTTCCCCTACGCTGGGTTATTTCATCAAAATTATATGTCATGAGAGTTACGATGCAATACAAGTTTGGTTAGAGATGATTTCGCAGCCTGCCGGGTTTTTACAGTGTTCGTCTATAATGATCTCGCCTACACTACAGCACTTTATAAAACCACTGGTAGGATTTTTAATGCTGGTTACAGAACTCGTAATTACTGCTTCCAGCGTACTGTATTCGAAGGCAAGGTCGCAATCTTCGGCCATCGTACAGTTCTCCATGATGAGGTTGGTACAATAACAAAGAGGTTGAGTACCGGATATTTTGCAGTTTACCAGTTTCAGGTTTTTAGAGTGCCAGCCGAGGTATTCGCCGTTGATTTCAGAGTCGTAAACCGTTACATTCTCTGTTTTCCAGAAAGCATCTTTGGAATCAAGTTTGGCATTCCGGATCACTACGTTCTTGGCATCCTGGAAAGAATAATTTCCTTGCAGGTAAAAACCGTCGATGTCAATATTTACCCCATTCATAAAGATATAATCGCCTCCACGGGCTTCCACATCGCGGAGTTTCATATCCCTGCAATTCCACAGGGTTTCTCCGGCACTGGTCAGCTTTACATTTTCAAGGTAAAGGCCATCTATTTCCCGAAACATCTTAGGGGCTTCTACCCGACTGTTAATCATGCTGATATTTTTAGCATACCAGATAGCTGCCCGACTGTAGACGGTAAAGAGGCTGTTTTCAATCAGGGCATTTTCATTGTGCCAGAACGGGTATTTGCACATGAATTCGCATTGATAAGCTTCCACATTTTTACACTCTTTGATAGCCGACTCTCCCGGATAGAACTTAACATTTTCGAGGCGAATATTATGGGTAGCGAATAAGGGTCTCTCTCCTTCAAAAAACTTGTCTTTTATTACTTGTTTCATTGTTTCTTTTCTTTAATTATTTGTTGAATTATTGTTTGGTTAGTTTTAAAAATTTCCCATACGTTAGCATACGCCAGCCCCACTCCAACGGACCGAAGCGGTTATAGTAAAGCCAAAGGTAACTGTATAGTATTTGGATAACGAATACGGCAGCTGCTATCAGTTCTACGTAAATTAATCCCACCGTTGCACCCAGTTGAAAGCCGATGCCATAGAAGATAATCATTCCGAAAACAGATTGCATCAGGTAGTTGGTAAGGGCCATACGCCCCGGTGCTGCGAGAATTCTGAATACCGCATTTTCTGGGTGCTCCAGATACCACAGGCAAATAGCCGTTATATAGGACAGGCTTAGCGGCAGAACACTTACGGTATAGAGAGCCGAATGGGTTGCCAGGCCGAGAGGATGCGAATTCATGGCACTCCATGCATACAACAGGGAGGTGGGGAAACCGATGATAAAGCCATAAAAGCGTACCTTTTTTAAGAGGGTTTTATTCTCTTCCAGGTTGGCATAAAGCCTGTTTCTGCCCAAGTAAAGACCGAGCAGGAATAAGCCCAACACTTTGAACGCACGGTTTCCTTCGATAAACTCCTGCATCCGGATAAATGAGCCTGCAATGTTGAACCTGAGCACATCCATGTAACTCTGTTGCTCGGCAAGCCAAACAGGGAAGGAAGCTTCCGTAATGCCGAATTTGTTGTGAAAATAGGCAGTAGCCTGAATAACAGGTGCGGCCAGATTCCAGCTAAATATCTCGATACAGGCATCAATCAGTATCGGGAATGCCAGAAAGAGACCTGAATATATCAGGAGTTTCCTATTCGACACATTCCTGAACAGAGGGAGGAAAAAGCCGATAAAAGCATAGAGGATCAGGATATCTCCTGCCCATAGAAACAGGAGGTGGAACAGTCCGATAAGGAAAAGGATAGCCATACGGCGGTAGAATATTTTTATTCCATTGCGGTTATTCTGCGCGGCATTGGATAGGATGATGGAAAAACCAATACCAAAAAGAAGGGAGAAGATGGTATAGAATTTACCGTCAATAAACAGGTATTGAAGATAGCGGACGATGGTATCGATACCTGCCGTTGGCATGGCACTCTGAACCTGACTGTCTTGAAAAGTATAAAGAGAGAATTCCGGGAAATTAGCCAGGCAGATACCCAATAGTGCCAGGCCTCGCAAAGCGTCAAGAATAATATGTCTTTGTTTGTTCGTTGCTGATATCATGTTCTCTCTCATGTTGAATTCTTATCTCCTTATTGATTTCCTGTTTCCCACGGTGATGATGCTGCAAAAGTACTTTTTATATTATAACTATGGGTATATCCATTACGAATGATACAGCCATAATTACCGTTTTTTAATGGTTATTTTATTCTGACAACATAAATGTTATTGTTACGGTTCACGAACTTGATGCATGCCGAATTTATCGTCTACTTTCATCACCTGATATTGTATTATTAATTATAGGGCAAAGATAGGGAGAAAGAAAAGAGCTTCTTTTGCTCAAAAGCTCATTCTTTTTTGTTGAGAGGTGCATAAATGAGTTTAGCTCAGGATTAAGGCTGAAGGCTGGATAGATTTAGTTCAGGGTTAAGGCTGAAGGCTGGGCAGATTTCGCCTAGGTTTGTATGCGCCTTGCTCGCTGATCCCGTCATGTTTGGAAGATTTAGAGATGTTAACTCTTTAAGAAATCCCGCAGGGATTACAGGTGCATAACCGTGGGATGCATATCCCACGGGATAGAGTATAGAGCTATCTCCGTGAGCCGCGAAGTGGGTCAATTATAGATGCTTCACCCCCTATCGGGGCTGTGAGAGTAGAGGCGGGTTTGCTGTTTCCACGGGATTACATCCCGTGGTTATGCACATCAAATCCCTCCGGGATTTCTTTAGCAGACCATAGATTTTGGCTGGATTGCTAAAGGAATGTTATCTTCCAAACATGACTATCCACTGACTCTAAGCTAAATATGCCGTACTTTCAGTGCTTTTTTACCATTTAAATAATGAAATAAACCATATCCGTTACTTTGTTTTATTACAAAAGTAAAGAGTAGGAAATAATTAATTCTTGACCTACATCAAGGCTGAGTGTTTTTCTCGTATTTCCGTCGGATTCTGCTCAGCGTTTCGGGCGATATACCCAAACAAGACGCAATATATTTCAACGGAATTTCTTTTTCAATAGCAGGATATTCGCTTACTAACTTTAAATATCTTTCTTCGGCGGTATCGAAATGAAGAGATAAGGCAATATTACGCCATCCAAACATGGAACGTTCGGCCAGGGTTGACCTGAATTTCTGAGTGTCTACATTCATGTCGAACAACTCCATCATCTTATCATACGTAAACAGAAGGATGTCGTAATCCCCCAAAGCCTGAATGGATAATTCGGCATTTGTTTTCTGTAAGAATGAATGATAATCTCCCACAAACGGAAAGGATTTATTCAGCCAAAGGGTGCGCTCGTTTCCTTCTGCATCTATTTTGTAATACCTAAACTTCCCGTCTGTAACATATCCCATGTATTTACTTGAAATTCCCTGCATTTGAAAATGCTCCTTTTTCTTCACTCGTATACTTTTCAGTCCCCCGACATAATCAAGTGCTATACTCTTACTGATATTCAGACTATATAAGAAATTGAGTAACGTATCCATAGAGAAGGAATATATTAAATTATCGAAGGAGCACAGAGGTGAATATTCGTTTCATGGTTTGGTGGATGACTTGCCTTTTGTTTTGCGTTTCCAGGGCTTAAAAACAGAAATAACAATCAAGATCAGCAGGAGTATCGAGAATGAGCAACCACAAATCAATATCAATTGGGAGTTATGGAGAAAGTCTGCATTTGTCAAAGCGCCTTCACGCAAGGTATCGGCAGTTTCCAGGTTCTGGTCCAGCCACGGAGAGAGCACAAATGTACCGACAATAACAATGAGCACACCTATGATCCATTTTACGGTAACCCAATAATATTTGAAGAATCCCCATCCTGTCCACACGCCATAAACAACTCCAGTGAGTACGGCAGCAGTTGCGCCGGGTATCACAAGACAGTCGTCAACCAGGCGTATAATTTTAAACTTCATATATAACTCATCCCCGGAAGTGGTGTTTAGCAAGGCAATAATAGCCATTGTAATCACGCCCACAGTCCACATCATAATGGTAATGAGATGAACCGTCTTTAAGACTTTCATCCCTTTGGATCCTAATTTCTTCATTAATATTCTTTATTTTAGCCAATCTGAAAAAGCATAATGTAAAAGACTGCCTACATCTATTCCCACATCAATTTTCTTGAATTTATAAGTAGGTGTAATAATTGGAATTGTTTCCCATTTTCTATAGAAAGGATCGTAATAGCGTCTTACACCGACATCCATCCCAAATCGTTCTGTAACATTAAAATACATCGAAGCCCCATAATTATAAGTTTTGAAGGACGATGAAGGTGTGATGAAATAAGAGCCAAAAGCATTCAACGTTATCCGATCATTTAGTTGGTAGATGAAATTTCCGGAAGTACCAAATGACTGACTTCTGGAATAGGGCATATTCCCCTTCATGGCATGAAGTTGTATATTCAGGGATATATTATCACTCAAGTAGTGTCGGTAACCGATACCTGCATAATTAACGGTACCCACTCCCGGCAGACTTTCCTGCCTCCCTGAGCCATAAATCATGCCCTGACGGAAATCTTTTAGGGTTCCGGACACATGATAATCTCCTTTATGTGCCGGAGACTTATCTGTATAAAAACCGGGATAGTAACCTGGTTGATATTCATTTCTTGAATTTAAAATATTCAAGTCATAGGGAAGGCTATTTTGAATAGTCTTATATTCACTTCCAGTATATAAATCAGGAATTGGAGAAGATAAAAGGATTGTATTATCGGGATCAGGGATACTATCAGAAGACTTAATCTCCTGTCCATAAGAAGATTGAGTAATGAAAAGCATTATCATTACAGAAAAAAAGATATTACCAAGTAAAGACCTGTCAAGCATGGTGATGGTATTTTTTCTTCGTGACTAAGATAGAAAAAATATCCGACAAAACAAGCAGATTCTTGTTCTGAGGAAAGAATTAACAAGAGAACATTCTTCAGATTCCACATCGCTATGAGACCATTGCCGTCGACTAATGATTTCCATTATTATAGTTTGTTCGGAACTTACACTCTATAGCTGTCGCCCCATGCTCTGCAAACTAAAAGTTAAATAAGCCGGATCTCTCCGGCTTATACTGTTTCATTTTTGCCCCACTAATTAATTTATAATAGAGTCCAATTCTTTTCATTACACACTTCTTGTATGAAAGGATGCATGTTATTACCTATTCCAGATAAACGTCCCACAGACTTACCTGTTCTATTGGGTAATGAATTGACTATGTGAACTAGTTTCTCTGGATCATCACTAAAAAGACACCCTTCACACGATATTTGTTTTACCTCTGGATTATTAGAAAAACCTATAAATTCTAACTTGTTATTTCCAGCAAAAAATAAAGTTTCAACTAGAGGAAACGTGCTAGTGTCAATTTCGGTCATGTCAGTCTCACTGAGTGATAAATCTTTGACATTAGGAATTTTATCAAAATTGGGGCAAATAAAGCCAGCAATATGTTCTATATAAAAAGTTTCAATATTATCACTAGGGTCTATGTCAATCCTTATATCTTTCTTACTTTGAAATATTCCTCTATGATGAATTGTCTTTAATTGGGGACAATTATTCAATTTAAGATTTGTCACCCTTCCTATCGTATGTATTTCTTCCAATTGATTATTTTTACTAAAGTCAACTTCTCCTTTAAGTGTAACTGGGGCATTGGAATCATATCCAATTATCAGTGATATGAGAGCGTCCTTGGATCCTAATATTTTCACATTATACTCAGTTCCTAAATTTTCTCTATAATCCTGAGTGACTGCATATATGTTAGCCTGATCAAGATGTACCTCCGATTTTCCATCACCAATGTCAACTAGTATTTCATCACTGCATTCTATAAAAAAACAACATGGCTCCGACTGGGCAATCCACTGTAAATGTTCCAATAATCTCCTTTTCTTCTACCGGCGGCTGCTCATCCCAGGGTTTAATTTCCGTTTCAATCTCAATACCCAAAGAACTAATAGTCAGTGATATTACCCGTGATTCACCACTGCCAAACGCTGGTTGTCTACTGAAGTCTGCCGTATATACTTTATTATAGATACTTACTTCAATTGTACTTGCCTCGTTAAGTGATTGGGGTATAATGATAGCAGCTTGGCCAACTACTTTGCCATCCATAATCATCAGTGTACCACACGGAATAATATCATCTCTGATGGTACCCGGATAAACCAGATCCGGCTCTCCACCTGTGTACGAATAAAGCCCGTCTGTAACCACATTCTTTAGCTTAATTTCCGATTCCAGCAAATCTTCTGCCTGCACTCCCGTTCCGGGTATCAGTTCAAACTTAATCTGCGAGAGCCTGTGATAGAAGTCAAAATGGATAGGGCCATCTTCTACTCTTAATTTTCTGGATATGGCTGCTTTGAAATCTGATTTTTTGTAATGTTTAAGGTTACGCTGGTCCGGTATAACCGAAACCTTTAATTGCGCATTCTCATTCATCGGGTTCTGACTGAATGGATAGTAGGCATACAAGTCGAGATATCTTCCACTGACAGGATAATAAATAGGGTCTGGAGATTCCCAAGAATCATTCTCGTCTAATAAAATATAAGGTACGTTATCCCGGTGATTTCCATTGGATGCTAATTCACGTGGATTGTCGTTATCCACCCACATTACTGAATAAATTCCCACACTATCGCCGGCATCAAAAAAAGACTGATCAGCAAATCTGGTTAATGGAATTGTTTTAAACTCTAGCGCTGTTGCAGCAATACTACTTTGGATTGACAGTTCATCCCGTTGACAGGAAGCAAAAATAATACCTCCCAGAAATGCTAATAGTAATTTAAGTTCTTTTCTCATAACTATAATAATTAATGAATAAAAAGATAGAGAGATATAGACAAATGATAAATAAAAACAAACGATCTATCTCTCCCTACCTAATTACTAATATGAATTCTAAAAACAAGCAGATTTCAAGGAATCCCCCTATTTTCCACCTTCAATCTACCAGTGCATTCGCCTACCGTAAATACAAACTCGCTAGCCAATGTTTGCCCTATCTTCGAACTATCAAACGGTTCCAAAGAAAGTTCATATACTTTACATCCTTCCCTGATTTCACTGGTATTTAAACTTTGAATATTTAAAGGATTATAACCGGAAATATCCTCGATCTCTACGGTACAATTCCAGTCGCCGGGAAACCATTCCACTACAAATACGAACGTTTGGCTTTGTCCGGCACTACTCTCAAATTCTTTGGTTTGGATATTATTCCCCGGAGCTTCTGTTATACTTATAAATGCCAGTTCAGCAGCCGTTTGTTCAACAGAGACTTTATATTCAATATCTCCGGCAACAATAATAAAGGAAGCATATCTGGAACGATTGGTGTTGTTTTTATAAACGAACAATTCAACTTCCGAAATGGTACCACTCTCGCCCTTCCCCACGGAGAAATCCAGCCAACCTATATCCCCTTCTGAATAAGTAATCCGGAGATCTTTTATTTTCCAGCCACCCAACACGTTGGTCTCTACCTGAAATATATAATTAGTATATCCGGAAGCTTGCGTGGTTACATTCTGATCGGACTCTTGATGTTCATTCATCGGAAATATAAATTTTCCGGGCTCCACTCTTAACCATTGGTTGCCTTGAACGATAATATTATCCATATTACCTTCTTCCCAGATATGTACCTGCCACTCAAGTCCTACCGGTACAGATTCGTAAGCCATGCTTTCATCATCAGAGCCATTGGTTATAACTTTGGTAATTTCAATGCGGTAACGATGGTTACGCAATAAATCATAATAGTTGTCTATGCCTTGCTCTTTGAGATTAAAATCGATGCGATAATATCTTCTTTGCCCATTCACTTTTCCGCCTACCACCAGACAAGGTAAAACCGGGAAGGAAGAAATACCCGGATTAGGAGTTTCATTCACATAAATAACCGATTCTATGGCCTCACCTGAGGTTGTTATATCTGCTTCGGAGTAGTCCATGAAGGTTGTTACCGGCATTAGTCCCGACCCACTAACGGTTGCATTCGTCACTGCTTCCTCCTCTGCATCGTAAGAGGCTGGAATTAAGCACATCTCTTGTTGCCAGTGATAGAGACGCACGGTTTCAAGCTTGAAGACGGTCTTTGCTTCTCCTACAACCGCAATATCTATTCGGGATAATGCGCGTAACATGGATATTCCATCAATGTATGAATTATCTTCCTTAATTTCGTAGTTGGTGCGTTCTCCCCAAAAAGGAATTAAATCCGGATGGGTACTGTCGGCATTCCATCTGCCCGCTTGCCGGAGAGTCAATTTTTCAATTACCTCGTCCTTTGACATATCCGGCTGTAAATCGGCTTCCTGAATAACCCCACCCGAATTGGCCAATACCATTAGATCAAATACACCCTTGGGAAGAGGAAGGATAAATGTTTTGGTTTTTTTATCGCTTGATTCGGTTATCCACTGGGCTTTCCTTACATCCACCAGTTTCTTTGTATTCTGTTTGAAGATTAAAACATGTACTTCATTTACCTTCTGTTCCTGAAGATGTGTCATGGCACGGGTAGCACGGCCGTCAACTGTAAATTCGAGATTTAATTTAACTTCTGTCTCCCCTTCATCCACTACAATAGCTGTTTCTGTTTCCATGGAACAGGAATAAAACAGCATGAAAGCCAATAAGATAAGCCATGCTATCCATTTACTATGTAACACATCATTCTTCATGTTAATCATATTGTGGATGAAAATATAAATCTTTTACGCATCTTAAAGGCCCCGCTATAGCAGAATAGAAATATCCGTATGAAAATCTACCACCAACACCTGAGGCATGAGCATCAAATTTCAATCCATATCCTCTTGTGCCATAATAAGCATCATGTCGAAACTGTCCAGCCATAAGTTCGAATGAGTACCAGCAATCTATATAGGTAGCATCCGTACAATTCATATATCCCGTAGCTGGTATATTATCATCTCCTCTGATATAGAAGCCATCTGTCATTATTATTCCTCCAAAATCATTTTGCACTCGGTACCAAGGACTTTCATAACCTCTTTTGGGTGTAGCAGTCTTCCATCCGTCCGGACAGGGATCATATTCGAATTTATAATGATCTATTTCATATTCATTTTCACCTTTTTCTTCAATAGTCCATCTATTCGTAAAATCTTTAACACTAGTGGGATTACACCAGTCCCATTTGGAGGTAATAAAAGTCATGGGTTCATTTAGACTCAACGCAAGATTGTCTTTCATCACTGTGCCCGTACTTTTTATTGCAAAATCTATACTATTAGGATAAACAGGTTCATAGCTTCCCAAAAACTGATACGGGGTTTTTACTGCAGGTTTTTCGTCCAAATTGATTGGAGGAAAAGGATCTTTTCGCCCCCATTGATACATTAATCCAAAGGTTTTTGATCTGTCTAATATATCAGCAGAAACAGCTCCAAAATTACGATCCATAAACTCATTATCGCCATAAGTAAAAGTTTTACCACTTCCATCCGGTTCATAATCCGTCACCCAGATATGCCAGCTCCAGATTATTTTATTGCCCTGATAAAGAGCCACCACGGCATTTCCGCTTCCGGATGAATTTCCACTTGCTTGAACGATTAATTCAGAAGTTTCTTTATCAAAAGTTGCCGGATTCAGGCTGACCGAAGAAATAAGCCCACTCTCCGTTTCCCATAAAAGTCCACACCTAATATTATCCTCATTCAGTTTTATATTCAGAGGTTCCATGCCCCAGACACGCCATGCTTTCCTCACCGGAATTCGTGCTATTCCCCCGCTTCTCAGCATATAAGAATTAGGAAAAACTTTGTATCCTTTGACTTCAATAATCGTATCGTTCAACTCACTTTCCGGAAAGCTCAGGTGAACCCGGAACTTCTTATTATCTCTTTGATCGGTTGGATTAAGTAACCGGAATTCAACAAAATCACGGATTGACTCTCCATTTTGTAATGTTCTGCTGGGTTTCGTGATACTTGATACATTGTGAAGAATGGCGGTATTTGTATCGTCTTCCACAGCAGTTACCACATAAGAAGTACTGCAAAAAAAAGTTTCCCTTACGCTTGAAACCTAAATAATACCAGTCGTTGAACTCATTCCTGAACATTTCCAGGTGATGATTTATCGTGAAATCTTTGGTGACTATTTCACCATTATAATTGACACTAAACGTATATTTTGTATTATACCGGATTATATTATTCAAGTCAGTACTATAATCTCTTGTTACACTGAATGGCCGGAATTCAAGGTAATACCGATGGATATTATTTGCATCAGTCAAATTTCCTGCGGTAATGCCATTTCCATTTTCGTACACAACATGCTCATTACCGTTTTCCGCGATCTCTAAATTAACCGAGCATTGCGTACCTGCCGGGCCCCATTCCACAAAGAGAAGTTTATCCATTTTCTTGCCCTCAATGGCGTTTATCCATAAAGTTTCGCCTGAAATTTCAGTACCGGATGAATCAACAATCCTTATCCAAGCCTTTGTCTGACCACTCTGAATTACTTTCACCGACATGTCCATACGGCCAGCCGTAAAATGAAGGTAAGCGATACGATTCTCCGCATTTTCAGGGTTAGGAGTGTCGATGAGTAATGACACAGTAGTTTTACCTTTCCCTCCCGATTGTTCATTTTCCGCAAGCCTCACCCACGTTACATCATTGCCGCCTTCATCTACCGTTTTCGTCCATTTCCATCCATCGGTATAGTTGGTTTCCAGGGTAAGTTTATTATCCGTACTACTTACGCTCCGCGCCTCCCGGCTAAAATCGAACTCTTTAGGATCCCACGCCAGGTAATACTGGCCGTCGTACATCACATTTGTTTGGGCACCATCCTGATAGGTTAATATCTTTACTTCCAGGTTTTGAGAACGGGCTTTGTAGGCATCTTCCTGCTCTGTATAGCCTCTTCCCTGTACGCCCTTAATCTGAACGTCGTAACGATAATTTCTTAATAAGGGAATAAAATTCTTCTCACTATCTAAAAAATCAACCCGGTACCAGGAAGTTTCACCGTTGTATTCGGCTTCAATGATCAAGGCAGGTGTGATAGGTAAAAGGCTTTCACTTCCCGCAGTTGTCTCCGGTACGTAAATGGTGTTAGTCAGGAAACCTTTTGCATCCAAATCGGCTTCTTCATATTCCATCGCCTGATCTTTTGCAGTATAGTTGCCCGAACCTGAGCTGATGCCAGTCACTTTTAAAGTTGCAGCCTCCCATACATCCTCATCCGGTATGATATGGGAAGAAGAAGCTCCATGATAAAAGAGGATACTTTTTAGCACCAGAGTTTCGGCGGGTACCAGTGAACGGTCAATCGTAACATCTACTTTGGCTATCGCCCTGATTAAAGAAACGGCTTGTTCATCTTTCATGGACATATTAGGAATAATAGTTACCCCATTTCTCTCGCCCCACATGGGTAACGGAGTATAATTACTCCCTGTATTCCATTTGCCCGAAAGCGAGACAGACAATCCGCTACGGAAAGTTTCTTTGGTAGCACCTGACGGTATAGTGAATGAGTTGAGTATACTTTTGCAATTGGCCAGCAACATCAAATCGCATTCGCCTTTTTTTAGAGAGACATAACAGGTTCTTACGTTACTCCCGGAAGTCTCTTCTGTCAGGCGGGCTTCAGATTTATATAAATAGTTTCCATCCCGGTCGAAAACAAGGACGATCAAATCAGCGAGATGATTTTCATTTTCGTCAGATAAACCACGTGTGGCATTGGTAGAAGATGTACCGGGCAGTTTAACCTGAATCATGGTTTCAGATTCCTGCTTCGGCACCTCAATCTTACTATATTCGTCAGCACAAGATTGTAAAAGAGCATTCACAAACAATAACCCCATTAATAGTATGTATATTTTCAATAATCTCATGGCTTTAAGAATTGATTCATCTGCAATTACTCTTTATTACTCCGGCACTTTACTTATACTCCTACTCCACTCCGAATTACATACCAATCGTTGATTTTTAATTCGATGATGGCATAGTCGTTTCCCAGAATCATATGGAAATTAAATTCATCTTCCTGATCTAATTTTTCATTCGAGTTATATTGGGGGGGCTTTCGCTATTTCATTCACAATATTGATTTCATTCACCACTTTTTCTTCTCCGTCTTTTTCTTCTTTCACGATCAGGCTAAGGTCACTTCCCAGCCACAACTGCATGGTGGTAAACTGATAATACCATGAATCCGACCTGGATTGAGAGGTATGGGGCAAGTAGATGCGTTCACTACGGGCATCACACACATTTTGATAATTAAATGATCCGTTATTACCCTTAAGGTAAACATTCCTGTTGACTCCCTGCGCTACACGTCCTTCGTAAGTGATATTTATATTGATATGGTTCGTATTTTTATAGACGGCAATCGTATCATACTGGTTAATATTATGGGTATAAGGCACAGACAGATGTTTATAGCCGTGGTACAAATCATTTTGTTTATCCCGTATTTTATTGCTTTCCATGGGTTTCAGGCTTACCCGATAAGTATCCAAATATTCGATGCCTGAAAACTCATAAAATTGGGACTGATTGAGGGAAGCTACCAGTGTATAATCTCCCACTTCCTGAACAGATAATACTGGGATAAATTCAGTTCTCGCCAGGTCTGCCTGGGAATAACTGAATTTATTAACCAGCTTTTCGTTACTATCATATAGATACAAATCCAAACGATCCGCTATTTTCTCATATTGATATTTTTTCATGACGGATTCAAGATATACATGCACCAGCACCGGGCAGTCTTCCAGGCTGTCTTTAATGCATCCCCCCAGCAAAAGGGAGAATGCACAAAGAATGGATATATATTTTACTTTCATAACGGATCGTTTGGATATTAGCTACTGAGATTTAAATGTCTGTTGGCTGTGTAATTTTAGACCAGTCCAGAACATTTACTTTCATGGTGACTTCCAGGTCTTCCGGAATAGGAATGGTAGGATCGATATCATCTTTAGAACTACCCAAGTCCTTGATGGAAGTAACATTTATTTCATAATAATGATTACGAAGTACACTGTTCCTTGCTTCCACATCATTTTCTGACCGGTTTATATCCTGAACCGGGAATTTATGATAATTTATTCCGCCTCGATACTCATAAATTTCTGTATCCTCATCCGGATCTATTACGTCCGTGGGATCTTCATTGACAATATACCTGACTCCATCTTTTACTATTGTCCAGAATGTTGTTCCATCCCCTAGTAATGCTTGTCCGCTTTCTAAAGCTAAATTATGAACCTCCGAACTTAAGGGAGTATATTTAGATTGTAAACGGATATGGGTAGTATTGTGATAATACTGATAGTCATCGTCGGGTTTGTCAGTCGTATTTTCAATCACATAGAAATAATTATCTACCGGATCACCCTTGCTGTCTAAAGCAGTAACCGTTTTATAGGTATCATAATATCTGAATACCGGATTGGGAGTTTTACCATCTGAAAGTACATTTTTCTCGTAATGTACAGCACTCGTCACTTTCGTATATGTTCCGGGAGGAGTTGTACCCTCTGGAGTATATTGTCCTACCAGATAGGTCAGATTAGGTACTCCTCCTATTCTATATTTAAAGTCGGAGAAGGTTCCCGGCATCGTACTTTTATCCGGATATGCTCCCTTTTGCACCTCATGGAGTATTACTTTCGCTGTAATACGCCCAATATTTAGTATTACATCAGTATCATGACCTGAATTAATTACTTCCGGCACTCCCCACAAGGTACCCATAAAGAAATTACGTGAATCCGTAGGGTATCCTGCCAGGTTGGGGTTATCTACATCTAATACATCCTCAAACTTAATCTCTTGAATTTGTTTTTCAAATTCTCCACGCATACTCTTTCCAACAATGGCATCAGAGAGATTTCCGGTATTCACAAACGCATAGAAATACTTCTTACCTGTGGTGATTCTAATAACTACGTCCTCACCGCTATCAAAATCAACATTTTCCTGCTTAAGCTCTAAAGTCCCATTCTCTTTATAAACATAAAGGTTAACATGGCTAGCATCATACTTTTTCTCAAGATCTGTTGTAGGGGCCCTGGTTTCACTTCTGGTTTTGAAGTCTGTTTTAAGGGCAATCCGCACATTTGTCATTTCTTCTGGAACTTTCGTAGTTCCATCGTTATTCGCTTCATCACTACATCCAGGCAATGATAATGTAAACAACACAGCAATTCCTGCATAAATAAATCTGTTCTTCATTCTCACACATTTTAAGATTAATAACTTAATTTTCCTCTTCACTTTATTTACTTGTTTTCGTGATATGCCCTCACATTTGCCACTTGGCCTAAAAGCGGAAATATGATTGAAGCGTATAACGATAGTTTTCTTATTTCATTTCAAAGTACATTAACAGCTTTTTCCTTCAAACATGAGGGTGGGTTTCGATAGGGATTACATGGGTTTTCTGCTAGTGACTTGGCTTTAGTATATCCTTTCTGGTTTTTCATCTTTCTCTCATCAGGATTTGCTTCTTTACAAAAAAAATACATACAGATATATTGTTACCCTAACTATAAATCGGGAACTTTTTTATCTCTATGTATCACATATCAACCATTTTATATACTTTATGTATCAATTAAAAGATGAAGAGTTTATTGATCTTAATCTTTTCTATCATAAGTTCTTGCTGAATCAAATTTAGCGACTTTTCAGCCAAAAAAAAAGACATCCTTTGTGTCTTTTTCATGTTTTTTAAGCCATATAGTGACTAACATCCTTATACTTGAAGAATTAACGACAGAAATTGTTTTTTCTATTTCTATATAGTCACTTTTATCATTAAACGGAGATAAGTGGCTCCAGTTTATGTGGTTTATAAAAATAGACTAGGCCTATCGTGCAAATAGACTAGGCCTATCGAACAAACAGACTAGGCCTATTGTATTTGTACGATAGCCCTAGTCTGCCCGCCTATTCCGACTACTCATGTGTATTCATTTAAGGAATTATCGTTTTAAACACCTCCAGTTCAGCGGTACGTTTACCTACCTTAAATACAAACTTACTGGCATATGTTTTCCCAATAGGCGAATTATAAAAACCTTCTATACCGAGATCATAGACTTTACGTCCACCGCTAATTTCACCGATTTCGAGGTCGTAACCCACTGCATTAAAAATAGTTAAAGGATCATAGCCGGGGATATCTTCAATCTGCACCGTACAATTCCAGTCACTGGGAAACCATTCCAAAACAAACATAAAATATTGATATTGTGAGGAATTACTATTAAAACTTATATTTTCCAGCTTATTCCCGGGAGCTCCTGTTACACTAATAAATGCCAATTCGGCAGCAGTCTGTTCCACGGTTACTTTGTATTCGATGTCTCCTGCCACAATTACAAAGGAAGCATGCCGCGAGCTATTCGTTGTGTTTTCATTCACAAACATTTCAACCTGGGAAATTGTATTTTCATCGCCACTCATTGACGAGAGCTTCAGCCAGCTTTGCTGACCGGATGTATACGAAATCTGATCATCTTTTACTCTCCAGCCACCTGCAACATTTGTTTCAACCGGGAATATATAACTGGTGTATCCTGAAGACTCCGTTGTTACATTCTGACCGGGCGTTAAATGCTCATTTTTGGGAAATAAGAATTTTCCGGGTTCTACTCTTAGCCATTGGTTCCCGTCAATCATAATATTCTCCATATTACCTTCTTCCCAAATATGTACCTGCCATTCGAGTCCAACCGGAACAGATTCATACGCATCTTTTTCATTATCAAAACCATTGGTTATAATCCCGGTAATTTGAAACTGGTATCGATAATTACGCAAGAGATCGTAGTATTTATCTTGACCATCCTCTATCTGATTAAAGTCAATACGATAATATCTTCTTTGACCGTCCACCTTTCCTCCTACTACCAGACAAGGTAATACGGGGAACGAGGAAACTCCCGGACTTGGAGTTTCATTGACATAGATAACCGCTTCAATAGCCACATCTGCTGTCGTAAGATCTCCTTCCGTGTATTGCATAGGGGCTGTGGCTGGTATCAATCCGGAATTACTTGCTGTAGCTTTGGTTACTATTTCATTTCCGGCATCATAATGCGCCGGAATTAAACACATTTCCTGTTGCCAGTGGTAAAGGCTAACTGTTTCCAGTTTGAATATTGTCTTCGCTTCTCCTACCACTTCAATATCGATTCTTGATAATGCTCTTAACATCGTGATACCATCAATCGAGGAATAATTTTCCTGAATGACACAATGGGTGCGTTCTCCCCAGAAAGGAATTAAATCCGGATGGGTACTGTTTGCATTCCATTTACCCGCTTGGCTCAAAGTTAATTCTTCCATCACCTGATTTTTCGGCATACCTGGTTGTAAACCGGCGGCTTCAATGGCCTCGCCCGAATTGGCCAATATCATCAAATCAAAAACTCCCCGAGGTAGAAAAATCATAAATGTTTTCGTTTTACCATTATTCGATCCGTTTACCCATTTTGTAGTTCTCACATCAACCAGGTCTTTCGAAGCTTCGTCGAAAATTAAAACATGAACTTCACTGACTGCTTGTTCCTGCATATAAGTCATGGAACGGGTAGAACGACCATCACCGGCAAATTCGAGATTTAACTCAACTTCGGCTTCACTTTCTTCTACTAACATACCGCCCTCCGTTTCCATCGAACAGGCATAAAATAGTATGCAAGTTGATAAAGCAAGCAAGGCTCTCCATTTTCTATGTAATGCATTCTTCTTCATTTTAATCATACCGGGGATGAAAGTACACTTCTTTGACACATCTTACAGGCATAGCCTCGCCTGGTGAAGTCCAAACAAATCCTTTATTAGGAGTACCACTTGATCGTATATAATACCTCATCATCGTTCCTTTAACTTGCCCTGAAGAATTTTTATCATAATCAATAGTAGGAAGACTCGTCCAATACCAGGGCTGGTAATATTTAGCATCCTTAAAATGCATATATCCCGTGGCAGGCATATAATCTCCATTAGCCTTCAGAATTCCTTTTGAAAAGGTTTCATCTCCCCAAAAATCTCCTATACCTCCCGCAGTCCACGGGCTATCCTGATCTTTAAGAGCGGTGGCAGCCATCCAGCCATCAGGACAGGGATCATATTCAAATTTAAAATGATCCATCTTATGTTCACCTTCTTTGTAGAGAGCCCATCTGTATGGAAAATCATCTCCATTACACCAGTCATTGTCAGAAGTCAGGAAAGTCATAGGTTCCTTGATACTTAATGGAAGATTATAGTCCAGATCTGGTCCATTATTTTTTACGGCAAATTCAGCTGTATTATTATAAATATCCTTATGGTTTGAAAGGAAGTCATAGGTTGCATTAATACCACTGCTGGTTTCATGCTTAAAGGAAGGGAAGGGGTCTTTTCGTCCCCATTGATACATCATTCCAAATGACTCTGCACTTTGTGTAGTAGAAGCAGCTCCCAGATTACGATCCATAAACTCGTTCCCATCATAAGTGTATGTAGTACCTGATCCATCCGGGTTGTAATCCGTCACCCAGATATGCCAGGTCCAGATTATTTGATTATCCTGATAAAGGGCTATCACTGCATTTCCGGAAGTATTTCCCGCAAATACTATTAATTCAGAAATTTCTATATCATGTAATGCACCATTAGCGAATGCAGCCCTAGAAATAACTCCCTCTTTATCTTCCCATAAACACGCGCAACGAAAATCACCACCTTCATTCAGCTTTTTGTAAAGGGGATACATACCCCACGTACGCCAGGCTTTCCTTACAGGAATTACTACATTACCATTTTTTTTCTACCATATAAGAATTAGGAAGAACTTTATATCCTTTAACGTCAATATGAAAATTCTCCATCTCTTTACTCGTGTAAAAATTTACATTAATCTGGAATTTCCTATTATCTCTTTCCATGGTTGGATTTTTTAATCGGAAACTGACATTCTCACGCCTTGTTTCTCCATCTTGTAATATTACATTCAGTCCGCTGAGCTGAGAAGCGTCATAAAGAATCGGAGAAGTTCTATCATCATTAACTGAGATCCAATAGGAAGTACTGGCATAAAAACTTGCCGTCCATTCAAAACCCAAATAATACCATTCGTTAATATCAGTATCAAACATTTCAAAATGATGCGCTATTATAATATCCCGGGTAATCACTTCATTATTATAATTAACGGTAAAAGTATATTTGGTCTGATACCTTGTTATCTCACGTGCTCGGGTCGTATTATAATCTCTGGAACGGTCGAACGGCCGGAATTCCAGATAATACCGGTGGATACCATTTGCGTCAGTAAGGTTTCCATCTGTTATACCGTTTCCATCTTTATATACAACATTCATATCACCGTTCAAAGCTTTTTCTGAACTTACCGAGCATTCTGCCCCTATCGGGCCCCATTCTACAAAAAGAAGCTTTTCAGCTACTTTGCCTTCGACAGCATTTACCCATATAGTAGATCCGGAAACCTCGTTATCCAATGCATCCAAAATCTTTATCCAGGCTCTCGTCTGATCGGTCTGTGTCACTTCTACCGACATATCCATCCGGCCTGCTGTAAAATGTAGATAAGCAATGCGGCTTTTCGTATTTTCCTGATTAGGATTATCAATTAGTAATGACACGGTGGTAGCTTTGTCTTTCGGGCCTGACTGTTGCTCTGCGGCAAGCCTTACCCAGGTTACCTCGTTACCGTTTTTATCTACAGTCTTTGTCCATTCCCATCCCTCTTCATAATTCGTTTCCAGGGTAAGTTTATTATCCGTACTACTTTCGCTTCGGGCCTCCCGGCTGAACTCGAATTCTTTGGGATTCCATGCCAAAAAATACTGGCCATCATACATAATATTGGTCAGTGAACCATCCTGATAGGTAAAAATCTCCACTTCGAGGTTCTGTGAACGGGCTGTATATGCTTCGTTTTTATCTGCATATCCTCTTCCCTGTACACCGGTAATTTTAACCTCGTAACGATAATTCCTTAATAAAGAAATAAAGTTCTTCTCCTCATCCAGGAAGTCAATCCGATACCAAGAAGCTTCTCCGTTGTAGTCAGCCTCAATTACCAGAGAAGGTGTCACCGGTAAAGCGTTCTCACTTCCTGCGGATGTCTCGGGCACGTAAATAGTATTCGTCAGAAAACCATCTGTATCAAGGTCTGACTCCTCATATTCCATTGCCTGGTTTTTGGAAGTATAGCTGCCTGAACCTGAACTGATTCCTGTTACTTTATGATTAACACCATCCCATACAGCCTCATCCGGTATGATGTGAGAAGAAGAAGCTCCGTGATAAAACAGGATACTTTTTAGTTGGAGGTTTTCTGTAGGTACTAAATCCCGGTCGATCGTGACATCTACTTTGGCAATTGCTCGGATCAGATATACGGCTTCTTCATCTTTAAAAGATATATTAGGAAGAATAGTTACCTCGTTTTTCTCGCCCCACATGGGTAGTGGGGTATAATTACTCCCTGCATTCCATTTGCCCGAAAGCGAGACTGGCAACCCGTTACGGAAAGTATCTTTGGTAGCATCTGCAGGTATGGTAAATGAATTGAGTATACTTTTGCAATTGGCCAGAAACATCAAATCGCATTCTCCTTTTTTTAAAGAGACATAACAGGTCCTTACATTACCTCCGTAGCCCTCTTCCGTCAGCCGCGCCTCGGATTTATATAAATAGTTTCCATTCACGTCGAAAGCCAGTACCATTAAATCGGCCAGATGGTTTTCATTTTGGTCAGTTAAGCCTCGTGTATCTTCCAAAGAAGAGGTTCCGGGTAATTTAACCTGAATCATTATCTCGGAATCCTGCTGGGGTACATCCGTCTTAATGTATTCATCAGCACACGACTGGAAAAGAGTGTTTAAAAATAATAACTCTAAAAGTAGTATGTATACTTTCAATAATCTCATAGTTAAGGATCGATTTATCTGCCATTACTCTTACTTCCATCAAACAAAACTCACTCAATATCCTGGTCATAATTTTACTCTACGCGAGCTATACCAGCTATTTTTCTGGTTTTAAATCTACATCCTGTCAGATATCATTTTCTTAACATAAGAAACATACAGATAATAGTTGTTCCTAATTTATTCGGGGAAGCAATTATTATCTGTATGTTTCATATATCATCCATTTTATACAGTTTAGGTATTCAACAGAAAGGGTTAATAGCTTATTTTGCTTAACCCTTTCTTGAATAGGATTTGCAATAACAAATTTAGTAACTTCCGAACCATAAAAAAAGACATCTTCTGCCGCATTATTATACTTCACCTACTAATACTGTAAGTGAGTGAATAATCTCTGAAGGATTTACAACATAATTATCTGTTTCTCTTTTTAAATGAGCATTTTTATCTTTAAGTGGATGTTCCGATTATCTACGCGGATTATTATTTCCTGGAAGCATTGCTTAAAAAAGAAAAACTGGAAAAAACTGGAAATGCTGTTTTATAGATAGATTGAGAAACATAGGATACCTCCTTTATTAATGGTTAACAAAAAACTCAGTCATCTTTTGCTTAGCTCCAGATGACCGAGTTCTTTGTTCAACTCTTTAAATAAATCTAATTAAAATTGAGTGCTCTTTTATATTTTCTTATCCTGTTAAGGCTGAACATCCTTTATTTCTACCAGGATAGTCGCCAAGGAAGAGCGGTGTTTATCATCATTGTATGGATAATAGGCCCCTTTTACATCATACATAATCGTGGCTTCTCCTTTGAAGCCTTCATTTGGAAAAAACAAAACTTCCGCAGTAGCCGGATTATATACCCATTTTCCGTTAGTATCCGTATGTTCAAATCCACTTAACAGATGTTTCTCATCACTCCAGAAGCGAAAAGAATTAGGATCCAGAAAATCCTTATCTCTGATTATCTCATTTCCTTCCTTTTTACATCCTTCGTCATTATCAAAAGGCCGAATGGTAACTGGTCCCCGTCGGTGATCGCGAATATCATCATTAGCTGTATTAGCTGCGTATGCCGGAGTAATGCGGAGATTTCGAATATAATTAGTATAAGGTGTTAAGATTCCTGTCGAAGCTGAAAAACCGATAATCAGCTTATTAGGTCTTTCAACAGTATATGTTGATAAAGGAGGTTCATTAAAGTTAGCAGCATAATCTGGCCATCGGGCGGATAAACTGCTCTCTCTATAAGTCAATGTTTTAGGATATTCAAATCCCTCTATCACAGGGGTTATCGTATTTCCATGTTTAATGTGTACTGTTATCTTATAACCACCTTTGTTGGTGTCCGGATTAGGTTCAAGAACTATAATCATTTTTCGATATGCCGCGTCTTCGGGAGATTTAAAATCGGCACCTCCTGCTATATTAAATGCTTCTTTAATTTCAGGAACAACATGCTTTATAAAATCACCATCATTAGTATTAAGCTTAAAACCTACATCATTTTTTAAATCTTGTGGATCTCTATTCTCATTTTCAACACTCCACCCGGTATGTCGAGTGACCAGAACAGGAAATCCCCAATATGCAACCGGTATATTTTGGTATTTGCTAGTGAAAGTTCTTACCTGATTCCCTGCTGCACCTCGAATAGTCACATTACTTCTTGTATTATATCGTGTCAATTGACTTCCTGCGGGCGGAAGATACCCTATATCAGTATAGATAATTCCGTTTCTCATTTCCCAATCCTCCATGCGATTAGCTTTAAATGGGCCTTGGTCCAGTGCCACAGCAATATAACCTCCTTTAATACCTAACCTCCTATCTAAAACCTCCTTTGCCATCTTATGGGTATAACCAAAACCAGCACCTTCTGCACCAAACTTTATAATATCTGTACCTGAATATGTATATGCAGATGGATCCATTAAAAACATACAAATACCATCGGTCAGTTCATTATTACCTTGCATTATATATTCAAATTCAATCAAAAAGCCATCATCAGTAGTAAATTCATGCTCGGGTAAAATAAAAC
Source organism: Bacteroides sp. (assembly GCA_021201335.1). Taxonomy (GTDB): domain Bacteria; phylum Bacteroidota; class Bacteroidia; order Bacteroidales; family Bacteroidaceae; genus Bacteroides. Next base: position 155,732 of record JAJQFD010000058.1, on the reverse strand, counting down.
AGCCGACATCAGCTAATTGCTCGGTAAGTCGTAATCCTTTATTACTCACTAATTTCGCAGAATTAGGTTTCCGGTGACTACCTGCAGGAGGAGGAAACGTGATATCCTTTAAATCTTCCTCCAGAAAAAAGGACCGAAAAAAAGGAAATGAACTATTCTGTGCAAATATATTTACAGGAAGGGTGAATAGAATAACCGTAAAACAGATAAAGACTATTCTTTTCCTTGTTCCAATTTGTTTTTTTCTACTATTCATAAATCATCGATAATTTTAATAAAACAAATCTTATTCGTAATTTTTAATACAACGAATCGGGAAAGCATAAGAACGATCGGCATCATAATCTTCCCTACCAGCTTGATTCAGATGCAAGTAATTAACGGTGATGTTATCATAAGGTGACGCAGTCCAATAATAACCGTACGCTCCTACATGCACGATATCTCCATCGCCATTCGGATAGCGGTGTCCGGACATAGGAAGGTAAACTGTTCCCGGCAATGGCGTATGGGCTCGTGTATCGGTCACCGCTGTATTATTTACTTTTGCACCCAGCATCCATCCACTTTCAGGATTATACATACCACTCTGATTAGATAATTGAGAAGCGTCTGGAGCCGCTGTTTTATCTTCGAAACTTCCTTTTTTGGCTACTACTTTAGTTTCCTCGTGCAACATGATCATTTCTGCATAAGTAGGCATACGCCAATCACCTACAATCCATCTAGGTTTTCCGTTTGCCTCGTCTTCACCGGAAATATAACGACAGATATCACCGATTCCTCTCTGTGTAGAGAATCCTTTTCCTTCGTATCCATCGAAAGCATCATAATCATCACCGGTTCCGGAAGAGCCAAAACCAAATTTACTATGGGCATAAGGAACATTGTCCCATCCAGCCAGACCAATTCCCCAACTGTACGGACTTGAATTAGTAGGATTATAAATCACATGCGCATCTGGTGTATAAGGATTTCCAACCGGGCTAAATGCAATCAAAGACCCCCATTTGAAAACCACCCCTTGTGAATAAGCAGGATAATAGATATTATCATTCTCCGTCACGGCGAAAGTAAGTTTTCCCGAACCGGGACTTCCCTCATAAACCACGTTGCTACGCGCAAACAGAGAAGAAATAGATATTCTTTTAATGATAAGAGTCAGCTTGAGACGTCCACAAGTTATATGAATTTTAGCTTGTTCCTCACTAAAAGATGACAACTTATCTGCCTTAAGTGGAATTCCATTCGTATCGATATCTGTTCCACTGAAACTACGATTTCCATCTGCAAACTTAAGCCAATATCCACTTTCAATTACCGCGGTCCAGGCCCCCTTATAGTTAGATTCTACATTTTCGGTCCATTGTTTTTCTTTCCCCCACAATATTTCAATTATCTCATTTTCAGTTCCTAAATAGTATTGTCCGTCATAAACAATATTATTAATACCATTCATGTCGCTGACTAAGAGTTTTGTTTTAAGATTAGACAAAACGCTGGTCGATTCAAGGGCCTGTTTAAAACTCGTATAGCCATCGCCTTCCGCCGCTGTAATAGTAACCACATATTTATGATTACGGTACAAAGGCATATACTTCACTTCACCTGGAGACACTCCGTCCTCCGACTTCGTAAAATCAATGCGATAGTAATTAGTGGCCCCTTTATATATTCCTTTTACAATAAGGCAAGCAGCTGTTTTATCTTTCTCTTCATCTCCCTCTGCTTTCGCTGCTTCGTAAGTATATATTTTCCCTACTCCGCTATCGGGTGTTTGCTCATCATATTCGTACAATATGGCTCCTGCTTCCGTAGGAGGTTGTTTACCTGCATTGGCGGGAATCATCGGATTTTCACCGGAGTATGGATAATCGTCATCATCTACCTCCAGAATAACTCCGTTTCCGGTATTCCAAGCTGGAGCTATATATCCGGCCGTATTGTAATTGACCAGATAAATTTCCTCCAGTTTGAAGATGTGACTTTGCACTTTATTTTCTACATCAATACGTGCCAACATCCTTGTCAGAAATATCCCTGAAACAGTCCTGCCATTGGAGATACCATTTATCGGGGTCTCACCATACATAGGGATGGGTGTATAATTATCCGAAGTATTCCATTCGTAAGTATCATCTTTTTTGGCGGTTGAAAATTTCAGTGCCTCCAGAAATGCCTGTTTGGCTAGTCCGGCAGATTGTCCTTGCAGAGCAGCTTGCACCTGATTGGCGGCATTGGCTACAACTACCAATGTCCGGGCATCCGGATTGTCAGTCAGCTTCAACTCGAAGTCAACCTGATAACTGGTATCTGATGAGCCTTGTGTAAAATCAGTTACTTGGACATGTTCGGTAAGTTCAGCCGGTGTCGAATTATCAAATATCAGAATATCCAGGGCTTGCACAACTGCTTCTCCTTTATCTCCGTCAATGGAACGGGTTTTTGGAATGTCGAATCCGGGTATTTCCAGTTGTACCTTCACCGGCTTATTCGGGTTAACATCCGGACCTACAATATCCTCAGACATACAACCCGTGATGCCCAAAAGAAATAGCAGTGCAGTAATGATTAATCCTAGTTTATTTCGTTCCATATTCTTCATTATTTTTTTCTCTCCATTCCATTATTATAAAGGATAACGGGTAATTTTAATTCTTTTGGTCAAATTGCCTGCTTTGAGTTCAACCACCGCATAACATCCTGTATTATTTGGTGTTATAATTTTAATTGGCCTAAAAAAGATGATTAGGTTCTCGTCTCCATTATTCCCATTTCTATCAATAGCCATCCAACCATACCGATCGCCGTCATTACTATCCATCTCCGTGTTATCCGGCGCATAATATTTTATTTCATCGCTAAGTTGTAAACCTTTGGGGAATCCCCTGTTATCTATGTTATAATTGGTTACTGCTGTAATAAATTTCGTTTCATTACCCAGAAAAACTTGATCCGTACTAACATTAAGAAAATATTGGGGATCGATAATAATCACCTCCTGGGCCTCTTTCCACTGTACTACTCTACATCCAAAGTCCATCACATCATTCTTCAGATTTCCGATAATGCGGTACACATTGTTGCGTTTAATTGTATCCAGATCCTGTGTGATTCCACTCTCGGAAGTAAACTGATCCAACAATGTTTCTCCACTCTTCACCTTTCCGGTGGTTTGGATGCCTTCCAGTGTTAGCTTCAGTTTATCATCACCCGAAGCATCTGAACAGGTTCGCTCCGGTGTATAAAATGCGCATACAAGCGTGGCTGTACCATCGTCGTTTATCTGCTGTGGAGAAGAACCGGTATAATTCCAGGTCACGATTTCGGAAGGATTATCAACCGTAAGCATGTGTCCCAGATTATTTATCTCGTCAGCTCCGGTCTGGTAACGGGTCTTATCATTTTTGGTTCCGGCGACCAAATATCCAAGGTTATGAGTACGCGAAAGAGTCATTACAGTTGATGTATTGACTTCTGCTTCACGGAGGTCGTCTGCCTTTTTCAGCCATACCTCTACCCGGGCTACCGCCCGCTCAACCGTCATGGAAATGACATTTTTTGCCGGATCGTTTTCCGGCGTTATTGTTACCCCCCTTACGGCCCCTGTCATGGGTAGACCTGTGGAAAGCGGTTCCGTATGATTGGCGGTAAACGCCTGTGCCATTTCAAAAGTAAGATCTTCTAATCCCAGTGGGGAGGTCATATTATTAAGCAATCCGCTGACTGCCTGAGGTTCATTCAATATAACAACCACCATTTTGTCTGGATTGCTGCTTACTTTAAAAATGGACTTGAATTTCTTTGCATCCTGTTTATTCTTGTCCAGGGTAATCTTTTGGTTAATGTCCAGTGAAGGTGAAGTGGAAGCATTGTCGAAAACTATAAAACGCGCCGTTCGGACGGAATCATCTTTCAATACTCCGTTGGCCACCACTTCTATTGTCATATCTGCCCGGGTATGAGTTGGAGGTGAAATGTCATCTCCTCCGTTTTCCACCGAACAGCTTCCTAGTAAAGTGGCAAAAACGCCTGCGCTTATTCGTCTAATTGTTTTTTCATCTTTCTCAATAATCTCTCGTCAGATATCAATCTCATCAAAACGTAATATCCAGTCATTTATTTGTATCGCTACCGCAATGAAACCATATTCAGGATCTTCACCGATCACTCCTTCTTTGTAAAGGAATACAATATCCCATTCGCTCTTCCGATCCAGATATTCCTGTAAAGGTAATCGCGTACCATCGGGACGTCTGTCTGGTTGCTCATCCTGCATCTTTGTCACGAGTTCCATCAGGTCATAATTCCATACTATCTCTTGTGTTTGTTTATCACGTATTATAAGGTTATAACGTTTATTCTCTCCATAAATAAGTCTCATTGTATTGATTCGCCCTACCGATACATCATCGGATTCTTCGCTATGAGTTAGGTAATAGGGCGTATACTTTACTTTTTCATTCACCCGTGGTGTGTTGTCATATCCGTACACTGCACCTTCGGGAGTTTCAATTTCAAATGTGTAGGGAACTCCGGATTCCTTCTGGGTATTATTCTTACTATTTGTTTTAACCAAGGTCAGGTTAAACCGGTTCGTATCTTTTATCAAGTGTACCGGCCATACCGAAAGGTCTGCCTTGTTATTGATGGAAACAGGTTCACCCATCCATAAAGGAGGAAATTCATGTGATACAATTTCTGATTCACGTCGAAGCGATATCCGGATATCATCCATGTGGGTTCTACCTGCCACACAGCTGTTTCCTTCCGCATCGGAAATATAAAACTTATCCGATAATCCACCGATGGTTACTATCTTGAATGTGCCAAAAGGCATTTCATTGCCCATGAACATCCGTTTTCCACCGATAAGATCTTGCCGCAATGACGATCTTGAAAATAAATAAACTCCATCATTATCGAATACCAGTACATCCACCGAATTTACCTGAGGGTTGAATGAATCTGCATATTCCATATTCATATCGTATATAAATTCGAGGTATATCCCACAATCATCATCCTCATCCCTGATACAGGATATGCATAATATAGACATTACCGCAATAAGAGCCAGCAGTCTAAAATTTATCCGGGATATTTCTCTGTGAATCATATTTTCTTCTTTTAAAATTCTAACTAATTCCTATTCAGTGTTATTGATACAAACCATGTGTAGCAATATTTCTCTGGGAGGAAGGGAGAAGGAGTTTTCCAGTAAGAAGTTCTCCTCCACCCTTTTTTAAGTAACCTCCTTCACAGGAGATTACTTACATTTATCCAATTTAAAATTCTTTTATTAATTTGCATAATTACAGATCAATGCCTTTATCCCATTTAATCCATGGAGCAACTTCAACTGAAACGCCAATGTAACCTTCCATTTCATCGATCGGATCTTCCGGATCAGGATCGCCATCACCCGGTTTTTTGATGTCCGGATACCAAGGCGTACCAGGGTTGGACACACTATTAACTGTCAGGTTATACCAGTTATTACGTACAACACCATATTTGGAGAAAACCATATTACTATCATCTTCACCATGACGAATTTCATACCAGTAATAACATTTACCTTTTTGATACCAGCGGATACAATTATCTTCTTTCACCAATTCTCCACCAATATCTCCTTTCGTTGAAACCAAATCCAAATGATCTTTGGTTAACAGTTTAAAATCTGTAATCCCGCCTAGATTACCAAGATTATGCTTATCCAGGAATGCTTTAACTTTATCAAAGAACCGGTCACAAGCATTCTGAAGGTTTTTGTTTTCAGGTACGTCATACGCAGTTTGTAGTTCAGCAAAAGTATGATAAACCTTACCAGCAAAACTAAACCAGTCAGCTCCATTTGCTACACCATCAGGGAAATAATTTGCCAAAATTACTACACGGGTCGTATTTTTAAATTTTTGTTCACCCGCTCTCATGGTGTTTTCAATAACGTAAATACCATCCTGGTCTTTATCATACCAGGTAACATTCACCGGGTTGTACGTTGCATTATCACCTATATTATCCACTGTATTATGTATAATTCCCCCATCATTATCATAATTAGGGTCAATGGTATAGAAATTATTTGCATAAAATTGAGGATTACTTATCTGTTCACTTATACGTACTTTCTTTGCCCACGGATAAAATTTGGAATTTACCGCATCTAATGTCCACTTTTTAAACTCAAATGTTGCCCCAGGACTATCAACGGCAGGGGTCTTCACTTTAACCAGTACTTTTGCAGCAAGGCGTTCGAGACCTACAGTAATCCTATTTCCATCTTTTTTAGCTTCATTTATAGCTTCATCGGCTGTTGGATGCTGTCCGTCTCCATCACCCACCAATTGCATTTTTCCAGCAATGTCAACCAGGCAAAGTTCCGAATTAAATGTTAAGTCAGTATCACTATTTACCAACCTGTTTCCTTCATTAATCATGGTAAAACCATGGGTACCCGTAATTTCACCCACTTGTTTTGTCGAAGTGACTGCTGCATTCACATCTTCAAAAGATAATCCTGCACAATTATTCAGTCTTGCTAACAGCTCTTCTCCCGGGTTCGCAATAAGCAACAGTTTTTTAGCTTTGGATGTAACACAGATAGGTTCTGGTTTTGTAGCATCCCCAGCATCCAGCGTTACCTGCTGTGCCGGATTTACATTTTCGTAATGTACTTCTTTCTCATTTCCATCAAAAGTAATAGCATACAAAGTTTTAATTTCATTCTCAGCAGGCGATGCCTGTTGCTCCTCAGAAGCACGGGTTTTTTCTCCCGTTGGGGTCTGGACATTAAAAGATACATAAGCAACCGCGTTATCGGGTATCTCCACCCCAGGCCCTTTCGGTTCATTTTCATTGTCTGAGCTACAGCTTGTCAATGCGACTGTTACCGCCAGCATTGAAGCAAAAATCAATTTAACGTTCATTTTTCTCATTTTTAAAATAACTAATTCTTTAAATTTATAAATAGGTAATAGCGTTAAGTGGTTGTTATTCAATTCCATATTTTTCCCACTCTTTAAGTTCTTGCTGATAGTTTTTTTCTTTTTCTTTATATATATTGATTAGTCGAAGGTATTCTGCCGCTTCCGGATTGCCGGATTTTCGGGCCATTAATGCATATTTCTCAGCATTTTCAAGATCATATTCCATAGCGTGGAAAGCCGAAAAATACAACCACGCTTCAGGTTCGTTTTCAAGTCCTTTCAGGTATTCCAGTGCCATCTTCGTATCAGCAGACTGATAACTGGACAGGGCCATGAACATACGGCTGAACTTATCATTGGGATATATCCGGGTAGCCTTGGTAATAATATCCTTAAACTGTTGGCTCTCCGGATCATATTCATTCGCCAGCAGATAAAACTCGTACAAAGACAGCATTTCCGGATGTGATTTATATACTTTTCGGATAGATTCGAGCGTATATTCAGGTACTGTATATTTTATCCGGTAAGCACTCCTGCGGAGTTTAGGATATACATTCGAAAGCAAGTATTGATAAATCGTTCCTCCTTTATATCGCATTAGTGCGTTTTTGCGTTCACTCACATAATCCATGCTTTGGATGAGGCGAATGACATCCTCTTTATCAAAGGAAGACATAACGGGATCCTCCTTAATGTATTCAACCAGACGAAGCCAATCTTCACCATAACCCCGTGAAGTAAGTTCTACACTGCCCAGGTTATAATACCTGCGAATCCATGCGGTAAGCGATGCGGCACGTCTTTCGGAGAGCGACTGATTATTTTGCCATCCTCCTTCGGGCGAAGCATACGAAGAGATTTCGATAGAGTTGATCTTCACTCCTTGTGCACTCCTGATATTCTCGATAGTGCCCCGGATTTTATCCAGTTCCATCTGGTTATTGCCCAATGCTGGTTTAATTTCCGCATTATTAACGGTATAGATAATCTGTGCCTCCCCTGTTTCGGACCTCCGTTTGATCTCTTCCCGTGGGGGTTGAGGTATCTTAACCGGAAGAAGATATGTTTCACCCCGTTGAGGCTTCTCCATCGATCTTATGCCGTTGGCGATGATCTCCATCGAAACCCGGTGGAACTCACAACGACAATTCCTGCGCTCTTCTGCAATGCCCACCTGAGCATCTTTCATCCAGTCTTCAAACGGTATGGTTGAGTCATAGGTGATACGTTCATTAAAAAATCCCCGGTTCCGGGCCGAAAATGAAGCATAGGCAGGTTCCAGTTTACCCGAAAGCCGCTCATTCCTTTCAATGACTTCCTGCTGAATTTTACCATTAATAATAACAGGTAGCATAGCTCTTTCCATCGTGCCCGACCGGATAACCGGGAATAGATAGATCTGCTCGCGAGCGGATACAGACATACCACTGATCTCGATATCAAGTACAGCCCGTACATTTTCTTTCTCCACCCTCACATCATGCACCACTACACGTATATTAGATACTCTTTGCTGAGCGCTTAGCAAACCCGGGAATATTAATAATACAATCTGGAGTTTCAGAAGAATTAATCTGGATAATATGTTATATTTTACCGCCATCATCAACTTATTTTAGTAAGAATACAAATGTCAGCCCTACTTTTGTGAGCCCAAAATAATTTTTAGTTCCCTGGGTAATTGGTGGTTGACACTTTCCACATCGAAACTTATCATAAGAGATATAAGCATAGCCCACGCCTACAGTGGCCTCAATAGACCATCGGGGAGCCAGAATCCAGTTATATCCATAACTTACTCCTGCTCCTGCAAGCCAGCCTTCGTACCGGTTTTCTTTCAAGGAGGTAAACGGTCCCACACCTCCCGCATTAAAGAAAGCATAATGCCCATGTATTCCCCAGAAATGTCCGGTGAATGGACTACACGCCCACCAACGAAATTCGGGTTGCACGGCAATGTGCTTTAACTTTTTATCCTCACTATAGTCCCATGAATTGAAGCTGAAAGGAATTTCCGCAGTGGTTCTTTTTCCCGTTTTGAATTCTACTCCTAAATTAACCGATGCTGTTCCGTCCAATATCAGGTTGTTTTTAAGAGCAACGTTCTGCGTATAAGCATGAGTAGTAAATACTGTTGCTATAAAGAGTAATATAACCTTTATAAATTTCATTATCTCATTTCGATTAATAGGTTTCGGCTGTTACATTCCAAAAACATAAATAGTTAGTAACGTTTCCTATGACAAAAGTACGACATTGGTAAACACTAAAAAAGACAAGTTTATCATGATTCACAACCAGTTACAAGATGTTTTTGTCGCGAATCTTATTGATAGAAGACTAGGATACAAAAATGGCTTTAATTGTAGTTTTTTTGGTACTTTTCGTATCGTGGAAGAATATTTCTATCCAAAAACCCGCAAATCCTGACAAGAAAATGCGCTATTCAGACAAATTTGTCCATTTTCCATAGCCAAGGACTCCTTTTTATCTTTTTTATATATCTGATTATTTGGAATTCTGCTATAATTTCCTTCCAACGCTGAGGTTTTTTACAAATACAGAAGTTTTACAAGGCCGATCTAATGATGTTAAAAAGGTATCCTACCCTGACTGAACATGATTGGAGGCAGCCTTATTGTCCATGTCCCCTACCTACCTACTTCTGCCTACTGACCGAATGCTTCAGGATCAGTTGAATTCTGAAGTAACTTTTCTCATTTTACATAAAAAATAGAAATAGGAAATATCAATCAATTCTCACAAGCTATCATATATATAAGGTATGAACCTGCCTCGTACAAAAATCACCTTTCCGATGGAAAGATTACATCTTTTTTAGTTATACAATTAACGGATTATATGTATATTTGAAGTGTGTTCTATGTCTTTTCACAACTGTGAGCAAGCCTTTTCATCCCTGTGAAGAGATCTTTTCACGGATATGAAGAGACCTTTTCACGATCGTGAAAAGGCATACAATCTATAAGTTGTATCCATAAGAAAGCTATGGGATAGGGACAGGAAAGGTATATTCTATACATAATATATATAAGTACTCATTTAAAAAACAGGCAAAGTAATGGCTATTAAATTCGAATATTACAAAGCACCAGATACCTCAGGAGAAGAATCGGATAGGTATTATGCACGCGCAGTTACAACCCGGACTATAACCACCGATCAGATGGCCGGATACATTCAGGAGGCATCTTCACTGACCATCGGAGATATCAAGTCGGTGCTTGTGGCTCTGAGTGATGAAATCGCCTTCCACTTAGGAGAAAGCGAACGGGTTCACCTGGAAGGAATCGGTTATTTTCAGGCTACGTTGAAGTGCGACAAAGAAATTGATCCTGAAAAGACTCGGGCCCGAAGCGTGTGGTTTAAGTCGGTTAAATTCAGAGCCGATCAACAACTGAAAAACAAATTGAAGTATGTACAAACGGTACGCTCAACCGTGAAAAGGCATTCGGCCCCGCTGACCAATGAGGAGGTGGACCAAAGAGTTGCCGACTTCTTTCAAAAAGAAAAGATTTTGACCCGAAGACAACTTGAAGGCTTGTGTCATTTGACGCAAAGTACAGCCTCCCGGCAAATCAAACGACTGAAGGAGGAAGGAAAGATTAAGAATATAGGATTACGCACACAGCCAATTTATGTGGCGACAAATAAATTAAAATCGGAGGATGCTGCAAGCTGATAGAGTTGGCGAAGGCTGTAGACCTGACAGATTTAGTTTGGGGTCAGCAAGCAAAGCGAGCACAGCCCCTAGTTGGAAGATACAAAGATAAGGGATGCTGTGATTTATTACCCTGGTGCAACTCACTACGTTCACTTTACCCAGAACGGGTAACATGTGCCTCTCCAGGAGATATGCACCCAGTCGTGGTCGGAAGATTTGAAGACGTTAAAATCTGTAAGAAATCCCGCAGGGATTGCAGGTGCATAACCGTGGGATGCATATCCCACGGGATATAAATAAGTATCCCGGGAGCCACAAAGTGGGTCAATAATATATTTTTCACCCCCTATTGGGGCTGTGTGGGTAGAGTTGGGACGTCTATTCCACGGGATTACACCCCGTGGTTAGGCACATCAAATCCCTCCGGGATTTCTTTAGCAGACCATAGATTTTGGCTGGATGGCTAAGATATGTTATCTTCCGACCCCCGCTGGGATACATCCCGCAGTCAGGCACATAAAATCCTTCTGGGATAGGAAGATTTCAAGATGTCAACTCTGTAATACTATAAATAATGTTTTGTTAAACTACTTACTGATGAAAACTACTCCTTTTATTATTGTATGTATGCTGGGCGTATTTATTCCCTGCATAAAGGCTGAAATTCCTCCTGTATTCGGACCTGAATTCGCAGGGAAAACCCAAAAGGATGAGCTCACCCGCCTGTATATTTCTCCCTCGCGTATAGTTTGGAAATACGATGGAGATGGAAAACTCATTCAGAATGAAGAAGTATTGTTGCAACCGGGCAATAGCCAGGCTGTGATGGGAAAGGAAGGTATGTGCGAAATGACCAGCACAGAAAATGAAACCGCAGCCATCCTGCTCGATTACGGGAAAGAACTGCATGGAGGTTTGCAACTGGTGATGGGTACCTCTACCCGACGGGAACCTTCGCTGGTACGTATCCGCTTTGGTGAATCGGTTGGGGAGTGTAACAGCCAGACAAATAATAGTGAGTGGAAAGTTGGTTACGCTACCGACGACCATGCTAAACGCGATATAATCATGGAGATTCCCCGGGACGGCCTGATTGAAATCGGCAATACCGGCTTCCGCTTTGTACGTATCGACTTATTGCAAAAGAATACCACCATCCGGCTGAAAGAGGCACGGGCTATACTTCGCTACAGAGATATTCCTTACCTGAGTTCGTTCCGGAGTAATGATGAACGCTTGAACCAGATCTGGCTGACAGGTGCGTATACCGTGCACCTGAACATGCAGGAGTATCTTTGGGATGGAATCAAGCGCGACCGCATTATCTGGCTGGGCGATATGCACCCGGAGGTAGCAACGATTTCGCATGTATTCGGCTATAACGAAATGGTTCCTCAAACGCTCGACCTGGCCTGTGAACAATATCCTTTACCTAAATGGATGAATAATATGACTCCCTACTCCTTATGGTATCTCATTATCAACTATGAATGGTATATGCACAATGGCGATCTTGCTTTTTTGCAGAAACATAAAGAATATATCCTGGGATTGATTGATTTAATCTCTCCACAGATTGATGAAGAAGGTAAAGAACATTTCACAACAAGCTACTTTCTGGATTGGCCATCGAGCTGGAACGAAGAAGGAGTAGAAGCCGGTTACCGGGCTCTTGTTGTCTGGGCCATGCAAGATGCGGAGAAGATGTGCCGGATATTGGGCGAACCGGAACATGCACAAAAGGCCGGGGGATGCATCGAACGTTTGAACCGGTATGTAAAAGATCACAATAACCTGAAACAGGCAGCTGCCCTGATGGCAATTTCGGGTATTCTGGATCCGGTAAAGGCATGTAAGGATGTTGTTTCCAAAGATGGAGCAAAAGGTTTTTCTACATTTTATGGTTACTATATGTTACAGGCACAGGCCCTTGCCGGGCAGTACCAAACAGCCATAGATGTTATCCGTCAATACTGGGGAGGTATGCTCGATATGGGAGCCACTACATTCTGGGAAGATTTCGACTTGGAGTGGACGAAAAATGCGGCTCGCCTGGACGAACTGACGCCTCCGGGAAAGAAAGATATACACGGTGATTTTGGAGCCCATTGTTATCCGGGTTATCGACACAGCTTCTGCCACGGATGGGCGTCCGGTCCTACTGCCTGGATGAGTGAGCATATCCTCGGAGTGAAGGTAATAGAGCCCGGCTGTAAAGTAATAAAGATAGAGCCTCATCTGGGTGATCTGGAATGGGTGGAGGGCACCTTCCCTACTCCTTTTGGGGTGGTAAAGATTAAACATACCCAACGAAGTGACGGCAGCATTACCAGTCAGGTAGATGCACCCAGAGGAGTGAAAATTATAAAGAATTGATATACACTTCGATATTGTCGTATTGAGGATCCATATCACGTCCGGTTGCCTGCAACAAATCCGGCGTAAAACCTTGCCGGATTTCCCATTCATCCGGAATTCCGTTTAGATTCTGATCAACCGGAGGCGAAGCAGCCGGATACGTTGCAAAACCTCCGTTGGGCCAGGAAGCCGGGGTTTCGGGTATTCTGCCCGTTCCTTCTCTTACCGTTTGCGACACATACGAAGTGATTTTATCCCGCACTGGTTTGGATACGCCCCCTTCTTGCAAAACAGACAGGTAAGCTTCTTTTGCTGCCTGTGTTGTCACCGGAGCAAATGGATGAGGCTGCTTTACAATTACACGATTGTCGGTATTGAAAAGAACAAAATTCGGTGAGGCAGGCAAATCATTGTCAGCACCATACCACTGTCCATAGAGAGTCTCCTCCGCAAAGGCAGCCCCGGAAAGGCTGGGGGTATCAGGGCCTGGCTTAAGGGTGTTCCCCACATAGTTCAGGCGCAGATAATCGTTGTTACTTCCGTAACCCGTTCCTTTATAATTGTATAATACATTGTTGCGGTAGTCAAAAGTCAGCATATCGAGCCGGGGATTCCGGCGTTCACCATGCGCAATCAGGTTATGATGAAAGGAGACAAATCCCCAGCCATTGGCAGCCATCGACATGGAATGGTTTCCTTTTTCGTGGGTTGACTGGGAGGGAGCGCCGTAAATATAACTCCATTGTACGGTAGAAGCCAACCGGTTTCCATTTCCATAAAAATTAAAAACCTGGTCGTTGGCATACGCTATTTCGCAGTGATCGACTATTACATTCATGGCATTCACATCCAGCGCATGTGTTTGCTCGCCCAATGTTCGCGGAAGATCTCCGGGGCCTTTCTTCTCTCCTACCCGGATACGGAGATGGCGCACAATCACATCGTGTGCATTTATCTTCATGCCCCAGTTTTTGAGTTGAATCCCCTCTCCCGGTGCCGTTTGCCCGGCAATAGTTACATAAGGATTTGCAATAACCAGATCGCTTTTAAGTTCAATATTCCCGGAGACAGCAAAAACGATGTAACGCGGACCCTTGGCTTCGATAGCTTCCCGCAAAGTACCGGGAATTACAGGTTCCGGCGGAAGCGCAGGAAAAGCCGGTAGCAGAGGTACCCCGACATCTTCATGGAGTTCACCCAATGCATCCGTATAAGGTTTCCAGTTCCCAGGACCTAATGTTTTAGCATGACTGCTTGGTTGCCCGTAACGTCCTTCCGGCCGACCGGGTCGTCCCTGGGGAAGATAATCTTCCAGAGAAGTCACAATAAACACTTTTCCTCCCCGGCCTCCTCTGGCATAGCGCCCAAAACCTTCGGCACCCGGAAAAGCCAGGGTTTGCGTACCTTCAAACTTCTTCACAGGAGCGGCAGGTGTTAGCATAATCTCCACATAAGAAGAACCGTTGGTGGAACCACTGAGGTTGGTTACCGTCATGAGTATGTTATTGGGAAGGGCGTACCGGGTTACCAGGTAATGATCGCTTTCCAGTTTGCTTGCACCTAATCCTGCTAACCGGACAACAATAGAATCAAGTTTTTGGAGGAAAGGCGGAATTTCCTCTGCCGGAATAAAAGGGAAGAAGGGAGTCATCCTTCTTGACCGGGCGATCTCTTCCACTCTTCCATGTTGCTGGCTGTGAAGCAAGGGTCGGCCTATGTGTAGCTTAATAACGGGATAAACTTTATCGAAACAGTAATATTCTGTTTCGTAAGAGAAATGATTAAATACTTTTTCACCGGGCCACGCATCCTTACGCCGATCGACAAAAAGCAAAGGGTATTCTTCATTCCCCTGTCTCAACTGGTGAGATTGCTCAAACAGAATAGTTGCCAGGTCTGCCGGTTCTTTCTCCCAGGGATTATCAACCGTTAATAATTTACCCAGCAAGGGAAAATCCTGCGTTAATCCGGCACCTGTCGGGAAAGAATAAACCGGTAGACTGAACCCTAGTAATACAAGAATCCCTCCGAAGAATCGAATAAATATGAAATTATGCAGGTTGTGTTTCATGATAAATATGTTTTTGATTTGCTTCTTATTTCTCTTTGATTATCCGCATGGGCAGGGGCATATAACAAAACCAGCCTATAAGCAGGCTACTAGGTAAAGTTCAGCATTTTATCAAAAACATACGGGGAATAATTAACGGAAAAGGGGTAAAAATACCAGCTTCTTCGTCTCTTTCGTTGAATACTTTATAACCGAATTAAGCAGTTAGAAGGCTGAGAGCCTGTAAGATTTAGCCTAATCAGGTTCGGAAGATAACATTTCTTAGCAATCCAGCCAAGAATCTAAGGTCTGCTGAAGAAATCCCGGAGGGATTTGATGTGCATAACCACGGGATGTATCCCGTGGAAACAGATAATCCGACTCTACTCTCACAGCCCCAATAGGGGGTGAAGAATATATTATTGACCCACTATTCGTGGCTCACGGGATTATTCTATATCCTATCCCGTGGGATATGCATCCCACGGTTATGCACCTGTAATCCCTCCGGGATTTCTTACAGATTTTAACGTCTTAAAATCTCCTGAACATGACTGGGTTAAATCTCTCAGGCTTGCAGCCTTCTCTTGTTAAATCCCAGAATTACTAGTATATAGCTATTATTTAATCCTTCAATTAAATGGAAGATGAGCCAATTACAACTGGGATTCTGATACATTCATTCTTCCTTACCTTTGTACATTTCCGGGGTAACGGACAGTTGATAGGCTACTTCTCCATTCTTGTCGAAATAGATATAGTCGAAGGTTATATTTTCTTCTCTGAGCTTCTTCATTTCCGGACTTGTCTGAATGGTATGGATAATATGAGGGGCAATATTTTCTTCGATGGAACTCATATCCAACTCGTTTTTATCATAAAGAAACAAGGTATAATAATAGCGAATTCTTTCGTCTTTCACGGTATTGACGCTATCCAATCGGGTGTATTCATCCAGTTGCATGGGGGTTGATTTATTCAGCTCGTCAGCCATTTGCTTTAAAGCTTTCTCTGTAGAGGGAGTGAATAAAGACCTGACCAGCAAAAAAATACAATGAAGGCTATTCCGCCGGCAATAGCACTAATAAGTTTACTTTTGCTACTTGAATTTTGATTGTTCATCTTTTACTTCTTTATTTCGTTTATATATTTTCTATAGCTTATTTTCCTTTCCCCTTCTTCCGGAACCCTCTAAAAGCAAGATACCCCAAACCAGCCAGCAAAAGAATACTCCATATATCAACCAGGAAAAGGAAAATAAGTTCTAGTATCAGCCAGCCTTGTTTCACTGCGCCTATCAGTTTACTGCCAAAACCTGGCTCGTATTCTTTTATATTTTGTTGGTTGGCAATCACTTCTCTCCGAACGTCAGGTCGTTGATAAAAATATAGATTGATGGTACTAAAGTTAATCTTGTCTTCCAGAGAGAAAGTGGATAACAAGGCTTTATCTGCCTCTTCCTGTTTTTTGAATAACAGTTCTTCGGCACTGGTCGTCTCTTTCAGCTTCTTACCCCGATTATCAATAGCTTGAGTTAACCGTCCTTCATTTCTTGCCACCCGCTTGCGAATCATTTCATTGGCCTGCAATTGGAATGCAACATTTTCTGCCGTTATAGTTCTATGATCAAGAAATTCGATATTTCGTGCTATATCTTTCAAAGCTGTATCTAGTTTGGCAACCGGTACTCTTAATACAAGGGTGTTAGAAACGGTATAATAAGTCGTCTCCAGTACAGAATCCGCACTGATTGCTGTAGTTGTCACATTATCTATATAACTTTTAAGACTTGTACTCGTAACAAAGCCCTTGTGGATAGCAGCTATTTTCTCAATGTCGTAAGTAGACTCAATGACACTTTTTACTTTGAATCTCAAATCGGCAGTTCGGATAAACCTCCGGGTCGTATCTTCTGATACAACAGCAGCGGAAGAAGATATAAGGGGTGTTCTTTCCTCAGATACAGGGATCATATCTTCTGTAAAAACCATATCAGCAGAGCTGGTAGCAGATTCATAATGTGGATCCTGAGCACAACCTAAGACCAGGAAGAAGAATGCAAATCTCAGAATAAGTTTAGAAGTCTTCATCGTACTACATATTTATATTATCAGGAAGTTATACTAATTTCCTGCTTTTGTGAAATCCGAAATAAGAAATAAAAAGAAAGCTTAATAACGGTAAGATAAATCCTAAAGCCATATAAGTGGCACCTATCGTTCCCATCAGAATAGGAAATACAGCTCCCCCAGCCACTCCCATCACCAAGTAAGAAGAGGCTTTCTTCACCTGCAAATCATTCATACCTTTTACACCCAAAGCAAAGATAGTGGGGAACATGGTCGACATGAAGAAGAAAGAGGTATAGAGTGCGTACAGTGAAATTTTACCCACAGACATAACCACAAGCACCATGCAAGCAGAGGCTAGTAATCCAAAAAGAATAAGAACTTTTTCCGGTTTAAGCCAACGCATAATAAAACTACAACTTAGACGTCCGACCAGGAAGAGGAACATGCCGCCAAAACCCAATAACTGTGAGGCTTCAAGATTGGATAATGTAGGGTCTAGTTCGGTTACATAGTTGATGAAAAAACTGAAAATACCGGTTTGTGCCCCACAGTATAAAAACTGTGCAATGACAGCCAGGATGAAGCCTTTATATTTCCATATAGAAACTATTTTAGTATCGGCTTCTTTCACGCTGGCCTGTTGATCGGCTTCAATCTTAGGTAACTTTGTCAACGCAAAAATGACAGTGATTATTAATACAACGACTCCCACCAGAATATAAGGTTTCGCCAATGCCATTTCGTCTTCCGGGTTCGAACCAAAAATCAAGGCACCGCCAATAATAGGTCCGATAATCCACCCGATACCATTAAAACCTGCTGCAATATTTATTCTCTGGGCAGCATATTCCTCTGCTCCCATTGCAGTTATATAGGGATGCGCTCCCGTTTCAATGATACATAATCCGCAAGCCAATACAAATAAGGCGATCAGAAAAGGAATGGGTGAATGCAGGAAAGCAGACGGAATAAAGGCAAATGCCCCGATGGCAAACAACAATAATCCGATTACAATCCCTTTCTTATAGCCGACTTTACTCATGATTATACCAGCCGGTAAGGCCATGATAAAATAGGCAATATAGGTGGAGAACTGTACAAAGCCCGATTCTGCTTTGGTCATTTCAAAGGCTCCCTGAAAGTGCTTGTTAAGAACATCCAACAGTCCGTGGGCGCATCCCCACATCAGGTATAAACAAGATACCAATATAAAGGCAGCCAGAAAGCTTTTCCCCGT
Organism: Bacteroides sp.; assembly: GCA_021201335.1. GTDB lineage: Bacteria > Bacteroidota > Bacteroidia > Bacteroidales > Bacteroidaceae > Bacteroides. Next base: position 137,392 of record JAJQFD010000058.1, on the reverse strand, counting down.
CGGGGATTTTAGAATAGATTTCATAGTATATCAGTCTAAATGAAAGAACTCTTCCATGTCAGCCCACCATTCTCCTTCTTGTCTGGTATCCAACGGTTGTTGGCAAGGTTTACATACCGCCCACCACTTTTGGGTTTCGGGGTCAGCAGCCATTTTAGCCATATCCGCTTCGTAATCATTGCCCACATATTCATAATAGCTGAACAAATACCCGTCCTTGTAATAGATACTGTAATTCTGCAAACCGCATTCTTTGATCATTTTCAAAACTCCCGGCCAGGCTGCCGCATGTAGTTTTTTATACTCTTCCAATTTCTCAGGACGGAGACGGATGATACTACCATATCTTTTCATGTCTGTTATCTTTTTAGGGCGTTAAACAAAGCTTCAATATTAGCAGGAGGAATATCCGGCAAAATTGCCTCATGGCTGGGTGATATGATGAGTCCGGTCGGGAATATGTTTTCCAGCTCTTTTACTTTGGCATACACATCTTCCGGTTTTCCATTAACCAACAGGTGCTGGGCATCTACCCCACCGCAAAAAGAGACTTGTGTTCCGAAATCATTCTGCAATCGTTGTGGTTCCATATTGGCGGCAAGTGCCTGTATCGGATGAATAACATCCGCTCCTAACTCTATTAAATCGGGAATAATGCTATATATACTGCCGCATGAATGATGAACCACTTTCAGGTTATATTCTTTCGCCTGGTCAATCAGTTTTTTAGTTCCATCGAAGACAAGCTCCCTGAGCATCTCTGGTGAAACCATCAGGTTGCTCTGACTTCCAAAATCATTGCCAATCAATACCGCATGAATTTTTCCTTGTGTAGCTTTATAAAATATTTCATTGGCGCGAAGGTAGAAGTCTGTTATGCGGTCGATGACAGCTTTAAACATTTCGGGCTCTGTAATCATCTTTATCATTGCCGTCTCCATACCAAAAGCAGCACAGGCATCCTGAAAATGAGCAGACCAGGATACACCCATAATTGCATAGCCATCGGGTACTTCATCCACTACCCTTCTACATTCGTCGGGATCAATGTATTTTTCGGGATCGGGCCACGGAAACTTATCTACATCCGCCGGATCCGAATAATCTTCGAAAAAACCCGGAGCCGTTAATGTGCGTTCGTCGATATTGATATGGCTATCCTTCGCAAAATTAAATGCGGCATAGATGGCATTACTATCCGGCGAATGATAGGGAATCTCCACGGGATAAATATCATCATCCAGTTGAGCTTTTAAACTATTCATATCATTTACCTTAAAATAAGAGAACAGAGCCGGGATGGCTGAATGATCGGGTATCCCTAACCAGGAAGCCGGTCTGTCGACCGGGAGACGATCTACTGTGGCGTAAAATCTTTCAATATGATTCATAATATGGATTAAGTATTAGATACAAACAAGATATTCTATTTCAGACAGTTCCGTAATGTTTAAAAACGCAATAATAAGAAAAAAATGGAAATCCGGAACTATTTCATGTTATATATTTGTTGGTTAGTTTCCGTTTACCCGAAATGGGATACGGGATTCAGAATTTAATTTCCCAGGTCGTCGATCTGTCCCCAGGTATCCAGTCGGGCCCTTCAGTGACTAAACGAATAGCCTCCTGATCGGCAGAGGGACATAAGCTCCTCTCTACAACAATGTTTATCGGTCTTCCCTGTCTATTTATATAAAAACGTAAAATTACTTTTCCTTTTGCATCGCGACAGGCATCATCCGTGGGGGGGATGAGGTTCTCTTTTATATATTTATGGTAGTTCTTTTTTCCGTCAACGGGTTGGGGTTCCGGTTGATTTATTGAAGTTGAACTCTCTACGTTGGTAACGGCGGCAGCACTTTGGATAGCTTTTCGTTGACTTCCATATCCGGTTACTACCACTTCCTCTAAAGTAGTTTGTGATTCGTGCATCGCAATATGCATTGCTTGTCCGGTATCTACGGGAAGAGTGATGGGTTCATAACCGATATAGTTTATCTCTATTCGGGCATCTTTATCTGTTGTGAGCTGAAATCTGCCATCTAAATCGGTTATTGTTCCCTGAGTGGTATTATCTACTATTACATTCACACCTACTAACGGCTCGCCACTGGGGTCGGTTATTGTTCCTGTTATTTTTCTTTTGGCGGGCAACGAATCTCTCTGTCGCGTAGTGGTTGCGGTTTTTTGCATCTGTGGGGACACTTGCGCTAAGACATCCACTTCCATCACGGACTCCTCTTCCAGCGTTACCCCTTCGGTAACAAATGCTGGTGGTTTCACCTTAGCCAATGGCTGTTCTGCTGAAGCTTCTGATTTACGGGTTATTGTTTTTCTTTCCGGTTTCTCCTCCTGGAACTTTGTTCTAGCCAGCACCGGAGGCGGAGGAGGTGAAGGAATAGTCGTATCGGGTTTTAAATCCTGATACAGGGCCATTGGCATTTGATCGGACAGCTTAGTTGGATCGATAGCCAACCAGATACCGACACCGACTATAAGTAATACGCTAGCGGCAATAGCTGTCGCCCTGATATAGGGTGGCTTCTTCAGTGTTTTTCTGCGTATCTGTTCACGTATCTGTTCTATCTGTTTGACATGATCGCCCTCTACCCGGTCGAATCCCCGGAGAGCTTGCGCCAGAAAAGGATCACTCATCGCCTCTTTTTCCAGACGATTGGCTTCTTTTCCTTTTCGGAATCCTTGTATGTAACGCCAAAGTTTCATGCCAGTTGTTTATCTATACAGTTTTTTAAATTACGCTTTCCATTCTGGATATAACTCTTCACCTTACTGAGTGTATATCCGGTTTCTTCAGCAATATCGACATACGACATATCATGCATAAAGAAATGTTGTATGCTGATCTTTTGAGTGTCGGGCAGCTTTTCCAAACAATGATTTAGAGCCTCTATTTGTTCGTTCTGCCCATTCTCTTCATCGAATAGATTCAGGATTTCCGGAGATTCCATAACGTTGGTATCAAAATCCACCCAAATTTCTTTTTTTTCTCTATTTATTATCTGCAAACAGTGATTTTTAACGACACTGTACACCCAGGCACGAAACACACCGATTTCGTATTTAAAGATTTTGGGTAATAAGTCTTCGAAAAGTTGCATCACGGCATCCCGTGCCCTGTCCTCATCACGCAGGTAATCTAGGCATACACCGTATAACAACGGAATATAACGATCAAAGAGCTCGCTGAAATATTCGGCATTTGCCGATGCCTTATATTTCTGCAACAACTCCTCATCTGTAAGAGCAGATTTGTTTTTCTCCCGTCGAAACCACATAGCGAGCAAAAATAAAAAAAATCAGCATGCGTTTATGGAATTCTTAAAGGAATTATATCTATGGACAAACAATAAACACTAAAAGTATAGAAATTATGAAAAGAATTATTCGTAAACTCAGTTTGTTTGTAATCTGTATGCTGGCTTCCGTTAACGGTATGCTGGCACAGTCGACATTGGTAAAAGGTCAGGTAACGGACGACCAGAACCATCCTCTTATCGGATGTAATGTAGTGGTAAAAGGTAGCAGTAACGGAACACTAACCGATCTGGATGGTAAATACAGTATCACCACCTCTCTTAACTCAACACTGGTATTTAGTTATGTCGGTTTCCAGACCCAAGAAATAAAAGTAACCGGCAACATATTGAATGTACAGTTAAAGGCGGATGTACAAACACTGGAGGAAGTTGCAGTTGTTGGTTATTCAACAAGACACAAATCTCAAATAGTGGCAGCATCCATGAGTATTAATTATTCCCCCCATATTAATACGGAAGAATACAAATCCATCTCTGAAAACCGTTTTAAAACGGCAGCTGAAGATCCACTTTCCACTTTTTCCATAGATGTAGATGCAGCTTCGTATAGCAATATGCGCCGTTTTATTAATCAAGGACAGTTGCCTTCGGCAGATGCCATCCGTACCGAAGAACTGATTAACTATTTCTCTTATGACTATCAGTTACCTAAAGGAAAAGACCCTGTGAAAATTTCAGCAGAAGTTGGTAATTGCCCCTGGAATGAGAAACACCGCCTGGTACAAATCGGCCTGAAAGCAAAAGAGATTGCCGATGAAAACATGCCTGCTTCTAACCTGGTTTTCCTGATTGATGTATCCGGCTCTATGTATGGTCCTACAAGGTTGGAGCTGGTTAAATCGTCCCTGAAACTGCTTATTAATAACCTGCGTGAAAAAGACAGGGTAGCTATCGTTGTTTATTCCGGTAGTGCAGGCGAAGTACTTCCCTCTACTTCAGGGAGTGATAAACAAAAGATCAGAGAAGCACTGGATAAACTAACTGCCGGTGGATCTACCGCTGGAGGTGCAGGTATCAAATTGGCTTATAGCATAGCTCGGAAGAATTTTATAAAGAATGGCAATAACCGGATTATTCTATGTAGCGATGGTGATTTCAATGTAGGAGTCTCATCCACTGACGGATTGGAAAAACTGATTGAAGAAGAACGTAAATCGGGTGTATTCTTAACTGTATTAGGTTACGGAATGGGTAATTACAAAGACAACCGTATGCAAACACTGGCAGAAAAAGGAAATGGAAACCATGCGTATATCGACAATATGCAGGAAGCCAACAAGGTACTGGTACAAGAATTCGGCGGAACAATTTATACAGTGGCAAAAGACGTAAAGTTACAGATTGAATTTAATCCGGCACATGTTCAAGCTTATCGCCTGATTGGATATGAAAGCCGTTTACTGAACAAAGAAGATTTTAATGACGACACCAAAGATGCAGGGGAGATGGGAGCCGGGCATACGGTTACTGCATTTTATGAAGTAATTCCGGTGGGTGTAGAAAGTAGTTTCACAGGCCGGGTAGATGATTTGAAATACCAAAAGAAAACGAATAAAAAAAATAGTACTTAATCCTTCGAATGAATTACTGACCATCAAATTACGTTATAAAGAACCGGACGGTAATGCCAGCAAAAAGATTGAATTACCCGTAATGGATAACAAGAATAATCAGGTTTCTTCGGATTTCCGTTTTGCAGCAGCAGTCGCCATGTTTGGTCAGTTGCTTCGCAATTCTGATTTTAAAGCAGATGCTACCTATGACAAAGTTATCAAGTTGGCCAAAACGGGATTGGACAAGGATGATAATGGATATAGAAGGGAATTTATCCGACTGGTGGAAACAGTAAAAGGATTATAAGTTGAAGAAATAGATTCATTATTTTAAAAATGAATGCTAATAAAATCGTTCGGGAGTGATAACAAAGGCTCGAACGATTTTTATTTATGGATGCTCTGAATTAAATAGTCAAGGTGAAATGAACATATATATCATCATATCCCACTACCGGAATCCATCCCCGTACCTTCTCCATCGATGGGCGATCCACCTGAGCTGTTTGTGTTTTGAGCATCCTTATGGATTTGCAGTTTCTGTGAGATTCCCGAGCCCCTATACAAATGCATTTTAAACCCTCTTCAAAACCTAACTCTTTAGCAATCGGATTAGAAGCCAGGATAGTATGATTCTTATGAATGAGCCGTACAGAACCCGGAAATAAATCCCACATCTGGTGAAAAGCGGCGATTACACTTTTATCTATATTCATTTGTTCTTTTAAGTCTTTTCTCTCTTCGCTGTTCATAAAGGTATTTTTTTGAAGACAAAGTTAAATAACTTACCTGTAACTTTTAAATAAATGTGTTAACCATACTATATCCTAAAAAGAACGGTTAGTTATATAAGAGATTGAATGAGAGGATTCATGCACTTCTCATTCGAGGAAGAAAGTAGAAAGCCGATCTACTGGTCATAAAATCCGAAGAAACTATCAAAATAACACCTTTTATTCATTTTCGCACCAATTAACTTCATCTTTTAAAAACTATCACTATATTTGTATATGCATTAGCTTACATTTTATCATGTATCAACCTAAAATTATATATCATGAACATTGAACGAATCATGTCCTCTTTAGAGGCTAAACATCCCGGCGAGTCTGAATATCTTCAAGCCGTAAAGGAAGTACTTATTTCCATCGAAGATATTTATAACCAACATCCTGAGTTCGAAAAAGCAAAGATTATCGAACGACTGGTGGAGCCGGATCGCATTTTTACATTCCGCGTTACGTGGGTGGACGATAAAGGTGAAGTGCAAACAAACCTGGGTTATCGTGTTCAGTTTAACAATGCAATTGGTCCTTATAAAGGTGGGATTCGTTTCCATGCTTCGGTTACCCTTTCTATTTTAAAATTCCTGGCATTTGAGCAGACATTTAAAAATGCCCTTACTACCTTGCCGATGGGTGGTGGTAAAGGTGGATCAGACTTCTCGCCCCGGGGCAAGAGTGATGCGGAAATTATGCGTTTCTGCCAGGCCTTTATGTTGGAATTGTGGAGACACATCGGTCCTGACATGGATGTGCCTGCTGGTGATATCGGTGTAGGCGGACGTGAAGTGGGATATATGTTTGGTATGTATAAAAAGCTAACCCGTGAGTTTACCGGAACTATCACTGGTAAAGGGTTGGAATACGGAGGTTCGCTGATTCGCCCGGAAGCAACTGGCTTTGGCGGATTGTATTTCGTGAATCAGATGCTACATGCAAAAGGCGAAACACTGATCAATAAAACAGTAGCGATTTCCGGTTTTGGTAATGTGGCATGGGGAGCTGCCCTGAAAGCCACCGAACTGGGTGCGAAAGTAATTACAATTTCCGGTCCAGACGGTTATATCTATGATCCGGATGGCATCAGCGGAGAAAAAATCGATTATCTACTCGAATTGCGTGCATCCGGCAATGACATTGTTGAACCTTATGCGGATGAATATCCCGGATCAACTTTTGTTCCCGGCAAACGCCCGTGGGAAGTGAAGTGCGACATCGCATTACCTTGCGCTACCCAAAACGAATTGAACGGAGAAGATGCAGAGAATCTTATCAAAAATAATGTTCTCTGTGTGGGTGAAATCTCGAACATGGGTTGTACGCCCGAAGCCATTGATGCTTTTATCGAACATAAAACGATGTATGCACCCGGCAAAGCAGTGAATGCGGGAGGAGTTGCGACCTCGGGTCTGGAAATGTCACAAAATGCCATGCACATCAGCTGGGGCGCCGAAGAGGTGGATCAAAGATTAAAAAATATTATGCACGGTATTCACGAACAATGTGTGAGATACGGAACTGAGCCCGATGGCTATATCAATTATGTAAAAGGTGCCAACATCGCAGGCTTTATGAAGGTAGCTCATGCAATGATGGGACAAGGAATAATATAATATTAGAATGAAGAAATTCAGAATTTAGAATTCTTCAACAAAAACTTTGTTTAGTTGTATTTGTATTTGTGGTATGCGTTGTTACCTCCCGGGACGGGACGTGACAACGCTTTTTTATACCTATATATTAGTACTGAATTTTTGAGAAAAAAACTAACTTTGCCTTCCTAAGTTGAGAATTGAAAATTGAAAGTAGAAAATTACAATGCTCCGCATGGGTAGAGGGCATCCACAAGAGATACCCTACACCATACTGATAAACAATTTAAAAACTATAAACTCAAATGGTACTTCCAGAACTGAAATTGCGTCGCGATAGAATTCGCTCGCTTATGGCCCACCAAGGTATTGATGCTGCCCTGATAGCCTGTAATGTAAACCTGCTGTATACAGCCGGGCAAATTATCAGTGGATATCTCTACCTCCCACTCCACACACCGGCACGAATCTTTGTAAAACGTCCGAACACCTTCACAGGTGAACTCATCCACCCAATCCGTAAACCGGAACAAATTGTTGAGATCCTGCAACAAGAAGGTTTAGCCATACCGCAAACCATCATGCTCGAAGGGGATGAACTACCATATACTGAATATAACCGCCTCGCAGCGCTCTTCCCGGATGCTAAAGTCGTAAACGGAACTCCTATTATCCGTAAAGCACGCAGCATTAAAACCGAGATGGAAATCGAAATGTTTCGTCGTTCGGGTATTGCCCATACAAAAGCTTACAACGAAATTCCCTCGGTATATCGTCCCGGAATGACAGACCTGGAGCTTTCAATCGAAATTGAGCGTCTGATGAGGCTGCATGGCTGCCTCGGCATTTTCCGGACCTTTGGCCAAAGTATGGAAATCTTTATGGGTAGTCTGCTGGCCGGCGACAACGGCGCAATTCCTTCTCCATACGATTTCGCACTAGGTGGCAAAGGCATCGACCCGGCACTACCAGTAGGAGTAGCGGGTAAAGTGATAGAAGAAGGACAGAGTATCATGGTAGATTACGGTGGTAACTTTAATGGCTACATGGGCGATATGACCCGCGTGTTTTCAATTGGTAAACTTCCTGAAGAAGCGTATGCTGCGCACCAGACTTGCATCGATATCCAGGAGAAAGTTATTGCCATGGCCTGCCCGGGAGTAACTTGCGAAGAACTCTATGATGCTGCCATCGAAATGGTTACCCAGGCCGGATTTGCAGACAACTTTATGGGGATGGGCCAGAAAGCCCGGTTCATAGGGCATGGAGTGGGGTTACAGATTAATGAGCCTCCCGTGTTGGCACCCCGCAATAAGCTTGAGCTGGAAGCTGGTATGGTGTTTGCGTTAGAACCTAAGATCGTTCTTCCAAGAATCGGTCCGGTAGGTATCGAAAATACATGGGCCGTTACCAACAATAGTACAGAAAAGATGACACGTTGTGAGGAAAGGATTATTGATTTGCTAAATCCAGATCAGATTCAATAAACTTACGCATATATATTCCGGGTTATGAAGCCCCTGTGATGCTTGACAGGGGTTTCATACAAAAGAAAAAAAGCCACCAAAATTATTCTAAATATATATGTGCAACGATCCATACTTTAAGAAATAATATTACCTTTGCCAACAATCGATCCTATTCAGACAGGTTTAAATCCTGTTGAATGAATTTCTTTAAACAAGATTTTAAAGCAATATGAACCTACTCAAACAACAAAAAAGACATTTATTTTTATTCATGTTGACGGTATTTCTAATACATACAGTTTCTGCACAACAGAAAATCCGTCATAATGAGTCAATAAAGAAATTCCTGAAAGAACATTGCATTTATCGGGACCCCAATCCTACTTGCCAGGCGGATGCCGATACAATCAATCATCTTTTCACTGTACTACTCAATAAACAGCTTTCCGCAGCTGAAACCCAACGCCTGCGTTCCAAAGTTTTCAGCTTATTGTATGATAATTCCGTCTATGTTTTTGAAGATGCAGTAGACATAGAAAGAATCAAACAAAAACAATACCTTTGTTACCTTTGCTTATCTTTATTAGCAGACTCCAACAGAAATCTTACTTTTATAGAAAATGCCCGTAATTGTTTCAACGAAGACAATTATTACCGCGAAAAAGCATTGATTGACTTGACCGAGATCTTTCTTATGTTAGAAGAAGAAAGTTTATATAAAAATGAGATTGATCAGCGCATTATAACTCTATATAATAGTACCTTCAAAAATAAAAATAAATTTTCCGATAATGTATTTGTTACAGAACTTTGCAGGATTTTAAAGGCTACACGGAAAATACCGCAAACAACACCTGTTAAAACGACTGTTAAAACTACGGTTGTGGCTCGTTAGTATGCGGTTTCAGACCTAACTTTTGAGCTTTCTCCAGCATAAAGGCATAAGCTGCATCGTAATCGTTCGGGATTACACCATCTAGAATGGCATCTTTAATAGCACTTTTCAATGTTCCTACCAAGGAACAAGGTTCCAGATTGAACAATTTCATTATTTCTTCGCCCGAAATGGGAGGCTGAAAATTACGAATCCGGTCTTTCTCCTCAATATCAATCAGCTTCTTGCGTACCAACTGGAAGTTATTCAGAAAACGCTGTTTCCGTTCCGAGTTTTTAGACGTAATATCAGCTTCACAAAGCATCATCAAATCGTCGATATCGTCTCCTGCTTCGAACAACAGACGACGAACAGCCGAATCTGTCACTTCCTCGTCAGCAATGGCAATGGGCCGCATGTGAAGGCTAACTAGCTTCTGAACATATTTCAATTTCTCGTTCATCGGAAGTTTCATGTTCCGGAAAATAGTAGGGATCATGCGCTCCCCTATAAAATTATGATTATGAAATGTCCAGCCAATACGGGGTTCCCAACGTTTGGTTGCAGGTTTAGCAATATCATGTAACAATGCAGCCCAGCGAAGCCAGAGGTTGTCAGTTTCCTCACTAATATTATCTAGTACTTCGAGCGTATGGTAAAAGTTATCTTTATGCCCTCTTCCATTCCTCACTTCTACACCTTGTAAAGCAGCCAGTTCGGGGAATATAAGTTCCAGCAGGCCGGAGCGTTCGAGATCAATAAAACCCTTGGAAGGAACCCGCGAAAGGATAATTTTATTCAATTCATCGGCAATGCGTTCTTTGGAGATAATTTGAATGCGTTCCCGGTTACGGCACAAAGATTCGAATGTTTCATCATCGATATAAAAATCAAGCTGGGTGGCAAAACGGATACATCGCATCATACGCAACGGATCGTCGCTGAAAGTAATATCTGGGTCCAGCGGTGTACGAATAGTTTTTTCTTTCAAGTCGTTCATTCCACCAAATGAATCAACGAGTTCTCCCAGCCGTTCTTCATTCAGGCAAACGGCCAGCGCATTGATGGTAAAATCACGCCTATTCTGATCGTCTTGCAAGGTTCCGTCTTCCACTATAGGCTTGCGGGAATCACGCTGATATGATTCTTTTCGGGCACCGACAAATTCTACTTCTGTGTCACGCCATCTCACATGAGCTGTACCAAAATTCCTGAAAACAGAAACAGGAACGTTTTTCCCTAAACGTCTCCCAAAGGCTTGTGCCATTTCGATGCCACTACCTACTACAACCACATCAATGTCTTTGGAAGGACGCTCCAAAAAAAGATCGCGCACATAGCCTCCTACAGCATAACATTCCAGTCCCAGTTCGTCTGCTGTTTCCGTTATTTTCCTGAATACTTTTCCGCTAAAGCGCTCTTTTAGTTCTTCTTTTGTCAGCTCAATCATGGTGCAAAAATACAAATTTAGTTGGGAATTTGTACGTTTTTGGAGGTTAAGTGAAAAGAGCCAGAGTGAAGATACTTGAGAAGTAAATAAAAGGAAGATCCATTTCTTTTATAGAAAACTAAAAAAAATAGCTAAAACAAGGGGAGTATACAGTTATAAAATGAACGAGATCTATTCCTCATTGCCTGTAAATTCACCGCCTTCGCTTTGCTTCCAGCCATCCACATAATGGTCTATTTTTAGTGTATCACTTTTTTCTTCAGAACTTTCGGCTCTGGTTGCATCGTTGTTAATAGGATCAATTACATCACCTGTGCAGGCCGTTATCAGGCATAGGATAAAAAGTATTTTTAGCATTTTCATAAAACAAAGATATAAAAAATCTAATTTCAGTTACACAAAAGTAGTATTTATAACATTTTTATGAATTGTACCGAAAATATATGAAAACTCGTTCTTCACATCCATTCTTTAAGATGAAAGGTCGATAGTTTCAAAAAAACATTCCTGAACTATTTACCTTTATAGTAAAATAATCCTTATGTTTAGAGAATGTTACTTGATACTGCTACTGATACTACAAAAACGAACAGATGAAACGAATATTTATACTCCTATCCGTATGCTACTTTTTGATTGGTTGCTATACATTAATAGTAAGTGGACAAAGCTTAGTTATGATCTGCCTCTTTTTAATTCTGTACCAATATTTGAAAACGATAAATATATATGTTATAGTCTTTGCCATGGCGAATTTGGTGGAATCTTATTCTTTTATAGTAAAGAAACTCAAAGAATAACATATACTTCTTCCGTATGCATTGTCAGCATACTGGAAAATGCAAATGGATTTCTCATAGCATCTACGTCGCAACACCTTTCCGGTACGTGCAAAATTAGATTTATAAAAGATCTGGATTTATTATTAGAATTCCCTGATAGTTTAAATACAGAAGACCATTGGAAACTTAATTATAATTATTATCAAATACTTACATCCAATCGAAGCCTCAACACAGGTGAGAGATGGTTTTATTATTATTATAATCTTCCTAAAATGCTTATTTCCAATCAGATGGCATATGAATACGAAGTAACTAAGATTTATGATGAATGGGGACAGGTAATATCTGGTGCTTTCACAATCCAAGAGAAAAATTATCTCTTCGTAAATATAGATCAGGGATCAGATATCCATTTAGCAAAACTAGAAAACGATTCTTTAGTTCTAGTTCCTACTCACAATATAGATTTCTTAAATTTCTTTGGTTCGTACCATGATATTTCCAGAAAAATAAAGCAGAAAACTCTAACAGATTATGTTTATACCAAAAGAGGGTTTTATGTAATTTCAACTGTTATTACCGATAATACAAGCTTGATCAGGATAGACTGGACCAGGGATTCAGATATACCTTATTAAATTCCATCATTTTTAAAGTCTTTATTCCCTAAAACTCATCAACTTACCCATAAAGTTTTTACTTTTGCATTACAAAACAAAAAGATATGAAAAAGCTAGTAGTCCTCTCATTTATCACCATTCTTTTCGCAGCCTGTGGTAACAATGCGGAAGAAAAAGCAGCCCTGAAAATACAACTTGCGCAAGAAGCTCTGCAAGCAGGAAACTACAGTGAAGCCAAAATCCAACTGGATAGCATTAAAATATTATATCCTAAAGCGGTGGATGCACGACGGAAAGCCATTCGCGTATTCAAAGAAGTGGAAAAAGAAGAACAAGAACAGACGATTGCTTACTTGGACAGTATGCTGATTGTTAAACAACATGCCTTCGACTCCATTAAAGGACGCTTTGTGCTTGAAAAAGATCCGGAATACCAGCAGATTGGAAATTATTTCTATCCCACACAGGTAGTAGAAAAGAATCTCCATCGTTCTTTTCTTCGGTTCCAGGTAAGCGAAAGAGGAGAAATGGTGATGACTTCCATTTACTGCGGCCCAAGTAACATTCACCATATTGCCATCAAAGTGATTGCTCCCGACGGTAGTTTTGCTGAAACACCGGCTTCGAAAGACAGTTACGAAACAACTGATATGAACGAGAAAATCGAAAAAGCGGATTACAAACTGGGAGAAGACGGAAATGTAATTGGCTTTATCTATTTTAACCGGGAGAAAAACCTGAAAGTGGAATATCTGGGAGGAAGAAAATACAGCACCACGATGAGTGCCGACGATCGGAAAGCATTAACGGCTGTTTATGAACTGACACAAATCCTGTCTTCTATTGAGCAGATCAAAAGTGAACAGAAAGAAGCCCATGTGAAGTTAGAGTTTGTCAACCGTAAACTACAGGAAACTACTCCTCCAACAGAAGAAGAATGAGCCTTCAATTCAAAGAACTAAAAGAAACTGATCTCCCCTTCGTGTGGGAGATTTACGACTATTATACGCATCACTCTACCATTGTGTACTTTCTTGAAAGTCCCACGATAGAGAATCTAAAATCATTTATCCCTATCGGAGATCCGGAATACCGATCATTCCTGATAGAAACTGAAGAAGGAGTTCCCATTGGTTTTAGCTACTTCAACCGTTTCAAACCACGGGAAGCTTTTAAAATCTCTGTAGAACTGACTATCTACCTGAAACCGGAAACAGGCCGAAAGGGATACGGAACAGAAATCATTCAAAAGATGGAATCCATTATCCAATCCGGAGGATTTACCAATATTGTCGCGCTGATAGCGGGAGAAAACGAACCGAGTCTCCGTTTCTTCGAAAAACATGGATATACCTGCTGTGCCCATATACGCGAGGTAGCAGAGAAATTTGGCAGGAAACTGGACTTAAAAATGGTTCAGAAGATCTTATAAAATTCCTGAACCAACCTTATCTGTATTTTATTTCACCGTTCCTACAAATGTAACAACGCTTTCTCCGGGAATATCCAGTATATATTTTCCGTTAATAAGTTCTACATTCGACTCGGTCCATCTGTGATCCGCATCTGTAAGAACGCGTTGCAAGCTTTCTACGTTAATACCATTTACAAGCAAAGGAGTTTGCACATGCTTTTTAGTAACATTGACTACCACAACCACTAATTTATTATCTTTTTTATAGGAAGACACATGCAAATCGGCAGGCAAATCGCAACCTCTTTTAACCGTTACCCTGCGGCTATCCACTTCGATATATCGGGAGAAGTTACCGAATGTTTCATAGCGCTTGGTCAACGTATAATCTTCCCGGTTTTCCATATCCATATAGATCAGCCCTTCATCGTTTCTACCTGGCACTGCCCCAAGCCAATAAATGAGAGCGCTTGTGTTTGCATCCGATAGGTATCTGTGCCAGTCGGCTGCCCATTTCAAACCATCCTGGATGCCCCAGCGGATATTTGCGTAATCAATACTGCTAACTTCGGTCAGCCACACAGGCATTCCTCTTTGTAATGCTTTGCTAAAGGGTGCGATGGCGGGACGTTCTTTTGTTATCGGATCCTCATACCCATGACCAGCAGCTATAACATCGAAGTTCTTTATCCGAGGATTCAGATTGATAATGTTGGCTGTGTAATTGGCCGAACCTAGAATAAAGCCCAAGATACCACTCCACTGCGCATTTTCGCCGAAAATAATTTTAGTATTGAGGTTGGCTTTCTTCAATGAAGGGCCAAGATAATTGACAATAAATGGTCCTAAAGTTGTCGATCCGGGCAACCACACACAGGAAGTCCAGCTTGCTGCATATTCAGGCTCATTAGCCGGAGAAATAGCATAAATCGGATATCCGTTTTTCTGGAACTCCCGCACAAACTTAACCAGGTAATTGGCATAATTCTGGTACTGTAGCACTTTGAGTGAGCTAATATTCCCCAGCTTATTTTTCATATAAGTAGGTGGACTCCATGCTGAGAATATCATTTTTTCCACATGATGCACTTTCTTGACTTCCCGGAATACCCAGTGTTGTGCACGCATATAGAGTTCTGCATGTGCTGGATCACTTTCCTGACCCAGAAGATCAAAAAGAGGATCATCATAGGAAATGTCTACATTCCGATCGAAACCAAAATCGTAAACATTCTTAGCCGGAGAGAAAAAAGTGGAGATTTCGCCTCTGTAAATGTTCAGTCTTAACCCCTGATCACCGTATAGCCAGTTCATAATTTCAGACCTTTTGTGGTGTGCATACAGATCGTCGGCATGACCCTGGCAAATACCAAAACCATCAATGTTTTGTTGTTCCTGGTTCCATTGTACCGTAACACCCGGAGCCGATGACACCCCCCCGGGTCTCTGGGTTAACCACCGTTTCATCCAATACATTTTCTTCCGAACAGGAAAATAGCACAAAGAAGCAGCAAAGGATTGCCCATAAAATTCGTGAATTCATAAAGATAAGTTTAATGCTAAAGTTTAGTCCTAATTGGTCGTATCTATTTGCGATGAGTATAGTCTTCCTGTCATCTTTACTTATAGTCGTTTCAAAGCCTGCTTAATTACATTTTCCACCGGGGCATCCGGCTCGTCATGAAGGATAGCCATGACCACTTTTTGGGAGGGTGCCGGTGCGAAACCCAGCATTGTCAAGGCAGAAACAGCTTCTTCCTGTACCGTTAGATTCATCGATGACATTGGCATACTACCCACCGAAGAGGAAGAAGTTACACCTACTTTTATCTTGTCTTTTAGTTCAACGATTAAACGCTGGGCGGTTTTCAATCCAATACCTTTTACTGTTTTCAGTATATTTACGTTTTCGGAACTGATCACATTCGATAACTCCGAAGGGCTTAAAGCAGACAGGATAGTTCGGGCTGTATTTCCTCCAATGCCGGAAACCGAAATCAATAACAGGAACAACTCTCGTTCCTGTTTATCCGCAAAACCGTACAGTACATAAGCATCTTCACGAATGGCTTCGTATACATATAATCTATAAGTGCTTTTTCCCTGGATGGCGGAGTACGTATTTAAGGATATCTGAAGTCCGTAACCTACCCCGTTGCAATCAATTACCGCAACAGCTGGGGTCAATTCTGCAACCTCTCCTTTGACATATTCTATCATATATTGACTTTCAATTTCAAATAGTTTGTTTATTTTTGCACGCAAGTTAATTATAATATTTATAACTCACAAAATAATGAAAAAAGTAAGAGCAGCCATCGTAGGATATGGCAATATTGGCAAATTTGTATTAGAAGCTATTCTGGCCTCTCCGGATTTCGAAGTGGCAGGTGTTGTACGTCGTAACGGAGCTGAAAACAAACCTGTTGAACTGAATGATTACCCGGTAGTAAAAGATATAAAAGATCTGAAAGACGTGGATGTAGCCATTCTTTGC
Source organism: Bacteroides sp. (assembly GCA_021201335.1). Classification (GTDB taxonomy): domain Bacteria; phylum Bacteroidota; class Bacteroidia; order Bacteroidales; family Bacteroidaceae; genus Bacteroides. The sequence continues at coordinate 121,018 of JAJQFD010000058.1, read as the reverse complement.
ATACCCACACGCAGCGTTGAAAAATATGCCAAAGAAATCCTGGCATTGGGGATTAATACGGTAGATAGTTTCGATATTCATACCGGTATTGTTGATTTGCGTCGCGAACTAGGTAAGGTTGCTAAAGAGAACAACAGTGTGGCAGTAATCTCTGCCGGTTGGGATCCAGGGAGTGACTCAGTGGTACGCGCTATGTTCGAAGCCATTGCACCGAAAGGAATTACGTATACCAACTTCGGTCCGGGCATGAGTATGGGGCACACTGTAGCTGTAAAAGCAATCGATGGTGTGAAAGCGGCTCTTTCCATGACCATTCCTACCGGTACAAGTATTCACCGCCGGATGGTTTACATTGAAGTGAAAGAAGGTTATAAATACGAAGACGTAGCTGCTGCTATTAAGGCCGATGCCTATTTTGTAAACGATGAAACGCATGTGATTGAGGTTCCTTGTGTGGACGACTTGTTGGATATGGGGCACGGTGTAAACCTTACCCGCAAAGGTGTTTCCGGACAAACTCAAAACCAGTTGTTCGAGTTCAACATGCGTATTAATAATCCGGCACTCACTGCCCAAGTTTTGATCTGTGTTGCCCGTGCTTCGTTCAAACAGCAACCGGGTTGTTACACAATGATTGAGATTCCGGTTATCGACCTGCTACATGGGGATAGAGAAGACTTGATTTCACACCTGGTATAATATAAATAGTAACCAGGCAGGCAATTTAATAAAGAAAAAGTTCTGAAAAACGACCGGGCACAGACAGAGCAGTCGTTTTCAGAACTTTTTTTATTTGTATATCACCGGAGTTTATGCTGTCGGATCTACGAAACCGCCACCTCCGGTGTTACTACCTCCTCCGGTATCGCCTCCATTGCCAGTATTGGTGTCATTATTATTGCCCGCATACATTCCGGTTGATTTACTCTTACTACCATACATTTCAAAATCTACTCCGGAAAACAACGCGCGGGTTGTTCCTAAGTATTTGCTGCGTGTATAGCAAGGTGTAAAACGAATTTTAAGGCTGGTAATTTGATCGGATGATACCTCTTCACGGGTATCAACACCGGTACCCTGTGCCTTACAGGTAACCGTAAATGTTCCCAGACCATCCAAACGCACCGATCGGCTATTCAAAAGATGAGTCCGAAAGATATCACTCAGGTTATCGAAAACATTTCTTGAATCTCCCACCGACAATGTGGATACTCTAGCTAAATCCTTAGCTAAATCATCGGAAGTAACCGTACGTCCTACTTTCACCAGACGTGGATACCATTTTTTACTTCCGTCTTCAGATTCCATGGAACTTTGAACTGCTGTAAATTGTAGTGTCATAGTTATGAATAATTTAAATTAAAAAATAAAGTTTCTATCTCTCAACCGATAACAATAACGGTGAAAATTCACCCTTCTGTGCCGTTAATTATCTATCCCTCTTTTATTGTTATCAATTATAATGCAAATATAATATCATTGGATAATATATGCAAATAATTATATAGTATATTTTTAATAAATTATCATATTTATATTTATTCTAAATAAGGAGATAAAGCATATTGAAGGTAAATTAATTGATTATCTGCTATTTAACGACGATAAAGTAAAGATATCCAACGAAAATTATTTTTTAAAAATAAATCTCTATTAGTATAGGATATTTGTACATTAAGATTGTTAGTACCATACAGACAGAAAAGAAGAATAAAGAATATTTCGTAATATATATGGTTAAAAGGGTATGCCGACAAACAAACTTGAAAACCATAAATATATAAAAATATTTATCATCATTATGCATAAACACCCTATTATTATCATTTTGACATTTTGCAAATTAAACAGGATTTCCTTGCGATATTCTCGGGCAATCCAGCTTCATCAAAAATATCGCAAGGAAATTGAATCAAGTAAATTCAAATTGAAAGAGAAATATTAAATATATGATTATAAAGAAATTATATTACTGAAATAATTACTCATTTAATTTACAGAAAGATGATTTTACAGATATATGATTATTGCACCTTTCCTGGATTACAATTGATTCTAGAAAAAAAGAGCAATAAAATGGCTTTTTCTCGCATACTTGAGCACGCAAGTCTATATACTTACAGGCGCAAGTTTTTATACTTGTAGGCGCAAGTCTTTATACGTAAGCCCGCAAGTTTTGCTGATTTTGCCCAAAATCTTCGAAAAAACTATCCTCAGAAGTAAATATGAACCGCTGAAAGTTGTATTCAGAAGCTACCTTTACATTTTTTCACTACCCGTTTAACTTTTTTGAAAAGATGGTGGGTTAGCCAAAACAACCTTATAGCGACAAAATGATAAATGAATTATGAAAATAACAACAAAAAGAGCAATCATTTTTTATATCATATGCGTAAGGGAACAGGCAATACTTAAACTGTAAGTGAATATGGTTTGTTTATATTTCGTTCATTCGGCGGATACTATTATTTTTAGGGTTTTCTTTCTATGAATAGGATAAAACCACATTTGCACGAAATTGAAACAAATACCGGAGTGTTATGCCAAAAACAATTTTTATAACAGGTAGTTCATCCGGAATTGGACTGGCTACAGCAAAATACTTTCTTGAAAAAGGATGGAATGTTGCATGCACTATGCGTGATATGTCTAAAGCAGACTTGCTGCCCACATCATCATCACTGAAAATTTACAACCTGGATGTTACTGATTCATCTTTGGTAAAAGAGGTGGCACAAAAAGCCTGGAATGATTTCAAGGAAATAGACGTAGTGGTAAATAACGCCGGGTATGGAGCAATAGGTCCTCTGGAAGGTGCTACTGAGAGGCAGATACAGAAGCAACTGGAAACCAATGTCATGAGCATTTGCTATGTTATCAATGCGTTTACCCCTCTTTTTTCTTCTGTGAAAAAAGGAACGTTCATTAATCTTTCGTCCATTGCCGGAAGACTGGGATTTCCCCTTTATTCCATTTACAACGCTTCTAAATTTGCCATTGAAGGGTTGACCGAAAGTTTATATTACGAATTGTCTACAAAAAACATTCGGGTAAGGCTGATTGAACCGGGACCTATCAAAACAGAGTTTAACGGAAAATCACGGGTCGACCTGAAGCCCTCACCCGAACAAGGTTATGACGAGTTTATAAAGAAAGCTGATGCGTTTATCAACCGTTTTTTCGTGAATGCACCGGAACCGGAAGTCGTTGCAAAGACAATCTACAAAGCCGCTACCAGCAAGGGAAAGCGGCTTCGATATCCCGCAGGCATCCAGTCGAGACTATTGATGTTCTTCAAAAAGATCGTTCCTAATTCCTGGATAAGGGGAATGATGAAAGCTTTAATCGGAATTTAAGGGTTCTTCATCACTTTAGTTGAAGGATTAAATAATACGTGTCATATAATAGCATTATGGATTTAGCAAAGAGAAGACTGGAAGCCTGCCCAATTTAGCCCACGGGTAAAGTGAACGTAGTGAACGACACCCTGGGTTTAGATAACCAAAGAACAATGAGTTCCGAAGGAACGGCACATATATATTTATATGTCGTTCCATCGGAACTCCTTAATTTAATATCATTCCAACCCAGGGTTGCACTCAGGTATGTTCGGAAGATCTGAAGACGTTAAAATCTTTAAGAAATTCCGCAGGGATTGCAGGTACATAACCGTGGGGTGCATATCCCACGGGATAACAGATAGAATAATCCCGTGAGCCACGAATAGTGGGTCAATAATATATTCTTCACCCCTATTGGGGCTGTCAGAGTAGAGTCGGGTTAGCTGTTTCCACGGGATTACATCCCGTGGTTATGCACATCAAATCCCTCCGGGATTTCTTAAAAGACCTTAGATTCTTGACTGGATTGCTAAGAAGTGTTATCTTCCGAACATGACTGGGTTGCACTCGCAGGGCTCGCTTACCCGTGGGCTAAATCTGTCAAGCTTCCAGCCTTCTTATTGTTTAAATCCGTTATAAAAAAAGTATTCAACGAAAATAACGAAGAACCCATTTAAGTTAGCTTTAAATTACCAGTGTAGCTATACCACCTTCCGGAAGTTTAGCCGAATATACTTGCCCGGCAATATTCAGATTGAAAGAATTTTCCCCGGGCTCTTCATTCACCATTACCACAACGATTTTACCATCAGGGTTTTGGAAGGCAACAAGATTCGTATATTCACCTTCTATAGTTAGCTTCTTCGCTCCCGGCTTAATATAGCAACTGGCGTGCTTCATTATATAATATTCGGGAGTGAAGCGGTATGCTTTGGTTTCGGGATTCACCACAACCAGCGAGTTTTGCGCCCATCCCCAACGGCTAACACCGCCTTCTTCCAGAGATATATTCCAGTACATATATGCTGAGGCTCCACTGTTTAGATAATGCTTCATCAAATTCCATGAATAAAGAGCGCTTTTCCAGTTATTTTGTCCATCGCCACATTCTTGCTCAGTCTGGTATAGCTTTAAGTCAGGATACCGTTTGTGAATGCCAGGAATACTTCCTTTACCTGCCCACTGAAAACCAACACCCTTCACATATTTGCCCGCAGCGGGATCTAATAAAATGGTATCAACCAAGGCCTCATTGGCGCGCTCCATCGTGCCAAACATAAGTTCAACTCCTTTGCTCTCCATAGTAGGACCCAGATATTTTCCTATAAAATTAGCCAGGGAAGCCGAAGTCCAGCAGCAACTCGGAAATACCTGAGCCGAATTGAATTCATTTTGTGGCATTACGGCAAATATATTGATCCCATACTCCTTGTATGCATCAATAAATTTCGAGAAATAAAGTGTATACTCCTGTAAGTAAGCCGGGTCCTGAACAAACATATCTGTTCCTTCACGGCCCTGTTTATCGGCAGGTAAACCATTGCGGAATTTTTCTACAGGGTGATTGTCGTTATAGGCTGAGGCATAATGTTTATTATACTTCATCCAGGAAGGAGGACACCAGGGAGAAGCCCAGATTTTCAACTTCGGGTAGTACTGTTGTGCTTCTTTGATGAAAGGGATAAGTGTTTGCTCATCGTTCTTAACAGAAAAAGCTTCCATGGCAAAATCCTTGTCATTCTCATTGTAAGAATACCAGTCGCGTGAAAAGTCATTGGCGCCAATTGGCATGCGGCAGATGGTAAAGTTTGCTCCGTTGCCGGGTTGAAATAGTTCCTTCATAATTGTTTCCCGGTCCGCTTTGCTTAGTAAGCTTAAAGACGTCCAGCCAAGTTCATTGAAACAGGCACCGAAACCATCAATAATTTGTTGAGAAGACTGTAGGTTGATCGTTGCATCTACAGTAGTCCCTTCCTGAAAAGAAGTGGGAACAATCGGCTCTTGCATCATCCATTGTTCATTTTCTGTACTAATTACCCATTCGGCGTTTTTTTTATTTGAGCTGCAAGAACTCAATCCGATAATAACCGGAAGAAGAAATAAAGAAAAAGAGGTTTTCATATTTGTTAGGTATTTGTATTAGGTGATTGCAAAGGTAAAGAAAGTTTTGAAGGGAAAAATAAAAAAAAAGAACATTCTCACGCTGTCTTTTAGAATGTTTTTTCGGGCAAATGTTGAGGGGAGAAATAGAGAACCATAAATCGGATAAACCGTAGAGAATAAATAAAAAATTCTCTTACCTGTTTTTTTATTATTGAAAAAATCCACAATTTATTAATTTGTATTCTTTTTTTCTTTATATTAGCAAAACTGATAGCCAAAATTAAGGAAGACACACATTTACTAAACTATATATTACGATGAAAAACTATTTTATTCGGAGAATGCTGACTTGTATGATAGTCCCTCTCCTCTATTTTAATCAGCTTAACGCACAAGCTATCAGCACCAAGTACGGCAAAGTTACCGATGAAGAGGTAACCATGACTACCTATCCCCTCGATTCTGCTGCCACGGCAGTCGTTATGTACAAAAACGGAATCACTAGCTATGATTATATAAATAATGAATTCCGTGTAAATTACGATGTAGAAGTGAAAATCAAGATCCTGAAACAGGAAGGAGCAGAATACGCCGACGTTACTATACCTTACTATCAGAGCGAACGAAGTGGTACCATGAAAGAAGTTGTTTCGGGCATTGATGCCAGCGCCTACAATATGGAAAACGGAAAGGTGGTACGAACCAAGATGAAAAGAGATTATATCTTTCGCGAAAGGCTGAATAGCAACTATATGCAAGTAAAGTTCTCCATTCCGGCCGTTAAAGCAGGAACGGTTATTGAATACAAATACCGGATCATATCCGATTTTTATCATCAACTGAACAGCTGGGATATGCAACAGGAAATACCGGTTATGTATAGCCGGTATGAATTAACCATTCCGGAATACTTTAAATTTAACCTCGATATGCGGGGAGCTTATCAACTGCAATCGGAAAATAAAAATGTGTCTGAATCCCTGATGGTGCAATATCAAGGTGGATCGGAAAGGGTATACTATACCGCCCGGCAACTTATCTTTACGGGCAATAATCTGCCGGCATTAGAATCAGACTCGTATGTATGGTACCCCGATGATTATAAATCGAAAATAAACTTTGAATTAAGTGGCATTGAATTTCCGGGGGCAGGTTACCGTTCGTTTCTCACCAGCTGGGAGCAGATTGATAAACTTTTGCTGGAAAACGAAGACTTCGGGCGACAGTTGAAAATGAGGAATCCATTCCGGGATGAAATGCAGGCAATGGCTCTCGATAAGTTCTCGACAGACGAAAAGATAGTTGCTTTATTTAATTTTCTAAAACAAAAAATTACTTGGGACGAATCATACGCACTCTTTGGCAGAGACATCCGAAAGGCAATAAAAGAAGGAAAAGCTAACAATGCCGTACTCAATTTTATCCTGATTAGTATGCTGAAAGATGCAGGAATACAAGCTTACCCCCTCATTATGAGCCGTCGCGACAGGGGAATCATACCCTTTTCTGCTCCTAGTATCAATAAAATAAACACCTTTGTAGTAGGAATACAGAACACAGACAGCACATACGTTTTTCTGGATGGATCGGTTACCGACGGATACCTCAATATATTGCCACCTGTTATGTTGGTGGACAGAGCCCGGATTATCAGGGAAGGTGGAGGAAATAAATGGGTAGATCTTAGAGAAATTGGAAATTCGAGCAGCAGGAGTCATATTAAAATAGCCGTACAGGAAAATGGAGAAATACAAGGTACCCGTTTAAGTTCCCTCACTGGGCAATATGCTGCCTCATTCCGTAAAGCCTATAAAGCTGCTAAAGACAGTACGGAGTTTATTGAAAAAACAGAAAGTCATAGTAACATTCAAATTACAGCCTGGCAACAAAAGGGGGTAGAAACATTTACCCCTCAGGTAAGCGAAGAATATTCTTTTACCCGGGAGGCCAATACAAGTGGTGATTATATATATATTAATCCTATGATGTTCAAGCATATCAGCGAAAATCCGTTCGTTCAGGAAGACCGTAAATTACCCGTGGAGTTTTCTTATCCTTATACAGTCCGCCGGATTATTGAAGTAAGTATTCCCGATAATTATGAAATAGAAGAACTGCCTCAATCCGCTCAGCTGATGCTGGAAGACAAAACAAGTTTCTGTAGATACATTATCCAGCAGCGAGGAAATACGGTTGTCCTGAATTATACCTTTACGCTGAATAAACTACTATTCCCGTCAACAGAATATGCCCAGTTAAAGGAATACTGGAGCACTCTGGCCGAGAAAAACGAGGAAATGATTGTACTGAAGAAAAAAAGCGGTAATTGAGAACCATAATTCAACGCAAGCAGGGGCACATTTCTTGTGCCTCTGTATTTTATTTAAAAAGAAGTAAGAATATGAAGAAAAGCACTTTTTGCATGTTGCTCGTTTGCCTGACTGGAAGCCTTTTGCATGCACAAAACCTGAATGATATTCCTGCCCAGTTGAAGGAAAATGCCTATTCGGTAGTCATTGACCACCAGATTGACTTTACTTGCGAGTCACCTACCAGTGCCATTCAAAAAGAAAGCATTACACTGGCTATCCTGAATGATAAAGGTAACGATGCTGCTTTTTTCCTCGAAATCTGCGATAAGTTCAGCGAGTTACGCAAGTTTTCCGGCGAAGTATTCAATGAATCCGGGAAGAGTATCTCTAAACTCAAAAAATCCGATCTGAATATGACGGAATATTCGGAAGGGCTGGCTAGCGACAATTACCGATATTATTACGAGTATGTACCTTCTACTTACCCCTACATCATTAAGTTTGAATGGGAGAAAAAGTACAAAAACGGACTCATTGGTTACCCTACTTTTGTGCCGCAAACCATGTTCAATCAATCAGTAGCAAAAGCTGCTTACCGGTTGTACACCAATGAGCCTTACCGTCATAAATCCATGTTTACTGATGAGGCTCCTAAGCCCAAACAAGATCCTAAAGGTAAACAATATTACGAAGTGGTTTTTACTGACCTGAAAGCCGTTGTAAAAGAATCGTATGGTCCTCCGATCACTGCCCTGGTTCCACGTATTTATTTTAGTCCGGTCAACTTCTCGTTCGACGGAAGAGCAGGTAACATGGATACTTGGCAAACCTACGGTATTTGGCAGTATGCTTTGTTGGAAGGAAGAGACGTATTGCCGGAACCTTTCAAAGCAAAATTGAAGGAATTAACTGCCCAATCCAAATCAAAACGTGAAATCGTACAGATACTTTACGAGTATATGCAAAGCACTACCCGCTATATCAGTATACAGCTGGGTATTGGGGGATTTCAACCCGAAACGGCTACCAATGTAAACAAAACGATGTTCAGTGATTGTAAAGGGCTCTCGAATTATATGCTTGCTATGCTGAAAGCGATGGGTATCCCCTCCTACTACACGGAAATAAGTCTCGACCGGGCCAGGCTGATAAAAGACTATCCGAGTGCGAGCCAGACGAATCATGCAATCCTGATGGTCCCCTTAGAATCGGATACCTTATGGTTGGAATGCACCAATCAAACACTCCCTTTTGGGTATGTACATAAAAGTATCGCCGGACATGATGCATGGGTAATTAAAAAAGACGGAAGTGAAATCGTGAGACTTCCTACTTATCCGGATTCACTGAACATTCAGCAAACAAAGGCAACCATTACTTTGCAAGACGGGGGGGAAAAGCAAAAGCACATGTTGAGCAAACGTCCCACCTCTTCCAGTATGAAGACATGTGGTATTTTACGCAACTCTCCCCGGATAAGCAAAAGGAATTCCTGAAAAAAATGGTAAAGTTAAACCGGGCCGCCATCAGTAATGTTTCCTGTTCGGAGAAAAAAAAGTGAACGCCCTAGCCTCGAGGTCCGTTATGACATTGATACCGAACAATATGGAAGCAAAACAGGTAACCGTCTGTTCATCCCGGTGAATATCTTCCGCGACAGGGAAGCTTCTGTTTCCAAAGAACGCATCCATGATATTTACCTGAACTACGGATATTATGATATCGAAGAAATTACATTTGTACTACCCGAAGGATATGAAATTGAAGCTCTTCCACCACCTGTAAACCAGGAAACTTCTTTCGGGAATTTCCAATCAACTTTATCGATGGATGGACGGAATATCAAGGTAGTTCACCAGCTAAAAATGAAAGCAGGCAAATACCCGAAAGAACAATATGAAGCATTTGCCGCCTTTAATAAAACTATATCTCAGAATTATAATAATCGAATTATCCTGCGGAAGACCTCCCGATAATTAAAAGTTATGTAGGTTTTAAATTACTACTATTGGGATAAACCAGATCAGATTCAATACATAGATAATCTGAGTAGCTACTATCTACGGAAACACTAACTCCCGGTCACGAATAGTAGCTTTTTCCACCCATTCGCGGGGAATAAAAGACCACTGGTTGAGAGATTGGGGAGAGATTACCTTCTCTTTCTTAATCTCTTCAGCCAGATAATACCTCAAATCCTTATCGGTTGAATAAAGAATACGCTCGCTTAGCTTCTCACGTGCGATACCGGCTCCTTCCGTTAGGATACCTGCCCCTCCACTTCCCTGGTAAGAGTTTACAGCTACCTTGTAGGTTTTGTCCTCATCAAAGGCTGTTCCATCAGCCATTTGCCGGATATGGATACGCTCGCCTACCGGTTTGCTTACATCCACTGTATAAATCATGCCTGCAGCTGAATCGAACGCAAAATAAGGATGACGAAAACGGTACTTTCCTTCCTCCGCGCCCGGCTGTATCAGCAACAAATGGTCTTCCTCTGATGTCATTTGGTTGGTCCACAAACCATACGAATATTCCAGGGCATCTTTGAATTCCTTTCCGGTGAGGCTCATAGTATAAAGCAGGTTTTCGTATTTGTAGAGATTAAACATATCCCTCATATATACCTTCCCCGAGTCGATGACCGCATTCAGGGAGAGTGGAGCCACCAGTGACAGATCAGCCCTTGTCAATTTAAGCTGAAGGGAATGAATCAGATCAATAAAGGCAGACGGACCAAAGAAGCCATCCTGCACAGAGATAGTTTCAGTAAATTCGCCAATCTCCGCATTTACATACGCTTCCGTTTTCCGGTAAGCTTCTTCAAAATGATTCATGTAAGCTCCGTCGGGTTCCAATGTGGAAATATCTTCGAGCCTGCCTGTGATCTCTTTTCGTATCACTTTTCCTTTTCTGCGTGTGAGCTTTACTTCCACATCGCTGATGTTATGGGCACCCGGACCGGGATTAATTATCCACACAGAATCTCCTGACTGGTTGGCAACCTTTTCCACAAAGGGAATGTGATCGTGTCCAGTGAATATAACATCGAACCCCGGCACTTGTTGTGCAACTTCCATTCCGACACTTTCTTTGAACCCAGCGACCTCGGCTGTCTTTACTCCGGTATGAAACAGTCCGACAATCACATCAGGCTTCTCCTTTTTCTGAATTTCCGGAATGAGTTTCCGGGCAGTAGTTTCAATATCCGCAAATTGTAATCCTTCCCAAAGATTTTCCGGAAGCCAGGCAGGAATGGCCTGTGTAATCATACCGATAACTGCCACTTTCACTCCGTCTTTCACAAAGATATGATAGGGAGGCAGATAGGGTGTTCCATCTTTCTTCAGGATATTGGCTCCCAATACAGGGAAATTACAATCCTTTATCCAACGATCGTACACCGCATGGCCGGTTTCAACATCATGATTCCCCAAGGCTGCCGCATCATAACCGATATAATTCATGGCCGCAGCACACAAATGTGTGGAAGTAACATCCACAAAATTATAATAATATGCGGCTGGTTGTCCCTGAAGCAGATCGCCACCATCCAGTAACAACACATTATCTCCATATATTCCACGCTGCAGATTGATATAGGTACTCACCCCTGCAAGGCTTCCCGGGCTGATACGGTTATTGATGAAATCGAACGGAAAAAAATTACCGTGGACATCGGTAGTATGATACAGTTTCAGAATCACACTTTTATCCTGGGAAGAAGCAAACATGCTCACTCCCACCAGGACTAACAAAAGAAGAATATACTTTTTCATTGACTTTTTGATAAAACAACAGGTAAATCTACATACAAATAAGGAATCAGGCAAATTTAAAGACCGGATAAAAATCGTCCTAAGTACCCCCAAATACGATAGCCTTAGTCTGCAAATACGATAGCCCTACTCTATAAATACGATAGCGTTAGTCTGCAAACACGATAGCCTTAGTCTATCCGATGTATAAAAAACATCAGAGGGCTTTCCAGAGTGACTGGAAATCTTTATCCGTCCCATAACATACGAGTTCATCTCCTGCCTGGATCATATCTACATCTGCTAGCTTCTCTACTGTTTGTTGGGTAACAGCAAATCCCAGCAGATTGGTAACGACCCCCGCCCGGGTGAGGGTAATGAGTTTCAGGTTAAACTCTTTTCTAAGGCTCAGCTCCTTCAAAGAATGACCGACAAATTTGTCAGGTACAATAAATTTGGCAACAAGATGATCTTTGTCGATATGAAAGGTATCTATATCAGAGCCGAAATCTAGTTGACGGGCCAGATTAAAGGCGGCATCTTCTTCCGGAGTTAAAATTCGGTCGATGTTAAATCCTTCGAGGATAGCGCGATGAACCCGATCAATCGAACGGGCATAGATATGTTTTACGTTTTTTTGCTTCAACAAGGCAGTCACACGGATCGATGCTCCAAAGTTCTCGCCGATAGTCACAATCACCGCATCTACCCTATTCAGGGGTAATACATCCAACGATCTTTCTTCGGTGGCATCAATAATAAAAGCGGTGGCTATTTTATTTTTTATAGCATCCACCCGGCTATCGGTGATGTCGGCCCCGATCACTTCATGCCCTAATGAAGTGAGCTCCTGTGCCAGAACAGAGCCATAATTTCCCAATCCAATAATAATGTATTTCATCTGGTAAGTAATTGATTAATATTAGTTTATAATAATATCATCACTCGGATATCTATATTTGGTATTCTTTTTCTGTTTGATGAGACCCAGCATCAAAGTTATCAGTCCCACCCGACCCACAAACATTAACACAGCTAGCAGAATTTTACTGTCGTCGCCGAAAAGAGAAGTAGCATTCAGACTGGCTCCCACGGTGGCTATAGCCGAGAAACACTCAAAAGTAATAGTCAGCAGTGACATTTCGGGTTCCAGCAAAGTCAGAATAATTATAAAGAGAAAAATAGTACCCAACGACATAACCATAGTGGCATTGGCCCGCCGTATAGAATCAGGAGATAATTCACGCCCCATTACCTCCACGCGACTGGTTCCCCGTAAGATTGCATACAGATTGAGCACTATTACGGCAAAAGCGTTTACTTTAATTCCGCCGGCAGTAGATTGCGCTCCTCCTCCAATCCACATAAATAATATGTAAACTAAAACAGATTGTATTCGTAAGTTTGTCAAATCCACGCTACTAAATCCTACGGATCGGGGGGGGATACAGATTGAAAGAAAGCATGCGTCCATTTCTCAGCATCCGTCATTCCGGCGAAAGCATGATCCCATTCGAGAATAAGCATTATTAAAGTACCTGCAACTAATAAAATAAAAGTAGTAATTAATACAATCCGACTATTCAGGCTAAAAAGATGGGATGTATCATTCTCCCATTTTCGGGTTTTCATATATCTCCACATCCGGCGGATACGAAGTAAAATGACATTCTTAATATTGACCAGAATTGGATAACCGATCCCTCCGAAAATAACCAGGATAGCTATAAAAATAAATAGTAAATTATGGCTCCTCCCAATGATCGGATTAACCAGTCCTTCTGACAAAGTAGAAAAACCGGCATTACAAAAAGCAGAAACAGCATGAAAAGCTGAAAAAGCAAGTTCTTCTTTCAATGTCATGTCCATACTATCGTGTATGCTAAACCAAATAGCAAACATACCGATGGCTTCAATGAGCAAGGTAAACCCCAGAATATTTAGTAAAGTAGATAACAAAGAACCCAGTGAATCCGAGCTCACCATATCCCGGATTGCCAACTGATTATACAAGGAGCGATTGCCCATAAAGAACAAAGCGAAAAAGCTGGTTAAGGTCATTAACCCGATCCCCCCCTATCTGCACCAGGCAAATAATAATCGTTTGCCCGAAAGACGTAAAAGTAGTTGCCACGTCGACAGATGTAAGCCCGGTAATACAAACCGAACTGGTTGAAATAAATAAAGCATCTACCCACGAAATACCCTCCACCGTACAACGGGGAAGCATGAGGAGTCCTGATCCGATCAATATGATAACCAGAAAACTGACAGCCAGCATCAACGAAGGATTTATACGCTTACCCAATAAGTCTACCAGGCCATTCGAAAGGTAAAGAACAGAAAAGACACCTAATAAACTATAATGGTAATATTTACTGTGAAGTATATCCCAGATCCATAAAAACGGCCCGGCACCTACCGGTCGGTTCGGGATAATCACCGGAATCAACGTGAGATAAAATAATATGGCCAATCCCCACATCAACCGCCGGTACTTATCTTCTTTCAAACGACTTCCCAGCGCAATATGTAAGGTAATATCAAACAGGAAGATAAACCACACCCAACCATATACATCATGAATGTTTTCGCCTTCGGTAGCCGTCAGAATAAATCCATGTTCATACAGAAAAGCAAAAATAAATGCAATAGAAGCTACCGCCGTTATAATCCCCATGATTTCCAGAACCATGTTGATATAAGGTTGCAGCAACTTATTCTCGTACAGCATGTATTTATCAAAGAACTTCATGAAAAACGGGTGTCACAGGATGTTAAAAGCCAATAATGCCTTCCATAGAAACAAAAGAAGAATAGAACTGTTCATTTCAGAAATCGTATTCAGAATATTAAAACGTTAGAGAAAGCCACTATAAACTATCTTTCCTATACACTTCTTCTTTAAAAACCAATCAATTTATCTGCGAGACTAAAAAATTATCGCTAAATTTGGCAACCATTATTTTATAAACACAAGAAATCATGAGCGAGAAAATTAAGAAATTCATATTACCCGAGAATGAGATACCCCGTTACTGGTATAACATTCAGGCCGAGATGAAAAACAAACCGATGCCTCCTTTGCATCCGGGAACGAAACAACCCCTGAAACCGGAAGATCTCTTCCCTATTTTTGCTGAAGAACTCAGCCGTCAGGAGCTGGATCAAACCAATACCTGGATTGAGATTCCGGAAGAAGTACGAGAAATGTACAAGAATTACCGCAGTACTCCACTGGTACGTGCATACGGATTAGAGAAAGCAATCGGCACTCCTGCTCATATTTACTTCAAGAATGAAAGTGTAAGCCCTATCGGTTCGCATAAATTAAATTCCGCATTGGCGCAGGCTTATTACTGCAAGCAACAAGGCATTACCAATATTACTACCGAAACCGGTGCCGGACAATGGGGAGCTGCTCTAGCATATGCTGCCAAAGTTTTCGGATTGGAAGCTGCTGTTTACCAAGTAAAAATCAGCTATGAACAGAAGCCTTACCGCCGGAGTATTATGCAAACATTTGGTGCGCAGGTAACACCTTCTCCTTCAATGTCTACGCGTGCCGGAAAAGATATTCTTACCGTCCACCCCACTTATCAGGGATCATTAGGAACAGCTATCTCCGAAGCTATAGAGTTGGCCCAGTCTACTCCCAACTGCAAATACACGCTAGGTTCCGTACTTAGCCATGTAGCGCTTCACCAGACAATTATAGGTTTGGAAGCCGAAAAGCAGATGGAAATGGCCCAGGAATATCCGGATATTGTAATTGGCTGCTTTGGTGGAGGTTCTAACTTTGATGGAATTGCTTTCCCGTTTATGCGTCACACCATATTAGAAGAAAAAAAAGACCCGATATATTGCTGCTGAACCGGCATCATGCCCGAAGCTGACTCGCGGTAAATTCCAATACGACTTTGGAGACGAAGCAGGATACACCCCTCTCTTACCCATGTATACACTGGGACATAATTTTGC
The DNA here is from genome assembly GCA_021201335.1 of Bacteroides sp. Lineage (GTDB taxonomy): Bacteria > Bacteroidota > Bacteroidia > Bacteroidales > Bacteroidaceae > Bacteroides. The sequence continues at coordinate 105,523 of JAJQFD010000058.1, read as the reverse complement.
TCCTGCCAATATTCATGCGGGTGGTTTGCGTTATCACGGTGCGGGTGTCATTGTTTCACAGTTGTTGAAAGATGGTTATATGGAAGCTGTGGATATTAAACAACTTGATTCGTTTGAGGCAGGCGTCTTGTTTGCACAAGCCGAAGGGATTATTCCGGCTCCCGAATCGAGTCATGCCATTGCAGCCACTATCAACGAAGCCAAGAAATGTATTGAAACGGGAGAAGAAAAAGTCATTTTGTTCAATCTTTCTGGTCATGGATTACTGGATATGACCTCGTATGACAAATATATCGCAGGAGATTTGGTAAATTATTCGCTAACAGATGAAGAAATCCAGAAGGATCTGGACAAAATAGGAAATCTAATATAAGAAGTTATAGACTTTTCATTGCTTCTACATATTAGTAATACCCCAATAGAGTTTTCGTTGCACTTAAGTACATGAGTCGGAGAATCAGAATTGTATTTACCTCGTCTGATTTTCCGGCTTATTTTATTAGGCAGTTTTTTGATCTTCTAACATAGCCCTGAGATAAACAAATTATAAAACATTAGCGTTACTAAATATAGTATTTTGCTACAATAAAAAACCATTATTAATAAAAAAAGAATAAGATGAAATATATCGGTGCACACGTCAGTGCTTCAGGAGGTGTGGAAAACGCCCCGGTTAATGTACACGCAATAGCAGCAAATGCTTTTGCCCTGTTTACTAAGAACCAACGTCAATGGGTGGGCAAACCTTTATCAAAAGAGAACATTACTTTTTTTAGGAAAAACTGTGAAAGATTCGATTTTAAACCCGAATACATTCTACCACATGATAGTTATCTGATCAATCTCGGTCACCCTGAAAAAGAAAGCATTGAAAAAAGCAGGCAGGCCTTCCTTGATGAAATGCAACGCTGTGAACAATTAGGATTAAAGTTGCTTAATTTCCACCCAGGAAGCCATCTCAACCAGATCAGTATTGAGCAATGCCTGGATCGGGTAGCAGAAAGCATCAATATTACGCTCGACAAAACAAAAGGAGTAACAGCTGTTATCGAAAATACCGCTGGACAAGGAAGCAATGTGGGAAACCAATTCTGGCACTTAAAATATATTATAGATAAAGTGGAAGATAAAAGCCGTGTTGGAGTATGCCTGGATACCTGTCATACGTTTGTTGCCGGATATGACATCCTTCATAAATATGAGGAAGTGTTTCAGGAATTCGAAGAGAAAGTTGGTTTTAACTATCTCCGTGGTATCCACCTGAATGACAGTAAGAAAGGAGTAGGTTCACATGTTGACCGCCATGCTAACCTGGGAGAAGGTGTTTTGGGACTGGAACCATTCAAAAAAAATGATGAAGGGCGAACGTTTTAACAACATGCCAATTATCCTGGAAACTCCCGATGATTCTAAATGGAAAGAAGAAATTGCTTTGTTACGCAGTTTTGAATAGAAACTTACCCGCTGATTCTCAAAGGAAATATATATAATAAAAAAGAGTTGCCCATTACAAGCAACTCTTTTATCTTCTTACATATCTTAAAACCCGATCAGTTCTTAAACCACAATTTATCATCCTCAATTGCATCCACAATAATCGGCTTATCCCGATCGACTTCCTGAGCCAGTAGCTTCTTAGAAAGATCATTCAGCAGATATTTCTGAATAGCCCTCTTCACCGGACGGGCACCAAACTCCGGATCATATCCGGTCTGGGCAATAAAGTCGATAGCCGGTTCGGTTAACTGAAGATTAACTCCGTTCTCAGCCAGCATTTTCTGAACGCCTTGAATTTGAAGCATTACAATTTGCCTGATCTCTTTATCTGACAATGGCAGGAACATAATGGTTTCATCAATACGATTCAGGAATTCCGGACGAATCGTTTGCTTCAGCATGTTCATCACTTCACGTTTGGTCTCTTCAATTACGGCCTCTCTGTTTTTATCAGTGATCTTCGACATTTGTGCCTGAATATAGGTACTACCCATATTGGACGTCATAATAATGATGGTATTTTTAAAGTTCACCACCCGACCTTTATTATCAGTCAGCCTTCCGTCGTCCAAAACCTGCAATAAGATATTGAACACATCGGGATGCGCTTTTTCAATCTCGTCGAATAATACGACTGAGTACGGTTTCCGACGAATCGCTTCCGTCAGCTGACCACCTTCATCATATCCTACATATCCCGGAGGAGCTCCTACTAAACGGGAAACAGAGTGTTTCTCCTGGTATTCACTCATATCAATACGGGTCATCATACTTTCATCATCGAACAGGAATTCTGCCAGTGCTTTGGCCAACTCTGTTTTACCAACTCCGGTTGTCCCCAGGAAGATAAACGAACCTATCGGACGTTTCGGATCCTGCAGACCGGCACGACTCCGCCTAACGGCATCGGCAACTGCCTCAATGGCTTCATCCTGACCGATAACCCGCTTGTGCAATTCTTCTTCGAGATGTAAAAGTTTGTCCTTTTCGCTTTGGAGCATTTTGTTAACAGGGATACCCGTCCAACGGGATACTACATCGGCAATGTCTTCGGCATCTACTTCTTCTTTGATCATGGCCGTATCACCTTGTAACTGGTAAAGTTCCTGTTGCGTATCTTCAATTTCTTTATCCAGCGCCTGGAGTTTTCCGTAACGGATTTCAGCCACTTTACCATAATCTCCTTCCCGTTCCGCCTTTTCGGCCTCAAACTTCAGGTTCTCGATGGTTTGCTTATTCTGCTGAATCTTATTAACAAGATTCTTTTCGCTCTGCCATTTGGCCTTCAAAGAGTTTTCCTGCTCTCTCAGCTCAGCAATTTCTTTATTGAGTTGTTGCAGTTTTAACTCGTCTTTTTCTCGTTTGATGGCTTCCCGTTCAATTTCCAACTGAGTTACCTTACGAGATATTTCATCCAAGCCCTCTGGAACAGAATCTACTTCCATCCGCAGTTTGGCTGCTGCCTCGTCCATCAGGTCAATCGCTTTATCCGGCAGGAAACGATCGGTGATATATCGGTTACTTAACTCAACTGCAGCAATAATCGCATCGTCTTTGATCTGTACTTTGTGGTGAGTTTCATAACGTTCCTTGAGTCCACGCAAAATAGAAATGGTACTCATAGTATCCGGTTCATTTACCTGAACGGTTTGGAAACGACGTTCCAATGCTTTGTCTTTTTCAAAATACTTTTGGTATTCATCTAATGTGGTCGCACCGATTGAACGTAATTCCCCCCGAGCCAGCGCTGGTTTCAATATGTTGGCCGCATCCATTGCCCCTTCTCCCTTTCCAGCACCTACCAGCGTATGGATTTCATCAATGAATAAAATGATATCTCCTTCGGACTTCATTACTTCATTGATAACGGATTTCAAACGTTCTTCAAACTCTCCTTTATATTTTGCCCCTGCAATCAGCGCACCCATATCAAGGGAGTAGATTTGTTTATTCTTTAAGTTCTCGGGCACATCTCCCCGCAAAATACGATGAGCCAGTCCTTCAACAATCGCTGTTTTACCAGTACCCGGTTCACCAATCAGAATTGGATTATTTTTGGTACGACGGCTCAGGATCTGAAGTACCCGGCGAATTTCATCATCCCGTCCGATTACCGGATCAAGTTTACCACTTCTGGCGGCTTCATTCAGGTTAATAGCATATTTCCCCAGACTTTGATAAGTATCTTCACTGGATTGAGAAGTTACCCTCTCCCCTTTCCGCAGTTCAGCAATAGCTGAGCGAAGTTCCTTTTCTGTCATTCCTGCATCTTTCAGAATGGTGGAAACAGTACTTTTTACATTTAACAGGGCCAATAAAAGATGTTCCAAAGAAACATATTCATCGTTCATTTCTTTGGCATATTGATTAGCTTTCTGAAAAACCTCATTCGTTTCCCGGCTTAGATAAGGACTGTTATCTCCTGAAACTTTCGGAAAAGAGTCAATTTGCTTATCAATGACCAGAGCAATCTGGCTGGCGTTCATCCCCAACTTCTGAAAAATAAAAGTAGTTACGTTTTCGCCAACTTTCATCACTCCATGCAGTATATGAGCGGGCTCAATAGCCTGCTGTCCGCGAGACTGTGCAAGATTCAATGCTTCTTGTACAGCTTCCTGTGATTTAATTGTGAAATTGTTAAAGTTCATATATATTTTTTGCTTTTTGATTTCTTACTGATTCTATAACAATCTGTAAGCTTCAAAAGATTTGCCAAAGAGGAAAAACGACAAATTGTCTTTTGAAAACACCAACCAAAAGACAAAAAGACAGCATACTTACCCAAAAATCCTTTTTTAAATTGTATCTTTATCCACTTAAAAAAGAATATATTCTATGACAGATAAGAAAATTGAGTTTCCGGCAACCGTCATGCTAATTGATGTTGTTTACCTGAACCAAATCATTGCTGACTTCAAAAAGAATTTTGAGCAAATGCTCAAGCGTGAATTACAGAATATTGATTTTGCAAATTTCATGACTTACGTTGCATTGGATGCGCTAGTTCCTGTGGGTAACAATGAGATTCAGGTTATTCTGGTACATGAACCGGATACAAAAAAAATAGTTTACAGTCAGCCTTCCGACCTTAAAGAAGAATTGGATGGAATGGCTTTTCAAAGTAACCTCGGTGAATTTTATTTTGCCACCATTTCTCCTGAAGAAATTACCTCCCGCCAAGACCTTTATCTGGATTTATTTCAGGTATTGGGAGAATCTGAGGATGTAAAAAAGATTATTGCGATACCGGCTACGGAAGAATACGGGACCGAGATTACTGTATCTATTAATGAAATACCTGACAAAGAAATTATCTGGTTCAGGATGGATCATCAGGATGGAGTAAAAAAATACCAGTCGGAAATTCTGGCTTATCCTATTATGCAGGCATTGGGAATTAAAGGAGATGAGATAAAATAAAAAGATAGGAGTAAAGCGGAAAGATAACTCAAAACTTTCCGCTTTACTTTTCAGATAATTGTATCAAAAGGGAAAGTCTTTGAATGCTAATTCCATTTCTTTCAAACCTTGCCGTAAAGCACTTAAATCAATGTTATCAATGGCTACTCTGATATCTTTCTTTACTTTTTCGATTTCCTTTCCGGAAAAAGGCAACAGCACATCCGAAGTGTATTCAGCACGGTTGGTGATACGCTGAATATCTTTAATAGTCAGATCACCTATCAGATGGACGAAATTAAGTTTGGCAGCTCCATCCGTAATCATAATCAGCTCCTGAATTTTCTCCCCTTTCTTTTTCACATAGAAAGAAGATCCCGAAACTAACCCCTGCTGTTTCATTAACAGTTCATACTTTCCTTTCTTTACAAAATCATCTATATCTTTCTTCATATTTTTTCGAATATCGTTATGCATGGTGGAAAGAATATAAACAGCATCCAATTGCCCTGCTACCTTTCCGATATACACATCTTTGGTGTATAAGTTGGGTTGCATTTCGAGCATTGTCTTTGAGATATAAACAGATGATACATTTTTCATCTCATTGTATTTCTCAAATACACTGTTATGGGCATGAATATCTGGCAGGCACAACAACATAAAAACAGACAATAAAATAAATTTCAACGGTTTCATAACTTTTATATATTTATTGAATTTCTTCTTTGATCTCATTATTAATCTCCACAAATTCTTTTTTGGCTTCGGTGAGTTGATCGATGCCATTATTTAAGTTGGCTGAAACCTCAATGAGTGCATTCTGCATCACCAGATAAGCTTCTCGGGGATCTGTAAAAGTATCTTTGGGACGAGAATCTCTCAGTCCGAGGATGGTCAAACTTACACCCAATGTCAATATTAAAAGAATTCCCGCCGCAACACCGCTTATCCAGCGCCAGTCCCGACGAGAGTGATTACGCTGCAATACTTTTATCCCTTCGCTACCTTTTTCATCAATGAGATGAATCAATTTCTCTTCCAATCCTTCAGGTTCAGGTATTTGGTTAAGAGAATGCAGGCTGAGAAAAAACCTTTTCTCTTTCTCCAGATAATCAGGAACATCGTGCGTAGAGAAAAAATCTCTCAGCATCGTTTCCTGGGATTCGGTAATTTTACCATCATAAAAATCCAGCAATATATTTTCAACTTCCTCTATTCTCATAATTATTCAACCTGTTAAATTGTTCTCGAACTTTTTTTCTTCCTCTGGACAGTAATACCCTGATGTTAATAGCATTCAATCCTGTTAATCGCTCAATCTCTTCATAACTGCATTCCTTGATATCCCTCAATACGACAATTTTTTGCTGTTGTTCAGGAAGAGAAGCAATAATATTTTTGATCTGACTTAAATCATCCTGTGCATCCCAATTATCCGTATGTGTTTTTTCAGTAATTGAAGAAAGATCGAGCATTTGCCGGTTAATCATATTTTTCCCCGAACGGAGAACATCCAAACACATATTTTTCACCAAGGTTATACTGAATGCTTCCGGATTGCTGATCACCGACAATCCATCCCGTTTGCTCCACAGTTTCAGATAAGCTTCCTGAACCAGATCTTCTGCGTCTGCCTGATTCTCAAGCATACGATAAGCTACATGGTAAAGTTTTCTATGAAAAGGCAGAAATTCTCTTTTAAAGTGTTCAGCGTCCATGGGCAAAAAACCTTCTTTAGTATATAGACGCATTATTACCAGAAGTTGTTACAAAGAAAATAAAAAAAGAGCGGAAAAAAATTGCTTTTTCTCCGCTCTCCTCTATGTAAGTTCCATGTAAAAAGTATAATTTACTTCTTCAAAGCATTAAAGATCAGTGTTTCTAATTCTTCTGCCAGTTCCGGATTATCCTCAATAACCTGTTTAGCTGCATCTCTTCCCTGACCCAGCTTAGTATCCTGGTAACTGTACCATGAACCGCTTTTTTTAATAATGGCTAACTCAGCTCCCATATCAATGATTTCTCCTGAGCGGGAAATACCCTTGCCAAACATGATATCAAATTCTGCTTTGCGAAAAGGAGGTGCTACTTTATTTTTTACCACTTTTACTTTGGTTTGTTTACCAATCATTTCATCTCCATCTTTAATAGCCTGGCTACCCCGAATATCTATACGTACAGATGCATAAAACTTCAGTGCATTACCTCCGGTTGTCGTTTCCGGATTACCAAACATGACACCGATCTTTTCACGCAACTGATTGATAAAGATACAAGTAGTACGTGTTTTGCTGATCGTACCGGTAAGTTTACGCAAAGCCTGCGACATTAAACGTGCCTGCAAACCTACTTTGTTTTCACCCATATCACCTTCAATCTCAGATTTAGGAGTAAGAGCAGCAACGGAGTCAATCACTACAATATCCACTGCTGACGAACGAATCAAATGTTCCGCAATCTCAAGAGCTTGTTCTCCATTATCGGGCTGAGAGACATATAGATTATCAATATCTACCCCTAATTTCGCCGCATAAAACCGATCGAAAGCGTGTTCTGCATCAATAAAGGCAGCTACACCACCTGCTTTTTGTGCTTCGGCAATGGCGTGAATAGCCAAAGTTGTTTTACCGGATGATTCCGGTCCGTAAATCTCAATAATCCTGCCACGAGGATAGCCTCCTACGCCCAATGCCAGATTCAATGCAATAGATCCGGTAGGAATAACATCCACCTCTTCTATAACGGTATCACCCATTTTCATGATAGAACCTTTACCAAAAGCTTTTTCTATCTTGTCCATAGCTGCCTGTAAAGCTTTCAGCTTCTCGGTAGCCGGTTTATCTCCCTCAAAATTTAGTTCATCTTTCTTTGCCATAATTATTTTTATATTAGAAGCCAGCATGAAGGAGCTAAGTAGTTAAGAAATAGGAGTGCATAAATCACTTTCCCTTAACCTTTTAACTCCTTTATGCTAAATTCTTAATTTTTAATTCTAAATTTCATTTCATTATTTGCTCTGCATGGTCTTTTGTTTTCACTTCTTTAGGACCAATTATTCTCTCTATAATTCCATTTTCATCCATGAGAAAAGTTGTACGGAAAGTTCCCATGTATGAGCGACCATACATTTTCTTTTCACCCCACACACCAAACTGCTCTACTAATTTTTTATCCGTATCAGCAATTAAATTAAAAGGTAAATTATTCTTTTCAATAAATTTCCTGTGAGACTTTTCATCATCTACACTTACCCCTATCACTTCATATCCAGCTTTACGCAAGGCGGCATAATTATCTCTCAAACTACACGCCTGAGCCGTACAGCCGGAAGTATTATCTTTGGGATAAAAATATAGAACGATTTTCTTTCCTTTATAGTCACTCAAACGGATTTCTTTACCATTTTCATTTACTCCCAGTATTTCAGGAGCTTTGTCTCCTACTTGCATTTTAAGTTTTTGAATTTATATTTGAAACAATCACTTTGCGGCATTGTAATTTTCAACTCAATAAGTTCTCCACCTCCTAAACTTCCAAATCTTCGTCAAAAATCTCATGCCAAGGAAGTCCTTGTTTATTCAATTGATCCATGAAAGGATCCGGATTAAACTCTTCCACATTGTTTACGCCCGGACGAACCCATTTCCCTTCCAGAAACATTTTAGCACCTATCATGGCAGGTACACCGGTTGTGTAACTTACCGCTTGCATACCCGTTTCTTTGTAGGCCGCTTCATGACTGCAATTATTATAAATATAATAGGTACGCTCTTTTCCGTCTTTTATGCCCCGGATGCGGCAACCGATAGAAGTTTCGCCGGTATAATTCTCTCCTAACTCCTGTGGATTCGGAAGAACTGCTTTTAAAAATTGAATAGGCACAATCTTCTGTCCGTTGTAATCAATTTCGTCAATACGGGCCATACCTATATTCTGAATTACACGCAGATGCGTCAAGTATTCCTGGCCAAATGTCATCCAGAAGCGGGCACGTTTGATGGTTGGAAAGTTTTTCACTAAAGATTCCAACTCTTCATGATATAACAAGTATGATTCTTTAGGTCCGATATTCGGATAAGTAATGGGCTGATGAATTTCCAGTGAACCAGTTTCCACCCATTGTCCCTTTTCATAATAACGTCCTTTTTGCGTGATCTCACGAATATTTATTTCGGGATTGAAATTGGTAGCAAAGGCTTTATGATGGTCTCCTGCATTACAGTCTACAATATCCAGATAATGGATCTCATCAAAATAGTGTTTGGCCGCATACGCCGTGAAGATACCGCTTACGCCCGGATCGAAACCACACCCTAAAATAGCTGTTAAACCGGCTTCTTTAAATCTTTCCTGATAAGCCCATTGCCAACTGTATTCGAATTTAGCCTCATCCAAAGGTTCATAATTGGCAGTATCCAGGTAATTGACGCCTGCTTGCAAACAAGCTTCCATAATAGTCAGATCCTGATAGGGAAGTGCCACGTTTATCACGATATCCGGCTTAAAGTCGTTGAATAAAGCTACCAGTTCTTCCACATTATCAGCATCTACTTTGGCAGTTTTTATAGCGGGGTTGCCTATGGCCTTCACAATGTCATCGCACTTTGATTGGGTACGACTGGCAATCATAATATCCGTAAAAACATCCGCATTTTGTGCTATTTTATGCGCAACAACGGTACCCACACCGCCTGCACCAATAATAAGAACTCTACCCATTTAAGTGTACTTTATTAATTTTTATTTTCGATTTATATGGAATTTAATATCAAGCAAACTTAGATAAAAAATTGCATTTATAAGCTATCTGATAAAAAGATTACAAAAAAATAATGCCGTCTTTGATCTACACAAAGATAGTATATTTTTGTGTATTTTTAAATGAAGAATATTTAATAGATAAGAAGGAAAGTCATCGACGAAAATTGAGAAGATCATGCTCCCTTTTTACCATAAATGCAGAGTAAATCTCTTCCAGGCTGGATATGAATCAATCATTTTTTAGTATATCTAACACTTGGTAACATAATTCAATAAAATTCTTCCTAACAATCGATTTTAGGTAATGAACTTTTTAAGATGGTGTTCGTTATTTAATGACAGAGAGCCTGAAACAGAGAATTCATAAATTTTAAACACACTCTGAGATAAATTTAAAAAAATTCTCAATATAATTGGTATCTTTGCTATGTTTTAATTTAACTACAAGAATGATGATAAAGAAAATTCTCGTTCCTTTATGCGTGGCATGCGCAATATTTGCTCTGTCCTCTTGCCGCTCAGCGAAAGAGGTTACTTACTTACCAACGATTAATGGTGAGTGGAGCATTGTAGAAATAAACGGCGCGGCAGTTGTACCTGCTGCAGGCCAGGAATATCCTTCTATAGGCTTTGAAACTACTACCGGAAAAGTATATGGTAACAGTAGTTGTAACCGTTTTCATGGAACTTTTGACACAAACGCTGATCCCGGTAAACTTGATTTAAGTGCATTAGTAAGCACACGTATGATGTGTTTAGACATGACATTGGAAAACAATGTGATGAATGCATTGAAAAACGTAAGTGGATATAAGAAATTGGGCAATAGAATTGCGTTAACAAACAATCTTAACCGCCCGGTTATTTTGCTGGATGTAAAAATTGCAGTCAGCAAAACAGCTGTTCTCGAAGGTGAATGGAAAATAACTGAGGTCAATGGCGAATTGGTTCCTACCAATCTGGAAAAGAAACCTTTCCTCAATTTTGATGTACAGAAGAATCGCATTCATGGTAATGCTGGTTGTAACATGATTAACGGTGGATTCGTTACGAAAGAAGACGATCCGATGGCAATTTCATTCCCGGCTGTGGCTGCCACGATGATGGCTTGTCCGGATATGACGTTGGAAAGAAAAGTTTTAGATGCACTTAATGTCATTAAAACATTCGAGATCATCAATGATAAGAGTGTCGCATTTTATGATGAAGGCGGTGTTACAAAGATGAGAATCGAAAAATAAACTGACTACACATTCTTTTAAAACAGTATATTTATACGTTAAAAGACTGCCTCTGAATTTTGGAGGTGGTCTTTTTTATTTGTTATGCCCTACTAATTGAATGAATTAGGAAATCAAAAAGCTACTTTTATAGAATGTTTTCTGTCATTTTACTTGTAAAGTATAGGGTTGACTAACAAGGCATTTTTTTAAAATACCCCAAAGAGGACTTAATTTTTGCTAAACAAGGAAATTATAGCCTATCAAAAGGACCATTTTCACTTTTAGAGGATGTATTTCGAGAGTTTTAGCACTTTATTTATGAAGACTTGCGCCCGCAAGTACAAACACTTGCGCCTACAAGTATAAACACTTACGGGCGCAAGTATAAAGACTTATAGGCGCAAGTATAAAAAAGGAACGCAAAAATACTCAGTTTTATTCTAGAAGGGACGAATTATCATCTATTTTGAAAAAATTAAATAGGTAGAAATACACGGAAAACACTAACAAATAATCCAATTACCCCAAGAAACTGAGTTTTTTTAATCCAAATGAACGCTTTTTATTATCTTTTTGTATTTTCAAAATATCATTTCCTTGCGATTGTCTGTACAAATGCCAACTAAGCACCAGAATATTAAATTCTAAGCACCATTCATTTGCAAAATGTCAGATTTGACAAATGGATTATTTTGCTATTTACTCAAATGTAGTTGTTCATTTTTAGGCAGTTCAACAGAATTAGTTTATGTATTGTGATTATGAAAAAATAACCAAAGCTGAAGCCCAACACATTTAACTAAAAGATGTTTACCTAATAGATTTATTAAAGACAGAAATCCTCATGGAGTTAGTCCAGTCATATTCGGAAGATTTTAAGACGTTAAAATCTCCAAGAAATCCCGCAGGGATTGCATGTGCATAACCGTGGGATGCATATCCTACGGGATAGGATATAGAATAACCCGTGAGCCACGAATAGTGGGTCAATAATATATTCTTCACCCCTTTCATGGCTTTGTGAGTAAAGTTGGGAAGTCTATTCCACGGGATTACATCCCATGGTTATGCACATGCTATCCCTCCGGGATTTCTTAAAAGACCTTAGATTCTTGGCTGGATGGCTAAGAATTGTTATTTTCCGAACATGATTGGGAGTTAGTTCAGGGCTACGCTCACATCGTTCGCTGGCCCTGAGGATTTCTGCCTTCCATATTCTCCGTAACTGTGATAACTTAAATTGATATTGTGGAGGTACATCTTGAATTTCTTTCTTTTATCAAGAAGGTATCTGTATAGTTTCTCCCAAATAACGAGGTTTTTTGTCGATGATTAAATCAATGAAAACTTTCACCCGGGCCAACCATTCACGCACCCGTGTTTTGAGGCCCATCGACACTGTTACATCTTTTGCATTGTAACCAACCGCTTTGATATCATGCCAACCTGCGATGTAAACAGCTCTTTCATTGTGAAAGCGTTGGGATATAATGGTGAATTTATCCTGTCCAAAGATTAATTTGGCTCTGACAACTGAATCTAGCGTTCTAAGTCCGGCATAATCCAGATAAATCGCATTTGCAGGAATACCTTTGGCTACCAGTGCATCTTTCATATCCTGGGGTTCATTGTAATCTTGGGTACTATTATCGCCGCTCACTAAAATATATTTTATCTTCCCGGCCCGGTAAAGTTCAACCGTTGCCCGTATGCGGTAAACGAAATAAAGGTTTGGACGCCCATTCTGCAATTCCGAACTAGTACCCAGCACTAAGCCAACTTTATTCGCCGGTATGTCAGCCACCTCATCGTAGCATTTCCCGGAAGTTTTCCAAGCTATTATTACGTTACAACCTATTATTATTACACCCACAACTATTATCATCCATAAAATCATACGCATCCATTTCTTAAAACGAAACTTTCTCATTTCATCCTTTATTTTTTATAATAATCCACATAATAACCGGTGCTCCCATCAGTGCTGTCACTGCATTTATCGGCAAAGTACCCGTTGTACCGGGCAACTGAGAAATCAGATCACAACACAACATGGTTGTGCTTCCACATAACACAGACGCAGGCAGAATAACCCGGTGATTGGATGTTTTAAAAATACCCCGCGCAATGTGTGGCATTGTTATACCAATAAAAGCGATGGGCCCCGTAAAAGCTGTTGAAGTACCAGCCAACAAGGCAGTAATAAGAATCACAAGTACCCGCAAACGGGATATGGATATTCCCAATCCAGTGGCATAATTCTGACCTAATAAAAATACATTCAGCTGCTTCTGTAAAAGGAATGCCATAAAAATACCTATCAATATTACCGGAGCCATTACTTGCATATATTCCCAACTCACGGCCGAAAGGCTGCCAAATGTCCAGGTAATAAATAACTTCAGCGTGTCAGGGTTACTCATACTCTGCAAAATACTGACAATTGCTCCTGCAAAATAACCGAACATCATTCCCAGAATGAGCAATGAAACGATCTGGGGAATTCTGACCGACACCACAATAACCAACAACAACACGATGACTGCCCCTAAAACAGCCGCTACTACTTGTCCCCATCCCGATATCACCCATAAGGGAAGTACACTGGTACCGAGCGTCAGCAAAGCAACTCCTAGAGATGATCCCGAAGTTACTCCCAATACATCCGGTCCGGCCAATGGATTATGAAAAAGAGTTTGCATCAACACGCCAGCTACCGACAAAGCTGCCCCAGTAAGAATGGCTGCCAATGCTTTGGGCAAACGATGGTTCAAAACGATCTCCTTATAAATTATATCATCATTCCCACCGGTAAGTACTTTCCATACCTCTGAAAAAGGAAGGGTTACACTCCCCCAAATAATATCTGCCAGAAATGCCGCACAGAATAGGACCAGAAGTATCAGAAAACCCTTCTTCATCTATTTCAGTTTTTGCATATATGTTAATTCATAACCGGGCTGTAAATCCGGATGAAAAATCTTCATCATATCCCGTAAAAGAAGATCCGGCCGTGCCACACCACTTTCCCAGTAATCATTTCCCCCGGTTTCATTCGTTCGCCGGAGATTATTATAAACAAACCCGGTTTGATATGGTTTAAATAATTTGTATTTACTATCCATCCGGGCTAGTTCTTGCAGGGTATTTACCTGTACGTTTACCCAAATATCCGCTTTCGAGAAGTGGAGTAAAGCTTCTTCAATTGATGTGGAGATACTGCCAGATGATTCGTTATTTTTATAATAATAATCAGCTCCTGCATCCTGAAATAAAATAGCATTAAAGCTTTTCCCGCCAGGCATCGACCAACTTCCCCGAAAATCCTGGCCGGATAATACAGTTGGTTTATCGGTTATCTGCTGAGCAGCTAATTCCTTCACTTTATTGTATTCTGTTTCAATATGGGTGTATATACTATCAGCCTGAGGCAGTTTATCAAAAAAGGCTCCCACAAACTTGATCCATTCTGCACGACCCAAAAGTGTTTTTTCTTGCCATTCTATATTATAAAGGAGGGTTAACCCGGTCTGCTTCATTCTCCGGCTATTTTCATCTTCCGCATTATAAGCCGTTGTCATGACCGCTTGTGGACGGAGCATCAACAGACGTTCGATATCCAGATTGAAAGCATCACCCAGATTCTGAATCTGCCCACTATTCACTCCCTGTCGGATCACCGGACTATAAATATAATTAGCATCGCATACCCCGGTAACCTTATCGAGTTCACCTAATAACTCCAGAAATCCCAGATGAGTAGCTGAATTTACCATCAGAGAAGAGATGGGTATCCTAACTTTATGCCCGTCAGAAGGAACCTCTGTATCTTCTTGTTTAATTAAATAATACGTGTCATAGATTTCTCCTTGTTTCCAGGGATTATATACCGTTACTTGCGTATATTCATCTGCTTTTGCGATAGCAAATAACTTAGCCTCTGATAATTCAATGTTGGTAAATTGCTTTTCAGCCTGTGTTTTAACTGTTGGTTTTCCCTTACACGAAAAAAGAAAAAACCAGCTAACCAGGTAAAAAAGAAAAAAAGAAACTTTATTCATTTCCAAAAGGATATTTTCTAATTTTAACTGAAGGCAAAGGTAGCAGTTATTTTCAAGCCGGAGAAGAAAAATAGATAATGCCCATCTGTCTTCTCAGACAAATGAGCATTTTTAGTAATTAATGTCAGAAGCAGTGAGTGTAATTAATAAGGAATGTTATCCATCAAATTTTCTGTTTTACCTATTATATACTAAAATTCTTCATCCATTATAAACATAAAGGGGGAAAACTACTTTCAAATTAATCTCCATTACTATTCCTCCCGTTAAGTTGCTGTTCAGTCAAAATCCTACGATACAATTAAATTCTTTACAGTAATTTCCGCTACTTAGTTTTTAATGTAGGATCATCAAAACAGGATTCAAAATCATATAAGGGAGCTAAATCAAAAAAAGTAATCTATTCTCCTCTAAAATGATTTTCAAGCTTATCCCAAATATACAAGTTAAGAGATAAATAATACAATTTCGAAGACGGGATATTTCAACAATCCGAATGATCATATTACATTTACAGTAATAAAGAACAGTTTATAAAAGTTAAGAAGCAAATTGATTTCAAAACAGGCATCAACTATCTATAAATAGAAAATCAATGATCCAATCCGTTGATTGAATTCTCTCATTCTTTTTATTTTTATTAATTTTAATAAAAAAATCAGCTTAATAAAAAAATATTATTATTCTATTTCATAAATAAAAATTATCTTTGCTCCCATTAGATACTTTGCTGACCTCCTTACAATGTAAACCTTTTAATGATGTAAGTTGTTAATAATTAAACAGGTTTAAATTTGTATTTACTTAATTTATGAGAAGAGTATCTTGACCTGTCTTTTTAAGAGCTAATTTGAATTTACAGCAACCTATAATGTGAAAGATTTAAACACGCTCTAAATCAGATATATTATTTATGTGTGTTATTAAGAGAAAAAGATGATCCTAAAGAAGATTTTAACCCTTATAATCCTACTAATTACTTTCTGTTTTCCGGTTGTAGCTCAAAATATGGATTCCCCGAAAAATGGAGAAGGAGTCAGTGGTTTCCTTCGACGAAATAAAAGAACTAAAAAAGAGCACTATCAACAATTCCTGGATTTAAATCGAGGCAGATTCGGAAAAGGAAATACCTTATTACTGGGTGTAAAATACCAACTACCTCCGCTGGAATCCAAAACCTTAACCATTGGTAGCAAGAGAAAAGAGCCTCTTTTTGGAAAAAAATGGGAAAGTTATTCCATTGAATCCAATAAACTTACCGGAGCTTGTTTTTACCTGGTGAGTGGTCATGGGGGACCAGATTGTGGTGCAATTGGAAGAATTGGTAATCATGAACTGCATGAAGATGAATACGCATATGATATAATGCTTCGTCTGGCCCGCCGTTTAATGGCGCAGGGAGCCACCGTTCATATTATCATACAAGATGCCAAAGATGGGATCAGAGATGATCAATACTTATCCAATAGCAAAACAGAAACTTGCATGGGAAGCCCCATTCCTTTAAAACAGCTTGACAGGCTCAAACAAAGATGCGATAAGATTAATAGTATTAGTCGAAGAACAAAGACAAACTACCAAAGGGCTATCTTTATTCATCTGGACAGTCGCAAGAAATCTCACCA
Source organism: Bacteroides sp. (assembly GCA_021201335.1). Taxonomy (GTDB): domain Bacteria; phylum Bacteroidota; class Bacteroidia; order Bacteroidales; family Bacteroidaceae; genus Bacteroides. Next base: position 88,954 of record JAJQFD010000058.1, on the reverse strand, counting down.
GACTGATGTGTATTTCTTCCACGCTAAAGAAAGTACCGAAAGTAAAAGGCTGGCTAATATATTAAGAATGAGTTTCGACTCACATTATAAAAAACATCAGCCAAGCAGGGGTTTTAGTGGTACAGTGAGCCCGCGCGGCCTGTATGTGCTCAGAAAAACCATTCCAGTAGCTGTTTTTGCTGAATTAGGCAACATACAAAACAGCCAGGATCAGAAAAGATTTATCCTTAGTTCCAACCGCCAGGCTTTAGCAAACTGGCTATGCACAGGATTCATTAATGATTATGAAGAGAATAAACGGAGAAAATAAAACCTGTTTATAAGCCTTGTGAAGCCTCACTCCATGTTATTATAACTTTTTTCTGCAAAAAAGTCCTATAAATTTGACCCAACGATCTTTTTCCGTAGCATTATATAAACAAAGTATTTAATAATGGATCAAAGTCGAATACAAGCCCTCATCAATGAAAGCCAATCAGGAAATTCCAATGCCTTCGCGTTATTGGTTGAAGAATTTCAGTTCCTGGTTTTCCGACTGGCATTCCGATTATTATGCAATAAAGATGATAGGAAAGATATTGTCCAGGAAACATTTGTCAAAGTCTGGCTGTCGTTTACAAATACAATAGTAGTTACTCTTTCTCTACCTGGTTATATAAATAGTCAGCAACCTTTGCTACGATCAATTGCGATATCAACAACGTATCCCGGAGGGAAAGAAATCTTCCCAGGAGATGAAAGGGCATCAAGCTAAATCAAGATATAAACTGGTGGGCATAGGGAGTTACACTCTTATCATTCGTAATAGCATTTTTGGTTTTGGAAGAAATTATAAATCCAGAAAATAAGAAATAAAAAAGCGGCATCTTTCGATATTAATATTGAATGGAGCCGCTTCTAAAAAATTTCGATATATCCTATCTACTTCCTGAAAGGCGGTTTCACAATAATAACTTTCAGCTTTCTACCCCGCATATCCATAAAAATCTCCGTACCGGGTTGTGCATATTGAGGTTTTACATACCCCATCCCAATACCAATTTTACGTGTGGGTGACATGGTACCAGAAGTGACTACGCCGATCTTCTCCCCTTTACTATTCATCAACTCATAGCCTTGACGAGGAATTCCCCTGTCAATCATTTCAAAACCAATCAGTTTACGCGTTGTTCCCTCTTTCTTCTGTTTTTCCAGTGCCGGACGATTGATAAAATTCTTGCCATCTACAAATTTAGTAATCCATCCTAAACCTGCTTCGATGGGTGAAGTTGTATCATCCAAGTCATTCCCATAGAGACAAAAGCCCATTTCCAAACGGAGGGTATCACGGGCACCCAGTCCGATAGGTTTAATTCCCTCCGAAGCTCCTGCTTCAAATATGGCATCCCATATTTTGGTGGCAGCTTCGGGATAAAAATACAATTCGAATCCACCGGCTCCCGTATATCCTGTATTAGAGATAATTACTTCTTTTTCACCGGCGAATTCACCGACTTTAAACGTATAATAAGGTATCTCTGCTAAATTAATATCAGTCAGTCTTTGAAGAACTTCAATCGCTTTAGGACCTTGTACTGCTAATTGTGCCATCTGATCAGAAGAGTTTTCCAGGAGCGCTCCTTCCGTATTATGAGAAACGCACCAGTTCCAGTCTTTTCCTATATTGGATGCATTGACCACTAACAAATATTTATCCTCTTCATAATGATATACCAGAAAATCATCGACAATCCCACCCGTTTCATTGGGGAAACAGCTATACTGGATTTTTCCGGGAGAGAGAGCAGCCACATTATTGGAAGTAATCTTTTGGAGAAAGGGCAAAGCCTGTGGGCCTTTTACCCAAAACTCTCCCATGTGAGATACATCAAAAACACCGACAGCATTACATACGGTTAAATGCTCATCAATAATTCCCGAATATTCAATAGGCATGCTATAGCCTGCAAATTCGTGCATCTTGGCTCCCAGAGCGATATGCTTTTCAGTAAAAGGTGTATTCTTCATTTAGGTTTATAAGTTGTTAAGTTAATCTGTTTTTGAGTTTAGTATCATTCGGCAGCAACCAATTCAGTGATTTTCACAATCACATTCATGGCTTTCTGCATGTTTTGTACGGAGATAAATTCATATCTTCCGTGAAAATTAAGTCCTCCGGCAAAGATATTGGGACAAGGTAGTCCTTTAAAAGAAAGCTGTGCCCCATCTGTTCCACCCCGAATGGGTTTCACGTTGGGTTTCACTCCTACAGCTTCCATCGCTTTAAATGCTACATCAATAATATGTATTACCGGTTCAATCTTTTCACGCATATTATAATATTGATCACGCAGTTCAATACTGGCTGTTCCTACCCCAAATTCAGCATTGATCTTTCGAACCAAGTGTTGCATTTCTTTTTTGCGTTCCTCAAACCGGTCATGGGAATGATCCCGGATAATATAGCTTAAGGCACTCTGTTCTACATCTCCCTGCATACCAATCAGATGATAAAATCCTTCATACCCTTCTGTATGTTCTGGTGATTCATGACGGGGAAGCATCGAAATAAACTGATTAGCCACTCGCATGGAGTTAATCATTTTATGCTTAGCAGAACCCGGATGCACATTCCTTCCTTTAAAGGTTATTTTGGCTGCAGCTGCATTGAAGTTCTCATATTCCAGTTCTCCGACTTCTCCGCCATCCATGGTATAAGCCCATTCACAGCCAAACTTCTCCACATCAAATTTATGTGCTCCTAATCCGATCTCTTCATCCGGATTGAAACCGATCCTAATTTTACCATGCTTAATCTCAGGATGTTCCTTTAGATACGCCATAGCTGATATGATTTCAGCAATACCCGCTTTATCATCAGCACCCAACAAAGTGTTTCCATCTGTTACAATCAAATCTTCTCCCAAGTGATTTAAAAGTTCCGGAAATTTTTCAGGAGACAGTACATAATTATCTTCTGGGGAAAGTATAATGTCGGTTCCATCGTATTTCTCTACAATACGCGGATGAACATTCTTTCCGCTCATATCCGGACTGGTATCCACATGAGCAATAAAACCAATAACAGGTATTTCTTTATCGATATTAGCCGGAAGAGTGGCAAACAAGTAACCGTTCTCATCTAAAGTGACATCCTCCAACTCCAACGATTCCAGTTCCGATTTCAAGTATTTCACGAATTCCATTTGACCTGGAGTACTGGGAGTTACGCCGGTATTTTCATCTGACTGAGTATCAAAACTCACATATTTTAAAAATCGTTGAATTAAATCCATAATTTATTTTTTCTGTATTTTTATACTTTGGGTTAAAGGTAGAAAAAGAGTAGTAATTAACAAAAAACATAAACAATTTTTATAGCTTTAGAAGCAGCATAACATAAGAAGGTACCCCATAGGATACCTTCTTATGTTATATATTAAATGATATTTTGAATCAAAAATGGCTTGATCCATCAAAACAGTGCGTACAAACTTTACACTTAGGCAATCCGATTGCTTCGATCAATGTCTCCAATGAATTAAATTTTAAAGAAGAAAGTTTTAAGCGCTCAGCAATGATACTTACCATCTTCTTATATTCAGGAGAATCAGTGATAACATACTTGTCCAAATTCTTGTTTTCATCCCCTTCCAGGTCTTTGATTACCTGACGGGTTATTAATTCCATATCACTTTTTGAAGCCGTAAATCCAATAAAGGGACAACCATAAATTAACGGAGGACAACCAATACGCATGTGGACTTCTTTTGCTCCATACTCAAACAGTACTTTTACATTATCACGCAATTGCGTTCCACGTACGATAGAGTCATCACAGAAAATAATGCGTTTTCCCTGAAGAACATCCCGGTTAGGTATTAATTTCATTTTGGCAACCAGGTTACGAAGTTCCTGATTACTTGGAGTAAAGCTACGTGGCCAGGTAGGTGTATATTTAGTAATGGCACGACGATAAGGAACGCCAATCCCCTGAGAATATCCCAACCCTTGTCCGATACCAGAATCAGGAATACCGCAAACCATGTCTACATCTGTATCATCTTTGCTTCCCATCATATAGCCGCTTTTATTGCGCACTTCCTCCACATTCTTTCCTTCATAACTGGAATTCGGGAAACCGTAATAAACCCATAGAAAGGAACATATTTGCATCTCATCGTTCGGTTTACGCAATTGCTCCACACCATCGGCATGCATTCTGACGATTTCACCGGGGCCTAAGTACCTGTCTATTTCAAAATCCAGGTTTGGAAAACTATTCGATTCACTGGTAGCTGCATAAGCCCCTTCTTTCTTTCCTATAATAATAGGTGTACGCCCCAGTTTATCCCGGGCAGCAATGATACCGTTTTCTGTGAGGATAAGCATAGAACAGGAACCTTTAATTTTCTGAAAGACATTTTCAATTCCTTCTACAAATGTTTTTCCCTGAATAATAAGAAGTGCAACAAGTTCGGTTGGATTGGTATTGCCTGAGCTTAGCTCAGCAAAATGCATATTCTTGGCGAGTAATTCTTCTTCCAGTTCTTTAATGTTGGTGATTTTTGCAACTGTAACAATAGCGAAGCGGCCGAGGTGAGAGTTAATAACAATAGGTTGTGCATCTGTATCGCTTATAATCCCGATGCCGGACTGTCCGGTAAACTTTCCCAATCCTGATTCAAATTTACTTCGGAAATAAGAACTTTCCAGGTTGTGAATGGTACGAATAAATCCCCTTTCCTTGTTGTAGGTAGCAAGCCCTCCTCGCTTGGTGCCTAAGTGTGAATTGTAATCAGTCCCATAAAATAAATCAGTTGTACAACTTGTTTTCGAGACTGTCCCAAAAAAAACCTCCCATTGATATGTTTCCTTATTATTGAATATTAATGATGACGCAAAAATACAAAAAGAAAGTGGAAGAGCATTTGGATATTCTAGAAATATACCGGTTTCTTGGTTTGGTATACTAAAACCTCCGCTTTGTATACTCTTTCCTGTTTGCCTTCTCCATCCGCCTATCTTTGAATCATCAATTAAAAAAAACGATATGAATAAGACAGAATTAATCTCTAAGATTTCAAAGAAATCAGGCATCAGTCAGGAAAAATGTATGATAGTTATCCATACACTGGAAGAAGTATTAAACGAAGAGTTCTCTCATGCAGGCAGTGCAGGTAAAGCTTTTGATAAAGCATATCGGATCATCGACTTTTTTAAAAGAAAAAAATCAGCCCAATCTGAACAGACAGAACCGCAAAGTGTATAGTATTAATCAAAATTCATCTTTAGTATTTAACTGCTATGTATATCAAAATCAACATTATCACAGCTTTTCTATTTCTTATATATATCTCAGCATACACGCAAACAAACAAAGGCGGTCCTACCCAAACCATACGCGGCACGGTAACCGACAGAGCATCCGGACATCCTCTCTCATACGTAACTGTAGGTATTACAGGACTGGCTGGACACGCTACAACTACAGATAATGATGGAAACTTCCGACTGGAAAATGTCCCGGTAGGACGACACAATATTAAAGCAACCTCCGTTGGATTCGAACCCAGCATCTTTCGGGAAATCCTGGTTTCCTCTTCCAAAGAAGTTTTTCTGGAAATCACCCTGAGAGAAAATGTGGAAGAGTTGGAGGAAGTAACTGTTCATCCGCAAGTGAATAAAGAACAGCCACTTAATAAGATGGCACTCAGTGGTGCACGTATGCTAAGTGTAGAAGAAGCTAGTCGCTATGCCGGAGGATTTGATGATCCTGCTCGTCTGGTAACATCCTTTGCCGGAGTCAGCACCGCTGTTTCCAATAATGGAATCTCCATTCATGGTAATGCTCCTACTTTATTGCAATGGCGACTAGAAGATGTAGAAATTCCCAATCCGAACCATTTCGCCGATATTCCTACACTGGGAGGTGGTATCTTATCTTCCCTAAGTAATCATGTGCTGGGTAACTCAGACTTTTTCACCGGTGGATTCCCGGCAGAATACAATAATGCTATATCCGGTGTATTTGATATGAAGTTAAGAAACGGAAACAATCAAAAATATGAGAACACCATCCAGGTAGGATTAATGGGGATAGATGTGGCTTCCGAAGGCCCTCTCAGTAAGAAACATAAAGCATCTTATATATTTAATTACCGCTATTCCACCACTGGACTTTTAACCCATATCGATCCTAACATGGATATTGGTGGTGTCCTTGATTACCAGGACCTGAATTTCAAAATAAACATTCCAACCAATAAAGCAGGTACTTTCTCCATCTGGGGTACCAGCCTGATCGACAAAGTGAAAGCTGATTTCGAATATGATTCAAGCAAATGGGAATACCTGACAGACAGATATAACTCCAATGCCAAACAATATGTTGCAGCCGGAGGTATCGCCCACCGCTACTTCTTCCAAAACGGTGGTCTGCTAAAAACAACATTGGCAAGTACCTTTTATCTAAATAAAGTAGATGAAGATTCATACGATACTGAATTGAATGCCAGTCCACTTTCTACTTTGAGGAGTAAAAACACGAATCTGGTATTAACATCATCTTACAATCGCAAATTCAGTACTAAATTCACCAATCAAACCGGGTTTACTTATACCAAGATGTTTTATGATATGAGTATGGACCTGGCACCGTACGAAACTGAATCCCTTGAAACTATTTCGAAAGGTAAAGGAAATACTGATTTGATCTCTGTTTACAACAGTTCCTCCTATAATATTAACGATGAACTTACCCTTAATCTAGGACTTAGTAGTCAATTCCTGACATTGAATAATCACTGGACACTTGAACCTCGTGCAGGCATCAAATGGCAGGCAACTCCCAGAACATCTTATGCTTTCTCTTATGGTTTACACAGTCGGATGGAAAAAATGGACGTGTACTTTGTTAAAACACAGTCCACCGGAAGCGAATCGGTAAATAAAGACTTAGACTTTACCAAGACACATCACCTCATGTTTACCTTTCAGCATAAGCTATCCGATCATCTGAACTTAAAGATTGAGCCCTATTTTCAATACCTTTACGATGTTCCTGTAATAGCCGACAGCACTTTTTCCATCCTAAACCGTACACGCTTCTATGTAGAAGACCCGTTGGTTAATAAAGGGAAAGGCAGAAACATCGGGGTTGACATCACGCTGGAAAGATACCTGAACAAAGGATTTTATTATATGATCACTGCTTCTGTCTTTGGTTCGAAGTATCAGGGAGGTGACGGTATATGGCATAATTCCAGATTCAACCGGAATTTTATCGTCAACACTCTTATCGGAAAAGAGTGGATGATTGGCCGCAATAAGCAACACATACTAAGCGCGAATCTTAAGCTTACCCTACAAGGAGGCGACAGATACTCCCCTATCGATGAAGCGGCAACCATAAACCATCCGGATAAGGAAGTAGTTTACGATGAAACACGCCCCTACTCCAAACAGTTTTCGCCCATGTTTATAGCCAATGCAACAGTAAGCTATAAAATGAATATGAAGAAAACATCTCACGAGATTGCCGTTAAGGCCATTAACTTAACCGGATGTAAAGAATACTACGGATATGCTTATAATCTGCAAACCGGAATAATTGAGCCAAACAGGAACAATACTACCTTAACCAATGTGAGTTATAAAATTGAGTTTTAATGAGAAATGATTACTTTCGCAAATTGAAAATAGATACTGTCATGCTTACCGAACAATTTAACAACAATAACTTTCTGTACAATCTGCTTACCAAACCCGGGCTAAGATGGGCAAGATACCTACTTCTTGTATTACTGGTAACAGCAATTTCTTTCTATCAGGTTATTGTAATCTTCCAGGAACACCTGCAAACGCTGGGTAATAAATTGTACATCATTATATTCCTTGTTTTTGTCAGCTATCTGTTTTTAATGCTCTTTAATCTATATTACCTACTACCAAAATTTTTTCTCAGAAAGCAATATACGACCTATTTTATATCCTTAAGTTGTTTGATTATTATCCTTATTTTCGGACAAACTTTCCTGGAATATATAAGTTATTCTATCTGGGAGATACCAAGCAGAAAATATCCATTTATTGATTTTGCAACTGTTATGGATATGGTTTCATCCTGTTTTGTAGTAGTAATGTGTATCCTGGGAAGTTCAATGACAGTTTTATTTAAAAACTGGATATCAGAAAACGAACAGATCGGTCAACTGGAGAGTACACAGATTGAGTCAGAAATGGAATTATTAAAAGAACAAATAAATCCGGGACTATTGTTCAGCATTCTGAATCGGGCAGGAATATTGGCCTCTAAAGAACCCGAAAAAGCATCGAATATGTTGTTAAAACTAAGTCAGTTATTACGATATCAATTATATGACTGCAATTGGGAACAGGTTTTATTAAGCTCTGAAATTACATTTTTAACCAACTATCTTTCTTTAGAGCAATTATATGCCGATGGTGCATTTGAGTTTCGTATAACTTCGGAGGGTGCTATTAATAGTACCCTTGTGCCTCCGTTATTATTTATCCCTTTTGCACAGCAGGCCGTTAAAGAAAGGGATGCATACAAGGACTGTTCGCTGATCGGAATGCATTTTAAGAGTGAAAACCAATTGCTTGAATTTACTTGCAACTGTTGTTCGTCGACTACTTTAAACAATCCGGAATACGACCGGATCAAACAACGCTTGGAGTTAATGTATAAAGATCATTATACATTATCTGCTGTTCCGGACAATCGGTTTTCTCACAAAATTCAATTAAAAATTAATTTGAAGAAACAATGACAACCACATTCAATTATACAATCCCCCATATACTAATTAGCCCCAAATACCGTATATACAGGCATCTACTGTTATGGTTGACGGTATTCTTTATTACTGCTAATATACTTTGGGAACCATCAGAAAAAAACACAGAGTTTTCGATACGCTTCACAGGTTGGCTACTTTACTTTATTGCCATTCTTACTACCATTTATATAAATACATATATATTAGTTCCGCGACTGCTTTTGAAAAATAAGTTACTGTTTTATTTTCTGGCTGTTATTTTTTCGGCCTGGGCTATCTTGCTAATCATTGGTACCTTGCAAAGTATACTGTATGTTAACGAATCAACTCCCCAAACCATGGAGCTTTCCCGGTTACTACTCAATATTCTTTCATCCACATTTAGTATTGGTCTATTGATTGTTGGCTCAACCACAGCGTTGCTTTTTAAATACTGGATACTGGACAGCCAACGCATCAGTGAATTAAAAACGAATACCCTGCATTCGGAACTTAAACTGTTGAAAGGACAAATCAATCCTCATTTTTTGTTTAACATGCTGAATAACGCCAACCTTTTGATCAAAAAAAAGAAGTCCCGAAGCCTCACAAGTGTTGTTTAAACTGGAAGATTTGCTTCGCTATCAGCTGAACGACAGTACGAAAGAACAGGTTTTACTGAGTTCAGATATTCATTTTCTGAATGATTTTCTCAATCTGGAAAAGATTCGCAGGGATAAATTTGAATTTACTATTGCCAAAGAAGGTGAGATCAACCAAATTGAGATACCCCCTTTAATGTTCATACCGTTTGTAGAGAATGCAGTGAAACATAATCCGGATAGCGAATCTTATGTAGATTTATCTTTTAAAGTCAAAAACAATATCCTGGAATTTCAGTGTAAAAATCCCAAACCCATTATGCCTGTAAAAAATACAACCGGTGGTTTGGGGTTCAGAAATATACATAGGCGCCTCGAATTATTATATCCCAACCGTCATCAACTGGAAATTGTAGAAGATGACAACACATACATTGTTAATTTAAGACTAGACTTATGAATTGTATTATAGTAGACGACGAACCATTAGCACGCGAAGCAGTAGAATTACTCATTCAGGAAAATAGGCAGCTCAAGCTAAGAGGAACATTTAATAGCGCCTTATCCGCCGCTGATTTTATGAATAAAAATCAGGTAGACCTGATTTTTCTGGATATCCAAATGCCTCATATTACCGGCTTGGAATTTGCCCGCAGTATTCCTAAAACTACTTTAGTGATTTTTACCACAGCTTATACACAGTATGCCATTGATAGTTATGAGGTGGATGCTATTGACTATCTGGTAAAGCCTATCGAACCGGAAAGATTTAAAAAAGTGGTTGAAAAAGCTGTCTCATATCACTCACTCCTTACTTCCGAAGACAAGGAAGAGGAGGTTGAGAGTATCGCAAATGACGAATTTATGTTTATCAAATCCGAGCGACGGTATTTTAAAGTCAGTTTCAAGGATATTTTGTTTGTAGAAGGACTGAAAGATTATGTAATTATCCAGATGAAGGAACAACGGATCATCACCAAAATGAATCTGAAAACAATTCACGAAACGCTCCCGAAACAGATATTTTTCCGGATCAACAAATCTTATATTATAAATACGGATCATATTGACTCTTTTGATAATAACGATGTTTTTATCGGGAAATATGAGATAGGGATTGGGAATAGTTATCGGGAGAGTTTTTTTAAAGACTATGTAATGAAGAGAAGCCGTTAATATCTGCACAGGCAAGGGCATCCTTTGTGGATACCCAAATTGCAATTTATTAGGCAAATCCTTCTCTGTCACCCACAAAGGGAACCCCTACCTATGCAGATCTAAATTGAAAAAATGTGAGTTTTATAAAGATACATCCTTTACTGATTCAAATTCGGAAACCACCGTGCCTCTTCCATAATATGCACAAAATCTTTTTTAGTTTCATCCCGATTCCAATCCCTCTGTAGTTCACAAGCTATTTGAGCCAAGCTAGTCAATTGAGCTCCAGCCTGCACCACCCGATTGAGAGCACTTTCATGTGCTATAACCGAAGTACCACCTACGCAATCGACTACCGGATATACCTCAAAACCTTCCCGGATGGCATCGATAGTTGGAAAAGTTAAACAAGCTTCTGTCCAAAGAGCAGCCATCAACAATTTCTTTCTTCCCGTAGCCTGAACAGCATCATAAAAATCTTTATCTTCCCAGGCATTAATGGACGTGCGGTCATACGAGACAATATCTCCCAGTTTTTCTTTTATCGCAGGAATTGTTTCTTTATTCACTCCTGTCCGGACATTGACTGTTGACAAGATTACCGGCAACTTGTATGCCCGTGCTAGTTCAGCCAACACACCCATATTCATAATTAAGTCCCTCTTATCCATAGAGTTTATGGAGGTAATTTGAATCGGTTGGTAATCAATGATTAGCAATGCTGAATTTTCGGGGGTAAGCAGATGATCCTTCTGTGGATCTCTTTTCGGAAAACTACTCATTTCAAGTGATATTTTAATGATTAATACGTTTTAAATATATGTAGGTATAACATTAAAAAGATGAAAAATGTTTATCAATCAAAATAAGTATATAAATCTTGTTTATTGAAAAATGTGATACGGTTAGACTTCTACCTATAAAATAAAAAAGAATATCCCTGAATGTCGCTATTGCATCACGCCACCCAGGGAATCCTACCAATCAAACTAATACCTAGCACCTAATACTAACCTCTATTTTTTTATCTCCATTTTTTTACTTCTTTCGTGTCAGCCGGGGTTGCTTCTATCAAACTGATTGCAAAACCACCGCTGCGTGCCAATTTTACCGGAATCCGGGTTTTAGAAGTAACTAATCCTTTTTTTATCTGATAAGAACTCGGATTGGAAACATAATCCGCGTCTTTGCCATCTGCATACAATGTGGCTACATATTGTTTATTGCTGTCCAAGAAGTCAAGGAACACAGTCGTTGTTCGTGCATTTTCGTCTGTAATACCACCTACAAACCAATTGTTGCTTCCTTTGGCTTTACGTGCTATAGTTACATAATCGCCCGGTTCAGCTTCCAGATATTTACTTTCATCCCAGTCGATGGCTACATCTTTAATAAACTGGAATGCATCCATATAACGTTCATAATTTTCTGGTAAATCGGCAGCCATTTGTAAAGGACTGTACATCGTTATGTACAAGGCCAACTGTTTAACCAATGTAGTATTTACAAAGCCATCAGGAGCTTTGTCCAGAAATGATAATTTGGTATCGAAAATACCGGGAGTATAATCCATCGGACCACCAATCAAACGGTTAAAAGGAAGCAGTGTGGTATGGAAAGGTTTACTTCCGCCAAATGCTTCATATTCTGTACCACGGGCAGATTCATTACCTATTAGATTCGGCCAGGTACGACATACTCCAGTCGGGCGGGTCGCTTCATGCGCATTGACCATAATTTTATAGTCGGCAGCTTTCTCAATAGCGAATTGATAATGGTTATTCATCCACTGACCATAGTGGTGTTCACCACGCGGAATAATATTACCTACATAACCCGTCTTCACGGAGTTATAACCATGTTTCACCATTAACTGATAAGCTCTGTCCAGATGGCGTTCATAGTTGCGAACAGAAGCGGATGTTTCATGATGCATCATTAATTTTACCCCTTTACTTGCCGCATATCTGTTCAGTTCGGCAATGTCAAAATCCGGATAAGGAGTCAGGAAATCGAATACATAATCTTTCGATTTACCAAACCAGTCTTCCCAACCTTCGTTCCATCCTTCTACCAATACCTGATCAAAACCATGATCGGCAGCAAAGTCGATATACCGTTTTACTTTGGCATTATTGGCTGAATGCTTACCGTTGGGCTTGGTTTTGGAATAATCTGTTTGACCTAGTTTTACAGAAAGTAGGTCATCGGTGTATGTCCATGAGCCGTATCCGGTAATCATCTCCCACCAAACACCAATATATTTCACTGGTTTAATCCATGAAGTATCCTCAATTTTACAAGGTTCATTTAAATTCAGCGTTATCCGGGAAGCCAGGATATCGCGGGCATCATCGCTGACAATTACTGTACGCCAGGGTGACTGACAGGGAGTTTGCATGTAACCTTTATTTCCCTGCGCATCTGGAGTAAGCCAGGAAGTAAAAACCATATTTTTATCATCCAGATCAAGATGCATACAAGAATAATCAATCAATGCAGCTTCGTGCAGGTTGATATAAAGCCCGTCGTTGCTCTTCATCATCAGGGAAGTTTGTACACCTGTAGGCGAGAACGGGGTTTGAGAAGAATTCGGAGTGATGGCTTTATCCATTAATCCACGTATCTCTGACAATTTTGATTCTGTGAAATCATATTCCTGTGTATCATAATCGCCTGGCAACCAGAAAGCATTGTGATCTCCGGCCATAGCAAATTGAGTTTTCTCTTCTTTAATCACAAAATAGATGAGGTTCTTTTGCGAAGGAAATTCATAACGGAAACCTAATCCATCATTAAATAAACGAAAACGAAGAACAATGTATCTATCCTGAGCTTTCTGGGTCAGTGTAACAGCCAGTTCGTTGTAATGATTGCGAATACGGCTTTCTTCACCCCATACCGGTTGCCAGGTTTCATCGAAAGTAGAGGTAGCCGAATTGGTCAGTTCAAAGCCTGTCATTAAGTTGGCTCCTGTTTTTCTTCCGGTTTCAGTATTCCAGTTGGTTACCATATCTGTTCCCTCATCGGGTTTCAATTCCAAACCCAATTTAGAAGGCTTAATTACTACTTTGTTTTTGTAAAAGAGTTCATAGGTAGGTTCGCCATTTGGGCTCAGGGAAAAATTCAGTCTCAATAATCCGTTGGGTGAAGTGAGACTTTGTGCCATAGTTGAGGTGCAAATTAGTAAGGATGTCAAAATACCCACTATTTTTGCAGATGGTTTAAGTTTGTTCTTCATGATTCATTAAAATTTTATAATATTGTGACAAAGATAAAAAGTATCTGTACCAGCCGTAAAAGCACGTGTTCAAAATAGATATAAATCTAATGAAAACGATTGCATAGATTACTAATTGATAGCAAGTAGAGGAAATCGTTAACAAGGAAGCAATAAATGAAATTACCCTATTATATTACAAATAAAGAAAAGAATTGTTCTAAGTATGGCCGAACGAAGTTGTTTGTGTTTGTATGCAGGACGACTCAGCATATGGCAACAGTTTTTTTAAGATTCATTGACTAGGAAATTATTTATATGGCAAAATCAGGATATCATAAAACAAAGATTCAAGTAAAAGTCACTTCACCATTCCTAACAGAAGAAATTGAAGAAGCCACTCAAAACTTCAAAGCTTGGACGGACACAGAAGAAACCGTTGCCAACCAGCATTTCCCAAGAGGATTGACAGAAGGTATAAATCGTCCTTACCTCACCGTCAAAAACTGTATATTCAGCCAACAGGTTTTTATCGATTGCGCTCTTAAATCCGCTCAAATCTGGGATGTGCGCTTTGAAGGATGTGATTTATCCAACGTTTCTTTTCCGGAATGTTCTATGCACCGGGTGGAATTTATTTCCTGCAAATTGGTAGGTACCAACTTTTCGGAAGCAACTTTTAATCATGTGCGGATGAGAGATTGCAATGCACATTATATCAACTTATCGATGAGTAAGATAAGCCAGACCCAATTCATCCAATGTGACTTTCAACACGGAAGTATTATTCATAACCGGTTTAATGGAGTAGAACTGGAAGACTGTCAACTGATTGGAGCCGACCTATCACGTACTTCTTTACGGGGTATCGATTTACGGTCTTGCCGAATTGAAGGCATACAGGTTACTATTCCTGATCTTAAAGGAGCCATTGTTCAAACATCACAGGCATTGGAATTGCTTCCTTTATTAGGTATAAAAATTCAGGATTAAAAGGACACATTGTAGATCTAGAAGCCGCTGTGTCATTCACCGATATTATTTTGATGAAACCGAAGAATTATGAAAGAAAGAGTATTTTATTTTTGTACCGCCATATCTTTTTCAATCTGCTTACATTCACAAAACTATAAATGGCAATTGGAAAACATTCGGGAAGAAGTTGCTACCATCAATCAGCAAACTCTGTATAAGTCAACTTTCGATAGTAACAACCAAGAAAGTTATTCGGTAGTAGAGTATAAAAAAAGTAATGGAAAATATAGCTTATGTTTATTGGGATATAGATAAGATTATAAGAAAATCAACTCATCTAACAAACCATCCTGAGTTTTCTGGCTTTACGATACATTATTACGATCGCTCGGGGAATGTAATTTACACAATAACGAAAACTTCTTCGGCATTGAATCCTTCCATTACTGGAGTGAAGGCTTCAGAAGATGGCCATTCAATTTACACAGATATTCAACTCAATGATGATAATGATAAAGTTATTATGGCTAAAGAATTTTGGACGAATGAAGATGATGTAGCTGTAGG
This sequence comes from Bacteroides sp., assembly GCA_021201335.1. GTDB lineage: Bacteria > Bacteroidota > Bacteroidia > Bacteroidales > Bacteroidaceae > Bacteroides. Next base: position 73,670 of record JAJQFD010000058.1, on the reverse strand, counting down.
AGATGTAATTTATAATATTAACTCTGTATCGGACTTACAGAAACACTTAAAGCAAGTATACAATGCAACCAATCTTACGTTTAATGACAATACCCAGATAAGATTTAGTTTACCTCTAGTTGGAGAGAAAACATTTATCAATGTGCGTAGGTTAAATATGAGAGAAAGCCCCACTTTAGATTCCGGTATTCTTACAACAGGAGGGCTTGGTACGAGTTATTGCATCATAGAAATTTTAGATAAACCTGCATTACCTGGAGGGTTATGGTATAAAATAAAATCATTGGAAATAGAAACTTATATTTTAGCTCAATTTCTTGAACCTATCGAAAGAGTAAGAAAAGAATGAAGAGAAATCGTTTGAAGATACCCGTAATATTGCTAAGTTTGCATCCTCATTTTATAGGCTAAAATATAAGCCTGATACTTTAGCAAAGAAAATCAACGCATGTATATCCGTATATTATTTATCGTTCTTGCGTTATGCACGGTATTTCTATCTCCGGCACTTGCGCTACTTACAGGAATTGTCTTTGCTCTTATCTTCAAACACCCGTTTCCACGTCCTGGCAAAAAGTTATCCAAGTATTTACTCCAAATTTCGGTAGTGGGATTGGGATTCGGCATCAATCTATACGATTCGTTGCAAGCTGGGAAAGAAGGGATTCTGTTCACTGTTGTTTCCGTAGTTGGAGTTATGATCATTGGTTGGCTGATTGGACGCCGCCTGAAAGTAACCCCTAAAATGTCTTACCTTATTTCTTCGGGAACAGCCATCTGTGGCGGAAGTGCAATTGCTGCCGTTGCTCCTGTTATTGATGCCGATGAAAACGAGACTTCTGTATCCCTTGCTGTCATTTTCCTGCTGAATGCCCTGGCACTTTTTATCTTTCCGTTGATTGGAGAATACCTGCATCTGGGCCAAAAAGAGTTTGGGTTGTGGGCTGCCATCGCCATACACGACACTAGTTCTGTGGTGGGAGCAGGTAAAGCATATGGCCCGGAAGCATTAATGGTAGCCACCACAGTAAAACTCACCCGTGCCCTTTGGATCATTCCTTTATCATTAGTTTCTATTTTGATATATGGAAAAAAGAAAGGAAATAAAATCAGTATTCCCTGGTTTATATTTCTCTTCATAGCAGCTATGATATTGAGCACGTTTATACCCCTGCCCTCTTTAATGCTGAAAGGAATTTCGGTTTTATCACACAGCCTTTTGTCGGTAACTCTCTTTCTTATCGGTTCTTCACTTTCCATTCAAGCCCTTCGCCAAGTCGGCGCCAGACCTATCTTGCTGGGAATAACTCTTTGGATCATAATTTCAATTACATCGCTTTTAGTGATTACGTGGTAAGGCAAAATACCCGTTACTTCAGTTCTGAGGGATTGCATGTCTTTTTAAGTGCAGTATTACAAGTAAGCTTTGCCTTACCTTAAAATACTGTAAGCCTTACCTTTACATAAGTACGCCTATAAGTCTTACAAAAACAGCGCTGTTTTTAGTGAAGAACAGCGCTATTCTTAATCAAAAACAGCGCCATTCTTGGTGAAAAACAGCGCTGTTCTTGTAAGACTGTCCCCCGCAACTATAAAGAGTGAAGGCTTTAACTCTAAAAAGTAAAGCCCTATAATCTGAATAATATTTACGATCCATATTCCAAGAAAAAAGTTATAGTTTGTAACGACCTTATTTATCCCGCGAAAATTACATGAACAGTTGATGAGTTGAAAACCCCACAAAAGGGATAAATACACAAAACACCCTCTGTTTACATAAATTAACCCTAAACATTTTTTTAGGTTTAAACGATCGTTTAACTTCGCTTAAACAATTGTTTAAAATGGAGAAAAATAATTCAACATCAGACGTACGTCAAAGAATTCTCAATGCTGCCCGTGAGTTATTTGTCAAAAACGGATATACGGGTACGAGTATACGCGATATAGCCGCAGCATCAGATACGAACGTCGCACATGTAAAGTATTACTTTAATTCCAAATATAATCTTTTCGAAATTATATTCGATGAGGCCTTTGATGTATTGGTGAAGAGAACTTTTTCAACTTTGAATTCTGACATGCCTTTCTTTGAACTGATCGAAGCATGGATTGATATTTATTATGAAATATTGCCCCAATATCCACAGATTCCCATTTTTATACTGAATGAAATCAATCAGGGACCGGATATCTTGATAGAAAAACTTTTAGAACGCGATCCATTACAAATATTCACCAAATTATCCGAAAGAATTGATGAAGAAGAAAAAAAAGGAACAATCAGAAAGACTCCCGTCATTGATTTAGGCTTGAATATTTTATCGCTCTGCTTCTTCCCGTTCATGTTTACCGGGTTTGCAACGAAAATAGCGAAGAAATCAACCGGGGAATATAATTTAGTAATGAAAGACCACAAACAATATGTAACCAATTTCGTGTTGAACGCTCTGAAAGCTTGATTTTTAGTCCTGATTTAAAACTTCATTTAAACGCAAACAGTAATTGATGATGAAACCCCAAAATATGTGTAGAATAGGAATAGACGTTGGTTCCACTACACTAAAAATTATTGTATTAAACAAGGCAGATGAAATCATCTACCAGGTTTATCGCCGACACAAAGCCGGTTTCATTCCTATATTGGTAGAAGAACTAAGCAATATCCTGTATCTTTTTCCGGACGCCAGCTACTCCATCGGTATTACCGGTTCTGCCGGCATGGGAATAGCCGAGCGTACAGGAATCCCGTTTACACAGGAAGTAGTCGCTTCCATTGAAGTCATAAAAAAACATTTCCCAGATACCCACACCTTGATAGACCTCGGTGGCGAAGATGCCAAAATGGTATTCTTTACTCCCGGAAAACAACCAGATATCCGGATGAATGGTAGTTGTGCCGGGGGTACAGGCGCGTTTATCGACCAAATGGCAGACCTGATGAACATCACGGTAGAAGAACTGGCTGAACAGGCATTAAACTACGAGAAAGTTTATCCGGTTGCTTCCCGTTGTGGGGTATTTGCCAAGACGGATGTACAAAACCTGATCTCCCGCAATATACCTACACCGGATATTGCCATGTCTATCCTTCATGCCGTAGCGGTGCAAAGCATAACAACACTGGCAAGAGGATACGACATCAATCCGAAGATATTGTGTGTAGGTGGGCCATTAACCTTTATTCCAGCCCTCCGCACTTCGTTTCGCGATCTTTTGAAGAGGCGAGATACGGATATGATACTTCCTCCCAATGGAGAATACTTTCCCGCATGGGGTGCGGCTTTGTATAACAAGGAAGAAAAAACCAAAAAGGAAATAAAGCTATTTATCGAAAAACTGGAGAATAAAGAGGTTATCCGCAAAGATACGTTACCTCCTTTATTCAGTTCCAAAGAAGAATACAAAGAGTGGAAAAGGAGACGGAAAATCAAAACCTTGAAACATGCCGACCTGAAAGCAGGCGAACATGTAAACTGCTTCCTGGGTATTGATTCCGGTTCCACCACTACCAAGATCCTGATCATGGATGAACAGGATAATATTGTCTATCGCTTTTATGATTCCAACCAGGGCAATCCTTTAAAAAAAGTACGGGAAGGATTGAATCAGTTTTACCTGAAGGCAGCACAAAAGGGAATAACTTTTCGGTTCCTCGCCTCGGCTGTGACCGGCTATGGTGAAGACCTGGTAAAATCAGCACTCAACCTGGATTATGGTATTGTAGAAACCATGGCTCACTTATCGGGCGCACAATATGTAAATCCTGACGTTTCCTTTGTACTGGATATTGGTGGTCAGGACATGAAATCTATATTTACCAGAAATGGCGTCATCTCTAATATCGAATTAAACGAAGCGTGCTCTTCCGGTTGTGGTTCTTTCCTGCAAAACTTTGCCTCCACCATGAACATGAGAATGGATAAATTCATGCTGGCTGCCTGTCTGGCTCAATATCCGGGTGACCTGGGTTCACGTTGTACTGTTTTTATGAACTCAAAAGTTAAGCAGTTGCTCCGGGAGAATGCTTCTCTGGGAGATATTGCTGCTGGACTCTCCTATTCTGTCATAAAGAATTGCCTGTTTAAAGTACTAAAAATATCCAACTTGAATCTGTTAGGTGATCAAATCGTGGTTCAGGGAGGCACATTCCGCAATGATGCCGTATACAGGGCGCTCGAACTGTTATCCGGCAAAACTGTAAGTTCTACGGATCACCCCGAATTAATGGGTGCCCTCGGAGCAGCCCTTTATGCCCGCAAAATGTGGTGTACACATGGAAAAGAAACTTCTTTCCCAGGAACCGATCCGCTGCCTGATGCCAACCAGACTCAAACGAAAGAGTTGCAGTGTAAAGGCTGTACCAATCAATGCTCTATCCTTCGGTTCCGGTTTCCCAACGGTAATACCTGTTATGCAGGAAATAAATGTGAGAAAGTATTCTATAATAAAAATACAGCCCCGGAAAAAGGATACAATGCCTTCGACAAAAAGAATGAGTTATTATTCCACCGCAAAAGTATAGAGGAAAATGCACCTGAGAGGACAGTTATCGGTATTCCCCGTGTACTAAATATGTTTGAGAATTATCCTTTCTGGCATACCTTATTTATGGAAAGCGGTTTGGAAGTTGTTCTTTCACCAGAATCAACTACTTCTCTCTATCAGAAAGGGGTTGGGAGCGTTATGTCGGATAATATTTGCTTTCCGGCGAAATTAGTACACGGACATATCCTGGCTTTGGCTGAACAGGGTGTCGATCGCATCTTCTACCCCATCATTGTGAAAGAAGAAAAAGAATTTGGATCGTCCAATAATTCATTCAATTGTCCGGTCGTTAGTGGCTATCCCGATGTAATCCGTAGTTCCATGGAACCGGAAGAAAAACTGGGAATACCGTTCGACAAACCTGTAATTATTTTCAGTGATGAAAAGGCACTCAAGAAAGCCAGCTATACTTATTTGAAATCTTTAGGAATAACCGAATCAGTCTTTGAGACTGCTTTTGCTAAAGCTATCCAAGAAAAAGACCGGGTAAAAACCGAACTTCAACAGAAGCAAAAAAGCTTATTTGATCAGGCCGTCAAAGAGAATAAACTAGTATTTGTAGTAGCCGGAAGGCCGTATCATGCTGATCCGCTTATCCATCAGAAAGTGGGACAAATTCTTTCAGATATGGGAGTTGATGTGTTTACGGATGATATTTTCCGTTATTCGGAAAGCCAGGGATTTGGCCAATTGAATATTGTATCTCAATGGTCGTATCCCAACCGGGTTATTCAGACAGCGATGGAAGTAGCCAAACTTCCACAGAATGTACAATTGGTACAACTCAACTCGTTTGGATGTGGTCCTGATTCTTTCTTTATGGACGAAACGAAAGAAATATTGAAGCAGGCAGATAAAAACCACACGGTGCTGAGGATTGACGAGATAGCCAGCCCCGGTTCCATTCGTCTGCGGATGCGTTCGCTGATCGAATCCTTAAGAGTCAGCATTCCGCAAACTCCAGAGGAAATGAAGCCTTTTGAAAGCTACAAATCTTCCTATCGGAAAGAAGACAGGAAAAAGACAATCCTTGCTCCGTGGTTCTCGGATTATCTTTCACCGTTTATTCCTGCCATCGGTGAATTGGCGGGATATAAAATTGTCAATATGCCTAGAACTAACCGGATGTCTGCGGAAAACGGATTAATTTATGGCAACAACGAAGTCTGTTATCCATCTACTTTAATTTTAGGAGATATTATCACGGCTCTTCAATCGGGAGAATATGATCTGGACAATATAGTAGTAGCGATTACTCAAACCGGTGGACAATGCCGGGCAACAAACTACCTGTCTCAAATAAAATCAGGAATTGAGAACGCCGGCTTTTCGAACATACCTGTACTGGTTGTCTCTTCCGGAGAGGTTTATCAAAATGATCAAAAGGCATTTAAAATTCCTTTCGTAAAAATCGCGAACACACTGGTATATGCCATTTTATATTCGGACGCTTTGCAACAAATGTATAATGCAACCGTTACCCGCGAGAAGAATAAAGGCGACACGCAGCAAGTGTTTGACTTTTATGTGGAGAGAGGAATTGAAGCGATCCGGATAAATAACTCCAAATTACTGATGTCGTTCCTGCAACAGGCGGTTGCCGACTTTAATAATATTCGGGTAAATAACGTGGAATTAACCAAAGTTGGATTAATCGGCGAAATCTTCGTCAAATACAACAGCTACGGCCAGGCTCATATCGGGGAATGGTTACGTTCTCAAAATATGGAAGTTGCTACGCCTCCCATCCTGGACTTTTTTATGCAGTATTTTGTCAACTCAGAAGTGAATGTTGAAAACGGATTGAAGAAGGGGGGAATCCTTCACAAGTTGATAGACCATACTTTCTGGAAATACATGAATACCCGGATCAATAAAGTAGAGAATATATTGAGAGGCTTCCGTTACTATGTGGCTTCCGAATCTATTTATACCAAAGCGAAGTATGCTTCGGAAATACTCGATTTATCCAATCAGTTTGGAGAAGGTTGGGCCATTGCTGCCGAAGTAGCGAGTTATGCGCGCCAGGGAGTTAACAAAGTGGTATGTGTACAACCGTTTGGTTGCATTGCCAATCATGTGGTAGCTAAAGGAATAGAGAAACGATTGAAGAAGTTTTATCCTGATATGAATCTTCTTTATCTGGATATTGACGGAGGAATGGCTGAGGTGAATCTGCAAAATAGGCTTCACTTCCTCATAAATTGATACCAATAAACGCATCCTACCAGACCCGCTCCACCGATAAAGTTTCCCAGTGTAGCGGGTATCAGGTTTTGTATCAGGAAATCTGTCCATAAAATATTTACTCCGGAATAAATAGCAGCTGGAATAAAAAACATATTAGCAATGGAGTGTTCATATCCTAACGTCACAAAAAGCATGACGGGAATCCAGATACCGACACACTTCCCGGTGATATCTTTGGCGGCATATCCCATCCACATGCCTAAACATACCAGCCAATTAGCGCCAATTCCTTTAATAAATACTTTCATAAAATCCTGGTTTATTTTGGCTGCCGAATAAGTATGCAGATATTCCTGCCAGGGTTCTTTATCAAAAAAACCGATATGGGCAGAAAGAAGGTAAGCAATGAACTGTGTTCCGATAAAATTGAAGACATAGGAAAGCAACAAAAACCGGAGAAAGGTTTTTATTTTAATTTCTTTCTGTAATAAGGGAAGTGTAAAAGCTGTGCAATCGCTGGTAAACAAATCGGCTCCGGTTATGGAAACCATAATCAATCCGATGGGGAATAATGCACCCGCAACAAATTTAATTAAACCCGGATTTGCAGCTCCAACCCCTGGCATTCCTCCCGCTACCATCACGCTAAGTAAACCACCAAAGGCAATAAAAGCACCTCCTAAAATGGCAATCAAAGAAAATTTGGAGAGAGATAATTTACTCTTGTAAACACCAGAGGCGGCAAAAGCCATAGCTATTTCTTTGGGGCTGTAATAGTTCATTTGTTAGGTTATTTGTGATCACTTCTATAAAAGCGTGCGAATTTACACAAAAGCCCACAAAATGAGAAATACATAACAAAACAAATTATCACTTGTTTTATCTACATGCAAATCCGTGCCTTTGTATCTCTCTGTTTAATCAGAAAATGAAAAGAAAATATTTTAGAAATATTATATCAGGGCTGATTATCATCTATAGTGACATTAATAATTGCAATGGAAGAACGAAAATGAGGTTGATCATAAGGATAATAACTACCATTAACATCGTACATAGTTGATGCTACACCTTTAAAACCTTTCTTTGGGAAAAAGACAACTTGCTTTGTTTTAGAATCATAAGTCCATTTTCCGTCATCATCATTATATTCATGTATACCCTCTAGGCAATGTTTTTCATCACTCCAGAATCGGAAAGACGTAGGATCAAGAAATTCACTACTACTAATTACTTTATCACCCATATCCCGATATCCTATATCGTTATCAAGCGGCCTAACAGTAACAGGACCCCGCCGATGATTGCGAATATCATCATTCGCTGTATTAGCTGCATTCAAAGGAGTTATACGTAGGTTTCTGATGATGTTTGTAAAAGAGGTGAATATACCTGTAGATGCTGCAAATCCAAAAATTAACTCTTCGGGAGTAGAAACGGTATAAGTAATGAAAGGAGAATTATAAGCAATATAATGCTGACCAAATTTGGCGTCCCAAATTCCACTAAATCCATTTTCAAAATACGTCACTTCTGCGGGATCGGAATAATCTTTGATAACTAAGGTCGTATCTTTTCCATGCTGAATGGAAACCGAAATTTTGTATCCTTCACCATCATCTGTATCAGGTTCAAGTGCGATAATAATTTTACGATAAGCAGGGTCATCCGGACCATCAAAAAAGTCTCCTCCTGAAACATTAAAAGGTTTTCTAATGGGTGGATCCACCTCTTTTATTAAACCACCCGTAAGTGGATTCAATTTATACCCGACCTGATTTTCTAAACCGGTTGGCCTATCCTCTTCCATGCCAGTATGGCGGGTAATTAATAGAGGATACCCCCATTGGGATATTGGCAAAGTAAGAGAAGGTGAATTATCGAATTTATAGGTTAATTTTCTATTACCAGCCGCTCCCCGAATTGTCACATTACTTCGGGTCTTGTAATCGTCTTTCAAAATTACTTTATCCAGATTTTCATTTGATTTATACTCAATTCCGCTTCTCGTCTCCCAGCTATCCATTCGGTTTTCTTTAAAAGGTCGTTGATCTAATGCTACCGCCAAATATCCCCCTTCAATACCTTTTACTTGGTATTTCGTCTCATTGCCATATTTATGTGTATAACCAAAGCATGCTCCCGACGAAGCAAACTTTAAAATATTCATTTGCTTAGCATCTACCAGGAACATACACATACCATCGGTGTGTTCAGTACCAATTTCCTTCCTCTTCATGATATATTCAAATTCAATTAAGAAACCATCAATGGTAGGAAAAGGGTTATCTGATAAAAAAAATGCGCCTACTTCATCCTTACCATCTGTCATCATTAGTCCTTCATTTGTTAATCCATGCTTAATAGCAGCATTCGGTTTATTGTCATTGCTATTAGCAGGAAGAAGTAGACCCATCATTTCATCATCAAGAAATGATCTGAAAAACGGGAAACCACCAGAGTAACTACTTTTTTGAGCGGAAACAGAGAGAGATAAAACCGGCATCATCATTAAAAATATCAGACTCCTTCTTTTCCATATCTCTGTTCTTCTAATCTTTGTTTTCATAGGGCTATTACTTAAGTTTTAATTCTTGAATAATCAATCATCCGTGATAAAACGGATCGGGGAAGTATAAGAACGGTCTGCATCTATAATAATCTATTCCTTGGGACGAAGTGAAAATATTCCTTCACCCTTATTGAGAAGAGGTAATAGGCAGTAATATTATCATCATAAGGTGTAACTAACCAGTGATAACCTTATGCTGATACATCAACAATATCTATTTCCCTATACGAGTTATCTTATATCGGAGTTAATCCGTTATATATTTATTTTACGTTCCCAGAGTTTTAACGAAAATTACCTTCATCGGTAAATGTACGGGGTTATCTCTTCCAAAAAAAGACAACATTATCCCTGTTGGAAGTCTGATTCAGATATAATTGCGATGAAAAGTTCTTTTTTTTATCGGATAAGACATAAAGTGTTGTTTCGGAATGTTAAAACAACTTTTTCTGCTTAATTGATGATTTCTTTTTGACTGAAAAAGAAAAATGTGAGGAAGAAAAATGTAGAAACAATCAAAGTTACTATCTGGAAATAATTGAAAGTTTTTTTCAGTATTTCTAGTAAAGTAAAAAAACGGTTGTATGATACGCAGAAATTCATATAAGAATATTCTATGTAGAAAAATAATGAAATAAAGATAAAAATAAATTTGTTTCTTTTTTATTGTGAGTTCTATTAACAGCTTAATATCAAATACTATGACACAGCTAATTAAATTGTAAAAATTTATAAGAAATTACGAGAGAATGAACAATTACAACACTTTTGATGTTTAGGCCTAAGCGCACTACCAACTTATAGGGATTTATAAAACCTAAGAATACCTATCAATAGTGATACATAATGTGAAAAATTTCAATAAATTTGTGTGATTTTTTAAATTGAATAAAACCATGAGAATAGAAAAAATTATCGGAAGAGAAGTCCTCGACTCCAGAGGTAACCCAACAGTAGAAGTAGATGTAATTTTGGAATGTGGTGTAATAGGTCGTGCATCTGTACCTTCAGGCGCATCGACTGGAGAACATGAAGCATTGGAATTACGTGATGGCGACAAAAAACGCTACCTGGGCAAAGGTGTTCTGAAAGCTGTGGAAAACGTGAACAAAGTGATCGCTCCACACCTGATTGGTATGCCTTCCATTGACCAAAGAGGTATCGACCATGCTATGCTGGAACTGGATGGAACCAAAACCAAATCCAAACTGGGTGCTAATGCCATCTTGGGTGTATCTCTTGCTGTAGCTAAAGCCGCTGCTAACTACCTGGAACTTCCGCTTTACAGATATATCGGTGGGGTAAACACGTATGTACTGCCTGTACCTATGATGAACATCATTAACGGAGGATCTCACAGTGATGCTCCAATTGCTTTCCAGGAATTTATGATTCGTCCGGTGGGTGCCAAGAGTTTCCATGAAGGTCTGCGCATGGGTGCAGAAGTATTTCATGCTTTGAAAAAGGTATTGAAAGATCGTGGTTTAAGTACAGCTGTTGGTGATGAAGGTGGATTCGCTCCTACCCTGGATGGTACGGAAGATGCTTTGAATTCAATTCTTGAAGCGATTAAGGCTGCCGGATATGAACCGAAGAAAGACATTACCATTGGTCTTGACTGTGCTTCTTCTGAATTCTACAAAGATGGTATCTACGATTATACCAAATTTGAAGGTGAAAAAGGAATGAAAAGAACAGCCGATGAACAAGTTGACTACCTGGAAAAACTAATCAACGAATACCCCATCGATTCTATCGAAGATGGTATGAGTGAAAATGACTGGGATGGCTGGAAAAAATTAACGGAACGTATCGGTGACCGTTGCCAGCTGGTTGGTGATGATTTATTCGTTACCAACGTGGAATTCCTTTCAAGAGGAATTGCAGAAAAATGCGGTAACTCTATTCTGATTAAAGTTAATCAGATCGGTTCACTTACTGAAACACTGGATGCAATTGAAATGGCTCACCGTCATGGCTATACCACTGTTACTTCTCACCGCTCAGGAGAAACAGAAGATGCAACGATTGCTGACATTGCTGTAGCAACTAACAGTGGACAGATTAAAACAGGTTCATTGAGCCGCTCTGACCGTATGGCTAAATATAATCAGTTGCTTCGTATTGAAGAAGAACTGGGCAATCGGGCAGTATACGGATATAAGAAAATCAAGTAAATTATTACTGAATTTTAGCCTTAATAAAAAGAGAGAAGCTTCCGGATGGAGCTTCTCTTTTTTTAGATATAAATCAGAACTATAAAACAACTTTTAATCAGCAAACATAGGATCTTTTGTTAACTTATCAAATGGGTAATAAGTATCAGAGTCTTTCTTAAAGTGATCCGTAAAATGACTACCATATTGTGCTGCGCGTATTATGTATGATAAGAAATTAGCATAAAATTTATTCGCTTCATATCGTCTAGGATAGTTAGAATTGTTTAAATAAGATTCACCAAAAGTAGTAGTACCGGAAAATAATTCACTTTCTCCGATATAAACAATTCTATTATCTGGATCAATGAATACAACTATATTATTGGAATTGTTATATTCATGAATAATAGCTGTTCCGGTCTTTTCTACCGTTTCTCTGGATATAGCAGAATGGGCATCATTCAGCCGATCTAAGTCACCACTGAATTTGTTTACATCGGATGTACCGAAAGGACCGTCTTTATAAAGGTATTTAATTATTCGGTTATCATTTAAAGCAGTAAAATCTATTTTGGATGAACCTGTTTCACTCGTTTCCTTATAGCCTATATTATTATATAGTTTAGTGAAAAATGGTACAGCTTTATCATGTCTATTGGAATAATCCTGAAAGATTACCAACACACCATCAGTGTTCTTTCTCCATTCATTCACAGCATTAAATCCCTGGTCAGACCAGTTAGTCTTGTCATAACCGGCATGTAGATAGTTATAATTTTTTAATGGATCTATAGGAGATGAGGAACTTGCAGCAAATTCGTCTAATACATCTGATGGTCTTTTTTCGAAATCTGCATAACATTTAGTTCCTTTTGTATTAAACATTGTCTCACTATTGTAATAGTTAATAGTTGGAGTCATGTATTTACTTCCATTAGCTTTTAAAGAACCCCAAGAATTATCACCTCCTGTTATGTCCAAGATATTCACTTTTCTTGGTTTTAAAGCCGTCTGAGCGACAACAGGAGTTGCCGTTATTCCCGGAATTTGTTCAAGGGTGAATTTCAGCGTTAAAACCGGAGATGTGTTTACAATTGGAAATAACATTTTATCAAATCCGACTTTTAAAACCTTGGAGGTTTGTCCTGAGATTTCTCCTGAAGTAAGTTTATTTCCAGAATTATCTATAATATACCCTTTATGCTCCATGTTTGCAAATTTCTCTTTGGTTTCCCAATTTCCTGTTATCTCCACTTTCCAGGAAAATCCATCTGGAATATCAATCTGCATATCAAACACACCTCCTTTCGGATCAATAAATACATTATTTACCTTAAAAATGAGAGCATCTTGTGTGATAGGCACTTCTTTGTATTTATCAGGGTCATCCTCACTTTCATTGCTTCCCCAATATACTTTCAGCTTGACATTATTCAACTCTTTGTCAGTCATATTATAATAAGGATATTCTGCAGAACCTTTAGGATAAACAACAACCCGGTTAATTCCATCACTACTAAGATTCTTCTCTATTTTAAGTTCAAACAGTTTTACATTTTCCTCTTCACCCGTTAATACAGCCCCCCAGTCATTAAAATTTCCATTCATATCGGTACCGGGATCAACTAGAATCTCATAAGCATCTCCCGGAAATGAATTCGAAATATACTTAGGAACTCCATTCGCCTGAAAGTCTAATGAGGTAACAGAGCCCAAATCTATGGTGATACCCGATGAAGCTGCTTGCTTCAACATAACTACCCGGCTATATCCCGGTTCATTCTTCAATGCAATCAGTACAAATGCAGTTAATACTTTATTGGATGTGTTATCCCTGGCTACAAACATTTCCAGATTTGCTCCAGAGATTCCTTCAGTCTCCAATGCAGTTCCATCATCCTGATCAAATGAAAAACGGCTTTCACCTGTATTATAAATACGAGCAGTCCAATCTTTCGAACTATTTATATTTATGGAAGTACCTACATGCACTGAGTTGGCGGTAGCCGGAAAACCAGTCAACAAGGTTTTATCAATCCGCAAGAAATGGTTCTCTTTCGGCTCCTGCAGTACCTGAACAGTACCAGTTAATCCGGCAAAACTGAGGTCCAATGTTCCTTCTCTTATCTTTAAGTCTCCCAATGGAGCAGCAGTTACAGTCAGCTCATTACCGGAAAGAGAGGCGGTAAATCCACTTGGAAGGTTCTGTGTCATTGCTAAGGTACCTTCCCCTTGTACAAAAATGGAAAATTTACGTGTTCCACCTTCCTGTACAAACCTGATGACTTTGGAAGGAATAGCCATTACGTTTTTTCCATCAGTAAGTATTAATCCTTCATCGTCCAGATTCCAGTTATTGATATCTACATCAATATTCGGGTCTGCTTGAGATTGATAAGCCTCCATTTCCGATGGCTCTCCGCTATCAAACACGGTACGTATAGTCAATTGATACACAAAATTACGTTTCAGGCTCTGGCCCGATTCTTCGGGATGTATATTTACCCGGTAATAGGTCGTATCACCGGCTTCAGGTTTCAGTCCTATAATCAAACAAGTCGTCTCCTTATCCCCTTTTGATGGATCAGCATTATAATTTTCAAAGGCATAAAGTCCGCCCTTGATTTCTTCCTTACCGGTTTCCGTTGCTACACCATAAAAACGTCCCTTGTTAATTGCTGACCTGTCAGATGACTGCTCTCCGGATAACCATAAAGGAGTGGATGAAGCGTTATTCCAAATAGAAACCGATGTTAAATGGTAATTTATATCCAGGTTCCGTACATCAAAGCGAGTTACTCCACGAGTTAATTTCAAATTAATAACCTGTTGTCCCTCTGCTTTTTCTGTGATTCCGCTCATTACGATGTTATTAGGAGCTATTACCTTGTCATCAAATCCGGATGAAACATTCCCAACATGTATGGTTGTACCGGCAATTACTTCGGAAATAGACATTGAACTATTTAAACCATTTAGAAAGTCATCCAAGGCAGCTTCTGATCTGGAATATTGAAGGGAATACCCCGTTATATTGGCCAATGCTAATATAGAATAACTACCTGTATTTATCCCTTCATATGTTAAGGGTATAAGCGAACCCGTTGTTATCGTTCCCTCCATTTTATGGTATCCCTGATAAGTAGTGTTTCCTTCAGAATTTTTATTAAAAAATAAGAGATACAGGTTTTTAATCTGCTCTTCTCCTTCTTCCGGATTAATAATGGTAGCACGGGTATCTACCTGCAAACCAGTTCCAATATTATCTATTTCAACCTGCAAACTCAGATTACCTCCTTCCTGTTCAAGAGGAGTATCCAAATCATATTGGCAAGACACAAATGTGCCTGCCAACCATGCGAGTCCGTATAATAAAAATTTCTTCATATTTTTTTTATTATCTGTTTTTGCTGTTTATCATCCAATTGCCTGAATAATTATTTCCCATAAGTCGCATTATACAATTCGTCATCCTTAAAGATATTTGTAAAGGCACTTCCATTCAAGGCAGCATTCAATACATAGGAGATCAAATTACCCAAGAACCTGTCTTTATCATTTTTGATACTTACATTATAGCCACTATGGAAGGATTGTCCTTCACCTATGTATACCAAACGATTATCCGGATCTATCACTAACAAAGGATTATTATCTGCATTCATCATCACAGGTACTGCATTTTTGGGATAAGCACTTAAACTTGTACTTATATTATCCATTTTAAAGCTCAGAGACCCGGCATTGTTTACTGTTCCAAAAGGACCATCTTGCAAAAGATACCTCATTATATTCTTCGATAGTACATGCGTGCTATTAAGCAAATCGGTATATATTCTTACTGGCTCACCTTTACGGGAAGCGGGCCGATAGCCTAATTTATGTAGACTAGAATAGGGGTTATTCATTTTATCACCCACATCATCACATACAAATACCACTACACCATCATTTGCTACCCTCCAGTTTTCCACACTTTGATAACGGTCATCGGTATATCTCTCCGGACGCCCTCCCGCATGCAGATACCTGTAAGCTGAAGAAATAACTCCCGGTTCACTACCTGATGAAATTTCTGTTATGGATATAGGAGGAAGTGGTACTTTACCTCCTTCTCCAAAGAGTAATTTGTTTCTTAAAAACTCATTATATCCGTCAAAATATTCGCTATTTTTTAAAGAACCAAAAGAGGAATGGCGCACATCCATTATCAGTAATGAAGTTGGTTTCATTGGTAACTGAACAATCTCAATGGTTTGGCTAACAGTCGGCAAACCATTCAGTGATACTTCAATTTTAACTACGGGTGATTTATTTACCAACGGATAGTCCAATGCATCAAAGCCAACTTTAAAAGATCCATTCGGTGATTGATTGGTTATTTCAGTAACCCTATCATTACCAGATGCAGTCTTGAGATAGGCTTCATGACTTTTATTAGCACCAGAATCCCAGTTCTTAGTGATCTTTGCATCCCAGTTTAAGCTGGAAGAAGTAACAAATACTGTAATCTCACCTCCTTGTGCAGGTATCTGTCCACTGAAACTTGCCGTGATTACTGCTGCATCTTGGCTGACCGGAATTTCCATTACATTTTCACCGGCAGCTATTTTTAGAGTAGACTTGAGTTGAGATACAGTTGCATTAGGAGCTTTCGCTTTAATCGTAAATACCCTTGCGTTCACTTTAGTTACCACAAACCCATTGGCATCACCACCATCCATAGAAACTGTCCAATCTATTCCTCCTGTATTCACCGTAAATTCATACAAATCACCTTTGGCTATTGCAGTATTCACGGGACTTCCATCCGCAAAGAATTTTAACTCTGTTGCAATCGGAATCATTTCAAATACAGGCTTAACATCTTGTACAAGAGGTATAGCTACACTGTAATTTTCCGGATCTTCGTTTAAAGAAACAATGATAAAACCGCTCCGTACATTATTTGCGTCCGGATTATCTCCCGTGGTATAAATCTGGAACTGATTTTTAAACGGATTCGTTTCTGAATGCAAAACCGTTACTGCCTCTCCAGACGGATTGAAAGAAAATCCGGGATTATCGGGATCCTCGTCTATATTAAAGATTTCAGCCTTCCAAGGACCGGAAGAAGTTACTGTCAAAGGACCATCCGTCATACCATAACGACCTACCGGACTAAAATTCGCTATTGTGTTACGATCCAGATAGAATATTTTTTCATCATTTGGCTCCTGGATAATATCGATATTTCCACGTAATCCGGCAAATGTCAATTCTATACTTCCACGAGTAACTTCCCGACCGGCAGGCAACGGATCAGCAGTTACACGTAGCAAATTTCCTTCCAGTACAACTTTAATACCGTCGGGCAAATCAAATTGACTAATCTGCAAAATCCCATTACCGGATGTGTAGATAGAATATTCACGTACATCTCCCAATGGATCAAGTTTAATTCGTTTAACAGGTAGACCAAGCACATTTGTTCCATCTGTTATAATCATACCATTATCGTCAAAATTCCAATCGTTCACAGATATGAGTAATTGGTTTTTGCTCTGGGTCCAAGCTTCATACTCTGTATTTGCACCTTCTGAAACAACCTTTCTGATCGTTACTTTATAACAGTAATTGCGGATCAGATTCTGTGCACCGTCTTCCGGACAGACATTGACCCGGTAATAACTGACATCATCCGGATTATCAACCGGAGTCATTCCAATTATCAAACAAGTGGTAACTTCATCTCCCATTGCCGGTTCGGCAACTTTGTTTTCAAAAGCATAGAGTTTTCCTTTAACTTCATTGGCTATGACATCTTTCACTCCATAAAAACGTTGCATCTGTTGGGGAATTATCCCATTGCCATCCGCCCATAGAGTAGTAGTGGTCGAAGCACCCCAAATAGAAACAGACACCATCTGATGATCAGTATCATTGTTGTAAATATCTAAACGCGCTAAACCTCGTATTAAATTTACAGTGGCCGTGGATGTTTTTCCCTGTCTAATGGAACGGGCACTCATAAATAACTTACTAGAAGCAATCGCAGAATTATTTTCACTCTCATTCGTACCTGAACCGATAGCAGTTAAAAGCGTAAAATCAAGAGCAGCTCTTTCTGTTCTGATTTTCATCCCCTCCAGCATATCATTTACATCTTCCACATAATCTTCCAGATTGGCGAAGGCAAGTATGGCATAATCTTCATCATAGATCAAAGGATCACCACTTGTGAGCGCATTTACTTGTATGGTGGAATTCATTCCTAAAGGAGATGCCTCTTTATAATAACCTATATAGGCACCGCTTCCGTCTGTTTTATATTTATAGAAAACCAGATAAAGAGAATTCACAGAGGTTTCACCCGGTTCGGAAGGAACCGAAGCACGTGTTTTAACTTCAGTTTGTACATCGTCTACCACTACTTTTACAGCAAAACCATTTTCCCTGAAACTTTGTTCTTCTATATCTTTCTGGCAGGAAGCAAGCCCTATTAATAAGCTGATTCCCCATAATATAACTTTCTTCATTTGATCAGTTTTCTTTTATACATCAGTCTCTTTATCACCTCCATCATTCCAGTCTACGTCAGTCCAGTCTAACTGATTGATTACAATTTCAAACTGGAGATTTCTAAACTTTAGAATAACCGTCTCCTTATCATGACTCGCTGTATAGTTTTGCAAAGCGGTTATAACGAGATCCGCTTTTCCTCCCGATGTATCATGAAGTAGCTCCACCTGAAAATACTTATTTTTAATACCATTCGCTATATCTGAGGGAGTCCCATTGGTTATAGTATCTTTAAAAGCAAGCTTAAATTCATTTCCAGGTACCAAATCTTCAATGCGATAGATTATTTGTATCTTATCTGTCGATTGTGCTTTTCGATCTAATATACTTTTCTTACGCTGAACAGCCACATAATAACGACCTTCAGAGCCAATTTCAACTTCTTCTGTGTTCCAATTGATCACTTCTACATTCAAATCAACCGGATAATTCTCCGCCGCTTCTTCAATCTTTTCATAACCGGGTCCATGTACCCCTGTTACATTAAATTCATACTTCCAGTTCCGGATAATCGGACGGAAACTTCCATCACTGTAAACGAAATCAATCGGATAAAATGAACTCTTTTTATCCTCTTCAGATTTATCGGCCTGTTTATAATATCCTTCCATAATAACACGGGTAAATCGATTGCTGGTTGTACCGTTCTTAATATCGTCAGCACTTACATTGTTATCATACAGATACATTTGGTTCGTAATAGCCGCATATTTTTTTTCATTGGATTGATCAGGATTTACCGTAAGGTCAAATACGTTATCGGCTACCAATGAATGTAAATTAGTAGCCATATCAGCAGGTACATCATATTGTTTGGGTGTTCCTGTACCATTCAATGCCGGAAGATATCCCTTATCAGGCGCATAGTAAAGATGCAAAGATACCAGTTCAAAGTCGGCTGTTTTAGTATTCTTTTCTACCCGCAGATCTACAGATGCTACAGAACGAAGCATTTGTATAGGCCCCCATTTATTTACCTGGGTAGTTGAAATTGTTCCGCTGAAAGTACCCCACATGGGCAAAGGTTGGAAGGTTGTTTTACCAACCAGA
This sequence comes from Bacteroides sp., assembly GCA_021201335.1. Taxonomy (GTDB): domain Bacteria; phylum Bacteroidota; class Bacteroidia; order Bacteroidales; family Bacteroidaceae; genus Bacteroides. Next base: position 54,590 of record JAJQFD010000058.1, on the reverse strand, counting down.
CGTCCCGGATCTGTATCAATTAACTGTTGTTGAATGGTTGACCATTCCGTTGAAGTATTCCAGCTGTTTTTGTATAAATTTATTTTAGTACGGCAATTTGCTAGTAATTGTACGGTTACACTTGCTGGAGATTCCTTCATAGTAGCCCGATATTTGGTTTCATCCAGCTTATAAGCTTCACGTGTATAGAGAAAATAACCTGAATTATCAAAAACCAGAAGATCAAGTTCGTCTATTCTTCTTTCATCGGATGTTCCCGGATCCGGAACACTGGCGCGTGTTTTTCCCTGTGCAGAATGAGAGATTTGTATTTCTACCTCCTTTTCTGATACTTCCGGCCGGAACTCTTCCATATTCTCACTGCACGAGAAAATAAGAAGAGAAAGGATAAGTAAAAATGTATAATGCTTTTTCATGATTTTCATCTTAACTTGTTTATTTAGAAGCGTTTGTTGGTCCTATACTTCTACTCCTCCACCAATGACCGTCCAGTCATTGATTTTTATGCCTAATACAACGAAATTAGCCCCTAGAGTTACATCGATATTATATACATCGTGAAATTCCAGTTTTTCATCACTGTTATATGGAAACTTCTCTCCGGGTAGTTCTGTAACCTCTTCTATTTCTTTCAATAAATCCACAATGTTTAATTCAACTTTACGCGTTTGTGTATTCCTGGTTGTTCCGTTTAATGAAGGAAGATGCTCTTCAACCAAAAGTGTAAGATCAGCACCTATCCATAAGCGCATCGTGGTAAAGTTATAAGAAATGGGTTCTGTACCATTTGTATTACCTGTCGACTGATGTGGAAGATAAACTCTTTTATATTCATTGTCAGGACAGATATAATCATTATACAAGAATTTTCCATTGTATCCACAAATGCAAGAATTAATTGAGGTACCTGCAGGAGAGGTGTATCCATCAAAAGTAATATTTACTTTAAAATGATTTGTTTGTTTACCCATAGCAACCGCAGTAGTAATAATCGTATTTTCCTGTTTATTTTGTTTAATTGTCAGAAGTCCGGACCCGACAAAAAGATCTGCGGGCGGAGTATCTACTGTATCATTATTTAAGACTGTGTATACTTCATCCAGATTTTCTATATTATAAATACTATAGCAACTCTCATGATTGATAACGCCAATAATTTTATAAGTTCCATCTGGTATTTCTGGTATCTCTACAGCAACTTCGGAAGGTGAGAAATCCTCTGGGAGAAAATTAAATTGGTGAGCCAGACGATTGTCGGCTCCATACAGATACAGTTCCAAAGACTTAGTAATTTCTCTTAGTGGATGCTTCGGGTTTTTAGACTCAAAGCGAATGTAGGTCTTTGTTATACAGTTACTGTAATCTTCTCCGACACAACTTCCAAACAACAGAGGAAACAGCAATAACCAAAAAAATGCATCGTTTATTTTCTTCATCTAATTCCATTTTATGCCCCCTGCTGGGTTTTGGCAGTAGTTTTGCATTAAAACAAGAACTGCCGTAAATAGAGAATTAAGTAATTTTGGAGTAAGTTGATGATTACTCCAAAATTCTTATAATAAGTGGGAAATCGAATTAACGACCAACTTCAACACTGCTGGAGACTTTATCCCAAGGAAGTACGGTTACTTCAACATTCACTGTAGAAGTTGTTACAACAGGTTCATCTGGGTTAACAAAATCTGTATAGTCACCTAAACTATTGAACTTACTAACTGTAAATTCATAATAGTGATTACGAAGTACACGATTTTTGCAGATATCACTACTTTCCGATTTATCAAAAACAGGGAATTTGTGATAGTTTATACCCCCTTCATATTTTACAATGGTAGTTCTATTAATATCAGTATCCAAAGTAATATTCGTAGGATCTGAAATTAATACTGATTTTGAAGAATCTGATATCAAGTTAGCTTTCCAGAAAGATCCAGTTCCTGCCTCAGCAATACCGGTTTGGCTTAAATTCGAAGCATCCCGAATTTCATCAGTTCCGGGAGTATATTTTGTCTGAAGTTGTACAAATGTCACACTTCCATAATATTGCTGATCTGTATCATCTAATGCAGAAGTATTTTCAGTTGCATAATAAAAACCACCAACACCTTTTGCTGGTGCATTAGTATCATCCCAATCAGTAAGGTTAAAATCAAAATAATCATTATTTGAGCCTAAAGTCCATGGTGTTGCGTTATGTACAGCACTTTCTACCAATATTCCTGTAGCCGCATTTGGTAAAGAGTTTCCAATGTGATAACCGACCGCGTTTACTTTTTTAGCAATGGTTCCCAAACGGAATCTTGCATCTGAAAATACTCCTAAAAGATTTGATGCTTTATCACTATACTTCACCTCTTGCAAAACAATTTTAGAGACCACACGACCAATGGAAAGAGACAATGACTTAGGAGCAGATTTAGTACCTCCAGCAGGCACATTTTTTATTTCATCCCAAAGTGTACCTAATAAGAATTTGCTTCCATTGCCTGTTAAACCTAAGTTCAAAGGATTACTTGTTTCATTAAGTATCTGCTTCATAAACTCAAGCTTAGTACCACCAGTTGGTAAAGCAATTCCATTCGAGCTATTGTTTGCAAATACAAAGAATGATTTATCACCAGTTTCTATTTCAAAATTGCTACTTTCATACTTACCGGATACACTATTTAAAGATAAAGTTAGTTCTTGAGTATCATAGAAACTACCATCAGCATTAAAAATTGCAACCTTCAAACCATCAGCAGGGATTATAGTTGCTTCGTCTCCAGTTACAGGCGCGGTCTTATCACCATCCTGTGGTGCACGAGTTTTTGCTGCAGCATTTGTTATCGTCAAAGAAACAATACTTTTCTCTCCTTCATTTGGATTAGGAGTAGGAGCTAATTCATCAGTGTCTTTGCTACATCCCGCCCATAATACACCAATCGTAGCAAGAACAGATAAAAACTTTAAATTCTTTTTCATCTTAATAAATAATTAAATTAAATTGTAAAAAAGTAGTTATATAAATCAATTGAATTCCAAATTAGTTTGAAATACCTATTTATTATTTATATATATATATTGAGGTTAAAAGTAAAATCGGATAGAATCTGAGAATGGAAAAGTACAATTTCAGACATTATATACTTTTATTAAAGTATATTTTCGGACTAATTTTATCACCTTTTTTCAAATAGACTAAACAATAGGCATTCACTGTTAATTTTTAATATTAGTATTATACTATTATCATTGTTTGTAGGACAACATATAGGAAACAAGCATTTTTTATTGATCTTAATAAACAAAACATTCTTTTTTTATTAGAATTATTCCGATTCACTTGAATATATACAAGTTGAAAGAATAAAACATTTCATCTAATCAAAATCATTGTAAATAAATAAAATTCAAAAATTACATATCCATAACAAACAAAATAAATTTACCCACGCCTTATTAAACCAAGTGATTATATGAATATTACATATAACAATGGGGAAAGCATGCTTTCAGCGCAACAAAACAAAATAGTTTTTACTCTAAAAATTCATCATAGGTTTCACATAAATATTAAAACAAAAACATAATCTTAAAATCATAAATAATTGGACAATACAAAAATAGAGTTAAATTAAGCTCGGATTATTACTTATAGAGCTACTTTTTTTATATTTTAGCCACTTTTGTCGATAAGTCAATTTTAATCAATTACGAATTATGAATTTATTGTATTTAAATTAAAAAACAAATAAATTTTATAAATCCAAAGCCATCTGTCAACCTTGATTTTCTATCAATCAAAGAACATTTCATCAAACCTTATTTTATTCTAAAAAGGTAGCTATAAATATTTGTCACGAGAAAAATAAAGAAATAATCATTCTATAGATTTGATTTTACATTTATTTGTTTTAATTTTGGAAACAAATTTAGACCTGATAGCAGAAAATAAGGGAATTATAGGAACAGTACCACCAACAAAAAAGCAAAATGACAAGTAGTATAGCTATATATACTATTCCGACTTTAGTAATTTTCACGGCCGGAGTTGTATTTCTCTGGGCATACACATTATACAGGAAAAGACAACAAATGGTGATTCCTGATACAGATAATCAATTAAGTGAAAAATTGGTTGAACAAATGATGGATGCTATTCCTTATATGATTTTTATTATAGACCAGGATTCTAAAATTAAGCGTGTACTTAATTGTAATCACAACAACCTGATACTCCCACTGGAAGAAACCATTGGCACCTGTATTTATGACGTAATTGACAAAAGGAGTGTTGACAAAGTTAAAACAGCTATTCATCAAGCTGTCAGCACGAACCAAGTACAGGAGGCCGAATACAGCATTTCAAGATTCGATCACACTTTTTATTTAGAAGGAAGGTTCAAACCCCTTAAAGATGGGTTGATAGCTTGTTTCGAACGAAATATTACAGAGCTTAAACAAACAACGTTAGATTTGCAAGAAGCCTATGAACAACTCAGGATTGCTTTTTCGGCTACATCTACCATTCCTATGGTTTGGGATATGAAAAATGACATATTCCAACTTCAGGGAAAAAAAACATTGGAATTCTAACAGAGTTTATCCTGAAAAAACGCAGTAAACTATCATCAAGAGATATCCTCCCCTGTATCCATCCGGAAGAAAGAGATACTGCCCGGGAATTTTTAAATACTCTAAAAAGCGGAAAAGTAGAAACACTTTCCTGTGTGATACGATACGATGCCAGTAATACGGAATATAATAAATATTATGAAATTTACCTGGCCCTTGACAAACGAGACGAGGTAGGTATACCTGTTAGAGCAATCGGAACACTCAGGGATATTACATGGCAAAAAAATACAGAAACAGAGTTATATCATGCCAAAGAAGCAGCCCTATCATCTGATAAATTAAAATATCAGTTTTTGTCTAATATGAGTCATGAGATAAGGACTCCCCTCAATGCAATTATTGGTTTTAGCGACATGCTGACAATCACAGAAGATCCACTAGAAAAAGAACAGTATGCTACCATTATAAAACACAATAACGATTTATTATTGCAGCTTATTACAGATATATTGGACTTATCGAAAATAGAAGCCGACACTTTTGAGTTTGCTTATGGAGATATCGATGTAAATAAAGTTATTCAGGAAGTTGAAATTAATGGACAACGAAAAATAAAAGAGAATATTCCATTAACCATTACATTCATTCCTGCACTGGAAAATTGTTTAATTCATACAGAAGGGAAAAGGTTTCGGCAAATTATACTTAATTTAGTAAGCAATGCTATTAAGTTTACAAAAGAAGGAAAAATTGAGATAGGCTATAAAGTGAGAGAAAAAGATATGTTATTCTACGTTTCAGACACGGGAAAAGGAATACCGAAAGAAAAACAAGAAGAAGTATTCGAGCGATTCACCAAACTGGATAATTTTACCTGCGGAACAGGCCTCGGCCTCCCTATCTGCAAAGCGATCATCACTAAATTGCGGGGAGAAATGGGTGTATATTCTGAACCAGGAAAAGGAAGCACTTTCTGGTTTATTTTACCAATCCAACCTTTGAAGAAAAATACAAGTATAGAAACCGATCAATTAACACTTAACATGAAAAGTTTAACAAGAGCAAAAGAGAAACCGACTTTACTTATTGCGGAAGACGAGAAGGACAACTATCGGCTTTATGAAATCCTCTTGAGAGAATATTCGTTATTGCATGCCTGGGACGGATGCGAAGCTATTGAACTTTTTGAGAAATATGAGAGAACCATCGACGCCATAATCATGGATATCAAAATGCCTCGAATGGATGGTTTTCAAACCATCGAAAAAATCAGAAACAGAAACAACAAAATACCTATAATTGCAGCTTCTGCTTATGAATTCTCGGATGATGTTTCTAAAATAAAGAATTATGGATTTAATACTTATATTTCAAAGCCATTAAATAAGACAGCATTACTAACGGTATTGAATGAAGTACTAGTATGAGGGGTACGTGAACTATATATAATCATGAAGGGTGAAGATCACTGAGTTCTCTTTTTAACAGAGAGTCAGTGATCTTTTTTTGTAGTTTATTTCATCGCATAAACTTAGTACATTTATTACCTAAATTACCGGTGACCATTTAATAAACGAATAATTATCTACTTATCAATAATTAATTCGATTGGATTAGTTTGGAAGTTTACCGTCTTGAAGCTTTAATTTGTTACCACGCAATCGAATCTTTTAGTCGATACGAAAGGCCGTTATTTACTTCTATAGGAAGTTCGCCTCAAGAATTAACACTATTTCAGGAATTGCTATAGGGAAAAAACCATTGTTTTTCTGTCTTTATAACCAAAGTAAAAAGGAAAACTCTTTTTATATTGAAGACAATCCGGAAATTATAACCATATTTAAACAATGAAATATACCGAAGAACAACTTGATAAAACTCTGGAGAAACTGGCGGAATCTACCCGATCTCCTAAAGGGATATATAGTGCTTCAGCCAGCCGGATATTATTGAATACAAGAATAAAGGCCAGGCGAAACCGCAAACGTTTATATATGATTTCATCTGCGGCAGCCATTGCGTTATTAATAATAGTTAGCTGGGGGGCATTCAATTTCTTCACACCTGTTAAAACTCTCTCTATTTCCACCCTAGCCGAAACTAAGACAATTTTATTGCCAGACGGAAGCGAGGTTATGCTAAATCGGTATTCAACTTTGTCGTACCCTGAAAGATTCAGAAAAAAAAGTCGTGACGTACAACTAGAGGGTGAAGCGTACTTCAGTGTCACAACAGATGTGGAACATCCCTTTACCGTACAAGCCGGTGATATTCTGGTAACAGTGCTAGGCACGCAATTTAACCTAGATGCTTATCCGAAAGACAATCAGATAAAAACAACTTTATTTGAAGGATCAGTTTCTGTAAAACATACGAATATAAATGAATCGCTATTGCTCCAGCCCAATGAAAGTGCGGTTTTTCAGAAAGGAACGGGGTTATTGAGCAAAGAACAGGCGGTAAACATGGCTGATGAAATAGCATGGAAAAATGGTTCTTACATTTTCAGCAATCTTCCATTAAAAGAAATTGCCCAGGAATTATCCAACGCATTTGGTGTAGAAATTAAAATCTTGTCATCTAAATTAGAATCATTCAGAATGACTGCTCGGTTTACAAATAATGAAAGCTTGGATGAAATTCTTTCCCTCTTACAGTCTGTGGGTAATTTTAATTATATCCGTAATAATGAAACGATAAACATACAAACAAAATAACAAAATCAAAGCCATGAAATTCAATATAGTATCTTATATACTCATCAGTATCTTCTCTTTTTATTTATCTTCGTGTGATAGGAGTAGTCCGATACCGGATAGTGGAACCATTCTTGAAACAATAGAAGCAACCATTAATTTCGATCTATCCTCCCGCACTAACTGGAAACTATATGCCGGAGATAAAAGATATCAGTTTACTGTTGATGGAAGTACGTTATATGCAAAACCATATGACAGTTCCAAACCTTTTGTATTTCCCCATTCAACCGGAACCGGAAAGATGCAGTTGTTACTCTTTCCACCTGATTATGGCAAAACCCGGAGTGAATCAACTCTTCCACCCAATTTCGAGAATCAAAGTACGTATGAAAAGTTCATGGCCTGCGATATGCTAAAAGCTGAATATTCCGGTATGATTAATCCAAATCTGCAAAATATAACATTGTATCACGAAAATGCATTGTTGAATTTTAATGTAACCAATATCCCGCAAAATGCCAATGTATTTATCGGGCAAATACGTTATCAAAAAATCAAACCTTTAAAAGACGGTAGTGACCCAACTTCGTATAAAGCCATAGTTTTTCCTACCAATTATTATAAAAGCATCAATCTGGTTGTCGAGACGGATCATAAAACATACTCTACCACTCTAGAAAGTTCAAAAACAAGAATGCCATCACATTATCCGGAAGGTTTGGGTAATAGTGCTGTTGTTTCTTTCCATGCATTTATTAATGAACAAGATGAATTAGAAATTGAAAACCTGAAGCGGGAAGCATTTTCCAAAGAATGGCCAATTATTCAATAAATAACTTATTTTTTTCCAATCTAATTACAACATATATGAATGTATCTTCTTATAAAGGGGCCTTTTGGGTTATTCTTACATTTCAGGTTATTTTAGCCCAAACCCCGCTGTTTGCCCAAAAGGAAAATAAAAAGTTAAGCTTTGAAATGAAAGATGCTTCCCTTGAAGAATTTATAAAGAAAATTGAAGCGATGAGCGATTTTTCTTTCATTTTTAGCGAGGATATAAAAATCAGCCAAAAGATTTCAATCATTGCTCAACTCAAAACGATAGAAGAAGTGCTTGCCGAAGCTTTTATTCATGAACCCGTACACTTTATAATATCGGGAAAACATATCCTTCTGCAAAAAAAAATAAACTCTTCTATTCGAAAATTTACCATCAGCGGATACGTCACTGATAATACATCCAAAGAGACATTGATTGGCGCCAATATCATTGAAAGGATGAAAAATAGAGGAACAACAACCAACGCTTATGGTTTTTATACGATTACTCTACCGGAAGGAGAAGTCGAAATGTTTTTTCCTATTTGGGTTATACCACCCAATTACATAAACTTATGTTGTTGAAGGATACCTTATTAAATATACGTTTGGCTACAGACAATATGCTGGAAGAAGTAATAGTTATTTCCGACAGAACAGAAACTGGTATTACAGCTACCCATACAGGTGCTTTAGACATACCTATTACTCAAATTAAAAACACTCCTGTGATACTAGGCGAAGCAGATGCCATGAAGACCATTCAACTAATGCCCGGTGTGCAAGCTGGAGTAGAAGGATCTGCAGGACTATATGTACGGGGAGGAAGCCCCGATCAAAATCTTATTTTGTTGGATGGTATACCGATATATAATGTAGACCATGTGCTTGGCTTCTTTTCTATTTTCACTCCCGAAGCGATTAAAAAAGTTACTTTATTTAAAGGTTCTTTTCCGGCTCGTTTTGGTGGACGTCTTTCTTCGGTAATCGATGTGCGTACCAATGATGGAGCTATGAATACTTATCAGGGCTCAGTAACTTTGGGATTACTTGCCACCAAACTGAATCTGGAAGGCCCTATCCAAAAAGATCGCACCTCGTTTACTATCTCCCTCCGCCGTTCTTATCTCGACCTAGTTACTAAACCTTTTATGGATGATGATGAAAAAGTGGGTTACTACTTCTATGATATTAATGCAAAAGTTAATCATAAATTTTCCGATAAAAACCGGCTGTTCTTAAGCTTTTATCATGGAAAAGACCATCTGGATACTAAATTTAAAGATGAGTGGACCGATACCTATACGGAAGACAACATAAATCTGGATTGGGGAAATACGATTCTTGCACTTCGCTGGAATAATATCCTTAGCAACAAGATTTTCAGTAATACTACCATTGCTTATAATCAGTATAAGATGGAGATTGACAGCAAATCAGCTATGGAATATAAGCATATTAAACAATCTTACAATGCAAATTACAATTCCGGTATTCAGGATTTATCCGCACAGATTGATTTTGACTATACTCCTACCCCCCGACACCATATCAAGTTTGGGGGAAACTATACACATCATAGATTCCGGCCAGAGATAATGACAACTAAGATTTCTTCTACAGAAGGTGAATATCAAGAAGACAGCATCTACAATTCTATTTCAAACAATAGGATTCATGCCCATGAATTCAGCTTTTATGGAGAAGATAATTTCGATCTTTCCTCTCAATTAAGAACCAATATTGGAGTTCATCTATCAGCTTTCAGTGTACAAGGAAAAACATATTTTTCTTTGCAACCCCGATTCTCGATCCGTTATCAATTCAATAAAAATATTGTATTTAAAGGAGCTTATTCACAAATGAGCCAGTATATTAATCTTCTAACTTCTGCCCCAATCTCCATGCCCACTGATTTATGGGTTCCGGTTACTAAAACCATTAAGCCGATGCAGTCTCATCAATATTCGTTAGGTACTTATTACACAGGATTGAAAGCTTGGGAATTTTCCGTGGAAGGTTATTATAAAAATATGAGAAACATCCTGGAATATAAAGACGCTACCCGATATATCGGCAGTTCGTCAAGTTGGGAAAATAAAGTGGAAATGGGCAAAGGGCGATCTTTTGGGATTGAATTTATGGCACAACGCACGCTTGGTAAAACCACTGGATGGATTTCTTATACACTAGCCAAAAGTGACCGGATATTTACCAAAGGAGGAATCAACAACGGAAAAAGATTTCCTTTTAAATATGACAGAAAGCATCAGATAAACCTTATCGTAAATCATAAATTTAATGATAAAATAGATATTGGGGCTTCCTGGCAATTTGCAACAGGCGGGACAACGACCATTGCTCAGGAAAAAACGAATATAATTCGGCCTTATGAATATTATCCGGGAAATGGATATTCGAGTACAATAAATGGAAATTGGGCAAATAGTAGTACCCCGTTTTTTTCTTCCAGAGGATTTTCCATTTTAGAACAAGATTACATTGAAACTCGTAACAATTACCGTTTACCCGCCAGCCACCGCCTAAATTTCGGCATCAATTTTCACAAGAAAACAAAACGAGGTATGGGTACCTGGAATGTTAGTATATACAATGTGTATAATGCTATGAATCCAACTTTCATTCATAAATCTTATAGATCAGTTTTCATTGAGAATGGTTCTTCTACGGAATCTCCCCAATATACACTTCAACCCGTGCTTAAGAAATTAACGATATTGCCTTGTATACCTTCTGTTAGCTACACATATAAATTTTAAAAACATGAAAAAGAATTTATTCTATTTTATTTTGTTTAAAATAAGCTTCGTTTTATTATTTTCTTCTTGTGAAAACGAACTGTCTTATCATGAAAAAGACAAAATGCCCAAATTAACGATGAATGCATTCATATATATAGACAGTCTTGAAAACCTTCTTCATTTAAGCTATACAGGTGTTCATGAGGCAATCAAGGTAGAAGAGGCAACTGTAGAAGTTCGTGTGAATGGAGATTTAAAAGAAACTCTTTATCCATTAGCAGAAGATACAGAAGTAATTTCCACTAAGTATCTTTCTTTTTTTGATAAACAGCCGCTTCCAACCTGGAGATATAGTCCGCATTGATGCCCGAACTATCGATGGGAAACATCACGCTTGGATAGAAGAAACCGTGCCTCATCCTGTGTCAATTCTACAAGTAGATACGATAAATCTAGAGAAGCCTCCTCGCCCCTATTATAATCCATTTAAACAGTTACGTATTAAAGTATTGTTTAAAGACCCGCCAAATGAAAAAAACTATTATCGCATTGTAATTGAACAACGTGAAGCAGTGAAAGGGACTTCTTATTTTGGTGAAGAAAAAAATATGCTCAATAAAAATTATAATTTCTGGCCTTGGGATGATATTGCCCTTACAGATGGTCATCCCCTTACCTCTGAAGAGCTGGACTCAGAATTAATAGAACAAGTTTTAAATAAATACGGTGTTTTCGATGATAGCTGGTTTCAGGATAAAGAATATACTTTAAATATACAAGCTTCGTTAACAAACAATTACTATAACCTGGATTTTATCCCGGAATATTTAAATATTGATATTGCAGTACGTCTTCTCAGTATTACTGAAGCAGAATATTATTACCTTAGCACATTAAATCTAATTGACTCTGATATACTTGAGGAATATCTTAGCGATCCTGTAAGAATTCCCAGCAATGTAAATGGAGGAAACGGATTTGTTGGTATCAGCTCAGAAGATAGTCAAATCTTTGAGATAATTAAAAACAAAAAAATAGAGTATTATGACTAATAGCTGTAAAATATGGCTCTTATTTATTTCATTTATCATTCTATTAAACTCATGTACAAGCAGTAAAGCAATACAGAAAGATATACAAACACTACGTACAGATTTATTTTATGAATTAACTTCTCCTGAATATCAAGGAGAAGCTATTCATGATGTATATCTTAATTTCATCAAATATTCCAATCTGAATTACTATACAACTGTTAAAAAGAAAAGTACCATTTTCATTCCGTTGATATTATACAATTTCTCAGCCCAAACATTTGAAATTACTTTAGGAGAAGCTTCCCTTACTCAAAATTACAGGGAATTTCTGGCCGAAGCCTTTCTGGCGGAATGTAACCGAAGTACTTGCTTTAATCTTTATAATAACGAATCCGGAAATGCCCCCGATTCTGCTTTCATCCTGAATGTTGCGATTCTACAAAATCAAACCACTACTAAAGTCAAATTACAGGAGTCTGCTATCCCATGGTTTGGTGAGGATATGGAAGAAGAACTCCTTAGTTTCACCAATAATAAAACCCGCCCAGCTATTACAGAATTAAAAATCCAAGTTCAACTTTCCAAAAATAAAAAAATACTCCACAATAAGATTTATTCCATTAAACGGGAACAAGCTACCCTCTATCGGAATCCGGAAGACAACTTCCAAATGAATGATACATCTCTGCAGACAATGGCTGAAGGTCTTTCAATGGCAACCAAACAAATTGTTGAAGAAATTAGCCAGGAATTACACCTACTATTGTCCGCTGATTAAAATATCATGGAATAATTGCATTTTATCTCTTTCAAGCTTACCGTTAACGTGCACATATTACATTCCTGTTACATTTTACGGAAAAACGCCCCAATTAAGGCGAAAAACATGCTAAAAAACATGTTTTTCTTTGCGCGTATTTTTATGTTATAAAACATATTTCTATCTTTGCAGAAGGAAAAGATAAACTAAGCGCTTAGTCCTGTTTTCAACAGGTATTAGTTTCAATTTTTTAGGATAACAATTTAAAAGTAATTAGTATGAAACGTATAGTATTAGCTGTATCAGCAGTGTTATGTATGGGTATTAGTTCATTTGCAGCCGGAAATCAACCTACATTGGTTAAATGGGATACAAGTATTAATGTAACTAAATTAGGTAATTATCTGGGATTAGACGGTTCTCAGACGGAGGAGGTAAGAAATATCACAGAGTTTTTTACCGAACAGATGAGCAAAGCTACCCGTTCAAAAAAGAACCAGGAAGAAAAACTTCATAATGCAATTTATGGTAACCTGAAGTTAATGAAACAGACATTAACCAAAGAACAATATGCCAAATATGTAGGATTAATGAACGTGACTTTAAAAAATAGAGGCATTGAGCTTAAATAAAAAGAGTCATGGTTCAATTGCAAAATAATTTCATTGGGAAAGGTGCTTATAGAAATCCATAAGCACCTTTTTTATTTAATTGTTACCATAGTTGCCCCAAACCCATACTCCTGAAAAGAAGCATCCTGATATTTTGCAGAAGGGTATTTGTGTTTCAATTCGTCAATAAGTGCTTTTCGCAATATCCCTTCTCCCTTACCATGAATGAAAACAATTTTCTGCTCCCGCTTTTGCTTGTATTCATCCATTACTTCCCGAAATTTATCCAGTTGATACTTCAATATATCACTATTATCCATTCCGGTAGTATCATCTAGCAAATTATCAATATGCAAATCGATTTCTACAATACGAGGGTCCTTCCGACTGGATTGAGGCTTTACAATCGGTTGGGATTTTGGTTTTTCATCTTTTTTCTTTAGCAGGGCAACCTGAATATCTTCTGCAGAAACATATACCTTCTTAGCCAGAACATCATTCTTAATTATTTCATAAAGCAAAGTCGGTTCTTCAAAATAATCCGATGGCTGAAATGTATGTAATTTATAAAACTTAATCGTATCAATCCGAAGTTCTACATTTACGGCCGGCTTTTGAGCAAACATTTTTGCATCTTTAAAGGCCAGAATCTGTACAGATACCCTCTCGAGGTCATTCAGCAAATCACGACCAAATTCTTCTAGGAACAGTTTAGTATTGGGCTCCACTAATCCATGCGAACGAGTTTTCCAGGCTTTTCCTTCCGCACTGGCATATATATAGTATAAGTAGTAGTTACTATCATTTACCAGGTAAGCTTCAAAAATTGTATTACTGATTTCTTTGATATTTTCAGGAACAAAGGCAAGCATAACATTTAAGATATCCCCTCCGCTTATTTCCATTGCCCTCGATACAATCTCCGGTTTTACCGGTTTGGGTGGTTCCTGTGATTTGGGTTGAGAAACAGGTGTTTTAGTTCGCAGGTTATAATCGTCGGTTTCTACTACTACAACTTTCTTCACCAGCATGGGGATATCAAAACCATCTTCATCCTGCACCAAAACAATATCTTTTCCCTGGAATCCAGTTACAATTCCACCGCCTACTTCACTCAGAAAGCGGACTTTATCTCCTATTTTCATCTTATACACATATAAAATTAAGTCTTATGTCGACAAATATCGCTACTTTTGCCCAACAAATGAAGAAAAAAATGAAAGAAAACCCTAAACATATAAAAATCAGTAATTATAACTATTTACTTCCTGAAGAATACATAGCCAAATTTCCTCTGGAGCTGAGGGATCATTCCAAATTACTAATTTACCAACAAGGAAAAATCAAGGAAGATAAGTTTTATTCTCTTCCTGAATACATACCGGAAAACAGTTTGATGGTATTTAATAATACTAAAGTAATCCAAGCCAGGCTACATTTCCGGAAAGTAACAGGTGCAATAATTGAGGTTTTCTGCTTGGAGCCGATAGAACCGGCAGATTATGCCTTAAATTTTCAGCAGACTGAGCATACTGCCTGGTTATGCATGATTGGAAATCTGAAGAAATGGAAAGAAGGAATGCTGCTTAAAGAATTGAAAATCAAAGATGAAACGGTTCTATTATCTATCTCACGGGGAAAAAGTTATGGTACCAGTCACCGGATAGATTTTCACTGGAATAATTCCAAAATCACTTTTGCAGATATACTGGAAGTTTTTGGCGAATTGCCCATTCCTCCTTATTTGAATAGGGAAACGCAGGAAAGCGATAAGGAAACTTATCAAACCGTATATTCTAAAATTAAAGGCTCAGTTGCCGCCCCTACAGCAGGTTTACATTTTACACCTGAAGTTTTTCATTCATTAAAACATAAGAATATTGATTGCGAAGAATTAACCTTACATGTAGGAGCAGGTACTTTCAAGCCTGTAAAAAGTGAAGAGATTGACGGTCATGAAATGCATACGGAATATATTTCCGTATCGCGGCACACTATTCAAAAGTTGATTGACCACAGAGCAAAAGCAATAGCCGTGGGTACTACTTCTGTACGTACACTCGAAAGCCTATATTACGTTGGAGTCAAACTGGCATGTAATCCAGATCTCCAAGAAAATGACCTTCATGTATATCAGTGGCAACCTTATGAAATGGATGTAAAATGCACTTCCTTAGAAGCTTTACAATATATTATTGAATATCTGGATAAGAATCAGATGGAAACATTAAACACCAGTACGCAGATAATAATTGCGCCCGGATATGACTATAAAATAGTAAAAGCAATGGTGACAAACTTTCACCAGCCCCAAAGTACTTTGTTGCTTCTAGTATCAGCGTTTGTAAAGGGAGACTGGAAGAATATTTATAAGTATGCATTGGAACATGATTTTCGTTTTTTAAGTTATGGAGATTCGTCCTTACTTATTCCCTAAATTCTATGTAATTATTCAACATTAAACTCATGATAAAAGATAATAGCGAAGAAATGTTTCCGCTGGTGGATGAACATGGAAATATCATTGGTGGAGCCACTCGTGGAGAATGTCATAACGGAAGCAAATTGCTACATCCGGTAATTCACCTGCATGTATTTAATTCTCAAGGAGAACTATATCTACAGAAACGTCCCCAATGGAAAGATATTCAACCCGGAAAATGGGATACAGCTGTTGGCGGACATGTAGACCTGGGAGAAAGTGTAGAGATCGCCTTAAAAAGAGAAGCCCGGGAAGAATTGGGGATAACTGATTTCATCCCGGAAAAGATAGCAAGCTATATTTTTGAATCCGACCGGGAACGTGAGTTGGTATTTTCATACAAGACCCTTTATGATGGAGAAATTATTCCAAGTGAAGAATTGGATGAAGGAAAGTTCTGGAGTATCCGCGAAATTGAAGAAAATGTTGGGAAATACATTTTTACACCTAATTTTGAAGAAGAATTGAAGCGAAACAATATACTTCGTAATAAATTTTATTAAGTGTTCAGAAGAAGTTCTTTTGCAAGCGAAAGCTAATAACAGTTTAGGTGAGTTGCATTAGCTTTTGAAGCAAACTTCGGTAGCATTTTTGAAAGCTTCTACCAAGGTAAAAAAATAACCGGGTCATTCCTCGCATTTCTGTGAAATGATCCGGTTACTTTATTTAGTAAGCACTAATTATTTAGCCAATTCGTAAATTACATCCATAATTTTCCTGGCAATTTCTTCTGCTTCTTCTATAGTAGCAGCTTCACTATAAACACGAATAATAGGTTCTGTATTGCTTTTACGCAGATGCACCCATTTATCAGCAAAATCAATCTTCACACCATCAATATCATTGATTTCTTCGTTTTTATATATTTCTTTCACCTTAGTCAGAATAGCATCTACATCGGTTTCAGGAGTTAAGTCTACCTTATTTTTTGCCATATAGTAGACCGGATAAGTAGCACGCAATTCACTTACTTTTTTACCTTCATGTGCCAGATGACTCAAGAAGAGGGCAATACCTACCAAGGCATCACGACCATAATGACTAGCGGGATAAATAATACCTCCGTTTCCTTCGCCACCAATTACGGCATTTACTTCTTTCATCTTAGTAACTACATTCACTTCACCCACAGCGGCAGCTGAATATTCCATACCATATTTATTGGTCACATCACGCAAGGCACGGGTAGAGCTTAAATTAGAGACTGTATTTCCGGGTGTATGCTTCAATATATAATCGGCTACTGTTACCAGTGTATATTCTTCTCCATACATCGTACCATCCTCACTAATCATCGCCAAACGGTCTACGTCAGGATCTACTACAAACGCAACATCTGCTTTTCCGCTTTTCATTAAATTCATGATATCTCCCAGGTTCTTTTCCAGGGGCTCAGGATTGTGTGCAAAGTTACCTGTAGGTTCACAATAAAGCTTCTCAATGTGCTGTACTCCTAACTGACTAAGTAATTCTGGCAAAATAATTCCACCTACTGAATTAACAGCATCTATGGCTACATGGAAATTGGCTTTCTTTATAGCTTCCACATCCACTAAGTCCAATGCTAGAACACTGTCAATATGTTTTTGATTGTAAGTCAAATCTTTCCGGTAAGTGCCAACATGATCTACATCTGCATAATCAAATTCTTCTGCTTCAGCAATCCGAAGAACTTCTTTACCTTCCGCGTCATCCAGAAATTCACCATGCTCATTTAAAAGTTTAAGAGCATTCCATTGCTTGGGATTATGAGATGCAGTAAGAATAATCCCACCACAGGCATTTTCCATAGTTACAGCAAGTTCGGTAGTTGGAGTTGAAGCTAAATCAATATCAACTACATCCCAGCCCATACCCATAAGAGTACCGACAACAACATTTTTCACCATTTCGCCTGAAATACGTGCGTCGCGGCCTACTACTATTTTATTACTGGTTGATTTACATGTTTTACGGATAAGTGTAGCATAGGCAGAAGTGAACTTTACAATATCCAAAGGATTCAATCCTTCACCTACCTGCCCACCAATAGTTCCCCGGATTCCAGAGATCGATTTAATTAAAGCCATATTTGAGTATTTAGATTAGTTATAATAAAAACAAAGGCAACAGATTAAAAAGAAAAGCTATCTGATCTGATATCTTCGAATATCATAGAAATAAGGATAAACAGCCTGCGATGCATATGCATGCCCCATCTTAGAGGGAATAATTAATTTAACACGTGCTCTGTCCTTTATATAACGAATAGGAAGAAGCCATCCAGAAGGCACTGTAGTAGTAGCAGTACCATAATAATACTCATAAACATACTTCAGCCAGCTATCTACAAATTTACCACCCGCTGATGATCCGTCTTCTGTGTAGTAAAATGAATCGACTCTACCATCTAGGTTATAATTAGACGCAACTGTAGTATCTTTATTTATAATATCATATTCCAGAAAACGAACCAGTACTTCATCTCTGTTCTTAATCATATCTCCTTCTCCCCGATTTACAATTTGCATATAAACACCATTAGAAAAAAGTACATATTCATTCTTATCTGGATAATCAGGCCAACAACGAGTAATTGTATCTTTTTCGAATTCCTCTACAGAGATTACCTGTATATTATGTTTATTAATGTAGTCACCGATGGCTCTTCTTTCATCTTCAAGCATTTCAGCATACGTTTTGGAATCACTGCATGATTGTATTAATGCTCCAATTGCGACCATCGAGAAAAATACGAGGAAAAGTTTTTTCATGTTTCTGTTTAAATCTTATTTTGCACAAAAGTATTTTATTTGGTTGAAATCGAGAAAGGATTCACCGAAAGTTCTAAACCTTTTAACCTTTGCACCTCAACTTTTAACCTTTAGCAGTGGTTCGTAAGCTTTTAAGGCCTTTTCGAATAAGGCAACAGCCTCTTCCATAGATCCATCAAATTCTCCTCCTGAAGCATTCAGATGGCCTCCGCCATTAAAAAATTCTGTGGCTACTTTATTAGTCGGAAATGATCCTACCGAACGAAAAGATATTTTGATCATATTTTTATCCCTGTCTTCCCGCAAAAAACAGGAGAAAACTACATCCTTAATAGAAAGAGGTATATTCACAAATCCTTCACTATCTCCTTTTACGTAATTAAATCTTTGTTGTTCCTCCTGAGTAAGAGAGATAAGAGCAGCATTATAGTCTTTATAATATTTCATAGTAGAAAGAACATATCCCATCAACCGCAAGCGACACTCTGAATAAGTATTGTATACTTTTCTGTAAATAGCATCTTTATCAATTCCTTTGGATAGAAGTTCACTGATAATATAATAAATCTGTTGATTATTTGAATTATAAGTAAACCCACCAGTATCAGTCATCATTCCCGTATAAATGCACTCTGCACCTTCTTTTGTTAATTCTTCAAAATATCCCATCCGACAAATCAACCGGAATACCAGTTCTGATGTAGAAGATATTTCAGGATGAGAAATAGTGATCCGAGCGAAATCATCCGGTTCCAGGTGATGATCTATCAGGATCTTCCTGGCAGGAGAAGCAGCCACAACATTGCCCATTTCTTCAATACGAAATAATGTATTAAAATCCAAGCAACAAATAACATCTGCTTCCATGAGCAGTTTGGTAGCAAATTCTTTGTAATTCTCATACAATAAAATGTCCTTGCTTCCGGGCATCCATTTTAAGAAATCGGGAAAAGCATTCGGAACGATTACATTTGCATTCTTCCCCTGAGATTCAAAAAAATGCCATAATCCGAGTGAAGAACCAATTGCATCTCCATCAGGCGCCACATGTGAAACAATAACAATGTTTTCTGCTCTATCAAACCATTTGGTAAAATGATCTATTTTGGATTGCTCTATTATTTTATTCAGCATATTATATTCTTTAAAAACGGACACAAAGATAGGTTATTTATTCCAGCCAGAAACACCTAAGAATGATTGCTTAACAAAAAATATATTGAGTTATCATAATAAAGTTTACTCAAATTTTATTTGTTTTTCATCTAGGGGTGTTAAGTAGGTTAAATTCTCTAAAACGATAACAATGGAGAGGGCATCCCTTTTGGTACCTCTACTACAGTTTATCTTAAACTAATAACCCCTCATAATTCTACCTTCAGAAAACCTTCTCTCAAAGAATGAAAAGGAATATCCAGTTCTTTACACTCCTCTTCAAGTTTCTTCCGATGATATTCTGATAAAGAAACATCCAGAATTACCTGTTCCACTTGAAATACTTTTGCTAACAAAAATAAAGATCTATCATATCCTTTACAGATATAAAGATAATCTACTGGGAAAGGTTTAATAGTTGTTCTATTTAGCCAGAAATGGTCTTTTGCTATCACAATTCTTTTTCCTCCAAAAGAAACGATCAGATCCTTGCGAATAAAATAATCACTTTTATAATCGCCCGACACTATATCCGGAAAATCCAGCCCTATATGATTCCAATAATTAAGGAGACTGCGCTTTATTTGTTTCGTGTCTGGAATACTATCTATCACTGACAACCAGGATGCTCCATCGGAAGAAATACAATGAATTGTGGGTGTATGACGCAAATGATAAAAAACAATGGAGTTACCTGGTTTATCTTCCCATGATTTTATACTTCTATATCCTACTAATAAAAAATTAACGAGAAATAGGGTCAGCATATATTTACCTTCATGCTTCTGCAAGGTAATTACCAGCAAAATAAGTAATAAATAAATTAAAATCACTTCAAAAGGATAAATCCAAATACCATCGAATGATGAATAAGGTAATTCTTGTACTCTTCTCACTATCCCGGTTAAGGTACTCAAAAGAAGCTGCAACACCCCTATAAAGATTGATTGTATCACGGGTATAGGTGTTAAAATCAGCATAGCCACAGCTACGTATAATATAAGAGGAATCAAGAGAGGAACTACCAAAAAATTTGTTACAAGGAAATGAGTCGGGAAATTTGAGAAATAAAACAAAACGAGGGGAGTTGTTACCAATTGGGTCGATACTGAAACGGTTATTGCTCCCCAAACCCCTCTTAAGAATACATTCTTTACCAGAAATCGATCAGACAGCCATGGATTAATGACTAGTATTCCAATTACGGCTACAAATGAAAGCTGAAAACCGACATCAAACAGCCATCCCGGATAAAAACATAACATGAAAAGTGCCGTAAAAAGCAGCGTATTAACTGGTACATATTGACGGTTCCAACACTGAGATATAATCAATAATGAAAACATAATAACAGAACGAACCACCGAAGCAGATAATCCGGTAATGAATGCAAAGAACCAGAGAAATAAAAGAATAATCAATACTCGTAGCGTATTCCAAAAACGAGAATTAATCGCAATTCTATTGAATAGAAAAATTAACATGCCGGAAACAATGGCAATATGTAAGCCAGATAGTGCCAACACATGACTCACTCCTGCAACCGAGAATGCTTCCCGGATTTCCTCGCTTAACTCTTCTTTATATCCCATAGTTAATGCTGACAAAATAGACAGATTATCCCCAATAAATCCTGCATCACGGTAAAAATCCAAAACTTTTTGCCTACAATTCCAAGCTACTTCTCTGAAAGAAAACCAGGAATGATGTTCTAAGATCATCCACTGATCGGCAGGTACATATCCGGTACCACTGATTCCCTTTCGTATCAGATATTTCCGATAATCAAACTCATCAGGATTCAATGGACCGACAGGTGAAGATATACGGGCATATATTAATAATTCATCCCCTGCATTCAGGTAAAGAGCTGTAGTGTCTTTCGGAAAATATAATAAAATATTTTTCCCTTCCCAGACTGCTTTAAATTGTAAACTATTTGTTTTCTGTTCAGGATAACCAGAAAGCATTACTTTATAAACGGTTTCCTCCTTAGAAAAGGCAACATTAGTTTGGTGTAATTGCCAGTCATGCCAACCACATCCCAAACAAAAAAACAATCCTGTTACAAGAAAACCCGAAATCCAACGATATGGATATTTCTTTATCAAAAAAGAAAACAGAAAAGCAATAAGGAATATAAAAGCTATTGAGAAGATAATATTTACATGTAAAGCATTCCCAGCAAAGAAAAAGGTGTCAGCATAGATAATACCTGTAATAAAAGGTACTATCAATCGGAAAGCAGGTACTTTATGAAAATAATCAATAAAAGACACCCGAAACTAAATACCCTTTAAATCACGAATAATTTGTTCCGGATTTTCGTGTCCGAAGATCGCGCTTCCCGCAACTAATACATCGGCTCCGGCAGCAATCAGACGAGGAGCTGTTTGCAGATTTACTCCTCCGTCAACTTCAATGAGTGCCTTCGATCCGGTAGAATCAATCAATTGTCGTAATTGCTGTATTTTAGTGATAGAGTGCTTAATAAATTTCTGGCCGCCAAATCCAGGATTTACACTCATGACAAGTACCATGTAAACATCTCGAATAATATCAGTCAGCAAAGCAACAGGAGTAGCAGGATTAATTGTAACAGCCGGTTCCATTCCAGCCTCACGTATTTGCTCTATTACTCTATGCAAATGTGTGCAGGCCTCAAAATGTACATTCATAGTATGAGCACCAAGCGCTTTTACTTCAGGTATAAATTTCTCTGGATTTACGATCATCAGATGTACATCAAGAGGTTTTTGAGTTAATTCAACTACGTATTTCAATACCGGAAATCCAAAAGAGATATTAGGCACAAACACTCCATCCATTACATCAGCATGCACCCAATCGGCATCACTACGATTGATCATTTCAATATCTTTTGCCAGATGGGCAAAATCAGCAGACAAAATAGAAGGAGCAATAACAGGCTTCATATTATAAGATTATCACTTTTACAAAGCAAAGGTAGAAAAAGATGTTGAATTAATTAGTAAGAACCCGCTAAGTATTCAAACGAATCACTAAATTTGCACCTGCTTTGAGTTTTTAAGTTCCTGAGTTTATTCTGTTTATAAGTTTTATACTTATTATAACAACCATAAACCCATAACTTACGTTTATATAAATAACTTAAAAACTCTGGAACTAAAACTTATAAACTCAAGAATGATAGAAAAACTTATTGTACTAGAAGATATTGACCCGGTAATTTTTTATGGTATCAACAATGCAAACCTTCAACTAATTAAGGCACTATATCCTAAATTACGTATTATTGCCCGGGGAAATGTTATAAAGATATTAGGTGATGAAGAGGAGATGACAGCTTTTGAAGAAAATATCATTAAGCTGGAGAAGTATTGTGCCGAATACAATTCGTTAAAAGAAGATGTCATTATTGATATTATAAAAGGAAATGCTCCACAGGCGGAAAAAGCCGGAAATGTCATTGTATTCAGTGTAAATGGCAAACCTATTATCCCCCGAAGTGACAACCAAAAGAAACTGGTAGAAGGATTTCAAAAAAACGATATGATCTTTGCCATTGGACCGGCCGGATCAGGAAAAACATATACAGCCATTGCATTAGCAGTTCGGGCACTGAAGAACAAAGAAATCAGAAAAATCATCCTGAGTCGTCCGGCAGTAGAAGCCGGAGAAAAACTAGGTTTTCTTCCCGGCGATATGAAAGAGAAAATCGACCCATACCTACAACCTCTTTATGATGCGTTACAAGATATGATACCTGCTGCGAAATTGAAAGAATACATGGAACAAAATGTTATTCAAATTGCGCCGTTGGCCTTTATGCGTGGACGCACACTTAATGATGCCGTAGTTATTCTGGATGAAGCTCAAAATACGACTACTCAACAGATCAAAATGTTCCTGACCCGCATGGGAATGAATACAAAGATGATTGTTACGGGAGATATAACACAGATTGACCTTCCCCCTTCTCAAACATCAGGCTTGGTACAATCCATAAAGATACTAAAGCATGTAAAAGGTATTTCTTTTGTAGAACTAAATAAAAAGGATATTGTACGTCACAAATTAGTAGAACGAATCGTCGATGCTTACGAAAAGTACGAAAAAGAAAAACAAAAAGTAAAAGAAGAAGAGAAAACAAGAGAAAGACACTCAAACGAAAAAACTTAAAGACTAAAAATAATATGAGCAAAGCATTAGTAAGAACTGATTTCAACTTTCCCGGACAAATAAATGTTTATCACGGAAAAGTACGTGATGTCTACAACATCAATGATGACCTGTTGGTCATGGTTGCAAGTGACCGTATCTCAGCTTTCGACGTGGTTTTGCCTAAAGGAATTCCTTTTAAAGGACAGGTATTAAACCAAATTGCAGCTAAATTTCTGGATGCTACGGCTGATATAGTACCCAACTGGAAACTGACTACTCCGGACCCTATGGTTACGGTAGGATTAAAATGTGAAGGATTTCGGGTAGAGATGATCATTCGTGGTTACCTGACCGGAAGTGCCTGGCGTGATTATAAAGCAGGTAGTCGTTCTATCTGCGGTGTATCACTACCTGACGGCATGAAGGAAAATCAGATATTCCCATCTCCCATTATTACGCCTACTACCAAAGCTGACGAAGGACATGATGAAAATATCTCTCGTGAAGAGATTATTGAACAAGGGATTATTAGCAAAGATGATTATGATTTAATGGAAAAATACACCTACGCTCTCTTTCAACGTGGTACCGAAATGGCTGCGGAAAAAGGGTTGATATTGGTTGATACGAAATATGAATTCGGCAAAAAAGATGGCAAAGTTTACCTGATTGATGAAATCCATACGCCGGATTCTTCCCGTTATTTTTACGCAGATGGTTACGAAGAAAAATTTGCCCAAGGAGAACCTCAGAAACAATTATCCAAAGAATTTGTACGCCAATGGTTAATGGATAACGGATTTATGGGTAAATCCGGTCAGCAAGTCCCTGAAATGACTGATGATTACGTAAATTCTGTTTCCGAGCGCTATATTGAACTATATGAACGCATCACTGGTGAAAAATTTATAAAAGCCACCAGCAGTGAAGATGTAGCTGCCCGTATCGAGAATAATATAAATAATTATCTAGCTAGCAGATAGATGAATTACCCACAGGAATATATCAAACCTTACAGCAGTAATGGAAAAAAGGTGGAGCAAGTGGAGCAAATGTTCGATAATATTGCACACACATACGACCATCTGAACCATACCTTGTCATTGGGTATTGATAAAAGCTGGAGGCGAAAAGCCATTAACTGGCTGAAGCCTTATCGTCCACAGTATATGATGGATATTGCTACAGGTACAGGCGATTTTGCCATCCTGGCTTATCGATTGCTGCAACCCGAATCTGTAATTGGTACAGATATCTCGGAAGGAATGATGCAAGTGGGAAAAGAAAAAGTAAGAAAAGAAGGATTGTCTGACAAAATACGTTTCTCTCGTGAAGACAGCTCTTCTTTTTCTTTTAACGATGAATCTTTTGATGCCGTCACCGTCGCTTTTGGTATCCGCAACTTTGAGAATCTCGACCAATGCTTGTCCGAAATGTTTCGGGTACTGAAAAAAGATGGTCACCTCGTGATTCTGGAACTAACTACTCCGGATAAATTCCCGATGAAACAATTATTCACCCTTTATTCGAAAGTGGTAATACCTGTCATCGGTAAACTATTTTCAAAAGACAGCAGTGCTTACAAGTACCTGCCACAAACCATCAAGGCTTTCCCGCAAGGAGAGGTCATGAGAGGAGTTATTTCCCGCATAGGCTTCCGGGAAGTTGACTTTAAACGTTTAACTTTTGGAATATGCACATTATATACCGCCACCAAATAAATTAAATTCACCCTCACTATGGAAAAATATGGTTTAATCGGATACCCGTTACGTCATTCATTCTCCATCGGTTATTTCAACGAAAAATTTCGTGCAGAAGGTATTGACGCTGAATACATTAATTTTGAAATTCCCAGTATTAAAGATTTTAAAGAAGTTATTGCCGAAAATCCTACATTGGCAGGCCTGAATGTGACTATTCCTTATAAAGAACAAGTTATCAATTATTTGGATGAATTAGATAAAGATACAGCAGAAATCGGAGCTGTAAATGTTATCAAAATTATCCATAAAAAAGGAAAAACCAAGCTGATCGGATATAACTCTGATATTATCGGATTCATGCAATCCATTGAACCACTATTGAATAAGTATCACAAGAAAGCACTTATTTTAGGAACAGGTGGAGCAGCAAAATCCATTTTTCATGGATTAAAGAAACTAGGTGTAGAGGGTATATATGTCTCCCGCACCAAGCAAAAAGGCATGCTTACCTATGAAGAATTAACGCCTGAAATAATGAGAGAGTATACAGTAGTAGTCAATTGTACTCCTCTGGGGATGTTCCCGAATGTAGATATATGTCCGGACATACCTTATGAAGAACTAACACCTAATCATCTGCTTTACGATTTATTATACAATCCGAATGTCACACTTTTCATGAAAAAAGGAGAAAAACAAGGAGCTGCGGTGAAGAACGGACTCGAAATGCTTCTTTTACAAGCATTTGCAGCCTGGGATATCTGGACAAAAGATAAAGAATAAAAACGATGAAGAGGAAGGCCTTTTATAGTCTGTTCATTGTCTTTTTGCTGATGCTCCTCATTTTGGTGGGTGGCAGTTTCTACATGATTGATTATTCATTGAAACCTGTCCACCGGGGAAGAAATGAGGTTGAGTCTATTGAATACATGTACAAAAAATATCCATACGTAAAATTATGGATGGACAGCCTTCAAAAAGTAACTGCTTTAAAAGATACTTTTATTCATAATAAAGAGGGGAAACGATTACACGCTTATTATGTAGTTGCCCCGAAACCGACCTATAAGACAGCTGTCATTATACATGGATACACGGATAATGCAATTCGGATGATGATGATCGGATATCTATATAACCACGATTTACATTATAACATTTTATTACCCGATCTGCAATATCACGGTCAAAGTGATGGAAATGCCATACAAATGGGCTGGAAAGACCGATTAGATGTACTGGAATGGATGGACGTGGCACAATCCATTTACGGAGATAGCCTTCAAATGGTAGTTCATGGTATTTCAATGGGGGCAGCTACTACCATGATGTTATCTGGAGAAAAACAAAAAGAGTATGTCAAATGCTTTATAGAAGATTGTGGCTATACCAGTGTGTGGGATGAATTTTCTCAGGAGTTGAAAGTACGTTTCCATTCACCGGAATTCCCATTAATGTATAGTACCAGCTGGTTATGCCAACTAAAATACGGATGGAATTTCAAGGAAGCATCTTCTTTAGATCAGGTAAAAAAATCCGTTTTACCCATGCTCTTTATCCACGGAGATGCTGATACCTTTGTACCGACCTGGATGGTTTATCCACTTTATGATGCAAAACCAGAACCAAAAGAATTATGGATAGTACCCGGTGCCAAGCATGCGGTCTCCTATAAAGAAAATAAAGTAGAGTATACAAACCGGGTAAAAACCTTTGTTGAAAAATATATTCAATGATTTTTTTCGTTTGAGATATGCGCTTCAACTCCTTGCCCTATCAGAATCAAGGGGAAAAGCTACAGGAAGATGACGGAAAACCTTATTCAATTTTTCTCAAATACTACCGGAATTTGGGATAAATCCTACCGTATCCTTAACTTAAAAGAACTTCTTCTTTTAAATGATCTAATTCTCTACTTAACACACTCTCTTAGAAGAATATATCTCAAAAAGTATCACTAGTCTCCTATCCTCCACATAAGTTGCTAAATACATGCATATTAAGAGAGTTTAATTATCGCTTTTCTCCAGCATGCAAGTTACACAAGTTTCATACTCTGATAACACGTTTTATAACTCAGAATTCATTAGATTATCTTTGTAAATCCTTTGGTTACCAGAATAAAACAATGCTATTTGAGTAAAACATTTGCTGAAAATGTATCCAATAACTTTATTCGTTTGAACCGATCCAAACAAAATGCCCCCTGTCATTATATCTTTTCTCTTAGGTAAAACAATGCCTATTTCACTCATAGTGAAAAGTATGCACCCAATTATACTGTACACTCTATTTTATTATTCGACTTAAAAACAGTAATTTTGCTGCCGGATTAAAATTCACATAACTCATGAGTAATCAACGATACATGATGCGAGGCGTATCTGCATCAAAAGAGGATGTACACAATGCTATCCAGAACATTGATAAAGGCATTTTCCCAAAAGCTTTCTGCAAAATTATACCCGATATTTTAGGTGGTGATCCTGAATATTGTAATATCATGCATGCAGATGGTGCCGGTACCAAATCATCCCTGGCCTATCTGTATTGGAAAGAAACAGGCGATCTTTCTGTCTGGAAGGGAATTGCACAGGATGCGCTGATTATGAATATCGATGATTTACTTTGTGTGGGTGCCATTGATAATATTCTGGTATCTTCTACCATTGGACGAAACAAACTATTAATCCCCGGTGAAGTAATATCTGCTATCATCAATGGTACAGATGAACTTTTGAATGAGCTCCGCGAAATGGGTATAGGAGTATATGCCACTGGTGGTGAAACTGCTGATGTAGGCGATCTTGTACGAACCATCATTGTTGACAGTACGGTAACCTGCCGTATGAAACGCAGTGAGGTCATTGACAATGCCAATATACGTCCGGGTGATGTGATTGTAGGTCTTGCTTCCGATGGGCAGGCAACTTACGAAAAGGAATACAATGGAGGCATGGGAAGCAATGGTTTAACTTCTGCACGCCATGATGTATTTGCTAAATACCTGGCAGAAAAATACCCGGAAAGCTATGACGCAGCTGTCCCATCTGATTTAATTTATTCCGGCAATCTAAAATTAACCGATCCGGTTAAAGAATCTCCTTTGGATGCGGGAAAGTTAGTACTCTCTCCCACCCGTACTTATGCACCAGTCGTAAAAAAGATACTGGATGAAATTCGCCCTCATATTCATGGCATGATTCACTGCTCAGGTGGAGCACAAACTAAGATTCTTCATTTTGTTGACCAAGTACGTATTGTAAAAGATAATCTATTTCCTATCCCACCATTATTCAAAACAATTCAGGAACAAAGCGGAACCGATTGGGCAGAGATGTACAAGGTTTTCAATATGGGACATCGTATGGAGTTTTATATTTCTGCCGAATATGCGGAAGAAATAATCTATATGTCTAAATCGTTTAATATTGATGCTAAGATTGTGGGGCGGGTAGAGGACAGCAATCACAAAGAATTAATAATTAAAAGTGAATTTGGTACCTTTTATTATTAATTTATTGTTATTTCCGAGATGAGAAAACTTATATTTTTATTAATCACGTTATGTTTTTTATCCTGTACTTCGAGGGATATACGAGGGGTATGGATAGGATCATATACATCTAGTAAAAAATATGGGGAAGTTCTTTTTTCTACAATTTATGATTTTTCCTTGGATTCTTTATATATTAATTCATTCTATTGGGCCGACACACCCATCACTGTCCATTATCGCATAAATAAAGATACATTAGTTATTAATGATACTACTATTTTAAATTATAAAATAGCAGATAATGAACTTCATTTATATCTCTTAAACTCAGATACGGTAAACAGTTTGGATGACACTAGAATAAATGAAATAGTTTTAGTTAGAGCATCTTCTTTCCCGGAAGGGTCTAAGCTCACTCGTAATTTTCTCAAAGGGCCTTTTTTCTGTTATAGTGACTCATTAGGAAGTGATACCCTTGAATTTGTGAATGACAGCTTATATTTACAAAGAAATATACATGGATTTCAACAATTTTATTCCTGGAAATTACACGAGATAGAAGATACTCACTTTATAGAATTATGGAATGAATATACTATAATGGGATATCCGGCACTCTTTTTACCCATTAAAGTATCAGAGAATGAAGTGAAGACTTCTTTCAATTATAATAAAAACTCTAAAATGAGTTTTAAGAAAATAGGAACTAATTATAATAAACCTGATATTACAGGAACCTGGAACACTGATTCCTGTAAAACAATTCATAACGATATGAATTTATCCGATACAATTATTCATAATGTATCTTTGACCTTAACACTAACTGAGGATTCGTTCTTTTTTAATAATAAACGTATGCCTGCCAGTTATATATACAACTATACAGGTGAAGAGTTAATACTTACTGAGCAGGTGAAAGATCACGAAAATGGTCAATATTACGATGATTATACTACCTGTAAGATCATTCATCATTCTGATAGTAATTTAATCTTTAAAACATTTACTAGACGTCGGATGTCCTATCATGACATCTATTATCTTAGTAAAATTGATATTAACTAGAATGGCAGATAACAATAATATATTAGAAAAATTAGAAGGCTTGGTAAGCCGTTTCGAAGAAGTATCAACTCTCATAACTGATCCTTCTGTAATAGCCGACCAGAAACGCTTTGTAAGATTAACCAAGGAATACAAAGAGCTGGACGATATAATGAAAGCTCGCAAAGAATATATCCAAGCACTGGCGAATATGGATCAAGCACATGAAATCCTGAATAACGAACAAGATCAGGAAATGCGCGAAATGGCTCGCGAAGAACTGGAAGCAAGCCAAAATCGTTTGCCAGAATTGGAAGAAGAAATAAAATTATTACTTATTCCTGCCGATCCGGAAGATGGTAAAAATGCAATTGTTGAAATCCGTGGAGGCACCGGCGGAGATGAAGCTGCTATTTTTGCGGGCGATTTGTTCCGTATGTACCTGAAATATTGTGAAACAAAAGGTTGGCAAACGGAAGTTACCAGCAGCAGCGAAGGAAGTTCCGGCGGATTTAAAGAAATTATTTTCACAGTAACCGGTGACAATGTATACGGAACTCTTAAATACGAAAGCGGTGTACATCGCGTACAACGTGTTCCCGCAACAGAAACTCAAGGCCGGGTACATACTTCTGCCGCATCCGTAGCTGTACTGCCGGAGGCCGAAGAAGTAGATGTGGAAATCAATCCTGCCGATCTGGAATTCCAGACAGCACGTTCAAGTGGTGCCGGAGGACAGAATGTAAATAAGGTAGAAACAAAAGTACAACTTTACCATAAACCGACTGGTATACAGATTCAATGTCAAATATCCCGCTCACAGCTTGCAAATAAAGAAATGGCTTTGCAAATGCTTCGTACGCGACTATACGATATGAAAATGCAGGAGCATCTGGCTGCAATCTCTTCCAAAAGAAAAACAATGGTTTCTACTGGCGACCGTTCCGCCAAAATACGTACTTACAATTATCCTCAAGGACGTATAACTGATCACCGGATTAATTATACCATATATAATCTCGCAGCTTTTATGGATGGAGATATTCAGGATTGTATTGATCATCTGATTGTTGCCGAGAATGCGGAAAGGATGAAAGAAAGCGAATTGTAATTTGAGTTTTGTTGTTTTTGAGTTTATAATTTTCATGTGGAGAAATGCAATATTAAAATATCCAAGAACAACAAATTTAGAACTAAATAAACCTAAGAAATCAAATGAATAAACAACAATTATTTGAAAACATTCAACATAAAAAATCCTTTCTCTGCATAGGATTGGATACCGACATAAAGAAAATCCCGACCTATCTTTTAAAAGACCAAGATCCGATTTTTACTTTTAATAAAGCAATAATTGATGCTACGGCTGATCTTTGTATCGCATATAAACCCAATCTGGCATTTTACGAAAGCCTAGGTGTAAAAGGATGGATAGCATTTGAAAAAACAGTCAACTACCTCAAAGAAAATTATCCAGATCAGTTTATTATTGCAGACGCAAAACGCGGAGATATAGGAAATACAAGTGAAATGTATGCCCGCTCTTTTTTTGATGAATTGGATATTGATTCTGTTACTGTGGCTCCTTATATGGGTGAAGATAGTGTCAAGCCATTTCTTCTTTATCCAGAAAAATGGGTAATTCTTTTAGCACTTACTTCCAATAAAGGTTCACAGGATTTTCAGTTAACGGAAGATAAATCCGGTGAACACTTATTTGAAAAAGTTTTAAAAAAATCACAAGAGTGGGCCAATGACGAACAAATGATGTATGTTGTAGGTGCAACTCAGGGAAAAATGTTTAAAGATATCCGGAAACTTGTAC
Source organism: Bacteroides sp. (assembly GCA_021201335.1). Lineage (GTDB taxonomy): Bacteria > Bacteroidota > Bacteroidia > Bacteroidales > Bacteroidaceae > Bacteroides. The sequence goes on along the minus strand of JAJQFD010000058.1, from coordinate 22,729 downwards.
CTAACCACTTTTTGCTCGTTCCCGGAGTAGGAGCACAGGGTGGTTCTCTGGAAGAAGTCTGCAAATACGGCATGAATAGCACCTGCGGACTAATTGTCAATTCTTCGCGCGCAATAATTTATGCAGATAATACTGAAAAGTTTGCAGAGGCAGCCCGCACTGCCGCAAAAGAAGTACAGGAACAGATGGCAGAACAATTAAAGGCTATACTTTAAGCGAAAATGATATACAAGCGAAAAATAATCAGCGATCCGGTATTTGGATTCATTAATGTGCCGGAAGGATTATTATCGGCGATTGTGCAACACCCATTGTTACAACGCCTAACGCGTATCAAGCAAATGGGGATTACATCGTATGTCTACCCAGGTGCACAACACACCCGTTTCCAGCATTCCCTCGGTGCCTTTCATTTAATGAGTGAAGCTATTCTTCAATTGCAACTCAAAGGGGTAAAGATTACGGAAGAAGAAGCGGAAGCTGTACAGGCAGCAATTCTTTTGCATGATATCGGGCATGGTCCTTTTTCACATGTATTTGAAAATACTATTATCCAGGATCTATCCCATGAAGATATCTCCCTGATGTTAATGGAACATATGAATAAAGAATTCAATGGAAAACTGGATGTAGCCATTCGTATTTTTCGAAACCAATATCCCAAAAAGTTCCTTCATCAACTGGTAAGCGGTCAGTTGGACATGGACCGCCTGGATTATCTTCGGAGAGACAGCTTTTTTACCGGAGTAACAGAAGGTAACATTGGGTCTGCAAGGATTATTAAGATGCTCGATGTTAAAGAAGATCATTTGGTTGTTGAATCCAAAGGAATTTATTCTATCGAAAACTTCTTAACTTCTCGTCGATTAATGTATTGGCAGGTCTACTTGCATAAGACATCTGTTGCCTGCGAACGTATGCTTATCAGCACACTCTTGCGAGCCCATGAACTGGCATGTAAAGATATTGATCTTTTTTGTTCCCCTGCATTACATTTCTTTTTATATAACAAGATAGATAGAAACAGCTTTCATAATAATCCCGATACCATCCAGCATTTCGTCCAATTAGACGACAATGATATCTGGACAGCCATGAAAGTCTGGAGTTCACACCCGGATACTGTGCTTTCTACGCTAAGTACAAGATTGATAACCAGAAACTTATTCAAAGTAGAAACATCCTCCGAACCCTTTACGGAAGAATATAAATACCGGATAATTTCACAAATCAGTGAATATCTCCATTTATCGATCCTTGAAGCCAACTACTTTATTTCTACCCCCAGTATTGCAAAGAACATGTACGATCCGGCAGAAGACAGTATAGATATTCTTTATAAGGATGGATGTGTACAGAACATTGCAGAAGCATCCGATATGTTTAACAGTTCTGTACTATCCAATAAAGTAAAGAAATACTACATTTGTTATTTGCGGATACCTGATAGAATACAAAATATACCTTAAAGAATAAGGATATATAAGAAAAAAATCCGTTATTTGCGTTTTAAAATAAGTTTGAACGGTAAATACGGTATTTTTTTTAATAAAAAAACTATTTCAGATTTATATTATATAATAACATACCATAAACATGGAATTTTCGGCTAAGCAGATAGCAACATTTATACAGGGAGAAATTATTGGCGACGAGAACGCAACTGTACATACATTTGCTAAAATAGAAGAAGGAATACCCGGAGCTTTATCTTTTCTCTCAAACCCCAAATATACCCCCTATATATATACTACAGAATCTACAATAGTTTTGGTTAACAAAGACTTTGTTGCTGAAAAGGAAATAAAAGCTACTTTAATTAAAGTGGATAATGCCTATGAAAGCTTAGCCAAACTATTGACTGTTTATGAGTCAAGTAAGCCTCAAAAACAGGGAATTGATTCGCTGGCATATATATCCTCCAGCGCCCAATTGGGTGAAAATGTATATGTGGGCCCTTTCGCATACATTGGCGAGAATGTAGTTGTGGGTGACAATACCCAAATATATCCTCATACTTATATTGGCGAAAACGTAAAAATAGGCAACAATAGCATTATCTATCCAAATGTTTCAGTGTACTATGATTGCCGGATCGGCAATGAGTGCGTGTTGCATTCTGGTGCTGTTATTGGTGCAGACGGCTTTGGATTCGCTCCTGCTGCTGAAGGCTATAATAAGATTCCTCAAATTGGCATCGTTATTCTGGAAGATAAAGTGGAAATTGGGTCCAATACCTGTATTGACAGGGCAACTATGGGAGCAACTATTATTCATACAGGAGCCAAGCTAGATAATCTAATCCAAATTGCCCATAATGATGAAATTGGCTCGCATACAGTGATAGCTGCGCAAGCTGGTATTGCCGGATCCACAAAAGTAGGCGAATGGTGTATGATAGGAGGCCAGGCAGGGTTAACAGGACACATTACAATAGGTGATAAAGTCGGTATCGGTGCACAGTCAGGTGTACCCTCTTCTGTTAAACCTGGGACTCAGATTATTGGTACACCAACTATGGATCCGAAAATATTTTTTAAATCCTCGGTCATTTTTCGAAGACTCCCTGAAATGCAAAGTGAACTAAAAAGCCTGCGAAAAGAGCTGAACGAACTAAAAGAACAATTAAAGAAGTAATCAATGATAAAACAGAAGACACTTAAAAGCAGTTTTTCTCTCAGTGGGAAAGGATTACATACCGGGCTCAACCTCACTGTTACGTTTAATCCTGCTCCTGACAATCATGGATATAAAATACAACGAATAGATTTAGATAATAAACCCATTATTGATGCTGTAGCGGACAATGTAGTGGAAACTACTCGGGGCACAGTATTGGCCAAAGGGAATGCCAGAGTCAGCACCATTGAACATGGAATGGCAGCATTGTACGCTTTGGGAATTGACAACTGCCTGATCGAAGTGGATGGTCCAGAATTCCCGATCCTGGAAGGAAGTTCTAAGCGATATGTTGAAGAAATTGAAAAAGTCGGCATTGAAGAGCAAACAGCGGTTAAAGACTTTTATATTATCAAATCAAAAATAGAATTTAGGGATGAGAACACAGGTTCTTCTATTATCGTTCTTCCGGATGAGAACTTCAGTTTGAACGTATTAGTTTCTTACGATTCGGAAATAATCCCTAATCAATATGCTACATTAGAAGATATGAGTAAATTCAAAGACGAAATTGCGGGAAGCCGCACTTTCGTCTTTGTACGTGAAATAGAACCACTCTTATCTGCCGGCCTGATTAAAGGAGGTGACCTGGATAATGCTATCGTTATCTACGAACGCCAAATGTCCCAGGAAAATTTCGACAAACTGGCCGATGTAATGGGTGTTCCTCATATGGATGCCAGTAAAATGGGATATATCAATCATATACCGTTAGTGTGGCCAAATGAATGTGCTCGCCACAAACTACTGGATGTAATTGGTGATCTTGCTCTGATTGGCAAACCTATTCAAGGAAGAATTATTGCTACTCGTCCGGGACATACCATCAATAATAAATTTGCTCGCCAGATGCGAAAAGAAATTCGCAAACATGAGATACAGGCACCCGTATATAACTGCGAGGGTGCTCCAATCATGGATGTAAATCGTATCCGTGAATTATTGCCTCACCGTTATCCATTCCAGTTGGTAGATAAAGTCATTGAAATCGGAGCAAATTACATTGTAGGTATTAAAAACGTAACATCCAATGAGCCGTATTTCCCAGGACATTTCCCTCAGGAACCTGTTATGCCCGGCGTTCTTCAAATCGAAGCGATGGCACAGGTAGGCGGTTTATTAGTATTGAATAATGTGGATGAGGCGGATCGTTTTTCAACTTACTTCCTAAAAATAGATGGCGTGAAATTCCGTCAGAAAGTAGTTCCGGGAGATACACTAATTTTCCGCGTCGAACTATTAACTCCTATCCGTAGAGGGATTGCTACCATGAGAGGATATGCTTTTGTTGGTGAAAAAGTGGTTTGTGAAGCTGAATTCACCGCGCAAATAGTAAAAAACAAATAACTAATATAATATGATAAGTCCTTTAGCTTATATTCACCCTGAAGCTGTCATTGGAGAAAACGTAGAAATTGCTCCTTTTGTTTTTATAGACAAAAACGTAGTAATCGGTAACAATAACAAGATCATGGCGAATGTAACTATCCTTCCGGGTAGTCGCCTTGGCAATAATAATACTATTTTCCCCGGCGCAGTGATCGGCGCAATTCCTCAGGACTTGAAGTTCAAAGGTGAAGAAACCACTGCTGAAATTGGCGATAATAATACCATTCGTGAGAATGTAACCGTTAACAGAGGTACAGCCGCCAAAGGCAGAACAATTGTAGGTAATAATAATCTTTTAATGGAAGGTGTACACGTAGCTCACGATGCATTAATAGGAAATGCCTGTGTGATTGGAAATTCAACAAAGATGGCAGGAGAAATCATTATTGATGACTATTCAATCATCAGTGCCAATGTTCTGATGCATCAATTTTGCCGGGTAGGCGGATTCGGTATGTTACAGGGAGGAAGTCGTTTCAGTAAAGATATTCCTCCATATATCATAGCCGGACGCGAACCAATTGCCTATAGTGGCATCAATACAATTGGACTTCGCCGCCGTGGATTTAGCAACGAAACAATTGAAAATATTCATAATGCTTATCGTATTATTTATCAAAGTGGTTTGAATACCACGGATGCCCTTGCTAAAATCGAAGAAGAAATAGAGATGACTCCGGAAATACAATATATTGTTACATTTATCCGAGATTCGGAAAGAGGTATTATCCGATAACAAACAATTACAATAATGATATACAAGTCCGGCTGATAAGATTATTCAGTCGGACTTGATGCATTAACAACATCCTTATTTGCAATCTATATGTTTTTTACTAATTTTACAGCAGTAATTAATAACCAAGAATATGATATACAGATTCACTATTATATCGGATGAAGTGGATAATTTCGTTAGAGAAATACAAATTGATCCGGAAGCTACTTTCTTCGATTTTCACAAGGCCATTCTAAAGTCTGTAAATTTCACTGACGATCAGATGACTTCTTTCTTTATCTGTGATGATGATTGGGAAAAAGAAAAAGAAGTTACACTGGAAGAGATGGACACAAATTCCGAAATGGATAACTGGACAATGGAAGACACTCTTTTGAACGAGCTGATTGAAGATGAAAAACAAAGACTGATTTATGTTTTTGATAATTTAACCGAAAGAAGCTTTTTCATTGAATTATCGGAAATTATCACCGGCAAAGAAATAAAAACGCCCAAATGCACCCGCCAGGAAGGAGAACCACCCGTTCAGGTGATGGACTTTGATGATGCGGTTGCTACCCCAGGATCTAGCGATCTTGGAGAAAACTTCTATGGTGACGAAGACTTCGATATCGATGATTTCGACATGGACGGTTTTGATATAGGTGGCAATCCCACAACTGATAATGCCGAAGAGACTTTTTAATGACTAACAATCTGGTTGTACTTATAGGACCAACAGGTGTCGGGAAAACAGACCTCAGCCTTCGTTTAGCTGAAGAATTCCATACACATATTATTTCTGCTGATTCCCGGCAACTGTATGGTTACTTGAAGATAGGAACGGCCGCACCTACTGCTGAACAATTAAACCGTGTACCTCATCACCTTGTTGGAACACTGCAACTAACCGATTATTACAGTGCAGCCCAGTATGAAGCTGAGGTAATTCAACTTCTCGATTCCTTATTTCAAAAGAAAGATACCGTTATTCTCACAGGCGGATCGATGATGTACATTGATGCTGTTTGTAAGGGTATTGATGATATTCCTACCGTAGACATGGAAACCCGTGAATTACTGTTGCAACGTTATGAGAATGAAGGATTAGACCGTTTATGTGCTGAACTTAAATTATTAGATCCTGAATATTATAGTATTGTCGATTTAAAAAATCACAAGCGGGTTATCCATGCACTGGAAATTTGTTATATGACGGGAAAAACCTACACTTCCTTTCGGACACAGAAAAAGAAAGAACGTCCCTTCCATATCCTAAAAATCGGCTTAACCCGTGAGAGAGAAGAACTCTATAATCGAATTAACCAGCGGGTAGACAGTATGATTAAAGACGGATTGCTTGAAGAAGCGAAAGCCGTTTACCCTTACCGCCATTTAAACTCCCTGAATACAGTAGGCTACAAAGAATTATTCAAATACTTCGATGGAGAATGGGAATTATCCTTTGCCATTGAGAAGATGAAGCAAAATTCCCGTATTTATTCCCGAAAACAAATGACCTGGTTCAAACGGGATTCTGATATCAAATGGTTTCATCCCACACAAGAAAAGGAGATATTTGCTTATCTCCGTAAAATGATTAAATAAATAGTTCCTTTATTGTAGCACTCTTCAAAACATACTTTCCACTCATTTACAGTTAGATAACGATTATTAGAAAGTTAGATAAGGTACAATTGTAACGAAAAGGAACATTTTTTTAAAGAAAGCGAAAACAATTTTACAAGTTAATTGTTATAAGTATACTTTTCGAGCTAAAGATCTGCTTTAGTGATTCTCACTAGGGCACGATTAAAATTAGTTCGTAGGTTTGCAACGAAAATGATGGGATGTTCGCCTTTGAGATAAAGGTGAACATCTTTGCTTTATATATTTGATGAATATCCTCCAAAAGCACATCCCTAATGGAATATGGATCCAAATTAATCATCTTTTTTCTCTTCTTTTGTTTTTGACATCGTTTTCTCCTTCTTGAGCCGGCCACTCTTCTTCAAAGCTTCGTTAATAATCCATTGTAGCTGACCATTTGTACTACGGAATTCATCAGCAGCCCATTTCTCTATGGCTTCCATTGTTACAGCATCCATGCGAAGTACAAAACTCTTTATTGAAGATTCTTTCTTAGCCATGTATTTTTAATTCTGTCTTTCTATCCAATTAGCAATGTCCTTCATCACATAATCCGGCACGGGACTTGCTTTCTCATACTCAGATGGAATAGATTTACCTTCTCCCTCCTGCAATATATGATTTAGTTTTGGATACGATTTAAATGAAACATTCGGATTTGCCGATAAGGCTGTATGCCAGATTCTAAAGTCGTCCATCGTTACCTGATAATCACGTTCTCCTTGCAGAATCAGGACAGGAAGTTTTAGTTTCTTAGCAGTTTCTACCTGCTTGTATTTATTAGAGAACTCCCAATATCTAAGAGGAACATTTAATGGTACACCAATACTCTCATCAAAAGCTGTTGCACCAATAGCTTTCACATTCGCCGCTTGCTTTTTTAAATCTTCTATCTGCTTTTCTGAGACTTGGTTTACGTTCATAAATGTAGAGAGGTATTCCATCTGTTCAACAATCAGGTCTTCCAGAGGGCGGGCATTCCCAGATATCATAATGATTCCGGCTAAATCATCCCCCGCAAACTCAGCAATACGGGGAGCCATTGAGGCCCCCAGGCTATGACCTGCCACATAAATCCGTTCTCCATTAACCTCCGGATTGGTTTTCAGCATTTTAATAGCGGATAAGGCATCATTCACTGTTTCTTCATCGAAATCTGGAGATGCTTCGGAAGTGCGGTATACATACGCACGTTTATCATAACGTACCACCGCGATTCCTAACTTAGAAAGTCCCCATGCCAGATCACGGAATGGTTTATTAGGACCAAGGGTTTCATCACGATCATTCGCTCCAGAACCATGCACCAGAATCACAACAGGCGGATGAGTAATTCCTTTCGGAAGAGATAATATTCCGGGAAGTTTGTACTTCCCAGAAATTATTTCGATCTCTTTTTCTTCCATTACATCCGTGTTCTGCGTAGATGGTTCATTACTTTTAACTGGCGAAACAGGAATTAATTGGATGGTATTAGCCAATCCATCCTCATCAAAGGCAGCCATAAAACGTAAAAGAAATTTCTCAAATTGCAAATCCGTATAATAAATTGTTGTACCGGATGTACTATCAGTATTCCATTCTCCATTTGACTGATATTTACCAAATTGGCTTTCCAGCATCTGAAAAGTATTACTGAAGACAGCAGGAGAAACATTATCTCTTATCTGTTGGTTAGATCGGGTATAAATACTATCTCTCTGTCCTTCAATAGTGAAGCGAAGCATATCTTTTGCCCGTTGCTCATTTGTCTGCGCCTGAATATTCCATGCAAACACTACCCATAAAATAAAAAGAATATTAATTCTGAACATATAGAAAACATATTAATGATGTAATGTTCCTGTATTTACCACAGGCTGTGCAGCTTCATCCGCACAAAGAACAACTAAGAGATTACTAACCATAGCAGCTTTCTTTTCCTCATCCAGCTCAACAATTTCTTCTACAGAAAGTTTATGAAGTGCCATTTTCACCATGGAGACAGCCCCTTCAACAATCTTTTCACGGGCAGAAATAATGGCTGAAGCCTGCTGGCGACGAAGCATCACAGCTGCAATCTCAGGTGCATAAGCTAAATAATTCAACCGGGCTTCTACAACCTCAATTCCTGCCATCGCCAAACGTTCATTGAGTTTATTCTCTAATTGCTCGTTGATTTCCTCTCCTCCCGAACGAAGGGTTAACCCATCTATTTCCCCATCACTATCATCATAAGGATACTTACCGGCGACCTCACGTAAAGCAGCATCACTTTGAATTCTCACAAAGTTTTCAAAAGCAGCCATCCTGCCCGCCAGAGCAATAGCACGGGTAGCCGATAAGTTTCCGGCAGCCATCGTCTGTGCATCTATCTCGAACATGGCTCTATATGTATCTTTCAAACGCCATACAAGTACCAAACCGATTAAAACCGGATTACCCGTTTTGTCATTCACTTTAATTGGCTCCACATCCAGGTTCCTTGCACGAAGCGAAAGCATCTTTTTGTTCAAAAAAAGGATTTACCCAGAAAAAACCTGTATTTTTAAAAGTTCCTTTATATTTTCCAAAAAACACCATAACACGGGCTTCATTCGGTTCCAAAGAAAAAAAACCAGGTATTAGGAGTACAAAAAGAAAAACACCTACTATTCCTAATACAACAGAAGCATTCCCCAAGAGATCAAACTGGCTAAATAACCAGATACTACCCGCCAATAAAGCAATGGCCACGAACATCATCGCAAATCCATTCACCGTAAAACCCTTAAATACTTTTTCTTTTGTTTCCATAAAGCGATTTTATTATGATATTATTTTGATATCACAAATATATCGTTTAAAATTGAAAAAACAAGTATTTAAGAAGTTTTTTTTAATAAGATATTCAATTTACAACGAACGAATAAAGACCACTACACAACCAACTATTTTTAGAGTCTTTTTAAATTTGCAATAGAAAATTTAAAAAGACTTCAAATCAATATATATATATATATATATATATATATATATATATATATATATTTAATTCCTAATTAAAAGCAATTCAGATTTATCCTTACTACGAAATATTTAAAAAAATGTGGAATATATATTACATGGTTCTTTATAAAAGAACTTTTTAACGCATTGATATACAATCACTTATAAAGGTATATAACTAATGACCCTCAAGGTATATAACTAAAGGTAGTCAAGGTATATAACTAAAGGGGGGGGTAAAGGTATATACCTAAGCACCTCTTAAATATATTGCAAAGACAAATATTTACATCAAATGAGCCATTTCTTCAAAGAATCTGTTTAAATTTTCTTGAATGAAAAAGAATAATTTTGTGTAGATAAATTTACAATTGAATGAATAAAATAAAACAAGTTTAACTCTTTTTACAGACGACTTGTTAAGTAAAGGAAATAATCTTCATATATTTGAGAAATTAACTAGCTGGAAACATGCATTTATCTTCAGACAGGCAAACACTCAATGATCTCTCTATTATTGAAAACAATAATAACGAAAGAACGATATACTCTTTCTTTAAACATGCCGAGACAATCGGAGGGAATCGATATATTGAGAACTGGATCAGTCAGCCATTAAATCAAGAAAAAAAATAAAAGAAAGACTGGAAGCAATTTTTCATCTTGATATGCCCTCTTTGGAAGTTGACAGAAATGAAATGGATTTTATAGAATTCTACCTGAGCACCCATGAGCAACCTGTGGAAGCTTCACAATTCCATTCTTTTGTCACTTTTATCTGGAGAAAACTCAAAACAAGTCCTCAAAGGTATATCATTGACAGAGGCTCAGAACTGCTGGAAAAGCAAATTCAAAAACTGCGAATATTTGCCAGTAAAATTACTAAGGAACATCCCAAACTAATACAAAACTTCGCCAAAAAAATCCGGGAAGGAATTGAAACCACAGAATTTAAGGAAATTATTCCTCAAAACTACAAAGGTACAACTCCTCACCGTACCGACCAACTCGATTTCCTATTTCGTTATCAACGATCTACCACCATCCGGGAACTTTTGGATATACTTTATTCGATGGATGCCATTCAAACATTAAGGAAAATAGCTACTGATAGAAATTATTGCCATCCACAAATAACGACTTTGAATAGCCATTATCGCATTACAGACTTTTATCATCCCTGTTTGAAAAATCCTACGAAGAATAACTGGACAATGGAAAACTGTATTTGTTTATTTACAGGTTCAAACATGGCTGGAAAGTCTACAACACTCAAAACGATTGCAATTTGCATCTGGCTGGCACATTGTGGATTCCCCATACCGGCAAGCTCAATGAAATGCCCTGTCCTGGATGGAATATTTGTATCCATAAACCTGCCAGATTCACTGCGGGAAGGGAAAAGTCACTTTTATGCCGAAGTACTCCGCGTAAAAGAAATATTAAGTAACTTAGAATCAGATAAAAAGTTTTTTATCCTGTTCGACGAACTCTTTAAAGGTACAAACGCAAAGGATGCATTTGAAGCATCCGATGCTGTTATTGAATTATTGAAAAAGAAAAACAATATATCTTCTATCATATCTACTCACATCATTGAACTAGCACTGAAATATGAACCTGATGAAGATTGCTGTTTTTATTATCTGGAATCTGAAATTAAAGATAATCAACTTCTCTGCTATCATAAACTCAATAAAGGTATTTCAGAATCCCGTGTAGGCTATTGGATTGTCAGAAAAGAATTATTTAGCTAATGCTCCATAAGCATCTTTTAATTGTTGAAGAGCACGTTCCAATATACTTCTTGGAGTAGCAACATTGATTCTCATAAAACCAGTCCCCTCTTTACCAAACATGTCTCCCGGATTCAAGGCTAGGTGCGCACCATCTTGAAAGAATTGAACGAGTTCTTTCTGACTCAACTCCAACTCCCGACAATCTAGGAAAACTAAATAAGAAGCTTGTGGACGAATCGTTTTTATTTGAGGTATGTATTCTTTCAAGAAAGTATCCAGATAATCAATATTACCCTGCACATACGCCAACATCTGATCCAGCCATTCGGTACCATTACTGTAAGCAGCTGCCACAGAAATAAAAGCAAAAGCATGTCCACCATCCAGTTCGCTGGCACTTATATACGATTGAAACTGAGTTTGCAGTTTCTCATTTTCAATGATACAAAATGAACTCGAGAGTCCAGGTATATTAAATGCCTTACTGGGAGACATAAATACAATGGAATTTAAACGCGCTTCTTCAGATATGGTGGCAAATGTATGATGAACATTCGGTGGTAAAGTCAAGTCGGCATGAATTTCATCAGCAACAACAATAACATTGTTTTCCGAACAAATCCGCGCCACTTCTTTTAATTCTTCCCGGCTCCATACTCTCCCGCCCGGATTGTGCGGACTGCATAGAAGAAATAATTTACATCCTTTGATATTCTGTTCTAAATGCTTAAAATCCATGTGGTACTGTCCATCTTTCAAAATCAGCGGATTCCAGACAACTTCCCGATGGTTACGTTCGGTAAGTAGAAAGAAAGGGTGATAAACGGGCGGCTGGATCATTACTTTATCTCCCGCTTGGGTAAAACACTGAATAGACAGGCCCAGTCCTGCTACAATACCCGGTGTATACGTTAGCATTTCAGGAGTAATATCCCACCCATATCTTTCCTTCATCCAGCTCACAATGGAAGAATACCAGCTTTTTGACTTTATAGTATATCCCAGTATCCCATGTTCCAACCTTTGTCTAATCGCATCCATAATAAAAGGAGGGGTACGAAAATCCATATCTGCTACCCATAAAGGAATTAAATCTGTCCTTCCCAAGTTCTGTGCCAAAGCCTCAACTTTTACTGAATCCGTATTTTTACGGTCGATTATTTCATTAAAATCATATTTCATAAGATATTTTTTGTAATTTTACCACAAATTTAGTTTTTATTTAATTTATAGGCACCCGAAAAATTGTTTTATATATTTTAAGAGCATTAAGAATCCCTAAATCCATTGACTTATGAAAACGTGGTTTAAATTATTATACTTCATATTCTTCTTTTTAGCAGCTACCGGATGTAGCAGTAATAAAGAAGAAACATCTCTATTCGCCGATTCCTTCGAATATATTACCTTTCGCATAGAAAACAAGGATGGATCATCGGTTGTTCTTGACCGCTTTGAAGTCATCAACCTTGCCACAGGAGAAGAAATTAAGAATCCACTCGATACCAAACCAATCGGTACATTTCCGGTAGTCAGCGACGATCATATGAATGCCTTGAAATATAAGGAAACCGAGCTTCAATTCCGGGGATATATTGATGATATTCTAGTTGTTTCCGAAACTTTTTTTGTCTCTGCTGATGACTACCATGTATTTAAAATAGAGGGAAAGGATGTTGTAACGTTGACTACAGATCTGCAGGAAATCTGTACCGGGAATTACGAAACCATTACTTTAAAAGCTGTTTATGCAGATGAGAATCCCGTCATCCTTGATAAATTTAAAGTAATCAATACCTCCACTGGAGAAGATTTCACTTTACAAAATGGAATTCCTTCGGAGGAAAACATCCAACTGGGAAGTTATCCGGTAGTAGACGACGGACAAAAAGTTTTTTTCGGAGGAGATTCTTCCACCGAAGTCCAGTTCATTGGCTATTACAAAGAACAGGTATTATTTACTGCTTTATTCCGCGTGTATGGTGATCCGTGCCATATTCATCTCATGGAGGGGGATAATCATATCGTAGTTACTCCTTAAGTATAACATTATTTTAATTTTTCTAAAAGATAACAAGAGCTTTTTTACTTACCTTTGTATTTAAAATCAGAATACAACGATATGATTAAAGCTCTTTTCTTTGATATAGACGGAACCCTTGTCAGCTTCAAGACACACACCATCCCATCTTCAACTATTGATGCCATCAATCAGGCTAAACAAAAAGGATTGAAAGTATTTATTTCCACCGGGCGCCCTAAAGTTATTATCAACAACCTTGGTCCACTCAAATTTGATGGATTCATCACAATGAACGGTGCATATTGCTTTATCGGGGACGAAGTTATCTACAAGAACAGCATTCCCCGCGAAGATGTGGAAGCTGTAATAAAACAGGTAGAAAACAACAATCTTACCAGCGTATTCGTCACTAAAGATAACATGAAAGTGGCTAACCCCAGTGACCTGTCGACGGAATTCTCCAAAGATTTAGCCATCCCGCAACTGCCGAATGTAAGCATTGAAGAGATTTTAAAACAGGAAATCTTTCAAATTTCTCCCTTTATTACGGAAGAACAGGAAACCGATTTCATGAAGCTACTACCCGGCTGTGCATCCAATCGCTGGCATCCCACATTTACCGATATTGTAGCCAAAGGAAACGGAAAGCAACGGGGAATTGATGAAATTATCTCACGCATTAGAATCAAACTGGAAGAAACAATGGCTTTTGGCGATGGAGGCAATGACATAAGTATACTCCGCCATGCTGCTATTGGTGTCGCCATGGGAAACGCCAGAGATCAGGTTAAAGCAGCAGCTGACTATGTGACAGACACGGTAGATAACGACGGTATCTGGAAAGCATTTAAACATTTCAATCTCATCTGATAGTGAGTTTTAACATTGATAGTCAAAATAAAGAGTTTCAGGATGCCCTCAACCTGATACAATACACCAACCAATCTGTTTTCCTTACGGGAAAAGCAGGTACGGGCAAATCTACATTTCTTCGGTATATCTGCGAAAATACCCGAAAGAAACATGTAGTGCTGGCCCCTACCGGGATTGCTGCTATCAATGCCGGCGGAAGCACCATGCACAGTTTTTTCAAACTTCCTTTTCATCCGCTGCTTCCCGACGATCCGAATCTAAGCCTCCACAAAGGAAGAATACACGAATTCCTGAGATACAACAAAGAACACCGTAAACTGATTGAAAAAACAGAACTTATTATTATTGATGAGATTTCGATGGTACGAGTGGATATTATCGACTCTATCGATCGCATCCTGCGTGTTTACTCCCGCAATCTTCGACAACCTTTCGGCGGCAAACAGATTTTACTTGTAGGAGATGTTTATCAGTTGGAACCGGTAATTAAAAACGATGAACGCGAAATAATTAACCGCTTCTACCCTACTCCTTACTTCTTTTCTGCCCGTGTATTTAGTGAGATAGATTTGGTATCGATTGAACTTAGAAAAGTTTATCGACAAACAGATAAGGTGTTTATCGACATCTTGGATCGTATTCGTAACAGTTCCACCAATTCGGCCGACCTGCAATTAATCAATACACGTTACGGAACAGAAATCGATACTTCGGAAGAAGATATGTACATCACACTTGCCACCCGCCGGGATAATGTTGACTTTATTAACGATAAAAAACTGGCGGAATTACCGGGAGATCCTGTAATCTTCGAAGGAGAGATCACCGGACAATTTCCGGAAAGTAGCCTACCAACATCCAAAGATCTGGTACTCAAACCGGGAGCACAGATTATCTTTATCAAAAACGATTATGATCGACGCTGGGTAAACGGAACCATTGGAGTAGTGAGTGGTATCGATGAAGACGGAATCATATATGTAATAACAGATAATGGGCAGGAATTTGATGTAAAAAAAGACTCCTGGCGAAATATCCGCTACAAATATAACGAAAAGAAAAAACAAATTGAAGAAGAGGAACTAGGCGTATTTGTACAGTATCCGATTCGATTGGCATGGGCCATAACCATTCATAAGAGCCAGGGACTTACCTTTAGCCGGGTAATTATCGATTTTACCGGCGGAGTATTTGCTGGTGGACAGGCTTATGTGGCTCTAAGTCGTTGCACTTCTCTGGAAGGCATCCAGCTTAAAAAACCGATCAGTAGAGCAGACATCTTCGTACGACCTGAAATTGTCAGCTTTGCTCACCGTTTTAACGATCCTCAATTAATTAATAAAGCCCTGAAGCAGGCACAAGCAGATGTGGAATACCGGGAAGCTTCACGGGCATTTGACGAAGGAGACTTTGAAAGTTTCCTCGAACACTTCTTTATTGCTATCCACTCCCGGTATGACATAGAAAAACCTACCGCAAAACGACTGATCCGCAAAAAACTTGGAATTATAAATCAGTTACAAGAACAGAACACCCATTTAAAAGAACGGCTCCGAACATCCAAAGAACAAATGAAAGAATTAGCTTATGAATATCTGGAGCTGGGAAATGCATCGATTACAATGGCACATGATAGTCGCTCGGCCATTGCTAACTACAATAAAGCGTTGAAGCTTTATCCTGAACTGGCAGAAGCCTGGATACGCAAGGGTATCACCTTTTTTAATGATCAACTCTATGCGGATGCCGAGGTTTGTTACAAGCAAGCTCTCCGAATTGCCCCCGCTGAATTTAAAGCTTTCTACAACCGGGGTAAATTACGACTGGCTACTAATGATGTTGAAGGCGCTATTGCCGATCTCGATAAAGCCACCTCTTTAAAACCCGATCATCCGGGTGCACATCAATTGTTTGGCGACGCACTTCTTCGGGACGGAAAAGAAAACATGGCAGCATTACAATGGAGATTGGCAGAAGAACTTCAAAAAAAGAAAAAAAAGAAATAACTCTTTTAACTGCAAGCAAACATGAAAAAAGGATTAAAAATTATTTTGATAGTACTGGCGGTACTATTGGTTATCATGATCGTTCTTCCTTATGCTTTCAAAGGAAAGATAGCAGGAATCGTTAAAGAAGAAGGTAATAAAATGTTGAACGCACAGTTCGATTTCAACAGCCTGGGCATTAGTCTTTTTAAAAACTTCCCGAAAGCATCCATCACGCTGAATAACTTCTGGCTAAAAGGAGTCGGTGAATTTGAAAACGACACACTGGTAAAAGCCGGAGAGCTAACAGCCACCATCGACTTGTTTTCCCTATTCGGAGATAGTTACGATATATCAAAAATCGGTATCAAAGATACCTGGGCCAAAGCCATTGTTTTGAAAGATGGCAAAGTAAACTGGGATATCATGAAAAGTGACAACACCGAAGCGGAAGAAGTAGCCACTACAGAAGAATCGGCTTTCAGCATCAGTCTACAACAATTGAGCATTCAAAATTTAAACCTGATATACGATGACAGACAAGGCGATATGTATGCTGAAATCGTAAAACTGGACGGTACCCTATCCGGCAATTTAGGTAGCAGTCAGACAACCCTTAAAATAGAAGCTGAAACACCCGGACTTACTTATAAAATGGCTGGCGTACCCTTTTTGAATGCAGCCAATTTCTATGCCAAAATGGATATTGATGCAGATCTCGAAAATAATAAGTTTACCCTGGAAAAAAACGAATTCCGTTTAAATGCCATCAAAGCTGGTATCGACGGTTGGGTTGCTTTACAAGATCCTGCTATGGATATGGATTTAACCTTGAATACCAGTGAAGTCGGTTTTAAAGAAATTCTTTCCCTCATCCCTGCCATCTATGCCAAAGACTTTAAGGATTTGAAAACAGACGGGCTGGTAACTCTGAAAGCTCAAGCCAAAGGAATTATGCAGGGAGACACCCTCCCTCAGTTTGAAGCAACAATGGAAGTAAAAAATGCGATGTTCCAGTATCCTTCTCTTCCGGCAGGAGTAGATCAGATCAATATATTGGCCAGCGCCAAAAATCCTGGAGGAAGTGCGGACTTAACAGAAATTGTTATCAACCCGTTCAAATTCCGTATGGCTGGGAATTCTTTCAGCATGACAGCTGAAATCAAAACTCCTGTCAGTGATGCTGCATTCAACGGTACGGCGCAAGGCGTACTTAATCTCGGCAAGGTGAAGGATGTATATCCGTTGGAAGACATGGAGTTGAACGGAATATTAGATACTAATCTTTCTATGCAGGGACGTATGTCTTACATTGAAAAAGAACAATACGAACGTGTAACTGCATCCGGAACTGTGAAACTATCAGACATGAAATTAAAAATGAGTGATATGCCTGATATCAACATTAAAAAGTCGTCATTGACTTTCACTCCACAATACTTGCAATTAAGCGAAACAACAGTTAATATAGGTAATAATGATATTACAGCCGACAGCCGGTTCGAGAATTACCTGGGTTATGTATTTAAAAACACAACTATCAAAGGTTCTTTGAATATTCAGTCAAATCACTTTAATCTGAACGATTTTATGTCTAACGCTGCTGATTCAACTGCAGCTGTAGCTGACACAACTGCCATGGCGTTAATTGAAGTTCCCAAGAATATTGATTTCAATATGAATGTAAACATGAAAGAAGTACTTCTTGATAAAATGGCTTTCAAAAACATTCAAGGGAAATTATTGGTTAAAAACGGAAAAGCAGATATGAGCAATCTTTCCATGAATACAATGGGAGGAAACGTAGTAATGAACGGATATTACTCCACAACTGATATCAACAATCCGGAACTAAATGCCAGCTTCCGTATGAACAATCTCAGCTTTGCAGATACTTATAAAGAACTGGATATGGTGCAAAAGCTGGCTCCTATTTTCGAAAACCTAAAGGGTAATTTCTCCGGTAATGTGACGGTAAAAACCAATCTTGATAAGCAGATGAGTCCAGTTCTGAACTCCATGCAAGGAAATGGTGGGCTTTCTACTAAAGATCTCAGCTTAAGCGGTGTATCCGTAATCGATAAGATTGCCGAAGCTGTGAAAAAGGAAGAACTCAAAAACATAACCGTCAAAGATATGAATCTGGACTTTACCATTCAGGATGGAAGAGTGGCAACCAAACCTTTCGACATTACCTGGAAAGATTATGTGATGAATATGTCAGGAACCACCGGACTAGACCAAACGATTGATTATACTGGTAAGATCAAGCTACCAGAATCTACCGGCATAGGTAAATATACTACATTCGACATGAAAATTGGTGGTTCTTTTAGTTCGCCAAAAGTCTCAGTTGATATGGAAAGTATGGCAAAACAGGCAGTGGAAGTCGTAAAAGATCAGGCCCTGGAGAAACTGGGGGAAAAATTGGGTCTCGACTCTGCAGCAATGTCCAATACAGATAGCATTAAACAAAAAGCCATTGAAAAAGGAGTTGATGCTCTCAAAGATCTGTTCAAAAAGAAATAAGAAACATCATTAATTTATTATTCAGAGCCACAAAGGATTTAATGTTAGCATTAAATCTCTGTGGCTCTGTGTCATTTTATTTAATTAACACACTTTAAGTGAGATTTTTTCCGTAAGTTTGTTATTTAATAGACAGTTATTCTTTTGTGTAACTCTGCCTTTGAACAATTAAAACTTGCATTATGCTACTTAAGCTCTACGAAAAAAATAATAGTTATCAGGATCTGCAAGCGATTGTAGATATCCTGAACAATGGTGGAATCATTATCTATCCTACCGACACTGTCTATGCCATTGGTTGTCATGCCTTAAAAGAACGGGCCATTGAACGGATTTGCAGAATTAAGAATATCGATCCACGTAAACACCATCTTTCCATTATTTGCGCTGACCTTAGTATGGTAAGTGAATATGCAAAAGTAAATAATGAAACATTCAAATTGCTAAAACGTAATCTACCAGGTCCTTTCACCTTTATTTTGAATACCAATAATAACCTTCCGAAAATATTTAAAAACCGAAAGGAAGTGGGTATCCGAATGCCAGATAATCCGATTATCTGCGAAATTATAAAATTACTGGATGCACCTATCATGTCTTCTTCCGTACCATACAATGAAGACGATGATATTGAATATATCACTACCCCGGAATTAATCGATGAAAAGCTGGGCGATCAGGTTGACATGGTTGTTGACGGTGGAATTGGTGATACAGAACTATCCACTATTGTAGACTGTACTGGAGAAGAACCCGAAATTATCCGCCAAGGAAAAGGTTTCTTAACTGAATAGTATTTTAATGGGGAAACCCCTATCTGAAAATAGAACATACTCTGATAATTGGGAGTTTTTACTCCCTATTTTTGTATCTACTAAAACTAAAAAACAGATAATACCATGCGTCAGTTTATTATTACTTTTTGCTTTTTAGTAGCCACATTTTCTTTGCAAGCTGCTCCAATAGAAGGAATTCGTATTGAAAGTAACGGAGGTCCTGTAATTGTTTTCGTTGATGGAGTGCAGATATGTACCCCAATTGAGAGTTGTTTTATTGCTCATCTGAAAGCAGGTCATTATCAGATTGAAGTGTTCTCCACTAACCTCTCACACTCAAATGATCGTGGTAGAAAAGAAGAATTACTTTACAAAGAATATTTTCATTATCGAGGAAGGGGTATTCAGGATATCACTGTAAAATCCCGAAATAATTATCCCAACAAACATAAACCTTACCATGACAGAACCATGGATGATTATTCGTTCGATGATTTCTTCCGCATATTCAAAAAACATAATTTCGATTCGGAACGTACAAAGATGATTGGAACGGCTTTAGTAACTTCTGATTTCACAACCGAGCAATGCAGAAGAATCATAAAAGTTTACTCTTTCGATAGTGAGAAAATAAAAGTGATGCAAATGATATATCCACAAATTGTTGATAAACAAAATTTCTTTAAAGCGGTGGAATTACTAACTTTTCCGTCGGATAAGAATAAGATGAATGAGTTTATAAAGAAGTATCACGAAAAGGAAAAATGATATTAGACCCTTGTTCTTACAATTATAAGAACATGGGCTTTTAAGGTCTAATAGCTTTTTAGTAAAATATTCCGTCTACTAGTTTACCATTTTTAAATATAACCACATTCATCATTTCAATATTAGCTATGATTATTTAAAACGAAGAATCCACTTCAATTTTTTACTATATATTTATCAAAGTGATCTCTACAATCTGTAGGATTATCAATAGATTAACCATCTTCACTGTGAAAATTGAGAAGTATCAGCAACAGTAAATTGTGACTTAGGTTGATAAGGTATAAAATCTGCTTCAAATTCAATTACAGTATAATACAATTGCCGAATTAGGACTTTCTTTCCATAGCTTCATCTCAGGATAATTTGAATAAACAAATTATTCAAATCAAAAAGTATGATGGCGAATAATACTATCAGACATACTAGTACGCATATTGTCATAACAATAGGAAGTGAGGATCCGTCTAATTTATGTATCAGGACATTTACTTTTAGTATATACGAAAGTAAATAAGTTATCAAATTTCAACAAAAGAAATGATACAAAAGAAAAAAGACATCTTCTAATCCCATAATAGAATTCTTAGAACAATTAACGGAAAAATGAGAAACAGTTATATTAAATAACCACTTTTCTTCCAACAAACAATCAATCATTCTAAATAAAGCTTTGAAAAAAATAAATCATTTAAGGCTAATCATCTACAATAAGATTATCTGCTGGAATAAATTCCCACCCTGTCAATCCATTAGATTCTATACTATTTTTTAATCGTTCACTAACATACGTAGCACTATCCAATCTCGTAATATTAAAAAAGTCCAATTCCTTATTAAAGTTTTCATTCATAACTATTTTCTCACTTTGAATAGCCCATTGTATACCTTTTTTATTTTGCAATCTATTATTTTTCTGCAATAATTTTTTTCGTGAATCTAATAATACAAAATCTCCTTTTTCCCCTGTAAGGAGGTCATGTTCAACAAAAATGCTCTTTTCATAATCCACGTTGGAAGAATAATCAGAAATTATGCTGAATAAGAAATAATTATATTTCACTTTCCTTTTATATAATCCTAAGGGATAAAACCGATGAGTGCACAATTGATGTTGTTCAAAAATAGATTTAGTTTTTTCACTAATTAAAAAAAAATCTCCAACTAAATCCACTGCTAACAAAATCCGTTAATTTAGCCGATCCAGAAAGCATGATACCATCTAAATCTGGAATATAATTAGGGAATCTCGTATGATATTGGTATAAACTAAATAAAGCTTTGGGCGCATTCGGATTATAACCTTTTATAAATTTACAGGCTTGAGGATAGTCTTTTCCTACCACTTCTTCATTTAATGATTCTTCAATAATAAAATATTTCATTCTATTCCTATATCTAAAGTTTTGCTACTTTCGATATCCCTTTTTAAAGGTTCCTCATTACCCATTGAAATAGGAAAAATAAAAAACCTGATATTTTAAAGGGAAAGCGGAAAGCTGACACAGTTTAATTTACACTACCTCTTTTCATGGAATAACCCTTAATATATAAACAACTACATTCCTATTGCCTAATAATTTGGTGGTGGAGGTACTACTGATGGAGAAAACTCTCTTGTCTTACTTTCAAATTTGACAGTTCTACATAACTTTATATTATTTATTATAATGGTGAGAAGATATTCTGATAATTGATTTATTCTATATAGTTCCAACTTGTTTTTATGAATGTTCTGAGTATAAAAATCAATATTTTCTTTTTCTTTTTTTATGATAAAGTGATAATATCCACAATCCTCACAATTATCTTGGTCGATATTATCAAATTCTGGTACGTTAATATTTCCTATTAAATGGGTTAATGAATCAAGAATATCATTCTCTAATACGGTTTTTATCATTATTCTGTTATTCTTTATATCTTCAAAAAGAATATAGATTCCTCCATTATTTTCTACCCGGATTGAATAAAACCCTGACCAACCATCATGACACGAATAATCAATAAATTCAAACGTGTGTATTTTTTCTTCTGTTTGACAACTCATAATTATTGTTAATAATAAGAATGTATATATATATTTCATAATCTTATCTTCCTCCACTATATGACCAAATCATTTTTTTTATTTGAGAATTTGTATAGCCTGTTTTTAATTGGCTATTTAACCTTTGAATAGCTTTATATGCATCATTAGGCCAGGCCTGAGAATCATTATTATGGTAAACGGTAGAATGATGATAATGCTTTTCAGGTGGACTAAAGTATTTATTGCAATAATCTTTTATAGAACTAGGTATATTAGAATAATTAAAAGCACCATCATCCATATAATCTTTTGCGAATAACTCTCCATGTATTAAAGATTCATGGAAAGTCGTTATTGTTCTACTAATGATGGCTTTAGCTTTATCTTCTGACATTTTTGGGTAATTACTCCATTCATAAAAATAATTATCTTGAGAATCAACTTCATTTAATGAATTTATTCTAATAACAATATTTCCATTAGCAGACTTTTCGGCATGACCTTTATAGCCAGCATTTTTATCAAAAAATGTTTCATATTTTAGAGTCTGTTTAAAAATAGAATTAGAAAAATAATATAGGGTTTTCGTAAATCTGAGTTA
>JAJQFD010000047.1 GCA_021201335.1 Bacteroides sp. | reverse complement strand
TAAATTAAATATGGCAACACCTCCTTTTAAGTATCAGGAACCTTTCCCATTAGGAAAAGATACTACCGAGTATTATTTGCTTACTAAAGACTATGTGTCAGTCGGTGAATTTGAAGGAAAAGAAATTCTAAAAATTGAGTCAGAAGGTTTAACCGCAATGACTAATGCAGCATTCAGAGATGTTGCTTTTATGCTTCGCCCCGAACATCAGCAGCAAGTAGCTAACATACTTTCTGATCCGGAAGCCAGTGAAAATGATAAGTATGTAGCATTAACATTTTTGCGGAATGCGGAAGTTTCTGCTAAAGGAAAATTGCCCTTTTGCCAGGATACTGGTACTGCCATCATTGTAGGAAAGAAAGGGCAACAAGTTTGGACAGATGGGTGTGATGAGGAAGCCATTTCTAAGGGTGTATATAAAACCTATACCGAAGAAAATCTGCGCTATTCTCAAAACGTACCTTTAAATATGTACGATGAAAAAAATACAGGTTGCAATCTTCCTGCTCAGATTGATTTATATGCTGTTCAGGGAGCAGAATATAAGTTTCTCTGTATTGCCAAAGGAGGAGGATCTGCTAATAAAACCTATTTGTATCAGGAAACAAAGGCCTTGCTGAATCCGGAAAAACTGGTTCCTTACCTGGTTGAAAAAATGAAAACCTTAGGCACGGCTGCCTGTCCTCCTTATCATATTGCATTTGTAATAGGTGGAACTTCTGCTGAGACTAATCTGAAAACCGTTAAACTTGCTTCTGCGAAGTATTATGATACGCTTCCGACAGAAGGTAATGAGGGTGGACAAGCTTTTCGTGACATTGAGCTCGAAAAACAAGTGCTTTTGGAGTCTCAGCGTATGGGATTAGGTGCCCAGTTTGGAGGAAAATACTTTGCACATGATATTCGCATTGTTCGGTTACCTCGTCATGGTGCATCTTGTCCGGTAGGTATGGGAGTTTCTTGTTCTGCAGATCGTAATATCAAATGTAAGATCAATAAAGAAGGCATCTGGATTGAGAAACTGGAAGAGAATCCGGGTAAATATATTCCGGAAGAACTCCGTGAAGCAGGAGAAGGAGATGCTGTTAAGATTGACCTGAATCAACCGATGGCTGATATACTAAAAGAGTTAACAAAATATCCGGTTTCTACCCGTTTATCACTGAATGGTACAATCATTGTGGGTCGTGACATCGCTCATGCCAAACTGAAAGAACGTCTGGATAGGGGAGAAGGATTGCCTCAATACATGAAAGATCATCCGATTTATTATGCCGGTCCAGCTAAAACACCCAAAGGAATGCCATCCGGATCATTTGGACCTACGACAGCCGGCCGTATGGACTCTTACGTTGATTTGTTCCAGGAAAATGGTGGTAGCATGATTATGATTGCCAAAGGAAACCGTAGCCAGCAAGTGACTGATGCTTGTAAGAAACACGGTGGTTTTTATTTGGGAAGCATTGGTGGCCCTGCTGCTATTCTCGCCCAGGATAATATCAAGAAGGTGGAATGCTTGGAATATCCTGAATTAGGTATGGAAGCTATCTGGAAAATTGAGGTAGAAGATTTTCCTGCTTTTATTTTGGTAGATGATAAAGGAAACGATTTCTTTAAACAACTAAAGCCATTGGATATTTCCTGTAAATAGTTAGTTGAATATAGAATTATTATTAATAATATAAAACGGTATGGTGCCATAAGCCTAACAGAACTGGTTTATGGCACTTTTTATATTTAATTAATTTGAAATGTATGGGGAAGAGAGAAGATAATCTCCTTTCATTTTTCTGTAAAAGTCATCTTTTTATAAGAAAAATATTGCTTTAAAACTTTTTTTCATATCTTTAAAGCAATTTAGTTTAGCCCTAAGATTATGAATAAAACACGATTATATCGGGTGCTATTATTGGTACCAGTCTTACAGATATCTATTATTACATCATTTACGTATGCTCAAACCACACAAATAAATAAGTATTTAAGTGAGGCGGAAGATTATAATCTGATTTATAGTGGCGAATTGGAATGGCTTTACAGTTCATTAAAATATTTGAATACCCCTTACTATGTAAGCGATGAATATGAAACAGGGGATTTATATTACAGAGGTTGTTATTATGCTAACCAAAAAATGCGAATTGATCTATATCGCAATAACTTAATCTTGTTAACCAAAGGTTCTAACCATGGTATAGTGGTAAATCCAAATTATGTAGAAAAAATAAAGTTGCATGACAAAGATATTATCTGGCATATCCCTTCTGAAAATACAAATTTGAAGAATGGCTATTACACTTTACTGGTAGATGGTAGCAAAATGAAACTACTGGAAAAAACGACAGTTCAACTGAATACTCCTACGGACAGAATCACTTATGACTTTTCTTTTAATACCAGGTATTATTTATTATATAAAAAAAATATTATCCAGTAAGGGCGAAGGGTGCGTTCACAAAACTTTTTCCATCCTATAAAAAACAAATTAATTCTTTTGTGAAAGAAAATAAACTATCTTTTTCTATTGATCGGGAGAAGAGCTTAATACAACTAGTGACTTTTTGTGAAAGAATAATAGAATAATATTCGTCAATATAATACTATGAAACATATAATTCTGCCTGTATTCTTTTTCCTATTAAGTTTTTCTTTATGTCAGGAGGTTAATAGTGCGGTTTCTCAGTTAGCAGTAACGGATAGTATTTCAATAGAAGAATTATTGAATAATATAAGAAACGATACCCCCTATAAGATTTATGCTGTTATTGACAGTACATTTCATGTTCCTGTAATCCAGGAAGAATTGTCTCCGATTCAACTGTTGGAGAAAGTACTCAGGAATACAGATTACGTGATTTCCGAATATAATAATTCTCTCTTTATATTAAAGGGAGTACTTCTGGTAACTCATTTTCCGCCTTCAATTTCAGGGCAGAAACAGGAGTCTACTAGTGAAAGTATCTTATTAACAATTAATAAACAAGAGACTGCCACTTCAGAAAATAAGGTATATACAATTGGTGATCCTTATTCGAAGGAAGTGCTTTCAAATATCGAACTCAAAGGAAAGGTTACGGATTTTAAAACCGGAGAACCTTTGGTAGGAATCAGTCTGACCCTCAAGCACCCTTGGGCTGCTACTATAACGGATAGCAATGGTAATTTTAGCATTAAATTACCTACCGGTCGTGTACAATTGGATATTGCAGGCATGAATATCCGGGATACCCGGCGGCAATTAATACTATATGGTAACGGAACATTGGATATTGAGATTGAGGAGGAACAGCACATGTTGGATGAAGTAACCATTACTTCGGGTAAAATCCAGAATGTAAAAGGCACACAAATAGGTGTGGAAAAACTACAGGTTGCGAAAATAAAAAATATACCGATGGCCTTAGGCGAAGTGGATATCCTGAAAGTTATTCAGGCACTTCCGGGTGTAAAGACTGTCGGAGAAGCATCCACGGGTTTTAATGTAAGAGGAGGGGCGACAGATCAAAATTTGATTTTACTGAATGATGGTACGATCTATAATCCGAACCATCTTTTTGGCTTTTTTACAGCTTTCAGTTCTGATATGATTAAAGAAGCGGAAATCTATAAAAGCAGTATTCCTTCCCGTTACGGCGGTAGAATTTCCTCTGTACTAGACATAACATCCAGAGAAGCCAAGAAAGAGAAATTTATTGGTTCGGCAGGATTGGGGCTGGTAACCAGTAAACTTAATCTGGAAATACCCATTATTAAAGAAAGAACATCCTTGTTGTTAAGCGGAAGAACCACTTATTCTGACTGGATCCTGAAACAATTGCCTAGTAAAAGCGGATACAAAGACGGCTCTGCGGGTTTTTATGATTTAGGATTATCATTCTCTCATCAGATAAATAATAGAAATAATCTGAATGTATATGGATATTACAGTCATGACCGCTTTTCATTTAATTCCAATCAAAAATATGCCTACAATAATCTGAATGCATCTGCCAAATGGAGAACTGTACTAAACGATAAATTGATAAGCTATTTTACTGCCGGTTATGATCATTACGATTATAAAAATGAAGAAACGACAGAACCGGCGAGTGCCTTCAGAATATCCTTTGATATTGACCAGGTATATGCGAAAGCGGACTTTACGTATGATCTGGGTAAAAAGAACAGATTGGATTTTGGAATGAAAACAATGTTTTATACTATCAATTCAGGAAAATATCAACCGATAGGGGAGGAGTCTTTAGTAAGGAATGATGCATTACAAAAAGATAAAGCTTTAGAGTCAGCATTATATATAGGTGATGAATGGGAGATAACGCCTCAATTGTCTGTCAATGCTGGAATTCGTTATTCAATTTTCAATGCATTAGGGCCACGTACTTATTTTAAATATCAGAACGAAGTATTACCAGCTACGGAGACGATAGCCGATACTATACAGGTAAATTCAGGGAAAGCGATGAAGACATATCACGGACCTGAATTCCGGCTTTCCGTCAGATATGCTTTTACCGATAATTTTTCTGTAAAAGCAGGTTTTAATTCTATGCGGCAATATATCCATAAGTTATCCAATACGGCTATTATGTCGCCTACGGACACATGGAAGCTGAGTGATCCGAATATTAAACCGCAAAGAGGTTGGCAGGTAGCCGGTGGTTTCTATTTAAATTCACCAGATGATATTTGGGAGTTTTCTCTGGAAGGATATTTCAAGCGAATGTCCGATTATCTGGACTATAGAAGTAAAGCGCAAATTATCATGAATCATCATATTGAAACGGATGTAATTAGCACCAAAGGAAGAGCATATGGAGTAGAGTTCGCAGTCCGGAAAACAGTAGGAAAATTGAACGGTTGGGCTAGTTATACTTATTCTCGCACTTTTTTGAAACAGAATGATAAAAGAATTTCAAATCCGGTTAATGGCGGAGACTGGTATCCGACGGAATACGATAAACCTCATGATTTCAAATTTGTAGGTAATTACAAGTTTACCCAACGTTATAGTATGTCTGTTAATTTAGATTATAGTACCGGAAGACCTACTACTGTTCCCGCAGGTCAATATTATGATAAAGGAATTGGTGCTATGCGGGTATATTATACGGAGAGAAATTCATATCGAATCCCAGATTATTTCCGGACAGATATTTCATTTAATATTGAACCCAGTCATAAGTTAACTTTATTAACTCACAGTTCAATATCTATTGGGGTATATAATGTAACGGGAAGAAAAAATGTATATTCTATCTATTACTTATCAGAGAATGGAAAGATTAACGGATATAAAATGTCCATCTTTGGTTCTCCTATACCCTTTATTACTTATAATATAAGATTCTGAGAGATATGAAAAATAAGTTTTTATACATTATTCTGTTATTTCTGGTACTTGGTGGAGCGTGCGTTTCCGAGTTTAATGCCAATATTCCCAGTTCAGATATAAATATACTTGTAGTTGAAGGAAATATTGTCTCCGATTCGATTGTGGACTTTTATTTTAGTAAGAGTTTCTCTCTTAATGAGGAAATACCTCCTCCAGGATATGATGACGTTCAGGTTAATTTAGTAATAGTAGGAAATAATGGGTACAGGAGTCAGCCTGCAAATTATTTAGGAAGTGGAGTGCACCGCATTTCAGTAGATAAGCTGGATCAGGATGTTTTATATGGTGTAGAATTTGAATATGAAGGTGATACGTATCAATCCACACTGGCAAAACCTCTTCAATCTCCCGAGATAGACAGCATTTCTTTTTCTCAACCTCAGGAAGAAGGAGAAGTTTCAATCCGTATCTCTACACACAGTACTGAGTCGGAGAATCAATACTTTTTATGGACTTATAAAGAGGATTGGGAAATAAAATCTCATTATCCTGTACAAGTATTCTATGATGCAAAAAGTAAACAGTACTATATTGATAATACTTTTCCTGTACTTTATTGCTGGAAAAATGACATTGGAAAAGAAATACTCGTGGCTTCAACCGAGTCTTTGATTGAACATCGTATTGTTAATAAAGTACTTTATAAACACGAAGCATCTAATGATCGTTTTTCTGAACTATATAGTGTACTGATAAAACAGCAGGCTATCAGCAAGGCAGGGTATGAATATTATTTAGACAAACGGAAAACAAATCAGGATATGGGAGGGTTATTCACTCCTCAACCTTCTACAATAGAAGGAAATATTACTTGTATATCTAATCCAGATAAGAAAGTTATCGGGTTTGTGGAGGTTTCGGGAAATATAACTGAAAAAAGGTTTTATATATCAGCTAATCATATATCAAGACCACGTGAATCTTGTGGACTGTTTTCACGTGAATACTTTGAAGAGTTGGGCTGGGGTTCAGTAGAGATCTATGATTTAGGTTATCGTCCGGTGGGTTATACACTAGAGATGGGGTCAATAATGATTACTGCTTACAGTTCTCGCGTATGTACAGATTGTACTACCAGAGGCGGCACAAAAAATAAGCCTGATTACTGGCCCAATAATCACCAATAATGAAGCTGCATAACATGAAATATACCATAGTTTTTTGTTTACTATTCTTTACTGGTTGCTTTTTGCATGCGCAGAAAGACTTTAATGAGCATGTTTTTGTTCATTCGGATAAAGATTGCTATGTGGTCGGCGAAGAAATCTGGGTAAAATTTCTGGTAGTAGATAATGAGTTCAATTCATCGACCTTTAGTAAAATAGGATATATCGAGATTTCGGATACCAATAAACCACATGTCCAACTATCGGTAGCGTTGGAAAATGGCATTGGGGCCGGAAAGGTAAAGATTCCCGTTACCGTTCCTTCAGGTGTCTACCAGTTGTCAGCCTATACGCGCTACATGTGTAACGCGGTAGATGCCGTTTCTTTTAAAAAAGAAATAGCTATTATTAATATGGCTCGTTCTTCCGAGGAAGACAGGATCGAATTAAGAGATGATGAGGTTGCATTTTTTAATAATTATCAGGAGAATAAGAATATTCATGTTTCTACGGATAAGAATATTTATCAATGCCGAGACCAGGTGGAAGTTAATCTTTCCAATTTACCCGATAATCTCCTTGATATGACTATTTCTGTGAGAAGAAATGATTCTATAACCCATATTCAAAATATAGATAGAAGGCAATGGCTAAATAATACCGGCAAAAAATACACTGTGTCCGAACCATGGGAATGGTTACCTGAATATGAAGGACATATTATCCGGGGAAAGGTAAGATTCAAAAATGAAGCAGAACACCAGGAAGATCAAAACGTTTTCTCGGCTGGGATTGGTTTTGTAGGCAATGATATTCGGTATATAAATGGACAGCAGCGCGAAAACGGACTTTATTATTTTTATACAGGAGATATTTACGGTCCACAGGAAATTGTGACTTCTGTTGCAAGTAAGCAAGGGGTACCTTATCAAATAGATATCCTGTCTCCTTATGCCGAAATATTACCTTCTTCTTTACCCAATTTAATATTAATGACAGAAGATTCTCGTTTGATGGATCGGTTCCTCGGCGTGCAACTACAGGAAGTTGTGAGTGTTGATTCGTTGAATCAAACGATACCCTTACAGGATTATTATTACTTCAGTGAACCGGTAACATACGATTTAGATCAATATACCCGTTTTAATACGGTTGGCGAAACGATTATCGAATTTGTTACCGAATTAGTTGTTCGCCGAAGTGATGCAAAAAAGCGGGTAATAAAGGTGCTGGTACCGGATGAGAATAGATTTAGTGGTGGGAATACCTTGGTTCTTTTGGATGGTGTTCCTATTCGTGACCATGAAGATTTGTTGGCATATAATCCCCGGAATATTCGAAAGATTCATATTTATAATGGAAAATATTTGTTTGGCGGAGAGTTTTTTGAATGTTTGGTTTCATTTGTAACTCACCGGGAGAATCTATCTTCCATATTGCTAAGTGAAGGATCTCAACTTGTGTCGTATAGCTGTCCTTCTTTACCTGTTTTGTTTGATGCTCCGCAGTATCCTGATGAAAACAAAAGAAAGTCGTTAATTCCAGACTTCCGTCATACTCTTTATTGGAATCCTTTTGCCGAAAAAGTAAATAAGGAAAAAACAAATTACTCTTTTTATACTTCGGACTTAAAAGGTGAATTTGAAGTGGTTGTGGAGGGGTTTACTAAAAATGGAAATTTGATATATGGGAGATCTACCTTTATTGTGGATTGAGTTCGAAACACATCTGATACGACTTCAAAAGTGAATGTGATAATTTAACTTGTTGACTATCAGATGAATCTACTTTATACTGAATTCTCTCGCTTTTTAGGCGTAATCTGCATGCAGATTACGCCTATTTTAAAGGTACAGTACGCTTTGCGTATCCTGATACTTTTAATTATCTGAATATAATCCGATACGGTTTCCTTCGCTATCTATGAAAATAGAGAAATATCCCATTCCTTCAGCTTCAATTTTCATTTTCTCATGAACAATCTTTCCTCCGTTTGTTTCAATGTGGTTGATCGTTTCTTCCATGTTCTTTACTTGCAAGCTTACTAAAACTCCATTTTCTGAAGGTTTGAAATTTTCTGCAAAGGAGATTGCGCCCGGACATTTTCCGTCTTCCGGTGGGAAGAATGCCATTTTTTCGGTCTCGCAATCCATTACTTCTAATTTACAATTAAAAACTTTCTCATAAAAATTTACTGATCTGCCAAAATCTATAGCAGGGATTTCAAAAAACGCAACTAATTTTCCCATAATTTCTTCATTTCTTGTTTTTAGATTTCATTGATTGGTGAATTCATTCAACAAAGGTAGAGATACCTCATTTCCTGTGCTTGGAAAAAAAAGGACATCTTTAATTTCGGTGAGAATAAATGAAGAAATTTAGGATTGTGAGAAATAATCAGAATGAGGATTACAGACAGATAAGTATTCAACAGGTGTGTATCCGGAAAAGAAATTAAATTCATTGATTAAATGTGATTGGTCATAGCATCCACATGCTAAAGCCAATTGTGCTAGGTTGATATGTGGCTGATTTTCTAAAATATATAAAGCTTTCTGAAAACGAATCGTACGTAAAAACTCTTTCGGGTTGGTTCCTACACATCCGGTAAAGATGCGTTTAAACTGTTTATAGCTTAAACAAGCTTCGTCTGCCAGCATCCGCACATCTGTTGTGCCTGAGTGAATTAATTGGATGGCCGCCTTAATCCTTTTTAAATTATATTCGGCCATGGGCTGGAAGCATTCATATAGATATTTTTCAATTAATGTGATACAATGGTGGTGATCCTGGGTATCAATAAGAATATTTTGTAAATCAATCAGTTTTTTATCATTAAGATCATTAACAGATACCCGTATCCCTTTTAAATCATCTATCGGAAATCTGAAAAAGGCTTTTGCTCCAAATGGTCGGAAAACTACGCAAATCATATTTACCTGGCCGAAATAAAGCAGATCTGTATATCCAGATTCATGGCCACTGAGGAAAGCTTGAGGCTGCCAATTACCTTCAGAGGTAGAAAATATCTGTTTTCCCCGATGAAACATCAAACAAACATGACCGGTAGGTGCCGTTCGGATTTCAGCCGGATTGATACTGCTTGTTTTCAGGAACCAGTAATGCTTTACGTAAGTTGATAGTGGAGTTGACGGTAATATGACCTGATAATCTTCCATAAAAACAAAAATACAAATTCTATTTGTAAAACGAAATGCTGTTTGAGCGTCTTAACATTCCATATTTATTTTCTTTTTAAGTCTGCAGCAGATGACATTGCGGAAATACAGAATGTTACGTATTTTTTCTGAATATAGCAAAGTGATTAATTTTTGCAGTATTCATTAACAGGCTCATTTCCTAAAATGCCTCTAAAAATCTTTCTTATCCTTTTTAGAAGCCTGTAAAATTCCAAAAAACGGGTAAAAATCAATAAAATTCGAGTAAAAGCTCTAAGTTTAGTTGGGAGAGCTTATGGATTCTCTTTGGAGAACTTATAGATTCTCTTTGGAGGACTTATAACCTCTCAAGAATAAATAGAAGACTTTTCGGTTATTTTTGGTATTTTCCTCTGTTTTCTCCCTGATTTTTTTCTAGTTGCACACAAATTTGCATCTATCTTGAATGATCATAAAGATAGTCTATTTTATTAAAATTTGATTTTCTAGATGCTAAAATTCATTGAAATGAATCTATATTGTAAGAATGTAATCTCGTTTATTTCTTTTTGAATTTCCCTAATTCAATTTCCTTGCGTTATTTTCCCTATAGGTGTACTTTGCTCCAGAATATTTAATTTGAGGAACAAACGATTATCAATGTGTCATTTTGTAAATAAGACGTTAGAGCTTAAAATACAAATATAAATTTTAAGCTCTAATGAATAGAATAAAAACTATCCCAAGTGATTTCCACCTGTTACCCCATAAACTTCAGCTGTTACATAGCTTGCCTCCTGTGATGCCAGGAATACAAAAGCGCCAGCTAGTTCGACCGGTTGTCCAGAACGTTTTAAAGGAGTATTCTGACCGAATTTAGGAAGCTTTTCCTGTTCCTGACCACCGGAAATCTGTAAAGGCGTCCAGATAGGACCAGGTGCCACACTATTCACCCGGATTCCTTTCGAAGCAATTTGTTTGGCTAATGCGCGGGTAAATGCGATTATCGCACTTTTACTTGCCGCATAATCCAACAGGTTCGGACTTGGTTGATAAGCCTGAATGGAAGAACAAGTAATAATACTTGCCCCAGGTGGTAATAGTGGTAAAGCCGCTTTAACGGTCCAGAACAATGAGAATACATTGATTTTAAATGTATTCGTTATTTGCTCGGTGGTTACCTCTTCAATATCCGTTTGGGAAACTTGTTTACCGGCAATTAATGCTAAGATATCCAGGCCACCTAATTTTTCATTGGCTTCTTTAATCATTTTTTTGTTGAATTCCTCATCACTCAGGTCGCCAGGAATTAAATAGACTTTCTTGCCTTCTGCTTTCAGAAGTTCAGCAAGTGACTCTGCATCTTTTTGTTCGGATTCCATGTAGTTCACGGCAATATCTGCTCCTTCTCTGGCAAAGGCAATAGCGGCAGCACGGCCTATACCTGAATCGCCCCCTGTAATCAGCGCTTTTCTTCCTTTTAATCGGCCGGTGCCTACATAGGTTTCTTCACCACAATCAGGGGTTGGATCCATATCATCCTGTACACCTGGATATTCCTGTAACTGTTTTGGGTACCCATCCTGCCTGTATTGAGTAAGTGGGTTTTGCATAACATTGTAAGCTTTCTTTTCCATACTGTTTTTTTATAATTGTTGTAAATCAAAGATTTAGTGTAAATTAAATTTTTGATATTTTTTATTATATGATAATTAATAACATGTTAATTTAAAACGACTTACTCGCTCTTTTGTTTAACTTTTCCGGTTTGCTATATGATTTGTTTATTCTTATTTGAATTAATTATCCAATGTAAATCTTTTGTATTTTAGCAGCCTGCGAGGGATAGAAATTATTAAGATTACTTTTTGAATTTTAGGGTCAAATTTGAAAACTATACAGTAAAAACATTTGTTAGTTGAATAGCTAGGAAATTATTAATTAAAATATTATTTTATGAAAACAAGCATTCAATTAACATTTATTTTCCTGCTAACCGGACTGGCTTTTGTGAGCTGTGGCGATAAATATTATTATAATGAAAATCCTAATGCACAGCAGATTATATTGAGTAGTCGGGTTACCTTTCAAACTCAACCGAGATTACAGGATGACATGATTGTGAGCGGACAGGCTTTGAGTTTGTTTATTACACCGAATGGGCTAACAAATGAGATATTATATCCGAATGTAAATATTGTGGCGAATGGTAGTGGTGGTTTTACAAGTGAAACCATGTATTATCCCTTAGATGGCCGGAATATTGATCTTTATGCAGTACATCCTTATTCGACATCCGCATCTCTCACAACTCCTTTAGATTTTCAGGTCACTGCCGACCAGAGAATTCAAAGTAATTATCTGCAATCAGATTTATTACATGCCACTAGTTTTAATAACGCGCGTAGTACCACAGCAATAGGTTTGACTTTTTCTCACAAGCTGGCAAAATTGGATTTTACCATTGAAAGCTCGCAAGGACTCGATCTAAGTGCATTAAATAATGTATCAATAATAAATACACTTCCTGGCACTGAAATTAATATTCTTAATGGAAATATTTCGGCTGCTACAGGAACTCCGGTAATCATAAGTGCCTATGGCGTTGCGGGTTCTTCTGAGTCACGTACATCCGTATCTGATATTCACGCCATTGTGGTACCGCAAACCATTCCTATGGGTACCGAACTTTTTCGTTTTACAATCGGAAATCAGTCGTATGTTTATACTACCGATCAGGCTTACACGTTTGAAGGTGGATACCAACATGCTATCAAACTGACTATTACTGCTACCGGAATTATATTGGATTCAAGCATTACTCCTTGGGAAGATGGAGGATCCATCGGCGGTGGTGTTACCCCTGAATAGATAAATATCGGAAATCCTGTATGCAAAAACAATTGCTGTCTTTTATATTAATCCTCCTGCTTTCCGCCTGTTCGGAAGAGGAGGATTCTTTATCTGTAGCTAAAAAAGCTTATTCTCTGGTAGAACAGGTCTATGCAACAACCCGTTTTGAGGAAGGCGATAGGATTGGTGTTTATCCCGTTGGTTACATAAATGACCAGCCGGGCATTCCAGGCGATATAGCTTACCCTATTAATTGGCCCTTTTCATGGAATGGAACCAGCTGGACGCCTGAAAATGAGGATTACCTTTTTACCCCGGAAGAAAAATTGGATTTATACGCATATTATCCGTATGATCCGGAATTAGGTAATATGCCGGGTAAGCTGAACCTGGCAGAATATCCGGTAGATCTTTCCGGTAACCAATCGGGAAAAATACTTGATATTCTTTGGGCTAAAACAACCGTAGATACCGGATCCGGAAATGTGGCAAATCTGGAGTTTAGGCATTTATTTTCTAAAATAACAATTGAGATTAATACAATTAATACCATTGGACAGAGCATGCAGGTAGAGGTCCATAATCTTTATACGAATGCAAGGGTTGATCTGGTTAGTGGAAGGATGACCCATAATATATCAAAGGGTATAATAAATGCTCCATTTGTGGGAAATCAAGTAAGTAACCAAACTCTCTTTGAAGTGATCGTTTTTCCGCAAATTATTGAAGCAAATACACCGTTATTTCTGATTCGCTGGGAGGATCAATTGACATTGTATACTACTGATCAACTGATTGAATTACGGGAAGGTACAAATTACTTATTTAGCCTGAATGTTATCTGATTATCACATCAAAACTGGCAGGTATAATCTATTATTACTCAATGCTGATGAAGAAGTCTGAATATTATATTGTGTTTACACTTTTCCTGGGGTGGTTAGGAATAATTAGCTGTAACGATAAAGAAGAAATAGTGATAGGTGATAGGTATATCTGTCTTTTTTCTACGATACAACAACCTGATTTCCGAATATCTGGAAACAGTTTTGAAGAGAATGATCAGATTGGAGTATTTGTTGTTCCTTATCAGTCTGATGATATAACTCCTGGTATACTGGGTGAGAGTGATTATGCAAACAATATTCAACATACTTATCAGGCTAGTTCCTGGCTTACAAATGAAGGTGTATTACTTCCCTGGCCGGGAGATAGGAACATTGATGTTTATGCCTATTATCCATACAATGAGGAATTGCAAGACGCCCGTGATTATCGTTTTTCGGTATCTACTGATCAAACAACTTTAAATGGCTATCTGGTCAGTGATTTCTTATATGCCCGGAATTTGGGCGTATCACCTTCAGCGTCTGTTCCTCTTCTTTTTAGTCATGGACTGAGTAAAATAAATATCAATATAAAATCAGAAATAACTTCTGTCCAGGAATCTTTGCAACAGACTTCCGTATTTATTCAAAATATAATTCCCGATTGTCAAATTGATCTGGCAAATGACGGGGTAATCATCCCGGCGGACGCATTGCCTGCCGAAATATCCACTTTTATGTTGACTGCGCCTGTTACGAATTATGATTTAAGTCTTACTGCCATTATTCCCCCCCCCAGGTAATACCATTTAATACCCAGTTGTTGAGAGTAAGTAACAGAGGCATTAATTATTTTTATACAACGAATGAAAATGTCGTTTTTGAGCAGGGTTATACTACCACTTTTAATATTGAAATAACTCAGCAAGGTATAATTGTTACCAGTGATGTAGTGGGTGAATGGAACGATGGTGGAACTATAACAGGAGGTATTGGAGAACGGCCCCCCCGAATACTAGATCTCAACGGGATTAACTGGGAAGAATCTTATGTACATTATATTTATGATGGCAATACATTGATTGGTCAGGTGTGTCGGGAATATCTTTTCAGGAATATTACTCCCCGGGTAGATTTGCCGGCAATTGTAGTTTATCCCCTAGGAACAGATGGGAGAATGGATCTGACAAAGGGTTTTGTACCCAGAGTTTACAACAGAGATCGTAATTCAGCTAACCAATATGAATTCAATACAGGTAATGTACATGGAGGAAATGTGATTTTTGGGCCACGGGATACATTATATACTTACTATGCTGGCACATTGCCCTTGGTTAATAAAGTAAGGATAGAGACAACCCATCAGATTACTGCTGAACCAGATAATGCAATTCCCATTCTTACTACCCTGCCGTATACTCTGACGGATATAGATAACAATGTATACGCGGTCACAAAAATAGGAACGCAATATTGGATCAGAGAAAACTATAAAGCAGAGCATTATGCAAACGGCGATCCGCTGGAACACTACTATTATAATGATGATGCGGCTACTTACAAAGATATGATTGGGGCCTATTATACTTGGTATGCTATTGTAAATACAGCAGGAATTGCTCCGGAAGGATGGCGTGTGCCTACCAGGGATGACTGGAATTCATTGTATCATTATGTGAATCCGGAAACCGGAAGAAAGATCAAAGCATTATATATGTGGAGTAATACCGTGGCCGATGATGTAACAGGCTTTTCCGGCTTGCCGGGTGGTCGGCGTAGTCCGAGCGGTAATTCTGAGCAACTAAATTCTTATGGACAATGGTGGGCTAGTACGGAATCGTCTGCTGCTAATGGATGGCGTATCTATGTAGGTACAGGTACTGCCATTACTGAATCGAATCATTCAAAGGCATATGCGGAGTCCGTCCGGTTGATGAGAGATAATTAAAGAAAGAAAAGCCAGATTCTGCCTATTTTAAAAGTATATTATTGCTTATCAAATAAAATGTAGAATATTATGGCAGAATCTGGCTTATGATAAATTCATTAAGGCCTTCGTCTGAAAAGTGAAATAATCCAGAGTAATACTACTGCACCGATTACGGACATCAAAAGTGATCCGAGAATACCACCAGTTGTTACTCCGAACAGGCTATAGATCCAACCGCCCAGTAAACTACCAACTAAACCTATTACTAAATTCATAATAATCCCAAAGCCGGTTCCTTTCATCAGCCAGCCAGCTATCGCACCGGCAGCTATACCGATAACGATGGTCCAAAGAAGTCCTAATCCTTCCATAATTTTAAAATTTAAATGTTTGAAAATTAATAATTTAATCGTTATTTCTAACTATTAATATCTATACACAATATTGATATAAAACGAGAGAATGTGAGAATTGTTCAAATTATTAGTTTGCAATTCATTTGTTTACAATCATTTGGATTGATAAGTATCATTTTATTTAGGAAGAGGGTTATGCACTTTAGGTGTTAAATGGTTTTATCTTGTATTGCACGGATCAAACTTTTTGTCTTTTGACTTGTTTTTTTACAAGTTCAAGTGATATAACCAGTTTATTATATTAAAGAAGATTATAATATGGAAAAAGCTAATAGTAATTTAAAAGATCCAAGGGATAAGCGAGGATTAGAAGAATTTCCCATCCAAATGCAAGATGCTCCCGGAGTACAAGCAGAAATGAATCCGGTTCCGGATAGTGGTGAAAAAACTTATGGAGGATGCGGACGATTGAAAGGTAGAAAAGCACTGATTACAGGAGGTGATTCCGGAATCGGTAGAGCGATTGCGATTGCTTATGCCCGTGAAGGGGCCAAAGTTGCTATCAATTATTTACCGGAAGAACAGAAAGATGCAGAGTCTTTGGCCGGATTACTTACCAAAGAAGGAAATGAGATTATTTTGTTAGAGGGAGATATCAGTCAGGAAGATATTGCAAGGAAAACCGTTCATGAAGCAGCCAAACGTCTGGGCGGTTTAGATATATTGGTATTGAATGCTGGCGTTCAAAAGGCTCATAAAAGTTTTACGGAAGTTTCCACCGAATTATTGTTACATACGTTCACTGTGAATGTATTCTCTCCTTTCTGGATGGCTCAAGAGGCTAGTCAGATAATGCCCAAAGGCTCATCTATAATCTTTACGTCTTCCTCTGAATACTATAAGCCGGCGGTGAAACTGACAGAATATGCAGCTTTAAAATTCGCGGTTGTAGGATTAAGTAGAGCGTTGGCTAAGGAATTAATTGAAAAAGGTATTCGAGTAAATACTGTTTGTCCTGGTTCTGCCTGGACGCCGTTGGAGATTTCAGGAGGTTTGATGAAGGAAGATATACCAGATCATGGTTCGGTAAATCTGATGCAGCGTGCTGCGCAGCCCTATGAAATAGCTGGAATTTATGTATTCCTGGCCTCAGAAGAAGCAAGTTTTGTAACCTGTGAAACCTATGGGGTTTGCGGAGGTATGGAAGGTGTTTAAGGAAGACTATATATGTGTTATAATTGATTTATTTTATTCAAAAGAGTCGTTTGTAGTAAAAAAAGTATATTTGGTTATTGTTTAACTTAAAAAAACTATAAACATTCAATCCTTCAAACCTGTAGACGCCAAAAATGTTATAGTCATGTATTTGTTATGATTTCAATCGCTTTTATAAGCACTCATAGCTGAATAATGTTGATGTAGGTTTATTGCAATAGCAAAGTGTAAGTTTAAGCCTGAAACAACAAATACTTTCCCGGGCCCGGGAATATCAAATTATTAATTATTAAAAAACAAATGAATTATGAAAACAACAGAAAAATCTCAAAAAAGTAGTGATCATAAAAGTGGTAGATCAAGTTCTTCTCAAAAAGATGGTAGAGGAAGTAATGCGAAGAACGAAAAGAGAGATTCTCACGGTCGTTTCGAATCTGACGACAAGAAGTAATCTGTCGAAATATCACAGTTGAATTTAATTAAATGTACGGAATATTGAAAACGTTTGGTACATTCATTAAATTCTTTCGATGAGAAGCTTTTATAGTATATAATAACCGATGTAATGCATAAAAAATTCATGATGAATAGAGTGTTAGATTAGTTGCTTATGTTAATCCGGCAAATATCTAAGAAGTTTCTTGTCATAGTGGTGAGTCTGTCTGGCTAATAAATGTACATTTATTATTTTCAGGCAGACTCATTTTTATTTTTAAAGAATGAAATTTCCTTCAATCCGGACTATGGCATTTCCACCAAAAAGAACCTTTTGATTAATTGTTTTTAATTTTACCACGTTATAGGTGTATCTTTCTCCATTCTGTTCGATGGATATGGGTTCCCCTTTCCAAAGATAGTGTTTCAGTAGATAATATCCCAGAGCTGAATTACCTGATCCGGTAGCTGGATCTTCCAAATAACCAAATTTAGGAGCAAATACACGGGTTCGTACTTTATTGCGTTTATTAACCACTTCCTGCGAGAAAATCAGAATTATATCAATATTTTTATCTATAGTGAATTTTTTGAGATTCGCTTCATCAGGTGTTGTTGTAATGAGATCAGTGAGTTGATTGAGTGGAATAATTAAAGTTTTAAGTCCTGCATCAATTACTTCAATTGGATATTCATTGTCAAATATAGTTCTGGGTATATTCAGATATTCTGAAATCTCATTTATATCTACCGGAAAATTTAAATAGATAGGTTCAGGCGCGCTAATGAATATGGCATTAAGAGAGGAAATTTCATTATAGACTTTTAATTCTCCTTTATTGGTCAAGATTGAAATCTCGGGTAAAATATTAAGTTCATCATTATTCTTTATTAAATCATACATACAAGCAATAGTTCCATGCCCGCAAAATTCAACTTCGCATTCTGAAGAATAATAGCGTAGACGATAAGAATGTTTCGTTAAGTGATTACAAAAGATTACTTCGGAAACAAATCCTTTATGCTCTTTGGCAATCATCAACATTTCTGACTCTGATAATTGTTGATCTTGATTTAAATACAAACATGCTGCCGGATTTCCTTCAGATTTACTTACTGAAAATGCGTTTAGCTTTTTATAAATGAATTTGCTCATATGGGTGGCGTATTTTAAGTTATTTTTTACTTAAGG
Source organism: Bacteroides sp. (assembly GCA_021201335.1). Taxonomy (GTDB): domain Bacteria; phylum Bacteroidota; class Bacteroidia; order Bacteroidales; family Bacteroidaceae; genus Bacteroides. Next base: position 30,783 of record JAJQFD010000047.1, on the reverse strand, counting down.
TGAGTTGATGGGCCACAAATATATGAGTTTTATTCTATAAAAATTATTTTCAGTTATTATTAACCTCTTGAAAAACTTCCTTCAAAATGGATAAACATTGATCCATTTGTGCTATTGTATGATTGGTGGATATGGACAGTCTTAATCGGGTCCGTTTGTTAGATACTGCCGGATAAGTTACTACTCCCGTATATAATCCTTTCTCGTGAATCAGCTGACTGATCTTTCTCAATCGTTTGTCGTTACCGACAATAACCGGTATTACTTGCGAACCTGTTTTACCAATATTGAACCCAGCCTCTTTCAGGATTTTTTGCATGTAGATTGCATTTTCCCATAGTTTCAGTAGGTGGGATCTATCTGCCTGGTAAAGTTCCAAGACTTTTAAGATACCTGCTGCTGTAGCCGGAGCCATGGCACAGGAAAAAACATAGGAACGGGCAAACATCCTGATATAGGTCATCAGTTTTTTATCTCCCGTTACAAAACCGCCGATAGCACCGAAAGCTTTACTGAATGTTCCTATTGTAAGGTCAATTTCATCCTCAACATGATAGTATTCAGCAACACCACGACCGTTTTCACCAAAAATCAGGGTTGCATGTGCTTCATCCAGTAAAATTTTCGCTCCATATTTTTTGCATACGCTTACCAGTTCCGGGAGGTTGGCAAGATCACCGTCCATGCTATATACACCTTCAAGGCAGACTATAACTCTTCGATGATTCAGCCTTTTTAATATTCTTTCGAGATGTTCAGAGTTATTGTGGCTGAAAACTTTAATATCAGCTTTTGCCAGTTTTGCTCCGTCATAGATGGAAGTATGAGATAAAATATCCAGAATTGCCACATCTCCTGGCTGTAACAAACAGGAAAGAACACCCAGATTGACAGCATAACCCGTTGGAAAGAGAATCGTATCTTCCTTTTTCTTAAAAGTAGCCATTTCTTCTTCGAGTTGTTTGGTTAAATCATAGTAGCCACTTAGCAGAGGGGCTGAAACTGCACCAGTACCGTATCTGACAAGAGTTTCTTGTACTGTTTGTATTACACTTGGATGGCATGAATATCCTAAGTAATTGTAAGAACAAAAATTCAGAAAACCTCTTTCAGAATTAAGGTAACGATCGAAGATATTGAACTCTGAGACAGGAGCTGAACAAATAGGGTTTCCATAAACCATGTATTTTTTTCGGACTGAATCTTGGTAAAATTCCCAGAAAGCATCTGTTACATCAAATAAATCTTCCCCTTTATAGGCGGCGAAGTCCTGTAAAGTCAGATTGTCACAATTAAAACTGTTGGTATTTATACGACTTTTGTTTGTTGAATCCATATATAATAGCTTAAAGACAATCTATAAAAGTAGACCGGAATAAAGAGTGGTATTCTGAATAAGGATCACATATAGCTCGGAATTCATGGGGAGCATAGGCTGAGAATTCTTTAAACTCTTTGATAAGGTGGGATTTATCGTAATAACCATTTGTTTCTGCCAATTGGGAGAGAGTTGTTTGAGAATATCTCTGTAATTGATACAAGGTCTTTTGAAAACGAATGATTCGTGTAAATTCTTTGGGACTCGTACCAATTGACTCCGTGAATATGCGGTTGAATTGTTTAGGGCACAGACAAACGGATGAGGCCAATTCAGATATCAGGGATTTTCCTTGATTAATCAGATTTATCGCTTCACTTAAACGTTTGGTTTTATAATCATCACACTGGTAAAACCGTTTGACGAGGAATTGTTCAATCCAATAAACTGACTTTTGAAGATCCGGAGAGTCAATGAGTCGTTTTTCCAGTTCCATTAGTTGCGGGTCATTCAGTGAATCAATGGCAATTTTTCGGTGAATAAACTCACTGGCTGGTGTGCGAAAAAACGACATAGCTCCAGTTGGCTGAAAGATGATGGCAACAAGTTTTACCTTCCCGGAGAAATTGATTTGGGTAGATAAATTTTGTTGTCCATATAAATAGGATTGGGGTGATAAATCTCTATGGGAAGAAGAATACATAGCGTTTCCGTGAATGAGGAAAAAGATTCCGCAATTGCCCGTAGGCACTATACGCTGGGAAGTGTGCGGCATGTTTTCCAGCATTAAGAACCAATATTGCTTAATATAAGGAGTAAGTAATATGGAGGGTTGTATGGCCTGAAACTGATTCATTTATGAGTGCCAAAGGTAGAGGTTCTATCTGGAAGTACAGGTGTAAAAAAGGGACATTATGTAGAGACTATTTAAATTTTGTTTATTCTTTTAGTTTAGACCTTCGAAATTTAAATCGACTCTAAATAAAATACTATCTTTGCCTCATTGCTTTTATTGAAAATTCAAAGATTCTATTCACAATACACCGATAATATGGTTCCCAAAATACTAATTATTGAAGATGATATTTCATTTGGCGAGGTACTTAGAAGATGGGCTGTTAAGAACGGATACGAAGTTTTTTTGACGAGTACCATGAAACGGGCAAAAGAAATTATTCGTAAGAATAATGCTGACATGATATTGACCGACTTGCGCTTACCGGATGGAGATGGAATCATGTTTTTAACCTGGCTTCGTGAAATAAAAAAGAATACTCCTGTAATTGTGATGACCAGTTATGCCGAAATACAAAGTGCTGTATCTGCCATAAAGCTTGGTGCTTCTGATTATCTGGAGAAGCCTGTTAATCCTGATATACTGAAACAAAAAATAGAACAAGCTCTCCATCAAAAAATAGCAGCGATACCTGTTGTTAAGAGTAATACTGATTTGCAGAAGAAAATAGTATATGCTAACAGCAAGCAATCACGCGAAATGTACGAAGAAATTGAAGTTATTGCCCCCACCCGTATGTCTATACTGATCATGGGAGAAAGCGGCACTGGAAAAGAGTATGCCGCCCGTATGATCCATGAAAAGAGTAAACGAAAAGAAGCTCCTTTTATTGCAGTGGATTGTGGAATCCTCTCTCGTGAGCTGGCACCTAGCGAATTATTCGGTCATGTTAAAGGAGCATTTACTTCAGCCATTGCCACTAAAAAAGGTGTTTTTGAACAAGCTGACGGAGGTACTGTATTTCTGGATGAAATTGAGAATCTACCTTATGAAGTTCAGGTACAGCTTTTACGGGCTTTACAGGAACTAACGATCCGTCCGGTCGGGGAAGTGGATGATATTAAAGTAGATGTCAGAATTATTGTGGCGACCAATGAAAACCTGGAAAAAGCTATATCGCAAGGACGTTTCCGGGAAGATCTATATCATCGCCTGAATGAATTTACGATACATATTCCTCCTCTACGTGAGCGTAAGGAGGACATTCCTGAATATGCTAAGTTTTTCCTGAAAGAAGCAAATGAAGAACTGGAGAAAAATATAACAGACATATCCGAAGAAGCAATGGAGATGTTAATGAATTACCATTGGAATGGGAATTTGCGTGAGCTCCGGAATGTAATTCGACGGGCTACTCTTTTTGCTAAGAATGCTGAGATTACCCCTAAAGTATTACCTGATTTTCTTTGTGCCCTGAAACCGGAGACAGGAATTGAAGTGGGAGAGGGGGATGAAAAGGAGCGAATAATTACTGTACTTCGCATCGTAAAAGGAAATAAAGCAGCAGCAGCCCGCTTGTTGAAAATGAACAGGAAAACATTGTATAATAAGTTGCATCAATATGAAATAGATATTTAATGGAACGTAATATATTCCGGGTCAACGTTTGAGACTTGTGTAACTTGCATGATAAAGAAAAGTGATAAAAACAGCTCGCTTAATATGCTTATAATCAAAGTTTTATGTGGGGAATATGAGACTAATAATACTTTCTGAGATAATTCTTTTAAGAGAGTGGGTGAAGTAGAGAATAGATTATCCCAAAGAGGAAGTTCTTTTAAGGCCTGGATGCGGTAGGATTTGTCTCAACTTTCAGTTGCATTCGAGGAGAATTGAATAAGATTTTCCCTCACCTTCCGGTAGTATTTTCCCCTGATTCTGACAAAGTATTCGATGGAATTGCATATCTCACTTTCATCCGTATAGAATAGATTTTTAGACCGGATATGATGCGGAATCTGTTAGATATGTTTCTTCCAGATTTGTAAGATATTTCTCTATTCGATCAATCAATAACTGGATTTGTTCCCAAGTTTTTTCGTCCGGTTTCTCTACTCCACGGAGACTATCCATGTGCTTCAGTATTTGAGTAATATCAGAAGGTGCATCTAACTGAAGAAACATGGGTAACATTTTGTGGCATAGGTATTGGGCTTTTTCAAAGTTATCTTCGTTCATTGTTTCTTTCAGTAAAATCAGATGATTGACTGTTACCATAATAAAATCTTCCATTAGGGGACGGATTTCTTTTTCGCCTTGCCCGAATAGTCCAGAAGCATTGTTTATCTGTTCTTTTCCTATTTTTCCACCAATTAATGAATGAAGACCATTAAGAGTTATTGGTTTAAGTAAATAATCTGTAAAACCATCCGATAATAACAAGGATTGATTAAAATCCTGTCTGCCTGTAATGAGTATAACCGGAATTTCTTTATTAATCTCTCTTGTTCTTTTTAGTACTTCTTTTCCTGTAAAGCTTCCCATTTCCATATCGGTAAGGATACAATCGTATGTATGGAGGTTGAGTACTTCTTTGTTGAATTCACTTCGGTTTATACAGATTTTTACTTGATGACCTAGTTGCTGGCATAATCCCGATAACATATCGAGGTAAACGCTGTCATCATCAATCAGAAGAATTTGTCGGGCCGACTGATTAATCTCAACCAACTTACTTTCTTGTACTGGAAGGCTAATTGTTATGGTAGTTCCTTTCCCCGGCTCCGACTGAAATTGCATGTCACCTTTGAAAAGCTCAATTAATCCTTTCACCACATATAAGCCGAAGCCGTTGCCCTCATCTAATACATTGTTTTCTTCAATCCGCGTGAAAGGTTTAAACAAATCTTGCTGTTTGTCAGCAGGAATTCCTACTCCTGTATCGGATATTCGGAATTCGAGTGTCTTGTTTTTGTAACTAGCATTGAAAGAAATACTACCTTCAATTGTATATTTTATGGCATTGGATATGATGTTAGTAAGTATTTGTCTAATTCTCAAGCAATCGGAATATAATGTCAAATTGGTGACAAAATCTATGTGATAGACAAATGTTAATGATTTCTTGTTTGTAAGTGGAATGAACATGGCACAAAGTTCGGAACAAAGTTCGAATGGTGAGAAATTTCTGTTTACAAGTGTAATTGAACCTTTTTCCAGACTTGAAAATTCTAGCAGGTTATTCAATAAAGCTAATATATGACTTCCTGAACTATTTAAGGGTGTTATTTCTTTTGTAGTTAATATTCCCTGTTTTCGGTATAATTCAATATAACCCAACATAGAATTTAAGGGAGTTTTTACATCATGTGAAACTGTAAGAAGAAGTTTGTGCCTGCTTTCCATTAATTGTCGGGTGCGGTCATTTGCCTGTTCGAGTGCTTTTCGAGCAGAATACCCTTTGTTTACATAATGTAAGATGAGGATAATAAAAACGAGTATCAGAAAGAGAGCGATCCCCCCAACTATTAAAGCATGGATGTTATTTTTCCGAAGCAATTCTTCATCTTCATCCAGCTCTTCCATACGTGTCTGAATTATTTTATTATATAACTGAATAAGTAATTCGGTAATACGGGAAGTTATATTTTGATCAGCGAGCACAACAGAATTTATCTGGTTTTCAATAGCTGCCATTTGTTGTTTGTAATTCACCCGTGCCTGCCGGATGATCCGGCTGACCTGAAGAGTATCAATAGGAACGGTAGGAGTAGTATCCACCGGAACCGAAATAATGGTTGTATCTGCTTTAATTTCTTTATTAGGCGAAAAGACACTTCCTAACCTTCTCCAAAAACCTTTTTTGGCAGGTTTCGATGATTCTATAATAATTGTCTGGAGAGAATCCGGCTGTTCTTTTTGAAGGGAAGAAGAGAAATCTGTTAACTCCCGGGATAAAGAATCAATGGGATTGGTGAATGAGAATTGTTTGTTGAGTAAAATGATGGATTTTTCTTTTCGCTTTAGTAATTCGGTAATTTCTGTCAGGATGGTATCAATACCAAAATCATATTGGCTGTTTTTCAGAGAGTCAATACGAAGATTAATATTCTTCGCTTGTTCCTGAAATTCATTGAGATGATTTCTCTTTTCAGTAATGATAAACAGATTGACTTCTGCTTGTGCTTGATTTACACTATATATTAGTTCGCTGATCTGAACGAGTTGCTCATTATACTCTTCGATTGTTTTCTTTTTGCTGTCGATATTTTTCCAGTTGGTATAGAAATAAATAAAGACTCCACCACATACCAATGCTATTAAGAGGTATATAAAGATTGCATTCAATCGGATATTTGTTTCAATGTTTTTTTTCATTCTTATCTGCAAATTAAAAGAAAACAAATTATTATACCAAACTTATATTTTACACACTTAAATGTGTAGCCTTTTACACACTTACACACTTTTTATAGAAGCCAATTTCCAGGGATTATTTAGTAATTAATTGATTATAAGATGATATCCGGTTTTATGCCTGCTTTGGCATTTCCTTTGCACTATATTAAGCGTGGTATATTTTACCACAAGTTTTAAAGCATTACTAACAACGAAAATTAAAGGTCATGAAAAAGTTATTATTTGCAGTTGCGGTATTAATGAGTGCTGGGACAGCTACATTTGCTCAATCTAATGATTCAATTCCTCAACAAGAAAATCAATCAATTATTGCACAAGTCGCTGAAAGTACTTATAAAGAAGTGAAACTAGAAGACCTCAATGAAAAGCTTCAGGCAGCTATCAATGGTTATAATGAATCTTATACACTAAAAAAGATTGAGTACAACGAAGGTGAAAAACTGGTCCGGGTTACAATGGAGGATAAGAGCACAAAAGTTGAAAAAGTAATTACCTTGAACGAGGAAGGTAAAGAAATTTAATGATGCTGTTTCAGACTCAGGAGAAGGTATCCCGAAAGGATACCTTCTTTTTTTATGAGGTCAGGAGATCCCTCTAAATTGTGTCGGTCTCATCCCAAATTGTTCTCTGAAGCATTTGCTAAAGTAATCCGGATCATTGAAACCTACTTTATAAGCAACTTCAGATACATTCAGATCCGTAACTTTTAATAATTCCGCGGCTTTTTTAAGTCGCAGAATCCGCAAATATTCATTCGGAGAATAGCTCGTTAAACCTTTAATCTTTTTATAAAAAATGGTTCTTCCCATGTTAGCAGCTTGGGCGAAATCATCCATGGAGAAGTCGGGATCATCCAGATGTTTTTCAATAATGGAATGTATATTAGCAATAAATTCATTATCCTTATCCGTAGTGCAAATAGTAGTAGGTATGATTCCCGGTTCATGCGCAAATTTGTATTGCAATTTTTCGCGTTGTTCAATCAGTTTAATAATACGTATTGTAAGGTATTCTGTGCTGAAAGGTTTAATGATGTAGGCATCTGCTCCGGCATTGATTCCTTCCATTTGATGTTCGATAGAAGAATGTGCGGTTAGCAAAATGATAGGAATATGACTTGTCTGGAAATCAGACTTTAGCTTTCTGGTTACTTCAAATCCATCCATTTCTGGCATCATAACATCACATACAATGAGATTCGGTTCTTCATTGATCGCAGTTTCCCATCCAATTCGTCCGTTTGGAGCAGTGGAAATTGTAAAGGAATCATTTAATTGATCTTCCAGAAATAAGCGAATCTCTTCATCATCTTCAATTAACAGGATTTTGTATTTTAAAGTTGAAACCTGTTGCTTTATGGCTTCCATAGCCGGACTATAATTATCCTCGCTTGTGGAAAGAGTATTATTTAAAGGAGTAGAAACTGAACTGATAATATCTTTCTCATCATATATATCCGTGACAGTTGGAATGGCAACAGTAAAGCAAGCGCCTTTCCATGTCGACTCGCTGTATTTAATTTCTCCTTTATGAATAGTTGTAAATTCAGAAGCTAGATGTAATCCAATGCCTATTCCAGACGAGGAATAGTTTATTTGTTTGAACCTTTGAAAAAGTAAATGTTGCTTTTCGGGAGGTATGCCGATTCCTGAATCGGAAACCCGAAGTATTAAATATTCTTCCCCCTCCTGGAAAGTAATTTCTACCGCAATATTCCCTTTCTCTGGAGTATGCTTAAATGCATTTGATAATAGATTAAAAAGAACCTTTTCAATTTTTCCTCTATCCAGCAAAATCCATTTTGATTCTTCATCCGAAGAGAAAGTGAAATTAATGTTCTTCCTTGCAGCTGTCTCTGAAAACAGGTCATAAATTCCATACAGGAAACTAACCACTTCTGTCTGTTCTAGCCGGAGACTCATTTGGTTATTTTGCATTTTTCGGAATTCCAGCAACTGATCAATTAGCCTCATTAATTTAGCAGAACTTTTTTCCAGTGTTTCTATATGCTTTTTGAAAGTGGGGGGAACCGGCTTTTGTTTATTCATGCTTTCAATGCTTCCCCTGATGATGGTAAGAGGAGTTCTGAATTCGTGCGATATATTTGTGAAAAAACGCAGACGAAATTCCGTTAATTGTTTTTCAATTTCAACCTGGTTATGTAGTTTATTCATTTTAAAAAGAAGCCTGACTATAAAGAATCCGATAATTGAACAAAGTACAATATAAAGGATGAATGCACTGGATGATTTCCAGAATGGAGGTACTATAGTGATAAAAAGAATCGTCTCCGCATCTGCAGAAGCATATGGGTTATTTACATTTTTAACTTTGAACACATACTTCCCTGCAGGTATATTCTTATAGGTGGCCACATTATACTGGGTAACAGGATTCCATTCCTTGTCGTAATTTTCCAGTATGTAAGTGTACCTGTTGGAATGTGAATTATGGAAGTTAAGTGATGAAAACTCAAGACTAAAAGAGTTCTGTCCGTGATTAAGCCTGATATCAGATGTCTTTCGGATACTTTCTTTTAATGGAGAGTCGGGTGAGTTCGGGCTTACAGGAATTCCGTTGATACAAAGACCTGTTAAAGTGACAGACGAACTAAATACCTGGCTTTCAAAAGAGGAAGGATTAATAATATACATTCCATTGAAACTGCCAAATAATAATTCTCCGTTTGTTCGCTTAAAAGAAGAAGATTCGCAAAACAAATCACTTTCCCACACATCCAGGAAGTTATAATTCTCAAAAAGAGTGTTTGTCGGGTTAAACTTTGATATTCCACTCTCGGTACTTATCCAGAGATTGTGATGATTATCTTCCAATATGGCTTGTACCATATTATTGATTAAACCCTCTTCCGTGGTATAATGCTTGAACCGGATTTCATTTTCACCTTTTTTTCAGGGCTACATTTAATCCTCCTCCAGATGTTCCCACCCAGATTCTTTGTTGGCTGTCTTCAAAAAGAGATTTTATAATATTATTGTTTAGCGATTGCGGATTACTTTTATTAAAATGGAACCAGCTAAAGTAACTATCATCTTTTAACAAACTGTCGGGATGAAAGACTACAATTCCATTCTCTCCTCCCGCCCAGATCATTCCTGCGCTATCCTGAATCATACATCGGACTTGTTTTTGTTTCTGAGTAAAAACCGGAAAGGTAGTGAACTGAAACATCCCATCCTTTAATGCATATAGAAACAATCCACTTCCAAAAGTTCCTATCCACATTCGTCCTTTATGATCCCGCAGAATTGAATATATGTTGCTAGCTCCGGTTTCCGGGTCATCAGAAAGAAGATGAAAATAGGCATCCTGCAGGGTTCTTTTCCCTTTTGGAATTACCAGTAATCCATTTCCTTTGGTTCCTATCCATATATTCCCCAATGTATCTGATGTGATACTGTAAGGAACTCCCTGTTTTAGAGCAAATACATTTTTTTGTTTTAAATCCTTGTCGAGATGATATACATCACCACTTTTTGTTCCTATCCATATATCACCATTATTTTCGTCTTCATAAATGCTTCGGATTGTTTTATCGGAATCTGTGGTTTTATGTGGATTGGGCAGAAATACTTTATTATTATATTTAGTCAATGAAATTTTCGATATGCCGGTATTTTCCGTTCCAATCCAGATATCCCCTGTTCTATCCTCAGAGACTGACAGCAAATAATTTGTTTTTAATCCGCTGTTATTTGCTGTGAAGTGACTAATCTGTCCATTCTCTTCAATCGCAAATAAACCATTCCCATAAGTCGTGATCCATGTAATTCCTCGTGAATCACAGAATATATCAAACCTTTCCAGGTCTATTACGGCTAAGATCGACTCTGGAATTACTTTAAACCGTTCAAACGTGTGTGTGTTTCTATGATATAGCCAAAGATTTCCCGATTTATTATATACCCAGCAATTGTTTTTATTATCAATATGTATATGGGAACCTTCCAGCGCTTCTCCCTTGAAAAGATCTTTGGCATTGATGATTCTTGAAGTAGCAATATCAAGAAGGAGAGTAGCTTGTCTTCCAGTTATTAAGATCTGATTTTTATTTAATGCGTATGTATGATTGATTTTCGAAATACTCCATTCTGAGATTCCAATAGGAGAGAGGAAAACCTTGCGGGTTTTGTCAAAAACCAAAATAAAGTTATTATGGGTAAAAAAATAAATGCGATGTTCCAGTTCCACTACACTATGATAATTATATGTTTGATTTCCTGTATTACAGAATTTGGGGATATTATTAACTATCTGCAGCAATCCTTTATCTGTACCGATCCATATTTGTTCAGAAGAGTCTTTCAGGACAAAGGCTACCACATTTGTTCCGATGTTATTAATATCATATAAAGTAGGATTCATTTTTCCATCTACATATCTAATGTGGCATGCTCCGTTATCAAGGCCCCATAACCAAACATCACCATCAGACATAATCTTTATCTTTCTGTAATTTCGGGATTCATTTTTACCCGTATAATCTACAAAAGTTTCAGTGTTTGTATCAAAGCAGTTCACAAATCTTGATGATGAATGTACCCAGATGCGTCCGTTTTGATCTTCTTTTGTTTGCCTGATATTGTTCTCAGTAAGAGAACTGTTCTCAAATCCGGAATACATGGAAATGAATTTATGACCGTCATACCGGTTCAATCCATTAATCGTACTAATCCATATAAAGTTTTGATTATCCTGCATGACACATCTAACTGTATTATGAGAGAGTCCTTCTTTATTAGTGATGTTCTCGAATCTTAGCCCCTCCACTGCATGTGATGGAAAGATGATTAAAAAGGATAGGTATATGAATAGGTATTTTTTTTCATGATAGACAGAAAGCTAACACTGCAAATTTAAGAATGAAAAACAGAAAAACCTGTTTTATAACCTGTTTTAAAAGCAAAGTAAACAATAATCGGCTTTTTTTGTCAATTTTTCCGGTTAATACTTTAGTCTCGAGCAGAATATATGCTATATCCTGTACAAAAGCAGGGTAAAAAAGAAAATTTTTCCGGCTGGAAGGATATAGTTTCTTTTATTTTTGTGAGTAGCAATAAAGGTCTGTGAAAAACATTACATGCCTGTAACTAATACTTAAAATCATGAAAATGTGTATTATGAAGAAAGAGAAAAAGCCTTTTATTCTAAAGCTGTTCATGCTTTCGGCTTTTGTATTTATGTGGGTAACTGCATTTGCCCAAAACAGTATTACAGTGTCCGGAATAGTAACAGATGAATTTGAAACTCTTCCCGGAGTAAATGTTTCTGTAAAAGGAACAACAATTGGAACACTCACTGATCTGAATGGGAAATTTACACTCAATGTGCCGAATGAAAAGAGCGTGTTAACCTTTTCTTATGTAGGATATAAAACACAAAGTGTGACGGTAGGTTCTAACCGGAGTTTTAATATCTCGATGGCTTCTGATGATCAATTGTTAGAAGAAGTGGTGGTTATCGGATATGGAAAAGTTAGACGTAAAGATCTGACCGGTGCTATTTCTTCTGTTTCAGGAGGAGATTTGGCAGCCGTCCCGGCAATGACTGCGGCGCAGGCTCTTCAGGGTAAAGCAGCTGGTGTGAATATTGTAACAGCCAGTGGTGCTCCCGGTGCTGGTGTAAATATCACGATTCGTGGCGGTACATCTATCACTCAGAGCACTAAACCACTCTATATTGTCGATGGATTTGAAATGGATGATGCACTTTCTAATATTGATATTAATGATATTGAAAGTATTGAAGTATTGAAAGATGCTTCATCTACAGCTATTTATGGTGCCCGTGGCTCGAATGGTATTATCATGATAACCACTAAATCCGGTAAGAAAGGAAAAGCGTCTGTTACCTATAACACTTACTTTTCCTTCGACAGGCTTTCCAAAAAGCTCGATTTGATGTCGAATGCCGAGGAGTTTGTTAAATACAACTATGAAATGGCTGAATTACAAGGCAAAGCAGCTACCTGGAGTAATGTTTTTGACAATAGTCTGGCTGTTGATGCTCCTGAATTTTATTCCGGTGCTTTTGGTCGTATCAATAATCGTTATGGTAATAGTTATGCATTAAATTGGCAGGATGAAGTATTTGGAGGCTCTGCACTGACCCAATCTCATAATGTCAATGTTTCTACTGGTAATGAACATACACAGGTGTTGTTGAGTTATAATTATAACGGGCAAGATGGTTTGCTGGCTAACCACAGTATGGATAAAAATACAATCCGAGCCAAGGTAAACTCAGAACTTTATAAAGGCATACGTCTGGATTTCAATACCATGTTCTCTAATACTTCAACTGAGGGTGGTGGTGCTTATTCCGGTATGAAAAATGTACTTCTCCAGCCTATCAATGGCGGTACGATGTTTACTCGGGATGAATTGCTTTATACACAAACTTATCCTAATCTGTCAGGTCTGGATTCAAGTTACGATACGGCTAACCCATTAGTACAGAATGAAGCTTCTACCTCAGACAAGCGTGTTCGTTTATTTTCTGTAAATGCTGGTGTGGAAGTTGATTTTCTGAAATATTTTACTTGGCGTACAGCAGGTCAGTATTCCTGGGCTAATACTAAATCGACTTCGTTTGCGGATGAAAACTCGACATCTTACCTTATGGATGCTAATATGGGTATTAACGGTAATATCAAAAATTCAGAGTGGTATCGATACCAAATTACTAATACGTTAAATTATAATCAGACTTTTGCACAAAAGCATAAATTAAATATACTATTAGGCCATGAGGTTACCTATTATGAATCAGAAGAGAATGAAATGAAACTCAATAAAATCTCACTTCCTCATTTTGAGTTAGATGATCTCTCGAATGCGAATGTATACGAAAAGTCTGCCGATCACAAACGTAATGGTCTGGTTTCATTTTTTGCACGAGCCAACTATAACTATGACGAACGTTACTTGTTAACTGCAACAATCCGTGGTGATGGTTCATCAAAGTTTACCAAAGGAAATCAGTGGGGTGTTTTCCCTTCAGTGTCGGGGGCATGGCGTATTTCAGAAGAATTTTTTTGGAAAGAAAGTAATATCGTAAACACTATAAATAGTCTGAAATTACGTGTGGGATATGGTGTTACCGGTAATAACGGAATAGGTAATAACTTGTATACCACTAAAATGGAGTTGAAAGACTATCCGATAAATAATACTACCGGTAATCCGGCATATATACCGAGCACTACCTTAGGTAATAAGGATTTGAAATGGGAAACATTAAATGCAACTAATATTGGTTTGGATATTTCTTTGTTTAACAGTCGAGTGAACTTTACGGCGGAGTGGTATAATAACGAAATCAGTGATATGTTGATGAAAAGTGTGATACCTGCTTCAACTGGTTATACGAGTCAATACCAAAATATCGGTAAAATGCGTAACCGGGGTTGGGAATTTACCCTCAATACCGTAAATATACAGACAAAGGAATTTCGCTGGACAAGCGATCTGAATTTGTCTTTCAACAAATCAAAAGTCATTTCTTTGGAACAAGAACAGGAGAAGAAGACTTTCACTGTAGGTAGCAACCGTTCGGGTACATTAAATTACTATGCAGTGGTAGGTGAAAAAATGGGTGATATGTATGGTTATGTATATGAAGGGGTTTATACAACAGATGATTTTATTGAAAACAATGATGGTACATTGTCATTACGTGAAGGAGTTGTTAAGCCATATGGAGATGCTACACCCACTCCAGGTGATATTAAGTTTGCTGCTGACAATGAAGAAGGTGATCAGTTCACCCGTCAGTTGGTAAAAATAGGTAATGGTACACCTGATTGTATAGGAGGTTTCAATAACACTTTTTCTTACAAAGGATTTGATTTGAGTGTCTTTATGAAATTTAGTATTGGTAATGATATTTACAATGCGACTAACCATAGTATGAGTCCGTATGCACTCTTTCAGAATGTTCCTGTGGAATTTGGCGACAATTACTATCGTTTGATCGATCCTACAACTGGCAAAAAGCAACCACCTTGACACGTTTTAAGGAATTGAATCCGAATGAAAGTTCACGTATCTGGAATTTAAACACGACTAATTCCAGTTATATTACTTATCCTTCTTCTTATTATGTGGAGGATGGTTCTTATCTGCGCATTGCACAGGTAACGCTTGGTTATACACTCCCCAAGAAATGGTTGCAGAAAGCCATGATTTCAAATGCACGTGTTTATTTCACTGCTAATAATTTGGCAACAATTACAGGTTATTCAGGTTATGATCCGGAAGTTTCTGCAGGGGATAATGACCATGTAATATGTACACCAGGTTATGATAGTTCAACCTATCCTCGCTCAAGAAGCTATGTTATTGGTCTTAACCTAACATTCTAAATTAAAAAACATTCCACTCATGAAAAGAATATCTATATTATCTGACATGAAAAAGATACTTATAATGTCATCCATTATTGCCCTTTCTTTGGGGGTTATTTCTTGTGAGGACTGGCTGGATATGCCATCCTATAATTCTTCTGATACTGAAACTGTATTCTCCGATGAATTCACAGCTGATATATATGTACAGGGTTGTTATCGTGGTTTAATCCATTCGGAAATGTTTTATCAGTTAGGGATGGGTGAGACAGTTATGCACTCCAGTGAAGATGGTACAACCAATAACTCAAAATATAACATCTGTAACTACTTTTATGATACGACATCTCCTTATACAGTGACGACAATTTTTAAAGAACAATATCGTATCATTGAGGGTACTAATATAGCTATCAGTCGGTTGAATAAAATGCCTGAAACGGATAAGCGGAATGCATTATTAGGTGAAGCGCTAGCTATCCGTGCTTTCTGTTACTATAATCTGATCCGTATTTATGGCGATGTTCCCGCTGTTTGGACACCTCTAGAAGAGATGGATCCTACAGATGAGAATACATTTTATCCGAAGCGTTCACCGCGCGATGGTATATATGATCAGATTATTGCCGATCTTCAGACAGCCGTCGGATATATACCTTGGTATTCTGAAAGCGGTTATTCCACCTATGAACGTCTGACAAAACAGGGAACTTATGCACTATTGGCCCGTGTAGCTCTATATGCCGGTGGTTACTCCTTACGATGGAATTTAGAAACAAATGATCCGTCAACCATGCGGATGGCACGTCGTGATGACGATAATCGTGTTCGTGAACTCTATCAGATAGCCAATGATGCTTGTCAGGCAGTTATTACAAAAAATGAAAATTCGTTGGTTCAAGCAAAAGGCGATATGAACGGTTTCCAACATCTTTGGTATAACTTCTGTCAACGGAGTTTTGCCGAAACCCACCCTGAGATGCTTTGGGAATTGGCGCAATATGGTTCCGTGACGAATTCTAACTTTGGAGTGTTTGCTCATCCCGGAGTGAGAGGTGGAGTATTCGGCTCACGTAAAGCCATGCAATTCATGTTACCAACCTATTATCTATCGTTTGACGAAAATGATACCCGTCGGGATGTTTCATGTACATCATATAGTATATACTTCCTGAATTCAGGAAATGTTGCAACTGATACATGGGTGGATGTAGGTACTACTTTTTCTTGTATCATGCCCGGTAAATTCCGTATATCATGGTGTGTTTCACCACAAGCTGCTGATAAACGTAACCTTAATATTCCGGTTTTACGTTATTCGGATGTACTATTAATGTATGCTGAAACCCAGAATTATTTAAATAACGGTCCAACACAACCAGCCAAAGATGCATTGAAGGAAATCAGAGATCGTGCTGGTATTGGTTCGATGGCTATACCCTCTGATCAGCAGGGATTTGAGGATGCTATTATTCAGGAGCGTAAATGGGAATTTGCAGGCGAGTTCAATCTTCGTACGGATTTGATTCGTATGAACCGTCTGAAGACAGAGTTAATGAAAGAAAAACAAGCGATGAAAGATCTTTCCGATCGGAAAAATGATTATGCAGATGTTCCCGTTTACCGTCTCTATAAATTTCAGGTCGATGCTCAAGCTTACGGTGATAAGTTTCTGGCACTTAATTACATTGATCTGACGGATGCTGCTGAAATAGCATTGGTTCAAAATGTACCTACTGATGCCAGTGAATATGAGGCTTTCCAGACGACACTGGCAGGTATTGTGAGAGCCCACGGTATTACCGTAGAAAGTGGAGATAAATGGTATCCGGTGAATATGTTCCAGGCATATACCAGCTCTTATAATGGTAATGCACGCAAATTAGTAGGATTTGAAAGTGGCTTTAATACATTGCAGATTGGTAATATCATCTATACCAAACCTACAGGTTCGGCTGAAAACGGTGGTCAATATCCGAATTGGATTGAAGCACCTGACGGTAGTGACGGGCTTTATTACGGTTTCAAAGAAAACTGTGTGGAGTTACTTCCTTTTGCTGCTAAATCAGCTGGTCATCCGATGATTGATAACCCGAACCTGACGCAACATCCGGGTTATCAATAATCTATTTTCCAAAGAAGTCTTACCTAATGAATAATGGAAAAATTATTTAGATTCATCTTCTTGTTCTTTTTGCCGGTTTGTCCAAGCAAACCGGCATCAGCCCAGGTATTGGCATTTCCAATCGCTGAAGGCTATGATAAATATACTTCGGGTGGTCGTGGAGGGAAGGTTATAATTGTAACTAATCTCAACGATTCGGGCGATGGCAGCCTACGACATGGCATTGCACGGAATGAGCCGCGTACTATTGTCTTTGCTATTGACGGTACGATAGAGTTGCAATCTAAATTAATTAATGAAAAAGACAATATTACCATTGCCGGGCAAAGTGCGCCTGGTGATGGTATTTGTTTGAAAAGTTATCCTTTGTATATTCGGGCCAATAATGTAATAATCCGATATATCCGTTCCCGTATGGGGGATTCATGCGAAATGGAAAAGGTACTCAACTATGCAGGGTACAACCATCACCGGGGTAGTTATGACAAAGGAGTTGTTCATGAACTCCGAACCGATACAACCAAAGGTGGTGAAACTTATGGCGGAGGAAATAAAGGGATCACTAATTCCCAAAACTTAGCAGGAGGATGGCCGGTATTGAAACAGGGAAAATATCTACAAGATAGTGATCGTGATGGGATGCCTGATGCATGGAATTTTGAATATGGATTAAATCCAAATGATTCAGTATATGGAAATTTGTACAATTTGCATAAACATTATACAAATATTGAAATCTATTTAAAATCTTTATTATCTTCCGAAAAATATTTCTCTGTTTTGAAAAAGGAAACAGATCAAACCGTAATTAATAAATACCTACAGGAAAGTATCTCAGCGTTCAGTAAGAAGTTGAAACCTGTTGGACGGATATTAGAAACAGAAGGATATTATGTCTGGTGTTGCGCTCCAATTTATGGAGAGGATGGTAGGGTTCATGTGTTTTATTCACGATGGCCTCAAAAGCATGGAATGGGAGGCTGGATCAGTAAATGCGAAATAGCTCATGCTGTAGCTGATGTTCCTGAGGGGCCGTATGCGTATGTAGAAACAATATTGAAGCCTCGGCCCGGTTATTTTGATGCAACTACCTGTCACAATCCGCATATTCAATGCTTGAATGGAACTTATTACTTGTTTTATATGGGGAATAGTGATGGAAGTGTATATACCAAGCGAATCGGGCTGGCAAAATCTCAATCACTTGACGGACCGTGGGAGCGAAGTGATAAACCGATTTTTGAAGCAGGGAAGTCCGGAGCCTGGGATGACTGTAATACGACAAATCCTGCTTTTCTTTTTCACCCGAACGGACAAGCATGGTTGTATTATAAATCCTGGAATAAGCAAGAATATCAAAATCAGAAAGGAACTATTCGTGCTAACCGGAAATATGGCCTGGCCGTTGCAGATAATATAGAAGGAGAATATAATCGTTACGAAGGAAATCCGGTGGTTGATTTCTCAGTTCATGGAGATAATAAACAAGTGGAAGATGCATACGTATATATAGAAGACGGCAAATTTAAAATGCTGATGCGTGACATGGGATATTTTGACCATGAAGTAGGCTTGATCTTTGAATCGGAAGATGGAATTCACTGGTCTGAACCTCAAATAGCCTGGTTTGGTGCTGCTGCTTATCTGGAAGAACCACCTGCTCCCAAACACCTGAAGAGATACGGTCGCTTGGAACGGCCACAATTATTAATGAGAAAGGGAAAACCCGCCTATCTGTTCAATGCCATGCAAGGTGGTCGATATGATACAGCTTCGGGATTTGTTTTTAAAATAATAGATAATGAATAAATAAATAATTCTATGAAAAGTTACAGTACAAACAAGAAGTTGGTTTGGGGTGTGTTTGCCATGTTATTATTCTCCTGTGGTAATCCTCAGCCGGAGAAAATAGACCGTTTAGCATTAGTGGAAAGAAATAATCCAAAGGTAACGGAATTCGAAGAACTATCTTCTCTTTCTGTAGGCAATGGTAATTTTGCCGTTACTGTGGATGCCACCGGTTTACAAACATTTCCTGAACTGTATTCCGGAGGTGTTCCATTGGGTACTCAATCGCAATGGGGTTGGCACAGTTTTCCAAATACTCAGAAGTATAAACCGGAAGAAACACTTAAAAATTATAATTTTAGAGGCTGGGAAGAACCGTATGCCGTACAGTTTAATGAACTTGGAAGGCATCAGGAAGCAGCCAATTATTTTCGCGTTAATCCACATCGTTTGCATTTAGGATATATTGGATTGGAATTGGTCAACAATGATGGTGAGAAACTTAAAGCCAGTGACATTAAAAACATAAACCAGGAACTTGATCTATGGGATGGTGTTATTGAAAGCCGTTTTAGCATTGGAGCAGATTCCGCTTATGTAAGAACAGTGGTTCATCCGAAGAAGGATCAATTGGCAGTTGCTTTGCAGTCACCATTAATGGGAAAAGGCATTCTGAAGTTAAACCTTAAATTCCCTTATCCATCTGGGAAGCATGCGGATGATGCTACTGACTGGAATTCACCGGAAAAACATAAAACTGAAATCTTATCTCAGGATGAAGCTTCTTTCATATTGAAGCGAACACTCGATACTACTACTTACTATGTAACTGTAAAATATGAAGGAAAAGCTTCAGTGAGGCTGAAAGCTCCCCATTACTTTGTTATTGCTCCTGAAAGCAATGATTTTCAGTTGACTTGTGAATTTACCGATAGGAATCCCGCCGAAGATATCAATAATGCAGAAGAAACTTTCACAGCTTCTTCCGGCTATTGGCAGGCATTCTGGCAGAAAGGAGGAGCTATCGACTTTTCGAAATGTACGGATGATCGTGCCAGTGAATTGGAACGCAGAATTATCCTTTCGCAATATCTAATGGCTATTCAGTCGGCTGGGATGTATCCACCACAGGAGACAGGACTAACTTATAATAGCTGGTTTGGAAAATTCCATCTGGAGATGCATTGGTGGCATGCAGTACATTTTGCACTTTGGAATAGGGCCGACTTGCTGGAAAGAAGTATGGATTGGTATACACAAGCTTATCCAATAGCCAAGTCTATCGCCGAGCGTCAAGGATTCAAGGGTGCTCGTTGGATGAAAATGACGGATCCTTCTGGCATTGAAGCCCCCTCCAAAGTAGGCTCTTTCCTGATTTGGCAACAGCCACACTTTATTTATATGGCCGAACTGATTTATAGAAATAATCCATCAGAAGAGATTATTAATAAATATAGTTTTCTGGTAAATGAAACGGCTGAGTTTATGGCTTCCTTTGCTACCTATGACGAACTGGAAGGTCGTTATGTGTTGAAAGGCATCATTCCTGCTCAGGAAACATTAAAAGCATCAGAAACCATTAATCCTCCTTTCGAACTTTCTTATTGGCATTATGCAATGTCTGTGGCTCAACTCTGGAGAGAGCGTGCCGGGCAGAAAAGAAAAGTTCAATGGGATGAACTTATCGATAAACTTTCTCCATTGACTTACCAGGATGGTTTGTACCTGGCATCCGAAGATGCTACCGATACTTATAAAGATATTCGTTTTACATCCGATCATCCGGCTGTTTTAGGGGCATTAGGTATTCTTCCAGAATGTAAGCTGGTTCGTCCTGATTATATGAAGAATACACTGAACTGGATTTGGGATAACTGGAACTGGGGTAAAACCTGGGGATGGGATTATCCAATGACTGCCATGAGTGCTGCCCGTCTGGGAGAACCGGAAAAAGCAGTAGGTGCTTTACTGATGGAGAAACGTACTAATACATACCTGGTCAACGGACATAACTATCAGGATTCTCGCCTTCGTATTTATCTTCCCGGTAATGGTGGTTTACTGACTGCAATAGCCATGATGTGTGCTGGGTGGGATGGTAATGAGAAGACAAATCCCGGATTTCCAAAAGATGGGAAATGGAACGTAATATGGGAAGATCTGAAGCCAATGCCTTAACAAATCGACAATTTATAATGGAAAATTGACAATTACGATAACGTAGAGTTAACTATCTATTTATCTACTTAAAATAGTTACCATGAAAAAGCTAACACTTATCATCATCTCCTTCTTATTCCTGCAATCTGGTTTTGGTCAGACAACAGGAATCTGGTTTGCTAATTCGGAGATGAAACGTTTCCCTCAGGCCTGGCAATTGGATCATGGCAAGAGACTTTATTTCGGTTATGCGCAGGGAGTAGGCTGCCAGGCAATGCTGGAAGTCTGGAAAGCAACTAACGAACGAAAGTACCTGGATTATGTTATCGAGTGGGCGGATACCATTATAAATGATAAAGGAGAGATTCATTTATACAAAGTTGAAACTTATAACATAGATTACATTAATCCGGGAAAGATTCTGTTTGAGGTGTATCGCCAGACCGGGAATGTGAAATATAAACTTGCAATGGACAGATTGGTTGCACAAATGAAGATGCACCCGTGTACCCTCGAAGGTGCTTTCTGGCATAAGCTCATTTATCAGCATCAGATTTGGCTTGATGGTTTGTATATGGGTTCACCTTTCTTGGCCGAATATGCTGTCACTTTTAATCAGCCTGAATGGATAGAGGATGTAATTAATCAGTTCCTGATTTGCGCCCGCCATACATACGATGCCAAAACCGGACTTTATTATCATGCCTGGGATGAAAGTAAAAAACAACGGTGGGCCAATAAAGAAACTGGTCAATCACCTAACTTTTGGGGCCGTAGTGTCGGATGGTGGTTTATGGCGTTGGTGGATGTGCTAGACTTTATTCCGGAGAATCATTCCCAAAGGCCGGATTTGATAAAAATGATACAAGGCCTGGCAGAAACGCTTCCCAAATATCAGGATGAAACAGGCTTATGGCATCAGGTATTGGATAAAGGAGATAAGGAAGGTAATTACCTCGAAGCTTCTGTCTCATCGATGTTTATGTATTCGTATGCAAAGGCTGTAGACAAAGGATATATTGAGAAGGATTATCGGAAAGTAGCCGAAAAAGCATACGATGGATTGATGAAAATACTCATCGTGAAGAATGATGATGGTATGCTTACTCTTACGAAATGTTGTGCTGTAGGCGGACTGGGAGGAAGTCCTTACCGGGACGGAAGTTTTGAATACTATGTGAATGAACGTATCCGTGACAATGATTCAAAGGCAACCGGGCCTTTTATCATGGGTTGTCTGGAACTGGGAAAATAAAGAGGGCTAAAAAATGATGAGAGGAAGAAGTTTGTTTAGTGTTGTATTACTCACGTTGGCCTGCATTACATCCTGTAAAAAGGAGAGTGAGGAAAGTAAGTATATTCATCTATATAAGGATTTGCCTTTTGAAATGCCAGTTCTGGTTCCTCCCTCCTTTCCAAACAGAGAGGTAATGATAACTGATTTCGGAGGAATTGGAGATGGGATTTATCTGAATACAGATGCTTTTACCAAAGCCATTGATTATCTTTCCGAAAAAGGGGGCGGACGGCTGATTATTCCTTCAGGAGTATGGTTTACAGGTCCTGTTGTATTGAAAAATAATATAAATCTTCATCTGGAAGATAGGGCTATCATCTTGTTTTCGCCGGATAAAGATTTATATCCGCTAGTTGAAACTTCTTTCGAAGGACTAGATACCTACAGATGTCAATCACCGGTTTCGGGGCGTAACCTTGAAAATATAGCGATAACGGGTAGCGGAGCGATTGATGGAAACGGTCATTATTGGCGTCCGCTTAAAAAACAAAAGGTCACAGAAGGAATCTGGAAAAAAGCAACATCCAACGGAGGAGCATTTAAACGGAGTGATTACTGGATGCCTTCAGTGGAGTATTTACACGGAGATACCATCAGCGATATGAATGTACCCCGTCATCTAAAGACACAGGAAGAGTGGGAAGCCGTCAGGGATTTCCTTCGTCCTGTCATGGTCAGTTTGATTGAGTGCAAGAATATATTTCTGGAAGGTGTTATCTTTCAAAATTCTCCCGCATGGAATCTGCACCCTCTCATGTGTGAGAATGTTATAATCGACGGTGTACAGGTACGTAATCCTTCTTATGCCCAAAATGGAGACGGACTAGATTTAGAATCTTGTAAGAATACAATTGTAGTTAACAGTACGTTTGATGTAGGCGATGATGGAATTTGCATCAAATCCGGTAAAGGTGAAGATGGGCGCAAAAGAAACCGCCCCTGCGAAAATCTGATAGTAGATAATTGCACTGTATTTAAAGGACATGGCGGCTTTGTAGTGGGCAGTGAAATGTCAGGTGGTGTAAAGAATATCTCCGTATCCAACTGTCAGTTTTTGGGTACGGATGTTGGCCTTCGGTTTAAAAGTCGCAGAGGTCGTGGTGGAGTGGTGGAGAACATTTATATTTCCGATATCAGCATGTTCGACATAACTACGGATCCTCTGTCCTTTAATCTGTATTATGGTGGTAAATCGGCTATTGAGGCATTAGTGGACGGAGATAATGCCAAACAGCCGGAGGAGCTACCAGTGGTTGATGAGAAAACCCCTACTTTTAAAGATATCTATATTAAGAATATCACTTGTAGCCATGCAGGGAGAGCTTTGTACTTTTATGGTTTACCGGAACACAACATTCAAAACATTAACATTCAGAATATGGTTGTCCACTCCAAAAACGGAGCTCAGCTAATGGAGTCGGAAGATATTAAACTGAAAGATATTCAGATCTATCCCGAAGAAGGCCCCGCACTCTTTCTTGGCAATGTGAAGAATGTGAAAATAGAGAATTTTGAAACAGACAACAATCTGGAAGCCATATTCCGAATAGCAGGCCGAAGAACGGAGAATATAGACATTATTTCACCTTATGATGAAGGAAAATTAAGACTGGATGAAAATACAGAAAAAAATATGATTATATTTAGTCGGTCAAACAAGCAATAACATTCTAAACTAAAATATGATGACATTCAGATCTTTATTAATCACGATGTTCCTTGTTGCAGGAACAGGCAATTTATTCTCACAAGCAACAGAAGCTCCAGAGAAATTGGCAACAACCATTGCTAATCGGTTGATCTCAGAAACGCCTTATACTTTTGTAAATAAGGCAACCAATGAAACCTATACTTCCTTGAAAGGGGTACCCCTTACACGAGATATGCAGGTATCTAACAAATACAATGATTGGCATTACACCAATGGGGTATTGCATATTGCATTGCTCGAACTAGCTGATCGTATGGGAGATAAGAAGTACGAGGATTATGTATGGAAAAACATGAACTTTGTGTTTGATAAAGATAACCTGGGTTATTTTGAAAGACAGTTCAATGAAGCCTTTCAGGAAGGAGGATGGAGAAATATCCGTCGGTTAACCTGGCACATGATTTTTCGTAATAAACGCCTCGACGACAACGGACCGATGGGAACCAGCCTCATTGACTTGCAAATGAGAAGACCCAATAAAGCCTTTCTAACCTATATTAATACTACCGAAGAGCACCTAATGCATGCTGAACCTCGTTTGGCCGACGGTACCATTGCCCGTATCTGGCCTCACGAAAATACCATTTGGGCCGATGATTTGTTTATGGGTGTATCGTTCCTTTCCCGGATGGGGAAAATGACTAGCGATGTAAAATACTTCGATGATGCAGCAAATCAGGTACTAAACTACCATAAATATTTATGGCATCCTGAAAAAGAGATATATTATCATTGCTACCATACCGATCTGAAAGAACATGGAGTCGCCCATTGGTCGAGAGCCAATGGCTGGATGCTGATGGCGCAAGCCGATCTATTGATGATGCTGCCGGAAAATCATCCGAAGAAAGCTGCACTGATTGAGAACTTCAATCGTCAGATAATTGGGGTTCTTAAGTATCAAGGCAAGAATGGTTTATGGCATCAGATATTGGATAAAACGGATTCTTACGAAGAAATAACTGGAACAGCCATGTTTGTGTTTGCCATTGCCCGTGGCGTACGCATGGGATGGATCCATAAAGATTATATTTTTGCTGCACATGAAGGTTTGAAAGGGATGATGACTAAAATGACCGATCAGGGAGATGTTACCGCTATTTGTGTGGGAACCGGAATTATGCCTTCATTGACATTCTACTATAATCGTCCCACTCAGGAAAACGATCCGATGGGAGAGGGACCCGTACTGCGGGCACTCGTTGAGATGTCGTATGCAGAACGGTATACCGAAGTATCTGCAGATAGCCAGTATGATAAGATACAGGTTATAAAGAAATAATTCTTTTACTATTCAATAGGTACTTCATAATAAGAAAGTCAGGTTTTAAAACCTGATCTTTTCTTATGATTTTCAGGAAGTGAGGAGCCTGCTGGTTTTAATAGCCAGCAGGCTTTTTTGTGATGAATAATCTCTTCAATTCGGAGGCGGTAGCATTTGTCCCGAATCCCGGTAGGATTGGAGTCAAGTTCTGGTATCATTCAGGGCAAATCCCGGTAGGATTTTATAGAGGATATATCCGTTACATTCTAGGTTCAGATTTTAGCAAGCGCTTGTTCCAAGTCGGCCAACAAATCGTTGATATGTTCTGTTCCTATTGACAGGCGTACAGTACCGGGTTTAATGTTTTGTTCCGCAAGTTCTTGTTCATTGAGTTGCGAGTGGGTGGTGGTTGCCGGATGAATTACGAGCGATTTAACATCTGCCACATTTGCCAGAAGCGAGAATATTTGCAGACCGTCAATGAAACGGTATGCTTCCTCTTTTCCTCCTTTCACCTCAAAGGTAAAGATTGAAGCGGCTCCGTGAGGGAAATATCTTTTGTATAAAGCATGATCCAGGTGTTCGGGCAATGCCGGATGATTGACGGAATTTACTTTTGGATGATTCTTTAGATATTCCACTACTTTCAAGGCATTCTCTACATGTCTTTCTACGCGAAGGGAGAGGGTTTCCAATCCCTGTAACAAAAGAAATACATTGAGAGGACTGATAACAGCACCTGTATCGCGAAGCAGAATAGCCCTTATACGAACTACAAATGCCGCAGGACCAGCCGCATCAACGAAGCGAACCCCGTGATAACTTGGGTCAGATTCAGTCAGTTGTGGGAACTTACCGGAAGCTACCCAATCAAACTTACCTGAATCTACAATAATGCCTCCCAAAGAAGTACCATGTCCACCAATAAACTTTGTAGCGGAATGTATTACGATATCCGCTCCATGTTCAATCGGACGAATGAGGTAGGGAGTACCAAAAGTATTATCAACAATCAAGGGAATGCCCTGCTTATGGGCGATAGCAGCTACTGCTTCCATATCAATTATATTTGAGTTCGGATTGCCAAGCGTTTCAATGAAAATGGCTTTGGTATTATCCTGAATGGCACGTTCAAAGTTCGACAAGTCGGAAGGATCCACAAAGGTGGTTGTTATTCCGTAAGAGGGCAGGGTGTTTGCCAGTAAGTTGTAGGTTCCACCATAGATCGTACTGGCTGATACGATATGGTCACCCGCACGGGTTATATTCTCGAAAGCATACGTAATGGCTGCTGCACCGGATGAAACGGCCAGTCCGGCTACGCCTCCTTCCAATACTGCCATTCGTTCTTCGAAAACACCTTGAGTAGGATTGGTCAATCGACCATAAATATTTCCGGCATCCGTCAAATCAAAACGTGCAGCCGCATGAGCTGAATCCCGGAATACATATGAAGTTGTTTGATAAATGGGAACCGCTCGTGCACCGGTTGCCGGGTCTGGTTGTTCTTGTCCTACATGAAGCTGTAAGGTCTCGAAATGCAAATCTTTCCTTTTCATAATCTATCTTAATTTAATTAGTTTCAAATCAGTTTATTTTCCTGTAAAAGTAGGTTATATGGAAATATCAAACAAGAATCTTGTAGAATATAGAATATTTTGCTAATTTGGCTTCGTGAAACAGTCGATGTTTCTAATCGATGTTATAAATTGAACACTTAAAAGAATTTTGTTCTATGGATACTTTAGACAAAACTGATCTGCAGATATTGCGGATTATGCAAAATAACTCTAAACTAACAACAAAAGAGCTTGCATCGCAGGTTAACTTGTCCACGACTCCTGTTTTCGAACGTCTTAAACGTCTAGAATCGGAAGGATACATAAAGAAATATGTAGCAGTACTAGACCCAGAGAAATTGAACTGTGGTTTTGTTGTATTCTGCAGTGTTAAGTTACGGAGACTGAATCGTGATATCGCCAGAGAATTTACCCGTGTTATACAAGACATTCCCGAAGTAACTGAATGTTACAATATCTCCGGTGAATATGACTACCTGTTAAAGATTCATGCTCCGGACATGAAGTATTACCAAGAATTTATCCTGAATGTATTAGGTACAATCGAAAGCCTGGGCTCTCTGACCAGTACTTTTGTTATGGCAGAAATCAAGCAGAACTATGGAATTTCTATATGAGAACAGTTAAAGAGAGTAGACGAGTCTAAAATCATATGAGTCTTTAATAATTTTTCTTTATCTTTGTATTGCTAATCATAAAGTTGTATAATAATGAGAAAGATTATATTGTTTTTATTCTTGGTTATATCTTTTGGGCTAATATCATGCTCGGACGATAATAACGAGCCCCAAGGACCTACAGACACCCGACAAACTGTTTTTATATATATGCCTTGGTCAACTAACTTGACTTCCTATTTCAAAGACAATATTAAAGACTTTGAAACCGCAATTAAAAATGGAATTCTTAAGAATGATCGGATATTAGTTTTTTTTATGTCTTCTCCCACGGAAGCTACTTTATATGAATTGGCCTATGAAAAAGGTCAGAATGTTCGGAAAACTTATAAGGAGTATCTTAACCCTGCTTTCACAACTTCAGATGACATTACTTCGATATTGAATGATGTAAAACAGTTTGCACCGGCCAGCCAATATTCAATGATTGTGGGTTGCCACGGTATGGGATGGTTACCTGTGTCATCTAACTCATTACGCACTTCAGGAGTAAAATACCACTGGGAATATGAAGGTGTTCCGTTAACCCGTTATTTCGGAGGACTCTCAAGCGAATATCAAACGGATATAACAGTCTTTGCAAAAGGAATTTCCAATGCTGGGATGAAAATGGAATATATATTGTTTGACGATTGCTATATGTCAACCGTAGAAGTAGCATATGATCTTAGAAATGTTACTAATTATCTGATAGCCTCACCGACTGAAATTATGGCGAAGGGTTTTCCATACGATCTTGTTGGAAAGCATTTAGTTGGTGATGTTGATTATGCGGCTATATGCAACGAATTCTATGAATTTTATAAAAACTATTCTACACCTTGCGGTACCATCGGTATAACTAAATGTTCAGAATTGGATAATCTGGCAACGATTATGAAAGAGATTAATCAGAAATATATTTTTGACTCTTCTTTAATAAACCAAATACAACGTATGGATGGTTATACACCTGTTATATTTTTCGATTATGGTGATTATGTCGTAAATCTTTGTTCAGACAAGGACTTATTGCAGAGATTTGAAGATCAATTAGAACGTACTGTTCCTTACAAAAAGCATACTGATACTTATTATTCAATGTCTGTCCGAGGACAAGTAAAAATAAATGCATATTCCGGTGTAACGGTATCTGATCCGAGTCTTAGCACACTAGCCAGATTGAAAACACAAACTGCTTGGTATAAAGCAACACATTAGTGAGATTATCTGGAAATGGCTGATAAACTACCAGAACAGTTTTTTCAGAGAGATGTGTTGGAGGTTGCTCCCGATTTACTTGGAAAGATATTAGTACGTCGTTTAGACAATGGAGATTTGCAATGTTACCGTATTACAGATGTTGAGGCATACAGAGGTGAAGAAGATAAGGCTTGCCATGCATCGAGAGGTAGAACTCCGCATACCGAATTATTATATAGTAAAGGCGGGAAAATCTATGTGTACCTCATTTATGGAATGTATTGGTTACTGAATATTGTAACCGGAGATAAAGATAATCCACAGGGAGTGATGGTACGTGCGGTAGAAGGAATCTATGGTCCTGGCCGAGTAGGACGGAAACTGGAACTCGATAAATCCTTTCGGGGAGAATCGATAGAAAATAACGATCGATTATGGATTGAAGATTCGGACGAGAAGCCGGAATATATAACTGCTCCCCGTGTCGGTATAGATTATGCTCAGGAATGGAAAGACATTCAATGGAGATTCATAATAAAAGAATAAGGTGATTTAGAAACTGAAAATATATACTGCAAGTTTTGCTTTACGATAGAAAGAATGAGGGTACCATTATAGCAGTACCCTCATTCTCATTATTAATCTGAACTTAAACCAATCCGGTTACCTTCTGTATCTATGAATAAAGAAGAATAGCCAAATCCCTCTTCTTCAATTTTCTGTTTGGGATGAACAATTATACCTCCATTTTCTTTAATCCGTTCTATAATCAAATCTATATTATCCACCTGAAACGAAATAAAAACCCCATTGTTTAGCGGAACACATGCCGGACTTTTGGATATAGCTCCCTCATATTTACCATTTACTTTCGGGAAAAAAGCCATTTTTCTGCTTTCTCCATAGGATCGAACTTCAAGGGTTAAGTTGAATACTAATTCATAGAACTTCACGGCTCTGCTGAAATTAGCCACAGGAATCTCAAAATACGAAACAAACTTCTTCATAATTTTCTTTTTAATGTAATACATAATTCTGTCAATTGACAAGACAAAAGTATGATGAACGACTTACATGAACTTGGAAGAATATGACATTCGGAAAATTAAGAGAAATAATCGGAGCGGGGCTGGCATACAACAAGATATTCTAAAGGTGTGTATCCCGTAAAACTCCTGAATTCGTTAATCAAATGGGATTGGTCATAGTAACCTGCCTCAAAAGCCAGGTCAACAGAAGAAATAGATTTTTTATTTTCCATAATTGATAAAGCCCTTTGAAAACGGATAATCCGGACGTATTCTTTGGGAGCTATACCGATATTCTCGGTAAATATTCTTATGAACTGCCTGTAACTGACACAAGCAACTTCGGATAAAGAAGCGACATGTATTTGTTTATTCTGATTTATAATATGAATGGCTGCGAATAACCGTTTCTGAGTATAGTCTTTTTGCGGTTTAAACCGTCCTATAAGAAACTGTTCAATGAGTTTGATACATGTTCCGTTATCTTTAGTCTCAGCAATCCGGTCAGATAAATCAACAATTAATGGATCATCTATATCACGAACATCCACTCTTTCATAACAGAATTTGTTGATGGGAGGAGAAAAAAAGGTACTTGCACCATATGAAGTGAAAGAAACTGAGATCAGATCTACGTTCCCTGACGGGAGTAAATCATAATATTTCGTGTTTTGACCTTTTATAAAAGAAACCGGATAAAGACTATTATCAGCGGGAAGCATTATTTTGTCACCGCGGTTAAACATCAGTTCTACGCATCCATTGGGTATGATACGCTGATTTATACCGGAGATATTCTCCATCTTTAATACCCAGTAACGTTGGATATAAGGTGTCAGTTCCGGTGATGGTTGTATAACTTCAAAACTCTCCATTCTTCATTCAATACCCCATTGCTTTTACTTTCAAAGATATAGATTAGTTTAATTACCAGATTGGAAAAATGTGACATTTCTTTAAATCATTTGATTCGTAAACATTAACAAATACTTACTTCTTAAAAAAACATCTCGTGTTTTTTGTATATATTTGCTGTTTTGAAATTACTTACCTATGAATAAAATCTTAAAATAATGTGAGTTCGAAATAAGTTCAAAATAAGTATAGTTGTCTTTCCTGCATCCTATCCA
>JAJQFD010000011.1 GCA_021201335.1 Bacteroides sp. | reverse complement strand
ACGATGGGTAATTGAACGAACATTCGCTTGGTTTGACTATAATCGAAGATTATGCTGTAATTATGAAACAACCTTTGACTCGGCGGAAGAGATGGTCAAATTGCTTCTATAAAACTATTAATCAATAAAATTGGGACTATCCCAAATTTTGTGTAAACAGTAAAACTTACAGGTAATCGGATTAGGGTCTATACCTTAATCCGATTTTCAAATATAGTCAAAAACTGGTTAAATATTATCCCCCAGTTCCAAATCGGTTGATACCATTTCTTTTCAATTTCCGCTACAGCCAGATATACCGACTTTTTCAAGGCATCATCATTAGGGAATGAAAGTTTGTTTTTGGTATACTTTCTAATTTTCCCATTGAGGTTTTCTATTAGATTGGTGGTATAAATGATCTTTCTGATCTCGACCGGAAAATCATAGAACGAGGTTAATTCATCCCAATTGTTTCTCCAGGATCGGATGGCATAAGGATATTTAGTACCCCATTTTTTCTCGAAGAGATCAAGTCCCACACCCGCGGCTTCTTTTGTAGGGGCATTGTAGATATTTTTAAGATCCGCAGAGAACTCTTTTTTCTCTTTCCATACCACGTACCGACAAGAGTTCCTGATTTGATGAACTACACATATTTGTGTAGTAGACTCAGGAACTACACTTTTTATAGTGTCCGTAAATCCATTTAGGTTATCGGTTACTGTAATGAGAATATCTTCTACTCCCCGGGCTTTTAGATCAGTTAAAACACCCATCCAGAAGGAAGCGCTTTCAGTTTTACCAACCCACATACCCAGGACTTCTTTAAAACCATCTTTGTTTAAACCTACACATAGGTAAACTGTTTTATTAATCACTTTACCGTTTTCGCGGGCCTTGAAAACAATCCCGTCCATCCACACAATCATATACAGACTATCTAAAGGACGATTCTGCCATTCTAATGCAGCCTGGGATACTTTGCTGGTAATGACGGAGATGGCAGAAGTGGACAGGTTAATCTTATAAATTTCGGCCATCTCAGACTCAATGTCGGAAACACTCATGCCTTTAGCATATAAGGATATGACAAGACGCTCGATAGACATACCACGACTTTGGTGTTTAGGTATAATCACAGGCTCAAAGCTGCCTTCACGGTCACGGGGAATGTCGATCACAGACTCACGGTGTTCGGTCTGGATTTTCTTAGAAAATCTACCATTACGGGAATTACCACTGTTATTGCCGGAAGAAGAATGCTTTTCGTAGCCTAAGTGAACATCAAGTTCACCATCAAGCATCTGCTCATACAACTGGGAGTGAAGATCGCGAAGGAAAACTGTCTACATCGTCAGCAGTCTTAAACTGACTAACAAATTCTTTACTTAAAAATTCTTTGGGAATGTCCATAATAAAGCTTTTATCAAAGTTATACATAAATAAAAAAAACTGCAAGTAAGAATACCTGCAGTTGTATCATTTACACAATATTGTGGACAGTGCCTTAAAAATTTTAACAGACTCTAAAAATATTCCACTTATACAAATATTGAACACTTTTACCATCCTCCATATATATCTCCTTTTTTAACTAGCTGTCCGTTAACCCATATACTATACTCCTTAGTGTCTACAGTAATGAGATTATAAAAAGAGTTGTTTTCTTTATACTGAGAAATATATTTTTTGAATTCGAGTTCAGGAACAGTATCTATTTTAAATAACTGACTATTTGTTTTTTCAATATAAATATTCCCATGAGAAACAACATGGATATTTGTTGAGTCTAATACTATTTGTACATAGCTACCTGTTTTAAATTCTATGAAATCATTTTTGTTATTGAAATTTAGACTGTCTTTAGAAAAAGATAAGACAAACCTTCCACCCTGGTATTTCGATGCTTTAACAAATACATTATTTTGTAAAGCACTAAAATTGCAATGACTGACTTCTTTTTGTTTAGAGTTACAAGAAATAAAGAAAAATAACGTACTAATTATAATAAATTCTTTCACTGCTTCTAATTGATTACTTTATTAATATACCATTTAACAGCTCCTGGAATTGAACGAATATTTCTATTGGCCGTCTTGAAAGGTTCTCTAAAGGGATATATTTCATTGGGTTATTCATTACATAAGCATATGGCGACCAGCTATAATACTTTTCTCCCATCGGATCCATCGTCGTAAATCTTCCCAATACCGGATCCATTTGCCTGGCCTCATAATCGTATCAATTTTCCTAAGTGATCCTGAATATAAAAATGGTATTTTCCATTTCCTATCCAGAATAGATAGGCAGTTATGGCAAAATAGAATAATAATCTGGTGATAGAAAATACATTTGAGATAGATCCTTTTTACTACAAAATTCTTCTAAAGAAGACTCCAGAGCCTTGTAATACAATAATTTATTATCTATATCTTTTGATGAGCAATAATATTTTAGACCTTTTTTAACATTATACATCATAACTACTCGTATTGGTACTTCAATATCTTCATATTGATATTTACGAAATCCAAATGTCCCCAATAGAAGGTATTTCCTTCGAAGTGAATATTGAAGTTCTTTCAGTTCAGAATTCAATTCACGAGTAATAATTATAGCCTTTCCCTGTAAATCATAAAATCTTGCTTTCAAAAATTTTGATAAAAAAGCTTCATATCCGTTAGGAGAATCACCAATAAACAAATCAATCTCACAAACTTGAAATCCTATATGTTCAATAGGAATTTTCTCGACTTGTTCATTATAGGTAACATTCATATATTCCTGAGACTTATATATACTTACACCTCTATCAAGGTATGTTTGAACTAAAAAATAATTATTAAAAGAATATGGATCTAAAAAATGTATAGATTTATCCTTATTCGTTTGTAACATTTCCTCCACAAATTCAGAAACTTGATTTGTTGAATCTGGATATTGATAATAATAACTATAATAATCCTCTAAAACATGCCAAACAGCAGGTATAAGAAGTGAATCGGGAATATTTTCTTTCTGGCCCTTTGCATTAGCTGCGCATAAATTGAATCCATAAAAAAGTGTTAGTAATATATATATCATTTTCATCGTCTCATTATATCTGAATTGTAAATACTCTCCATTAGACTGAAATAATTATGATTTTCAAGAATCGTTACTTCCTTAGTTTATCTTGGGCATACATTAATACTCCACATAAAATAGATAAGGTTAATAAAAAGATTCTCATACTTTTGGCCCTCCCCGACCAGTTTACATCAATATACAATCCAATTTTAATTTATCATAGGGGGAGGGTCAATAAAATAGATTTTGACATATTACAAATATAAACTTTCTTGTTTTATATTAACCTGAAAAGCTAATGTTTGAAAGCATAAAAGTTCACCTTATTTTACGAAATAACATCCTATTATTCATCTAAAATTCCTCTGGCGTTAAAAGATTACGCTCTATAAACAAAGCGAAGGATTTGCTCTATAACCGTAACACAGTCATAAAACAAATCCTTCGCTTTACTTCGGAATCAGCTATATTTTCTTACCTACAACAACGTCGCCGGATCCAAATTCGCCGATTCAATATCTTTAAAATACCGATAAGTCCCCACCTTCAACTCATGAGTAGCCGCATCATCACAAACAATGATACCCTTCTCATGCATCTGCAACGCACTGATCGTCCACATCTGATTGATTGAACCTTCTACCGCATGATACAAGGCGCGCGCCTTATTATGACCGTTCACAATAATCAATACCTCACGAGCAGCAAGTACAGTACCTACTCCTACCGTCAGAGCGATTTTAGGAACCTTGTTCACATCGTTATCAAAAAAACGGGAATTGGCAATGATTGTATCAGTGGTTAGTGTTTTCACGCGGGTACGGGAAGAGAGTGATGAACCTGGCTCGTTGAACGCGATATGTCCATCCGGACCAATACCACCGAGGAACAAATCAATACCACCATAAGAAGCAATCAATCCTTCGTAACGGGCACATTCTTCTTCCAGGTTATCGGCATTGCCATTGAGGATATTCACATTTTCACGTACAATGTCTACATGACTGAAAAAGTTATTCCACATAAAGGAATAATAACTTTCCGGATGTTGTTGAGGCAAGCCCACGTATTCATCCATATTGAAGGTTACTACATTTTTAAAAGAAACCACTCCTTTTTTGTTCAGGTCAATCAATGCTTTGTACATACCCAACGGAGAAGATCCGGTAGGTAAACCCAAAACAAACGGTTTGTCGGTTGTAGGATTTGCCTTATTTATTTTTGCTGCTACATAATTAGCCGCCCATTGGGAAACATTTTGATAATCGGGTTGAATAATGAGTCTCATGATGTTTTAATTTTATGGTTTGAATTATTTTGATTTTAATGCATTTGCCATAGCCTGTGCTAACTTTTCGCAAGCTTCGAAAGTATCCGGTTTCATGGATTGCTTCATTTCCACCGGTTCGGCTATTACTTCAAATTTGGTCTTTTCCATGAACTCGGTAATGCGTTTTACAGCAGCACCCGCCCAACAAAATGAACCGAAATATCCAAAAATACGACCTTTAATGTCGCGGGCAGCTATTTTACTCAGCATACTTTCTACTTCGGGATAAAGTTGGTTATTGTAAGTTGGACTACCCACAATGATACCCTTGTATTTAAAGACATCCGCCAGGATAAAAGAGGAATGACTCTTGCTGACATTATGCATCACAATATCTTTCACACCTTGGGCAGAAAGTTCAGCAGCTATACACTCGGCCATCTGCTCTGTGTTGCCATACATACTGCCGTAAATGATCACGACACCTTCTTTGGCTTCGTACAAACTCAGTTGGTTGTAAATGCCCACAACCTTTTCAATTTGCTCCGTCCACACAGGTCCGTGCGTAGAACAAATGGCGGAAATTGGCAATGTACTTAATTTCTGCAAAGCCTTCTGAACCGGAGAACCGTATTTACCCACTATATTAGAATAGTAACGGTACATTTCGTTCCAATATATATCGGTGTTGATCCGGGCATCTATAAAGCCACCGTGCAAAGCTCCGAAACAACCGAAGGCATCCCCGGAGAAAAGCATTTGTTCGGTATGGTCGTAGGTCATCATCGTTTCCGGCCAGTGCACCATTGGAGTGATGTAGAAAGTCAGTTTGTGATATCCCAGTTCCAGCGTATCTCCTTCCGTTATACATATCTGTTCGCCGGTTACTCCATAAAAACCTTCAATCATATCGAACGTTTTCCGATTGCCCACAATGGTTATATTAGGATAATAATGTTTAATCAGGCTGATTGATCCCGAATGATCCGGCTCCATGTGATTAATAATCAGGTAATCAATGGGACGTTCGCCAATCACATTCTTGATTTTATGTAAAAACACATCGAAATAGCAGGCATCTACCGTATCCACCAAAGCTATTTTTTCGTCTTCAATTAAATAAGAGTTGTAAGACACACCATAAGGCAACGGCCACATATTTTCAAACGAGTGCTTCGTGCGGTCATTCACCCCTACATAATGTACTTTTCCTTTGATCAGAGTTTTATCTTTTATCATTATAATATAACAATTTAAATTTGAAGTTACAAAGATAAGGCTTTCCCTTGATACGCTTCCCTTTCTCTCATCCTTTTTTGTACCCTTGCAGTAAACTCATAGTTCTTTAATCCCCAGTCAGGAGCTATCAGTAGCTCTTTGGGCGACTGCGAGATAAATCTCTCCAAAACGATGTCCGGCCGCAAGTGTTCCAGGTAATCAATTACAACATCTATGTAATCATCCAACCGGAAAAGATTAAATGCCTCCGGATTGATTTCGTACTCCCGTGCCATTTTCGTACCACGAATCAGTTGCAATTGATGAATCTTCAAAGTCGTAAGAGGAAGAGCGGAAATATCAGAAGCCTGCCGGATTATATCTTCCCGTGTTTCTCCCGGTAAACCAAGAATAACATGGCCTCCCGTCAACAAACCTCTGGCAGCTGTTCTTTGCACTACATCCACCGTCTCCGCAAATGTATGCCCTCTGTTAATTCGTCGTAAAGTAGCATCACGGGTACTTTCAATCCCATATTCTACTAAAACAAAAAAACTTTTCGATAGTTCTTCCAAGTAATCCAACAAGATATCAGGCATACAATCGGGGCGTGTACCAATCACCAGCCCCACTACATCCCGTGTCTGTAATGCTTCCTCATATTTCTTCTTTAAGTCTTCAATGCCCCCATACGTATTCGTATATGCCTGGAAGTAAGCCAGAAATTTCATCTCCGGATATTTCCGGGCAAAGAAAACTTTTCCTTCTTCCAGTTGCTGTGTAATCGTCTTTTCAGTGCGGCAATAATCCGGATTAAATGTCTGGTTATTACAATAAGTACATCCCCCTTCCCCCTTGGTTCCGTCACGGTTGGGACAAGTGAACCCTGCATTCAAAGAAATTTTTTGGACTTTATAAGGAAAATATTTCTTTAAAAAAGCAGAGAATTCATTATATAGAAAGGGCTGACTCATACAGATATTTATTTAGGAAGACAAAAATAGAAAATAATTAGTTTATCAGCTCCATCCTCCCTTATTTGTTTCAGAATATCATTTTGTCAAAACAGCTTTAACCCTCCCAGATTTTTCTATAGATATGCAAATCACCCCAAAACAAATTCCACGCGATTCCAGCGCCGTTAAGAAAATCCCAAAAGAAAGCAGAACAAAACCATTTAAGAAAAACAAAATAGTATGACAATAAAACACAAAACAAATATCACAAAATACCATCAAATAAAATCAATATCACACCCTTCTAGTTCAAAGGACAAACAACCAAATAGCCATAAAATGAGCCTTATTTCTTTATTAAATCCATCTGTCCCAACTCCTTCATCCCGCGCTCTTTTTTGTCGCGATCAAAAAGTTCATCTGGTTAACAACAGTCCCTTACTTGGTTAACAAAAAGCCCCCATTTTATGCATAACAGTCCTCCCTTTCGGTTAACAAAAAAGTTTGCATATTAACCAAATCCTAAGGCTTTTATTCAACCCAAGATAGCACCTTATTTCTTGAAAAAAGACAAAATTCGCCCTAATTTCATTCATTTTCCGCTTCCAAAAGCATTCCCGAACAAAGAAACCAACCCGCTCAGAAGCCGTATAAACAACCTTTCAAGAAAATCAACACTCATCCCACACATAAAGAAGAAAGCAAAAACACACCGAACCCCTAAATATTCCGACATAGTTATCCAAACAAAACAATTCAAAAAACAATATGATATTACACAAACTCTTAATCTTTTACTTTTTATCCCCTCAAATCCCAATATCATCCCCTCCAAAAGAAAAAGAAACCCAATCAACAAACCCAATCCGCATGGTTTCCCGGCCTAAGTTACGCCGCGTCAAGCGAGCGAACGTCGTGAAGCGTCAAAAGACTTTTTGTTTGAGCGAAGCGAGTTCAAAGTCTTTTAGCGAAACAAGCGAGCGAGTAGCAAAGTAACTTCAGCCTTGATTTTTTCTTTTTGCTATCTTTTTCTTTTGTATCAAGACAAAAGAAAAAGTAGAAATAATAGCAAGATTGGAAAAGTCTCCCCCATTCTATACCTTTACCTTTGCAAAGTGAAATTCAATAAAAACATGCAGCAACGAAATTCAACAGCCGAAGAGTATCACCAGCGAGTAAACATTGTAGTGGAATACATTCACAATCATTTAGGAGAAAATATCGACTTAACCATGCTAGCAGAAAAGTCGCATTTCTCCCCCTTTCATTTCCACCGCATTATGAAAGCATTTCTGGGTGAACCTATCTGGGCATTTATCGTGCGGACAAGGATCGAGACTGCAGCCCGATTACTCCGATACACCGATATGTCCATTGAAAGCATTGCTTATCAGATAGGATACAGCGCGCCCTCTTCCCTGTCGAAAGCGTTCCGGCAACTTTATGGCATTTCACCCAATGAGTACAGAAACAATATTGAATACATGATTATGAAACCAACCGATATCAGAACAGACCTTGATATAACCATCAAGGTAGAAGAAAGACCCAGTAAACAATTGATGTACATTCGCCTGACGGGAGAATATGCAAGCCTGGATTATTGTGGCACTTGGGAAAAACTATTCCAATACGCAGCAGAGTTACAAATCCCCTGCAATGAAATGGAACATATCGCCATCTATCCGGACGATCCCAAAGTAACCGAACCGTCCAAACTACGTTCAGAGCTTTGTCTAAGCGTTCCTCACCCAGTTCCCGCCAAAGGAGAAATCGGATCGAAAGAATTACCCGGCGGCAAATATGCCGTATTCCGTTACAAAGGACCCTATACCAATCTGGGAGCCGTATATGATACGATTTACGGACACTGGATGCTTCAAGGCGAATACATACTTCGTCACGCATACGCCTACGAAATATATCTGAACAACCCCGTCGATACGGCACCCGAAGATCTTCTTACGGAGATTTGTGTTCCCGTTCAGTGAATACCTCCACTGTTTTTGTTTACCTTTGTAATATGAACACAGAGGTAAACGAATACTTTGACATACTCCTTTCCGTTTGCCGTGCAGAGCACATTCCTCTATCCATCCGCTACAAACAAATGCGCGATTTGCTGGAACGACTCTGCCGGGAACAGATTGAAAACCAAAACTTACAGATGACCGACTTATCTGCCCGGATCAGTTTCGTGGCGGCAAAAGTCGGTCTCAGTGTTCGCGAACAAAACAGGTTACATACTTTCCGGCTTACTTCCAACGCAATCCTGAACCGGCAGGAAGAAGCATCCACCGAAAAACTACTGCGGGATGCCAAGACTCTGGCTTTTTTTGTCCGTAAACTTCACGGGCATGAGATCCCCAGATTGCTATATCGGCTTTTACCACAGGCAGATGCCACTTATATTGTTGCGGCTCCGGGACATTATCAAACCCAACGAATGCGCGTCTGCTTTCAGCATGCCGATGAGCAATACCTGTATGTTACTCCCACCGATTCCATTACGGACGAACCTCTTCGGGTGCGATACAATGTACCCCAGATCAATGAAGAGTTTAAGGATACAGTAGAAATCCTCTGGAGACATGCACAGATCAACCTGTTGGATGTTTCGGAAGATGAGGAAGGCATTTTAACTCCTTCTTTCATTGTTCTGGAACCGGATTACCTGATAGACATCAGTTCGCTGGCCGAATGTTACAAAGATTACGGTCATCATCCGGCCAACTATCACCTGAATAAGCTCCAACCCATTGAGAATGCCCGGCCTCTGCTGTTAGGAAACATTGCCAACCTCTTTCTCGATGAATGGATTCATGCCTCCGGCGAAGTAGATTACAAAACCTGTATGCAAAAAGCATTCCGGCAATACCCCATCGAACTGGCAGCCTGCAAAGATTTGCGAGACAGAGAAAAAGAAATTCAATTTTTCAGCGACTGCAAACTTCATTTCGATCACATCCGGCAAACGGTCACCGAAACCTTTCAACAGACCGGCTATAAACTGGATAAAACAGATGCTGTACTCGAACCTTCCTATATGTGCGAAGCACTCGGCCTGCAAGGTCGCCTCGACTACATGCAGCGGGATATGCATTCTTTCATTGAAATGAAATCAGGGAAAGCCGACGAGTACACACTTCGCAACCGCATTGAACCCAAAGAAAATAACAAAGTGCAAATGTTGCTTTACCAGGCCGTTTTGCAATATTCCATGGGGATCGATCACCGCCAAATCAATGCATATCTATTATATACCCGATACCCGTTACTTTACCCGGCGCGCTCATCATGGGCGATGGTTCGCCGGGCCATCAACCTTCGCAACCGGATTGTCGCCGATGAATATGGTATCCAGTTGCGCAACAACATTGAATATACCCGCCTTAAATTAGCCGAGATTAATGCACAAACGCTCAACGAAAAGAAACTGCAGGGTCGCTTCTGGGAACAATACCTAAAACCGTCCATCGACCAGTTTGCCGAAAAATTGAATCGTCTCAATCCACAGGAAAAAGCTTACTTTTACACTCTTTACAACTTCATTACCAAAGAACAATATACATCTAAATCAGGTGATGCCGAATATGAAGGACGTACCGGTTCGGCAGCCCTCTGGCTTTCTACTTTTACCGAGAAATGCGAATCAGGAGAAATACTGTATGATTTAACCATCAAAGAAAATCATGCAGCCGATGAACACAAGGCACACGTCATTCTTACCCAATCGGTAAAATCTCCTCTTTGTACAGAAGGGGTAATTACCGGTAGCCTACCCAATTTCCGGCAAGGCGATACCATTGTATTGTACGAAAGGAACTCAGATTCGGATAACGTTACGAATAAAATGGTATTCAAAGGAAATATAGAAGCCATCACGGAGGAAGAAGTCACTGTACGACTACGGGCTACTCAACACAATACCGCCATTTTGCCTCCTGACAGTTTCTATGCCATCGAACATGATAGCATGGATACCGGATTTCGCTGTATGTTCCTCGGTTTGTCTGCTTTCGCCTCTGCTAACCAAGATCGTAGAGACCTGCTTCTGGCTGCTCGCCCACCCGAAACAGACAATTCTCATGACGCAGCCATTGCCCACGCCGAAAATGACTTTGTTCGGGTAGCATTGAAGGCCAAAGCCGCTAAAGATTATTTTCTGCTGGTAGGCCCTCCGGGAACAGGTAAAACTTCACGGGCCCTTCGCACCATGGTCGAAATGTTTCACCAGGAAGGAGAGACACAAATCTTGCTCTTATCCTACACGAACCGTGCGGTAGATGAAATATGCAAAGCCCTGCTATCCATCAACCCGTGTGTAGATTTTATCCGGGTAGGTAACGAACTGTCTTGCGAACCTCCATACCGTCCCTACCTGATCGAGAACGTATTAGCTACCTGTACCCGCCGTTCCGAAGTTACCGAACGCATTTCCCGATGCCGTATATTTATTGGGACAGTAGCCACTTTATCCAACAAGCCCGAACTCTTCCGGTTAAAACGTTTTGATGTAGCCATTATCGATGAAGCGACTCAAATCCTCGAACCTCAACTGTTGCCAATTCTTTGTGCCCGTTCCGAAGACGGGAACAATGCCATTGGTAAATTTATCCTGATCGGCGATCATAAACAACTACCCGCCGTGGTATTACAGAATACTGCCCAAACCGAAGTTATTGACGAATCGCTTCGTTCCATTGGACTGCTTAACCTGAAAGATTCTCTTTTTGAGCGTCTGTACCGTTCCCTCCAATTATCAACCACTAATGGTCAACAGTCAGCTGTTTCCGATATGTTATGTAAGCAAGGTCGTATGCATCCGGAAGTAGCTTACTTTCCGAACCAGGCTTTTTATCAGGGTTCATTAGAATCATTGGGACTTCCGCATCAAACAGAAAAACTTTCTAAGGCCCGTGTTTCTTTTTTCGCTTCTCAACCGGAAAGTGCAGCAACCTCCGGCAAAATAAATCTCTCCGAAGCCCATATTGCTAGTCTGTTAACTTCCGAAATTGTGAAGCAGTATGGAGAATCATTTGATCCTTGCCAAACATTGGGGATCATTACTCCTTACCGAAGTCAGATCGCACAAATTAAAGCGGAACTAAGAAAATTACAAATTTCGGCTTTAGAACATATCCTGATTGATACGGTGGAAAGATTCCAGGGAAGCGAACGCGATGTAATTATCTATTCCTTTTGTCTTAGCCACCCCTATCAATTGAAATTTCTTTCCAATACGATTGAAGATAACGGAGCCCTCATTGACCGAAAACTAAACGTAGCCCTTACTCGTGCCCGGAAACAGCTATATATAATCGGTGTTCCCGAAATTTTAAGATTAAATTCGATCTATGCAAATTTGCTAAAATTAATAAACAGATAGAACTCTTTTACATATTTAAAAGGTTATTAATTTATATTCGATCTTTATGCAATTCGTTAACATGGAAATATCAAATAAACCTGTATATTTGCCATACGTTTTTTTCATAGAGATTTAGATTTAAGGTTAGAAGAAATGTGGAAGTCGTGAGACTTCCCTTTTTTATGTTAGGACGTTTCTATTCTGCATAACTATCAAATGGCTAAAAGCTCCCGTAATTAACCTGAAAACAAGGCAAGTTTAGCTCTTTCCGCCACATATCCACTACCTGATCCCGATCATCCAGTATGAACTCCACATAATATTTACCCGCTATTTGCGCATCGAATATTTCGCGTTTAATTAGTGAGTCTTTTCTGTAATCCCTGGAAGGACGCATCCACAGCTGATGATAAGGAATAGCATACTTCTCCAAGAACCGGATTGTAGGTTCACGAAAGCGTTCTTCCCGTCCGGACACCAACAATATATTATAACCTTCTTTGGCAAATACTTTTAGTGTATGAGCAACTGGTTGATTCAGGTTATCTTTATCAGCGTGAGTAGCATCAAACGGATTCCGGTCATCTATTAAAGCCAGTGTTCCATCGAGATCACAGATAATAGCTTTGGGTAAAGAACCATCTTGCACGGCTATCATTGTCCGTTGATCTGTTTTCGGTCGCATTGAAAAGTCAAAGCTCTTTTTCAGTTCGTCCAGTTCCTTCAGATATTTCTTCTGCACAGCAGCAGAAATGAATTTGCCTGCTTCCAGATTCCGTTTCCGGCATCTTTCCGCTATCTCTTCCGGATCTGTATCAAATACCTTAAAAGAAATATCAGCCAAGTGATTGAACTGTTCAATGTAATGATTCAAATATTCCGCACGGCAGTGGGTCGCATCAATCAATACATTGGAATGTTTTTTCAATAATACTTCCACAGAAGCATCCAACATGTGGGTGATAAACCCTTCTTCTTTGGGAGAAATGTTGGAGGATGTAAAATGCATCATTCTGAAATCATCACGGGAAAGCCGCATCCAGTTCTCTTCCGTGCGGATAAAATATTTGGCAAAAGTGGTTTTACCCGATCCGGGAGCACCAATAAGTATCAATAAT
Organism: Bacteroides sp.; assembly: GCA_021201335.1. Taxonomy (GTDB): domain Bacteria; phylum Bacteroidota; class Bacteroidia; order Bacteroidales; family Bacteroidaceae; genus Bacteroides. The sequence goes on along the minus strand of JAJQFD010000011.1, from coordinate 38,471 downwards.
TGAGGGTTCTTTTTCATCATTTTCATTTTATAATCTCATATCCAGTGTTGCCTCAATCCGTTCTCCCATAATACGGTCGAATACCAGATTCTTCAAAAGGTAATTCTCGGTATGAATATCTTTATACTTCACTTTCAACATCTCCCAGTTCAGCATCCAGTCATTGATGGAACATTCCAGTTTACGTCCTATGTTCCGCTTTTTCAGGTAATGGGCATATTGTTCCTGGAAATCAACTCCGTAAATCATTGTCAAATACTGGTTATTCCGCACTTTAAAGCCCGGTGGCAATCCTTTGATAAATGCCTGACGAGGTTTGATAACAATTCCTTCCTCCATATTCTTTTCCAGGGTGGAAAACCACTGACTGACCGTTGTGATTGTTTGTTCCAATTCTTCCTCATTGGAAACAGGCAGGTGCAGAAATTCATCATCATTAATTTCCCGGTAACTCAGATTGTCGTTGACTATGTCTTCCGAACCATTATCATACACTTTTTTAAGGATATTGAAAGGCTTGAAGTAAATGTCACCTTCCGCTCCAAAGTGGTTGATCTGTTGCTCATAAGTATCTACACTTTCTTTGTATGCTTTAATATCCAATACGGGGAATTCAGCCAAAGAATTATACTGCCGGAGAATGTGATGCGGATATTTTTTTTTCAACTCTTTCTCAGACAGTTGTTCTTTATCCTGTATATACTGTTTATATTCCGCTGAATCTTTCACCTTCGCTATTTTATCATAGAGGCTGGATTCTGCCAGATAATTACAATGATTTTGATGAACGTTCAGGTATCCAACAAATTCATTGTCAATCAATCCTTTTCCTAACACACTCCAGGGCATTAATTCCGATTGAATAATCACCAGCGATAAATCCGTCCAGTTAAAACGATTATGTAATGCCCGACAAGCTTCCCGTGCTGCCTCCAGATCTATATGGTTTACCTTATAGCCGTTTCGGGTGACAAAATAAGTATCTCCCAACTCCTTATGAAGATATATATCACAATAGGAACCCATATATTTTCGTTGCACCACAATTTCCTGCACTCCATTGCTATAAAAATGATGGATTGCCATACGGATACTTTCAATCTCGTTTTCAGGAACCCATTTCGGAGCAGGAGATATGGTGGGTGAAAAAGCGTTCACCTTATTCTCACAAAAATGGTCTATCCTGTTTTTTAGTTTCTTCAAATCTTCCATCTCATCTTTCTTTTCTGGTAATGATGCAACCTTGTGTCGGTTGAATTCCGTTGAGGCTGTCGCCCAACTGGAAATATTCAATATGTATATTATTTATTTCATGGATGCATTCCGAGATCAATGCTTGAAACTCATGTTGCGTGGGTTCAAAATGATGATCTACATGTCGCTTGTCATCCTCCATGGTGTAAAACTGATTGAATTCCACATTCGGAGTGGTAATAATCAGTTTATTAAAATTGTAAGACAATGCCTTTCGCAGCAACTCCTTTGCTTCTTCCCACGGATTATGCTCTATCACTTCGGTTAAGAGGATATTTACCTGCTCCTCTGAATTGAAATCATCCAGTGAACTGAAAAACTGCAAATTGTCTTCTTCATACCTTAGTGCTATTTTCTGAGCTAAATATTCAAAATGCGCTTCTTTATCTACGGCATAATATGGAGCCGCAAAATCCAACGTCATCATTTTTTTGTAATAGGCAAATTCACCGCAACCAATATCGAGAATCGGAATATCTTTCTCCAACTGGGAGGTGATAAATTGTAGCCGCTGACGAGTTGTTCCTTCCAATACCAGATTAGCTTTCAGACCCGCTTTTTCCAGATAACTTTCAAATATAGGTTTCAACTCTTCAAACTGACGCGGAGATTTAACAGCCCGCAAGATGAACAGATAAAACACAAAGTAAGGTACGTTATCCAGATTAGTTAGAATACGCCCGTATTTTTGTGCCAGACCATCATCAATATACGTATAGATGGTATTATTGTTGGTTACATGGGTAAATAACGAAACCAATGCCAGCAAATTGAAAGCTTCAAATATGGATTTACCTGTTATTGTTAAGGAAAATACGCGGTTACTCTGCTGCTTTACTTCCACTCCATCAAAGTACTTGGATAGTAGGAACCTACCTTTTCTAAACCAGTTGGAATCAATGTAAAATGAAGGTATTTCTATTTGGCAACTTTCGGTATCCGCTTCACCCTGCGTAATATTCAGCCAGGTAATCATTTTACTTGAAAACTCTTCTTTGCTTTTCAGAAGATGAACAAATAATTCGTTGCATATATGCAGTATAACCAGCGGTGAGCAATAACTCTGATAATCAATCTGATTGCTTTCTTCGGGTAAATAACTATGTTTTGTGTCTTGAAAAACAACATCGTAATGGTGTTTGTCTATGGCATTCCCCACTATCTGTTCGTTTTTCAGCGGTTTAAAATACAAACCGTAATCGGTATTTGGATTCTTGAAAAGTATATCCAACAGATAATCATTCTCACAAATAACTTTAATAATCATACGTTTATTATTTAGCGACCCAAATATAGGCTTCTTTCATCATATTGTTTTTATTTGATAGGACAAAGATGCAAATATACGTGCGCATTGTTTTTGCGTAATTGGAATTATTTTGATGAAAAAGTTTATGTGGACTTCTGTCTATAACAAAAAGGGCTATCCCATTTAATTTGGGACAGCCCTCATCTATATCTAATGCAGTTATTCTTACTTCAGCTTATATGCATACCCTACTGTAACAGTTAAAGCACCAATCCTGTTTTGACCATTTTCAGAACTCTTCTGAAGTTTCCGAAAACCATAATTTGCACCTACTTCCAACAATAGATTATGACGGGGAGCAATCGCATAAGAAGCACCAATATTTGCCGAAACACCGTAGTTTACCCTTTGAACTTCATCCGTAATAGTACGGTCGGCCTTCATGGATATTTCTCCTTGGGCTGCGGCACCCGTTAATGAGCCCAATAAATAATCCATAGTCATATCACCCGCCGGGTCTACATACAAATGGCTATTACCGCTGGCTTTTTGTTTTGCTTTGAGTAAAAAGGAAACAAATGGGCCACCACTCACAAAGACCCTGACAGGAGTATTTTTAAGGTTCCACCCAAACTTAGCTAATACGGGTACCATGATATAATCAAAGGAAGTTTCACTTTTGAAGTCAGCATACAAATACTTTTCTCCTACCATCGCCGGAACTTGCTGGGCATCACCCGGCATAAGTGCCGCTGGAATAGCTTGCATACCATCGCGTGATCCACCTTGACGAGTGTATTCGACCATTGGCTGAAGAGAAAAAAGTTCATTCAAACGGAATTCAGCAAATATACCGCTGTTACCGGACAATTGCGAACTATAACCCTTACTCATGGGATTATCACCTGAAGCTGTAAGCTTAGGAATATTAAGGCCACCCCTCACTCCCAGATAAATATCTTTCTGGGCCTGAACGGCAAAACTGGTCAGTAGTAAACCTGCGATAAAGAGTATTCTTTTCATTTTCATAGTATTTAATCTTTTGGTCGAATATCTTCAAGTTTAAAATTATCATTAAGGAAAAACGAAATATGTTTCTTGTAACCAAAAGGACCGTGCTCACCTAACACAATATTCGCTAGTTGCTCCGGTCCTGGTGTGGTATCGGTAGGATCGGGATGCCCCAGATCGTCCAGTCGTGGGAAAGTAGCGATTTTCTGTACCGAATACTCAAAATCTTTGCGAATATACATCTGACGATAGAAAGCCATCATCGGTTCACCATGCTTCTCTACATTCCATTCCACCAGATTAATTTTCATCTCTGCAGCCTTGTTTTTAATGATGGAAAAATGGGTGTTTTGAGGGTCGGCTATCATCACATTAACATATCCTTTTTCATCTTTCAATACCGTTCTGTCCACTAATGTTGTTAGAGTATAGGTAGTGGTATCTCCAATACAGATTGACCAGTAACGAACATCGGCTGTGGCATTTTCAGCTACAGAATTGGGATGTACCGGCGGAATAAAGCGGAACATAAGTGTGGAATCTTTATGCATACGATTGGCTGTTGTTACATAGCCTGTCGGTCCATTTTGATACAATACATTCGGAGCAAGGGTGAAATAAAGCTTCGGCTGTGATTTGATAAGTGGTACTCTACTCATAATTCCCAGAAACCGGGTGTAATAAAGAGATTTTCCACGGGGAGCTTCACCGATATCCTCACCGGTGTTTACATCAAAATAGGTAATTTTTGGTAAGTCTACTCCACCGAAATCGGATCCATGTTCAATACTGTTGAAATAGATGCGCAACAGCATTGTAATTCGTTCTGTATTAGCCGGGAATACAATCGCATTTTTGTACTTTGAAGCATCAGCAGTACTGGGTATTGCATTTACAGCAAAGTAATTCGACCCTGTTACACCATCATTCAGAAATGGATTTTGACTTCCTGATTCCGGAATAATATTAAAGTCTTCCATAGATCCAAAACGTTCTGTGGTACGGTCACTATAAAGAGTTATATTGAAAAAGCGGGTATCAACATTCGGAAACTGGCCCGTAAACCGAAGACCGACACTTCCTTCGGCATGTTTACTCAGATTGAATGTGTACTCCCAGTAATTTTCCGATAGATCGGGCCATGTTCGTTCGTTGGGATCATTTCCGGCCATTGCTACACCCCAACCATACTCCGGTGCAGGAACAATATCATTGTTATCGTCGCAGGAACTAGTTACTGCTATTGCCAATAGCAATGCAGTCAAAGTAGAAAAGTGGTTTTTCATTTCAGTCTAGTTTGTGTATTAGTTTTAACGGTGCAAATATAGTTCTTTTTTTTCTACAGAGCGTAGAATTATTTATTATTGAAGTTCCGGAATTCAGATAGTAAAGATAAAAGGAAACGGTATTTAGAAGGAATCTTTCATATTCACTTCTAAATACCGTTTTTATATATACTGTTTCATATACGAAATCAGAGTGCTTATTTGAATACAACGTCTATCATCCGGATCACTTCTTCATGAGTATCTGTATGATCTCCAATATATTGAGGCATGTTTTCAATTGTCTTTTTAAAAAACAAAGATACCGGAGATTCAAACCGGCGAAATTCATCTATGGAAATATCATAGGTACCTTTTACGTCATTCCTGTTCCATTTGTAAATGGCTATAAAGGAAATACTCATAGCAGGTTCAATATAACAAATGAATTCTATATGGTCAACTGCTAAGGAATAGTTAAAACCCGTATCGAATTCTTCCAGTTGAAAATCTTTATCAGTTAATTCATTTCTTAATTCTTCTATTTTCATTCTTCGGAAAGTATAAAAGATTAATTAAATTCAAATTCATCACTCTGCATCTTGGCGCCTGTTACATCCACTTTCTTGTCAGTCACTTTACCATCGGGTGAAATACATACTTCATACCGGATGCTGATCGGATTACCGCATTTTACGCAGTCATATTGTTTTTCCCAAACATAGCATTGGTCATCGCCACGCATTTCAGTTTTCTCAAAATTTACTTCTTCGCCAAGGAACTCATAATTCTTCCCGCAACGGGCACAGTCGATTGATATTTTTCCTGTTACATTCATAAGACTTTCATTTTAAACAGTTGATTTGTTTATGTAACATATACTACCGGAAAAAGTTTATAGAAAACGGTATTAACATACTCTTAAAAGCGATTTCAAAGGAAAACAATAATTGATTTAAATACGGAGAGTTCTAAAAAGAATGAGATATCATTTGTTATTCATATTTTTTATATATGTTTGCAAAATTGACAACGAGACAAACGACTGCTATGGCTGAAAAGATTTATAATATTCCCAATCTACTTTCCTTTTATCGCATCCTGGTATTTCCTTATATACTTTATCTGGCCATTACCGAGCAAGAGAATTTGTTTGCGATATTCCTGGTGATAAACCTGTTGACAGATATTTTAGACGGATTTATTGCACGTCGGTTTAATATGCAAACAGAATTCGGTGCACGGTTAGATTCGGCTGCCGATATCGGAACATACATACTTGCTATTGCCGGTATCTTTATCTTTAAAGCCGAAGATTTCAGGCCACACCTTATCAGCTTTTACATTTTTATCTTTCTGCTTCTGGCAGCCTATATTCTTTCATTAATAAGGTTTGGAAGATTTCCCAGCTTGCATTTGTATTCATGGAAAATCGGAGGGTATATTCAGGGAGGTTTTTTCTGTGTCTTATTCTTGTTTGGTTTCAATACTGTATTTTATTATTTCATGATTATCTGGGGAATACTCGCCTTTTGCGAACATATGGTGATTCAGTTCCTTCTTACTGACATGCAATCGAATGCTAAAGGGTTATATTGGGTATTGAAAAACAGACAAACGCTCAAGCAGCAATGATTGCAACATATTATATCCTTATTATTATTTTCTTTCTTATAGGTGCCTTAGGCATTTATATGGCAAATAGAAAGCGTAACAAAGAGAATAAAAAGCAGAACTGGGTGAAGTACGGTGTTTATTTCATTATCACCCATGTGCTTTTCCTCACGGTTATTTTTTTGCCAAAACTATTTCCTTATGTTTGTGTGCTAATATCCATTGGGGGTGCTTTCGAGATTATACGCTTACAACTTAGTAATACTCCATTGAAACCAACTTATTTTGCGCTGCTTATTGGAATTTATATAATCCTTTCGCTCTTATTCATCTTGTTCGGAATGCTGGAAGACAGAACCATACTTTTCAGCCTATTCATGGTATTGATATTTGATGCATTCTGCCAAATATCGGGTCAGATATCAGGTAAAACCAAAATAGTTCCTAAAATCAGCCCCAATAAAACAGTCGAAGGTTTGATTGGAGGGACGGTTATCAGTATCTTGGCCTCCTGTTTCCTGGGGTCGATAATGAATATACCATTAATAAGCTCCATTATTCTGGGTATAGGGATTTGCTTTTTTGCTTTTGCCGGCGATTTATTTGCATCCTGGATTAAGAGACTATACAACGTGAAAGACTTTGGTAATTCCCTTCCCGGACACGGTGGCTTCCTTGACCGCTTTGACAGTTTAATTCCTGCAGCTAGTTTTGTCTATGCATTCTTCTGTTTCATAAAGTTATAATATGAATTTCCAACTCATTTATCTGCTATTATATTGCACAGCATATTTATTCCTTATTTATATATGTGAACTATTACACAAACGGGGCGTTCCATCGGAATATACCCGGAAATTAGCACATATTGTAGCTACTCTTTCTGTTCTACCCTTATACCTTCTATTTCCTAACCGCGAATATATGTTGATACTGGTAATAATCACATTTAGTATTTTGTGGACGGGTAGTAAAAGAAAAAAAATCAAGTCCATAAACGAAGTCGACCGGATTACACATGGAGCCTACTTATTACCATTAGGTATTGGTATTGCATTCCTGATAGCCTGTTATGCGAATAATGAAAATATTTACCTGATATCTGTTTCTGTACTTGCCTTAAGTGATCCATTAGCCTATTGGAGTGGAAAGTTTTTCGCACCGATAAAGTCTGGAAAGGGTAAAACATTGGCAGGGTCCGGTGCTTTTTTTTCTCTCTTCTCTCCTCATCACCTTTTTAATATTAATACTTCGGAGTGAAAGTGATAAAATCTTCACTCTATCTGTAGGGACTGCCCTTATATCTACTCTTGCAGAGTTTTTCTCTCGAAAAGGTACTGACAATATTATTGTACCTTTATTCATTTCACTCTATTTGTTTATTATAGGTATTTAAGACATACTTTGAGCAACTTAAGGAATTATCATTCAACTTAGTTAGAATAACCTGTTTGTCGGCCCTGTTTAATCATTTAACGGAATGCCTAAGCAAGCTGTGATTTGACCTATGCTGCACAACATATAAAAATATTTGTTTCTCTTCCAGGTTATTTTGTTACTTTGCAAAATCAGGACGGTTCAGCACAGTTGAATTCCGTTAATTCATTTATTAACAGCCATGAAGAAAACTTTTGGTCAACAAACTACGAAAGTAAAACAGTTGGCAGATACTATCAGCCAGGCTATCTCCATGAATGAATTCAAGGCAGGAGATTCTTTACCTTCCATTAATCAAATGGCTGCCCGGTACGAAGTATCCCGCGACACGGTTTTCAAGGCTTTTGCTGATCTTCGCGAACGGGGATTAATTGATTCCACTCCCGGCAAAGGATATTATGTAACGAATAAACTTAAAAATGTTCTTTTACTGCTCGACGAATATACTCCCTTCAAAGATGTTCTTTACAATAGTTTTATCCGGCAACTTTCCCTGAACTACAAAGTTGATTTACTCTTTCATCAATACAACGAACGCTTATTCAATACGATTATGCGGGAATCAATCGGACGATATAACAAATATATCGTGATGAACTTTGATAACGAACGCTTCAGCAGGCATTTAACTAAAATAGATTCATCCAAGCTATTATTGCTCGACTTTGGAAAGTTTGATAAAGAAGGATATTCTTATTTATGCCAGGATTTCGATGAAGCATTTTATAATGCATTGATGGAATTAAAAGAAAGTTTAAGTAAATACACGAAACTAGTTATGCTGTTTCGCAAAGGCTCCAAGCACCCGCAGAGCAGCAAACAATTCTTTATCAAATTTTGCGAAGAGCAAGGATTCGAATGGAACATCGTGGAAGATACCGAGAACCTGACCGTAGAGAAAGGTTGTGTCTATATTACTACCCGCCAACAGGAAGTAGTAACTGTTATCAAACAGGGACGGTCGGGGAAACTTAAATGTGGAAAAGGTTTCGGACTCTTGGCTTACAATGATATCCCTTCCTATGAAGTGATCGACGAGGGAATCACTGCCTTAACCATTGATTGGAGTTTAATGGGAAATAAAGCGGCAGAGTTTGTGCTTCATAACAAAACCCTGCACGAATATCTCCCAACAGAGATCCGTTGGAGAAACAGTTTGTGATTTTTTTTAATAATCTATCAGCACAGTTCAGCATAGTATTTTCAATAATTATATAGTTTACTAAAAAAGAAAGAAAATGAAAAAGTATCCGAAAATCGGGATTCGTCCCACAATCGACGGTCGCCAGGGTGGTGTTCGCGAAGGTTTGGAAGTAAAGACAATGAATCTGGCAAAAGCAGTAGCCGAATTAATCTCAGGTAATCTGAAAAACGGTGATGGAAGTCCAGTAGAATGTGTTATTGCAGACGGAACCATTGGTCGTGTAGCAGAGAGTGCTGCCTGTGCCGAGAAGTTCGAACGCGAAGGAGTAGGCAGTACTATCACTGTTACTTCCTGCTGGTGTTACGGTGCCGAAACAATGGATATGAATCCGCATTATCCCAAAGCTGTTTGGGGGTTCAACGGAACAGAACGTCCCGGAGCAGTTTACCTGGCTGCCGTATTGGCCGGACATGCACAGAAAGGATTGCCTGCTTTTGGTATTTACGGGCATGATGTTCAGGATATTACGGACAATACGATTCCCGCCGATGTAGCAGAAAAAATCCTTCGCTTTGCCCGTGCTGCCCAGGCAGTAGCAACCATGCGCGGAAAATCTTATCTTTCTATCGGTAGCGTATCTATGGATATTGCCGGTTCCATTGTTAATACAGATTTCTTTCAGGAATACCTGGGCATGCGCAACGAATCAGTTGATTCTATGGAAGTACTTCGCCGGATCGAACAGAAGATATACAATGAAGAAGAGTTCGAAAAGGCCATGGAGTGGACAAAGAAATACTGTAAGCCCAACGAAGGAACGAACTATAATCGTCCCGAAAAGCAAAAAACCCGGGAAGAACTGGATAAAGACTGGGAATTTGTAGTTAAAATGACATTGATCATCCGCGACCTGATGCAGGGAAATCCTCATCTGCTGGAAAAAGGATTCAAAGAAGAATCACTAGGACATAATGCTATTGTTTCAGGTTTCCAGGGACAACGTCAGTGGACGGATTTCCTACCCAACGGTGATTTCTCCGAAGCTTTACTAAATACTTCATTCGACTGGAACGGTATCCGCGAAGCTTTTGTGGTGGCTACAGAAAACGATGCATGTAACGGTGTATCCATGTTGTTCGGCCATTTGTTGACTAATACGGCTCAGATTTTCTCCGACGTTCGCACGTACTGGAGCCCGGAAGCAGTAAAACGCGTAACCGGAAAAGAACTAACCGGAAGAGCAGCCAACGGTATTATCCACCTGATTAACTCCGGAGCGACTACCCTCGACGGTACCGGAAGACAAAGAAAGAACGGTGAACCCGCCATGAAACCTTTCTGGGAAATCAACGAACAGGAAGTAGAAGAATGTCTGAAAGCAACAACCTGGTTCCCGGCAGATCGTGATTACTTCCGCGGAGGTGGTTTCTCTTCCAATTTCCTCTCTGAAGGTGGAATGCCTGTAACCATGTCTCGTTTGAACCTCGTCAAAGGACTCGGACCAGTACTTCAGATTGCAGAAGGATGGACCGTAGAGATTGATCCGGAAGTCCATCAAACCCTGAATCTTCGTACAGACAAAACATGGCCTACTACCTGGTTTGTGCCACGCTTGAATGATAAACCCGCCTTTAAAGATGTTTATTCCGTTATGAATAACTGGGGAGCGAACCACGGAGCCGTCAGCTACGGACATATCGGTCAGGATTTAATTACACTGGCTTCTATGCTACGTATCCCTGTGTGTATGCATAATGTGGAAGAAGACCAGATGTTCCGCCCGGCTGCATGGAATGCTTTCGGCATGGACAAAGAAGGTGCTGACTATCGCGCATGTGAGAACTACGGTCCGATTTACAAGTAATACGAAGAGATGATTACAAACGATCAGATCGAACAATTTATAGCCCAGGCACACCGTGTAGGTGATGCCGGGCTTACTGTTTGCAGCAGCGGAAACTTATCCTGGCGAATTGGTAACGAAGCACTTGTTTCCGGTACAGGTTCCTGGATTCCTACCTTGAAAAAAGAGAAAGTGGCTATTTGTGATATTGAAACCGGCGCCCCTACCAATGGTTGCAAACCTTCCATGGAAAGCTGCTTCCATCTGGGAGTTCTTCGTAACCGTCCGGATGTGAATGTAGTACTCCATTTTCAGTCTCCCTATGCAACGGCTGTTTCCTGTATGAAGAAGAAACCGGCAAACTTTAATGTGACAGCAGAAGTTCCCTGTCATGTCGGAGCCGATATACCGATCATACCTTATCTCCGTCCCGGTTCTCCCGAATTGGCCAAAGCAGTTGTAGAAGCATTAACCGATCATAATTCCGTACTGTTAACGAACCACGGACAAGTTGTTTGCGGAAAAGATTTCGACCAGGCATTCGAAAGGGCCATGTTCTTCGAAATGGCCTGTCGTATTATTATCCACTCAGGAGGAGACTATACGGTGCTTACTCCGGAAGAGATTAAAGACCTGGAAATATATGTCCTGGGAAAGCAAACCAAATAATCAGTTTATCACCTATTTCCATTGATGACAATTTCTTCATACATCCGTCTAAATATGGAAAAGAGTATGGTTAATTACTGCATAATATTTAACTTGCAGCCTCCACAAAGTCAGGCAGGCTTTGTACGCTATACAATCGTGTAAAACCTCAGGTTTATATACCTGAATAATACCCTCTGAAATAAATGGAAACACCACAAACCGGATACCGGGTAAAAGATTATAAACAACCAGTAAAACGCTATTGCCAGACACTGGATTTAAAAGACGATCCCGAATTAATCCGGGAATATAAAAAGCGACACGAAGAAAAAGAATGCTGGCCCGAAATAGGAGAAGGCATGAAAGAAGTCGGGATTCTGGAAATGGAAATATACCTGATAGGTACACGACTGTTTATGATTGTAGAAACTGCCCTGGATTTTGATTGGGACAGTGCTTTCCAAAAACTGGCCAACATGCCACGGCAGGCCGAATGGGAAGAATATATGTCTGTCTTCCAGGTAGCAGATCCGGGCACCAGCTCAGCCGAGAAATGGAAATTAATGGAACGAATATTTCACATCTATAATCAATAAAATAACAGCATGAAGGACACTAAACAATCTCTCTTAAAAAAAGATGGTATCAGCTATCTGATTCCTTTCATACTAATAACCGCCTGCTTCGCGCTCTGGGGATTCGCGAATGATATCACCAACCCTATGGTGAAAGCTTTTTCCAAAATCTTCCGGATGAGCGTTACCGATGGTGCGTTGGTACAGGTGGCTTTCTATGGCGGATACTTTGCCATGGCCTTTCCGGCAGCTATTTTTATTCGTAAATACTCTTACAAAGCAGGGATCTTACTTGGCTTAGGGCTCTATGCCATCGGAGCATTTCTCTTTGTCCCGGCCAAAATGATCGGAGAGTATTACCCATTTCTTTTTGCTTATTTCATTCTAACGTGTGGGTTATCTTTCCTCGAAACGAGTGCCAACCCTTATATACTATCCATGGGTACAGAAGAAACTGCTACCCGCCGGTTAAACCTCGCCCAATCATTCAATCCGATGGGATCTCTTCTGGGTATGTTCGTGGCTATGAATTTTATCCAAGCCCGTTTAAACCCGATGGATACCGCACAACGTGCTACCTTAAGTGAGGCAGAGTTTTCTGCAGTAAAAGAGGCAGATTTATCTGTTTTGATTACTCCTTACATAATTATCGGATTAGTAATTCTTGCCATGTTTCTGCTGATTCGCTTTACCAAAATGCCTAAGAACGCAGATAAATCCCACCAGATTAACTTTATTCCTACACTGAAAAGAATCTTTTCTCTTCCCCGCTACCGGGAAGGTGTAATTGCCCAGTTCTTTTATGTAGGAGTACAAATTATGTGCTGGACTTTCATCATTCAGTATGGTACCCGCGTATTTATGGCGGAAGGAATGGAGGAACAAGCTGCCGAAGTTCTATCTCAGCAATATAACATTGTGGCTATGATTATCTTCTGTTGCAGCCGCTTTATATGTACTTTCCTTTTGCGCTATCTGAATCCCGGAAAACTATTAATGACACTGGCCATTGCCGGAGGAATATTCACGATTGGAGTTATTACCTTCCAGGACGTTAAAGGAATGTATTGTCTGGTTGCCGTATCAGCTTGTATGTCACTGATGTTCCCCACGATTTACGGTATTGCACTCGAAGGACTGGGTGAAGACGCTAAGTTCGGTGCAGCCGGATTGATTATGGCTATTCTGGGCGGTTCCATTTTACCCCCGATGCAAGCAGCCATTATTGACTTGAAAGAAATATTGGGAATGCCGGCCGTGAATGTATCTTTCATCCTACCATTCATATGTTTTGTGGTGGTAGCATTCTATGGATTACGTACCGCTACGGTACATAAATAATATACGAGCTTTTCTTAGCCATCAAGCTAAGAATCTAAGGTCTGTTAAGAAATCCCTCCGGGATTTGATGTGCATAACCACGGGATGTAATCCCGTGGAAACAGCTAACCCAACTCTACTCTGACAGCCTCAATAGGGGGTGAAGAATATATTATTGACCCACTTCATGGCTCACGGGATTATTCTATCTCCTATCCCGTGGGATATCCATCCCACGGTTATGCACATGCAATCCCTGCGGGATTTCTTAAAGAGTTTAACGTCTTAAAATCTTCCGGACATGACTGGGTGAAGAACCCGGGGTAATGCACATTCCAGTCCTGCGGACTTGCCGACTTACAAATCGTAACTTCATTTAATATACGATTTACTTTTGAGACAGACCATTTTCACGTATCCACCCTCCTATTATATTTATTCCTACAACTTCTTAATTCGATTATTTAATTTACATTTGCACATCACGCATTAACAAGAAGAAAAATACCGGTGCAAAAGCTAATCATCAAACTGATTTCTCCGCAAATGAGCCTGAGACCCATGGATTCGGAATTAAAAAGGAAAATGTCTCCTCCTCTCTCGCTCGTTACCCTGGCTTCTTTAACTCCCAAAGAATATGACGTATATATTGAAGATGAGAACATCGAAAAGCTAAATCTAGAGGATGCTCCCGACGTGGTAGGAATCACGGTGAATGTAGATACAGTATACCGGGCCATTGAACTGGCTTCCATTTACAGGAACAAAGGAGCCAAAGTTGTATTCGGTGGAATTCACGCCAGCGCTCATTCAGAAGAAATGATTGCTCACTGTGATGCTGTTTGCATAGGAGAAGCAGAAGAAGTCTGGCCCCAGATGTTACAAGATATTCAAACCGGGAATCTGCACAAGATATATAAACATCCTGTCCCTACCGATCTTTCACTTGTACCCCTCCCGGATTGGAACTATATAAAAAAGAAGAAGTATCTCTACTACAACATCATTGTAGCCAGCAGAGGCTGCCCTTTTAAGTGCGAATTTTGCTATAACAGTTGCGAGTATGTCAGTGGCAAATACCGCAACAGGCCGGTAGAAGATATCGTTGAGGAGATTAAACGCTTAAACACCCGCCAGGTAATGTTCATTGATGATAACCTGATTGGTAATATCCGATGGGTGGAAGAACTGCTTCTTCGCCTTAAACCCATGAAGCTGGTATGGCACGCAGCCGTTTCTACGAATATAGTTCACCATCCGGAACTGGTTACCCAAATGGCCGAAGCCGGATGCCGGAGCTTATTTATAGGTTTTGAGTCTATTAACGAAGACTCTATTAAAAGCGTAAGTAAAAACCAGAACAAGATATCCGACTACGAACGACTCATCCGGTTATTGCATGATAACGGCATCATGGTAAATGCCAGCCTTGCTTTTGGCTTCGACCATGACACCCCGGATACCTTTAAACAAACACTGGACTGGCTCGTTAAAAACAAAATAGAAACCATGACGGGCCATATCCTCACACCTTACCCGGGCACAATTCTGCATAAAAGATTACAGGAAGAAGGAAGAATTATCTGCCAGGATCTTACTCAATACAATACCTCACACGTTACCTTCCAGCCCAAGTTAATGACACCGGAACAACTGAATGAAGGCTATCTGAATATGTACAAACAATTCTACTCTTTCCGCAATATCCTGAAACGTCGTCCGGACAACAAACGCTTACGAGCTTCTTACTTTCTGTTTAACTTCGGATACAGAAAATGGGGAAGAACTACTTCCCTGCTCGGAAGGCTCGGACTCATGAACTGGATTGGCAGAATAGCCCGACGGTTATCGTACGGTATCTGATTATTCTTTTTCCGATATCTGGTCGTTCAGCAGCTCGAACTCACAACCTTTCATTCTTTCTTTTAGCGTATCATCCGCCCGGAAACAAACATTTACTTTGCGTAATTTCGTCGGGCGGCATTCTTCCGGCCTCTCTACTCCTTCACTGTTCAGCGAAAGGTAGAAAGTTCCCAATCCCTCTATGGTCACGGTTCGCCCCGCTTTCAGGTAATGCACTATTTTCCGTGGAAACTGATCGAGTATCGACAATACATCTCCCGGCATCACCGAACTATCTTTCGCCAGATCTTCCGCCAGGTTTTTGTTATTAATCCCTTTCCCTTTTCCCTGAATGGGCCGAGGAACGGCATAATAAAGTTCTTTCAACTCGCCTTCACTTTTAAATACCTTTTTTCGGGCTACATACAAAACTGTCATACTATGTCTCTTTTAAATATAAATATGCTCTACTGTTTATAATGGCACAGGGCAAGTCTTTCTACTTGCACCGCGTGCTTCCTTTTACTTACGCCGCGCAATTACCCGACAGGATACACATCCTTTCCTATACAAGATGGGCATGTAGTTGACAACAAGATGCACATCCTGTATGTGATAAGATGTACATCCTGTCGGGTAATTGCGCGGCTGCAAAGATAAGACTTGTCAAGGGCAATTGCAAGGTTTTGAAGGGCGCAAATATAAATAGTTGAAGAGCTGGGGAATATAATCTGACAGGTTATACAAAAGATTGACAGATATTTTTAAAAGATACTTCATCTTCTTCCTAAAAAAAACTTAATATCCTTTTCTTATCTAAACAAACTCTTTATATTCGCATAGTTGTTTATGCAATCATCATTTGTCTGTCTATAGATTAGAAATGCGAAAAGACGGGTGAACAAAGACACAAACAAGATTGTTTCTGAAACATAGAGTATCATCACATAATGTATTAAGTTACAATGAAAAAACTACTTGCACTCTCCCTATTCACAAGTTTCACCTTGATTCTGAATGCCCAACCGATACTAAACCTTGATAGTTGTCGCGCATTGGCTATTGCCAATAACAAAGAACTCTTGATTACCCAGGAGAAAATAGCTTCTGCCTATCATCAAAAGAAAGCCGCCTTTACGAATTATCTTCCCAATATATCAGCAGCCGGTACCTATATGCGCATGCAAAGAGAAATCTCCTTGCTAAATTCCGATCAAAAGAATGCGTTAACACATGCCGGAACCGCCATAAACGGAAGCATACAGGAATTTGCCCAGGTTATCGGAACGCAATTCCCCGACCTGGAACCGCTTATATCTTCCTTGGGCAACTCAGTAGTAGACCCGATAAATGGCTTCGGGCAATCATTGGTTGACGCCCTGCGTACCGACAATCGAAACATGTATGCCGGAGCAATCACCCTCACCCAACCTATCTATATGGGCGGGAAGATACGTGCTTACAACAAGATCACCCAATATGCGGAAGAACTGGCTCAGGAACAACACGATGCCGGTTTGCAGGAAGTAATCCTCAGTACCGACCAGGCTTACTGGCAGGTAATCTCTCTGGTGAATAAAAAGAAACTAGCAGAAGGTTATCGCAATATGCTGCAGAAGCTGGATAGTGATATGGAAAAGATGATTCGCGAAGGAGTTGCCACCCGGGCCGATGGATTGTCGGTGAAAGTAAAACTCAACGAAGCAGAAATGACACTCACTAAAGTAGAAGATGGATTGAGTTTGGCCAGAATGTTGCTTTGTCAACTATGTGGGCTGGATCTAAGAACCCCGATTACTTTAGCAGACGAAAATATGGAGAATCTTCCGGTAAAACTGGCGAATACCAATTTTAGCATGGAGAATGTCTACGCCAATCGTCCGGAAATAAGAAGCCTGGAACTAGGAACTCAAATTTACAACCAGAAGGTAAATGTAACCCGTGCCGAACATTTGCCATCTTTAGCGCTTATGGGCAATTATATGGTAACCAACCCTTCCCTTTTCAATGGATTTGAAAAGAAATTCAAGGGAATGTGGAACGTAGGAGTAGTATTACAGATACCCATCTGGCACTGGGGTGAAGGTATGCATAAGGTGAAGGCTGCACGAGCGGATGCAAATGTAGCCCGGTACCAGTTGGAAGATGCCAAAGAGAAAATAGAGTTACAGGTAAACCAGGCTGTATTTAAAGTAAACGAAGCTGCCAAAAAGATGGTTATGGCAGATAAGAATATGGAGAAAGCAGAGGAAAACCTCCGGTATGCCCATCTTGGTTTCAGAGAAGGAGTTATACCTACAAGCAATGTACTGGAAGCTCAAACCGCATGGTTATCAGCTCATTCGGAAAAGATAGACGCCCAGATTGATGTAAAACTCACTGAAGTCTATCTCAAGAAATCATTGGGTACGCTTGATATCAATCAATAAAGGAATTTATAAGAACATACATCTATAGTAAAATCGTATATATAATTATGGTATCACAACAGTCAAGCAGACAACGGTGGCAAAACAGCAATATGCTACTTGCTTTCCTCACCCTTCTGGGAGTTATCCTGGTTGTGGCAATTGTGGGATTCTTCATGCTTAGAAAAGGACCGGAAATGATTCAGGGACAAGCAGAAGTAACTGAATACCGTGTTTCAAGCAAAGTGCCGGGACGTATTCAGGAGTTGCGTGTGAAAGAAGGCCAGAGAGTGAATGCCGGAGATACGCTTGCCATACTCGAAGCACCGGATGTACGGGCCAAACTTGAACAAGCCGAAGCTGCGAAAGCCGCTGCCGACGCCCAAAATGAGAAAGCCATCAGAGGAGCCCGCCAGGAACAGATACAGGCAGCTTACGAAATGTGGCAGAAAGCGATTGCAGGCGTAGAAATCGCCCGTAAATCTCATACCCGCATCCAGAATTTGTACAATGAAGGAGTAATGCCTGCGCAAAAACTGGATGAAATAACCGCTCAACTGAATGCGGCCATTGCAACCGAAAGAGCTGCCAAAGCCCAGTATGACATGGCAAAAAACGGTGCTGACCGGGAAGACAAACTAGCTGCCGCTGCAATGGTTGGTCGTGCCGAAGGCGCTGTTGCCGAAGTGGAATCGTATATTCAGGAAACTATTCTGATTGCGCAGACAGCCGGAGAAGTTTCGGAGATATTCCCTAAAATGGGAGAACTGGTAGGCACGGGTGCTCCCATCATGACTATTTCTATATTAAATGATATGTGGGTGACTTTCAATGTGCGAGAAGACTTGCTGAATTCCCTCAGCATGGGGGCCGAATTCGATGCATTTGTACCTGCATTGGAGAATCGCAACATTCGCCTGAAAGTGAACTACCTGAAAGACCTGGGAACGTATGCTGCATGGAAAGCCACTAAAACAACCGGACAGTTTGACTTAAAAACATTCGAAGTGAGAGCATTACCCCTCGAACAAATAGAAGGATTGCGCCCTGGAATGTCAGTAATCATAAAAAATAAGTTGAGTTTGTGAGTTTACCACAATGCTGAAAGCAGGTAACCACATATACCCTCAGCCACTTAACCACTCAAAAACTTAAATCCGTGGAAAGATCCCCCAAATACATAGCTCTTTGGCGAGTGATGAAGCGCGAATGTCGTCGCCTCGTCGCACGTCCACTGTATCTTTTCTGTATGGTGATCGCTCCTTTGTTCTGCTATATATTCTTCACCACACTTATGGATTCGGGGCTACCTCTGAACCTGCCTGTAGCAGCTGTCGACCTGGATGATACCTCTACCTCCCGAAACCTGGTACGTAACCTGGATGCCTTCCAGCAAACAGCCGTTGTGGCCCATTATCCCAGTGTCAACGATGCCCGCAATGCGATGCAACGAGGCGAGATTTATGGTTTCTTTTATATTCCCAAGGGATTATCTTCGGATGCACAGGGACAACGACAACCCACGATTTCCTTCTATACCAATAACTCCTACCTGATTGCAGGTTCCCTGCTGTTTCGGGACATGAAAATGATGAGTGAATTGGCTGCCGGAGCTGCCACGCGGTCTGTTCTATATGCCAAAGGAGCCACGGAAGATCAGGCAATGGCTTTTCTGCAACCCATCGTCATTGATACACATCCGCTGAAAAACCCCTGGTTAAATTATTCGGTTTATCTCTGCAATACGCTGGTACCCGGTATTTTAATGATCATGATCTTTATGGTTACGGTTTATTCCATTGGGGTAGAAATTAAAGACCGTACGGCACGCGAATGGCTACGTATCGGAAACAATTCCATTTATATTTCCCTGGCCGGGAAATTGTTGCCCCATACCGTTATATTCTTTATTATGGGTATCTTTTATAATGCCTATTTATATGGAATACTTGATTTTCCGCACAACAGCGGAATCTTACCTATGATATTAGCCACTTTACTCTTTATCCTGGCTTCGCAGGCGTTTGGGGTGGTAATGATTGGTACACTGCCTACTTTACGACTCGGATTAAGCTTCGCTTCTCTCTGGGGAGTGATTTCCTTCTCCATTTCCGGATTTACTTTTCCGGTGATGGCCATGCATCCCGTGTTGCAAGCATTAAGTATATTATTCCCGTTGCGCCACTATTTCCTGATTTACGTAGATCAGGCACTAAACGGTTATAGTATGGCCTACAGTTGGAACAATTATATGGCATTATTAATATTCATGCTGCTTCCTTTCCTGATAATCAATCGGTTGAAGAAAGCATTGATTTATTATAAATATATACCCTGATGGAAGAGCTTAAATTCAAAGAAAAGATTAAAACAGGAATTTACGATATGTTTTATATCTGGAAGCAGGAATTCCGCCAGGTGTTTCGTGACAGTGGAGTCTTGATCTTTTTCTTCCTGGTTCCACTGGCCTATCCGTTGGTATATGCTTTTATTTATACCAATGAAGTAGTTCGCAATGTACCTGCCGTAGTGGTCGATGATTCCCATACATCCCTCAGCCGGGAGTACATACGAAAAGTAGACGCCACTCCTGATATACAGATCGTAAGTTATTGTAGCGATTTACAGGAAGCTATGCAAATACTGAAAGAACGGGATGCTTATGGAGTCATTTACATCCCCAGTGATTTCAGCAGTAGCATTCAAACCGGCAAGCAAACACAAGTGAGTATCTATTGCGATATGAGTGGTTTGCTTTATTACAAAAGTATGTTGCTGGCTAACACGGCCGTATCACTGGATATGAATCAGGATATCAAGATTGCGCTCTCCGGAAATACAACCAACCGTCAGGATGAAATTACAGCCTATCCTATTGAGTACGAAGATGTAGCTATCTTCAATCCGACCAATGGATTTGCAGCTTTCCTGATTCCAGCCGTATTAATCCTCATCATTCAACAGACACTGCTCTTAGGAATCGGTCTTTCAGCCGGTACAGCGCGGGAAAAGAATAAATTCAAAGACTTAGTGCCAATTAACCGGCATTACCACGGAACTCTTCGAATTGTAATGGGCAAAGGATTGTGCTATTTCATGATCTATTCGGTAATCTGTATCTATGTGCTGGTCGTTGTACCTAAATTATTCAAGCTGAACCAGATTGGAATGCCGGGTGATTTGCTTCTATTCCTTCTTCCCTATTTGCTGGCATGTATTTTCTTCTCGATGACAGCGTCCATTGCTATTCGTAACAGAGAAACCTGTATGCTAATTTTCGTATTTACCTCTGTACCGCTCTTATTCATCTCAGGAATATCATGGCCAGGGGCAGCTATACCTCCATTCTGGGAGTACTTCTCTTACATCTTCCCGTCCACATTCGGTATCAACGGATTCGTACGGATTAATAATATGGGCGCCACCCTGAATGAAGTATCCATGGAGTATAAAGCGTTGTGGCTACAGGCAGGAATTTACTTTATATCTACCTGTCTGGTATATCGTTACCAGATTCTTATGAGCCGAAAACACATCATCAACAGATACGAAGAGTTAAAAACCAGAAGAGAAGCCGTCAATTGAATTAAATCTCTATCTTTGTTAGGTAAGAAGCTAAACCATACTTGTCATCTATCATAGTTAGCTAAGATGGACAGGGCATTTTACTTAATAAAACAATAGAGAGATTAATCAAATTGATGAAAAACATGTACGTCCTTCTCTTCAAGCGGTATACGTATTTATTGTTAACTGTATTCCTGTTTATAGCCAATTATATTCATGCAGCAGAAGAAGATGGAATTTTCTATTTTTCAAACCTTGATTTGCGCGACGGATTATCCCAATTATCCGTATTAGATATATGTGAAGATACCAATGGATATATCTGGATTGCTACCCGCAATGGCCTGAACCGCTATGATGGAGAGCATTTTGTAGTCTACAAGCACGACAATACCAATCCGGGAACTCTTTCCGATAGTCATATTACCGTTTTATTACCTGATTCAGCATCTAATGGACTGTGGGTAGGAACCATTAACGGATTAAATCATTTCAATCTAAAAACCCATACTATAACATCCTTTCTTCAGAAGGATTATCCCGAAATTGCCAGCGATGAAATTATCTCCTTATGCACCGATGCGTCGGGAAACCTTTGGGTGGGAACACGCCGTGGCCTCTGCTTCTTCAACATACAAACCCAGACATTTGAAGCCGTTAATCTCAATGGTTTATTGTTCAACGAACCGATTAACGCACTATACATTAATAATAAGAACGAGTTATACATCGGCACTTCCAATAAAGGACTGTTTGTCTGCGACAATCAGCAACGTATCATCACCCAAATCACCAAAACCACGACTCCCAGTATTACAGACAATATGATCTCTGAGCTTTACGAGGATTCCGACGGACAAATGTGGATCGGAACCCTGGCCAAGGGATTAAATAAATGGGATAGAAAACAACAAAAAATTCATTCTTTTACGACTTCCAACAGCGGATTATCCGATGACAACATTCGCTGCATGAAAGAATACAATCATCAGCTCATAATCGGAACGTTTAACGGATTAAGTATCCTGAATCTCTCTACCAATAAAGTCATTCCTTACAACAATTTTGATATGCGGCAAGGAAACTTAAGTCATTTCTCTGTATATAGCTTATATGTGGACAAAGTAAATACGCTCTGGGTAGGGACTTTTTACGGAGGACTCAACTTTTATAATCCATTGAAAAACCGGTTTACTTTCTTTCATCCCCAAAATAGTAATGCCAACAATTTGCAAGGAACTTTCGGTACGATGGCTTACCAGGATAACCAGTCACTCTGGGTAGCTACCGAGGGAAGCGGATTGTTGCATGTTAATACACATACGAAACAAGCTGAAAACTTCCTGTTGGAAAATACCCCTTACGGACCCTATAATCGGAATATTATCAAATCGATCTTGCCCGATGGAGGAATAATTTGGTGTGGAACCAATAACGGACGTATTTATCGTTTTGACATTCCGACAAAAAAGTTTTCCTTAATTCACGAATTCAACAAAGCTAAAAACCTGGGAATTTATACTCTCTTCCGGGATAAAGGCGATAACTGGTGGGTAGGAACTACGGCTGTAAATGGTCTCATGAAAATACAAAAAGACGGAACAATTATCGAATCCTTCCCACTGGAGAATGATTCGACGAGTATCAGTTTTCCTAGCGTCCGTTGCTTTTTAGAACTTACAGAAGGTGTTTACCTGATAGGAACACGTTCCAGCGGATTATACAAGTATGATACGCAACGGAGAACGGTGCAACAATACGCTGTAAATGCCGAATTACCTACACAGCGGATACAAAGCAATTACATTACTTCTCTGAAACGGGGGAAAAACGGTCAAATCTATATGACGACTTCCGGCGGTGGAGTATATATCTATGATGAACAGAAAGGCTTTACGCAAAATATAACGACCGAAAACGGATTACCCAGTAACAATATTTATGCGTTAGAGGAGTTTGAAAATAGCTTATGGGTAAGCCATAACGGGGGAATATCGGAAATCGATACGCAAACCTTCCAAGTAAAAACTTACGATTGCTTTAACGGTCCGGATATCTTTGAATTTACTCCGCACGGTAGTTGTTGCCTCCCCACCGGAGAAATCTATTTCTCTGGCAGCAACGGTTTTTTATCCTTCCACCCACACCATCTGCCTACCAATGAACAAATCCCTCCTATAGTGATCAACCAGATTACGGTTAATAACGAGGCATTGATACCAGAAGCGGAGAAAGGGGTTATCCAACAGGCACCGGAATATACCCATGAAATTACTTTAGCCTATAACCAGAATAACTTCTCTATCGCCTACTGCGCATTGAATTATATCTATCATGAACAGAATAAGTATGCTCACCGCCTGTTGGGCCATGAAAAGAATTGGAATCAGGTAGGAACCCGTAAAGAAGCCTATTATACCAACATAGCCCCCGGAGAGTATACGTTTCAGGTAATCGCTTCGAACAATGACGGAATCTGGAATGATCAACCCCGGAGTTTAAAAATAACAGTTCTTCCTCCCTGGTGGAAAACTCCGCTTGCTTACCTTATATATATAATACTTATTCTAGGTATCGGAATTACCATTGGGTATTATGTGTATCGCAAGCGTGAGCTGGAACATAATTTACGGATCAAACAGATTGAAAGAGACAAACTGGAAGAGTTCCATCAGACGAAAGTCCGACTTTTCACCAACTTTTCCCACGAACTGCGTACCCCATTGACACTTATTATCAGTCCGTTGGAAGAGATGCTACAACAGATCGAAATACTTCCGATGGTAAAACAAAAGATAGGCATTGTCTATAAAAACTCACAACGCTTGCTCCTGCTGGTTAATCAGTTAATGGACCTCCAGAAAAATCAGGCAGGCAAATTAAAGCTGAAATTATCTTACTCGGATCTGAATGTCTTTTTGCAGGAAATGTTCCTGGCTTTTAAACAAATCGCCGAACGAAATCAGATAGACTTTCATTATGAATCTGTTCCCGGAGAGTTTATGGCCTGCTTCGACTACAGTTTACTGGAAAAAGTTGTATTCAATTTGCTTTCAAACGCTTTTAAGTTCACCTCTACAGGCGAATCAGTAAATATGTATATGACTTCCCTCAAGGCTATTGACCTGAAACAGAAATTTAGTACACTCCTGCCTGAAGAAATAAAGTTGCTACAGGCTGAGAATTATTTCATGATCCGCATCAGTGATACGGGAAAAGGAATTCCCGAAGAAGTGAAAACTCATATCTTTACTCCCTTCTATCAGGTAGAGGACGAACTGGCACAAAGTAATATACATGGAACAGGCATCGGACTAAGTTTAACCCAATCCATCGTACGCTTGCATCACGGGGCTATCTTTGTGGAAGACAATGAACCGAAAGGAACTGCATTCACTGTTATTATCCCCAATGAAAAAACAATATATTCCGCCGAAGAACAAGCTTCCATAAACGCCGAACACGCTTCTCCGCTTATACCGGAAAGCTTATCCGACAAAAATATACCTTTCATTGCTAACAAGAAAATACTCGTTGTGGAGGATAACGAGGAAATCAGACAATATATAAAGAATAGTCTACAACCTTATTACTCCATTTTGGAAGCTGAGAACGGTACAGATGCCTTTAATCTGGCTTTAAAGGAGTTCCCGGATATGATTATATCCGACATTATGATGCCACAAACGGACGGACTGGAATTGTGTGCGCTTATCAAAAACAACATGGAGACGGGACATATACCGGTTATCCTCCTGACTGCCCGTGCTATGGTAATGCATTTAAAAGAAGGCTATCTCTCTGGTGCTGATGACTATATTGTGAAGCCTTTCAATGTAGAAATCTTGCTGATTCGGATTTATAATCTACTCTCCCAACGAGAAAAACTAAAGAATTCCTTCGGAAAACGTTTTTCACTGGAATCAATGGGAATTGATACGACTTCTGCCGATGACCGCTTTATGCAGAAGTTCTTCGAGATTATAGAAAACAACCTGTCCGACCCAGACCTGAATATTGATTTTATCAGCAAAGAACTTGCTTTCAGTCGCGCTAACTTTTATCGCAAGATGAAAGCGATAACAGATATATCTCCTAACGAACTGGTTAAAAACAAACGACTGGAAATTGCTGCTCGCATGCTCAGTGAAACAGACATGAATGTGACGGAAATATCCGTTGCAACCGGTTTTAGTACTTCCGCCTATTTTACGAAATCATTTAAAAGTGTTTATGGAATTCCCCCCATGGAATACATGCAAATCCACAGAAGAGACAAAAAACAAATAGTTGAGACGCATAGACAAGCCCTGTGATACATTAGAGACTACATTTGTGACATTAATCATCATCTAATTTATCATGAAAACAAAAGTTTGCTCTTTGATTGCAGGTGTTGGGATGAGCCTTTTATTGCTAGGATCATGCCAGCAAAATAAAAAAGAGGATATTATCGCCGATAATTTTGACTTTGCCGAGAAACAACTCACCTATGCATTTTCCTGCATTGATGAAGCGTATACCAATGAATCAGAGGAAAGTAGGGAGAGAAGAGAGAAACGTGGATGGGGCGAACTGACAAACCCCAGAAATATTGAACCGGATGGTTCACTACATTTGGTTCCTTCCAGAGACTGGACCAGTGGATTCTTCCCGGGTGAGTTATGGTATATGTACGAATACACCAAAAACGATTTCTGGAAAGAAAAAGCGAAAAAACATACGGCCCTGATTGAACGCGAAAAATTTAATGGTATTACCCACGATATGGGCTTTAAAATGTATTGTAGTTATGGAAACGGTTATCGCTTAACCAATGATGAGAATTACAAAGACATTCTATTGCAATCAGCAGAAACTTTAATTACCCGTTACAAACCCAATGTAGGCATTCTTCGCTCGTGGGATCATAATAAAGATAAATGGCAATGTCCGGTTATCATTGATAATATGATGAATCTTGAACTCTTGTTCTGGGCATTCCGGGAAACTAATGATTCCACCTATTATAATATAGCCGTGAACCACGCAAAGGTTACGATGAAAAACCATTTCAGAGAAGATTACAGTACCTATCATGTGATAGACTATGATACCATCACTGGAGAAGTATTGAAAAAGAATACGCATCAGGGATATGCGCATGAATCAGCGTGGTCTCGCGGACAAGCCTGGGGACTTTACGGCTATACAATGTGTTACCGTGAAACTGGTTTACCAGAATTCCTTAAGCAGGCACAACACATTGAAAATTACCTCTTCACACATCCGAATATGCCGGCTGATTTAATTCCCTACTGGGATTTTGACGCACCGGAAATACCGAACGAACCACGCGATGCATCTGCCGCAGCTTGTATCGCTTCTGCCCTCTACGAACTCAGTTTATACGACGCCGATAAAAGTGCCCGTTACAAACAATTGGCAGACACCATTATTAAAAACCTGACACTGCACTATAGAGCTACATTAGATAGGGACAAAGGATTTTTATTACTCCACAGTACCGGTTCCAAGCCGCATAACTCCGAAATAGATATTCCGATTGTGTACGCCGATTATTATTTCCTGGAAGCTCTTTTACGAAAAATGAAATTGGAAACCACCGGAAAATTGTTTTAACCTGCAATTCATACTATAACATGAAAAGACATCTACTAACCATAGTATTTCTTTCATTGGGTCTTTGTACGACTCTGGCCAAAAACGATCTTGATCAACAAATCAAAGCACTGCTTTCCGAAAAGATTATGGAACGAGCGCATAAAGCTTTGATATTGGAACCTGTAACAATTACAGCAAAAACATGCGATCGTAGCGAAGGAGGAATACATGATTTCTATTCTGAAGGGGATTATTGGTGACCCGATCCTGAAAATCCGGATGGCCCGTATATACGCAAAGACGGAGAGACCAATCCGGAGAATTTTGTAGCTCATCGTTATGCCATGATACGCATGAGTGTATTGGTCGGTGATCTGACCTCCGCATGGATATTAACCGGAAGGAAAGAATTTACGGAAGCCGCTCTGAATCACATCCGTGCTTGGTTTGTGGATAAAGATACCCGCATGAATCCGAGCTTGCTTTACGCACAAGCTATTAAAGGGCGGGTATCCGGGAGAGGAATTGGCATCATTGACACCATTCATCTTATTGAAGTCGTAAAAGCTTTGATGTTGATGGAACAGGCTGGGTTAGTTGACTATCCGACCTTACAGGAAACAAAACAGTGGTTTGCCGATTATCTAAACTGGATTTCTACACACCCATACGGTATAGCAGAAATGAATGCTAAAAACAATCATGGGACCTGCTGGGTAATGCAGGCAGCCGCTTTCTCCTTGTTTACCCGAAATGATGAAAGAATAAATTTCTGTATTAACCGCTATAAAGAAGTATTATTGCCTAATCAGATGGCAGCTGACGGAAGTTTCCCTTTGGAGCTCGAACGCACAAAACCGTATGGATATGCCTTATTTAACCTGGATGCCATGGCAACCATCTGCCAGTTATTGTCCACAGAAGAAGATAACCTTTGGGAATACCAAACTCCGGATGGAAAAAGCATCTCAAAAGGTATTGCCTGGATGTTTCCCTACATTAAAAATAAATCAAGCTGGAAACTACCACCCGATGTTATGTACTGGGAAGAATGGCCGGTAGCTCAACCTGCGTTATTGTTTTCCGTATGGAATAAATACAATAAAGAATATTATAATATCTGGGCGCGACTGGAGCATTTCCCGGAAACTCCCGAAGTAGTACGGAATTTGCCGGTTAGAAATCCATTGCTATGGCTGGATAGTAAGTTGAAAACCAGGATCTATAATGCCGGAAAACTGACAGCAGTAAAAGAAAGTAATTCACCTGCTTACAAAAAAGCCAAAGAAACGCTGTTGAAAGAAGCAGATAAGTTATTAAGTAAAACTCCTCCGTCAGTGATGGATAAAAAAATCACTCCTCCCAGCGGTGATAAACATGATTATATGAGTATGGGGCCTTACTGGTGGCCCGATCCCTCCAAACCTGATGGTTTGCCCTATATCCGCAAAGATGGGGAACGCAATCCGGAACTGGATAAGCTCGACCGTAACAGACTGGGTAATATGGCTGAATCAGTATTTACACTGGGGTTGGCTTACTTCTTTTCCGAAGAAGAAAAATATGCGGAAAAAGCGGTAGAATACCTGAAAGTATGGTTCCTGAATCCGAAAACCAAAATGAATCCTCACCTTAATTTCGGACAAACGATTCCAGGAATTAACAACGGCATGGGAAGAGGGGTCGGAATAATTGATACATATTCTTATGTTAAAATGCTGGAAGGTGTTGAACTAATGCATAGTTCTAAGGCTCTCAGTAAAGGAATCAAAGAAGAATTGAAATCCTGGTTCGCCGATTATGTGGAATGGATGATTACTAGTCCTATTGGTCTCGAAGAAGATGAAGCCAAAAACAATCATGGCTTGGCGTACGATGTGCAGGTAGCCGTTTTCGCTCAATTTGCCGGAAAAAACGAATTGACTGATAAAGTACTGCGGAATTTCCCTAAAAGAAGGCTATTTACTCAGATAGAACCGGATGGCAGTCAGCCTCTGGAACTGGAACGTACGACCGCCTTCGGATACACTGTTTTCAATATTACACACATGCTTGACATATCTGCATTGGGAGTAAAACGAGGCATAGATATTTATCACCAGAGTTCTCCAGATGGAAGATCGATTACAGCCGCCATCCGATTTATCATTCCTTACATCGGAAAGCCAAAAAGCGAATGGCCGTGGCAACAAATTAAAGAATGGAACCAAAAGCAGGAAGAAGCCTGCTGGATACTGCGAAGAGCCTCTTTCTATGATCCTGAGGCGGGTTACGAAGAAATATCTGCTCAATACCGGAAAACATCTCCTGATAGTATATTACACTTATTATACAGTCTAGAATAAATAATTTAATGATAAAAACAGAAGTTAAGTAGGAAGAAAATTTAAGTAGGGAAGAATAACAATTAACTACTGCTGACTACTAAGCTCTTAAAATCAATAACTATGATGACTAACAAAAACTTTGGGTACGTAATGCTGATTCTCGCATTACTATTTGCCATGCCTTGTGTGACAAAAACCTATGCGCAGTCCATCACTGTGACAGGTAAAGTTTCTGACAATCAGGGAGAAGTACCTGGTGTAAACATTAAGGTAAAAGGTACAACAACAGGAACTATTACAGATTTTTCGGGACAGTTCACTATTAATGTACCTTCACCTCAATCTGTACTGGTAATTTCTTATATTGGTTATGTAACTCAGGAAATTACCGTAGGAAATCAAAGAACATTCGACATTATGCTGGTGGAAGATGCCACTGTAATTGATGAAGTAGTGGTGGTTGGTTATGGTGTGCAGAAGAAATCTCATCTCACTGGATCAGTTTCTAAACTAAACAACGATAATCTAACGGATATACCCGCTACACAAGTAGATCAGATTCTTCAGGGAAAAATAGCCGGAGTAAATATTCAGAACTCTACTTCAGAAGTGGGCGCCGCTCCCCAGATCCGTGTGCGTGGTATGGGATCGATCAGTGCGGACAGTTCTCCATTGGTTGTAGTAGACGGTTATCCGATTCCGGAAGGATTATCTACTCTGGATATGGCGGACGTGGAATCAATCGAAGTGTTGAAAGATGCAGCCTCCGCCGCTATCTATGGTTCGCGTGCTGCTAACGGGGTAATCCTGGTAACCACCAAACAAGGTGATTTCAATAA
The DNA here is from genome assembly GCA_021201335.1 of Bacteroides sp. Classification (GTDB taxonomy): domain Bacteria; phylum Bacteroidota; class Bacteroidia; order Bacteroidales; family Bacteroidaceae; genus Bacteroides. The sequence continues at coordinate 8,521 of JAJQFD010000011.1, read as the reverse complement.
ACCGAAATACAATGTAAAAGCTTCTACTGGTTTCAAATGGGCGTATAAACTACACCCGGTTATGACCAGTAAAGAGTACCTGAATATGGTTAACTACGAAAATCCCTTACGGGGTGTTACCACACCTCTGAATGAAGAAGCCTACGGTTACATCGACAATGAAACGAACTGGCAAAAAGAAGGAATGACAAAAAATCCGCAGGTACACCGGGTACAAATGTCTGTTTCAGGTGGAAAAAAAGAAGTAACATACTATTTATCTGGTAATTTCACACAGGAAGACGGGATCATGATTGACAGTGAATATACCCGTCTGAATCTCCGTTCGAGAATCAATGCCAAGCTTTCAGAGAAGGTGGATATCAATGTGAATATTGCTCCTTCCTACTCTAAAAGACAAACACCATCCACCGGTTTTATTGATTTCTACCGTACTCCATCTTTTCTACCCGTTCGCCATACGGAAGCAACTTCCGCACTGACCGGACGTCCCGTAGGAAGTTATGCCCGGGGGCGTGACTTCAATAATCTAACCTTCACCCGTGAAGATGGAAGCACTTTTATTGGAAGTCCTTTCCAAACAGAAAACAACAACCCCCGCTCATTAATGGATAATGAAAAACGGTATGCGGAAGATTATAACATACAGGCTAACTCATCCATTAACATCAAGTTAATGAAGAACCTGATCTTTACCACTTCCAACGGTTTCTTTATTAAATATCGCCAAAATAATGAATACCGTAACTACGAAGCCAAGAAAGATGGTGAATCTGCACAGGCTACCTACAAAAACAGATTGTACATTGACTTACTGAGCGAGAATACGTTAAACTATACCGGAAAAACAGGCAAGCATGATTATTCGGCACTGGTAGGTTATACAGCCCAAACAACAAAAGAAGAAACGGCTGGAATTGTGGGACTAGGTTTCCCAACTGATTATATCCATACTATCAATGCCGCCACAGTAATTGATTTAAGTGGTACCAATACCTTTAAATATAAAACAGCGATGATGTCATTTCTGGGTCGTATCAACTACGGATACGCAGATAAATACCTCTTCTCTGCGAGTATTCGTACAGATGGTAGTTCTTTGTTTGCCGACGGCAAACAATGGGGTTGGTTCCCTTCTGCTTCTGTAGGATGGAGAGTTTCGGAAGAAGGATTCATGAAAGACATCGACTGGGTCAGCATGTTGAAATTAAGAGCAAGCTTCGGGGTAACCGGTAACAACAATATCCCTGCGAATTCTTACTATGATCTTTTGTATCCTAGCAATTATCCGCTTGGTGATGGCACGGGCTCATTAACTTCCGGTCTGGCTAAAACCAGCAGTACCAAAGGAAACCGGGATATTACCTGGGAACAAACGTATGAATACAATGCCGGTGTTGACTTTGGGTTGCTAAACAACCGTATCAATGTAACAGTGGAGGGTTATTATTCCATTACCAAACAACTGTTGTTCAAACAGCCTGCTTTATCTTTCATCGGACATAGTGATTACTGGAACAATATCGGACGAATCCGCAACAAAGGTATTGAAGTCGAAATTAGTACGCTGAATTTAAAAACCAAAGATTTTGAATGGAATACCTCTTTCAATCTGGCTTCCAATTCAAATAAATTGCTTGAACTTTCGGGTGAAGAGCGTCTAATCTCCTACGGAGAACGTTCAGAAGGATACCTGGCCAGAGTGGGTGGACCGTCAATTGCTTTCTTCGGTTACAAGACGGATGGTGTTTGGCTCAATAAGGAACAGATTGATAATAACCCTCACTTACCTGAAGACGTACCCGGTGGTTTACGTATTGTAGATATTAATAATGACGAAGTTATTAATGACAAAGACCGTACAGTTATCGGAAACCCGTTTCCGAAAATCACGTGGGGGATGACCAACACTCTTGCATGGAAAAACTTCGACCTGTATTTTATGATCCAGGGAGTGCACGGTGTAGATGTATTCAATGGTGATGGTTATTACAATGAAACCAAACGTTTCAACCGTAATTACGCAAAAGACAGATGGATCAGTCCTGACTTTATTGGCGATGGCAAAACACCTTATTTTACCAACGGTGTTTCCTGGCAGCTCACTGATTATATGATTGAAGACGGTTCTTTCATCGCCCTCAGAGATGTGGTATTAGGCTATAAATTTGATAAAAAACTGATGAAGAAAATCGGTATCAACTCACTGAGACTATATGCTTCCGGACAGAACCTGCTCTATATCTGGTCGAAAAATTACAGGGGAATCAATCCTGAATCACGTATGACTTCCGGTAACTACTCCTCTCCTCTGGTAGACGGTTATCAACGCGGCGGATTCCCGCTACAATCAAGTATCGTTTTCGGATTTGAACTTAACTTCTAATACCCTCCATTATGAAACCAATGAAAATGAAACAATATATGGCAGCACTTTCCATCTGTGTGATGGGACTTGCCTCTTGTGACCTTAATATTTCGCCTGATTCTTACATTGCCGAGGATTTCTTTTTCGAAGATGCGGCACAGGTTAATACAGCAGTTATCGGATGTTATGGTGGTCTGCAAGGACCAATGGAATATGAATGGACGCTGACTGAGCTCAGAAGCGATAATACCCGTATGCGCATCAGCAGTACCACCAATGAAGTAAACCTTCAACTCTCTGTGCTCGACATGAGTGTAATGAATGCCAGCAACTTGAATGTAAGAAATTACTGGGAAACAACTTATAAGAATATAAATAACTGTAACACGGTACTGAATCCAAGAAACTTAGCCGTAGTTACAGATGACAAACTAAGAAATCAATACGAAGGTGAAGCGTTATTTATTCGTTCTTACCATTATTTCAATCTGGTACGACTTTTTGGACCGGTATTCATCGTAACAGAGAGTATCTCTATCGAAGAATCCATGAAAAAAGAAAGAAGTGCTGTAGGCGAAGTCTATAAACGAATCACAGACGATTTAAAACTGGCCGTTGAGAAACTTGAAGGAATAAAATATGGTAGTCAGGACAACGGTCGGGTAACCGACCTGGCAGCCAAATCGTTACTGGCGAAAGTTTACCTCACTTTATATCAATATAGTGATGCCAAAACATTACTGGAACAAGCTATTGCAGTAAAAGGGGAAACATTGATTCCTTACGCCGATATATTTGACATTAACAATGAAATGAATGATGAGATCATCTTTGCTATTCGCTATAAAGCAGGTAACCAAGGAGTCGGATCACCTTTCGCGAATTTCTTTGCCCCAACAAACAGCGGGACATTGGTTATCATCGGAAGTGGAGATGGTAGAAATTACCCGACTACAGATATCATCAGCAGCTATGAGCCGGAAGATAAACGAAAAGATGTAAGTTTAGCAGAAAACTACATTGACGAAAGTAAACCTAACCCCATTATTAATGAAGCTTATATCAAGAAATTCCTTTCTGCTGTGAGTGTGCGTTATGATGCAGAGAATGACTGGCCAGTTATTCGTTATGCAGATGTATTATTAATGTATGCCGAAGTTCTGAATGAATTGGAAAGTCCAGACAATGCCTTGAAGTACCTGAACCTAGTACGCACCAGAGCAGGTATCAGCCCTATCAGTGCAGCGGATGTTCCAAATCGGAATGCTTTTCGCGACCTGGTGGAGAAAGAACGTCGCCTGGAATTGGCTTTTGAAAATCAACGTTGGTTCGATTTATTGCGTTGGAACAAAGCCAAAGAAGTGGTAAACAAGCATATTCATGACATTGAATGGGGATTCTATTCCACCTACAACAATCCACCGGGATATATGGAAGATTACCAACTGATTCTACCTATTCCACAAAGCGTTATCGACAATAACAACGGAGTGATTACCCAAAATCCTAACTATTAATTTTTAAAACAACGAAATCATGAAAAAATAGAATATACTCTCTGTTATCGCTATTACTCGTTGTATCCGGCTTCGTACTGTCAACTTCGTGCAGTGAATCCCTTAAAATTGATACAACGGTACAAGGCGATCCGGTAATAACCGGATTCGAGCCCACCAGCGGAAAAGCAGGAACAGAAGTGACCGTAACCGGCGAAAACTTTCGGGATGTATTAAGCGCAAGCATCGGAGGAGTAGATGCTCCACTTCGGTATATTATCTCGCAGCAGACAGCTGTAATCGTAGTTCCTGGCGGAGCTAAAAACGGTAAGATTGCCTTCAAAACCAAAGAGAAAGAAGCTCAGAGCGAGGCAAATTTCACCATGGTTTATCCGCAGCCTTCCCTTACAACCACTCCCACCTCCGGTAAAGTAGACGAAGAAGTGGAATTTCGCGGAAGTAATCTCGACGTAGTACAGAAAATTTATTTCAAAGACGTGGAGGCCACCGTTATTAGCTACAAAAGTGAAAAAGAATTAGTAGTAAAAGTTCCTTTTGTATCTGATGATCGGGTAGACATTCGCCTTACTTATTTCAACGAACAGGGAGAACAAAGCATGGGTACCACCGGAAACGCTTTTGAAATCTTGAAAACAAGGCCAACCATTTCCGGAACATTACCCAATAAACTAACAGAAGGAGAAACCGTAACACTAAACGGAGAAAACCTCAATCTGATTGAAAAAATAACATTTGGAGAAGTTGAGGCCACCATCTCCCGTAAAGAAGCGACCATACTTTCCTTCCGGGTACCTACTCTGCCAGAAACAAGTACCGTAAAAGTTACCGCTTATTATTACGAAGAAACAGCTACACTAACTTTATCAGAAGCCTGTGAGGTATTTATTCCAAAAGTATTCTTCTATCCCAACCTAATGCAAGGCTCTCATAGAAACGCGGAGTTTGGAAACATGTTAAATGCAACAGCCGGACAAGTTCTTCCTGCTTGTGTTTTAAAAGACCAACCGGCCCAGTCTCTCATTGACTTTGCTTCTGTTGTCAATAGTAATTATGACTTTGCCCTGAATGGCCCGCATAATACGGTGAACGGTATCCGGAATTACTGGTGCGAAGGAAAATCTTTCATTACCAGCAATACACTAGACGGATTAATCGCCGAAGGTTACGGTGATTTCATGACCACCAAAACTCTCTTCCTGGTGTTACTCCGTAGCAATGAAGTTCAGGCGGAAATTATCAATAAAGTAGTAAACGGCCAATTGGATGAATTATCGCCGGAAACAACCCCCACCTTATTCAACGGTACGATTGTAGCTGATAAGAACTCTGTGAGAAGCCGCCGCTCGACTGAAGCTGAAGATACGGAAGCAGATAATATATACAAAGTGGGTAGCGTAATTCTCTTTAAGAACGAGAAAAAGAATAAAATCGGCTTATTATACATCAAAGAAGTGAATGTAGCTTACGGTCAACCAAAAACTCATATAGATGCAAACTCGTCCATTGTGTTCGACGTATATTATCAACGTTAATCCTTAATGATGACTATTATGAAACAAAATTATAGATTACAATTTATACTGGTGTGCTGCCTGACAATGATATTCAGTTCGTGCACACGTGATAACGACATCGATATTCCTCAAACCTCTGTCAACCAGATTACAGAAACATCTGTAACAGTAGGGGATGAGATGACATTTACCGGTACCAACATGCATTTGATAACCAAAGTAACCTTTGGAGAAATAGAAGCTGAAGTTGATCCCGACCTGGCGAAAAGAGACAGGCATACACTGAAAGTAACTGTACCTGCACAAACGTTAACCCAAAAAGTAAGGTTGTTTGTTACATACAATACAAACAAAACAATTGTGTTATCCGAAGATCTGGAAATAATTGTTCCCCCTGTCATCCCGACAGCCACTTCCATGTTACCCACTACCGTAATGTCGGGTAATGTAGTTGAAATTACCGGAACTGATTTACAGATTATTAAAAACATCCAGGTAGGAACAGCTGATGTAACCTTACGCAGCAAGGATGAAAGAAGCGTTTCTTTTGTTGCTCCGGAAGTAGCAGAAGAAGTCTCCACCACCGTGAAGCTTATCTATGACAATTCAATTGGAAGTAATCAGGAACTGACTGTACTGGGTACACTCACTATTACTCCAGCCGTTACTCCTAAAGTAACTTCCTCATTACCGGAGTCGGCACTGTCGGGAACAGAGATCACACTGGAAGGAGAAAACCTAGCTATCATCACTACTGTGAACCTGGGTACTCTTACGGCAACAGTACAAAAGAAAGAAGCTAATGCACTAACCTTCCTGGTTCCAACTGTAACTGAGGAAACCACTACTGGTGTAACACTCGTTTATAACAATACATTAGGAAGCAACCGGGAACTTGCACTGGATGGAACTCTTCTTCTTAAACCACTTCCAGTAGTAGAAACTAAAATATTAGAATGGGATAACGTCATCATTGGCGGACAATCTACCAATCAATCTTTCTTCGATGGTACTACCGGAACCATCTACACTCCTTGCGACCTGTTTGATAATCAGGAAAAGATGGATTTCATGATGAATGTAAACACCAGTGGTGAAAATCAACTTTACAATCCGGCCAATGCTACCAGTGTATTAAAGAATCAGCTTTGTGACGGAAAAGCCTTAGGAACAGAAGATGGTAAAGATTATTCTAAATTCCTGGCTGTCAACACTAAATTCCGTTTACTGAGTACATCGAATGCAGCGCAAGGTGAGTTAGCCCGTAAGGTGATTGCCAGAGAAATCGAAGAGATTAATGATGAACTTTTCACTGGCATATCAAAACCATCGAGCAATACTCCCAAAAACTTTGTAGTAGGAGATGTTCTTTGGTTCTATAATGCAACGAAAGATAAAAACGGCCTGATCGAAATCAAAGAAGTTACTGCCGGTGCTACACCTCAAGAGAATACAATGAAAATGCATATTTATTATCAGAAATAGGTAGTTTTTTAGGTAATTAGTGATGGGAGATTCTGACAAGTGAAAATATCATTTTGTCAGAATCTCTTTTTTAATCTTTCCTTTATTAAACACTCCTATTTATATATGAATGTATAGATCTGCTTCTACAAAAACAAAAGCTGAAGAGTCACAAACATTTTTTTTGAAAAGTTCAATGCTTTCTTTATTGCATTTAACTAATCTGATATAAATTCGATTGTCGGGTATGGATAAAAAAGTGCTGCTCCATCCTATTTTCTTTTCCACAATATCCCGGTTAGACGTCCTAAAAAAGAAATCATCTAATTGCTCACAAATATGTAATAATTCCTTATATGAATATTGGCAAGGTTTAATTTGTAAAGAGGAAAAGTCTATTGTTAAATCTAGTATCTCACTATAGGTTACCGCATCAGCTATTAGCAATACAATATGATTCTCATTAATATAAGATCCACCATAAAATGAAGGATGTTTTTTCTCCTTTGCTTTTTTTTGTAAATCTGCTAGTTTTAAATTCAATGAATAAATAGTTGTATCGCAGCAATCATTCACCTTTACAAAGTATTTCTGTGTCCTCCTCGTCGTATGCGAAAGTACAGATATATCAAAATTTAAAAATAAAAATAGTACAATAAACAGGTGTTTCATACTTTGAATTGTTATTATTTCAAAGATAAATATCTACTTCAATAAAGCTGTAAACATATAAATGAAACAGTGTAGAGCATTATCTCATAATTGTGTTGGATATAGTACTCTGGACAAAACTATTCTGCTGAAAGAAATATCCATATGAAGGTAACAAATAATCGGAAGATTCTCTGACAAACGAAAATATCATTTTGTCAGAATCTCTTTTTTTATGTATTTCATTGAAAAATGATAAGAGATGAACAGAAAACGATTTCAGAGAGTTAAAGGAAAAACAAACTGCTTTAAATTTCAGAATATCGCAATCAAAAAGATTACCAAATAAATTTAAAAATAAACATTTCATTAAAAACAAAAGCATATACCATCACTTTATTTAAATTCAAGTCACTCCACTGTATCCTATGTTAGAAAAAACATAGTCACAAATCCGCACTCAAAAAGAAATTTATCCCGGATTTCTATTCCATAATTAGCTTGGTATACAGTTATCAGTCCTTTGTTTAACAGAAAAATATTTTCATGTAACAAGTGAGCTATGATTAGTTAACAAACGAAGCATTTTTGTTACACAAGCAAATAAAATTTATACGATGAAGAAAAAACATGGAAGCATCGAAAAAAGTATTTCCCTGCGATGATTCTAATTTTTCTCCGAATTATGGGATAAAGAAGCATTCTATTCACTCCTTCAAAACCCGGCTCAGAAAGTCCGAAACGGCACATCTTCCTATTTACCTTTTATTCATCCAGAAAACACAGATAGCAAATAGCTATTTATTTTGGTCACTATCTGTCAAATACATCTAAATAATCATCCTTATCCTTTCTTTTTCATAATAATACTTTTCGTTCAAAACTTATTTTATTGTCAGATGTTTTTATTGTAAAGCTGGACAACCGTTAAATAAGTTAAAATAATAACATATATGTTTGGCCGATCGAAAGAATCATCCTATATTTGTAATGATTCTAAATACAGA
>JAJQFD010000010.1 GCA_021201335.1 Bacteroides sp. | reverse complement strand
TTTTATTTAGATTACCCAGAAAGGCCTCTTTATCAACATAGATAAAGAGGCCTTTTGATTGAAGTAAATTCTCTCCTTATACTTCCTTTTTTGGTTTTCGCTGTTCCTCATATCATAATTCCTAAATTGAGCGAATTTTACAGCTATTTTCTGTGTTACTCAGATTATTATTCGTATCTTTGTCGCCCGAATTATATCTCTTAGTGATGGGTTACAGAAGCTTAAGAAATTAATTCGTAGAGTTATTGGTCCTTTACCAGAATTTAAAGAAGGAAATATTTTGGGAAAATTTGATAAGTATAGGATTGATTTAAAAGGGATGCAGGCAGATATTCTAACAGAAGAATATTTGCTTGATAATATCTTTTTTGCCGATATTGACGGACCGGAGGTTCAAAAGGGTAAAGTGAAGGTTGCCTTACAAGTGAAGAAGACAGCACGTGCTTTTGAATTGAGCTTTCAGATAGATGGAAGTGTGTGGGTTCCATGTGATCGTTGTTTAGATGAAATGGAATTGCCTATTAATACCTCTGAGAAGTTGATGGTGAAATTTGGTCGTACATACGGTGAGGAAGGAGATATTATTGTTGTTCCGGAAGAGGACGGGGATGTAAATGTTGCATGGTTTATGTATGAATTTATATCTTTGGCTGTTCCAATGAAGCATGTTCATGCCCCAGGAAAGTGTAATAAAGCCATGACTGGTAAACTTAGCAAGCATCTGAGAACAACACCCGACGATGAAAAAGATGATGATTTTGGCGATTCAATTTCGGTAGATCTTGAAGCAGATGAAGAGACAGAAACACCGATTGATCCGCGTTGGAATGACTTAAAGAAAATATTAGATAACAATTAATAAGTTTTAGAAAATGGCACATCCTAAGAGAAGACAGTCAAAAACAAGAACTGCAAAAAGAAGAACCCACGATAAAGCGGTAGCTCCAACATTAGCTATCTGTCCTAATTGTGGAGAATGGCATGTTTATCATGCTGTGTGTGGAGCTTGTGGCTACTACAGAGGTAAACTCGCTATTGAAAAGGAAGCAGCTATTTAATTTGGCTGCTTAACGGGCTTATACTTGATTATATATGTAAATTAGTCACTTATATAATTAAGTATAAGTATCTCTTTCTAAAAATAAAATTGATGGAAAAAATAAATGCAGTAATCACCGGTGTAGGTGGCTATGTTCCAGATTATATCTTAACAAACGAAGAGATATCAAGAATGGTAGATACCACAGACGAGTGGATTATGACTCGTATCGGTGTTAAAGAAAGACGAATCTTAAATGAGGAAGGATTAGGTACATCCTATATGGCAAGAAAAGCTGCCAAGCAGCTGATGCAGAGGACGCAATCCAATCCTGAGGATATAGATTTAGTAATTGTAGCAACGAGTACAGGAGATTATATCTTTCCATCTGTAGCTTCTATATTATGTGATAAATTGGGACTCAAAAATGCATTTGCTTTCGATATGCAAGCTGCCTGTTCTGGATTTCTTTATCTACTGGAAACTGGAGCATCGTTTATCAGATCAGGTAAATACAAGAAGGTTATTATTGTAGGTGCTGATAAGATGTCTTCTATTACAGATTATACTGATCGGGCAACATGCCCAATCTTTGGAGATGGTGCAGCTGCATTTATGCTCGAACCTACAACAGAAGAGTTTGGTATACTGGATTCTATTTTGAAGACGGATGGTAAGGGATTGCCTTTTCTGCATATGAAAGCTGGAGGTTCGGTTTGTCCTCCATCCTATTTTACGGTAGATAATCACATGCATTGTGTTTATCAGGAAGGAAGAACTGTATTTAAATACGCAGTATCTAATATGTCGGATGTAAGTGCACAGATTGCTGAAAGAAACGGCTTAACAAAAGAGAACCTTAATTGGGTGATTCCTCATCAGGCAAACATGCGTATTATTGATGCAGTAGCTCATCGGATGGAATTGCCTTTAGATAAAGTAATGATTAATATTCAACGTTACGGGAATACCAGTGCTGCTACTCTTCCGTTATGCATCTGGGATTATGAAGATAAACTGAAAAAAGGAGATAACCTGATCTTTACGGCATTTGGTGCAGGATTCACTTGGGGAGCCATTTATGTGAAGTGGGGATATGACGGAAATAAAAGTAGTGATAATTGATCATTCACCCAAGAAATATAATCAACGCATCTTATTATATAATTCGATGCGTTTTTTTGTCTAATTACAAAAACAATAGATAATGCATAAAGCTGGTTTTGTTAATATCGTCGGTAATCCCAATGTTGGGAAATCAACCTTAATGAATGCTTTGGTTGGTGAACGTATTTCGATTGCTACATTTAAGGCACAGACTACCCGGCATCGTATTATGGGAATCTACAATACGGACGATATGCAAATTGTGTTTTCAGATACACCGGGTGTGCTGAAACCCAATTATAAACTACAAGAGTCAATGCTGAATTTTTCCCATTCGGCTTTAACTGATGCCGATGTGCTTTTGTATTTGACCGATGTAGTGGAGAAACCGGATAAAAACAATGAATTTGTAGAGAAAGTACGTAAGCAAACAATCCCCGTACTTTTGCTGATCAATAAAATAGATTTGAGTAACCAGGAAGAGTTAATTGGGAAAGTTGAAGAATGGAAAGAGCTACTTCCGAACGCAGAAATTATTCCTATTTCTGCTATATCTAAGTTCAACCTTGATTATGTGATGAAACGGGTACAGGAATTATTGCCTGATTCTCCTCCTTATTTTGATAAGGATCAGTGGACAGACAAGCCGGCTCGTTTCTTTGTGAGTGAGATTGTACGTGAAAAGATTCTTTTATATTATGATAAGGAAATTCCTTATGCTGTAGAAGTAGTGGTTGAAAGTTTTAAAGAGGAAAAGAAGAAGATACATATCAACGTAGTTATCTATGTTGAGAGAGACTCACAAAAGGGCATAATTATTGGTAAACAGGGTAAAGCACTCAAAAAAGTAGCCACAGAAGCCCGTCGTGATCTTGAAAGATTCTTTGGGAAAACCATTTTTTTAGAAACATACGTGAAGGTTGATAAAGACTGGAGAAGTTCTGATAAAGAATTACGCAATTTTGGTTATCAACCGGATTAAATAAATTATTCATACGACTGGGATAGTCGCAAAACTAAAAGAGATTATGGGAAATTTGGTAGCTATTGTAGGAAGACCCAATGTGGGAAAATCTACTTTGTTTAATCGCTTAACAAAAACACGTCATGCCATTGTCAATGAAGAAGCCGGCACAACGCGCGACCGACAGTATGGCAAAACAGAATGGCTAGGTCGGGAATTTTCAGTAGTTGATACCGGTGGGTGGGTAGTAAACTCAGATGATGTATTTGAAGAAGAAATACGCAAGCAGGTATTAATTGCCTTGGATGAAGCGGACGTTATCCTGTTTGTAGTAGATGTAATGAATGGGGTTACCGACCTTGATATGCAGGTAGCAACTATTCTTCGTCGTTCTACCAGACCTGTTATCGTTGTCGCCAATAAAACAGATAACCACGATTTGCAATATAATGCTCCTGAATTCTATAAGCTAGGTTTAGGAGATCCTTACTGTATTTCTGCCGTAACAGGTAGCGGAACAGGAGATTTAATGGACATTATTGTTAGTAAGTTCAAAAAAGAATCTTCTGAAATATTGGATGATGATATTCCACGCTTTGCTGTTGTTGGGCGGCCTAATGCAGGGAAATCATCTATTGTAAACGCCTTTATTGGAGAAGAGCGCAATATTGTAACTGAGATAGCTGGTACAACCCGTGATTCTATTTACACCCGTTACAATAAATTTGGCTTTGATTTTTATCTGGTGGATACTGCCGGTATCCGGAAGAAGAATAAAGTAAATGAAGATCTTGAATATTATTCGGTGATTCGTTCTATTCGGGCCATTGAAGGAGCTGATGTTTGTATTCTCATGGTAGATGCAACCCGGGGCATCGAAAGTCAGGATCTGAATATTTTCTCTCTAATTCAGCGTAATTCCAAAGGACTTGTTGTTGTTATCAATAAATGGGACCTTGTAGAAGACAAATCTGTAAAAGTGCAGAAAGAATTTGAGAACGCCATTCGTTCCCGCTTTGCTCCTTTTGTTGACTTCCCTATTATTTTCTCTTCTGCTATTACAAAGCAAAGAATTCTGAAAGTATTGGAAGAAGCCAGAAGTGTATATGAAAATCGAATGACTAAAATCCCAACAGCCCGTTTGAATGAAGAAATGTTACCACTGATTGAAGCATATCCCCCGCCATCCAATAAAGGGAAATATATTAAGATTAAGTATGTGACCCAGTTACCTAATACGCAAATTCCTTCTTTCGTTTACTTTGCAAATTTACCGCAGTATGTGAGGGAGCCTTATAAAAGATTTCTGGAAAATAAAATGCGTGAGAAATGGAATTTGACAGGTACACCTATTCATATATTTATTAGGCAAAAGTAAAAAAGAATATTTGTTCTAAATAAGTAAAGGCTCTGAAACAATCTATGTGATTTAGTTTCAGAGCCTTTACTTATTTATATGATATTTCTTAGTTTTCTTCTTGCAAAATATGGTTTTCCATTTCTTTTACTTTCTTAAATAAGTCAGAAGCGAAGATGAAATTATTAAGTCGTTTATTCTTAGAAGTAAATATCTCATCTTTATTTCCTGCCCATTCCTTTCTTCCTTCGTAGATAAAAATAATGCTTTCTCCAATTCCCATTACTGAGTTCATATCGTGAGTGTTGATAATGGTGGTCATATTATATTCCCGGGTAATTCCTTGAATAAGTTCATCAATAATCAGGGATGTTTTTGGATCTAAACCAGAGTTAGGTTCATCGCAAAACAAATACTGTGGTTCGAGTACAATAGCACGTGCAATGGCAACCCGTTTTTGCATTCCTCCACTGAGTTCTCCCGGATATTTATCTTTAGCATCACTCAGGTTGACGCGGTCGAGACAGAACATAGCTCTTTTTACCCGTTCGCGATAATTGGCATTGCTAAACATATTAAGAGGAAACATCACGTTTTCTAAAACAGTCATTGAGTCGAATAAAGCTGCATTTTGAAATATCATTCCCATCTCTTTGCGCAATTTTTTCTTCTCTTTTTTCTCCATTGCCATGAAGTTTCGATCGTCATACAATAGTTCTCCCTTTTCCGGTGTGAGTAAACCTACAATACATTTCATCAATACGGTTTTACCGGAGCCACTCTGGCCAATAATCAGATTGGTTATTCCGTTCTCAAAAGTAGCATTAATTCCTTTCAGGACTTCTTTTTCGTCGAATGACTTATGTATATCTTTAATTCGTATCATGAAGTTAAAAGTCTGGTTAGTATTAAATCCGCAAATAAGATTAAAACACTACACGTTACTACTGAGTTGGTAGATGCCTTTCCAACTTCGATGGAACCACCTTCTACCGTATAACCAAAGAAAGAAGAAACACTAGCAATAATAAATGCAAAGAATAGCGACTTAATTATACCACACCAAACAAACCATTCTGCAAACATATATTGTAAACCGTATTCCAGATCCGCAGCCATCATAATGCCGCCAAACCAGCAAGTGGCGAAAGCTCCGATAATTCCGGCAAAAATACTGAATATAACCAGAATGGGAATAATGGTAACCAATGCTACAACTTTTGGTAATATCAGGAAAGAGGCAGAATTAACTCCCATAATTTCCATTGCATCAATCTGTTGGGTGATACGCATTGTACCCAGTTCAGAAGCAATATTCGATCCCACCTTACCTGCCAGAATCAGGCACATAATAGAAGATGAGAATTCAAGTAAAAGGATTTCGCGGGTAACATATCCTACGGTCCATCGGGGCATCCAGGGACTTTCAATATTTAGTTTTATCTGGATTGTAATAACAGCTCCAATGAAAAAAGAGATCAATAAAACAATGCCAATCGAATTTACTCCCAACTGGTCGACTTCTTTTATGAACTGTCTCATATACATTCCTATCCTCTCAGGACGTCCAAAGGCCCGCTTCATGAGTAGAATATATCTTCCAACAGTCTTTAATGCTTTAATCATAATCGGAAATTTGGTGCAAATGTACATTATTTATTATGAAACAGCCGGGAGTTTCGGCAATAAAACGCAGGTGAAGGATAAAGTTTTCTTTTTTTATGAATTATGCACTTTCTGTAAGTCATAATTTATAAGGGGAATCCTTATCTTTGCAAAGTATTTTTTAGAAGTTAAGAAACAAGGGGTTGAGAATGTAAGAATCTATTTGATCCGGAATTCTTTTTATGTATGGCTCCTTAACTTTCTGGCTCCTAAATTCTAAATTCTTAAAGGTATGGATGATGGCAAGATGATTCTTCGTTCAGAAGATTTGGTTAAAAAATATGGTAAACGTACAGTAGTGAATCACGTATCCATTAACGTGAAGCAGGGAGAGATTGTAGGGTTACTGGGGCCGAATGGTGCAGGAAAGACAACATCTTTTTATATGACTGTGGGTTTGATCACTCCGAATGAAGGACGTATCTTTTTGGATGATTTGGAAATTACGAAATATCCGGTGTATAAGCGTGCGCAGAACGGAATTGGTTATTTGGCTCAGGAAGCTTCTGTTTTTCGACAGATGAGTGTAGAAGATAATATAGCTGCTGTACTTGAGATGACTGATAAATCAAAGGAGTACCAAAAAGAGAAGCTGGAAAGTTTGATTGCTGAGTTCCGTTTGCAGAAAGTACGTAAAAACAAAGGGAATCAATTATCCGGGGGAGAGCGTCGCCGTACGGAGATTGCTCGTTGTTTAGCAATAGACCCTAAGTTTATTATGTTGGACGAGCCTTTTGCAGGTGTAGACCCCATTGCCGTGGAAGATATTCAGCAAATAGTCTGGAAACTGAAAGATAAAAATATTGGTATTCTAATTACCGACCATAATGTACAAGAAACCCTGAGTATTACGGACCGTGCTTATTTGCTTTTTGAAGGTAAGATACTTTTTCAAGGTACTCCCGAAGAATTGGCTGAAAATAAAATCGTTCGAGAAAAATATCTTAGTAACAGCTTTGTATTACGTAGAAAAGACTTTCAATTAAATAATTGATAACAGGTTTTACTTATAATTCGTAGAAGCAAAAAAACTTCTCAATTTTCGAACTTGAATTCTCTTCATTCAGTCATTATTCTTTTGATGAACATTATTTCCATTCATACAATTCAAACGGATATTTCCGGAGACCGATTTCTCCTAAGAAATAATTTCGGCTTTGTCTTTATAAATGTGAATTAGTAAATCGTCGTCTAGTAATCCTTTCACCTCTCTATCTTCCTAAAGAACGAAAAAATGGTAATTGTTGCCAAAACAAACAGTTGTTTCCGGTTGAAGTTTCTGTAATCTTTAAATAATTCGTTATTCTTTTAGGACCGCAATAGGGAATATTATATCCTTCCGTCTTTTTTCGTAAAAAACTACAGCCGCACAGTCAACAGCTAGCCTCAAATCCGTTTGATGGCTTTCTTTAGTCCATCTGGGAGGAAGCATAAAAGGTACATTTAGTAATTCTTCTAGGTAACCGATATATCATCTTTATAAAAAGAAAAAACTCTTGCCGGGATTGCCCGCAAGAGTTTTCATTAATTTCCTAGATTCTATATTTTAATTTTAGAATTTGGGTCTGGCTTCTTTAACTACCATAGTGCGTCCTTCAAATTCTGCACCATTCAATTCAGAGATGGCTTTGGTTCCTTCGGCTTCATTAGCCATTTCAACAAAGGCAAAGCCTTTAGATCTTCCGGTTTCACGGTCAGTAATAACTTTTACAGAAGATACAGATCCGTAATCTTCCATAACTTGTTGCAAATCAGCTTCCCTTACACGATAGTTCAGGTTTCCGATGTAAATGTTCATAATAGAAAAAAATAAAAATAAATAAATGAATAAAACTCTCCTGAAAAATGGCCGAGAATAAAAAGATTTAGAGAACAGAGAGTTTACAAAAGCGTCTTATAACGGAAAGTAAAGCCTTGTAATAAAAATCGTGAGTTATAATGCACCATTCTTCGGGACAAAGAAAAGCATAATTTTTGAGATATGCAAGAAATTTAGGATCAGACTATTTCACGAATACGATAGATTAATAAATGAAGCACATTATCCTAATTAGTTTAACCTATTTTCATGAATGCGTATCAGTAGTTGAAAGAGGTTAGCAGGGTGAGCTCATCCTATGTGTACCATAAGTATAGGCTGCACCGACGATAAGCATACTCTATTTATATGGAGAATCCTACCGGAAGAGGATGGAAAACCTTATTACATTTGCTCTAAATGCTACCGGAAGTTTGGACAAATCCTACCGGAACCATGACTTAAAAGAACTTCTTCTATGAGATGATATTCTCTAACTTACCCACTCTCTTAAAAGATTTATTACAAAAAAAGTATCACTAGTCTTGTTATTTCTATATAAAATTCTTAATATGAGTAAATTGATGGAATTTCATGATGGCTTTTCTCCTTCATGTAAGTTACACAAGTTACATCCTTTAATAATGTGTTTTTTGCCTGGAATGCATTGCTTTATCACAATAAGTCAATGTAATACGAGAGTCGTAAGGTTCCTGATCACAGCAATTACTGGTTTGCCATCCTTATAAGTCTTTCACTGATAGAAATTTAGCGATTTAATAGTATAAACTAATTTCGTTTAGGTACTTAAATCTAAAATCAGCTTCAATTAAGATGACTCAAGCCTATTATCTATCATAAACCGTACCTTATCAATTCATAAATAAATTAATCAACCTCTTGGTAATTGAAAGATTAATAGTAATTTTGCAAGCCAATTTAGCCTGTGTGGATTTGGCTTCTTTTTTTATTTAGTACTACGTTTCGATTGTTAGTTTTCTTTGTTAGGACGATAGTAGTCCACTACTTAAACCTCTATGAAAGAAAAATTGAAAAGTATTAAAGAAAGACATAAGCTAATTACAACAATATTCTATAAAAAGTTTAAAACAGGCTCATTATATGGAATCAATAAATTATAAATTAAAATAAAGTCGTTAAAAAATGAATGTTTCATTTCAGAACACTGATAAGGTTAGCGGTTTACTAACCATTAAATTAGAAAAAGCTGACTATCAGGGAGCAGTAGATAAGTCATTAAAATCACTTCGACAAAAAGCTCAAATGCCTGGATTCCGTAAAGGAATGGTACCAATGAGTTTGATCAAAAAAATGTATGGCAAATCTGTAGTGGCAGAAGAAATCAACAAATTACTTTCGGACAAAGTGTACGAATATATAAAAGAAAATAATGTAAGTATCCTGGGAGAACCACTACCGAGTGAGAAAAACCAGGATATTGACTTCGATACGACCGAAGATTTTGAATTCTCTTTCGATATTGCACTTGCTCCTGAATTTGAAGTAGATGCCACAGCGAAGGATAAAGTGGATTACTACAATATCGACGTAACCGATGAAATGATTGATAATCAGATAAAAACATATACCCAACGTACTGGTGAATATGAAAAAACAGATGTTTATCAGGAAAACGATATGTTGAAAGGTTTACTCGCTGAGTTGGATGAAAACGGAAATACCAAAGAAGATGGCATTCGGGTAGAAGATGCTGTATTAATGCCTTCTTATATGAAGAATGAGGATCAGAAAGCTTTTTTCGCTGGTTCAAAAGTAAACGATGTGCTGGTATTCAATCCTTTTACAGCTTACGATGGGCATGCTACCGAAATGGCATCATTATTGCATCTGGATAAAGGAATAGCTGCTGATGTGAAGTCTGATTTTAGCTATCAGGTTGAAGAAATAACCCGCTTTAAAGAGGGCGAATTAAATCAGCAACTTTTTGATCAAGTATTCGGCGAAGGTGTGGTAACCACAGAAGAAGAATTCCGGTCAAAAGTAAAAGAGAGCATTGCTTCACAATTTGTGGCTGACGGTGACTATAAATTCTTGTTAGATGCTCGTAAGATGCTGACTGAAAAAGTTGGAAAACTGGAATTTGCCGATGAAATCCTGAAACGTTTTATGCTTCAAACTAACAGTGACAAAGGCGAAGAGTTCGTAAATGAAAACTACGATAAGAGCATTGAAGAGCTTACCTGGCACCTGATTAAAGAAAAATTGGTAAAGGATTACGAAATAAAGGTAGAACAGGAAGATGTCATCGCTATGGCGAAAGATGCTACTAGGGCACAATTTGCCCAGTATGGTATGATGAATGTTCCTGATGATTTGTTAGACAACTACTCCAAAGAGATGTTGAAGAAAAAAGAAAGTGTGGATATGCTGGTTAATCGTGCTCTCGATGTGAAATTGGCTGGTAAACTTAAAGAAAAAGTTAAACTCAATAATAAAACGGTGTCTTTGGTAGATTTCCGTAAATTATTCGAAGAAGCGTAAATTTGTTAAGATATAGCTAAAACTTCCTAAAAGAGGGGGTTTCTGATCAAAATGTTAAGTTGGGTAACGAACAAAATATACAGAAAAGCCAATTATTTTTTGTAATTTTGTTAGTCCGAAAAAACGGAAGGAGGTCAGTAGCCTCCTCTATTTATGTATTAATTTTTAAACTTAGCAAATATGAATGATTTCAGAAAATATGCAACCAAGCATTTAGGAATCAATAGCCAGGTGCTGGACGGAGTTATTAATGCTCAGGCTGGTTATTTGAATCCTTATATTTTGGAAGAAAGACAATTAAATGTTACTCAGCTTGATGTATTCTCCCGATTGATGATGGACCGTATCATCTTTTTGGGAACCCAGATAGATGATTATACAGCCAATGTATTGCAGGCGCAGATGCTTTATCTGGACTCTGCTGATCAGAAAGACATTTCTGTATACATAAATTCTCCGGGTGGTTCTGTATATGCCGGGCTGGGTATTTATGATACCATGCAGTTTATTGGCAGTGATGTAGCGACGATTTGTACCGGAATGGCTGCTTCTATGGCCGCTGTTCTTTTGGTGGCAGGAACAGATGGGAAACGTTCGGCACTCAAACACTCCAGGGTGATGATCCATCAGCCATTAGGTGGTGCGCAAGGACAGGCTTCAGATATTGAGATAACTGCCCGTGAAATTCAGAAAATGAAAAAAGAACTATATACCATAATTGCTGAACACTCGAAAACAGACTTTGACAAGGTATGGGCCGATGCCGACCGTGACTACTGGATGTCTTCTCAGGAAGCAAAAGATTATGGTATGGTAGATGAAGTATTGCTTCGCAAACCTTTATAATAATTTAATGGAAGATTCAAAAACAAAAAAAGGCACAAAGAAAAGATGTAGTTTTTGCGGACGGCCTGAAGATGAGGTTGATTTTCTTATTACCGGGATGAACGGTTATATATGTGATAGTTGTTCAACCCAGGCCTATGAAATAGTACAGGAAGCGACCGGTCAGCATTCATCTGCGACATCGTTTAATCGTCTGAAAATGGACGAACTACCCAAGCCCAAGGAGATCAAAGAATTTCTTGATCAATATGTGATTGGACAGGACGATGCCAAACGTTTTCTCTCTGTGTCAGTATATAATCACTATAAACGTTTACTCCAAAAAGATACAAAAGATGATGTTGAGATTGAAAAATCCAATATCATTATGGTAGGTAGTACAGGTACGGGCAAGACTCTTCTTGCCCGTACTATTGCTAAATTGCTTAAAGTACCTTTTACGATTGTAGATGCAACCGTACTGACCGAAGCCGGTTATGTAGGTGAAGATATTGAAAGTCTTCTTGCCCGGTTATTACAAGTGGCCGATTATAACGTTGCAGAAGCTGAACAAGGAATTGTATTCATAGATGAAATAGATAAGATTGCCCGTAAAGGAGATAATCCATCTATTACCCGGGATGTAAGCGGAGAAGGAGTACAGCAAGGATTATTAAAATTGTTGGAAGGTTCGGTCGTGAATGTTCCACCCCAGGGGGGACGTAAGCATCCTGACCAGAAAATGATTGCAGTTAATACAAAAAATATCCTGTTTATTTGTGGAGGTGCATTCGATGGCATTGAGAAGAAAATTGCTCAACGTCTTAATACACACGTCGTGGGTTATAATACATCCCGCAAGACAGCTGCTATAGATAGGAATAATATGTTGCAATATATTGCACCGCAGGACTTAAAGTCTTTTGGGCTTATTCCTGAAATTATTGGCCGTTTACCGATTCTTACTTATTTAAATCCGCTCGACAGAGATGCGCTTCGGGCTATTCTAACTGAACCGAAGAATTCTATCGTTAAACAATATATTAAATTATTGGACATGGATGGGGTGAAATTAACTTTCCAACCTGAAGTTCTGGAATATATTGTAGATAAAGCGGTGGAATATAAATTGGGAGCTCGGGGATTACGATCTATAGTAGAAACCATTATGATGGATGTAATGTTTGATATACCTTCTCAGGATGAAAAGAAATTTGAAGTGACGCTTGATTTTGCGAAGAAGCAACTTGAAAAAGCTAATCTGGCGAGGTTACAAACCGCGTAAAGCCTGCTTGCTCGTGTTTTTCACTGTTTTTAATAGTTCTTTCTCTTCAGAGAGCAAAATGATCGGGGGAGAAAGAATAACACAAAGAGTATGAAAGAAAGCACGAATAATATCCTGTTTATATTTAGCTGAGAACCTGATAAACCAGATCACAGTGGGAAACCCTTTTTTCTGAAAATTTCGTTGCAATTTACTTGTAATATTCGAAGTTGTTCCTAACTTTGTTTAGGCTCTTGAAGCTTAGGAATTATATGATGAACTGAATAAAGCACTAAAAGAACAATGGCAGATAAGATTAATCTGGCAAGCCAGTTGAAGAAGTATTTCGGATTTGACAAATTTAAGGGAAATCAAGAAGCAATCATATTTAATTTGCTGGAAGGTAAAGATACCTTCGTATTGATGCCTACAGGAGGCGGAAAATCTTTATGCTATCAACTACCTTCTTTATTGATCGAGGGGACAGCTATTGTTATATCTCCCTTGATTGCCTTGATGAAAAATCAGGTGGATGCTATGCGTAACTTTAGTGAAGAAGATGGTGTGGCTCACTTCTTAAATTCTTCTTTGAATAAAAGTGCTATTGAACAAGTAAAAACTGACATTCGTCAGGGAAAGACTAAATTACTATATGTAGCTCCCGAGTCCTTAACCAAGGAAGATAATATTGAATTTCTGAAAGATGTGAAAATTTCATTTTATGCCGTAGATGAAGCACATTGTATATCCGAATGGGGACATGACTTCCGTCCGGAGTACCGTCGCATCCGGCCGATTATTAATGAAATAGGTAAAGCACCATTGATAGCCCTAACTGCTACTGCTACTCCAAAAGTTCAGCATGATATTCAGAAGAACCTGGGGATGTCGGATGCGCAGGTATTCAAATCATCTTTCAATCGTCCTAATTTATATTATGAAGTACGACCGAAAACCAATAATATAGATAAGGATATTATAAAGTTTATTCGGAATAATACAGAGAAATCAGGTATAATATATTGTTTAAGTCGCAAAAAAGTAGAAGAACTCGCCGAGGTTCTTCTGGCTAATAACATAAACGCCCGTGCTTATCATGCCGGAATGGATTCAGCTACCAGGACACAGAATCAGGATGATTTTCTGGTGGAAAAAGTAGATGTAATTGTAGCTACCATTGCTTTTGGGATGGGAATTGATAAGCCTGATGTACGATATGTAATACATTATGATATACCCAAAAGTCTGGAAGGATATTATCAGGAAACCGGACGTGCCGGGCGAGATGGTGGAGAAGGAAAATGTATTACTTTTTATACCAATAAAGACCTGCAAAAACTGGAAAAATTTATGCAGGGTAAACCAGTGGCGGAACAAGAGATCGGTAAGCAACTTTTGCTGGAAACAGCAGCCTATGCCGAATCTTCAGTTTGCCGTCGCAAATCATTACTACATTATTTCGGCGAAGAGTATGGAGAAGAAAATTGTGGAAATTGTGACAACTGTTTAAACCCTAAAAAGCAAGTGGAGGCTAAAGAATTATTGTGCACCGTAATTGAGGCTGTTAGTGCGGTAAAAGAAAATTTTAAAACAGATTATATTATTGACGTTTTACTTGGTAAAGAAACGACAGAAGTACAGGCTCATCTTCACGAAGATTTAGAAGCATTTGGTTCAGGAATGGGAGAGGACGAAAAAGTATGGAACGCTGTTATTCGCCAGGCACTCATAGCTGGATATCTGAGCAAGGATGTGGAAAATTATGGAACGTTGAAAGTAACCAGTGCCGGACATAAGTTTTTAAAGGATCCGCAATCTTTCAAAATCACGGAAGACAATGATTATGAAGAGGTGGAAGAAGAAGCACCGACTAGGGGAAGTGGATCTTGTGCAGTAGATCCCGGTCTTTATTCCATGTTGAAAGACTTACGAAAGAAAATGTCGAAAAAACTGGGTGTTCCTCCGTATGTAATTTTTCAGGATCCTTCTTTAGAGGCTATGGCTACTATTTATCCGGTTACGTTGGATGAACTTCAGAATATTCCGGGAGTAGGTGCTGGTAAAGCCAAGCGATACGGTTCAGAATTTTGTATCCTTATTAAAAAGCATTGCGAAGAAAATGAAATTGAACGTCCGGAAGATTTGCGAGTTCGTACTGTAGCAAATAAATCGAAGTTAAAAGTTTCAATTATTCAGGCTATCGACCGGAAAGTTGCCCTTGATGATATTGCTTTATCCAAAGGGATTGAATTCAGTGAATTATTGGATGAAGTGGAGGCAATCGTCTATTCAGGTACCAAATTAAATATCGATTATTTCCTGAATGAAATCATGGACGAAGATCACTTGTTGGATATTTATGATTACTTTAAAGAGTCGACTACAGACAGTATAGAGGAGGCTTTAGAAGAGCTAGGCGAGGACTTTACTGAAGATGAAATACGTTTAATTCGTATTAAATTTATTTCTGAAATGGCCAACTAATGGAATAAAAACTGTATATTTGCACGCAATAAATTTTAAAACGCATATAATTCTATGTCATTTATTGCCGATAAAATCGTTATGGATGGATTAACGTATGATGATGTTTTGTTAATCCCCTCTTATTCTGAAGTTCTGCCCCGCACTGTCGATCTAACGACAAAGTTTTCCAAAAACATTGAGTTAAAAATACCGTTTGTTACTGCTGCTATGGATACAGTAACAGAGGCTAAAATGGCTATTGCTATCGCCCGCGAAGGGGGAATTGGCGTTATTCATAAAAATATGTCTATTCAGGAGCAGGCAAAGCAAGTGGCTATTGTAAAGCGTGCAGAGAATGGGATGATTTATGATCCTGTTACGATCAGACAAGGTTCAACTGTAAGAGATGCCTTGGGTATCATGGCGGAATATAAAATTGGTGGTATTCCGGTAGTAGATGAAGACAAGATGCTGGTCGGCATTGTTACCAATCGTGATTTGCGTTTTGAAAGAAGTCTGGATAAACACATTGATGAAGTAATGACCAGTAAAAATCTGGTTACTACTAATCAATCAACTGACTTGGAAGCCGCTGCCGATATTCTCCAAAAATATAAAATTGAAAAATTACCTGTCGTAGATAAGGATGGTCGCCTGATCGGATTGGTCACGTATAAGGATATTACGAAGGCTAAGAATAAGCCGATGGCATGTAAAGATGATAAGGGGCGTTTGCGTGTTGCTGCCGGGGTAGGCGTTACAGCTGATACCATCGATAGGATGCAGGCATTGGTAGATGCTGGGGTAGATGCAATTGTCATTGATACGGCCCATGGTCATTCCATGTATGTAATTGAGAAACTAAAAGAGGCCAAACAACGTTTTAAAGATATAGACATTATAGTAGGTAATATTGCTACTGGGGAAGCAGCAAGAATGCTTGTTGAAGCCGGAGCAGATGGAGTGAAAGTCGGTATTGGCCCAGGGTCAATTTGTACTACACGTGTAGTTGCCGGAGTAGGTGTTCCCCAGCTTTCTGCGGTTTATGATGTGGCGAAAGCATTAGAAGGCACTGGAGTTCCTTTGATTGCTGATGGAGGACTCCGTTATTCAGGGGATGTGGTTAAAGCACTTGCAGCAGGGGGATATTCAGTCATGATTGGCTCTTTGGTAGCTGGCACAGAAGAAAGTCCTGGTGAGACTATCATTTTTAACGGGCGTAAGTTTAAATCATATAGAGGTATGGGATCTTTGGAAGCTATGGAAAATGGATCCAAAGACCGGTATTTTCAAAGTGGAGAAGTGGATGTGAAAAAACTTGTTCCGGAAGGAATCGCTGCTCGTGTACCTTATAAAGGAACTTTGTTTGAAGTTATTTATCAGCTAACCGGAGGTCTACGGGCTGGTATGGGGTATTGTGGTGCGGCTAATATTGAGAAATTACACGATGCTAAGTTTACTCGTATCACAAATGCAGGTGTAATGGAAAGCCACCCGCACGATGTAACTATAACAAGTGAATCACCTAATTACAGTCGTCCGGAGTAATGAAATAGATTTAAATAAATAAAAAATAAATAAATAAGGTGCAAGTTTCAACAATTTGCACCTTATTTTGTATATATTATACTATCGAACCTACATAACTATGAATAATTATAAAAAACTTATTTTATTGCTCGTGGCATTTCCTGCTATTTTATTTGCCAGAATGCAGAATGACCCAGTTTTATTAAAAGTTAATCATAAAGAGATTTCTCTTTCCGAATTTGAAAAAGATTTTCATCAAGCGACACGATTAAAGGGAAGAAAAAAAGATGAAGTAAAAGAATTTATGAACCTTTATATCCTGAACCATCTAAAGATCTCAGATGCGGAGGCAAAAGGAATAGACACATTGGCAAATATTCAATCTCAACTTCTTGCTTATCGCAATCAGCTTATTAAAAGTTACTATACAAGTCGGATGGAAGATGAATTTTTTTCAGCTTATCTTCAAGAATATAAACAAAAGCATCCTAAAGAGCAAAGGCAAATTATTCAGATCCATAAGAAAATTCCACAGATTACAGATCAGCGTTTTATCAAAGCAATTTCTTTGTGGATGGATTCTCTCTATCAGGTTAGCATGAAAAATCAGGGTCAAGATTTTATTACATATGTTAAAACTTATTCCGATGATAAAAATACCAGCTGGATAACGCGTCTCGAAACATCAAAAGAGTTTGAAAATAGAGTGTTTTCTTTAAGAGAAGGTGAAATTTCAAAACCATTTTTCACTCCGGAAGGAATTCATATTGTAAAATTGCTTCAAAAAAAGGAACAAGCTCCTCCCGAAGAAACAGAGAAACTTGCCAGACAACGATGGATACGGAAAAATAGGTTGAATCCAGACTTTAAGCAATCATTGATTATTCGGGAAAAACTTACCGAACAGCAGCCCCCCAAAGTTGAACAACTCGTAAAAAAATATCGAGAGCAGCTTCTGCTGACAGAAATTAATAAGAAAGAGGTCGATGAAAAATTAAATGACTCTTCGGGCTTGCATGCTTATTTTCAGACACATAAAAAAGACTATAAATGGGATCCCGTTCGTTACAGGGGAATTGTTGTTCATTGCAAGGATAAGAAATTATTCCGTAAAGCTAAGAGGTTGGTAAAAGGTTTACCAATAAGCGAATGGGAAGATATTATAGATTCTTATTTTAATTCAGGAGCAGCTCCTCTTGTTCGAGTGGAGAAGAATGATCAGTGTCTCTTTGCTATTGGCGATAATCAGTATGTAGATATACTTGTTTTTAAAAAGAAAGAAAATATTCCATCCATCAATGATTTTCCTTATACAGACGTCATCGGAAGGAAAGTTAAAAACCCCGATTCGTACCAGGAAGTCTTAGAACCTTTGAAAGCTGATTATAAGAAGTTTTTGGAATCTCTGTGGATCAGTCGGTTGCAAGCTAATAGTAAGGTTGAAATTAACGAAGAGGTTTTAAAAACAGTTAATAATCATTGATACCTATCGATTATTACGCTATCTTCGTATCCTTAATATTAAGTATAATTCGGTTTACATGAGGTCAGTCAGTCTCTTGCTGTTTTTTTTTCTGTTATGCCTTTCGTGTGATGGCAAACATGGTGATCGGGATAAGAGCCTTTTAGTAGAGGTTGATGGTAACTATTTATACAAAGAAGAGCTGGAAGCAGCACTTCCGGTGAGTATCTCAAAAGATGATAGTCTATTGTTTGCTGAAAATTATATTCGTAATTGGGCAGAAAATGTTTTACTATACGATGTTGCACAGGCTAATATTCCGGACACAAAAGAGTTGGAACGACTAGTTGAAAATTACCGTAAAACCCTAATTGTCCATACCTACCAACAGGAACTTATCAAACAACGTATTTCTTCCGAGTTCTCCGAACATGAATTATCTAACTTTTATAACGAAAATAAGCAATTATTTGTTTTAGACCGTCCTTTAATTAAAGGTTTATTTTTAAAGGTTCCTTTTGATGCCCCACAGTTGACAGATGTACGTGAGTGGTATAAAACCGAAACCCAGGAAGCCTTAGAGAATCTGGAAAAATACAGTTGGCAACATGCTGTAACGTATGACTATTTCTATGACAAATGGGTTTTACTGTCGGATGTATTGGGGAAAATGCCTTTCAAGGAAAAATCGCCGGATGTTTATATTAAAGAGAATCGGAACATAGAAGTTAAAGACGATGAATTTTATTATTTTCTGAATGTAATCGAATACTTAGGAATTGGAGATGAAAAACCTTATGATTTTGCGCGTTCTTCTGTTCTGGAAATGATGACCAATCTGAAAAAGGTTGATTATATTAAATCCATGAAGGAAGATTTATACCAGCAGGCACTGAAAAAGAATAAGATTAAATATAACTATTAATAATAGAGAATGAATAAGTTTGTGAACTTTAAACTTTTTGTCTTGCTTACCCTACTATCTTATGCGGGAGTAGCTTATAGTCAGGATAATGTAATAGATGAAGTGGTTTGGGTGGTAGGAGATGAAGCCATCTTGAAATCGGATGTAGAAGAAGCCCGAATGGATGCTCAATACAATCAGCGACGATTAGATGGAGACCCTTATTGTGTGATTCCTGAAGAGATAGCCGTCCAGAAGCTTTTCTTACATCAGGCCGTATTGGACAGTATTGAAGTTTCTGAAGCTGAGATAATCGATCAGGTTGAATATATGACAGAGCAATATCTGCATGTTATCGGTTCCAGGGAGAAAATGGAAGAATACTTTAATAAAACCTATACACAAATCCGTGAAACCCTGCGTGAGAATGCGCGTGCCGGATCTACTATGCAGAAAATGCAACAGAAGCTGGTAGGGGATATTAAAATAACACCTTCGGAAGTTCGTCGTTATTTCAGTAATCTTCCACCGGATAGCATTCCTTTTATTCCTACACAAGTTGAAGTTCAGATCATTACTATGCAACCTAAGATACCCATTGAGGAAATTGATGATGTAAAGAAGAGGCTGCGAGATTTCACGGAACGTATAAATAAGGGAGAAATTGAATTCTCAACCCTTGCCCGTCTTTATTCTGAAGATAGAGTTTCTGCAATGAGAGGAGGAGAGAACCGACTGATGGGAAGAGGTGAGATGGTACCGGAATATGCCAATGTGGCTTTCAATTTACAGGATCCTACCAAAGTTTCAAAGATCGTGGAAACGGAATACGGTTTTCATATTATTCAGTTGATTGAAAAACGGGGTGACCGTGTAAATACCCGACATATTCTTTTGAAGCCTAAAGTTCCGGAAGAAGAATTGATAAAAGCTACAGTTCGTCTGGATTCTATAGCAGATGATATCCGCAGCAGTAAGTTCACCTTTGAAGATGCGGCATCTATTCTTTCTCATGATAAAGATACCCGTAATAATCATGGTTTGATGCCCAATATAAGTATCAATAGGAACAGTCCTCGCTTTAACACTTCCCGCTTTGAAATGCAGGAACTTCCACAGGAAATTGCCAAGGTTGTAGACAAAATGAATGTTGGTGAAATATCCAAGGCATTTACTATGATTAATGAAAAGGATGGGAAAGAAGTTTGTGCGATTGTTAAACTAAAAAGCAGAATTAACGGGCATAAAGCTACCATTACCGAAGACTATCAGCGATTGAAAGATATTGTGGTTGAAAAGAAGCAGCAGGAATTACTGGAAAAATGGATTATTGAAAAACAGAAACGGACGTATGTGCGCATTAATGATAACTGGAAGAATTGTACATTCAGATATCCGGGTTGGGCTAGAGAATAGCTCTTATACATATATTGTATGCTGAGATGAAAGAAAAAATATATATCTTGAACAGGCATAGAACTTTCCTAATAGGTGCTCTATGCCTGTTTACTATAACTCTCATTGCGCAAATAAAGCCAATGGGAAGTTATATGTCTGCTGCTATGATACAACAATCGCTGGTTGTAGATTCTATGCGGATGCCATCAGATTCTACACAACCCAGAAAAGAAGGAAAGAAGACAAGGGTTGTGCTGCTGCATGCCGATCAGGGGTATGCTGACAGAGCTTTATTACCGGATGCTCGTATCCTTGTGGGTTCCGTTCGGCTTCGTCATGACAGCATGTATATGTATTGTGACAGTGCTTTGATTTTTGATAGTACCAATTCTGTGGAGGCATTCAGTAATGTGCGTATGGAGCAGGGAGATACCTTATTTATATATGGTGATTATCTCTTTTATGATGGGATGACACAGATAGCCATGTTGCGTAATAATGTAAAGCTTATTAATAACAATACCACTTTGCTTACCGACAGTTTAAATTATGACCGTTTGTATGATTTCGGCTATTATTTTGAAGGTGGTATGCTGACGGATGATGAAAATGTTTTGACGTCTGATTGGGGAGAGTATAGTCCGACAACTAAAATAGCTGTATTTAATCACGACGTTCAATTAGAGAACCCACGGTTCACTTTGACTTCGGATACATTGAAATATAGCACAGAAACAAAAGTCGCCAATATATTAGGACCTTCTAATATAATCAGTGACAATAATCATATTTATTCGGAAAGAGGTATTTATGACACAGGCAATGATATTGCTGAGTTAATGGATCGTTCGATTCTAACTAATGAAGGCAAGAAACTGACAGGAGACAGTCTTTATTACGATCGTAAACAAGGTTACGGGGAAGCTTTCGATGATGTGGTCATGAATGATACGATCAATAAAAATATGATGACCGGCGATTATTGTTTTTATAATGAGCTGACAGGATATGCCATGGCAACAAGGCGGGCGGTAGCTATTGACTATTCCCAGGGAGATTCACTCTATCTGCATGGAGATACTTTAAAGCTACTGACTTTCCATATTAACACAGATTCTGTTTACAGAGAGACGAGAGGTTACCATAAAGTCCGTATGTATCGTACAGATGTGCAGGGTGTATGTGATTCGTTGGTATTCAATAGCAAGGATTCCTGTTTAACCATGTATCACGATCCGATAGTATGGAATGAAGCACAACAGTTGTTGGGTGAAGTGATTAAAATCTATATGAATGACAGTACTATTGACTGGGCGCATATTATCAACCAGGCCCTGACGGTTGAAAAACTGGATTCCCTTCATTGCAATCAGGTATCCGGACAGGAAATAAAGGGCTATTTTATTGAAGGAGAAATGAGGAAGATAGAGGTGATAGGCAATGTGGAAGTAGCTTTTTATCCTGAAGAAAGTGATGGCGGTATGATTGGATTAAACCGATCGGAAACCAGTTTACTAACTCTTTTTATGAAAGAGAGAAAGATGGAGCGAATGATCATGAGTCCTAAGTCAAATGGTACACTCTATCCCATGGATCAGATACCTGCTGATAAATACAGACTCCTAAACTTTGCATGGTTTGATTATATTCGTCCACTCAACAAAGATGATATATTTAACTGGCGAGGAAAGAGAGCAGGTGAAGAGTTGAGAAAGACAACCCGAAAACCTGTAAACAGATCTTCGCGTGACTTAATAAAGAGATAATTATGGGAATGTTTAAAACAAGAAAGCCACGCCGTTTCAATCATCAATATATTTATTATGATGAGCGAAAAGAGAAACTGGCTAAAATGGAGGAAAAAGCCAAACGCGAGTTAGGGATGGCTCCGGAGAAGGAATTTAATCCAGAAGACATCCGCGGAAAAATAGTTGAACAAACAACCCATGTTAAGCGCCGTAAAGAAAGTGGGCGCAAGCCGGTACATGTTGGAATAATACTGGTAATTATTGCATTACTTCTTTATCTTTGGTATTATCTGGCGACTGGTAGCCTGACATTTTAATATCTACTGACTAAAATAAAACAGACCAATTGCATGAGCGATATTATTCAATTATTACCTGATTCTGTAGCTAATCAGATTGCTGCGGGCGAGGTAATACAAAGACCTGCATCTATTATTAAAGAGCTGGTGGAGAATGCCATTGATGCCGATGCAAAAAATATTCATGTATTAGTAACCGATGCCGGCCGAACTTGTATTCAGGTAATTGACGATGGAAAGGGTATGTCTGAAACAGATGCCCGACTTTCGTTTGAACGACATGCTACATCCAAAATCCGTGCTGCCTCAGATTTATTTGCTCTCAGAACAATGGGGTTTCGGGGAGAGGCATTGGCTTCTATTGCAGCGGTTGCTCAGGTCGAACTTAAAACAAGACCGGAAAATGATGAACTGGGGACATTCATAGTGATCTCAGGATCAAAGGTCGAAGCACAAGAGGCTATATCCTGTCCGAAAGGAAGTAACTTTTCCGTGAAGAATCTGTTTTTCAATGTTCCTGCCCGTCGGAAGTTCTTGAAATCGAATGCAACAGAATTGAGTAATATCCTGGCTGAATTTGAACGGATTGCTTTGGTTCATCCGGATGTCGCATTTACTTTACATAATAACGATACTGAGGTTTTTAATCTTCCGGTATCCTCTTTACGTCAGCGTATCATTGCTGTTTTTGGAAAGAAATTGAATCAGCAACTACTCGATGTAGAGGTAGATACTACAATGGTTAAAATATCAGGTTTTATAGCTAAACCCGAATCAGCCCGTAAAAAGGGAGCACATCAGTATTTTTTTGTAAACGGTCGGTATATGCGGCACCCTTATTTCTACAAAGCCATTACGGATGCTTATGAACATCTGATACCTACCGGAGAACAAGTCTCGTATTTTATCTATTTTGAAGTTGATCCGGCTAACATTGATGTAAACATCCATCCGACCAAGACAGAGATTAAGTTTGAAAATGAGCAAGCTATCTGGCAGATTTTATCTGCAGCTGTCAAAGAATCATTAGGTAGATTTAATGCGGTTCCCTCTATTGATTTTGATATGGAAGGTATGCCCGATATTCCTGCTTATGGCTTTGATAAACCCATCGAACCTCCGAAAGTACATGTCAATACGGATTTTAATCCGTTTAAAACAAGCGGGGGCAATACGTATTCCCGTTCGCAATCCAGTTGGGATAAACTTTATAGTGGAGTAGGGAAAGAAAGCAGCATCACATCTTCTGCTGTTGAACCCGATTCGGAAGATATATATAGTGAAGAATCTCGCGATGTTTTTTCCATACCTGCTGCGACTTTATACAGTTCTTCTCCTTCAATGGTTGAAGAAGGAAGTCAGCATTTTCAATACAAAGGCCGTTACATATTGACCTCTGTTAAATCGGGCTTGATGCTTATTGACCAGCACCGGGCTCATATTCGTGTGTTGTTTGAGCAATATATTACACAGATTAGGCAGAGACAAGGTGTTTCACAGGGGTTACTTTTCCCGGAGATGTTGCAGTTACCCCCTTCGGAAATTGCTGTTTTGAAAGAAATAATGGATGACTTGATTGCCATTGGTTTTGAATTAAGTGATTTAGGTGGAGGCAGTTATGCTATCAACGGTATTCCTTCGGGTGTAGAAGGATTGAATCCGGTGGAATTAGTACGTAACATGGTGCATACCGCAATGGAAAAGGGGAAGGATGTGAAAGAAGAAATACAAACTATACTGGCTTTAACTCTTGCTCGAGCCTCGGCGATTGTTTACGGACAGGTTTTGAGCAGTGCGGAAATGAGTCGTCTCGTTGATAACCTGTTCGCTTGCCCCATGCCTAATTATACGCCTGACGGACAAACGATTCTGTCCACAATAAAAGAAGAAGAACTGGAAAGGCTATTTAAGTGATAAGTCTTCTCATATCTATAATAAAAAATGCAGTATGTTACGTGAGATATACTGCATTTTTTATTAGTATAAGAACTATTTAGTGTTTTCCACTTTCTCCGTCATGGCTTAACACAATATTCCGGGTTATATAGCTTTCATTGGCCGATGCATCCGTACAATAAATCATCAGATGGTAATTTCCAGGAGTTGCATTCTCAGGAATAACAATTAGGTGATGATGAACATGTGCATTCTTCTGTCCAGCTATATCGTTCCATACTTTGGTGAAATCAAAATCTACCGTGTTGGATTCCTCCTGACGTGTATGGCCGTGCCCATCAAAGTTGGGATGAATGTTAACTTTGTAAGAAGCCAAAGCCTCAACACTCTCCAAATCCATATCCAGGTGAATACCGTGTTCATCCCCGATAAGTAAGATTGCTCCTTCAGCAGGTGCGTTAAGTTTGATGATAGGTTTCGTTGTATTTCCATCATCACTTGAGCAAGAGGAGGCTGCAAGTGTACTTAATGTTAAAAGAAGAACGATGAAACCACATAAAGCATACTGTGAAAGGTAATTAACTGTTTTCATTATAATTTTGTTTTAAAGGGTATTTTAATTAATAATTGAAAGTTTCTGCCGGGTTCCGGTATTTCTACTTTCCGATAAAAGCTTAAGTGGTTGTAATAACGCTTATTTAATAAATTGCGGGCAGAAAGAGTGATTTCCACATCTGTCTTATGGATTGGAAGCCGGAAGTCTACCATCGCATGGATCAGTCCGGCTCCCGGAGTTGTATCTTCATTTCTGGCTACCCGCTTTTGGGAAGCAATATATTGGTATTCCACCTGTGCTCGCAGCCTATTTGTTTTCCAGACCAAAGCATTGCTACAGGATGCAGGAGGAGAGAAACTTAAAGCAGTTTTTTCATCCCGGTTATAGGTATACACATATTCTCCGTTAAGTTCATAATAAAGCTTTCGGTATAAATTGATACTAACAGACACCTCTCCTCCCGCGAAGATAGCTTCAGCACCAGTAAATTTGTAGATCTGTCCGGTGTGAGGGAGTACAGACCATTCGCCTGTTGGTTTCAAGTAAATATAGTTGCTGAACCAGCTGGCGAACGGAGATACTTGTACTGAAAACCTTTTATTCTCGTAGCTGTAAGCTGCATCCAGTTGCCATCCGTTCTCGGATTTAAGTGTTGGATCTCCCTGTTCATGTCGGAAAGTTCCATGATGCATCCCGTTGGAAGTCAATTCATTGGCTCCCGGCAATCGAAAACTACGTCCAATATTGGCTTTCAGTAATTGGTTATCGGAGAGTTTCCAGACCATCCCCACCGAGCAGGAGTAATCACCGAAATGGCGGTTGAGTGCACCACTACGCATGCGGTATTCTTCCACTATGGCTTCATCGTACCCTTGTTCTGTCAAATAAATAGCCAGGTAAGGATCGTCAAATGATTCGATATCAAGCTGACCATAATCGTAACGAATACCTCCACTAAAAGAAAGTTGGGATGATACTTTCCAGGTAGTCAGGAAAGCTCCACCAGTCGTGAATCGTTTGTATTCGGGAATTAAAAAAGAATACCCATCGATTTTATTCTCCTGGTACTGGATATCCCAGGAAGCTGCCAGTTCCCAATTCCCCATTTCCAAAGTAGTAGCCTTCAATGTGGAACTGTATGTTTGTAATTCAAACTCTAGTTCTTTATCCGGATCGGTTTCGGGCTTAGGCTGGGAGGAGTAGTGCGTATGAAAGAGACTCCATTCTTCCCGGTGATTGTTCTGGTAACCAATGTTCCATTCTCCTTTCATGTTATCCCATACATATTGTTGGTGCAGGGAGGTTTTGAAGTGATTAACCCGGCTATAAGGAAGATCAATATTACGGCTGTCCCCGTCATCTTCCACCTGGGATGGATCAGGTATTCCATGCGCCCCCGGAAAGAACCCTGTCTTCTGATATACATTACTCAGGTTATAAGTAATCCGATATCGATCCTTAGCGTATTGAGTGAGAGCATGGATATCCCTTTCAAAGCCTGCCGTGTTTTTTAGCCGACGGTTATGTATCGGTATTTTCTGCGTCAGATACACGATTGTATCCGTAGGAAGCCGGTAATCCGCATAATGTTGCTCCGAATACCTTACTTTCCCATACCAGTTGTTTTTCTTAATAGCTAGCATTAAAGAACCTCCCAGGGAACTGTTGACTGATTTTCCCAACAGGCTCACTTCTCCCAGGAAGCTATTGTCTATAGGTGGAACTGCTTGTTGCAGTTCAATGGCACCTCCCATAGTATCACTCCCATAGAGCAAGGATGAAGGCCCTTTGCTGATAATTACCTGTTCGGCATTGAAGGGGTCGGTTTCCAGTCCATGATCCGCTCCCCATTGTTGCCCTTCTTGTTTGATACCGTTTTCAATAAACGAAATACGATTAAAACCCAATCCCCGGATCATTGGCTTGGAGAATCCGGAACCAATATCCATTGATTGTATACCCGGTATACGGTTCAGGGTTTGAACCAAATTACCGGTGAAGTTTTGCCGCAGATATTCTTCGGCAGCTACTTCGGTTGGTAAGGTATTCCGTTGTTTCCGGCGCTGGCTGTGTGATTCGGATACATTTACTTCCGGTAGTGCAATATAAAGCGAATCGGAAGTTGGTGTTGGCGATTCATTTTGAGCCAAGGCAGAGACAGATGAAAACAGCATCCAAATATATACGATATTTTGAATGCGCATGTAAGTTCTGCTTTAAAGTAAATAACGAAATGTGTATAAGATGATCTTAAAGCAGGAGGGTGGGAGGAGCTCTTAGTTGGAAAGAGAAAGGAAAGGTCTGGTATCCTTTCTCTGGAATTGTCACACAATCGAGAATAAAAACACTTTGGACACAGAAGGAAACAACGTTTTCTGTAATCAGGAAAGGCGAAAAGAAAAAATGACAGATAGGACACGAAGCACCTTCCTTATTATCGGATGAATCAGGAAGTTGGTGTTCAGTACAATGATGTTGACATGCGGTTGTATTTCTGTGAGAGTGGAAATCCTTCACCAGAAAGACAAACAGGAATGCTGCGAGCAACATCCACGCTTTCCTTGCATTATGTCTGTTTTTTCTTTTCATTGTTTTGACATCCGCAAAGATAGAAAGAAAATATTTCTTTATTTTTATCGGGAGATAAAAGACAGTTTTTTTTAACTTTCTTCTTATTTCCCAATGAATAAAGTAGTACGGCTATATCTGCATTATCATTGGGTAGATTTTGAATGCATGCGGTGAACCTGTAACATTATTGTAACCCAAATTACATCATTTCCTCATACAAAGGAAACCTTTTTGTAAATAAATACCCCTTATCTTTGCAGAGTAATTAGAAACGAGAAAACAACATGAAGAAAACGATTCTAGTAGGATTGGCAATCTTTGCCAGTTACACGGCTTACACACAGGAAAACGCAGGAACGTTGCAGACCGAAGACCGATTAAGTGCCATCGAGCAGAAGCTCGAAAAAATGGGTGAATTGAAATTCTCCGGTTATGTGCAAACCCAATGGACATGGAACGAGGCTAATATCTCTTCGGGAGACCAAAACGATTTCACCATTCGTCGCGGACGCCTGAAAGCGGATTATAAGAACAAATATGGCCAAGCAGTTTTACAAGTAGACGTGACTGAAGACGGAGTAAACATTAAGGATGCTTACCTGAAAATACCGATACCGAAGGCCGATTGGTTGGCTGTACGTGCCGGTGTATTCGATCGTCCTTTTGGATACGAGATCAGTTATTCTTCCTCCCGTCGGGAATCTCCCGAACGGAGTAGAATATTCCAAACGCTTTTTCCAAAAGAGCGTGACTTAGGTGCTGAAATTGTAGTCACAGGGCCGGAAGATACCTTCTTCAAAGATTTTGCGTTGAATGCCGGAATCTTTGCCGGAAACGGAGGGCAGGCAAAAGAAACCGATTCTGGTAAAGACTTTATCGGACATCTTGCTTATACCAAAGAACTCAAGAACATCAGCTTCGGGCTGGGAGCCTCCCTCTATTACGGTGGTGTGCGTTTAGCCGGAGAAGAGACACAGAAAGCTTATCATCTGAAAGGCAAGGAGTTTGTAGAAGACGCAAGCCTGACACCCGGCGAATATGCAGATCGGCATTACTTCGGCTTTGATGGTCAGTTTTCATTTAAAACACCCATTGGTAATACTCAATTACGCGGAGAATATCTTTGGGGTACACAACCGGGAGCCTCAGGTGGTAGTAAAAGCCCGACTGGGAAGATTACAGCAGATATATACTGTCGTGATTTTCAAGGATATTATGTGCAACTGGTACAGAACCTAGGTACTACTCCGCATGCGTTCGTTGCCAAATGGGATAGTTACGATCCGAATACCAAACTATCCAAAGATGAGTGTCTGACGGTAGGCGATATTGCATACAACACACTGGGGCTAGGATGTCTTTTCCAGTTGAACAAACAGCTGAGACTAATTGCCTATTATGAACTGAACTACAATGAGAAAGTAAAGAATGATAGGATGGTTGCTCAATATAACAAAGATCTTAATGACGATGTATTTACATTAAGAGTACAATATAAATTCTAACCTTAGCCTCTCCTGATACGCCATGTATCACACTTATGGTTCGCCCGTAGTAGATGTTTCAATCTGCTGCGGGTTTTTACATATCTACTCTGCTAAAGTCTCCTTTTTCCTGGTCGAAAATATAATACTCCGTTTGATAAGTCGGAAACAGTTTTAAGAAGAACTCGCCCACTGGTTTTCTTTTTCCGCCATTTACTTGCGCAATAAGAACTCTAAAGAAATAGTCAGATTCTTTTTCCGCATAAGAAAAAGTTTCTATTTCCAGTGTACCCGGTTCCATTAAAGCGTGTTTAATAGTAGCATCCTTTGTATTAGCCAGATAGTAATCAATATCCGGACGGAAGCTTTCCTCATATCTCCAATTGTCAGGCTGGTCGCCTGAATAGTGAATCTGCTTTTTGTTGGTTTTGTAAAATTGACTTAATGCTCCTTCCCTGAGAGTATGTATGTTGCCAACAAAAGTTCTGGCATAAAAGATATCACCGTCTGCTACCTCCTGATAGCAAAAGGTAAACAAGTCAATTTCAATAAGATCCCCTCTATGTCCGTTGTAGGAACCTCCCTGCATATAATAAAGTTCTCCATTTTTTTCTCCAATAAGTTCCTGATAGTCGTAGGTACCATCAAACCCGATGTAGGTAAGCGTGTCGGAGTAAGGAGGATGATAATTCTTTTTGTACTCTTCAAAGAAATTATAGTCCGGAAGATGAAGCGTAGATAGATCTCCCAGGTAAACCGGGTCATTCTGTACCCACATGTTAATCGGTGGATAGGTAATCAGGGTATCATTTTCAATATCATAAGAACTGAGGGTAGCTTCATATTCGCCCTTCAATAGGTTAAGACTGTAGACAGTCTCTCCTCTGTTGTCTTCATAGGATAACTCGGAGAGGCGGAACTGTTTCCTCTCTTCTTCGTATTCATAACAGGTGGTTGTGAAGGATCTCATGTGTAGATCATGGATACAAAAACCTCCTTCCCTGGCATCCAGGCGAATGATATTACCTGCTTCTAATTCGTATTTCTTCCGGGAAGGAAGAAAATCCCTACCAGAAAGTAAGTATATAATGGATGAATCGTTGGCATCATAATAGAGGGTATCCATTCTGCCGTCTTTATCCAGATCGGCAATATGATATTCATAAGTCGGCTTAAACATCGAAAGGAAAAAAGGGATCAGGATGAGAGCTTTCATAGGATAATATTTAATACGGCCTAAAGATAGCGCTTATTTGACTAAAAGTTGTCATGGTTTTGTAACCAAAATCACACCGAATCATAATCTTGTAGTAACTGACTAGTAATACTTCTCCACTAATTTTGTGGTGTAAATCAATGAGAAACAAATATGAAAAAGATTGTACTTACATTCGCTGTTTTAATGTGTTTAGGCAACATGGCTTTCGGTCAGAAGTTAAAAGGAAGTGATACTCTTTTGCCCCTCGTACAGAAAGAATCAGAAAACTATTCCAAAAAAAATCCTTCTTCCAATATATCTGTAACCGGTGGAGGAAGCGGAGTCGGTATTTCGGCACTCATGGATGGAACCACCGATATCGCCATGGCTTCCCGCAAAATAAAGTTTGATGAAAAGGTAAAACTCCAGGAAAGCGGAAAGGCTTCTGTAGAAATTATTGTGGCCCACGATGCTTTGGCCGTTGTGGTTAACCCGTCCAACAAAGTTACCAA
Organism: Bacteroides sp.; assembly: GCA_021201335.1. Classification (GTDB taxonomy): domain Bacteria; phylum Bacteroidota; class Bacteroidia; order Bacteroidales; family Bacteroidaceae; genus Bacteroides. The sequence continues at coordinate 152,533 of JAJQFD010000010.1, read as the reverse complement.
TTTAACCCGTCAGCAACTGGAAGATATTTTCACCGGAAAAATAACGAACTGGAAGGAAGTAGGTGGAGCAGATTTGAAGATTATCGCCTATTCCCGCGAAACCAGCTCGGGCACTTATGAATTCTTTAAAAGCGATGTGCTAAAGAATAAAAACTACATGCCTTCTATTCTGAGTATGCCAGCCACGGGAGCTATCATACAGTCAGTGAAGCAAACCAAAGGAGCCATCGGCTATGTGGGACTGGCTTACCTAAATAAAGATGTAAAGCCGATTCATGTATCGTATGACGGAAAGAAGTTTGTTGCACCTTCATTCGAGAATGCCAAAAATGGCAGTTATCCGGTAGTGCGACCGCTATATTTCTACTATACAAAAGCAAATGAGAAAGTAGTAAAACCTTTTATCGACTATATCCTATCGGCCGAAGGTCAGGCAACGGTAAAAACTGTCGGATATATTCCAGTGAAATAAGAAAATGAAATTTCTGAAGAAAGTAATGGAGGTAATCGTGGAGAAGCTTCTGCTAGTCAGTGGCTTCACTACGAGTATTGTGATTCTGCTAATCGTAATCTTTCTGTTTAAAGAAGGAGCAGGGCTTTTTAACGCCGACGATGTAGAAGAAGGATATCTGCTGGCCGTTCATCCGGAAAACCCGGTGACCAAACTTTCACCCCAACAGATTATAGATATTTTCGATGTAGAAATCACCAATTGGAAAGAGGTAGGAGGCAAGGATGAAGAAATCGTTGTGTTTCGTTTCAGCGATTTAACCAGTTATGTTTCAGAAGAAGAACTGGGTGCTGATTTTGAATTTGTACCTCAAAGCATTCGTAAAGTAGTAGCCGACCACCCGGCTATAATAGCTTACTTTCCGGAACAATACCTGGCGCCTGACTTTGACGGAAAGGTATTAGATAAAGGTAAAATAACCCCTTCCCAGTTTTTCGGTGGAAAAGAATGGTATCCTACTTCTCAGCCATCCCCGTTGTTTGGAGTGTTGCCCTTGATACTGGGTACCTTATGGGTGAGCTTCGGTGCTATTCTGATCGCATTACCTTTCGGACTGGCAGTAGCCATTTACCTGGCAGAACTGGCAGGTGAGCCTATTCGGAAGATTCTTAAGCCCGTTATCGAATTGTTGGCCGGTATTCCTTTGGTAGTATACGGCTTTTTTGGACTGGTTGTGATTGTACCTTTAATACAGCGTGTTTTCTCACTTCCGGTAGGAGAGACCGGGCTGGCCGGGAGTATTGTGCTGGCAATCATGGCATTGCCCACCATTATTACAGTAGCCGAAGACGCTATCCGTAATACGCCACGGGCCGTGAAAGAATCTAGCCTTGCTTTGGGGGCTACCCATTGGCAAACCATTTACCGGGTGATTATACCTTATTCCATGTCGGGGATAACCGCCGCCGCAGTGCTGGGGATCGGACGTGCCATCGGAGAGACTATGGCTGTATTGATGGTAACCGGTAACTCGGCTGTGATGCCTCGTACATTGCTCGAACCTATCCGAACCATTCCTGCTACCATTGCTGCCGAACTCGGAGAAGCTCCGGCGGGTGGAACGCATTATCAGGCCTTGTTCCTATTGGGCTGTGTCTTGTTTCTGCTGACTCTGATTATCAGTGTAATTGTGGAATGTGTTTCTACCGGAAAACGCAAAGGAGGGTTGTAAGATGGAACAAAACAAAAATATATCTGTCAGGAAGAGAACATCTGAACGTACCGCTTTCTGGACTTTCCGGATACTAAGCCTGTGTGTGGTAGGGATTCTGTTTTGGATTCTGGGATTCATTGTCGTTAACGGAATTGGTGTGATCAACTGGGAATTTTTAAGCACTTCGCCCACCGACGGAATGACTGGCGGAGGGATTTTCCCGGCGATCGTCGGTACTCTTTATCTGGTTGTCGGTAGTGTGATTATTGCCTTCCCCATTGGCGTGATGTCTGGTATATACATAAGCGAGTATGCTCATAATAACTGGCTGGTAAAACTCATCCGGATTATGACCAATAACCTGAGCGGAGTACCTTCCATTGTGTTCGGGCTTTTTGGTATGGCGTTGTTTGTCAACTACTTCGGCTTTGGCGATTCCATACTCACAGGTTCCTTTACACTGGCTTTGTTGGTGCTTCCGGTGGTGATTCGTACAACGGAGGAGGCGATGAATGCCATTGATAACTCTTTTCGGGTGGGAAGTCTCGCTCTGGGAGCTACTAAGCTACAAACCATCAGTCGCGTACTTTTACCGATAGCATTTCCCAATATCATTACCGGACTGATACTGGCTGTTGGCCGGGTGTCGGGCGAAACAGCACCCATCCTGTTTACGGCGGTCGCTTATTTCTTGCCTCAATTACCCCAAAGTGTCTTCGACCAGGTAATGGCCTTGCCCTATCATCTCTATGTGATAGCGACGAGCGGAACAGATTTAGAAGCTTCCCGTCCGATGGCTTATGGCACGGCTTTGGTACTTATTATGATTGTACTGTTTATCAATCTGCTGGCCAATACGCTGCGACGCTACTTTAAGAACAAAACTAAGATGTAATCAGAATAATGTACTCTATTAATCTTTATAATTAAAAACCAATGATAAGTGTTGATGCAAGAAATGTAGACTTTTACTATGGTGACTTTCATGTCCTTAAAAATATAAGCATGCAGATAGACAGTAATTCTGTAACTGCCTTTATTGGGCCGTCTGGTTGCGGCAAATCTACGTTTTTGCGGTTGCTGAATCGCATGAACGATTTGATTGACAAGACCCGGATGACAGGAGAAATTCTGGTGGACGGGCATGACATTTACCACGAAGATATACGGGTAGTAGAGTTGCGCAAAAAAGTAGGTATGGTATTTCAGAAACCCAATCCGTTTCCCAAATCTATCTTCGAAAACGTAGCATACGGTCTTCGGGTAAATGGTGTGAGAGACAATGCCTTTATCGAACAGCGGGTGGAAGAGTCACTGAAAAACGCAGCCCTTTGGGAAGAAGTAAAAGATAAGTTAAAGAAATCGGCTTTCGAACTATCCGGCGGACAGCAACAACGACTTTGTATTGCCCGCACATTGGCCGTGAAACCATCGATTATCCTGATGGACGAACCAGCCTCCGCACTTGACCCGATCTCCACAGGCAAAATAGAAGACCTTATTTTTGAGTTGAGAGAGCAATATACGATTGTGATTGTGACTCACAATATGCAACAGGCTTCGAGGGTAAGCAATAAGACTGCCTTCTTTTATCTGGGAGAATTGATTGAATATGATTATACCCGTAAGATGTTCAAGAACCCGAAAGAGAAAGCAACCCAGAACTATGTTACGGGTAGATTTGGTTAGTCGAAGATGAGGATTAACTGGAATATCAAATATTTGCTGATGGCTTGTTTTAGAAATCATTTTGTTTGAATATAGGTGATTCTTCTAACTATACTTTTATTCTTAACCTTTGTTTTAGAATGAGAATGTTAAGGAATGAAAGATATAATAAACGTATTTAACTAAATCTCTACTGGTTTGAGGTTTAAATCCCGGTTGCATCCGAACAAACTTCCGGTTATATGTGGGCTGAATGCTGGTTACACTTAGTCTAACTTCCGGTTATACTTAGTTGAAATCCTTAGTAGGGCTGGTCGGAATCTCTGTTTTTGGAAATAGGGATGCCGTTTTGTATATAAAGTGAATATATAGTTACTTTAATCTTCTGGTTGAGTCTAGGGGTTGAAGTAAAATAGATAATCATATTGATTGTCTATAGTGTCAATCAGCTGTTTTTATCTATTGTTTTTCTTTTTTAATTATTAGAATCTCCTTCATTTGGTTGTATTGTTTTTCATTTTGATAAACCTAAACTCTCCCAGAATCCGTTTTAATTCACCTTCTCTTATTTCATCCCATATAAAGAAAAACAAGATAGGCTCATTTATCTTTTTGTCATTTTGTTATTCTCCTTTCGATAAGTAACAAGTTGTAACCGAAGCACTGTAAGTGCGTCATATTTAGCCTGGGGTCAGCGAGCCTAAGCGAGCGCAGCCCCAGGTTCGAATCCACATAGGCAAGGAGTGCTGGAAGCACGGCATATAAAAGGACACAGTATTGTATGTCGTTCTTGCAGAACTCCCCTTTAGTGCACTTACTACCCAGGGTTGCGCTCGCTTGGCTTGCTGACCCAGTCATGTTCGGAAGATAACCTTCCTTATGAATCGTATTTACGATATAACCTCTGTTAAGGAATCCCGGAGGGATTGTATTTGCATAACCACGGGATACCCATCCAGTCATGGTCGGAAGATTTGAAGACGTTAAATTCTGTAAGAAATCCCGCAGGGATTGCATGTGCATAACCGTGGGATACATATCCCACGGGATAGGAGATAGAATAATCCCGGGAGCCATGAAGTGGGTCAATAATATATTCTTCACCCCCTATTGGGGCTGTGAGAGTAGAGTCGGGTTAGCTGTTTCCACGGGATTACATCCCGTGGGTATGCACATCAAATCCCTCCGGGATCTTAACAGACCATAGATTTTGGCTTGATGGCTAAGAAATGTTATCTTCCGACCACGACTGGATACCCATCCCGTGGAAATCAATACCTATACTCGAGTCGATCAGCCCGAAAGGGGGTGAATGTATGTTGTTGACCCACTTCGGGGCTCACAGGGATAACTCGATATCCTACTCCGTGGGATATACATCCCACGGTTATGCACATGCAATCCCTGCGGGATTTCTTAAAGATATTAATGTCTTTAAATCTTCCGAACACGACTGCTCGCTGACCTTGGGTTAAATCTGGCGCACTTACATTCCTTTCATTACAATTTTTCAATGCTTTAAGTGACATTGATCACTACTTAAAATAACAATTACCTCCGCTTACAATAAGATTTGCTTCCGCTTTAAATGACATTTATTACCGGTTTAAGAGACATTTACCGCCTTTTGCCCCAGTCCTTTTTTATTTTATTATTGATATCTTCTATTGAAACTTCCTATAAGAATACTATATTTGTAATAATTTAATCTGCCCGCTATGTTTCAAATCCGTAACGCTTCCATCTCCGATATTCCACAACTAAAGGAACTGTATACAAATACAGTTTTAGAAGTCAATAAAAAAGATTATACCCGCGAAGAAGTGGAAGACTGGGCCTCTTGTGGTGAGAATATACCTCACTGGGATGCATTGCTTAAAGAACAACATTATATCATTGCTGAGAATAACCAATCGCAAATAGTAGGATTTGCCTCCGTTAACGATACGGGTTACCTGCACACTATGTTCGTTCATAAAGACTATCAACGTCAGGGAATTGCTACGTTGCTTTATAATTCCCTGGAACAATATGCCAGAGAGAAAGGTGCGAAAAGGTTAACTTCCGAAGTAAGCATAACGGCAAGGCCGTTTTTCGAGAAGCAAGGATTTACGGTAGACGAAGAACAAAGAAGAAAGGCCAATAAGTTGAGGCTAGTTAATTATAAGATGAGTAAAGAGCTATGATAAGTAAAAAACATCCGGAAAATAAAAATGAATAAGATGGTTATTTTATACCTACTGGGTGGAATTATAGGAATCATTTGCTTGATCTTTGTTATTGGACTGATTTTACCGGCAGAAAGAGTTGTCAGCCGGAAAGGACATTTGAATGTTTCACCGGAAATACTTTACGGAATAGTAACGAATAACAATAACTGGCAGTATCGTACCAGTCTGCAAGACCTGATCATCATTGAAACCGCAGAGGGTATGGAAACCTGGCATGAAATAACCAAAGACGGAACGGTGATTCGTTTCCAAACAACGGAAAAGCGTCCTTATTCCTTTTATTCATTCGATATGGAAACGAACATGTTTACCGGATACTGGACGGGAGAGTTTGAACCCGATGGAGTAGGGGGAACGCTGTTTACTGCTACTGAATATATCCGGGTGAAGAATCCTTTCGTAAAAACGCTTTCCTACCTGTTCTTTGATGTCGGTAAACTGATGGAGGAATACCAGGATGATTTACGGAAAAAAGTAAGTTCAATGAACTAGAAATGTTATTTAATCAATCAAGCAATGAAGTTGTCTGAGGAAAATATTATTCAGGAATTAAAACAACACCATATAGAATTTATTCACTTCGTGGATGTTTCCACGTTGAAAAAGGTACAGAATCGCGGATTCCCCTCTGCTATTCTCTTTGGAGTAAAGTGCTCCCACGGATACCTGCAAAGGGTAAGTGATCATCCTGATTATGTGGGAGATATGATCAAGAGGAATTACTTTGACGATGACGAGCACTACACCCATGAGATGGAAATGTACCGCATATCCGATCTTTTGGCGGAATTCATTGAGAACAACGGTTACAGCGTATATTCCCTTTCAGAAGCCAATCAGATCGCTACCAGCAATTTTGACGGAGTATATGGTAAAACGTATCTCCCTCTTAAAACACTGGCTGTCTCTGCCGGCCTGGGTTGGATCGGGAAAAATAATCTATTGGTCAACAAAGAATATGGTTGTTGTCAGACCTGGGGAGGCGTTTTAACAGATGTACCATTAAAGACGGTTTTGCATCCTCCTTCTGCTGTTCAGTGTGGTAATTGTCGGGCTTGTTTGAATGTCTGCCAGCCGAAGGCTTTAAAGGGGCAAGTGTGGAAAGCTGGTATTTCACGCGAAGAGATAATTGACGTCAATAAGTGTACTACTTGTCTGAAATGTATGGTGCTTTGTCCGTGGACGCAGGCATACATGAAGAAGGCACGGAGTTGCGAATAATTTCAGTATGTATTAAAAGGCCATCCCTCCATTACCCAGAATATAACAAACTTGAGTTAAGAGTAGGAAAAGCAAAAGTAGAAGGCTGCAAGCCTGACAGATTTAGACCAGTGGTAAGCGAATGAAATGAGCACAACCCTGGGTTTAGATATCAAAAAAACAAGGAGTTCTGAAGGAACGACATCTAAATAGATGTCTGCCGTGCCTTCAACACTTCTTGTCTCTATTACCTTGATCCCTTGAAACTGCATTCGTTATATTCCTTGCCCTCAGGTAATACATAGCCGACTTGCAACCTTCTCGATTTAAAACTTACTCCTTACTTTTTCAGCAAAACTGGCTAAGAACTACCAATAGTCATGTGCCAGCTCGAAAAGGTGAACTTACCGTATCCTATAACCCGAAGCTATACTCGCTAATTGTTTGGTAAATCACCCCGGCCAATCCCAGGAGAATAACCCCCAACATACAGATAACCAATCCCGCTTTACTGTAATTATCACTTCTGAAAGCTGCAATCGGCATTTCACTCTTATTGATATACATCGCTTTTACAATCAGCAAATAATAATACAGCGAAATAACTGTATTGATCAATGCGATGAACACCAGCAGGTGGAAACCGGCTTCGAATGCCGACATAAAGATAAAGAACTTACTAAAGAACCCGGCGAACGGTGGAATACCTGCCAATGAGAATAGCGATAGTGTCATTAACAGAGTCAGTTTCGGATTCGTCTGGTACAAACCATTGTAATCTTTAATCTTTATTTTACCGCTCTTTTCTTCGATAACTGCGATGATGGTAAAGATAGCCAGCGTTGCCACTGCATACACCAGAATATAATAAACCAGCGACGACATACCGGAAGCATTCCCTCCGATAATCCCCAGCAGGATATATCCTGCCTGAGAAATAGACGAGAAAGCCATAAACCGCTTTAGGTTTTGCTGGCGAATCGCAAATAAGTTACCGAGGGTGATGGTCACGATTGTAACCCAGAAAAGAATTGTTTGCCATTCATTTATCATCGGGCCGAATACTTTCAGCAAGATAATAAGTAACGAGAAGGCAGATGCCCCCTTAGAGAGTGTACTCAGATAGCTGGTAACAACTGTGGGAGATCCTTCGTAAACGTCCGCAGTCCACAAATGGAACGGAACCAATGATATTTTGAAAGCCATGCCTGCAAAGAAGAACACCAGTGCCAACGTCTGCAAGGTACTACCGTTTAGTCTATCGGCAATATCTCCGAAATATAATGTGCCGGTAGTTCCATAGAGGAAAGAAAGTCCGTACAATAAAATACCACTGGAAAATAAAGCCATCAGGATATATTTGGCTCCGGCCTCAGCAGAGTGGTGACGATACTTATCAAAGGCGACCAATGCCGCCATCGGAACAGAAACCATCTCCAGTCCGATGAAGAAAATCAGGAAGTGTCCGGCAGAAGTCATCAGGTACATACCTAGCAGAGTAGATAAGGTGAGAACATAAAACTCTCCCTGTTTAATCTTCGTATCTTCCCGTGCCAGCCATTGATGCGCCATCAGGAAAACTACCAGCGTACTTATGTTTAAGATGTTTTTTACGATGCTCATCATCGGTACATAATGATACATACCCCCAAAAACATCCGCGGGAGGGTTCGGCATAAAGTTGATGATGGTATGTATAGCCATCAGGATGACAGGCAATAAGGTATTGAGTTTCGACTTTCCGTCTCTTTTGTGGGCATCCGGACTCATAAAGAGGTCGGCTACAACCAGGATGAAGATCACGACAATCAGCGATAACTCTTCTTTCATAACAAGGAATTGTGAATAATCCATGATGATATTTACAATTTACTGGTTTACTATTATTATTTGATAAACTGGGTGATAGCGGGTACTACACTTTCGCTGATCATATCACTGATCCACAAAGGAGCCAATCCCAGTCCTGCAACACAAACGATGAGACTGATAACCGCTACTCGTTCGTCCCAGGTGGCATCCGTTAATGTCAGATGCTCTTTATTGGTCGGCGTGCCGTATAAGATTTTCCCTACCAACCGGAGGATATAGACCGCCGTAATTACAATTGAAGTAGTAGCGATGATAGTCAGTACCCGGTGGAACGTATCCGGATGCTCGAATGAACCGACGAAGATAGTCATTTCGGCCACGAATCCGCTTAATCCTGGCAAACCCAGATTAGCCAACCCCGCGATGACATAACACACACTCAGGAAGGGCATGATCTTCATTAAACCGCTTAACTCCCGGATATCACGGGTATGTGTCCGTCCGTAAATCATACCAATCAACGCAAAGAACAGGGCAGTCATAAGTCCGTGACTCAACATCTGGAGTACTGCACCGGTAATTGCGGTACGGGTCATCATAAGGATAGCGAACAAAACCAACCCGCAGTGACTCACCGAAGAATAGGCATTGATATATTTTAAGTCTGTTTGCACACAGGCACTAAACGCTCCGTAAACTACACTGATAGTGGTTAAGATCAGGAATATCCAGCTTAATTCATTGGCAGCTTCGGGCATCAAATACATGGCGATACGGAAACAACCGTAACCTCCTAGTTTCATCAGTACACCTGCATGAAGCATCGATACCGCAGTAGGAGCGGAGGCATGACCGTCCGGGCTCCACGTATGGAACGGAAACAAGGCACCCAATACACCAAACCCAATAAAAGTAATTGGAAACCAGATGTATTGCTGAGAGATCGGCATGTTATGCAAAGCGGCAATCTCCATGATATTCATGGTAGTAGCACCGCTTCCGAAGTAAATACCCAATATACCAATCAGAAGGAAGGCGGAACCTCCCATCAGCATAAGCGTCAGCTTCATGGCGGCATATTCTTTGCGTCCGCTTCCCCATACACCGATTAATAGGTACATAGGTATCAGGGCTATTTCGTAGAACATAAACATGGTGAACATATCAACGGTGATAAAGAAACCAAATACCCCCAGGCTAAGTAAAGTGTACCACAGGAAATACTCTTTTGGTTGCACTTTCATGCGCCACGATGCAAACGTTCCGGTAAAAACGATAACGGACGTCAGCAATAACATGACTACCGAAATGCCGTCCACCCCTACCGAGTATTTGATATTCAGTGGTTCGTACCAGCTCATACTGGCGGTGAAAAGCATTTCTGCTGTATCTCCTGCTGCCCGCTGGTTCAGATACATGACTGTCAGGACGACAGAGAGTATCAATAATACACTGCTTCCAGTGACCATCACGGCTCGGATGGCTTTCATACTTTTAGCGATCCGAAGAGCTAACAGCATGAGCAGGGGAATGAATACGAATGAGGATAAGAAATTCATATTTTAGTTTTTAAATTTTCTAACTTATATCATCAATAGCAACACCAATAATAAGGCTCCTGCCAGGAATACCAACGCATATTGCTGTATCCTTCCGCTTTGGAAACCCCGTATAGATTGACTTACCCCTTGTGTTCCCCAAGCCAGGAAGTTGAAGAACCCATCCACCACATGCCTGTCGAACCAGGCGATAGGGCGGGAGATACCTCCGAAGATAATCTTGTGGGTAACAAACAGATAAATCTCATCTATATAAAAGCGCCGGTAAGCTGCCCGGTGTAGACCGGAGAATGTTTTGGCCAGTCTATCGGCTACCGGTTGCTGCGGACGCATGTACATCCAGGCTGCCAGTCCGATGGCGCAGAGCGCAACTATCACACTGGTAACAGCGATTTGCATATTCAGGTGAATATAATAGGCTTGCCCGTTACTACTGATAAACTCCCCGAAAGGAATAAATCCGGCCACGCAGGTAATGAGAGCCAATACAATCAGTGGCAAGGTCATGCTTAGCGGACTTTCGTGAGGCGGGTGCGCTTCATGCAATTCTTTGTTTTCTTTTCCCCAGAAAATACCAAAGTAGAGGCGGAACATATAGAATGCTGTCATCGCCGCAATACCTGTCATAATCCATCCCATTACCGGGCTGTAGGAGAAGCACGCCGTCAATATTTCATCTTTCGAAAAGAATCCGGAGAAGATAGGAATACCTGCGATAGCCAGACACGCGATCAGGAAAGTGGCATGCGTGATCTTCATATATTTTCTTAATCCTCCCATGGCCGACATTTCATTGCTATGCACCGCATGAATAATGCTACCCGCACCTAGAAATAACAATGCTTTAAACATAGCATGAGTAAACAGATGGAACATGGAAGCCATATATCCTAGTCCGCCTGCATGAGGATCGCGACTGGTACATACACCGAGTGCTACCATCATAAATCCAATCTGCGAAATAGTAGAGAAAGCCAGCACTCTTTTGATGTCTGTCTGCACACACGCAATGGTAGCCGCAAAGAAGGCGGTAAAAGCACCTACCCATCCGATCATTTCCAACACCTGTGGCGCATAATCTATATAAAGCGGAAAGAGTCTTGCAACCAGGTAACTCCGGCTACCACCATCGTTGCGGCATGAATCAATGCACTCACCGGGGTGGGGCCTTCCATAGCATCGGGCAACCAGATATGAAGAGGGAACATTGCGCTCTTTCCGGCGCCACCGATAAACATGAGGCCCAGTGCCAGCGGAAGCATGGCTGCCGCCCCGGAAGCCAGAGTCAGTGCATCCGGTGTAAAGCTGAAGGTTCCCATGTAATAACCATAGATCAGAATACCGATCAGGAAGCCCAGGTCGGCAAAGCGGGTCACGATGAACGCCTTTTTAGAAGCCGCTACCGCTGCCGGTTTGGTATAATAGAAACCAATCAGCAGATAAGAGCTGACTCCTACCAACTCCCAGAAGAGATACATCTGGAAAATGTTGGTCGCTACCACCAGTCCCAACATAGACATGGTAAATAAACTAAGGTATGCATAATAGCGCTGGAAGCCGCGTTCACTACGCATATACTCCATGGAGTATAGGTGTACCATAAAAGATACAGTAGAGATAACTACCAGCATCATCACAGAGATGGGATCCAGCAGAATACCCAGGTCAAAGTGAAGAACGTCTGTAAAACGCAGCCAGGTAAAGTTCACCGGTATGAGGGTTGCAAAAGTACCGTCGGCCAATCGGGGCATGGTGAAGTATTGCCAGGCAATCACGTAACTGAGCAAAGCAACTGCCCCCAGCATCACCGTACCTGTAATTCCGGCTATTCGTGGTTGAATCCATTTACCGCCGATACCCAGCACCAGGAACGACAGTAAGGGAAGCAATATGATTAATAAAGTATATTCCATGGAGTTATTTACCATTTAAACGATTTACGATTTTTCGATTGAGAGAGTCGGTTAAACATACTGTCAGTTTTTCAAATCTTCCAGATGCCTTACCTGAATACTGCGGATATTCCGATAGATATTGATCATAATAGCAATAGCCACCGCTGTTTCCGCAGCCGAAATAGCAATGGAGAACAATGCGAAGAAGTGCCCTTCCATTCCTTCCGGAAAAAGAAAACGGTTAAATACAGCGAAGTTGATATCCGTTGCATTCAATATTAACTCGATAGAGATCAGGATGGCCAACGTGTTACGACGCGTCAGGAATCCATATACGCCGGCAAAGAACATAATGGCCGACACAATCAGGAAATATTCAATCTGGATCATATTTCTGCTTTTATCTTTTTCTGGCTATCAGCAATCCGCCGATAATACATGCCAATAATAATATACTAATCGCTTCAAAAGGTACGATGTACCCATATTTATCTCCACTCAGCAACGCATGGCCGATGATTTTCATGTTAACTTCCACCGGTTCAATGTTGGTGGTAGTCAGGAACTTGTGCTTCAACGTAATAAACAATACCACGGCTGCACCCGCTATGCTTGCCAGCAAACCGGCAAAGAAGCGACTGCGTTTCAGCTTTTCCGCGTAGTCGTTTTCACCCGAAGTGAGCAGGATGGAGAACACATACAACACTACGATACCTCCGGCGTACACCATAATTTGCACCGATCCCAGAAAAGTATATCCCAACAGGAAATAGAATCCGGCGGTGGCAAAAAGCACAAAGAGGAGGTAAGTAGCCGAGCGAACAATACGCTTGGTGGTTACCGTCATAACCGAAAACACGGCTATAAAGACTGACAGTACCAGGAATACAACGGTTTCTAAAGTTTCTCCCATATCTTCTTATTTCTTTTCTATTACTTTACTACCCGGATGATTCAACGTTTTCACCAGGAGATCCCGGTTAAATACGGCGTTTTCATACTGCGTATCAAACCGGATGGCGCCAGTGGGACAAATATTCACGCACAACTGGCAGAACATACAGCAACCCAGGTCGTAATGATATGCTGCCAATACTTTTTTCTTTTTTCCCTCTGCTGTTTCCTCTGTCCGGCTGATAACTTCAATGGTTTCATTCGGACAGGTATTCTGGCAAAGTCCGCAGGCAATGCATTTGTGCTCGTTATGTTCGTTGTGCGGCATAATGAGTGTTCCCCGGAAGCGGTCGAACATCACCAGCTCTTTTCTGTTTTCGGGGTATTGCTCCGTTGTTTTGCGACGAAAAAACACCGTGATACTGGTTTTTAAACCGGTCAGTAACGTGCCGATACCATAGAATAACTTATTCAGGTAACTTCTGTTTTCATTCCATTCTTTCATACGATGCATCAAAAGTGTAATTCGAGAATAACGATCAATACCATTAAAATCAGGTTTACCATGCTGATGGGTACCAGGTATTTCCATTCCAGACTCAATATCTGGTCAATGCGCAGGCGCGGGAAAGTCCACTTAATCCACATCAGGAGGAACACCACAAAGAAGGCTTTACCGAAGAACCAGAGAAAGCCCGGTATATAGTCCATCACCTGGTTAAATCCTTCCAGTCCCGGAATATGCAAAGGCATCCAGCCCCCCAGGAAGACAGTAGCGGCCACACTGGCAATGATAAACATGTTCAGGAATTCGGCCAGGTAGAAGAAACCGAAATGCATCCCCGAATATTCGGTATGATATCCGGCTGTTAATTCGCTCTCTGCTTCCGGCAAGTCGAAAGGCCCCCGGTTGGTTTCCGCGTTTCCGGCAATGAGGTAGATAATAAAGGCGATAAAGGCAGGAACATGCGCCCGGAAGATATTCCATCCTGCGGTTTGTCCTTCCACTATTTCGCTGAATTGCAAGGTACCCATAAATACAACCATCGTCAGGATGGATAATCCAATGGGTAATTCATAACTGATGATCTGCGCCCCACTACGCATGGCGCCAATCAGGGAGAATTTATTATTACTTCCCCAACCAGCCAGCAGAATACCGACCACCCCAATCGAAGAGGCAGCCAACAGGAAGAAGACACCCACATTGAAGTCCAGCACTTCCATTCCTTTGTTGATCGGTATACACGAGAAAGCCAGAATGGAGGCAATGATCACCATGAAAGGAGCCAGCTCATACAGGAACTTATCGGAATGTTTCAGACTGATAATTTCTTTAATCAGCATCTTGATCACATCCGCGAATACCTGGAAGATTCCCTGCGGCCCTACCCGCATCGGGCCCAGACGGCACTGGAAATAAGCACAGACTTTTCTTTCCATGTAGATCAGTACGATGGCAAGCATGGCATAAGCCAGGATAATGCATACCCCAATCAATACACACTCAATCAAAACAGCCCATCCTTCCGGCATAACGGAGGTAAGCGTTTGGTGTATCCAGTTGGTAACTATACTAAAGTCGAACATAATTTTATTTACTATATTTAGCGATCAATATCCGGTACTACATAATCCAGTGTGCCGCCGATGGCAATCAGGTCGGCAATCTTTCCTCCGGAAGCAATGGTATTTACCGTGGAAACCAGAGGCAAGCCCGTACTTCTGAACTTCAGGCGGTAAGGAGATTTCTCTCCCCGGCTTTCCAGATAAACCCCGAATTCTCCGCGGCTACCTTCTACAGCGGTATAGTAGCTTCCTTCGGGAACACGGATAACAGGTTTCATCTTTTCCTGATAGTTGCCTTCCGGAATATTATCAATCAATTGTTCAATGATCTTCATGGATTCCATAATCTCATCCATACGCACCATATAGCGCGCAAAGCAATCACCTTCCGTATAAAGAATCTCTTTGAAGTCTACCTGGTCGTACACTCCGTAAGGCATTCTCTTTCGTACATCGCAGGCCCATCCCGAGGCGCGTCCTGTTCCTCCTGTCGCTCCAAAGCTGATGGCATCTTCGCGGCTGAGAACACCCACACCCTTCAAACGTTGCTGGGCGATGATGTTTCCGGTAAAGAGATCGTGATACTCGTGAATGATTCCCCGCATATACGGGATAAACTCTTTCACCCGTTTCACGAAATTCGGATGAATATCTGCCTGAACTCCACCAATCGTATTGTAGTTCATGATAAGGCGTCCACCGCACGTTTCTTCAAAAATATCCAGTATCTTTTCGCGGTCGCGGAATCCGTAGAAGAAGGCCGTCAACCCGCCCAGGTCCATGCAAAGCGCGGAGAAGAAAAGCAGGTGGGAATCAATTCGTTGAAGTTCGTCCATCAGTGTGCGGATGTATTTCACGCGTTCCGAAACTTCTACACCCATCGCCTTTTCGATACACATACAGAGCGCATGGCGGTTTTGGTGGGCACCCAAATAATCCATACGATCTGTGAGGCCCAGTATTTGAGGATACGTTAAAGACTCACTCATCTTTTCGATTCCCCGGTGGATATAACCGCAGTTAACATCGATCTTTCGGATGATTTCTCCTTCCAGCGATACACGGAAACGCAGTACGCCATGTGTCGCCGGATGTTGAGGGCCGATATTCACGACATATTCCCGGTCGTCAAAGATCACGTTTTCATGTTCTTCAATCGTACCGTCGGGGTTTAATTCCAACTCATAGGTAGTATCGATGGTTGCTTCGTTACACATACGCAGCGGATTCCGTTCATCATTAGGGTCATCATCTTTCCGCAGCGGGTGTCCTACCCAATCATTACGTAGAAAGAGGCGACGTAAGTCCGGGTGATTGATAAACAAGATACCAAACATGTCGTAGGCTTCACGTTCATTCAGTTCGGCAGCTTTCCAGATGTCGCAAACAGAAGGCAGCTCGGGGCTGTTTCGCTCGGTTTCTGTTTTCACGACCATACGCTCGCCGGTAACGGTAGATTCCAGATGATAGATAACACCCAGTGTTTCTCCCCAGTCCATACCCGTCAGGCTTTCCAGAAAGTCCATTTGTTTCTCTTTTCGCAGCTTCCACATTTCTTCGTGTAGTGCTTCCGGTGCTATCTCAATCAGTTGACTCATGTTTCTTTTGCTTTTTGTTGACGCCTCCGAAGAATTTTTCTACTTTCACTTTACGCTGCAACTGCATCATGCCATAAAAGAAAGTCTCGGGTCGGGGAGGGCATCCGGGAATATATACATCTACCGGTAAGAACTTATTAATACCGTTCACCACATGGTAGGATTTCTTAAAAGGGCCTCCGCTAATCGCACAGCCACCCACGGCTACTACATATTTCGGATCGGCCATCTGATCGTACAGTCGTTTTAATACGGGAGCCATCTTATTGGTAATGGTTCCGCATACCATAATCATATCGGCCTGGCGCGGACTGGCACGGGCTACTTCGAACCCAAAGCGGGCCATATCATAACGCGCGGCGCCAAGTGCCATGAACTCAATACCGCAACAACTGGTGGCAAACGTAAGTGGCCACAGCGAGTTGCTGCGTCCCCAGTTAATGACGTCGTCCAGTACTCCCAGAAATACATTTGCTCCTCCTTGGTTAAGCTCGGCGACCATCTTTTCCAACGATTCATTGTCGATAAACTCGTCATAAGGAATTGATTTTATTTTCGGCTTTTTTATTTCCATTCCAAAGCTCCTTTCCTCCAGGCATAAGCAAGCCCTAACACCAGAATAATAAAGAAGAACAAAATACTAATCAGTCCGGCTGTTCCCAGATCTCTGGCAATTACGGCCCAGGGATAGAGGAATACGGTTTCTACATCAAACATCAGGAACAAGATGGCGAAAAGGTAATATCCCACCCGAAACTGCATCCAGGACTTTCCGCGGGTAGGAACACCACACTCATAAGCCTCCATCTTTTGTGTGTTGTAAGAACGGGGCGAGATCAGCTTGGCAATAATAATAGCTGCTCCTACAAGGGTAATAGCCGTTAAAAAGGATACGACTAACAAAGTAAAATTCATAATAACTATGATTTTTTGGTGAAATAGAAAAAATAAGACTGTAGCACAATGCTTAACATTGCGCAACATTTATAATGCTATTGCGAACGCAATTGTTTAACAAAAAGTAGGCTAAATAATAATTTTTCTCAGCCCGAACACGTAATAGCTCGTCGAGAAGAAAAGCTGAGGAGGAATAAAAGAGAGATGAGACTTTTGCTGGTTGTATTTCTCCGAACAAACTGTTTTATAAAGTTGCGTAAAGCGCGTAAAACTTTTTATTACCGGAATATGCAGTGAACCAATGCTTACATCATCGCAGATATTGAAAATGCTATCATGATATAACCTATCGATGCTTCGCCTGCTGTTGCGGGAAGTTGAAAAGGAATTACTGGCCTCATAACAGGAGATGGATTCGGAAGGAACGGACATATAGTGTTGGGAGGAAGCTTGCATGGCGACACTACCCAATATCAGGATAAAGATCCAGAGGATACTATATTTTAGATTTGTTCTCATCTTTTTTGGAATCGGGCGCAAAGGTAGGACTTAATTTTTTGTAATTGCTATCTCTGCTTGGCAAAAAATAGGTGAATTTGACGGTTTTTAACACACGCACTCTTCTGTAGGCAATCCTTAGCTTTTGTAGGCAACCCTTAGCTTCTGTAGGCACCTCTTAGCTTCTTAAGGCTGGAAGCCTGTCCCGGTTTAGCCCGGTACCAGCGAAGCGCAGTGCCGGGTAGTGGTGAGGTAGCTAACATAAGTTCCGTAGGAACGGCCGGTGTGGTTTAATGATCGTTCGTACCTACGGTACTTTTCCCTGATAACCTTATTTACCCAGGGTTTCATTCACGTTGTTCATTTCACCTTAGGCTAAACCGGACAGGCTTCCAGCCTTTCCTACGAAAAAGTGTCTGTATCCATAAACTTTCCGTCATCCCGAATGAAAGGAGGGATCTGTTCCAAAACCATTCTACGGCTATGTTACAGATTCTTCGCTACGCTCTGAATGACAAGAATATATGAACCTTATGAAGACTGCTTCTTTTGGAGGGTAGGGAAGAACCTTTTGGATAACCCACTTTTTCTTTTCTATCCTATTTCCTCTTTCTTATCCTCTTTCCCAGAACTATACGATTCGATAAATGGTAACTTTGAATCCCATTTCGATAAACGATAAATGGTTAATCCGGTTGGTCCTATCTCAAGTATTTTTTCGACAACAGATTGATGGAAAAGAACATTCAAGGAATTTTCCCATAAAGCAAACACTAAACGTTCCTCCAAAGGTACCTTGTCTAATACATTATTGTCCAAAATAAGCTTTTTTACTTCAGACGCTTTTCCTGGCTTTCTTCTGCTAGGAGTCCATTCTGATCTATCTTTATCCATACATTTTATCTGATTTATTACATGAATAATGTAATAACCATTATGTGTTTCCCCTTCTTTATCCTGAATAACTGCCGGAAGAAACTGAATTCCATTCAGATTTAAATGATCAAATACACCCTTCAAGCGCTCGGAAATTACAGGTGCATTCGCTGTTAAGAAATGATGATCGGCTAGTTGTGGATCTTTAGGGATGGGTTGAGCAAAACATATCGTTCTGGTTTTCGCAATATTTAAAGGGGTATCGTCAAATACTTCCATAGAATCTCCACCTCCTTGAGCATATTGCACCATCGGATAAATTTCCAACTCTGTCGGCTTTAGATAAAAATATTCTTCATTGTAATCCTGCATAATCTTATTGTCCATGTTTTATTTTGTCGTTTGCTATTCAATGATTTCGTGTATTACATGCCATCCCAGGCATCCCGGAATAAATGGTAACTTTGAATGGTTAATCCGTTATAATATAATCCAAAAACTCATCTTCGAAAGATTCACGATTAATACAACCAGCTAATGGATAAAATGCTACTCCTGTGGGATGGCTTTGTAAAATATGATCCACTATCGTCCGATGATAAATATGATATAAGTTTTGTTCTTCCAGAGCAATGATTAAGCGGTTCTCTTCTGGTATTTTATCTAATACTTCATTATCCAATACAAGTTTTTTAAAACTTACTACTTCGTCAGGATAAAGGGAAGATGATCTCCATTTTGACTTTCCGAGATCAGCACACCTGATTACATGGTGGACATGAAGAAGGTAATATCGTTTGTGAATTTCATTATCATAATCCTGAATAGTTACGGGTACAAATTGTATATTCTCTAATTTTATTTTGTCTAAATGTTCTTTAAACCGCTCAGAGATAACTTCATGAAAACCTATAAAATTCACATCTGCCAATTGCGCATTTTTCACGAAAGGTTTTGAATAGATCAAAGGAATGATCAGTTTATTATCAATAGCATCTTTTGAGAGTAATAAATGACTATTTGCAATGGGATGACTACCACCATATTCCAATACAGGAATATTTGCACCCCTCGATCTTAAAAAAAAGTACTCTTGGTTATAATCTTTCATAATTCGTGTTCTCCGGTTTAAGTTTTATAATTGAGGCATCCATAAATTTATCCGGTAATGCTTGTATCAGTGTTGTTTGTATGCCCGCAAAGCTATAAATATTTTCTCTATCTATCAAACCTATAATACACATCATTGAGAAAGCATACTTCTTCCTTTCAAAGATCATTTTTGTCTTAAAGTCACTTTTTGAAGCGGATAAATGAGGAATTATATCATTTTCAATTGTATCTTTACTAAATACTATTTTTTAATTACTAAAAGTCAAGATGACTTCCACTTCTTAATGATACATATTATGAAAAAACAGCTTCTCTTTTTCAGTCTTTTTTGTTTATTCACCTCTCACTTATTTCCGCAAGATATGAGTTTCCAGTTACCTCCCCGCGAAATTGAAGAACTGGCTATGGCGTCACCGTCACCATCCGTATCTTTCAGTCAGTCCAACGAATGGATGTTGCAGTTGGAGCGCTCTTCTTATTATTCCATTGAAGTACTCTCTCAGCCGGAGTTAAAACTGGCAGGCGTCCGGATCGACCCGCATTATTATTCCCCCCAGCCGGTCGCGGGATTATGTCTCGGCTTTGTTTAAGAATATTCAGACGTTGAAGAGTATTCCGGTCACTGGCTTACCTGCATCCGCTACCATTGCCTCGTATGCCTGGTATCCACAAAAAGACCAGGTATTGTTGTTTGTCCGTGAAAAAGGAGGCATCTATCTATATACAGCGTCTGTGGACGAGCCTCGCGCCGTGCGGATGAGCAACCGGAAAATAAATGCCACACAAGGATTTAAGGTTGAATGGCTGGCGAATGATGATTTTATAACATTGGTCGTTCCCAATGACAGGAATCATCCTCCTGTAAAGTCACCCGTACCTGTCGGTCCGCTTGTTCAGGAAAATAAAGGGAAGAAAACACCCTCGCGCACTTATCAGGATTTACTGAAAGATAAACATGACGAAGCACTCCTGGATTATTACTTTACAGCTCAACCCCTGAAAATAACTGCTGACGGGAAGGAAACCGAAATAGGTACCTCCGCCATTTACTCACACCTGAGCGTATCGCCCGACCGGAATTATCTGTTAATGAAAACCATTCAACGGCCTTATTCGTATATGGTTCCTTTGTCTAATTTTCCGGCGCGGTACTTCCTTACGGATACACAGGGAAATGAATGTAAGGAACTGACGGAAACCCCCACGATCTTACCCATCATGGGGTATGATACCGCTTCTCCTTATCCCCGTCGGTTTAGCTGGCGTCCGGATAAACCTGCCACTGTTTATTGGGTAGAAGCACAGGACGAAGGGAACCCCCGGAAAAACCAGGTTGAATACAAAGACATTGTTTATCAGCTATCCAGTCCTTTTGATCAACAGAAAGAAGAAGTCGCCCGCACCGCGCTTCGCTTTTTCCGCATTTTCTGGCATTCGGACGATTTCGCCTTGTTGGTTGAATCTTCTTCCGCCACCCGCTGCAGAAAAACATACACCTTTAAACCCGCCTCTGCCGAAGCTCCTGTCTTGCTCTTCGATTTATCTTCCGACGATCAGTATAATAACCCCGGAGAGCCTCTGATGGTACGCAATGAATTCAACCGGCAAGTATTGTACACCCGGAATCAAAATCAGGAATTGATCCTGATTTCGGATGGAGCTTCCCCGGAGGGAGACATGCCTTATCTCAGCGCTTATCATATCGGCAAAAAACAAAACAATATTCTCTGGAGGTGCCAGGCTCCTTATTATGAGCGGGTTGTGAGGGTGACTGATCCTGCTAAACTCCAGGTTGTCACTTCCCGGGAGTCTGTCACGGAACCTGTTAATTATTTGCTGCGGGATTTGAAGCGGAAAAAAGCCAACCAGTTGACTGATTTCGCCGATCCATACCCCAGCCTGAGAGGAGTAACCAAGAAACTGATCCACTATACCCGGGAAGACGGAATAAAGCTAACGGCCACCATGTATCTTCCGGAGGGCTATGATCAGCAAAAGGATGGTCGTTTGCCGGTGTTGATGTGGGCTTATCCCCGTGAATACAAATCTTCTGCGGATGCGGGACAGGTACGGGGTTCGCGGTATCGGTTTACGTATATCAATTATGGTTCTCCTGTATTCTGGGTAACGCGGGGTTATTGCATCCTCGACCGGGTGGAGATGCCCATCGTGGGGGAGAAAGCAGAGGAACGCAACGATGCTTTCGTGAAACAACTGGTGATGAATGCCGAAGCTGCTGTGAAAGCCATTACCGAAAGGGGCATCGGCGATCCGGAAAGAATCGCCATCGGCGGACATTCTTACGGCGCTTTTATGACGGCCAATTTGCTGACGCATACTCATCTTTTTAAAGCAGGCATTGCCCGAAGCGGCGCTTATAATCGCACACTCACTCCCTTTGGTTTCCAGGCTGAGAGACGAACGTATTGGGAAGCTCCCGATGTCTATAACACCATGTCTCCCTTTATGCACGCGGATAAATTGAACGGGGCTTTGTTGCTGATACATGGAGAAATGGATAACAATACAGGAACATTCCCGATGCAATCCGAAAGGTATTACAACGCCCTGAAAGGACATGGAGCCACGGTTCGGTATGTGGTGCTGCCATTAGAGAGTCATGGATATTCCGCCAAAGAAAACATCCTGCATATGTTGTGGGAAGAAGATGAGTGGTTGGAGATGTATGTGAAGGGGAAACATTAGTTTCTTTTCCAGAATCCGAGAGAGAAGAGTATTAATACGGTAAATAACTCCAAACGTCCTACCAGCATCAGGAAAGAAGCAAGCCATTTGGCTGCATCCGGCAATGCGTTCCAAGAATAGGCGGGGCCTGTCATCCCTAATCCGGGTCCCATGTTTCCGATGCTGGAAACCACTGTACCAATAGACTCTTCAAATCCTACTCCAAAAGCAGTCATACACAGACAACTGAAGATAATAATAATCAGGTAAATAAATATAAATGCTTGCACGCTGGTAAGGGTAGAAGGTTGGATTACTTTTTTGTTAACCCGGACAGGGAGAACAGCATTCGGATGGATAATTCGTTTGAATTCATTTTTTGAAATCTTGGAAAGTATGACCATACGAATACATTTAATTCCACCAGAAGTACTTCCTGCACAGGCACCAATAAGCATTAATACAGTTAAGGCTTCCCAGAAGATGGGTTGCCAGGTCATATAGTCAGCACTGGCAAATCCGGTAGAGGTATGGAGCGAGGTAACCTGGAAGAGTGCTTTTCGAAATGATTCTTCCAATCCCATGGGAGTGGTTTTATAAAGTCCCAAACTTATAAAAACGGTGAAAACGGTTACTGAGATAAGATACCATTTTAATTCCGTGTCCTGGAAAAACTTCTTGAATTTTCCATTTACAAATAATAAAAGCAGCATGAAGTTGATGCCCGAGATAGTCATGAAAATGGAAATAACATATTCTATATAAGGAGAATTATAATAGGCAATGCTGGCTTGTTTTGTAGAGTAGCCACCTGTACCAGCTGTAGAGAAAGCATGACAAATACTGTCAAACAAATCCATATCACCGAGCCATAATAAACCGGCAATAAGCGCAGTAAGTCCAGAATATATGCTCCATATCCATTTAGCGGTTACTCCGATTCGGGGATGAACTTTATCGCTGGAAAGTCCACTGGCCTCAGCGGCAAAAAGTTGTAATCCTCCTATACCAAAAATCGGGAGCACGGCCAGTGTGAAAAAAACAATTCCCAATCCTCCAATCCATTGTGTCATACAACGCCAGAATTGTAATCCGTGAGGCAGAGCCTCAATGTCATCCAATATACTGGATCCTGTGCTTGTAAATCCAGAAATGGTTTCGAAAAAAGCATTGGTAATGTTGGGAATATACCCACTGATATAAAAAGGCAGCATACCAAAAGCTGACACAATCACCCAGGAGATACTAACAATGATAATGCTGTCTCGTCGGGTAAATTCTTTTCCTGCTTTTCTCCCCAGGAAGATCAATATACCACCTGCGACAAGTGTAATAAGTAAAGTGATAAGAAAACTATAAAGATCATCGCCACCATAGATTAGGGACACACAGGCACAGCAAAGTAACATTACGCTTTCTACCATGATGAGGAATCCCATGATCCGGCATATCATTTTAGGGTTGATCATATCGGTTAATTAAAGAATTTTTCGGCTTTTTTAATCAATCCCTCCAGACAGAAAATTACCACATGGTCTCCGGCTTTTATTTGGGTATCACCGGTAACCAGTATCCCTTCGCCGTTTCTAATCATTCCCCCGATGTTTATCCCTTTGGGTAATCCGAGATCTTTTATCAGGTGTTTGGTTATACGGGAATTTTCTTTCACGGTAAATTCTGCTACATCAGCATCTGCGAATGTCAGGCATTTTACATTGGATACATCAGCGTTAAGCATCAATTGGAAAATATGACTGGCAGCAATTAATTTCTTGTTAATTACCGTTCCAATATCCAGGCTTTCGGCCATACTGATATAATCAATGTTTTCAACTTCAGCCACCGTTTTACTTACTCCCATTCGTTTGGCAGCCAGACAGGCAAGAATATTTGTTTCAGAGTTTCCTGTAAGCGCTACGAATGCTTCCGTATTTTTAATCCCTTCTTGAACCAGCAAGTCCATATCCCGTCCGTCACCATTGATAACCATGGTTCGATCATCTAAAAGTTCAATGAGGCGATTGCAACGGTTGAGGTCCTGTTCTATGATTTTCACTTTCATATAATCAGGAACGTATTGAGCTGTCCGCATGGCAATTCGGCTGCCTCCCATGATCATTACACTCTGTACATCGGGCTCATTATCTTTGCCGGCTATTTTACGTATATAGGGAATATATTTTCGGGTAGTGGTAAAATAAACAATATCATTTAATTGAATCATGTCATCCCCTCGTGGGATAAGTGTTTCTCCCTTCCGGCTGATTGTTACGACATGATAAGGTGTATCTGCTCCTCCTAACTGAGACAATGGAGTATTGAGGATTTCTGCTTTCTCGCGCATTTTAGCACCAATCAATACAAGTGATCCTCCGCAAAACTCCCATAACTGGCGTACCCAACTCATCCGCATAGAGGAAACAATTTCTTTAGCAGCAAGCATTTCCGGATAAATGAGTGAATTGACTCCTAACTCCTTAAAGAATTCTTTGTTTTTGGGTAAGAGATATTCATAATTATCAATACGGGCAAGGGTCTTCCGTGCTCCCAGATTGGTGGCAAGGGTACAGGCTGTAATGTTGCGGCTTTCGTCCGGTGTAACAGCAACAAATAAATCGGCGTCATCCACATTTACTTCTTTCAATTTGCTGATGGAAGTGGGAGAACCATTTACCGCCATTAAATCGAAATTAGCGCTGAGGGAATTTAATTTCTCCTCATTCTCATCTAACAGGATGATGTCTTGCTTTTCGCGTGACAATAGTTTTGCTAAATGTGTGCCTACCTCACCGGCTCCGGCAATAATAATTTTCATTTAAGTTTTTTAGTTTGTACGTTTTTGAGCCTTTAAGGAACACATGAACTTAAAAACTCAAAAACTGATTAACCATCCCTTCCTGATCCATACCGCATAAGTGATAGAGTTCTTTAATAGAACCATGTTCGATAAACTTATCAGGTACTCCAATGCGTTTGATTTCAGGATGATAATTATGGTCGGCCATAAATTCCAGTATGGCACTTCCCATACCACCTTTAAGGACACCATCTTCAATAGTAACAATTTTCTTGAAGTTTTGTCCTACTTCATGCAATAATTTTTCGTCCAGGGGTTTTAAAAATCTTAAATCGTAATGAGCGATAGAGAGTCCGCCTTCTTCTGCTTTCTTGATGGCTTTCCGGGCCAGAATTCCAATGGGGCCGATCGTTAGTACGGCCATATCTTTTCCGTCCTTAAGTTTTCTGCCTTTACCCACTTTAATTTCTTGGAAGGGACATTTCCAATCTACGATTGAACCCCTTCCTCTTGGATAACGAATAACGAAAGCACCCATGTCAGGCAATTGCGCAGTATACATGAGATTTCGGAGCTCATGTTCATCCATCGGAGAAGAAATAGTCAGGTTGGGAATGGGTCTTAAATAGGCCAAGTCGAATACCCCATGATGGGTAGGACCATCTTCACCTACAAGTCCGGCCCTATCCAGGCAAAGAGCCACATTTAGATTTTGTATAGCTATATCGTGAATGATATTATCATACGCTCGTTGCATAAAGGAAGAATAAATAGCACAGAATGGTAATAACCCATCTTTGGCCATTCCACCGGAAAAGGTCACCGCATGTCCTTCGGCAATCCCCACGTCGAAAGCGCGGTCGGGCATTTTATCCATCATTATATTCATAGAACTGCCACTAGGCATGGCAGGAGTTACTCCCATAATTCGTGGGTTTTGTTCAGCCAGTTCTAATAAGGTTTCACCAAAGACTTCCTGAAATAGATGAGGGATTCCTTCCATATCGGCTACAAAGCGTTCGCCCGTTTCTGGGTCAAACTTACCGGGTGCATGCCAGATGGTAGCTTCCTTTTCAGCTGGTTCAAATCCTTTGCCTTTGATGGTATGCAGATGCAGGATCTTGGGTCCTTTCATCTTTTTGATTTCATTCAGCATCCGCGTAATATTTTTTATATCATGCCCATCTACCGGACCGAAGTAGCGAATATTCATTCCTTCGAATATATTTTGCTGTTGTGCAACGAAAGATTTCAGGCTATTACTTAAACGGATCAGTATTTTACGGCGTTCTTCGTTCAGGATACCTATTTTAAAAAGTAAACGTGACATCTTGAACCGAAACTGGTTGTATCGGTTTGAAGTGGTCAGATTAAACAGGTATTGCTTCATTCCCCCTACGCTGCGATCAATAGACATATCATTGTCGTTCAAAATGATCAGTAGATTATTGGGGGTGGATGAAACATTGTTAAGACCTTCGAAAGCGAGTCCGCCACTCATGGAACCATCTCCAATGATGGCAACAACATGCCTGTCATGTTCACTTTTCTGTTCGGCGGCTACTGCCATTCCTAAAGCGATGGATATAGAGTTAGATGCATGCCCACAAGTAAATGTATCATATTCACTCTCTTCGGGCGAAGGAAAGGGACGGATGCCTTTGAATTTCCGGTTGGTAAAAAAAGCCTCCCGGCGTCCGGTTAATATCTTATGGCCATATGCCTGATGCCCTACGTCCCATACTATGCGGTCGTAAGGAGTATTAAATACATAATGTAAAGCTACGGTCAGTTCCACTACACCCAGACTGGCGGCAAAGTGACCGGGGTTACAAGCTAACTCTTTAATAATATCTTGTCTTAGTTCATCGCATACTTCCGGGAGACGTTCAACAGGGAGTTTTCGTAAATCCTCCGGGTAATTGATTTGGCTAAGCAGATTGTATATGGCTTCTTTCTCCATTGACATCCGCGTAAATTTCATGCAAATTTAGCATAAAGCTATAAAATGAGTAAGTATTTTTAGCTGAAAAATACAGTTTAGTACAAATTCGGTCTAATTTTAACTTATCTATTAGAAGATTTGAAACTTAACTCCTAAGGATAGTTTTAGGTAATCATTAGGTTTTAAGTAACTGTTTTGTACGGCACTTACAACATACAAATCGCAGGTGCTTATCTCGTAAAAAATGTGATTTCTTTAAAATACCATCTTCTTTCGGGAGGCACCCGATAAGTAAAACGTTCACCGAGGAAGATGTGAAATCTGACTTTGGTCGACATATTATAATATCCATTGGGATAATGTTCTGGTTCGGTCGACCAAAAGTCTCTACCCGAGATGGTATTCACATAGAGTCCGGTTGTCAGCGGTTCAAAAAAGAACTTATCATTTCTTAAAGGTATTTTCCAGGGAATATAGTTTTGTTTTACGGTAAAAGTGACTTTGGCCTTATCGCTGGCAGCAGGGGGCACATATCCAACAATAAGATCCGTTTCCCACTGTTTTTTCTTCCCGTAATCCCATCCTGTACCTATCGATAGAAACCCCATCGAACCAGCATATTGCAGTTTTAAATGGGTTGGAATAAAGCTTTGCCATTTATTTTTATACGTTTCTACTCCTTTTTCAAACCTGTCGCTATTTTGTGCTTGCGTATGTAGTGAGAATAATAGAAGTAGAAGGAATATGCTAAAACTCAATAACTTCATAAGTATAATCGTCGGGAGTTAGAGTAAATTTCAGGAACGTTCGCTTTAGAATATTGGGTGTTCCGTAG
Organism: Bacteroides sp.; assembly: GCA_021201335.1. Lineage (GTDB taxonomy): Bacteria > Bacteroidota > Bacteroidia > Bacteroidales > Bacteroidaceae > Bacteroides. Next base: position 124,797 of record JAJQFD010000010.1, on the reverse strand, counting down.
TACATAACACCATCTTCAAAAATATCTTCTTCTCGGAGCCGGTGTTCATGGCCAAAGAGACAAAACTGAAGTTTCGGGAATTCATTAATATATCGTTGAAAGACTTTTGCAACATTGTTATTAAACTGTTCATTGTATGGAGGAGCATGCATTACGACAACAGTCTTTTCGTTTTCCGGATTTGTGTCTTCCAATTCTCTTTCAATAAATTCGAAGTCGGGCACAGGTATGGAATGATTAAATTCTATGGCATTTGTATTGAGGCAGACAAATTTTGTATTACCAGCCATGAAACTGAAATTAAAGTCGCCGAAAACTTCCCGGAATACTTTTTTTCCGTTAGCCAGGCAATCATGATTGCCCAATAGCACAACATAGGGAACTTTGAGTTTATTCATTAAATCCCGTTGCCACAAGAATTCTTTGGTTAATCCGAAATCTGAGATATCTCCTCCATGAATTACAAAGTCTATATCATGTTTCTGATTGATATGTTTAATCGCATCTTCTGTTTCATCGTAACCACGTTGGGTGTCACTTAGAAAGATAAACCGAATAGTCTCTTTCCCAGAACAGGCTTCCTCTATTTTGGCTATGTTTTTTATGTTGATGTGAGTTTCTCCGGATATTTGTGCATCATAAGGATGATATTCAAACCAGTCACAACTCGCCATTACAAGTAGAACTGAAAATAATAAGAACGGAATCAACTTTTTCATGAATAATCACTGTAATAACTTAAATGAAAGGGATTGGACTAAAAATGAGCCGCAAAGATACACCTTTCTTTTTTAAATTTCATCTTTTGTGAGTAAGAAAGTAAAAAGGTGTATTTTTGTCTTTGTTAAAGCCCAAGATTATGGAATTTCGAACAAAAGTTGATTTACCGGAAAAACTTCCTTATATAAATCATTCAGATAATATCTTGTTAATGGGTTCCTGTTTTGCAGAAAACATGGGGAATTTGTTACTGGATAGTAAATTCAGATGTGATGTAAATCCTTATGGTATTTTATATAATCCCTGTTCCGTTTCATCAGCCTTAGATCAGATTGTTGCAGGAAACACGTATACCGCAGATGAATTATTCTTTTACGGGGAGCAATACCATAGTTACCATCATCATGGATGTTTTTCAGCTATGACTGTAAGTGAGACATTGGAAAAAATCAATAATCGCCTCTCAGCAACTCATCATAGTCTGCCGCATTTGAATTATTTGATGCTAACGTGGGGAACGGCTTGGGTATATGAGTTGATTGAAACAGGAGATATTGTCGGAAATTGCCATAAACAACCTGCAAAGCTTTTTAAGCGCAGAAAACTTACCGTACAAGAAGTCATTCATAATTATCAGGAGTTAATGGATAAACTTCTTTACATCAATCCCCAGTTGAAATTAATTCTGACAGTAAGTCCCATTCGGCATCTGAAAGATGGAATGCATGAGAATCAGCTAAGCAAAGCTGTTTTGTTGCTGGCTATTGAACAATTACAGATTTTATATCCTGAAACCGTTTTTTATTTTCCCTCTTATGAAATTGTTTTGGATGAGCTCCGGGATTACCGATTTTATGCTGAAGACATGCTGCATCCCTCTCTTATAGCGATACAATATCTTTGGAAATGTTTTGAAAAAGTGTTTTTTTCTGTAGAAACACAAGCAATTATCAGAGAAATAAATCAGATTGGTAAAGCCTTGAAACACAAACCCTTTAATCCTGATTCAGAGGAATATAAGCGTTTTTTACAACAAATATTGTTAAAAATAAATCGACTTCGGGAAAAATACCCGAACTTAGTTGTAGAAAAAGAATTAAATCTATGTCATACTCTATTGAAGTAATAAGCAAACAAATCAGTGCAAAACGTCTTGGGACTCAAAATACGACCATTAATTGGCTCTTAACCGATAGCAGATCATTATCTTTTCCAGAATCGACTCTTTTCTTCGCTCTTCATACCAAACGGAGTGACGGATCGGCCTATATTCCGGAATTATATAAACGCGGAGTTCGAAATTTTGTGATTGAAGAGAATCTGCAAACACAACAGACTATTCTTTCGGATTTATCATCTTATCCCGATACAAATTTCCTGGTAGTATCCAGTAGTTTAAAAGCACTTCAGAAACTGGCTGAATTGCATCGCTCTAATTACCAGATTCCCGTAGTTGGTATTACCGGAAGTAACGGGAAGACGATTGTTAAAGAATGGCTTCACCAATTGTTAAGCCCTAGTCGGGCTATCGTGCGTTCTCCCCGTAGTTATAATTCACAGATAGGGGTTCCCCTTTCAGTATGGCAGATGAATGAAAAGTCTGAACTCGGTATATTCGAAGCAGGTATTTCTCAACCGGGTGAAATGAAAGCTTTGCAGACCATCATAAAACCTAATATAGGTGTTTTTACTTGTATTGGAAGTGCCCATCAGGAGAATTTCTTATCATTGCAGGAAAAATGTATTGAAAAACTCTATTTATTTAAGGACTGTGATATTGTAATTTACAACGGAGACGATGAACTGGTCAGTAATGCAGCCATGAAAACATTATCTTCCGCTCGCGAAATAGCATGGTCGAAAAAAGATGAAGACAGACCTTTATATATAAGCAAAGTAGACAAAAAGGAAGACCATACCTTGATCTCTTATCGTTATCTGGGTATGGACAATGCATATAAACTGTCTTTTATAGACGACGCTTCCATTGAAAATTCTATTAACTGTCTGGCTGTTTGTTTATACCTGATGCTTCCTGCAGAAGAAATTACCGCTCGTATGGCAACACTGGAACCAGTGGCAATGCGATTGGAAGTAAAAGAGGGTAAAAATAATTGCATCCTGATCAATGACAGTTATAACTCTGACTTGGGTTCGCTTGATATTGCTCTTGACTTCCTGTACCGCCGTTCTCTGGACAAGAGCTTAAAAAGAACCCTGATTTTATCTGATATACTAGAAACCGGACAATCCGGTCCTATATTATATCGTAAGGTGTCGCAGATGATCAACAGCCGTGGTATTGATCGCCTTATTGGGATTGGCACTGAAATAACGACTGCAGCTGGACGCTTTGATGTGGAGAAACACTTTTTTCCCAATACAAACGCATTCTTGTATTCCGACTTATTTAAAGAATTACAAAATGAGATTATCCTCATTAAGGGAGCCCGTAATTTTGAATTTGAACGAATCTCCGAGGCTCTGGAACTGAAAGTGCACGAAACGATTCTAGAAGTAAACCTTTCGGCATTAATTAACAACCTGAAATATTACCAGTCGAAGTTACAACCTGAAACCAAAACCATTTGCATGGTGAAAGCCTCAGCCTACGGAACCGGGGCATTCGAAGTAGCCAAGACTTATCAGGAACATCATGTCGATTATCTGGCAGTTGCTGTAGCCGACGAAGGTTCCGATCTTCGCAAAGCAGGAATAACTACGGCCATAATGGTTATGAATCCGGAAGTGACGGCTTTTAAAACTCTGTTTGAATATTCACTCGAACCTGAAGTTTACAACTTTTATTTGCTCGAAAATTTAATTCGCACTGCTGAAAAAGAAGGAGTAACCAATTTTCCTATACATATTAAGATAGATACGGGCATGCATCGATTAGGCTTTAATCCTTCCGATATTCCTTTATTAATCCAGCGACTGAAATGCCAGACGGCTGTTATTCCCCGGTCTGTGTTTTCACATCTGGCAGGCAGCGACAGTCCAGAGTTTGACAGTTTTACTCGTCAGCAAATAGATTTGTTTGAAAAGGTTTCTACCGAATTTCAGGGAGCATTTTCACATTACGTACTCAGGCATATATGTAACTCTGCTGCCGCTGAGCGTTTCCCTGAAGCCCAATATGACATGGTCCGATTGGGTATTGGTCTGTATGGCATTAATCCGATAGATAACTCAACCATACATAATGTCAGTACACTAAAGGCAACCATCCTTCAGATTCGGGATGTACCCGCTGGAGAAACAGTGGGATATAGCCGGAAAGGTAAAATAACACGTGATTCCCGCATCGCCGCTTTACGCATTGGCTATGCTGATGGCCTTAATCGGCTATTGGGAAACGGTCGGGGCTATTGCCTGATCAATGGACAGAAAGCATACTATGTGGGAAATATCTGCATGGATGTTTGTATGGTTGATGTAACTGATATCGAGTGCAAGGAACGAGACTATGCCATTATTTTTGGTGATGAATTACCCATAGCAGAGTTGGCTAACATAATGAATACGATTCCTTATGAAGTCTTGACCAACGTAGCGCAACGGGTGAAACGTGTTTATTTTCAAGATTAACAGACCAAAAGTTTGTATGAAAGATATTTTTAAATAGCTTTGTGTAACAATATTAACTAATTGGGTTTAGACTATGAATTCTATGTTTTTGCTGGCTCTTCCCAGTGGCTCTGAAATTCTAATTATCGCTTTAATCATTATCCTTCTTTTTGGTGGTAAAAAGATCCCTGAATTAATGAAGGGATTGGGTAAAGGAGTGAAAAGCTTCAAAGACGGTGTTAGTGAAGCGAAAGATGAGATAAATAAAGCAAAAGACGATCTGAACGACACCACAACCAAGCAATAAAGAATGGCAAAAAGTAAATCTCCTGATGAATTAACTTTTTGGGATCATCTGGACGAATTACGCTTCATGCTTTTTCGCGTGTTGGGAGTATGGTTGGTTTTGACTATTGTCTATTTTATCTGTATGCCTTATCTTTTTGATAAGGTAATTTTAGCACCTTGTCATAACGATTTCATTTTCTACGATTTCTTGCGATGGATGGGAGGCGTATTTCATCTGACAGATGATTTCTTCACCAAAGAGGATTTTCATGTAGAATTGATTAACATTAACCTGGCTGCACCTTTTTTCATCCATATTTCTACAGCCTTATGGTTAGCTGTTGTTACGGCATTACCCCTTTTATTTTACGAGATTTGGAAATTTATTGCCCCAGCCCTATATCCTAACGAACGTAAAGGAGTACAAAAAGCTTTAGGCTTAGGCTCTGTTATGTTCTTTCTGGGAGTAGCAGTCGGATATTTCATGGTCTATCCATTAACTTTGCGTTTTCTTTCTACCTATCAATTAAGTGCTGCCATTACAAATCAAATTTCATTGAATTCTTACATCGATAATTTTATGATGCTTATTCTTTGGTTGGGTCTGGCCTTCGAACTTCCTTTGGTTACCTGGCTTCTCTCTTTACTGGGCATTATTAATAAATCATTCCTTCGTAAATATCGCCGACATGCGGTGGTAGTTATTGTGATAGTGGCTGCTATTATTACTCCTACAGGCGATCCGTTTACACTTACTGCCGTTGCTCTTCCCCTTTATCTTTTATACGAGTTAAGTATATTGATGATTAAAGATAAAAAAGAAGAAGCAATCTCCGAATCCTGAAATATTTTTCATTCTTTCTTTAGAAAATGACTTAACGGATGATTTTTCAAATTGTTTGATATTTTTCGTGTTCTCTATCTTTTTGATTAGATATAGCTATTTTTGGTAACGGCTTATTGGGGAAAAAGGACTCAATGAGATGCAAAAAAGTGTTTAAAATGGCCATAAATGCCTTTCAAAGCTACCTTTTTTGATCATTAAAGCTTTCGTTTCAGACAACGCGCGGCTCAAGTTTTGGAAACGCGCGGCTCAAGTTGCGACAAGCCGCGGCTCAAGTTCCGAAATTTGAGCCGCGCGTTGTCGAAAGCCCGCGGCTCAAGTTGCTGGAGCTTCATCTTCATTTGTCCTTGATTGATCTGGTTGCTTCTGAAAGATGAGACAGATAAATTTGTGATTTAGACAGAATTTCTTTATTTGTCTGATCAAATAGATTTTTCATTTATCAACTTAAGCCTGCCAGTTGTTGACGTGTGTTTTTATATCCGTGCAATTACTTTCTTCCTGTATTTCTCTAATGCTATTTTCTAGCGTTTTTTATCACTCTTCCTAATTTGTGCGCGTAGACGAAAATCTGAGCACATTCAATTATCAAATTGACAAAAAGACAATATTGGATTTAGAAAAGCAGATAGGGTAACATTCATTAGATATTGTATATTTGAATGCAATTTAATGAGTTATATTTTATATAATCAGAATAGTAAAAAGCCTTTCAATCCTTAAAGTAAGTTAGAGTAAATAAAAAGTTGAAAACAGTAAAACCGTTGAATAGCCTGCCTGTACCTTTGTGTATGATGTTATGAAATGCAAAAAACCTTATGATTCCCCCTAAGAGTTATAATGGAATATTGTAAAGTTAATCTATAATTAAATCTATGTAGTATGAAACAATTGTCAAAGAAAGAGTTTCAAAAACAAAACGTATTTCTACAGCGATCTTTGATCTTGCTGTTTTTTGTGCTGATTTCGTTTGGAACCAGACTGACTGCTCAAACGATTACTGTTACCGGAACAGTGGTAGACCTGCTTGGAGAACCAATAATAGGGGCAACCGTTCAGGTAAAAGGAACCTCACAAGGTACCATAACGAATCTGGATGGAGAGTTTAGAGTAACTGTTCCTAGTAGTAAATCAGTATTGGTAATTTCATTAATTGGTTTTAAAACACAAGAGGTTACAGTAAGTAATCAGACTCATTTGAAGGTAACATTGGCGGAAGATACCCAGCTTCTGGATGAAGTTGTAGTCATTGGTTTCCAATCTCAGAAAAAAGGAAATTTGACTGCAGCTGTTGCTTTAATTGGAGCAGAGGCATTCGAAAACAGGCCGGTAGCCAATATCGGTCAAGCCCTTATTGGAGCGGCTCCAGGTTTAAATATTAGTATTGACGGAGGAGACCCTAATAAAGTTCCGAATTTGAATGTGCGTGGTGCTACAACAATCCGCTCGCGAAGAGATAGAACAGGAGCGGCTACAGATGCAAATAAACTAGATATCGTTTCGGGTGCGCCACTTATCCTTTTAGATGGAATTGAAATTAGTAATGAGGACTTGAACCAAATTAATCCTGCAGATATAGACAATATTTCTGTTCTTAAAGATGCTTCTGCTGCTGCGATCTATGGTACCAGGGCTACTTTTGGTGTTGTTTTGGTACAAACAAAATCAGGATCTTTTAATCAAAAGGCCCAAATAAATTATTCGTATGATATCTCATGGGATAAACCTGTGAGTACGCCTGATCTCTTGAATTCTTATACTATTTATAAAGCGGGGTTAGATAAAAATCTTTGGACTGTAGGAACCCAATATTCGGAACAAGATGAGATCAGGCTTGAGCACATGCTTGCCTATATAAATGATCCGGTTAATAATAAGCCGTGGTACATGAAAGGAGAAGTAATAGGAGGAACTATAGAATGGGTCGGTAATACCAATCCTTATAAAGAACTAGTCAGAGATTGGACTCCCACGCAAAAGCATAATTTTAGTGTCAGAGGAGGAGGTGATAGGATGGCTTATAATATCTCGTTAGGAGCACAAAATCAGGAAGGGATGTATAAGATAAATCCGGATGATTTAAACAGATATAATATGATGATGAATCTTACAGCTCAAATTACATCTCGTTTTAAAGTTTCGGCTAAAGTTTCACATAATATATTTAACTATAAAGCTCCAACTAAAAGAGTAGATGGGGACTTGTGGGGTTCGGTGGGAAAATATTACCCGGAACTGAATATTTATATGCCTATATTAACGGCTCCGGATGATCCTATTCCTAATACACCAACCGAAAATCAGGCTAGTTTTTTGTATGCGGGCGGTAGAACCAAAACTTCCAGAAGAACATCTATCTTTTCCATATCTCCCGAATTTGCAATTATACCAAAGGAGTTGATACTAAAAGCAGATTTCTCTTTGACCCCTATTACTTACAAAAAAGAAGTAACAACTCCCAGACAAGAGAAAGTAAATGCCTCTTGGGAAACGTTGGATCCAAGAAATGCAGAACAAAACAAAGGGAATATAACAAAGTCTACTACCGATAGATATGCGATAAATGTATATCTTAATTACATGAAAACCTTTGCTAACGATCATAATGTGTCGGCTTTAGTAGGTGTTAATCAGGAAAGGAGCAGCTATTCACAAAGTTACTTATCATTAGTAAATATGCTGGATCCCTATATTCTGAATCCGGGATTGGTAGAAGACCCAACAAAGAACACATCTTCGGTAAGCAATTATATTGTTACTTCGCGCGCCGTGTTCGGTCGACTGATGTATGATTATAAGAGCCGTTATCTGTTTGAATTTGATATACGATACGATGGTAGTTCTAAATTCCCTAAATCAAATCGTTTCCAGACATATCCAACATTCTCGCTTGGATGGAGAATATCGGAAGAAAAATTTATGGAGAAAACCAGAGGGTGGCTTGATAACCTGAAAATCAGAGGTTCTTATGGTGAACTTGGAAGCCAACCAAGTGGTAATTATCCATATCAGTCTACGTTTGGAAGAGGAAGTGCGAATTTTTACTTTGACGGAGAACGCTTTGGAGTGGGTATAACTCCTCCAAGTATTCCTAGTCCTTCATTGACATGGGAAAAATCAACGAGTATAAACTTCGGTATTGATGTTACGGCTTTACAGAACCGGCTGGATGCTTCCTTAGATATATACGAGAGAAAAACTTCCGATATATTATTAAAAGGAGGTAGAGAATATCCGGCATTAGTAGGAGGCACTTTGCCTTGGGAAAATGGGGGAGTATTGCGTAACCGTGGATGGGAGTTACAAGTAAAATGGAGAGATAAGCTTTCTTGTGGCCTTCGTTACAATATCGGATTATCGTTATTTGATTATAAAGCAAAAGTAACAAAAGACCCTTCCAATGAGAAAAAAACGATAGGAGATGGAAATACCTACGCAGGAATGTATTTGGGCGAAATATGGGGATATGAAACCGGCGGTATTCTTCAAAAAGAAGACTTTTTATTAGATGCCAACGGTGGTTTCATATTGGATGAAAAGAACAACCCAATCTATAATGGCCCTGTATTCAATAATGAAGTAGTATATCCCGGCTATTTGTGGTATCACGACATAAATGGAGATGGTATTATTACAAGTGGAGAAAGTACGGTTGATAATCCTGGCGACCGTCGGATTATCGGAAATAATACCCCTCGTTATCGTTTTTCTGTAAACCTGGGACTTCAATATAAAGGATTCGATTTGGATTTATTATTCCAGGGTGTAGGAAAAAGAGACTACTGGATAGAAAATACTGCTACCTATTGGGGCAAAGGTGCCGGTTCATGGGATTACTATAATAATTCATGGATGCCTGAAAGAACCAATACGAAATATCCGATGTATGGAAGCGAAATTGCTAATCGAACCCAGAGTGGGTACTTGCTGGATGCATCCTATTTATCTTTACGTCAGGCTATCTTGGGATACACTTTACCACAATCTATTGTACAAAGAATAAAATTAAGTAAAGTGAGAGTACATGTATCAGGTTATAACCTATTTGCAATTACAGATATACCCAAATATTTAGACCTTGAATACATCAGAGACTCATATCCTTCAAAACGTACGATAGCTTTAGGTATTCAAGTTGGATTTTAAAAAATTATACAGAAATGAAAAAACAATATATCATTTTTTTCGGCAGCGTTAGCGGTAATGCTATTTTTTACTGCTTGTAATGACGATTTTATGCAACAAGATCCGATAGATTCAATGGCTGACGGAACATTCTTTACGAAAGAATCAGATTTACCGTTATATCTGGATGGATTATATCAATATTATATCATAGGACACGGTAGAGGTGAAACCAATTTGACCGACGCAATAAAAACTTATTTAAATTTGACAGGCGGTGGAAGTCCGATAATTTATTCAGATATATTCAGTGATAATGCTGTTTATGCTGGCACAGCCCCTGATGGGAAACTTCAAGGCACGTATGAAACCCCCAATGAAGCTCCTGAATATTATAATGCTCCCTGGGAGTGGAAAAGATTAAGAAAAGTTAATTATTTCCTTAATCACTATCAGGAAGTTGCTACAACAAATCCTGATAATTTGAATAAATGGGCTGCCGAAGCTTATTTCTTTAAAGCGATGGATTATTATACAAAACTTCTTGCATTAGGGGAAGTACCCTGGCTGGAGAAAGAGTTATCTTTAGAGGATCCTGAATTATATTCAATAAGAACACCCCGTGTTGAATTGGTAGACAATATCATGAAATGTATTGATTTTGCTGTAGAACATACTTTAGATAATAGTGAACCTGGAGGGCGTATAAATCAGGATCAGGCTTTATTTCTGAAAGCAAAATTCTGCTTGTTCGAAGGTACATTCCGCAAATATCATACGGAATTAAATCTGCAGTCTACCGCTTCTGGATTTTTGGAGCAAAGTGCTGCAGCTGCAAAACTTATTATGGATAAAGGTCGTTATCAATTATTTAAAGATCCGAATGTAAGTGATTCTTATTGGCAGTTATTTGTTCAGAAAGATCATCCAACAAAACATGGGAATAAAGAGACGATACTGGCACGCGTATATGATGGAGCGACTGTAGGTACAGCAACCCCTCGTTATTGGGGATTTAATAATCATACCCGTTATCCTGCCGGCGCTCCCAAAGGTGCATTGGAAGAATACTTGTGTGAAGATGGCAGGCCCATTTATATTAGTGGTAGTCCCGGTAGTTATGAACTAAACCCTTTATTTAAAGGTTATGATGGCATGTGGGAAGAATTGGATAACCGCGATCCTCGTCTTACACAAACTATTTGCAAGCCAGGAGAATACGCCAGTGTATTTGATTTTAATGCTGGAGGTAAATATGGTATAGAAGAAGTGGGCATTATATATCCCGCCATAACTCAGGCGACAGGAGGAGGTAGTCCTACCAAAATGTATAACTCAACGGTTACAGGTTATCGTTTTATTAAACATTGGATGCCCGATTATGCTAATTGGGAAGATAGAACATTAGGAAAACAAACAGCACATATATTTCGGTATGGTGAGTTATTATTAATATATGCCGAAGCGAAAGCAGAATTGGGGACTATAACTGATGATGATTTGAATAAAACTGTAAATGCCTTGCGTGAAAGGGCTGGATTTGATTTTGTTAAATATCCGAATGCAAAACTCAGTTTGAGTAATATTCCTGCTGATCCACGGCTAGATGTTATTTATGCAGAAAAGTTAGATTATTCCGTTTCGCCGATTCTTCGTGAAATTAGACGTGAGCGTCGTGTTGAACTAATGATGGAAGGGCTAAGATATGAAGACTTAATTCGTTGGAAAGCTGGAAAGTTGTTTACGGTGCAATTGAGAGGAATGAAAATGACTCCTGAAAAGGAAGCTCTTTACGATGGTCGGGTAGATCAGGTAAATCCTGCTACTGGGTACAAAGAAACAGCGGCTCCGAAATACCAGAAAAATATTAATACATTTGTCGATTCCGAAGGATTTATTATACCATGGGCTCAGGCACCTCGGGTAATAGATGGAGTTTTGCCGTGGGATGACCGTAGATATTATTTCCCGATACCATTAAAAGAATTACAGCTGAATCCCGGTTTGATCCAAAATCCGGGTTGGAAAGATATTGTTAGATCAAATTAAAACAGAGAACAATGAAAAAGACTATATATTTATTATTAAGTATCTTCTCATTAGGATTTATATTTTCCGGTTGTGATGATTATGATGATGTGAGGAGTGGTAATATTTCAGTTGTGGGAGTAGCTTCCGATAGTGATAAAAGATATATTAAAATAGAAGATAATCAAACGCTTCAACTTGAAACATTCGTTATGCCTCGGGATAAAGCATCTAAAGTAACATTTAGTCTTCTAACACAGACAGGTGCGATTGAGATAACTCCCGACGGACTCGTTACACCTTTAGTAAAAACTCCTCCGGAAGGTGAAATTCCTTCTCCTTTAGGAATTGATACAATTATGGTAACATTAGATCGTGATCCTGGTATATTCGTTGTATACCCTGTGAGAGTTTATAGTTATCTTAAATTGGTTACAAGTATAACCCTTCAGTCTTCCGGACAGTTTCCGGAAATAGAAGTAGGGAAAACCTTTAATCTGGCTCAGTATGTAACAGTTAATCCCTCAGATGCTACAGATAAGACAGTTACTTATTCGTCGGAAGATGAATCTATCGTAACAGTAGATCAAAATGGTATTATTACTGCTGTAGGTGAAGCCGGTCAATCCACAACAATTACTATCACAGCTAATGACAGAGCTAAGCAAAGTACTCAATCCGTTGTGACAATTGCTGCTGAGCCTCCTTTGTATTTGACACATCCTGTTTCAGACAAATGGTTACTTACATCGAATCTTGAAGCCAATGAAGGTGACTTAAAGAATCTTCTTGATGATAAAAACTCTACTTTCTGGGCACCTAAAATCCTTAAACGCCCGATTTATGAACCAGAATGTTGGTTGGATATTGATTTTAGTGAGGTTATCAAATTCGGACAATTAGGATATAGACATCGTAGTCTGAATTATTCTCATTTACAATGTCATACTTTTACATTACAAGGGAAAAAATCAGAAGCAGATCCATGGACAGAGTTAGGTGAATTTGTAACTGAGGCATTACAAGTTGATAAATATCAACTATTTCCTGTAGAAAATCCAATGGAATTGAAATATTTAAGAATTAATTTCATAAAAGGATACTTAAAGAGTGGTGCAACCGATTGGAATTATTCTGACGCGGGAAATGTTTCTGTTGGCGATTTAGAAGTTTATATTTACAACCGATAATATGAAATGGTTTAATTATTAGATTTTTCAAACAAGCAGGATATCTCATATTATCCTGCTTGTTTTTTAAAAGGTTGTAGATTACTGTAATTTTTGTATCTTTAAATAAATATAAGACACTAAGTGTCAGAGTCCATTAAGCTTTCATAGATAGTCCGTTATGAAAAATAAAAGCAAATATCTATTACGTCTATTCTTGTTTTTGATCTGTGCCTTTTCGACTTCAATCATCCATTCTGTTGAAAACTATAAGTTCAGAACCCTATCGCCCGAAGGAGGCTTTTATTTTGACGGTGTAAAACAAATAGAACAGGATAAACAAGGATTTATCTGGATAGTAATGGACAATGATTTATATCGCTTTGACGGATATCAGTACAAAAGGTTCCATTCTTACTTTTCAAAAATAGACCATACAAAAGAATGGATTTTTCATAGCATAGCAGTAGACAAAAAAGGACGTTTTTTTGTGACTACTAACAATGGTTCTTTTATCTATGATTATGTATCGGATAGTTTCAATCTTATATTTGATAAAACAGCCAGCGTCCATGTAGATAATCGAAATAATATTTGGTTACGTTATGATAGAAACTGGAATATGTTTGATCTTGAAGAACATACTTTAAACACTCCCTTGTATGATGGAGATTCGATTCCATTCTCCGGGCCAATATGCTGTAATTATAATGATGATTTTTACGTATTTACCAATTACGAACGAATTTATCGTTTTAATTATGCAAAAAATGAATTTGTGCAATGCTATACGCTGCCACATAAAGATGGTCTCATACTAGCTGCAAAAGCCCATCAGGGAAAACTTTGGGTATTAGTCAATAAATACGGATTATATAAAATTGATTTATCTACTTTTACTATTGATGATCGTTTTGAATTTTTCAAGGAATATCCTACTTCTGTAAGATCTTTTTTCATTGATAAAAAGGGCCATATCTGGTTGGGGACGCTTGATGGATTATATATACTTAACCCAAATACCCGAGAATATACACACTTTATTCATTCTGATTCGGATCCGTTTAGTTTACCAAATAATTCGATCTGGACCATCAACGAAGATAATCAAAGAAACATTTGGATAGGCACATATTCAGGTGCGGTATGTTATGTGAATTTAGATGAGAAAAATGCTTTTACATCTTATTTGCCCCAAACAAGCGGATTAAATCACAGAATAGTAAGCGCATTTGCGGAAGATGAAAATTATTTAATCGTAGGAACAGAAGGGGCAGGCTTAAACTATATAAATAAAAAAACAGGAGAATTTAAATATCTTTCCATTAACAATGGTATAACCTTCAATAACGTAAAGTCTATGATTGTAGATGAATCCCAGAATCTGTGGACTTCTATGTATACAGGTGGACTTGATTATGTTAGCTACACCAGTAATTATATAACAGTGAAAAATTTTAAGCAAAAGTCTAACGATCCCAATTCTCTGTTATTGAATAATATACGTAAAATAATCCTGGAAAATAACTCCGGAATTTGGATAGCATATCAGCAAAAAAGAACCCGGATTTCCTTTTTCTCATTTAAAGATCAAAACTTCACCCATTTCGATTTAGATACGGAGGCAAAAGAGTCCTATATATTTGATTTATTAAGGCAGGGAGAAAATACTCTATGGGCTATAAGTAATGAAAAACTCTACCGAATGGATATTAAGACAGGCGTTGCCACTGCTATAAATAAGAGTGATGTTATATTTATGCATCTAAACACTTTTTGTCTGGATGATGCCGGTAATATCTGGATTGGTACGATTGGTAACGGACTTATTAAATATAATACGAATACTTCCGAATTTACATTCCTGAAAGATATATTGCAATACAATACGCATTCCATTTATAGTATTTGTTACGATAACAGTTATATATGGATGGGAACGGATAATGGTTTGTATTATTATCACATAGCACAAAATAAATACATGAAATTTGATAAGAATGATGGCACACAAGGTCAGGTTTATTATCCGTTGGCATGTATGAAGGGCAAAGACGGTAAATTGTATTTCGGAGGAACAAGTGGTTTTACGGTCGTTAATCCCAAAGAAATATTCCTTAATAGTTATAAGCCTCGCGTGATTATCTCCGACTTTTTCATTGACCATAAATCCACTAAACCTAATTATTCGTCGGAAAGTTCCATGGAAAAAATAATCCTGGAATATGATCAAACCAATTTTGGAATCCAGTTTTCGTCAGATAATTATCTTATCCCTGAAAAGAACCTCTTTAAATACAGATTAAGAGGATACGATGATCAGTGGATAGAGGTAGATGCATCCAATCGAATTGCCCGATATTCTAAAGTGCCTGCTGGTATTTATTATTTTGAAGTTATTGCAGCAAACAATGATGGCATCTGGAGTGATACACCTACTATCATAAAAATAAAGAGAAAAGCGGCACCATGGTTCAGTTGGCCTGCTTACATGCTTTATGGATTTATTATTCTAGGCATCATTTATTTGATATTCCGTTATTATAGTGATAAGAAAAAATTAAAAATGCAGCTTTACCTTGAAAACCTGGAAAAAGATAAGAAAGAAGAAATACATCAGTCTCAATTGCGTTTCTTTACCAATATATCTCACGATTTCCGTACACCTCTCTCGTTAATATTGGCAGCAGTGGATAAACTAAAACAAGAGGGATTAAAAGATAATTATTACCGGATATTAAATAGTAATGCTCAAAGGCTTTTAAACCTGATCAATGAATTAATGCAGTTCAGAACCATTGAAAACGGTAAAATGAAGTTGGAAGTTATTCCTTTAGATGTTAATCACTTGGTAAGTACACTGACTGCCGATTTCGAAGACTATTCCCGGCAACAAAATATTCATTATCAGGTTCAACTCGATCCGGAATTACCTGCTTTGATTTATATTGATAAATCGGTATTTGAGAAAATCTTAATGAACCTGATCAATAATGCATTTAAATATACCGGTGGAAATGGTAAGATTTCTATAGAAACATATGGTAAAGGTAGAAAATTCAAATCCAACTATAAGAGTTGTTTTACAGTTAACTCTGAGACTGTTTGTGATGTCTATTTTTCGGTAGTAATAAGAGATACGGGTATCGGAATTTCTGAAAAATCCATTGAAAGTGTATTCGAACGTTTTTATAAAGTGAATACCCAAAACACGGAAGCTCATCTGGGAACAGGAATTGGCCTTGCTTTGGTGAAAAGCTTGGTTCTGCTCCACAAAGGGAGTATTACATTATATAGTGAAAGGGAGGCAGGAACTGATATTGAAGTTCGGCTGCCTTTAGATCAATCAATATATGATGAGACTGAATTCTGGATGGATGACACCAGAGAAGATGAAAGCCCTGAACTAAATCAGGAACAGGAACCTATGGATGATATGCAGGAAATTTTCCGTAGAAATAAAAGAAGAATACTGATTGTTGAAGATAATGCAGATCTTTTAAAACTAATTGCGGATTATTTTTCAGTGGATTATGAAATAGTAACAGCCTTGGATGGGGTTGAAGCTTCAGAAAAATTGGCTGAAACGGAAATTGACCTCATTATTAGTGATATAATGATGCCCAGAAAAGACGGAATTACTTTCTGTCAGGAAGTAAAAAGTAATATGGAAACTTCTCATATCCCGGTCATTCTTTTAACAGCCAAAACCGGAACTGAAAGTAAAATTGAAGGAGCCCATGCCGGAGCTGATGTTTACTTTGAAAAACCGATAGACTTAAGTTTATTGCTACTCTCTGTAAATAATGTATTTGAACATCAAAGGAAACTGAAGGAATACTATTCCAAGAACTTCTATGTGGATAATCCGGAACTATCTGCCAATGAGCAGGATAATAAATTCCTCAAACAGTTAATTGATATTATAGATAAGAATATTGATCAGTCTAGTTTGGACGTAAGTTACATAGCCTCTGAACTGTCGATGAGCCGAAGTAAATTATACACCAAGATTAAAGCCCTTACTGATAAATCCATTGTGGAGTTTATCCTGAATTATAAAATGAAAAAAGCAGCCAGACTAATTATTGAGCAGAATATTTCCATGCGCCAAGTGATGGATCAGATTGGCATAGAGAGTCAGGCTTATTTTACAAATGCCTTCAAAAAGGAGTTTGGAGAAACTCCCACCTCTTTTGCGTCCAAATACCGTAAAAAGAATGTAAATAAATAGGAAAGGGGCTTTACAAACGACAGTTTAATCAAAATAGCAAAATAAAAAACAGATCGGATAATAAATAATAGTGTATCAAAAGTATCTTTATCCAGAAAATTATTTTGTTTAGAAGATCATGAAACATTGTCTAATAGTCAAATATTCGTTGATAATAACCGGAGTTTTTCTGGCATTGATTTCATTGCCGGTTTATCCGCAGGAAAAGCAACCGGATAAGGTGGTTATAACTCAGTTGATGAAGAATGTAGCTGATTATCAAATCAAAGAGTTCACTTATAAAGAAAGCGGAAACTTACACGACTATGGACTGGATGCGTGGACAAATGCTGTACTTTTCCAGGGAATGGTCCGATGGGCAGATGTGGTGCCAGGTGATTCCGTTTATTGGAAGTGGTTGATGGAAATAGGAACCAAGAATCAATGGAAACTTCCTGCTAATTTCAGGAACTACCCTTCCTACCAACTTTATCATGCAGATGAATTTTGTTTTGGACAATTTTGTTTGCTGATGTATGACAAATATAAGGAAGATGTTATGATGGCGGATGTAAAAGATCGTATAGAATGGATTATAGCCAATCCCGGCGATACCAGTATGCATTACCGTAATAAGCAATCCTGGACATGGTGTGACGCTTTATTTATGGCTCCTCCAGTATATGCGCATTTATCCAACATTACAGGAGATGATAAATACCTGGAATTTATGCATCAAAATTTCTTAAAAACATATACTCATTTATACGACCGTGATAACCATTTATTCTACCGGGATGATAGTTATTTCAGCAAAAAAGAAGCGAACGGTGAACCTGTCTTTTGGGGACGTGGGAACGGATGGGCATTGGCTGGTATAGTTATTATTCTTGACTTACTATCTGAGAACTCAGAAATAAGACCTTTTTATCAAAACCTTTTTATTGAATTGGCTACTCGATTAACCGAATTTCAAAATGCAGATGGTTTCTGGCATGCGAGCCTTTTGGATCCTGAAAGCTATCCGTCTCCCGAAACAAGTGCTACTGCTTTAATTACGTATGGGTTGGCTTATGGGATTAATCATCAGTTATTGGATGAATCTTACCGTCCCAAAGTTTGGAAGGCCTGGGAAGCTTTGACATCTGTAGTAAATGAAGATGGAAGACTGGGATTTGTACAACCTATAGGAGCCGATCCTAAAAAGGTAACCCGCGAAATGACTGCTGTATATGGTGTAGGCGCCTTTCTGTTGGCTGGAACTGAAATATTGAAATTCTAAATACAAAAAAAATACTATGAAGAAAAGAATTTATTTTCTCTTATTTCTATTCTATTCTACTTTCTGGATAGGGGATGGATTATTAAATGCTCGTGAAATTATGTCTTTTAACGAAGGATGGAGCTTCAAAAAGGGATCATTTTCTAAAGATCCGGTATTATTTGATGCTAGTTTTCATACCCGATGGACAGAGGTGAAAATACCCCATACCTGGAATGCTGTTGATATGCAGAATGATAAAAACAATTATTATGCCGGTGAAACTTATTACAAAAAAGAATACATACCGGATGCCTCTTTAAAGGGTAAAAGAGTTTTTCTACGTTTTCAGGGAGTGGCAACTGTCGCAGAAGTTTATATAAATAAAGCGTATGTCGGTAATCACAAAGGGGGTTATTCCGCTTTTGCCATCGAAATAACCAAATTATTAAAATATGGCGAACCGAATGAGATTTTAGTTAAAGTTGATAATTCCCCCCGTCCGGATGTAATTCCTATTAATAATACTCTTTTTGGAGTATATGGAGGTATCTACCGTCCGGTTGATTTAATCGTCACAGATCCTATAAATATAGCCGTAACTGATTATGCATCTCCAGGAATATATATAAGCCAAAGGAATGTAACACAAAAATCAGCCGATGTAAACGTAAAAATAAAACTGGAAAATAAAGAAAAACATTCCCGGGAAATTAAACTGTCAACAACCATCTATGAACAAGATGGGAAAGTGAAAGCACAGCAGCAAACTCCCTTTATTATATTACCACAAGGAAGACAATCTCTCGAACATAACTTTACTCTTAAAAATCCTCATTTGTGGCAAGGATTTGAAGACCCTTATTTGTATAAGGTAGTAGTCCGGGTTACTTTAGATAATAAGGTGATCGATGAAGTAACCCAGCCGCTGGGGATAAGACATTTTGAATTAAAGGCTGGCGATGGTATGTATTTGAATGGCAAGAAAGTACCCATGTATGGTGTTTGTCGCCATCAGGATTGGTGGAAACTAGGAAGTGCTTTAACTAATAAAGAGCATAATACCGACCTGGAAATCATAAAAGAAATGGGTGCGACTACTATCCGCCTGGCCCACTACCAGCAAGCCGAACAAATGTATGCTAAATGTGACAGCATCGGATTTATGGTATGGGCAGAGATTCCTTTCGTAAACCGGGTAAGTACCTGGGAAGGCGATAACGCCAAACAACAACTCACTGAATTAATCCGTCAGAACTATAATCATCCTTCTATTTATATCTGGGGGTTGCACAATGAAGTATATACACCTTATGACTATACCGTAGCCCTCACTACTGAATTAAACGATTTGGCCAAAACCGAAGATCCCTATCGTTATACCGTTTCAGTAAGTGGTTATTCCAAGGTAGATCAGGCATCTAACTTGAATGCGGATGTACAGGGCATTAATCATTATTTTGGCTGGTACAGTGGTAAAATAGGTGATGTGGAGAAGTGGGTAACGGGTATGGAGGAAAATTTTCCAGGATATAAGATTATGTTTTCCGAATATGGCGCGGAAGCGAATATTCATCAGCAGGAAGAAGAAGTAGGGGAGTTTGGGCGTTGGTTCTCACAATTCTATCCGGAAACATTCGCTACAAAATTTCACGAAATTCATTGGGGAGTCATTTCCCGTCATCCTTATCTGTTGGCTTCATATCTTTGGAATACATTTGATTTTGCTACTCCTGCTACTACACAAGGGGGAGTAGAGGCCAGAAATATGAAAGGACTGGTCACCTTTGATCGTCAAACTAAGAAAGATCCATTCTACTGGTATAAAGCCAATTGGAGTAAAGAACCAGTTCTTTATTTAACACAGAGAAGAGCAACAGAACGCGAAAATCAAGTAACTCACGTAACTGTATATTGTAATGTAGGTATTCCTCAGTTATTTGTAAATGGAGAGGAAGTGAAGACTTTTAAAATAGGCCAAACAGCCGTTCATTACATTTTTGAGAATGTACAATTGCACGCTGGAGAAAATATAATTGAAGCGAAAGTAAATCATCAGGGAAAAGCTTTGAATGATGAAATAAAATGGAATTATTCTCCTGAAAACAAAGGAAGAGTTGATAAGTCGGCTTTGAAAGAAAAAACCAAAGAACATATAGGACTTTAAATTATGAAAAAGAATCTCTTTGTAATTACTTTACTGAGCTTGTTGATAGCGATGCCTGTTCAGGCACAAAACAGACGCTCTTCAATAGCTTTGAAACATGGCGCACATCGCGTTGGTAAACGTACGGATGCCGAAATGCAGCGGTGGCGCGAGCATGGTTTAGGACAATTTATCCATTGGGGTATATATGCTATTCCCGGAGGATTGTGGGAAGGAAAATATTATCCGGGTGCTGCCGAATGGATACGTTCATGGAAGGAAATGCCTAAAGACGCTTATGACAATTTGTATAAACAGTTCAATCCTAAAAACTTTGATGCGAAGAAATGGGCTAAACAGGCAAAAGACATGGGTGCCAATTACATGATATTTACTACGAAACATCATGATGGTTTCTGCTTATGGCCTAGTAAATATACCGATTATACCATCGCAAATTCACCATATAAAAAGGATATTGTAGGCCAGGTAATTGATGCCTATACTAAAGAAGGAATCGATGTGCACTTATATTTCTCTATTATCGACTGGAATCATAAAGGCTATCGTTCTTCACCACCGGTAACAACACAAGACAGCATCACATATAATCAATTTAAAGAATTTACCAGAAATCAGCTGATTGAATTATTAACGAATTATCCATCTATAAAAGGTTTGTGGTTTGACGGAAGTTGGGATAAAGCCTGGATCAATGAGGCCCCTTGGGTAGATGAATTAGGAAATGAGTTGAGGACGATGCATCCGGGCTTGATTATTGGTAGTCGTTTCCGTTCAGATGAGTTTGGCAAAAGGCATTATGATACAAATGGTGATTTGATTGACGATTATGATCAAACCTGGGAGCGGGATCTTCCAAATTCAATAGAAGATTTAAATGGAGTAGATTGGGATTGTGTGATGACCGTACCTGAAAATCAATGGGGATATCATTCTGAATGGCGTGGACATATTAAAAGTTCTTATGAGTTAATTGAGATGATGGTGAAAGCAGTCTCTTTAAATGGGAATTTTGTCATTAACTTTGGACCGGATGGCTTAGGGAATATTCGTCCAGAAGAAACTAAACTGACAAAGGAAATTGGTGAATGGATGAAAATCAATCATGGAGCCATTTACGGAACATCTTACACAGATATTAAAAAACAAGATTGGGGATATTTTACCCGTAAAGGCAACAAAGTTTATATGTGCGTTTTTAATGTACCTTTAAACGGCCGACTAAGGATTGAAAGTCCCAAAGGGGGAATTAAACCGCTGAAAGCAGCTTTTCTGTCCAATCAACAGGAAGTAGAAATACAAAGTGCCGGAAGAAATAAGAAAAACAGCTCCTTGTACGATGTCGTTATCCCGGAATCATACCAACCAGCTGAACCCTTTGTGATCGTTTTGGATATCGATGAAATATCGAAAGAAACAGGGGAGTATCAACAAGCTAAAATTTGATTAAACTAATACCTGATAAGATATAGGATAAGTCAAAGGGTCAAAAAATAATTTTGATTATTGCAAATAGTAAGTATAGGGCTGAAGGCCCGACATATTTAGTCTGGGGTACTGAGCAAAGCTAGTGTAACCTTAGGCTAAATATGTCGTACTTACTGTATTTCACGTATAAAAATTAGTAAGTAAAAACAACGATTAATTTACGAGAGTAGTACCGGCATTATCCTATCGATATATTGTTTGCCCTTGTGGTGCACTATGGCCCGCCGTTACAAATCCAAAGTGATTGCCTCTTTTAGCCTTATAAGTAATAATAGAAAGTTTCAATTTACCATCTGAATCACCTTTCCCTATATTTGAACCAGTATGAATGTATGGACTAACACGTGTTAATGCAGGCTATCTACAAATTTTACATCCACAGTTGGTGTTTCAATGTTCAGAGGATTATTATCAGGTGGACGGAACTGTATAGCAGGAGAATCAGAGACTTTTTTCTTAAATTCTTCAACACTCTTTTCATTACAAGATATTAAATAAACGACAACTATATTTTCTTTTTCTTTAATTTTCCATAAACCGATATTGTCTGCAAGAGGCTCATTTGGATAAGTTATCAGAAAGTCATCAATTGAATCCATAACCGCCATAAGGTAATTGTAGGAATACTTACATTTGTGTAAGATAAATTTTTCAGATTCAATTATACGTTTAATGTCTTCTCTGGTATTTATATCATCATTTGTTACCAGAATATGCATGATACCATTATCGTCTAAGTAGAAACCACCGTAATAGTCTGCATATTGATTGCCTTCTGGATTACTATGAGATTGTAATTTCCAGGTATTAAGCATTTTGTTGTATGCAATATTACCTTCTAAATAGATATCTGCCGGTGCTTCCTCCTTTAGCGCGGGTTGAGAGCCAGCTTTAGTTTCCTTTGAGGATAAAGCATCACATGAATTACATCCTGCTAATAGTAAAGGCAAAAGAATAAATATAAAATAAAATCTTGTGAGCATTCTCATCATAAAAATGATTTGATTAAAGAAAGAGAATATAAGTTCTTGTCAAAGATTGTAAATAATAGGATAATGGAAAAATATTATACCAAATAATTACATGAAAGGCCGTTAATATTAGTTGTAAAAATATTAACGACCTGGACAATACTCCACAATTATTGGGTGGTTAAAAATAAAATATCATATAACTGGATCTTATTCAGACAAAGAATAAACATCTTCCTCAGTATCTGTATTTATCTGAAGCCCACGCATGAGTTGGTTTTTGACATAATTCTCAATCTCTTTTTTTCTGAAGGTATTCCACTCTTCCAGATGGCCCGTTCTTTCCATAATTCCGTTGAATTCCCGGATATACTCTTCTTTATTCGAAAGGTTTTCCAGTTGCGTTTTTAAATCCTGGTCATTTAGCTGAGATACAAAGCTTTCCATTCTGTTTAATAAATCATTCCGACTGAATGGTTCAAACCGGATGTAGCTGTCCCATTCAGGGTATGATAAGCCAAATTCATCAATCAAATCTTCATTCTGTTCACTATATTCCGCTTCGGTAAATGCTATATAACCTAAGTTCGAGGCTTGTTCTATTTCCAGCGTCTCCGGATTAAGATAACAATCGAATCCGCTGTAAAGAGCATTGGTAATCTGTTCTACAATACAATCATATTCATGAGGAACATACATAACTTCTTCTTTATGCTTTTGATTAAACTCGTCTTTATCCAGATCATAAAGTTCATTTCTCAACTCTTCTTCATTCTCTTCTGTAGAATATGTTTTTTCTATAATATCTATATACTTATCTTCTAGATTCATACTTTTATATTTTAGGAGTTTTATATTAATAACAAAGCCGAATTCAAAATGATTAAAAGGTGGAGTGTTTATTTAGGTTTAGTAATCTTTTTTCAAATACTTTGCTCAGGCTGAGTCATGTAATTATAATATATGATGCTGAAACAAAAGTTTTCTATGCTTATCGTACAAAGAATATAAGCCTGGAAAGTTTGTTCTCTAAGCTTAGAAAGTTTTCTTTGCATGCTTAGAAAGTTTGAAGCTGTTCTGGACATTCTGGACAGGGCATAAATCTATAGATCATTCACTATCCAAGTGAAAAGTAAAAGATGCAATATGTGTATATTTTTGATTATGCCAAAAGGGATAAAGAGGAATAACAAACTTATTCTATCAATAATTTGCGAAAGAATACTATATTTGCTATTATGAAAAAACACATGACTCATATATTTCGCCTCCTTCTTCTTGGTTTATTATTAATGCCCTATACCCGGCTTGCTGCCGAATGGAATAATTTTATTATAAATTATAGCAAAAGTCAATATGGTAAAGGTTCACAAACCTGGCAGATCGTTTCATACGACCAGAACTGGGTTTATTTTGCAAATAAAAATGGTATGTTGCAATATGATGGGAATATCTGGAAAATTTTTCCAATGAATAACGGTTCAGATGTTCGTTCAGTATTCCCTTCTAAAAATTATAAAAGGATTTATGCCGGAGGTATCAGTGAGTTCGGATATTATGAACCAGGTCCGGGAGGCAGGCTTATCTACAATTGCTTATCCGATTCATTAAGTGAGCCGGAGCGGTCCATAGGAAATGTATGGGGAATTCATGAAACCGATAATATTCTTTATCTGCAAGGTGATTCCAAAGTTATTAAAATTATTAATGGTAAACATACTATTATAGATTCGGGAGGATTTAAGATAGATTGTTCGGACATGGTGAATGGAATACTCTACGTAGGTACGGATGATGGTGTAAAAGTGCTGGTTGGTAATACATTTTTCCCATTAAATGGGGATGAAACATTAAGGAATAAGAGAATCAGGGGAGTTATTCCTCACCAGAATGGGAGTATTATTGCCACAGCTTATGATGGTCTTTATTATTACGATGGAAACAGCATAACACCTTTTATTACTGGTGTTGAGAGGTTTATCGAAGAGAATGAAGTATTTTGTATAGCTGCCAATGAACAGTACATAGCACTGGGAACCGTTCACAAAGGAATTGTTTTACTGGACCGAAAAACTTTTGTAGCAAAATATTTCAATGAAAACAATGGACTACAGAATAATACAGTATTGTCTGTCTCTTTCGATCCACAAGGCAATTTATGGGCAGGCCTGGATAGTGGCATAGATTATGTTTGCCTGAACTCATATCTGACTAATCTTTATACATACCCTCATTCTTTAGGTACTGGTTATGATGCCGTAATTGCGGATAATTATCTTTATCTGGCCACAAACAGGGGACTTTATTATACGGAATATCCCTTATTACAAAACGATGAGGAACCAGTTTTTCATCAAATACCTAATTCCAGCGGACAGGTATGGAGTTTGAAGAAAAATGGCAATGATTTATTCTGTCTGCATGACAGGGGCGTATTTTTAGTTCAGGGAACCCGTATGGAAAAGATAGGGCAGATAAATGGAGCATGGACCTGTCAGCCACTGTCAGGAGTGCCGGATAAAATGTATGTGGGAGTATATGATGGATTATATTTAATAGAGAAAATTAATGGTATCTGGCGAGTATCCCATAAGATAGAAGGAATGACCCATTCTTTCCGGTATTTTCGACAAGAATCCAATCGGGTATTATGGATGAGTGATATGGGGCGAACTCTACGGGTTGAACTAGATGAAGAACTGCAAAAAGTAACCCCCCTGAAAATTTATGGTGAAGATGATGGACTTCCTACCGGCAAAGGTGTATATATAAGTAAAATAAGAGATAAGATTTATTTTTCAACCATAAGCGGTATTTATACTTATGATTCTCTTTCAGACAAGATGGAATTATCTCAGGAAATGAATGCCCTTCTGAACGGAGTAGCACCTTATTATTATTTAACGGAATACGGTAATCATTTAATCGGGTTGAATAAGAGGGAGATATGTATATCCAATCTTGACAATTATAAAAAGGGAGCAGGAACGATGATTCTTCCCATTGACATGTCTTCTATTGAGTTAGTACAAGGAGCAGAAACACTGATTCCTGTATCCGACTCATTAATTATAATTCCAAATGACAACGGTTTTGCGTTAGCAAAAATTCCTGAGACAAAATTGCGTCAGGATTACAGTAAAGTGGTGCATGTACGCAATGTTTATATCTCACATCCCCGGGATTCTTTGATCTATACGGATAACTTTTTAGGTAAAAAAGAAGTACCGATTGTATCGTACGCCCAAAACACCATCCGAATCGAATATGGCATTTCTTCTTTCACACATGGTGAAGAAGTAAGTTATCAGTATCGTCTGGATAAAGATGAATGGTCCGATTTCACCAAAGCACAGATAAAAGAATACAGTAATCTTTCGGAAGGGATTCATACTTTCGAGGTAAAAGCTGTCTTTGCAGATGCTATCTCGGCTACTGATTCCTTTTCTTTTCGTATCCTTCCTCCTTGGTATCGTACGAATATAGCTTACGTTTTATATCTTCTGTTGGTTGTTTTTGTCCTCTGGCTGGTTTATCGATGGGATGATATTCGCGTGAAACGTAAAAAGCAACAGGTTGCTCTTGTTAAAGATCAGGAAATGCGGGAACTGGAAGCTGAATTTGAACGGGAGAATGCCCGTAAACAACGTCAGATTATGGAACTTGAGAAAGAAAAACTGGAACATGATTTGCGATACAAGAGTCAGGAAATGGCTAATCTGATGATCAACTTTGTACGTAAAAACGAGATTCTGACTGAAATAAAATCTGATTTGTTTAAAGTGGTTTCCCGGTTAAAAGGAGATGGAACAAAAGAATTTAAGCAAATGCTTTTGGTTGTAAACAATAAGATAGACTCTAATATGCGATCGGATGAAGTACTGAAACGTATTGAGGAACAATTCGATCTGGTTCATAATAACTTTATGAAACGTTTGCAGGAAAAACATCCGGAATTATCGTTGAATGAACGCATGATGTGTGCTTATCTTATCATGAACCTTTCTTCAAAGGAAATTGCTCCTCTATTAAATATTTCCATCCGTGGAGTCGAAACGATTCGTTATCGGATCCGAAAGAAATTTGGATTAGACAGGGAAGAAAGTTTAACCGAGTATTTAAATACAAAACTTTAAAATCTCTTCACCCGATAAAAGGAGGATTAAAAGAACAAAAAATCTTTTATTCCTCTTTTTTTATGCCCTCCAACATGTTTGTTGAATAGCATATGCGTATGAGTAATTTGCTGTTGAATAGCAGATTACATGTTTTTGGCGTATCAATAACGTATTTGTTTTTTTTGAATTGACGTATTCAGGAATAGGTGCTATTTAGCAACAGTCGCCAAACTTTGCCTAGGTTTGCAATGTCCATAACGGACCAATTGGAGTTAATCTTATTAATTAAAACTTATGAAAAAATTATTCTTAGTTTTATCCTTATTAGGAATTACACTTTCGGTATTTGCTCAAAACAATCAAATAACAGGTGTAATAGTTGGGCAGGATAATGATCCTTTACCGGGTGTGAATGTAATTGAAAAAGGAAGTGCCAATGGTACTATTACCGATCTCGACGGTCAGTTCTCACTGACAGTCTCTTCTGATGCTATTCTATCAATATCTTATGTAGGTTACAAATCTCAGGAAATTGCAATAAAGGGACAAAAAAGCCTGAGAATAATTCTGGAAGAAGACTCTGAGATACTGGATGAAATTGTAGTTATCGGATATGGGGTTCAGAAAAAGAGTGTGGTAACTGCTTCTATTGCCCGAGTATCCTCAGATGACCTTGCAGGTGTTGCTCCTGTACGTGTTGACAATGCTTTAAAAGGCTTAGTTTCGGGTGTGCAGGTAACAACTACCTCTGGCCAGCCGGGTGCCAGTGCAAAGATTCGTGTTCGTGGTATAGGAACAACTAATGACTCGGATCCACTTTACATTGTGGATGGCATGGCTATTGACGGTGGTATTGATTATCTGAATCCCAACGATATTGCATCGATTGAGGTTTTGAAAGATGCTGCTTCAGGTGCCGTTTATGGTGCTCGTGCAGCTAATGGAGTTGTTTTGGTGACTACAAAAAGCGGTAAAGAAGGAAAAGTAAGAGTTACGTATGATTTCTCTTATGGCTGGCAACGTCCGTGGAGAGAACGGGAATTGTTGGATGGAACTCAATACGCCACTTTAATGAACGAAGCCAATCACTATGCAGGTGGAGGAGATATCTATACGGATGTGGCCAAGCTTGGTAAAGGAACAAACTGGCAAAAAGAAACATTCAACTACGATGCTCCGGTAAAAAATCATCAGGTGAGTGTGAGTGGTGCTGCGGAAAAAATAAATTATTATTTGTCGTTGGGTTATTACAATCAGGAAGGTATTGTAGGTGGTGACTATGGTCGCTCAAATTACAAACGTATGACTATGCGTTCAAATGCTACTTATACTTTATTCGATGAAAGTAAAAATCGTAACTGGTTAAAAAAGATGACAATAGGTATGAATGCGGCTTATTCCCGTATTAATAATACTAGCCTCGAAACAAATAGTCTTACTGGTTCGGCATTGGGTAATGCGATGTTCCTTTCTCCATTGATGGATGTATATGAGGATGATGAACAGAAGCTGATAAAAGATCATAATATTGATGTTAGTAAGTATGGAGAACTGATAAGAGATGCCAAAAACGGAAGATTACTGAATATTCCGCATCAGGATTTCAATGAAATTTCCAATCCGCGGGCTTATCTTTCTTTGCCGGGAGAAAAATATAACACAGATAAATTTGTAGGAAACTTTTTTGCCGAACTGTCACTCTGGGATAATCTGAAGTTCAAAACTTCTTATGGCACAGACCTCGCATTCTGGGGTACTGATGGATGGAGCAAACCTTATTTTATTGGAGCCAATGCTCATAATGACAAGTCTAGCGTATGGTCGGAAATGAATCGGAAAATTACCTGGCAGATTGAAAATGTATTAACTTACGATAAAACTTTCGGTGAACATTCATTCTCAGTTGTTTTGGGACAATCAGCAAAGGAAACTACAGGTCGTCGTTTGAAAGGTACAGGATATGATATGATTGCATATATGGGTGACAAGGCGAATATTGACTTTACTACCGGTTTGGCTTCAGATGGAAAAAAAGATGCTGAAGGTGGTTTAATTGATCCTTCCACATTAGCTTCTTATTTTGGTCGTTTGAGTTATAACTATGCTGAGCGTTACATGTTTCAGTTCACTATACGTCGTGACGGTTCTTCAAACTTTGGGCCGAAGCACAAATGGGCTACATTTCCTTCTGTTTCTTTGGGTTGGAACATTACCAATGAAAAATTCATGGAAAGTCGTCCATCTTGGTTAACAAGTACGAAACTTCGTTTATCCTGGGGTAAGAACGGTAATGAGAAAATTGGCCAATTCAAATATACGGCTAATGTTAATATGAATAATAGTTATGTATTTGGGGGTGGCAGCAATCAAACAATTATTAATGGTAGCAAGCCTTCAGGTACTCCAAATGCTGATTTGAAATGGGAAGAATCAGAACAAACCAATGTAGGTCTTGATTTCGGTTTCATAAGCAACTCTTTAACTTTTAGCATTGATTATTTCAAAAAGAAGACCAACGGTATGTTGAAAGAAATGAGTATACCTGCTTATTTGGGTGAGTCCAGGCCTTGGGGCAATGTGGGTGATATGGAAAACTCCGGTATTGAGATGGATCTGGGATATAAATTCCGTACAGGCGACTGGAATTTCAGAATCGGTGCCAATGCCAGCTACCTGAAGAATAAATTAATAAACTTGGGTAATGCGGATGGTTTTGAAATGTATGATCATGTACATCTGTTAGGAAATGTGAGCCGTGGACAGAATGGAGAAGTTTATCCGTACTTTTATGGATATAAAACGGCTGGTATTTTCCAGAATCAAGCTCAAATTGATGCTTATGTAAATAGCAAGGGTGAGAAATTGCAACCAAACGCACAACCAGGAGATGTAATCTTTGTGAACGATAATAATGATGATCAAATTAATGAAGCTGATAGAACAAAGATCGGTAAAGGAACGCCAGACTGGACGTATGGTCTGAATTTTCAAGCCGCATGGAGAGACTTTGATTTTAGTATGTTGATTTCAGGTACTATTGGTAATGATATCTTTGATGCAACTCGTTGAGTGGATTTAGATTATGCAAATTTATCTTCCGAAATGATGGGTCGTTGGCATGGAGAAGGAACATCAAACACTGTTCCCCGTTTTGCCTGGAAAAATGACAATGATAACTATCGTGTATCAGATTTATATGTAAAGAATGGTTCTTTTATGCGTTTAAAAAACATTCAATTAGGCTATACACTTCCAAGATCATTGACTTCAAAAGTATTTATTTCAAGTTTGCGGATATATGTTGCGGCTGAAAATTTGTTAACGATTACCGGTTATAAAGGTTTTGATCCTGAAGTTTCAGACTATACATCACCTACTGAAGGTGACAGATCCTCTGGTATCGATAGAGGTATGTATCCACAGGCCCGTACATTTACTCTTGGTTTCAATCTTAATTTTTAATATTTAAAGACACCGACGATATGAAAAAAATAATAATAACTTGTTGTGCAGCTCTTGGTATGCTTGGAGTTACCTCATGCGGAGATAGTTTCTTGTCTGTTGAACCTTCCAGCAGCCTGCCTATAGATGGATATTACAATTCGGAGGCTCGTTTGATGGAAGCGGTGACAGCTGCTTATGATCCATTGCATTGGTATGATTATTTTGATGGATGGGCACCTTTAGCGTTATTATATGATTGCATGAGCGATGATGTTTATGTGGGTGGGAGTGGTACTAGTGATCAAAGTCAACTCCATTTGATCTCACAATTTAAATCTGATCCGATTAATTCGATCAATGGTGCATGGACTGGCAGTTACTCCGGTATTAACCGCTCTAATTTGGTAATTGCTGATGTGGAAAATTTTAATTTGCCAGAAGATAGTAAGAAAAAATATATAGCAGAAGCTCGGGTATTGCGAGCATGGTATTATTCGGTATTATGGAAAATATGGGGAAATGTTCCTTATTTTGACACGAACCTAACATATCCTAATTTTATAGCTCCTCAAAAGACAACTAAAGAAATTTATGATCTGATGGAAGCTGAATTAGCAGAGATACTGGATAGTAAGGTTCTTCCTATGAAGCAGGAAGATGCTAAATGGGCAGGACGTGTTACACAAGCAATGGCATCAATGTTATATGCAGAATATGTAATGTATCAGAAAGACGAATCAAAGTATACCAAGGCATTAGGTTATATGAAAGATATTATTTCTTCTACGAAATATTCATTACAGCCATTTGGAAACCTTTGGGAAACTGAATTTGAGTGGAATAATGAAACAATCTTTGATATTAACTACATAGCTAAAGGGGGGTAAGAGAGATTGGGGTAATGCTCAGGCAGCAGGTGGCACTGTATTTCCGGCAATGATTGGTATTGATGGTTTAAACGGTAGCCCTGATTATGTAGCTGGTTGGGGATTTGAGCCTGTAGCCAGAGAAGCGTATGATGCTTTTGAGGAAGATGATATACGTAGAGATATAAGTATCCTTAATATGGAAAAATATATCGCAGATTGTCTTGCAAAAAAGGATACCGTTACTTATGGAGGACGTTATCAAAATACAGGCTTCTTCTTAAGAAAATACTTAGGACGTATTGGTGGAAATGATGGAGCTGTAGCTAGTTCTGACTTAAACTGGGATAATAATCTTCGTATCTATCGTTATGCTGAAACATTGTTGAATGCTGCTGAGTTAGCTTTACGCACAGGAGATGGTTCCGCCCAAGGTTATCTGGATCAGATTCGTGATCGTGCCGGAGTTGATCCTATCCCAGCAACTTTAGATAATATTTTGTTGGAACGTCGTCGTGAGTTTGTGGGCGAAGGAAAACGTTATTTTGACTTAGTTCGATTCGATAAAGCTGCTGAAGTGTTGAAAGCAAAAGGCGGCAAAGTATTGGATAAGAAAGGTGGCGATTATGTGAAAGACGGAATTCCTGAACGTATTCAATGGACAGAGAATAAGAAATATCTTCCGATTCCTCAAAGTGAAGTTGAAGCAGCTCAGGGTACTATTACACAGAATCCATATTAAAAATAATATAAATAAGATATTTACAGGTTTGTACTTTAAACCTGTAAATATCTTATCTTACTTAATAATGATATAGTGCGTTATCGGTTACTAATGAGATTGTATGTGCTAGTTGATCAGAAAAAGTAAAAAGATAATATCATGAAAATACTAAAAGTATGTTCTGCCTGTCTTCTCCTACTTGCTTTGGTTTTCTGCTCGAAAGGGCCGGAACCGAAAGATAAAGTATTAGAAGCCAAGGTAGAAAGACTACTTTCTCAAATGACCTTAGAAGAAAAAATAGGTCAGATGAACCAAATTAGCTCTTTCGGCAATATCGAGGATATGAGTGTTCTGATAAAGAGGGGAGAAGTCGGTTCTATTTTAAATGAAGTTGATCCGGTGAAAGTAAATGCCCTCCAACGGGTTGCTATGGAAGAATCCCGGCTAGGGATTCCTCTGTTAATAGCTCGGGATGTTATCCACGGGTTTAAAACAATTTTCCCCATTCCATTGGGACAGGCTGCTTCTTTTAATCCGGAGATTGCTGAAGCTGGTGCCCGGATTTCTGCTATTGAAGCCTCATCAGTAGGTATCCGGTGGACATTTGCACCTATGATTGATATTGCCCGTGATCCACGTTGGGGACGTATAGCGGAAGGTTGTGGAGAAGATACGTATCTGACTTCAGTTATGGGGGCTGCCATGGTTAAAGGATATCAGGGAGATTCCCTCAATCATCCGACTTCCATAGCGGCATGTCCGAAACATTTTGTGGGTTATGGAGCAGGAGAAGGTGGAAGGGATTATGCCTCGACATTTATTCCTGAACGTTTGTTGCGGAATGTTTATCTTCCTCCATTCGAAGCTGCTGCAAGAGCGGGTGCAGCTACTTACATGACTTCATTCAATGATAATGACGGGGTACCTTCAACCGGGAATGCTTTTATTCTGAAAAATATACTTCGGGATGAATGGGGTTTTGATGGTTTGGTAGTAACCGACTGGGCTTCTGCAGTAGAGATGATCCCTCATGGCTTTGCTGCCAATGAGAAAGAAGTTGCCTTGAAGTCTGTGAACGCCGGTGTGGATATGGAGATGGTTAGCTATACTTTTGTAAAATATTTGCCCGGATTAACTAAAGAGGGGAAAGTGAAGCAGCATACCATTGATAATGCAGTTCGCAATATTCTTCGTCTTAAATTGAGGCTAGGACTTTTTGATAATCCATTTGTAGATGAAAATCAGGGTTCTGTTTTGTATGCGGAGTCTCATCTTGAAACAGCTAAAAAAGCGGCAGTAGAATCTGCTGTATTATTGAAAAATGAGAATGAGATTCTTCCCTTGAAAGAAAATATTAAAACAGTTGCCGTTGTGGGTCCAATGGCAGATGCTCCTCATGACCAATTGGGAACCTGGGTATTTGATGGAGAAAAGGCTCATACGCAGACTCCTTTGAAGGCTATCCGGGAAATGTATGGTGATAAAGTACAGGTAATTTATGAGCCAGGACTAAAATATAGCCGTGACCGCAATACAGAAGGAATAGCCAGAGCTGCCACCACTGCTGCCCGTGCTGATGTCATTCTTACTTTTGTGGGGGAAGAGGCTATTTTATCCGGAGAAGCTCATTGTCTGGCAGATTTAAAACTGGTTGGAGCACAATCCGAATTAATTGCTGCATTGAGGAACACGGGAAAACCATTGGTGACTATTGTAATGGCAGGACGTCCTTTGACAATTAGAAAGGAAGTCGAACTCTCGGATGCGGTATTGTATAATTTCCATCCCGGAACAATGGGTGGACCGGCTATTGCTGATTTATTATTTGGCAAAGAAGTTCCCAGTGGAAAATTGCCGGTTACTTTCCCGAAAATGGTCGGCCAGATACCGATATATTACGCACATAATAATACGGGTCGTCCCCCATTGGGCAATGAGACTTTATTATATGACATTCCGGTGGAGGCGGGACAAACCTCTTTAGGAAACCGTTCCTTTTACCTGGATGCAGGAGTTGATCCATTATACCCCTTCGGTTACGGTTTATCTTATACTACCTTCGCTTATAATAATATTCGTCTTTCTTCGAATGAATATACGGAGCAAGACACCATTAAAATAGCCTTCGATTTGGAAAATACCGGGAAATATACAGCAACAGAAGTTGTGCAGCTGTACATACAAGATAAAGTTGCTTCTGTAACTCGCCCGGTTAAAGAGTTAAAAGGATTTGAACGTATAACGTTAAAAGCTGGTGAAAAGCAAACGATTGCGATGGAAGTACCGGTTAGTGAATTGGCCTTTTGGAATATTGATATGGTAAAAGTGGTTGAACCGGGGGACTTTGGTTTGTGGATAGCAGGCGATAGTCAGTCTGGTAATGAGGTTTTATTTAAGGTTGTAGGATAACCTTTTTGAAATTATTGGTTAAGAATCCGGTTTTGTAGAATAACAAGTCCGGATTTTTTTGTTTTTTGACCATTGCTTGTTTGAATATTTATTTTTTACGTATATTAGTACCCCAATAACCTTATATTATTAGTAACCTAAACATACATACTATAATTCAAATTAATATAATAAAATGAATGTACAGATAGAAGAAAGCTGGAAAGCACGGTTACAACCGGAATTCGAAAAAGATTATTTTCAGCAATTAACAGAGTTTGTTAGAAACGAATATAGACAATTTACTATTTATCCTCCGGGGAAACTTATTTTCAATGCCTTCAATCTTTGTCCGTTTGATAAAGTAAAGGCTGTTATTATTGGTCAGGATCCTTAT
The DNA here is from genome assembly GCA_021201335.1 of Bacteroides sp. GTDB lineage: Bacteria > Bacteroidota > Bacteroidia > Bacteroidales > Bacteroidaceae > Bacteroides. Next base: position 90,016 of record JAJQFD010000010.1, on the reverse strand, counting down.
CATGGTCCCGGGCAGGCACACGGACTTTGTTTCTCTGTGAATGACGGAGTTCCTTTTCCTCCTTCTTTGGTTAATATATTTAAGGAAATAAAAAATGATACCGGAGCGGAATCTCCCAAAACTGGTAATCTAACTCGTTGGGCTGAACAAGGGGTATTATTATTAAATGCTACTTTAACAGTTCGTGCTCATCAGGCAGGCTCTCACCAAAGGAAAGGATGGGAAACATTTACAGATGCTGCGATACAGACACTGGCTGAACAGAAGGAACATCTTGTATTTATTCTTTGGGGGTCTTATGCACAGAAAAAAGGAGCATTTATCGATCGGAATAAGCATCTAGTACTTAGTTCAGCACATCCTTCTCCGCTATCAGCACATAATGGTTTCTTTGGAAATAAGCATTTCAGCAGGACAAATGAATATTTGAAGCAACATCAGCAAGAGGAGATTGTTTGGTAATTCAAAAATTAAAATACCTTGTATAATAAACAAATGATCTGCTACCTTATCAGAGTCTAGCAGATCATTTGTTATTATATGGGGTAATAAGATCCGTTTTTTAATACCAGCGTATATTACTTTGTGTCTGGCTTCTTTGATCCCATTTCAGGTCTTGCAGAATTTGTGCACTGGCCCGAATGGTAAAGTTGTAATATTTATATCTTCCAAAAGGAGAGAAACTGGCAACCATATTAAAACAGTGTAAATCACGGGAGATATTAAAAGTAGTCATTGATATCTCTTTTGCTTCAAAGTCGTAGCCGGAATTAAAATTCATACTCCATTTGTTGGATAATTTAATGTTCCCGGAGAAATTAAGACGATGTGTCAGCTTATACGGATACCGCATGTTTTTTTCATTGATAGGCTTACTTGTATCTTCACTGATAGTTATATTATAATTAAATGATAATGACCAGGGCATTTTAAATGCCTGATATCCATCAGCTCCGGCTGTTGCCTTTTCTACTCGTTTGGTAGGTACATTTCCTTCCCCGTCCGTATTTTCAGCATCTTCAGTGGAAGTGGTTTGATTCGGATCTTTGTTTTTCCCGTTATCTTCTTTAGGACCAAACCATTTTTTCCAGGTATCATTATTAAATGTATAACTGAATGAGTTATTCCATCCCTGAAAAATACCAAAACGTCCGTATGACCATTCTGTTCTATCATTTTGTACGACCCTTCCGTCATCATCATATTTGTATCCATACGTTCTGAAGGTAGAGTTCATGGTGAAAGTATAGCTCTTGGAGAGTTTTAAACGTAGGTTTAAATTCAAATTGCTCCAGGGCCTTTCTTCGGCAGCCATATTATAAGAAATGTCGCCTCCAAATTCATCTATCAAACTTATTTTTTTAACACCGGTAGAGTCACTATCACTTTTCATTTTCATTTCCAGGTTGTTGGACATACTGAAGTTTATCAGACCCTGTTTTCCCGATGGACTGATGGTAAGAGGTTGTCCCGCGTACGGATTATAAGTTGTTTGTTGTAATTCACCGTTCCTATCTGTGTATTCAACCGTTTTTATAAAACCATAGCTTGGGCTGGTAAAATCAGGGGCTGCAGAGATACTAACCTGAGGGGTAAATACATGTCGGATCTGAAGCTCTTTACTCTTCAGGAATAAAGGTTTGTACATACCGTATAATTTAGTATTGAGGTTCAATGAGGCATTATATCTGTATACCCGGTGAAAACCGTAGATAGTATCAGTGGGAACAAGTTTATTTTCTTCGTTGCTCCAGTCTTGTGTAATTTTTTTTGTATGCCAACTCTCAGCGTATGTTACGGAAGGAGTGATGTTAAAGTAATTGAATAATGTAAAAGTAGCACTGATCGGGATATTATGGCTCATACCATTCTGCCAGTCCTTCACTAAACTTTTCTCGAATAACTGATCATCTTTGGTGGTAATGCTATTAGTAAGACGTCCTGTATATCCCATGGAAATCTTTTCATACCATTTTTCTTCACCCACCCTGTTTTTTCTTTTGAAAGGATAAATACGGCTGAGCGATATATTTAAGTCAGGTAGTGTTACAGAAATGGATGAATCCCTGAGTGTCTGAGCAATATTCATCGTACTTGAAATCGTTAGTTTCTGATCCGGAAAACTTCTGGAATAGCTGATACTCGATGTTTTCGTGTTCTGAGACCTAGCCTCATTATTATATAAATTGCCTATGTTTTTTTGTTCGTAACTACTGCTTGCATAATTTACGCTGACAGAAAAAGTACTGTTCGGATTAAATTTGGCATCTTGTCGATGAGACCACACAACTTTTAAATCTTTACTAACTGCATAATCCGGCATTCCTTTGTCTCCGGTTTTAGTTGTCTGATAATAAGCTTGTAGCAATCCGGAATATTTATAACGTACATTATAGTTCGTTTCAACGCCTAATGCCCATGAGCCTTTCGTGAAAATATCTCCGGTTATTCGGGCATCCATTTTATCACTGATCGCAAAATAATATCCTCCACCTGAAAGCCCGAAGCCGCGCGCAGAGTCATCCATGTAGCTTGGCATAATAAACCCTGACTGATAACTGCTGGAGAAAGGAAAGAAAAAGAATGGAACAAAAAGCGGGAGTGGAACATCTTCAACAACCAGATAGGCTGGTCCTGTAACTACGTTCTTTTTGGGACGTACTTTAGCACGGGTTAATTGCAGATAAAAGTGTGGATGATCATGGTGGTCACAAGTTGTGTACCTTCCATGCATCATGAAAAGCTCGTCATTGGCTCCTTTTTTAGCGTTATTCCCGACTACATATCCTTCACCCTGTTGCGTTACCACGTTACTGATAAGTCCCCGCTTGCTTTTAAAGTTATAACGTATTTGCCGTGTTTCATAGGGGGTTTCACCATCTTTAAAGACCGGATCACCTTGTGTTACTCCTAATGAGTCAGGTCGCCCCCGGGCATATACTGAACTACTGTCCATATTCATGGTAATAATTTCGGAAGTAAGTTCTATTTTTTCATAATTAACTTTTCCACTTCCATAAAGGTGTGCGTAACCACCTTGTTCAAATACAATGGAGTCATTGGCTTCATAAATAACCGGTGCATTTAATGGTTGTTTGCGGGGAGCTTGGATTGAATCCTGAGTGACTGAATCTCGGGGAATTGTATCAATAGCCAGTGAGTCGGAATTCAGCACTGCGCCCGGTGCTACCATATCTCTTCTTCTCGGTTGTTGAGACATTCCGTCGTCAGGCCATAAAAGAAAAACGATTGCCAGTAGAAATGGTAATATTGTATTTGGTTTAAATTGCGTCATTTAGCTAAACGATTTACGCTATAGGGAGCAAAAGTACACATTACTTCATTAATAAAAGAGAGTGAACACTTGTTTTTAATTATTTTTTAGTGCTATAAAAACAGATTAGACCAATGGGTGAATCTATCAACTCCTTCCCATCCGTGTTTTGAAACACTTTTCAAGACTTTTCCAATATTTTTTTCTTTGTAAAGATGGCTTTTTGAAAAAAACTTATCCGCAAAACAAACTACTTGCTCTTCCAGGCTAATAGGCTTCATATCACGGTGAGGTAAGGGCAGATTGCGTTGCTGTATTTCTTTCAAGGATATCCCTGCACCGGTATGACGTTCACACACTAACGCATGTTTAGGAAATCCTTCGTGTCGTATCAGGTCAGCTCCGAGATAACCGTGGCAAATATAAGGTTTTTCACCCAGACATGAAATCTCTGGAGCATCCGTGAGAAAAATGCCAATATCATGTAGCATGGAAGCTTCGTATAGAAAATCTTTATCTAAGTCCAATTCTGGATGTTTGTCTGCGATCCATAATGCTTTTTCAGCCACAGATTGGCTATGAATTAATAAAATTTGCTTTAAAGTGTTCTCTGTCGGATAATATTTATTAATAATCTCCAAGGCATTCATCTGAAAGTTGTTTAGGTTTCCGGGATTTCTTTATTTTGTGCAATATTACTAAAAAATGCTGGATGCCGATAAAAAATGTTCACTTTTTAAGATATACCTTCTTTATATTGTTTTCATACATAAGCTTTTTTAAAGCTTCTGGAAATACTGTTATTATGGGTGCTGAGCGTACCGATGCTTACTTTCATTTACTAAAAGGGAAAAATGTAGGTCTGGTAGTTAATCATACTTCGCTAGTTGGCCCTGATCAGAAACATTTGCTAGACTTTCTTCTTGATAAAGGAATAAAGGTTTTAAAGGTTTTTGCTCCGGAACACGGATTTCGAGGAGAGGTGGATGCAGGAAAGATGGTCAGACATGGAAAAGATGTTCGAACAGGTATCCCGATTATATCTCTTTACGGGAATAACAAAAAACCAACTAATGAACAACTCGAAGATATTGATGTGATGATTTTTGATATTCAAGATGTTGGTGCACGTTTTTATACTTATATCAGTACCATGCATTATGTGATGGAAGCATGTGCCGAATACGAGAAAAAACTTATTGTCTTTGATCGTCCTAATCCTTGTGATTATGTGGATGGACCTGTTTTAAATAGGAAATATAGAAGCTTCGTCGGGCTCCATCCTATTCCTGTATTACATGGTTGTACCGTAGGAGAGTTAGCAAAGATGATCAATGGAGAAGGTTGGTTGGCCACTGGTGTTTATTCCTGTCCTCTGACAGTCATTCCGATGAAAGACTGGAAACATGGACAACCCTATTCTTTACCAGTAAAGCCGTCTCCCAATTTGCCCAATGATCAATCTGTCAAGCTGTATGCTTCTTTGTGTCCTTTTGAGGCTACCAAAATCAGTGTCGGACGTGGGACTACGTTTCCTTTTCAGGTATTGGGTGCTCCGGATCCTAAATACGGATCATTTACCTTTATGCCAATTTCATTGCCGGGCTTCGACCAAAACCCCATGTATAAAAATCAGTTATGTTATGGGATTGATTTACGTGAAGATGATGATATAGAGGGTTTTAGCCTTCAACTCGTACTTTACTTTTATAAGAAATCAGAATTAGGTGCTGCTTTCTTTTCGCGTCCTCGCTGGATGGCTTTATTAATGGGGACTGATGCGGTCCGTAAAGCTATTATTGAGGGTAAATCGGAAGAAGAAATAAGGGAAATGTGGCAACCTGAGTTAAATGATTACAAGTCAATCAGAAAGAAATATTTAATTTACAAAGAAAAGTCAAGAATTAATAGGCCGTCGCAAAAATAAGAATTTTATGGGTCTCAAATTCTCTTATAGGGTAAGAAATTAAAGTTTGAAGTTTTAAAAAAAGAGCTAAGCATTAAGAATAATGCCACCACATTGATTCTTATCTACTTAACTCCTTCAATCAAATTCTATATATTATTCTTCCGCTTGTTTCGCTTCGAATTCTTTAATTAATTTATCCTGTACATCTGAAGGTACGAGTTCGTAACTTGAGAATTTCATAATGAAAGAAGCGCGACCTCCTGTAAGCGAACTGAGGGCAGTAGAGTAGGATGCCATTTCTTTCAAAGGTACTTTAGCAACTAATTTCTCGAATCCTTTTTCACTACTCATACCCATAATCATGGCGCGACGTCCTTGTAGGTCACCCATTACATCACCCATCTTATCAGAAGGAACAAATACTTCTACGTCGTAAATTGGTTCGAGAATCTTCGGACCTGCATTTTTAAATGCTTCACTAAAAGCATTACGGCCAGCCAGCATAAAGGAGATTTCGTTGGAATCTACCGGGTGCATTTTACCATCGTATACAATAACACGTACATCGCGGGCGTATGATCCGGTAAGCGGGCCTTGTTCCATACGAGCCATTACTCCTTTCAGAATAGCAGGCATAAAGCGTGAATCAATAGAACCTCCCACAATACTGTTTATAAATATCAGTTTACCTCCCCATTCCAATGGAATTTCGTCTGTACCTCTTACGGTAACTTTAAACTCTTGCCCGTTGAATTTATAGGTTTCAGGCACGGGCATACCTTCTTTATAAGGCTCAACAATCATGTGCACCTCACCAAACTGTCCGGCACCACCCGATTGTTTTTTATGACGATAGTCGGCCCGGGCAGCTTTTGTAATGGTTTCTCGATAAGGAATGCGGGGTTCTTCAAATTTAATTTGTAGTTTCTCGTTTGTTTCGAGTCTCCATTTTAATGTGCGCAAATGAAATTCACCCTGCCCGTGAACAATTGTTTGACGTAGTTCTTTTGATTGTTCAATGATCCACGTTGGGTCTTCTTCGTGCATTCGATTCAAAACAACCATCATTTTTTCTACGTCTGATTCATTGACAGGCTTAATGGCACGGGAATATTTTGAATTCGGGTATTTAATAAAGTCAAATCTATAATTGCAATCTTTGCCATCTAATGTATTGCCTGTTTTCACATCTTTCAGTTTAACAGCAGCACCAATATCTCCGGCTTCCAATTGTTCTATTTTTACACGATTGGCTCCTGCCACTACGTACATCTGTGCCATACGTTCTTTTGAACCACGATCGGCATTTACGAGGTCATCCCCTTCTTTTACTTTACCACTCATGACTTTGAAGTAGGATACTTCACCAATATGTGGTTCCACACTGGTTTTAAAGAAATAAAGCGAAGTTGGTCCATTGGGATCTGGACTAATTTCTTGTCCGTCGGTATTAATTACCTTCGGCATATCTGAAACGAAAGGTACTACATTGCCCAGGAATTCCATCAAACGGCGTACACCCATATCTTTTCCTGCGCATACACAGAAAACGGGGAACATACCGCGTGCAATCAATCCTTTGCGAATACCTTCGCGCATTTCATCCTCAGTTAAAGATTCTTGTTCGAAGAATTTTTCCATTAATTCCTCATCATTCTCGGCCGCCGCTTCTACCAATGCTTTATGCATTTCCATCGCTTTGTCCATTTCTTTGGCAGGAATATCTTCGATGATTGGAGCACCACCTTCGGGCTTCCATGAGTATTTTTTCATCAATAACACGTCGATCAACGCATTAAAGTCTGGTCCCGTTTTAATGGGATATTGGATCGGTACAACTTTAGAGCCGTAAGCTTCTTTTAGTTGTTCAAGTATATTATCGTAATCGCACTTATCGTTATCAAGCTGGTTTACCAGGAAGATAACAGGTTTTTCAAATTTTTCGGTATAACGGAAATGGTTCTGCGTTCCAACTTCCACACCATATTGTCCATTTAGTAAAATGATAGCAGTATCTGTCACATTCAGGGCAGTAACAGCACCTCCGATAAAGTCGTCCGAGCCTGGACAGTCAATCATATTCAGCTTTTTATTGTTCCATTCCACATGCAGCACTGTAGAAAAAACCGAATAACCATATTCTTGCTCTACGGAAAAATAATCACTTACCGTGTTTTTACCGGCGATAGTTCCGCGACGTTTTATAACTCCACTCTCGAAAAGCATCGCTTCCACGAGAGTGGTTTTCCCAGAGCCAGAACTTCCCAACAAGGCAATGTTCTTGATTTCGTTTGTTTGATATACTTTCATAATATACTAAGATTTAAATAAGAGATTAAGCATGTTTTTACATGCCCCGATTTTAGCGATGCGCAAAATATAAATTAATGACATTAAAACCTATTAAACATATAGTGTTATTAAACATGTTTTTAAATGCTTAACTTTGCAAGAAATTAAGAAGTACTATGCGAAAGCTTTTTTTACTTTTTGTCATTGTTTTTTCTCTTATTCAGGTTGTAGCTCAGGAAACCTCAAAGCCCTTGATTGGTATCTCCTGCTTTCATCCGGATAGCATCTACTCTTCTGTTCGTGTCACTTATTCCGAATCGATAATTAAGGCAGGCGGCATACCTGTATTAATACCTGTAACGGAATCGGAAAATACATTGAGGGAAATTTTAGCCAGGATTGACGCCCTGATTCTTTCTGGAGGAGATGATATTTGTCCATCTTATTATGGAGAAGATGCCATAGAAGAATTAGGAGCTGTAAATGGTAGAAGTGATATTTATGATCTGTTATTGATAAAAATAGCGGATGAGCTTAATCTACCGGTCTTTGGTATTTGTCGTGGACTTCAGGTTATGAATGTTTATTATGGAGGCAGTCTTTACCAGGATATTCCCACGCAGCATCCGGATACAACTGTCAATCATAAACAGACAGAAAAAAGTAATGTGGCTACCCATCGGGTAATCTTGTTACCAGGTTCCTTGATTGCTCAGATAACAGAACAAACAGAACTAATGACAAATACTCATCATCACCAGGCTATTAAAACTGTTGCTCCCGGATTTAAAGTAACTGCTTGGACTACAGATCATATTCCTGAAGCTATTGAATCCACGTCCGACAAACCTATCTGGGGAGTTCAGTTCCATCCGGAAGGACAAGCAATAGAAGATAATCCTGAAATGCTTTCCTTTTTTAAGTTTTTAGTAAACCAGGCAAAGAAGAAAGAGTAAGATGGCTGGTATTTATTTGCATATTCCTTTCTGCCAAACCCGCTGTATTTACTGCGATTTTTATTCAACCACTCAAATGGAATTAAAAAGTCGTTATGTAGAAGCCCTTTGCACAGAGTTGAAAAGTCGTGGGAATTATTTAAATGGTGATACCATTGAAACTATTTATTTTGGTGGTGGAACTCCCTCTCAGTTATCTTACGATGATTTTGAAAAAATCTTCTCCGCAATTGATTCAACTTTTGGATTACAAAATGTAAAAGAAGTAACACTGGAAGCTAATCCGGACGATTTATCTCCTAACTACCTCAAAGAATTAGCTGCTTTACCATTCAACAGATTAAGTGTAGGTATTCAGACTTTCTCTGATACAACTTTGCAAATATTGAAACGAAGACATACAGCTAGCCAAGCTGTTGTCGCCGTTGAAAATGCCCGTAAAGCAGGCTTCCGGAATATAAGTATTGATTTAATGTATGGCTTACCCGATGAAACTACAAAAAACTGGTTAACAGATTTGAATCAGGCTATTGATCTGTATCCTGAACATATATCAGCTTATCACCTTACATATGAAGAAGGAACTATTCTCAGGAAACTATTGCAAGAAAACAAAATTAGAGAGGTAGATGAAGATAAGAGCCTTTTGTTCTTTCAGTTATTGATTGAAAAACTAAAAGAAGCCGGTTACGAACATTATGAAATCTCCAATTTTTGTTTGCCAGGTAAGTATTCTCAACATAATACTTCTTACTGGCAGGGCATACCCTATCTGGGTATTGGTGCGTCAGCGCATTCATATAACGGTAATAGCCGGGAATGGAATGTATCTTCCATTCAATCTTATATAAAAGGTATAGAAACCGACAACCGTTCTTTTGAAATAGAAGAGTTAGATAAGGATACCTGCTACAATGATTATATAATCACTTCTTTGCGAACCCGTTGGGGGATTTCTCTGAATCACTTACAAGCAAATTTCGGAGGAGAATATGTTTCCTGGTTATTACATATTGCGGAAAAATACCTTCGAAATGAAACCTTAAAAAAAGAAAACGAGCATTTGATATTGACACAAAGCGGTATATTTGTATCAGATAATATCATGAGCGACCTTTTACGGGTGCCGGAATAGACATTTTCTGCTCTATGAGTGAGAATGAAATCAGGAAGCTATTAGACAAAATCAACAGGACAAATGCAGAGGTTATATTTAATCAGTTTTATAACCTTTGTTATGATCGCTTTTTCCGTATAGCCTATTATTATGTAAAGAATGAGGTCTGGTCACAAGAGATTGTACTCGATTCTTTCATGAAGCTTTGGGAAAAACGTAGTTCATTGCACCTGATATCCAGTATCGAAGATTATTGCTTTATTCTGGTGAAAAATACTGCCTTAAATTATTGGGATAAAGAAGAACGTCGGCGTTTGCATTTTAAAGATGTTAACACTGAACCTCGCGAACAGGCAGGCTCCCCTGAAGATGATTTTATTTCCGACGAACTATTTGCTGTATATGTAAAAGCCCTCGACCGTTTGCCCGAGCGTTGTAGGCAAGTGTTTATTCTTGTCAAAGAAGAAAAGAAAACTTATATGCAAGTTGCTGAAGAGATGGAGATCAGCGTCAAAACTGTGGATGCCCAGTTACAGAAAGCTATGAGTAGACTAAAAGATGAGATTCGTAAATACATATAGTACGCTTTTATATAAATAGAAATCAGCAGTTGAAGATTCTTCAACTGCTGAATCTGGTTAGGATATTTTGGTATATACCCTTCATTAGACGTCCGCCTCCCTGGCTTGTGAAACACTGATGGTCTTCAAACATAAATAGATACTAGACCATATATTACAAACAAATAAAAACTCAAAATAGTTGAGATTTTATTATTTGATATGAAATATTTTATGCAACGTAGAATGAAGTACAGATATAGTCTTTTCTAATAATGAAAAAACTATGGTTGATTAGAAAGTAGAATACAAAAAAAAGAGCCTTACAATATAAGGCAGTTGATTGTCAGATCAGAGTAATTTTGTGATGTCTATTCACCTCTGATTTTAGTGATGCAAATATATAACATTTTTATGTAATAATCAATATTCCTAGAAGAAATCTTAGATCCAGTTGATATTTTATCTGTTCATTAATTAGGATTATTTTTTGGTTTTTCTCTTTTATGAGATAATATATCCCCAAAACAGATACACTGCTGTAAACAAAATAGAAAAATCGTGGAATTGGCTTTTCTTTTTAGAAAACATAGCGAGAATACCTTGTGAGTAGGGTAAACTTTTTAAGCTTAGGAAACAAACACTTTAAGCTTAGAATATTTGCTCTATAAGCTTAGAAAGTTTGCTGTTTGCGCTTAGAAAGCATACGGGATAAATTCAGGCAAAAAAACATTCTTGTTTTGTATAAATATCTGATTGTATTGACTTGTATAACATGAAAAGAGGCAAGATAAAAAGCATCTATTTTCAGTGCTTTGATCCTGCCTCTTTTTGTATCTACTAGTTTAAACGACGCAATTTATTCAAGCTGCCCGATTGACTATTAGTTTATTCAGCTTTCGTTTCTTCTTCGGCTTCAGCTTCCTCTTTCTTTTCAAAATCGGTCAATCCATTATTGATTAAGATATTATACCAGGAGATAAGCTTTTTAATATCAGTAACATATACTTTTTCACGATCGAAGTTGGGTAATACCTCAGCTAGGTAATTACGAAGTTCATCTGAGCTTGCTTTTTTAGGATCAATTGAAGCAACCGCACTGTTTTCCTTTTCTTTCAGTGAAGTCAGTACTTCTCTTAGAGGAACTTCTTCCTCATCCGTATACATAGCAATGTCTGCCAGGGCAATAATTTTTTCGTGTTCGTAGGCTGGAAAGCGTTTCTTCTCCGGAGAAATAGATTCTACGATCAGCATATTCTTTCCTTGAGAAATAAGCTTATACAACCCCGGCTTGCCGGAGATAGATAAGATAGTCTTTAGCATAAGATATTTTTTAGTTTGTTTTTAATAAATTGTGCGGCAAAAGTAACATTCAACATTGATACCTGCAAACGGTTCTCTTTGAAAAAAGAAAAGTTTAAGCAAAATTTATAAATAGCTATTTACCGTTGCTTTTTATAAATGTATTCCTAAAATTGGACACAGGTATGCACAGAATTCATGTAAAATAGATAATGAATATGCAAACGTTCATTTTACAATCCACCGTTTGCGAATAGGCTTGAATCCGTACCGGCTATAATTGCTGATAAAGTCTTTCAAAACATACCCAAATATATTCTTAACCTTTGGAGCTACTCCCTCTATATCCACCATCTGCTATGATCGTTTTTCTAAAAGAATCCAATTCTTTTCTATATAAGATATATTACACATTCTTTGAAATATCTCGTAGTAAAGATAAATCTCAATATTGGCTTTTTATTGCGAGTAAAGTTGATGCATTGAAGTTGAAAGAGAAATTGTTTAAAGCACTTTCTCTTCTCTATGAATATCGAAGCTGCTCAAGTAGCTCTTTCGTTTGAGGGATTAATGGAAAACTTCCATCATTTATAAGAATGAAATCGGCTTTATTCTTCTTTTCTTCGTCACTCATTTGATGCTGGATACGTTCAGATACAGCTTCCTGCGTAACTTCATCTCTTTGCATGGCTCTTTGTATCCGGAGTTCCAAAGGTGCATATACCATTACCAGAAAATCGACTTCATCTTGGAACCCGGCTTCAATCAGGATGGCAGATTCCATGGCTACAATAGGGATATCGTGTTTCCTTACTACCCATTCCTGAAAATCCACTTTTACTTCAGGGTGAATAATGTGATTGATTTGCAGCGCATGTTCCGAATGACTGAAAAGATAAGATGCCAGTAATTGTTTGTTTAGTTCTTTGCCTAGATATACTTTGGGTCCCAATAAAGCGATGAGCTTGTCACGAATAATGGGACTAGATATTGTCAGACGTTTTGCCTCCACATCCGAAAGATATACCGGGACTCCCATCAATTCAAACAACTGGGATATGACTGTTTTTCCACTACCGATTCCTCCGGTAATTCCAAGTCTAATTGGTGCCATCAAGTGCAACGGTTTCAATAAGGAAGTCTACCTGTTCCGGTGAAATCCTAATATTATTAATACCCCGGGGATAAATTTCCAATTTAAGCCGGTATTTCTCCGATTGGGGAACCCTCAATAGTTCGGAATAAGGAGCACTGATGACAAAGTCTTCAGCAGTTACCGTATTAAAACGGCTGAGACCAATTTGAAAAGTAACCTTAACTTTTGAAGGGAATGCTTTTAAAACCCTGTCAGAAGGAAATCGTGTTCCAATGACAGGTACTTCTACTGTTTTTTCTGTAAAAACATCAACGGGGAAGCGAAGACTTACCTGATCGGGAATGTATTTAGCACCACGGAGCGTACGTAGCCTAGCTAAATGAGCTACTGTATCTGAGATGTCAGTGAGGTGAACATAATCAGTATAGGCTACCTTTATGGTGTCAAGCATGCGTGAAGGGGCATATACCGTAACAGAATCAGGTCTTATAATAGTATCGGCTATATAATATTGTCTCCCTGCAGATATTTTCCCGGTTAGAACAACTGGTACTCTTTTCGATTGTCCGGTAGTATAAATATATTCAAGTGTGTCCGGTTTGATTGAAAGTAATCGTGGTGAACCAAGTTGACTCTGTATTTTTTTTTCCAGATCAGAAGAAGGGATACGGACGTAATTGTTTGTACCCTGATAATCATTAAAATCCAATGTGATTGGGAAAAAGCTTTTGCTTACTTTCCGGTTTAACAGCACAGTACCTTTATCCTTAACCAGAACGCGAAGTTGAGAAGGTGGCTCGATAGTAAGTACTACATTGTCCGGAACGTTTCTTAACCGAAGGGGAATATTAAATTCCGTTTCATAGTCATCATTCAATGTTTGTAAAAGCCAGAAGGCACCTGCCACCAGGAAAAAACCTAAGAAAATCAAAAACTCCTTGCTCTTTGGACTGAGCAAGAAGTCTTTGATTTGATTCGAAAGCCTTATATAAGTCTGTTTTATTTCCTTGCGGTCAAACATAAGCGGCTTTATATTTTTAAGCAACCTTTTATTTGGTCGTTTTTGTATCTTCAGGTGACGCGAAAATAGAATTCTTATCTATTTTAATTTTTACATTGTCAGCAATTTCAAGAATCGCATAATTATCCTGGAGTTCTTTAATCTTGCCATGAATACCTCCTGCTGTAATTACTTTTTGTCCAACTTCAAGAGATTTGCGGAAATTAGCTATTTCTTTTTGTTTCTTGTTTTGTGGACGAATCATAAAGAAATACATGATAGCAAACATAGCTATTAACATGATCCACATCATACTTCCTCCACCTGTAGGACTTACAGGAGCTTCTTGTAGAAATATCATTAATAAATTCATCATTTGAGCTTTTTAATTTATGAGTTTTTAGTTCTTATGTTTTTACTTTTTCTATTTATATGTTTTTATCTTTTTCCAGATTTGCACAAAGTTATAATTATTTCTTTATTCTTTGAGAAGCTAAGGCTTAAAAACTTATAAACTCAAAACGAAAGAACCTAAATCAGTTTTTTGATAATTTACCTTCTTTTATTAGTTGATGTACGATTCCATCCAATGTACCGTTGATAAAACCTCCACTTTTAGCCGTGCTGTATAGTTTGGCGATTTCCACATATTCGTTTAAAGAAACACTAACTGGGATATTGGGGAAACTTAGGATTTCAGCCAATGCACATTGCATAATAATAACATCCATAAAAGCAATACGATCTAAATCCCAGTTTTTTGTATTTTCGGCAATCAGATGTCTATAGTAATCTGAGTTCAGAATAGAACGACGGAATAATCGGCGGGCAAATTCTTTGTCTTCCTCATCTTTGAATTCTGGTAATAATGTCTGATTAGCACCATTCTTTTCATCGAAACGTTTAATTATCTTTAGAACGAAAGTATCAACTATTTCTTTGTCATCATTCCAGTAAAGACTTTGTTCCTCCAGGAGCTGGTCTAAAGATTCATTATTAAAAACAAGTGTCTTGTATAATTTTCTCCATACTTCGCGATCTGCAGCGTAAGAATAATCTTCCGAAGCCATATATTCTTTATAGGTATCGGTTTCGATAATCTTTTCATAGAGTTCTTTCAGGAAATCCTGGTTGTTATTCCAGGTTTTTTTCTGATTTTCAGCAAAATCAGTAAGTTGCTTGTTTATCTCTAATTGAGTAATAAATTTGTTTTCTACAAATTTCGTGTTAGGATTCATCTCGGCTTTGGTTGGTTTCAGTTTTGCTTTTGCAGCATCCATTCGCTTCCGCGCATAATCTGTGAGCGCGATCATAAGCATTAATAAGTAGTTGTAAAGGTCGTAAGCTTTGGAAAGGCTGAAAAATAATTCTTTCTCCGCTGAGTCTAAATTTTTACTTCCGTTCTGATAATAAGCATACACTATTTGTATGATCTTAAGACGAATAAGAACTCTGTTAATCATATTTTTTATTTATACTGTTATAACAAAGGTGCAAAATTAGATATTTTAAATGAGTTTCAACAAAGAAATTACAAATTTTAATGCTAATCAATGAATCTCTTCCTTTTTTCTTTGTTTAGTTAAAAAAAAATAACCAATTTTGAACCCTACAAACAATACAGACCTAAAATTATGGAAGATTTTAAGAAAAAAAATGGTGTGGATTTAGGAGATAAAGAAATAGTCTTCTCCCGATCGATTAAAGCCGGTAAACGGATTTACTATTTGGATGTCAAACGAAACCGTAAGGATGAACTGTTTCTTGCCATTACGGAGAGCAAAAAAGTTGTGTCCGGCGAGGGAGATTCTTCCGCAGTAAGTTTTGAGAAACATAAAATCTTTTTGTACAAGGAGGATTTTGAGAAATTTATGAACGGCCTGCATGAAACTATTGAGTTTATCACCCATAACCAGCCGGTTACTGTAAATACTGAACTTATTAAACCTACTCTGAAAGAAGAAAATGTGAAACCCGCAGAAATTCTCGTAGAAGAAATCGTAAACAACAGTTTGAACAATGAAATAAAAATTGATATTGATTTTGAATAAGTGAATCTTTTGATAATTAAAAAAGAAAGCGTAATTTTGCACCGCTTTTGAAACATCGTATGATATTACGACATCGTGTGATGGTGAGTTAAGCAAGTAAACTTAATTTAGAGTAACACAAATTTAAAAAAAATGAAATCATTTGATCTTAAAGGAACTGCAAGAAACATTGCAGAGCGTTCTTCAGAACAAAGCAGAGCATTAAAAGAAATCCGCAGAAGTGGAGGTGTACCTTGTGTACTGTATGGTGGAAAGGAAAACGTACACTTCACGGTAACGAATGAAGCACTTCGTAATTTGGTTTATACTCCTAACATTTATGTGGTAAACCTGAGTGTTGATGGTAAAGAAGTAAAAGCCATTATGCAGGATGTTCAATTCCACCCGGTGAAAGATACGATCCTTCATGTAGATTTTCTGGAAGTTATTGATGGTAAACCGATTGTGATCGAAGTTCCGGTTCAAATGGAAGGTTTGGCTGAAGGTGTTAAGGCGGGGGGTAAACTGACTTTGCAAATGCGGAAGCTGAAAGTAAAAGCTTTATATGACAAGGTTCCTGAAAGACTGATTGTGAATGTATCTCATCTGGGTCTAGGTAAAACGGTAAAAGTAGGCGAACTTTCTTATGAAGGTCTTGAGCTGTTAAATGCAAAAGACAATGTAGTATGCGTTGTTAAATTGACACGCGCTGCAAGAGGTCTGGCTGCTGCCGCTCAAGGTAAGAAGTAAAGTAAATGAAATACTTGATTGTAGGACTGGGTAATATTGGTCCTGAATACCAAAATACCCGTCACAATATAGGATTCATGATATTGGACGCCTTTGCAAAGACGTCCAATGTTATTTTTAGGGATCAGCGTTATGGGGCAGGGGCAACTGTATCTTTGAAAGGACGACAATTAATATTATTAAAGCCTGCAACTTTCATGAATCTGAGTGGACTAGCTGTGCGTTACTATTTACAAAAGGAAAAAATTCCTTTAGAAAATATGTTGGTTCTTGTAGATGATCTGGCTCTTCCTTTTGGTACTTTGCGTTTAAAATCAAAAGGTAGTGATGCTGGCCATAATGGTTTAAAGAATATTGCCGCTATTTTAGGGACAGAGGATTATGCCCGTTTACGTTTCGGCATTGGAAGTAATTTCCCCAGAGGACACCAGGTTGAATATGTACTTAGTCCGTTTGATGAGGAGGATTTGAAAACAATGCCCGAGCGACTGACAACAGCGGGAGATATTATAAAAAGTTTCTGTCTTGCCGGGATTGATATCACAATGAATCAGTTTAATAAGAAATGATTTTAAGTTTATATGTTTACGATTTAGTAAAACCAAAATGTCAGAAGCAAGAATAGATAAATGGCTATGGGCCGTACGTATTTTTAAAACACGTACCATTGCTGCTGAAGCATGCAAGAAAGGAAGGGTATTGATAAATGGCATCACCTTAAAGCCTTCCCGGATGGTAAAGTCTGGTGATATTATTCAAGTTAAAAAACCACCTGTGACATATTCTTTTAAAGTACTTCAAGCGATTGAAAAAAGAGTAGGAGCTAAGTTGGTTTCCGAAATGGTGGAAAATGTTACTACTCCGGACCAATACGAATTATTGGAATTGAGTCGGGTAAGTGGATTTATTGACCGATCAAGGGGAATGGGACGTCCAACTA
Source organism: Bacteroides sp. (assembly GCA_021201335.1). Taxonomy (GTDB): domain Bacteria; phylum Bacteroidota; class Bacteroidia; order Bacteroidales; family Bacteroidaceae; genus Bacteroides. The sequence continues at coordinate 72,790 of JAJQFD010000010.1, read as the reverse complement.
AGAAAGATCGACGAAACATGGAAGAGTTTACAGCTCCGGAGTTTATGGATGATTTTGATTTCGACTTTGATTTTGATAATGAAGAAAAAGATAATGAATAAAAAAGAGGCTTACAGAGCCTCTTTTATTTTTTTGATCATTTCCAGATATTCTTCATCTGTTAAATATACTTTTCCCGGATTCATTTGGAAAGTACCACCATAATCCGGTCCGTCAATATATTTAGGAGCAAGGTGAAAATGCAGATGAGATAGTTTATCAGAATAAGCACCATAATTAATCTTTTCTGGTTGAAAAACTTTATTCATTGCACGAGTTACTTTAGTAACATCTGCCATAAATGCATTTAATTCTTCTTCGCTTAATTCAAAAAGATCGTTCACATGATCTTTATAAGCCACCAGACAACGCCCGTGATAAGTTTGTTCTTTAAATAGAAAAACACGCGATACAGTTAATGGAGCAATTTCGATCATTAAATTGTGTAGAGTGTCGTTATTCTGACAGTACAAGCATTCTTTGGGATCACTTTTCATGATATTCAGTTTTAAATTTTAATGGATAGATAACAAAAATAAGAGTAAGTTTTGAATTTTAGGGTGATTTAGGGATAAAAATTGAAAAGTTATATAATTATAACCGGATATTTATAAGGCTCACTTACAGTAATTCTCTCCAAAATTAATCAAATCATTTTCTGCCTTTCTGGCAGAATTGTGACATTGTTTATTCTACTTAACTAAAAACAAGCTGCCAGAAAAACTTTCTTTCTTTTTAATTTGTTTTGGCATAAGGTTTGTGTATTTATTGGCGACTGATTGTCACTAATAAATTTAAAAAAGATTATAAACAAAATATAAAATATATCAGAAATCATGGGAAAAATAATTGGTATAGACTTAGGAACTACAAACTCTTGTGTTGCCGTATTTGAAGGTAATGAGCCTGTAGTAATAGCCAACAGTGAAGGAAAACGTACTACTCCTTCAATTGTAGCATTTGTAGATGGTGGCGAACGTAAGGTAGGTGATCCAGCGAAACGTCAGGCTATCACAAACCCTCAGAGAACAGTATTCTCTATCAAACGTTTCATGGGTGAGAACTGGGATCAGGTGCAAAAAGAAATTCCACGTGTACCTTATAAAGTTGTAAATCAAGGTGGAATGCCACGGGTAGATATTGATGGACGTTTATATACTCCACAGGAAATCTCAGCAATGATTTTACAGAAAATGAAAAAAACAGCTGAGGATTATCTGGGACAGGAAGTTACAGAAGCCGTAATTACCGTACCTGCTTATTTTTCTGATTCACAACGTCAGGCAACTAAAGAAGCTGGTCAAATTGCCGGATTGGAAGTAAAACGTATTGTGAATGAGCCGACTGCTGCTGCTTTAGCATACGGTCTTGATAAAGCTCACAAGGATATGAAGATTGCTGTGTTCGACTTAGGTGGTGGTACATTTGATATTTCTATTCTTGAGTTTGGTGGTGGTGTGTTTGAGGTACTTTCTACTAATGGTGATACACACTTGGGTGGAGATGACTTTGACCAGGTAATTATCGATTGGTTAGTTCAGGAATTCAAAAGTGATGAAGGAGCTGATCTAACTAAAGATCCGATGGCCCTTCAACGTTTAAAAGAAGCAGCTGAAAAAGCAAAAATTGAATTATCTTCTTCTACAAGTACAGAAATCAATCTGCCATATATTATGCCAGTGGATGGTGTTCCTAAACACTTAGTGAAAACATTAACCCGTGCTAAATTTGAGTCATTGTCTCACGGTTTAATCCAAGCTTGTTTGGAACCTTGTAAGAAAGCAATGAATGATGCTGGTTTAAGTAATGCTGATATTGATGAGGTAATCCTGGTAGGTGGTTCATCCCGTATACCTGCCGTACAGAAACTTGTTGAAGATTTCTTTGGGAAGGCTCCTTCTAAAGAGGTAAATCCGGATGAAGTTGTTGCCATTGGTGCCGCTGTACAAGGTGCAGTATTGACAGATGAAATCAAAGGTGTGGTGTTACTAGATGTTACTCCACTGTCAATGGGTATTGAAACATTGGGAGGAGTTATGACAAAACTAATTGATGCTAACACTACTATTCCGACAAAGAAAAGTGAAACATTCTCTACTGCTGCTGACAATCAAACTGAAGTCACTATTCACGTATTACAGGGTGAACGTCCGATGGCTTCACAAAATAAATCAATTGGTCAGTTTAACCTAACAGGTATTGCTCCGGCTCGTCGTGGCATGCCTCAGATTGAAGTTACCTTTGATATTGATGCTAATGGTATCTTGAAAGTATCAGCCAAAGATAAAGCAACTGGCAAAGAACAAGCTATTCGCATTGAAGCTTCCAGCGGTTTGAGTAAGGAAGAAATTGATAGAATGAAAGCTGAAGCTGAAGCAAATGCTGATGCCGATAAGAAAGAACGTGAAAAAATTGACAAACTGAATCAGGCTGACAGCATGATCTTCCAGACAGAAAAACAACTTGAAGAACTGGGAGACAAATTACCAGCTGATAAAAAAGCTCCTATTGAGACTGCTTTGAATAAATTAAAAGATGCTCATAAAACACAAGACCTCGCTGCTATTGACACCGCTATGGCTGAAGTAAATACAGCTTTCCAGGCTGCAAGTGCTGAAATTTATAATCAAAGTGGCGGACAGACTGGCCCTCAGGCAGGTCCTGATCCAAATGCTGGACAGAGTAGTAGCTCTTCTTCTAACGATGGAGATAATATACAGGATGCGGATTTTGAAGAAGTGAAATAATTATTTGTAGAAAATCAGATTATTTATAAAGTGGCTGTAGATTATTTATTTGCAGTCACTTTTTTTATTTAAAAGTATTTCAATCCTTGTAAATAATCATTCTTATCTCTCTTTCTTTATCCAGATTTTCGCAATAAAGTTCAACTTTCAGCCCGTTATTATCCTTCCATTCCAATTTTATTTTGCCTCGTTTAGGTTTCATTTTTTTAGGCTTGACATTTAGAGTATGACTAACCGTTTGCACTATTTCGTCAAGTTTATTTTGGAAGTAGGCTTTTTTAGGAATGTTTTTCTTTGAACTTGGATATCTTTTATATTTATCGATAAATGTTTTAGTTTCGAGCCATTTCAGGAATATGGATTTGACTAGTGAATCCTTTTTTGCGCAGTCATAGTGGGTTACATTCGTAATTATTTCATCTTCACTCTTTAAATACACTTTGGCACCTTCAAACTCAAAGTTTTTGCTGTGTGGATAGTAACTATGGTATGTAGGTCTTTGAGTCTGTGATTGTAAATAGGTACTACCATTTTTGCGTTCCAGGGAATCAGCAACGGCGATGTGTAGGGAATCAATGTGATTAACTATAAAACGAAATATAAGAGGAAACGTTTCTTTTCGCAAATATTCAATGGTATCACTAATGTGATTCAAGTAGCGAATATTTAATTTGTTTTCTTTTATTTCGATCATACCAGATTGATTCGGATCAATTGTCTTAAATTTGAGGAGTTGGCTATTATCTTTCCAAATCGTCATTAGATCAGAATTATAAAAATTTAATGTCTTATCAAAAACATCCAGATGTTGTACAGGAATCAATCTACCACTATCAATTTTGGCAATAAAAAGGTTGGAATCTGAACTACATAAATGATAGAGTTTTTTATTAGCAGTAAAGGAAGTGAATATTTGATATTCGGGTTGGGTGGCTTCACAATCTAAATGATTACAAATGGAATCGCCAAAAAGAACTTTAACACCTTCAAGAGATTCACTTCCCCGGATATATTTCTCCGATTTAAGAATATGAGGATGATAGCGTTCGGGGTGACAAGGCATCAACTTTGCAGGGTTATCTATTTCCAGAACGCGGATGTCGGATGTTATATAATAAGTACTATCAATTTTGTTGATGATCCTGCCGTGAGAGTTAAATTCATATTCAACCTCTGTTTGCTTATCCCTAAACCATGTGGTGCATCCCATTTTATTCCTGTGTGGATTCAGGATGTAATAATGGTTATCTTCAAAGATTATTTCATCGGTATGGATCGCCGGAGTCCACTTCCACTGTTTTTGCTCCAGGTAAAACATTTTCTTCGAGAGTTCATTTAATAGGAAAATAGTATCCTTATTAACAAACAACTCAAAATTGAAGCCTTTCACAACTTCTTCAGGGAGCGGTATATTGCGTTCAATATTACCATTTGAGTTTATGATCAAAAAATATCTATTATTGTTGATAAAGTAATAGAGCTCAAAGGCTGTGAAAATACAATAATATTTATTGTTAAACTTTACAGCCTGGGTTAATTCTACCCGGGTTGCCGGATTTACCAGATCTTTTATATGAACAGTTATTGTATCTACGGTTATCTGGAAACCTTCTGGATTTTGGGTGCCGTTAGGGGTCTTTGTTGTACAACTTGCTATACAACAAAGAAGTGTGATTATGAAGAGAACCTTTTTCATGTTTTATATTCTTGGTTAACAGGTAATAAAAACAAACTTATATAAAATATCGGATTATCTCGACTGAATAACTGTACTTATATGGTTTAAGTGACAATTTTATTATAGACCGAACTCTCCTAAACTTTTTTCCTAAGAATTAGGGGTTTATAATTCCGGAACTGTCTATATAGAAAAGCGATTTAAAAACTTATCTTAGCATTATGAAGGAACTGTCAACATCTATCTTTATTGTAATGTTCTTCTTTTCAGGACTATTACAAGCCCAAAACAATTTGGCGGATAGTAAACGCGAATCTGAAAGGTCTTATATCTATACTATTAACAAAGATTGCCTCAGGGAAATCCACTTGAAAGATAAAAGTATCAACGAAGATATGTTAGGGCAATACGTAGCAGAATTTGCCACTTGGGATAAAAAAATCCCTGATCTGCCAGCAGGGAATTATATAATCGTTAAATCCACTTCAAACCAACTGAATTTTACGGATCATATTGTCGATGACCTATACTTTAAGATTGTTCCTTCTGAAGAGATGATGCTATGTTTGTATGATTCTCTGGGAAATATCATTAAAGATGCCGTTGTAAAATACGGTTCTAAAGCGTTGAAATATAACAAGACCACCCAAACCTATAATACACCAAGCATAAAAGATGGAGATATGCTGGAAGTCAATAACCGGGGAGTATATCATTATATTGAAATTGAAAAACAGCACTACAGGTATTATGCCTCCAAAAAGAACATATTCAACGCCATCTGGGGAAAAATGAAACGAGGATGGTATAATCTTAAAGAAGGGGTGAATTATATCTTTCACCCCGAAGACCGTCCGACAAAGTATAAATACACAGGTTTTGTTGTATTTAATAAACCTAAGTATAAACCCGGTGAAACGGTTAAATTAAAAGCGTATGTATCCGAATATGATGGTAAACCATACAATAAGTCTGTGGATGTTAGACTGTATGGAGGATATTACCCGTTGAATGTAGATACGGTATTGACAAACTTAAGTCCTTATCGCCCTGGTATGTACGAATATCAGTTCCAGTTAACGGATAGCCTTGATCTGAATCTGGATACGAACTATACTATTGCTTTCAAAACCTCCAATAAGCGATACAATGCCGTACTAGGGAATTTCAGGTATGAGGAATATGAGCTGAAGGGAATCAACTTTTCCATGAGAACCGATAAGGAGGAATATGTCAACCAGGACTCCGTAAAGATAAATTTCAAAGTTACCGATGAAAATGATCTGGCTGTCTATGATGGGAAAATAGATATACAAGTTACTTCCGCCTCTCTGAATACAAATAAAATGAATGGCAGTTTTTCTGTTTTCCTTCCGGATACTGTGTGGACACATACCCTTGATATGAATGGTAAGTCTGAACACGAAGTGATATTACCTGACTCCATTTTTCCTCCCGGCATCTCTTTTTATTACCAGGTAAGAGCTGACTATCTTAGTGCTGATAATGAAAAACAAACACAAAGTAAACGGCTCTACCGGAAAGCAGATGATTATATCATTGATTTTTCACTGGACAAAGGATTACTAACTATAAAGGAGTTGCACAAAGGAGAATCCCATCCCGTAATGGCATTGCTCGAAATCTGTGGAGAAAACGGAGAGGTATTATCTACGGATTCCGCTATGTTACCCTATACTAAGCCCTTACCCTGGTTTGTTACAGATGTTACCGTAAGAACCGAACATACGACGGATTATTATTTTCTGGAAGAAGCAACTTCATATCAACTCGGGTACCGTTTTTATCGGCAGAATGATTCCATCTATCTCAAAGTAGATAATCCGGCTGGTACTCCTTTTTGGTATATCCTCCGCAAGAATAAGAAGGAAATAGTTAAAGGATATGCCACGACTTTAGATTATTCGTTGGATGATAAAGATGAGGCAGGTTATGCCATGCAGCTATCCTATATTTTCGGTGAAAACACTAAGTATATAGAGGAACAACTACCGTTTATCCGCAAAAATATGTCTATAGAGGTATCGACTCCTTCAGTAGTATATCCAGGTCAAACAACGGATGTGGTGGTTGACGTCACTGACAAGGAAGGTAAACCTGTGGATAATGTGGATATAACAGCTTATTCCTTTACATCCAAATTTAAAAACTATAATATGCCTGATGTTCCTATTCGGGGGAAAGCAAAATATGCCAGCTTATTTGATAGAACACTGTATGAGTCGAATGAAAACGACATCATCAGCAAAGGAAAAATGACATGGGAGAATTGGAAACATACGATGTCACTCGATACCATTGAATACTATAAATTTCTGTATCCCGATAAATATTACCATTATACGGAACCGACTACTGACGGCAGTACCCTGATTTCTCCATATATTGTTATTGACGGTGCATTACAAGGGGTAAATATGCTCTGGATAGACGGACGCTTGTATTACACCAGCCTGGCACAACAATACAATAACTATGTATTCCCGGTTGAACCCGGCAAGCACCTGTTGCGCTTCCGGACATACGACCGTGAGATATCTGTTCATTATGTCATATTGCAAAAAGGAACCAGGAATATCCTATCCTTCAATGCCGGTAAACCTTATATCTCTGCCAGCAGTGATAACGAAGAAAATTTACCTTTGGTTATAACTTCCCGGGAACTGAAAAAGAAGAATGTCGGGAAAATAACCAACCAAGAAACCCATTCATTGATGAACCAGTTAATAACGGTTGACAATAACTTCGGCTGGATATGGCTTCCAAACTTGAATAATCCTCTGGATGTAGCTGCATCTATTCGTTCAGGGCATACCCTTTATTACCTCAATCCTTCGCCCAGAAGAAAATACGATTACAGGATTAACGGATATGTCAATCATCCTGTGTTGGTCGGACCATTCCCCTCGCGTAATTATAGTAATGGTTTTTCGGATATGGCATCCGTGTATGCTGAAAACAAGCTCATAACTCATATTGGTATTGAAGGTGGCAATCATTATACATTGTATCCGGGGTATCAGAAAATAAAGAATTGGTCGGAATGGTCGATCAAGCTTTTCAACCGATATACTCCTGAAGTGAACTTTCAGCAGCAACCGTTGACGAAAAATTTCATTCAACAGCATTTTAGAAAGCGCGTACTTGACCAGTTGTCAGCCTCAACCGGATTTGCCGAAATAAGACACAGACTTGATAACTTGCCTGGTGTTAAATGCCGTCTCAATCTTTCGGTTGGAAAAGATGTAGCCGGTAAAGACATAAAACCTGTACTGGTGTTTATCGTACCCGAGAATGCGAAAGATATAGGTAATTATCAGCTTTGTTATGGGGCAACCCGCCATTTTGCACAACTTCCGAAAGGCGATATGAGAGTATCCTTGATCATAAATGATTCCGTTTCCTACAGTCAGTCAATCTGTTTGCAACCTTATGGAGAAAATTATTTGGCTCTTGATTCCATCGCTTATGACAACGATATTGAAATAGCTCAAACCGCATTCCGGATTTTCAACCGGAACATCAAAAGAGAATTCACCCGAAATCCTTATCTCCATACACCTGCAAAAGATAGTATTGTGAGTATTCCTATTTGGCAAGAAGAAGTTTTCTTCAACGATGCACCGGGTAGTATAATAAAAGGTACAGTACGGGATAGCTCTGGCGAACCCTTGATTGGTGTAAGTGTAACGGTGAAAGGCACATCAATGGGAACTATTACTGATTTAGATGGTAACTTTGAGTTAAGTGCAGCAGCGAACGGGAATGAGTTAGTTATCTCTTACATCGGCTACCAGACCAAAACCGTTAGAGGCAGGCAAGGCTATCAATATAATATAACGTTGAGGGAAGATTTTCAGGAATTGGATGAAGTAGTTGTGGTAGGATACGGTACTCAAAAAAGGAGGGATCTCACAGGAAGTCTTGCTGGAGTTCATGTGGGAGGTGAGCTAGAGGATCGGATGACTCGTGTTACAGTTCGTGGCACCAGTTCTTTCGATAACAGTAATCCACCACTTATTCTTGTGAACGGATTACCTTACGACGGAAGTCTTGATAGCATTGATCAGGCATCCATAAAATCAGTCAATGTTTTGAAGGATGCCACTGCTACCGCTATATATGGTGCACGTGCGGCGAATGGGGTAATAATGATCGAAACAAATGCACTAAATACCTCCAAAGCGGGAAGCAAAGAAGAAGAGCTTCCGGTAATAGAGCCCGCTAATACCATGCGGCGTAATTTCCATGATGACGCTTTCTGGCAACCCAGACTCCGCACCAATGAAAAAGGGAAAGCAACATTCCAGGTTACTTATCCGGATGACATTACCAGTTGGAATGCTTATTTTATTGCTATCGGGAATAAAAAACAGTCCGACAAAAAACAGATGACGATTCGTTCTTTCAAAGCACTAACCGCACGGCTCTCAACTCCACGCTTTGCCATTCGGGGAGATAGTCTCAATGCCGTAGGAAGAATCAGCAATCATTATGGTGATAGTGTTTCCGTCACCCGGAAGATCGAAACTGATCAGGTGCAGCAAGACGATCTGGAAGTATCAACCTCTCATGTCGACTACATCCCTGTAAAGGTAGATAAAAGTGATAGTCTTACTCTTGCTTATTCCCTGCAAATGGCAAATGGTTATTTTGATGGTGAGCAGCGATCCTTCCCCGTTTTAGAGCAAGGTATGCTACAAACGTATGGAGAATTTAAAGTGATCAACGACTCTGCCACTCATCTTTTCACAGTAAAACCGGATATGGGAACTATCACAATTCATGCCGAAACATCCAGCCTTGACCTTTTCCTTCGCGAAATAGAAAAGGTCGATCGCTATCCATATATGTGTAATGAACAAGTGGCATCGAAAATAAAAGTTTTACTCTCGAAGAAGCGAATAGCGAAGCTATTTGAGATGGAGTTTAAAGAAGACGGAAAGATAAATAACCTAATAAACCACCTAGCAAAAAACAGGAATGCCCAGGGTTTATGGGGTTGGTGGAACGTTGGCAATACAGAGGTTTGGATATCCCGTCATGTTGTTAGTGCTTTGCTGGATGCTCAAGAAGCCGGTTATGACATACGGATGGATATACCTAACTTGTCTTATTCGATGGAGCAGGAATTGAAAAGCACACTAGCCAGTCTGACTTCGGCTGTTCCCGGGAAAGCGTCACAAGCGAAAGAAGAATTATTGGAACGCCTTATTAACCTGAAACGCATGAATGCCCCGATTGATTATCAGTCTTATTTCCGTGGAATTGATAAGCGATTGGAAAACAATACCTTGACTGATAAACTAAAAACCATGCACGCAATGGCGGTAATTGGGTTGAAAGATGAAATAAACAGGGATTCACTGATGCATTATGCGAAGAAAACCATGCTGGGTTCTCTCTACTGGGGAGATCAGAAAGAAGTCAATCCTTTATATAGAAGTTTCAGGCGGCCATACGGAACCAATATTGATAATACCCTCATTGCATACAATATCTTAAGGGAAATAGGTGGTTACGAAGATGAACTGATGAAAGTGAGAAACTATTTCTTTGAGAACCGACACGGTGGTTTCTGGCAAAATACCTATCAGTCATCACGCATCATCGAAACGATTATGCCCGATATGTTAAAGGATGGTCAGGCGTATGCTGAAACAATCATGATTGTAAATGGCAAGAAAGTAACGAAGTTTCCGTATACCAGTCAGTTGGATTCACAATCGGCTTTACAGATTAAAAAACAGGGAACGGCACCCTTATTCACTACAGTTTATCAACAAAACTGGAATCGCAAACCTGAACCCGAGGTTGGAAAAGGATTCGTTGTGAAGTCTGTTTTTACGGAAAGCAACGATACAGTATCGTATTTTACTGCCGGAAAAGTGGCCAAACTCGAAGTCTCTGTTACGGTAAATGCCGATGCTGAGTATGTACAGATTGAAGTACCTATTCCGGCTGGTTGTTCTTATGACTCGAAAAGCAGGGGGAATTACTGGAAAGAGGTTCACAGGGAGCACTTCAAAGAGAAAGTCGTGATATTCAGTAATAAGCTCACGGAAGGAGTACATCTGTTTACCATTGAACTGATTCCCAGGTTCACAGGACGTTATTCTTTGAATCCTGCCAAAGCGGAGTTGATGTATTTTCCTACTTTTTATGGTAATGAAAGTATGAAAACAGTGAGGATAGAATGATGATTTCTGTAATGGAATATAAAAGTTATCAATCTTAACTGAGAGAGAAACTGATTTGTAGGGGAACTATTACCGGTATTTATCAAAAACAGAACCCGGTGGTAGTTCTCCTTCTTTATTCATATAACAACTGATATAATCCCAGAACTGTATAATTAAAGAAGTATTATGATTCTGATTGGGTGCCGCCTTATATATTAATATCTTATTGAAAAAGCGGCTATCTGTTTTAAATCCGGTAGCGTAATATATTGAGTTTCTACCCGGATTCTGGTACCAACAATTCGTGTCTTCATAACTGCATGTAATATGTTCCATAGAGAAATCATGGCGAGGAAACGTTACTTTTTGATGTTCTCTGTCCAGGATCACAAACTGCTTGTCGGGCAAAAAAAAGAATCCGATAGGGAATGGCGGCAAACAAAACATAAAAGGGTAAAAGAACCAATAAGAACAAAGCAATAAACAACCCGTTTGCATATCCATCCCGCCATAGGTCGATAAGGGAAAGGGTATTATAAACTGCAAATAAGGAAAATAGTATGGAAAAGACCCAGGCTGCATTCTTTCGCTGTCTGGAAAAACTTCTTTGCACTACAATTTCCTTGTCACTGATTTCTGTTATCTTTCCCACAAAGAAGGCGTTGAGTAAATTAATATCTTCCTTGTTTATACAGATGGACGGTGTGGATGTTCTACTCATTAACAAAGATGTAAAAGTTAAGAGAGCGTAAAGATAATTCTTCATGGGGAAATATCATTCATATTTCACATTAAATTCTTTACTATTTCAGTAGGATGGCCTATTTTAGTTATATCTCATCCAACACAGATTTATTAAACGCCCCCTAATATCAATATTTTAAAGAAATCGATATTCTGGTATCATTAATATCGTTTATAACTCTTTTTTGTAACCGGTTATGCTTCTGGAAAGACTGAAATAGAAAGGAATTGCTACTGGAATTACCGCAAGAAAGCACCTATCTTACCATTAAATCCCTATAAGAATGAGGTAATTTGCTTATTGCATATTGATGAAATGCTTATTGTATTTGCCCCAAGTTGCGGTTTCTTTGAGTAGAAAAGCCGGTATCTTCAGATCGGGATGTTTATTTTTCCGATTTTAAATGCTTATTTTAAATGTAAATGATACGATTTGGGAAGGCTTATTTCTATTTGATCTTAGCAGAAGAAAGGTTCTGGAGTAATAAAAAGAGGTCGTTTCGGAAGAATCATTTCCTTTTAGCTTTTAGAGGGATTGATAACTTGTCTTTTTTGTTTTAAAAGGGAGGTTTCTGCTGGCATTCTGTATTTCTTGAATCGCTCTATAATCCGTTTTTTCCCTTCTCTCTGATTCAAGTACAGAAATAAAGCAAAAGAAAGGCATCTCATTTATCATTTTGACAAATCGTCAATGAATGAGATGCCTTGAAGATATATAAAATAAATATGGATATTCTTTAAAATCTTTTTTGTATGAGAACACCGGTACTAAATAATACCCCATCCCATTTGCAATCGGAATATTCCCAGTAAAATAACCACAACACTAATGGTTACTCCTGTGCGTGAACCGCCGATAAGGGAAAAAAGCAATGCGACCACTGCAAGAGGAATATTAAGCCAGTTGAACCACCCTAAGAAAGGAATCATGGCCAGAAACATGAAAAACAAACTGAGAAAGCTCAGTAGAAGACCGGGTATTGCAAATATGGTACGCATGGTGATAATCATTTATGTTAATACTCTATTGTTTATTGTCTACTTTAAAGGCAGCCTTTGTAATATAGACGTATGAACCGGGTGGTTTGGTTGCAAGCTTTTGAAAAAAAACTCGATTCTTTTGAAAAAAACTCAATCCTAATTTTCAATCAGATAAATTGGGAGGATCCGAAAGGTCTTATTTTAGTAAGGAATAATTATATTTGCGGAATTAGATACCCATAAAAGAATAATGAACGTATGAGAAAAAATATAGTGCTACTATGTATTATCAGTTTAATTGCATTGTATGCGAAAGGTCAAGAGAGTGGACAAACAGCGGGTAAAAAGAAATCCGGTAATCCGGTTTTCGAGGGTTGGTATGCAGATCCGGAAGGCATTATATTCGGAGATAAATATTGGATATATCCCACTTATTCCGATAAGTATGAAAAGCAACTGTTTCTCGATGCTTTCTCTTCTCCCGACTTAGTTAACTGGACAAAGCATGAACGGATTATTGATAATACGGAAGTCAAATGGATTTGGCGCGCTATGTGGGCACCTGCCATCGTAAAGAAAGGAGATCAATATTTTCTTTTCTTTGCAGGAAATGATATCCAAAGTAACGAGGAAGTAGGAGGGATAGGTGTTGCTGTTGCCAGCAGACCTGAAGGTCCCTACAAGGATCTTTTGGGTAAACCACTGATTGATAAAATCATAAATGGTGCTCAACCCATCGATCAGTTTGTGTTCAAAGACAAAGATGGTAGCTACTACATCTATTACGGTGGTTGGCTACATTGCAATGTAGCCCGGTTGAATGATGAGTTTACAGGATTCATTCCATTTGAAGACGGAACTATCTTTAAGGAAATCACCCCAGAGAATTATGTGGAAGGTCCCTTTATGTTTATACGGGAAGGTAAATACTATTTCATGTGGTCGGAAGGAGGATGGACAGGCCCTGATTATTCCGTAGCCTATGCAATTGCCGACAATCCGCTCGGTCCCTTTAAAAGAATCGGGAAGATATTGCAACAGGATCCTACCGTTGCTACGGGAGCAGGGCATAATTCAGTTATATATGAACCGAAGTCGGATAAATACTATATCGTTTACCATCGCCATCCGTTGGGAGACACAGATGGGAACCACAGAGCCACATGTATTGAGGAAATGCATTTTGATAAAGATGGATTCATAGAACCCGTGGTTATGACATTCGAGGGAGTAGAGGCTAACCCACTGAGGTAGTTTGCGTTTATTTTCCCAGTCTTGGCATACCGGCTGCTGTATTGAGAGCAAATATTCCTTTTTGTTTGGAACGTATATCTTCAATCAGGTAGAAAGCGTTCTTATCAAAATCATCGATGATATGAATCACTTTCTTATTGGTTTTACGGCTCACTACCGTTTCGATGATATCCACTTCCGAGATAGCTCCTTCTCCCCGGATCAGTGTAGAGCCGAAGCCATTCTTGTTTAATATTTGCATCAGTTCTGCTCCGTTCTTTTTAGTATATACCCGGAACAATTGGAAACCAAAGGCAATTTTATTTTCTACAAGTATGCCAACGTAATTTCCTGCTGCATATCCGCCGGCATAAGCCAGGTAGGCAACAATGTCGTTGGCATTGGAGAAAATTTGTGATATAATGACCACCCAGATAAAAACTTCAAAGAAACCTACGATGGGGGCTTTTTTACGCTCTCCTTTGGAAACAAAAATAATGCGCAATGTTCCCAAAGTTACATCACAGATACGACCGAAAAAGATGACGACAGGCAGTAGCCAAGGATAGGTACTAAAGATTTCAAACATAGTAAACGAATTTAATCCTGTATTTTCTAACTATTCATATGGTAAACAGCAAATATAGGAAGTTAGTTTAAATATAGTATGAAATTATCGCAGAATATTTGATATAAACCCGTAGGCCTAGGGCATCAACAAGTGATGCCCCTACGTAAGTTCACTTATTGTGCTTTCATAATCAGTTTACCACTCTTGAGTTCCTTAGCTCTGGCTTCAAACTGAATGCTTCCTGCTGTTTCGCCTGCCTGAACAATCGCCGTTAACTGTCCGCTGAAAGCATGCATTTGAGGAAGATGAAACGGGTCTAAACAGGTAGCATCCCCATTAGCCGCTGCACGGTATTTACCAGCTCCCTTTACGGAAAAGTTAACCAGTCTTCCATCATGCGGACAGAGATTACCATCTTTATCAACTACACGTATGGTAAGATAAGCCAGGTCTTTACCATCAGCCGAGATTTCATTTCTATCGGCAATCACTTCCAGGTGATGAGGAGCTCCGGCGGTACGAACGATCTTTTCTTCTACTGCTTTACCTGCTTTGTCATAAGCTACCACTTTCAATTCGCCCGGTTCATAAACTACATCCATCCACATCAGACGGTAACGATGCTGTAAGGTTTCGTTGCTTTTGCTTTTCTTTCCGTAGCTTTTGCCATTGATAAATATCTCAGCACTGGGATAATTGGTGTAAACAAATACAGGAGTGATTTCTCCTTCACGTCCTTCCCAAGTCCAATGAGGCAAGACATGCAAAGTGTTCGATACTTTATTCCAGAGGCTGCGATACAGATAGTAACGATCTTTCGGGATGCTTGCCAAGTCGATAATACCAAACACAGAACTATGATTCGGCCATGCATCCGTATCATACGGAGATGGCTCTCCGAGATAATCAAAGCCTGTCCACACGAATTGTCCGATCGTCCACGGATAATCATCAGCAAGGGCAAAGTCATCATCCGGTAAGTTGGCCCAGGAGCAATACTCCATATCATAGGAGGAACATTGGTGGTCTTCATACTTGGCATCCGGTTTCTTTTCTACCGGAAACTTGTACACGCCTCGCGAACTAACAGTAGAAGCCGTTTCAGAACCCAGAACAATATTTTGAGGTAACTTCTTGTAAGTTTCCAAATAACGGTGCGCACGGTAATTCAATCCCGGCACATCAATCATCGCAGCAAAGCCATTATTAAGTACACAAGTCACCTGATCCATCCCACACGTTACCGGACGGGTCGGATCTTCCCGGTGGCAGATGTCTTGTAAGAAAGAAGCGACTTTGTATCCTTCTGGTTTACATTGAGTCGGTACTTCATTACCAATACTCCACATTACCACACAAGGATTGTTCCGGTAATTATGCAACATGTTCACCATGTCTTTCTCTGCCCATTCGTTGAAGAAACGATGATAACCGTTTTGGCATTTGGCAATATCCCATTCGTCGAAAGGTTCAACCATCATCATAAATCCCATTTCATCGCAAAGTTCCACCAATTCGGGAGCAGGCATATTGTGTGCCGTACGGATTGCATCGCACCCCATATCTTTCAGTAAGGTAAGCTGGCGACGTAAAGCGGCGGTGTTAACGGCAGCTCCTAATGGTCCCAGATCATGATGATTACATACACCCTGGAATTTACGATGCTGGCCGTTCAGATAGAATCCTTTATCAGCTATAATTTCAATCTGTCGAATACCAAAACGGGTGGTATATTCATCTACCAATTGTTCCTCTACATACACTTTAGATACGGCTTGGTAGAGATGAGGCGTTTCGGGCGACCATAACTGAGGAGCCTCCACCAGGAAGTTCTGCTCGAAGGGCTGCCCGTGGTTGATTTTACGGGTATTATCTTTAGATGCAACAATTGTTCCCTCCGGCGTACGTATTTCCGTGTGTATCCGTACTTCTTCATCTCCGGCATTCTCAATCTTCGTTTGCAAACGTACGGAAGCAAACTGAGTAGAAACATGCGGAGTCGTAATATAGGTTCCCCACACCGGAACATGAACTTTCTCAGTAACGACTACATGTACATTCCGGTACAACCCAGCTCCCGGATACCAGCGGGAGGATTGAGGTCTGTTTTCCAACCGGACAGCCAATTGGTTAGGAGTTCCGCTTTCATTTAATAGGTGAGTAACATTGCAGTGAAAAGTATTGTATCCAAAAGGCCAGAAACAGGCTTCTTTCCCATTGACATATACCCGTGCTTCGCTCATGGCACCGTCGAAGATCAGTGTTACTTGCCTGTCATTACTATTATTAACTGTAAATTGCGTCCGATACCAACCCATACCTACATACGGAAGTCCGCCGGTGCGACCAGTTTTTACGGAAGCAACCTTTTCAAAGTTTTGCGTTACCGCTACAGTTTGCAGATCATGTTCGCGGTCGAACGGACCGTAGATAGCCCAGTCATGAGGTACGGTTACTGTCTCCCAGCGGGAATCATTAAACCCGGGATTCATTGCTTCGGGGAAATCTCCCTTGCTGAATTTCCAGTTTTTCTCCAGTAGTTGTTCAGTGCGCTGCGCATATAAAGTATTCAGGCAGCATAATAATGAAAGAATTGGTACTAGTTTGAATTTCATATTAGGTTATTTAGATGCGTTTATAGACAGGTTATGCAGTTGGTTATGGTCTCATTCCTGCAAATGTACAATAACTTTTGCGTCCTGGAATATTTTCTTTTATAGTATCATAACCTGTATATTCAGTTTAGGATTATTTTCCATGATTTTGGATGCATTTCCAGTTGGCAGCGTAATTATTTGAAAATAATTTCTTTCTTCTTTAGAAAAACCTATATTTGTATAACGACTATCTGTCTCACCCAGATCCTGTGCTCATATTCACTAGAGAATATGAGCAGGTTCTCTTAATCTACCCACTTATGAAAACAAGCTTGCTTTCCCTTTTGCTGCTAGCAATTACTTACACAACCACGGCACAAAACAATGATGCTTTTGAAAGTTTGATCCGTTTAGGTATCCAGCTTCACGATCAGGGCGAATATGAGAATGCTATAAAAACCTATGAGCAGGCACTCGATATCAATGCTGATTCCAAACAGGCCTTTTATGAAATTGCTTATAGTTACTCCATGTTGAAGAAGTATAAGGAAAGCATAGAATATGCACAAAAGGCATTGGAATCAACCAATGGAGATTCTAAGCTGGATCTCTCAATTTATATTATCCTCGGTTCGAATTATGACGATATGGGACAACCGGAGAAAGCTCTTAAAGTCTATAATCAGGCTTTGAATCAAGGGGAACATTATTTATTGTATTACAACAAAGGTTTGACCCATCACCGAATGAATGAATGGGAAGATGCATTATTAAACTACAAGAACGCCTTAATGTTACATGTTACCCATCCAACCAGTAATCTGCAGGTTGTTAAGATTTATCTGGCACAGGAAGATGTCGTTTCTGCTTTCTTTTATTATATCTTTTTCCTGATGGTGGAACCTTTCACAGCCCGTTCACAGTCGGCCCTGGAGGAATTATTCTCCATTGGCAAGGGAACTAATATTTTGGTTCCAACGGATCATCAACCCACCCTATATCTTACAATCTCGATGGGTTTTATGGCTATGAATGTATTGGAAGCAGAAAAGCAGAATATTAAAACCGCTCCTTACGACAGATTATTGAAAGTATTTCAGGCAGTGTATCCCGTAAAAGATAAAGTGGATGTAAAGCAATTGAGGGATGATATCTGTTCCGCTTATTATGCCCCGTTGTTTTATGCCGCTTGTGATAGCGGGTATATGGAAGTATTGTGTCGGTATGTGACCTGTTCTATGGACGAAAAGTCCGATGAGTGGCTTCAGGAGAACGAAGACAAGGTAAAAGAATTCTTTGCTTGGGCAAATGCTTTTGGTGAACCTACTCCTGAGAATTGACTTTTTGATTTAGAATGATAAGTTATTCGTGATAAATGATGGGATTTATTCTTTTTTCTGTTACTTTTGCTTTTAACAAACCACAATGTAATGGAATTAATCAACAAGTTTTTTTGGCGAGTTAAGCTCTTTTCTTTGGGGATGGCCCATGATTATCCTTTTATTGGGAACTCATTTGTTCCTGACCATTATACTTAAGTTTCCACAACGTAAGATTTTTACTGCAATCAAACTTTCTGTCACCCGCGATAAAGGCGCAAAAGGAGATGTTAGTCAGTTCGGGGCTTTGGTAACTTCTTTGGCTGCTACAATCGGTACGGGAAATATTATCGGAGTTGCTACGGCTGTAAGCTTGGGAGGACCTGGCGCTGTATTCTGGTGCTGGATAACTGGTGTGTTTGGTATTGCCACTAAATATGGGGAGGGATTACTGGCAGTAAAATACCGTGTAAAGGGAGAGAATGGGGAAATGATTGGTGGTCCCATGTATGCTCTTGAACGTGGATTGAATATGAAATGGCTGGCTGTCCTTTTTTGTATCTTTACGGCATTGGCTGCTTTCGGTATCGGCAATAGCGTACAAGCGAACTCCATTTCAATGCTTTTAAAGGAAACTTGGGAAATCCCCCCTTATATAACCGGAATTGTTATTAGTTTGGGAGTAGCGCTTGTTATTTTCTTTGGTATTAAAGGTATCGCCAGGGTTTGTACCGCCTTTGTACCCTTTATGGCAGTTTTTTATGTAGCAGGATGTTTATTCATCTTATATATGAATGCTTCATATCTAGGTGAAACCATCACTTTAATTCTTACTTCGGCTTTTACTCCCCAGGCGGCTGGTGGTGGTTTTGTAGGGGCTTCTGTGCTTATGGCTGCTCGTTACGGAATTGCCCGTGGGCTATTCTCAAATGAATCCGGTATGGGTTCTGCTCCTATTGTGGCAGCAGCTGCCCGGACACGGAATCCTGTTCGGCAAGCACTTGTATCTTCCAGTGGAACCTTTTGGAATACGGTGGTAATCTGTGCATTAACCGGGCTGGTATTAGTAAGCAGCATCATCGCCCATCCGGACATTGATCATACACAGGGAGCTGCGTTGACGAAGGCTGCTTTCGATAAAATTCCGGTAGTGGGTTCTGTGATATTATCTGTCGGAATAGTTACATTTGCTTTTTCTACTATTCTGGGTTGGTCATATTATGCCGAAAAAGCAATTGAGTATTTGGGAGGGAGAAAATGGATTAAGTATTATCGGGTGGTATGGATCATTGTCATTTTTTTTTGGTTCCGTAGTTAACTTAAAACTTGTTTGGGATATTTCAGACTGTATGAATGCTTTAATGGCGATCCCTAATTTAATTTCTTTATTACTCCTTTCGGGGGTGTTGATAAAAGAAACAAATAAGTATTTATGGAAAAACCGCTTGGATGAAACGGACCATCCCGAAGAGTGAAAAAGAAAGTTTGCTTATACTAAAAACTTTCTAAGCTTAGGAAGTAAATATTCTAAGCTTGGAAGATAAACTTTATAAGCTTGTAATGTTTTGGGTGGTTTTTTATAAAATATTTCTCATTAGTATGTTTTTTACTATTTAAGAAATGAAGATTAATAGTGCTTAATCTTCTTCTGGTAAAATTCAAAAATAAACTAAGTTCCTGTTTAATTTCTCACAGAATAATTATTATAGGCTACTTTTCACATAACCTGCATGGGTAGGAGCTCCCCTCGTGAAGTGCCCAAGAAGTTGGACAGTAACTTTCTTATTATCATATGATTGCCGCATAACCGATGTAAATCTTTATATTTGTAGATAAATAGAATATAATAGCTGACTTATTCGGATTATAACTGTTATGAAATTAGCCATTTATCAACCATACTTCTTTCCCTATATCGGATATTTCCAGCTAATGCAAGCAGTTGATAAATTCATTTTATATGATCAGATTCAATTCATAAAAAAAGGTTGGATACAGCGTAATAGGATAGCTTTAGCCGGATCAAAGGATTTTTATGTTATCATCCCGATACATAAAAAGAGTCCAAAGAAATTAATTTCTGAATTGGCTATTAGTTATGATACAGGATGGCAGGAGAAAATAATCCGGCAGCTACAAAGTACATATATAAAATCTCCTTTCTTTAATGAACTCTTTCCTTTTTTTTGAGAATTTGTTACTCCAGAAATATCAACTCCTTACTGAATTTAATTGTAATTCACTTATTGCCATTGCCCGACTTCTGGATATAAAAACTATGATAGTCAATAGAAGTGATGATTATTTATTTGTTGAAGAAGAGTTAAAGAAACAGGACTGGCCTTATGATACTAAAAGTCAACGTATCATCCTTATTTGTCAATATGAAAAGGCACATACTTATGTCAATGCTATTGGAGGCAGACAACTTTATTCAAAGGAAGTTTTTAAAGAACAGAATATTGACCTTTTATTTATTCAATCAGAAAAATATATATCTGATGAACATGATATTTTGATGCCGGAACTTTCTATAATAGATGTACTGTTCAATTACGGAGTGGAGAAAACAAAACAACTCCTTAATCGGTTTACCCTTATTAAATGATTATAGAGACTACCCGTTCCAAATCTTCCTCTGATAAAGCATGATGTATAGGTAAACAAAGTACTGAATCAGAGATGCTATGGGCAACAGGAAGATTTCCCGGATTTGCAGAAGGCAGTTCTCTATAAGGTGTAAACGAAGAAATCAAGGGATAAAAATATCGTCTGCAAAGAATGTTGTTTTCTTTCATCTGATTGTCTAATTCATCTCTATTCCATTTAAATTTCTCTGTCTCAACCAGAATGGGGAAATAAGAATAGTTGGGTTTTACATTTTCCATATCTTCCTGATAAATAATACCTTTAATATTCCGTAATGCTTTTCTATAATAAGCCGCTACCCGACTGCGGCATTCAATCGCATCCTTTACATACTTTAGTCCGACTAACCCGTATGCAGAGCGGACTTCATCCATCTTTCCATTGGTGCCGGGAAGGGCGATTTCCGATTCTGTAACAAATCCAAAACTCCGAATCAAGTCAATTTTCTTTTTCATCTCGGGGTCATGGCTTACCACAATACCGCCTTCTATAGTATTATAAACTTTCGTGGCATTTAAACTGAGGACAGCAAGATCACCTGCCATTGCTAAGGATTGATTTTCATATTCTACCCCGAAGGTATGCGCCGCATCGTAAATAACTTTTAGCCCATATTTATCAGCAATATCCTTTATTTCCTTTAGTTTACAGGGATTCCCATAAATATGTACAGGTAATATGGCTCTTGTTTGTGATGTAATAGCCTTTTCTATTTTTGAAGGGTCCAGATTAAAACTTATCGGATCAATATCTACAAAAACAGGTTGAATACCATTCATCCGGAGAGCGTGGGTAGTAGCTACAAAGCTATAAGGAGTTGTAATTACTTCCCCTGTAATATCCAGTGCCTGTAAAGCACAAGATAAAGCAATGGTTCCATTGGTGAATAGAGAAACATACGGTACTTTCATGTATTCTTTGATGGCTTCTTCCAAAGCGGCATGGTAGGAATCTTCATTGGTAATCCTTTTGCTTTTCCATATTTGTTCCAAATGCGGTATCAGTTCCTCTAATGGGGGTAATAAAGGGGAAGTAACAGTGATCTGCTTCATATAATTTACTTCTGTTTTTGAGTTGTCTTCAAGAAATTTCCCCGTAACAAGGGTATGATATATATTTTTACGAACAAGACGAATTGTTTCTTTGAAGTTGCTTTTCGGAAATCATTCTTAAATCCATCAGAGGTTATGACCTTAAATTGCCTTCGTCTGGAAAGTAGATCAGATTGGATATGTAGTTTCCGTTCGATAAAATAATCATTGAAGATATAATTGCTCCATTCATTCAATCCATCCAGCATATTGAGTTCGGATTGCATTAGTTGCTGACGCGTAAAATCATCCAAAAGTTTGAACCTTGAAGTATGAGAACCCACAATATCCTTTCGGTAAACAGACATAACTTCATTCAAATAAAATATCTTCCCGTTCAATGCCATATAAAACATGAGCGGAGCATCGCCTATATAGCAATTCTTGCAAAATTCCGGATAATTTATCATCCATATTTTCCGGTACATAAAAGAGGCAGTGGGCCAATAAGGATGCTTCCAGCGAATGATATCTTTGAAACGTGCAAACTGACTTTGTTTGTATTGAATATATGTCTTCTTTTTGCCTCCCGCATACAAATTTTCAGCCGGATGTACGCATAGGGATACTTCAGCTTTCCGATCAAGGATATCTGCTTGTTTCTGTAGTTTCAACGGATCTATCCAATAATCATCTCCTTCGCAAAGTGCAATATACTTTCCTCTGGCGAGTGGCAAAAGAAAAGAGGTAATTATAGCTCGGGTATTGGTAGAATATTGGTTTTCGGTTTGTATTACTGGACGAATCAGTTCTGGATAGGCCGTTGTATATTCCCGGATGATATCTGTCGTACCATCTGTTGAGGCATCATCGTGAATCAGTATCTCATAATTAAAAGATGTTTTTTGCATCAGAAAGCCTTCCAGGCATTGCCGTAAATAAGGCTTATGATTGTAGGTTGCACAGCAGATACTGACTTTAATTTCCTTATCTTTCTCCATAGCTTTATTCAAATAAACGGGTTTGATATCCCAGGCAGCGGTATCCATTAGCGGAAGAAGTTGCATCAATCTGTTTTATCCAGTCTGCTTCCATAATTAATTCCCGTTTTACCCAGTTACAAATACTGATCGAAATACCATACGATTGAGCAATATCACAGATCAAGGCTAGCTTTTCAATACAAGCTTTCTTTTCGGGTGCCAACCTGCTCCGCTGTTTGATATGTTTCTGGTTGCTTTCCTTCAAATAAGGATAGAAGAATTCTCCTATCTTTTCCGGATCGTAATAGCTGATATATTGGGCTACTAATACCAGGTTACGAATTTCAGCCGTAAAAAACTCCGGTTTGATGTTCTTTACACCAGCACCAGCCAGCTGTTTCATATAATCTTCTATGGTATCGGTGGTTAGGTAAGGAAGAAAAAGAGGTTGGCAAAGTACAGATTCCGCCCATATTCCGGCTTTCCGACATTCTTCTAAAACTTCCAGACGGGCTTCTATCCCGGCTACATTTGGTTCAAGTACGGTTCGCAGATAAGAAGGCATAATACCAATGCTGCCATTTACCTGTACCCGGGAAGCCAGTTGTTTTAATAAATCAAATACGGATGTTCCTTTATAGCGGACATTCAGATGCTTCATACCTGCCTTCGTTGCAATAAACAACCGGACGGCCGAATGAGGATATTTCTCGTAATGATTGATAAAGACTTGCAATATTCCGTGTGCCATCCCGTTAAAGAGATGAGTTTCGGAGAAGGCTTCTGTCTTGGGTGAGAAGTAATAAAAGAGTTTCCGGCTTTTGTTTCGTTCCAATGAAAGAGCCAGTCTTTCCGTATAATTGGTATAGGCCGTGATATCTTTTACATGCTTTCCATCCGTCACCAGGCAATACTGGCAACCCGCAGCACATGAACCGGAAGAAGGAGATACTTCCAAGACATTGGTAGGACATATACCGGTATAATTATGAATTTCCAGTTCTTTGGTTACATCGGTTTGTTCAGGTATGTATCCTTTCACAGGGTTTAACGACTTGTTGTGGAATAGTTTATCATACCATTCCGACCCTGCGATAAGTTCCTGGTTCACTGTTTCGGAAATCGGGTAATCTACTCCATATCCTTTTAATATCTCTGCATCTATATAAAACGGCTGAAAACCTTCAAGTTGATAACAGAGTTTTCGTTCCTCCAATAATTCAAAATAGACCATGCTTATAGTAAAAAATAATTCATATAATGATGATAATCATCTGTAAAGCAGGAAGCCATCTTTCTGTCGTCTACCCTGTTGGTAATTTCAAAAGACGAAGTTCTGAACAATCCCGTACCGAAAAACTCATTGTCGAAGCAAAGTAAAGTTCCTACGACAAAGTCTGTGTAAAGTTGATCCTTTATTGCAGATTGAATTTGCTTCTGTTGGATGAAGGGTTGTATTATCATTGATTCCCTCATGGATGGATCAAATAATAGTTCCCATTCTGTCTGCGTACTGGTACGACCTGTATATACTTGTTCGCTTTTTCCTAATAGTACATGCTTGATAACCCAGTTTTTCTTTTCCTTTTTTGCCTGTTCCCAGATTTCGGGAACTTGTATGGAAGTATAGGTTGGAATCAGGTACCGAAGTAGAAAAGATACTTCTTCCTCATTCAGACATTCCGATAAAAATCGGAGATCAGATAATACTGCCAGGAAGCGTTTATCATGAATCAGATAAATTGTTCGCATGTCATTTAAGGCATTTGATGCGGCGATTGATTGAAGTATATTATCATCCAACATATCCATCTCCATTTGATTCAGTTCGTTAACTACGCAAGAATTGCTAAGTCTCTTTAGATCTGTTTGGCGTAGTTCTTCGGGGGAGAACGTTTGAACTTGTATCCCCAGATTTTCAAAGAAACGGATATAATATTTGATGTCACAAGGCCGATCACTGCCTTTTAGTATAATTAGTGTTTCCGGGTTGCCCCAGTATTTACATAATAAATAATGTAGAAAATCTATAGATTGCGGTTGATGAAGATAGGAAGAGTATTGATAACGTTCCATTCCGATATATTCGGCTATACCGGAAAGGAAATAACCGTTCAGTGGAAAGCGGGCACCAATCTCACAGATCTTTAGTAATCCTCCTTGCTCAACCAGGAAATCAGGGCGATATGTACCCATTCGATAGGGATATGGCCGGCAAATATCAACAATCCTCCTGATCTTATCAGACAAAGGAAAGATAGATTCGAACTTTTCGTGATGTACAATAAAATACTGGATAGCTTTATATAGTAGTTGTTGTAACTTCTGGAGTTGGTGATATCTGTTGGAAGTGATTATGGCCGGAGATTCCAGATACCATTGGGAAAGGTATTCTTGCTGTGATCTGGCTAACTGAAAGAATTCTGTTTTTATCTTATTCTGCATACGCCTCTTTAATAGAAATAGTCAGGTTTAAGAATAACAAAGATAAACAAATTACTACATAAGAACGTTCTTTTCTTACTTTTGTAGCGAAAACAAAACACCTCAGAGTTCACATGAATATCCAGGAAATAACAGATAACGATTACAAAGACTTTGTGTGCCCGGCTTGTGGGATCATTGATCGGTTTGGAGACAAATGGTCTTTACGGATACTTGTTCTCCTCGACAACCACCCAGTTTTACGTTTCAACGAACTTCAGAGACAGGTAACCAGTATCTCCCAAAAGATGTTAGCTTCCACTTTAAAGACATTGGAATCTCATGGACTGGTGAATCGCAACATGTATGCGGAGATTCCTCCCCGGGTAGGGTACTCGCTGACTCCACTAGGACGGAGCCTGATGGAGCCATTAAAAGGTTTGATCAACTGGACACTGGATCACGCCGCAGAGATTATAGGCTATCGCGACAGGGCTTCTGGGCAGGAGTAGCGGTACGTTGAGCAAGTAATTGCTTGTACGTAATCCCTGGATGGTGGTACGGCAAACGGCCTTTTGATTTTCCCAAGTGAATAGCATTCCGCGGACACCAATGCACACAGGCATGGCAAGCCTGACAATTTGCTCCCCAAACAGGTCTGCCTTGCTGTAGGGATATGTTCTGTACCGGACATACCTTTTCGCACTTTCCACACCCTACACAATTTTCTTCCACGTTGAATTTCTGGTGGGCATCGGCAAAGAAGAACCGGAAAACTTTCTCATGCAATCGGGTGGCTACGGTGCATCCTTTGGAAGATGTATTCCGGGAGTTCTTTCGAATCTCTTCTACAATCATTCCGGTTTGCTCTTCCGCACGCTGAAGAATATGGGGACGTTTGGATGCTTTTACTTCGTATTCCATCAGGCAGGTACCTACTGTTGATACGGCATTACTATAGCTTAATTCCGCTCCCTTTTCCCGCAGAAGTTTGTTAACAACTGACAGGGCTATTCCCTTATAGGTGTAGTAAGTAGAGACTGCGAAATAATAGACATCTTTTTGTGCCGGGAAGACTTCCAAAAATGATTTTACAAGTTCGGGCAATACACCCATATAGACGGGGAAGATAAATCCGATTTTGGTGTCAGAAGGATGGACATCTACGCTGGTGTCTGGGGTGATGGGGATTAATTGCGCTTCTTCATGAGCCTGAGCAATATCCTGAGCCAACTTAAGGCTGTTTCCTGTAGCTGAAAAATAATATATAATCATGGTGTATGGTTTCCTGTATTTACCGGGTGAATAATTTGCTTTAACGGATGCAAAGGAAAGGATTGAATCGGGTACACACAAGAACGCACGCCTCCGTAAGCCGCTTACTTCGGGGTAACTGATACTGATTATCAGGGATGTAAAGTTAGAATAGGAGAGAAGATTTAACTTTAATTTCCATGCACATTCTTCCATTGTGGTAAGGACACTTCCAGAAACCGGCTTTATCGTCCGTATGATTAACCGATCCGCTTTCTGAAACACTCCAATACCATTCGCCATGAACATTGTCAATCAGGTTGGTTCGGATGAAGTTCCAACAGTTAATTGCTTTTGATAAGGCTTCTTGATTGCCGAAGTACTGATAGAGATTCAGGTAACCTACTACTGCTTCGGCCTGTACCCACCAATGACGATCAGTATCCATATGATCGGTATCGAGGTTTCGTTCGTAAATCATGCTGCCCTCAGGGGACAACCCTTCAGAGGCGGCATCGGCAATATGCTGGATGATGGGTTCTATCTTTGCCAGTAATTCTTTATCGCCCAATTCCAGAGCGGCTTCATGAATCAGCCAGGAAGCTTCTATATCGTGTCCGTAAGAATATAAGTGATACGGACTTTTCCAATCGTCCGTAAAGAAAAGTTGTAGGTGTCCGGTTGTCGGATCGTATATTCTTTCGATAAAGACTTCTATCAGGTTGCGCAACTGTTTCTTGAGGCGTTCGTCTTTCCAGATACGGTATAAGTTAGTGTATGGCTCAAGAATATGCAAATGAGTATTCATGGTTTTGCGTTCATTGGCGTCTTTATCGCTGAGGCGCATGTCGGCAATTTCTTTCCATTCCCGGCTGAAGGCTTCGAAGTATCCGTTCTTTACTTTGTCAAAACTGTGTTTCTCGATGCTTTCGAACAGGTCGATGACGTAAGATAAGGCTTCGGAATCTTGGGTGGCACGGTAGTATTCGCTTAATCCATAGATGGCGAATCCCAAGGCATATATTTGTTTCTTGGTGTCCGTGGGCTGCCCTTTGTAATCCACTGACCAATAGACACCACCGTATGTTCGGTCGTAGAAGCGATCGAGGAGGTAACGCTTTGCCCGGGTAGCTGTTTGCAGATATTCGTCTTTTCCATAGAGGCGGTAGGCGGCAGAGAAAGTCCAGAGGATGCGACAGTTCAGAATGGCTCCTTTGTCGGCTTCGGGGATGAGTTGTTCATCGCCAGTGATGCGACCATAGAAACCACCGTTCTCCTGATCTATCATGCGGTTCATCCAGTAGGGAAGGATATTGGTCGTTAATATCCGGTCCGTCTCTTCTGAAAGGGAGGAAATTATTTGATTCATGGCTCAATCCTGTTTTAACTTGTTACTTCTTCTCCTTTCCAGTTCTTCGGTGATATCGTGAACTTTCTTTTCTGATAGCGGGTAGAATGCCATACCGATAACGGCCAACAAACAACTCACAGCCGGTAGCCAACTGATCATTAAGCGTACTCCGTAAATGGCTTCTTCACTTTGCACGGCCATCTCCTGGCTATAACCAAACCAGGCCAGCAACCATCCGGTAAGGGCGGCACCTAAGGCCCAGCCCATTTTCTGCGACATGGAAGAAGAGGAAAAGATCAATCCGGTGCTTCGGGTTCCGGTTTTTAATTCCTGATAATCCACAATATCGGCGTACATACTCCATAACAACGGAAGTACGTAACCGGCGCAAATAGAGATCGACGCTTGCAAAATCAATATCCAGACGATCTGATCGGGTTGCAGGCCAAAGAAGAAGACACTCAGTACAGCCGCAATAGCCATCGCCGTCATGTAGGTTTTCTTCTTTCCGTACCTATTAGACAACGGTGCTGCCAGTGCCACACCGACCATATTGGCGGCTTGTCCAACCAGCAGATAAATCGTTGCCATCGTCCAACCAAAGTAGGGCATCTTATAACTGATTTGGATATAGTCGGCAAAATAGAACAGGGCAACGCCGTCTCTAATGGCGTTAAACAAGAGAGCGGCGAGGCCAGAACCCATCAGAATCCACCACGGGGCATTCTTACCCAGGTTGCGCAGGTCTTGTTTGACGGTATTCTTTTTTGTTTCGTCTACTGGTTTCACCCTTTCCCGTGTCCACTTGAAGCAGAGGAAGAACAAGATAGCACATAGCACTCCGATAACCGCTACGGCACACACCCATCCCGTTGGGTACTCGCTGATGCTGGTGCTTTCGGCTAATGCTTCCGCAGCAGTGGGGTTGGGGTCGAATATTCCATTAAAGAAATCAACCAAAGGCTGTAGCAACATAAACGTGATAAAGCTACCGATGAAGGCGAAAAACATTCGGTAGGAAGAGAGCAGATTCCGTTCTCTCGGGTTGGCAGACATCACACCCAACAAGGATGCATACGGAACATTCACGGCCGTATATACTGTCATCATCAGGGTATAGGTGATATAGGCATAGACCAGTCTTCCGGTTTCGCTTAAGTCCGGGGTGTAAAAGGTAAGGACTCCTATCGCAGCAAAAGGGATGGCAAACCAAAGAAGGTACGGACGATACTTCCCCCACCGGGTGTGTGTGCGGTCGGCGATGATACCCATCAACGGATCACTGACCGAATCGTAAACGCGGGTGACCAGTAACATGGTTCCTACCGCGGCGGGTGATATACCAAAAACTTTCGTGTAAAAGAATAAAAGGTACATGCCGAATATCTTCCAGAACATGGACGATGCCATGTCGCCCAGTCCGTAGCCTACTTTTTCTTTGAGTTTTATCATTCCTTTTGTATGTTTACTTGATGATGCTTAAATTCTTATTAATCAGTTTTTTCAGTGTTTCAACAGAAGTCCACGACCGCAATCCGTCTTCCGGGGTATTGAGGCAGTAGTCTACCAGCTTGTCGATCGTGGAGGTAGCTACGTGCATCCGGGTATCGCAGGAAGCATAGTAAATGTATACTGTACCGTCTTCATCGGCAATCCATCCGTTGGAAAAAAGCACATTCGAAACGTCACCTACCCGTTCTTCCCCTTGGGGGCCATGAAATGTCCGGCAGGAGAGGCTATTAAGCGAGTAGGATCGTCCAGCGCTGTCATGTACAGATGCAGCACATACCGTAATCCTGCCGCACAGTTTCGTACCCCATGTGCCAGGTGAAGCCATCCTTGCGGGGTTTTGATGGGATGAGGCCCTTCTCCATTTTTCACTTCCTTAATGGTGTGATAGTACCGGTGATCGATGATCTTTTCTTCCGCTACCACAGCATTGGTTATGTCGTCCACGAGTGCCCATCCGATGCCACCGCCTTTTCCGGTATCTATGAATCCATCTTGCGGACGGGTGTATAAGGCATATTTGCCGTTGACAAACTCCGGGTGAAGCACTACATTTCGTTGCTGGCTCTTAGTTGCCAGGTCAGGCAGTCTTTCCCAGGTTTTCAGGTCTTTGGTGCGGGCGATGGCTGCCGTGGCTGTTGCCGCCGACAAATCTCCGGCAGGAGCGTTATCGTCATGCCGTTCGGCGCAAAAGATTCCGTAAACCCAACCATCCTCGTGAGCCGTCAGCCTCATGTCGTATGTGTTGGTTGCCGGGATCACATCTTCGGGCATCGTTACAGGGTAATCCCAGAAGCGGAAGTTATCTATGCCGTTAGGACTCTCGGCCACGGCAAAGAAAGATTTCCTGTCTACGCCTTCCACGCGAACCATCACCAAATACTTTCCCTTCCATTTGATGGCGCCGGCATTCATCGTAGCGTTCATACCGATGCGTTCCATCAGGTAGGGGTTGGCCCTTTTGTCAAAGTCATACCGCCAGAATAGCGGAGTGTGTTCGGCCGTAAGTATGGGATACTTGTAGCGTGTATATACTCCATTATTCTTTTCCACCGGTTTGTTTTTGCGGGTGATTAGGGTATCGTGTTCAGCGAGCAATTTACTGATTTTTTCTTCAAACGAATTCATAACCTTGGTTTTTTCAATCATTTAGTTTCAATTAAGTACTAGCGTGTTTTTTAAATAAGATCAGGTGAAGGTTCAAATGCCGGTAGGATTCGAGTTAAATTCCGGTAGCATCCGGGTCGAATCCCAGTTGCATTTGGGTCGGATTCCGGTAGCATTTAATCGCTCTTCAACTTCTTTACGTCTGCTGCGAATAAGGTAACCGGATCTTCGTAGAATGTCACAAAATCGGGAGCAGATACCTGTCCGGGGTAAGGGGCGTAATAATGATTTTCCCTTTCCCGTGCGTTGCGCCATACAACGACGTAACTAACCGGGTATTCCTTCAGCACAGGCAGCAACACTTCCGTCCACCATACCGGATCGGGAATAGTTTCGTATCCGGTTTCGGTTACCGCCATTGCTTTGTTATGCGTTTGGGCTATTTCGGTGAGTATGCGGAGGGATTTATGCATTTGCTCCAGATAAACAGCTTGGTCGAACTGGTAGCAGTCGAATCCGATTAAATCAATGATATCGTCTCCTGGGTAACGTTCAAGGTATTCCGCCGGGGAGTTAGGTTCGGAACCGGGGGAGTAGGCGTAGAGAAGGTTGTTGACTTTCTTTTCACATAACCGGTCGTAGGTGAGTCTCCACAAAGCTTTGTACTCTTCTGCCGAACAGAGATTTTGTCCCCACCAGAACCAACTACCCGTATGTTCGTGCCACGGGCGGAACAAAATCGGTACTTTTACCCCGTCTTCTGTTTGGAGAGAGTGCATAAAGTCGGCCACATAATCCAGCCATGTCAGAAACTTTGCATGGTTGACACCACCCGGCAGTACGGAAGCTACTACCGTTGTGTCGCTTACATCCCACGAATCACCGCCGGTCACCGGGTTATCCAAGTGCCAACTGATGGTATTTATTCCTCCCCGGTGGTATTGGGCAATGATTTCTTTCCGTATCTTTTCGAAAGGAATCTTGTCGAGGCTTTTATCCCTTCCCAGTTCGATACGACCCAAATCAAAGGACATAACCGCCGGATAATCACCGCATACGCTTTTTACATCGCTGCGTCCTTCGTCTCCTTCCCAACCGATACCGTAAAGTGGATCGTCGTGATGACCGAACATAATGCCATGCTTCGGCATGTTTTTCAGGGTTTGCAGCATACTTTCTGTTTCCGGGGTTCGTTTCAAATTGTCCTTATTTTGTTGCTTTTTACCAGCGTTGTTGCATGATAGTAGCCCTGCGACAAGTATGAAACCTGCCGCATATACCTTTATTAATCTGTTCATAAGCTATTTTTTTACCGTAAATGTTTCCGTCAGCAGCGCCTCATCGGAGGATGAAGGGCCAACCATAATCTTAAATTCTCCAGGTTCAATAATCCATTTCATGTTCTTATCGTAGAATCCCAGTTTATCCGGGGTAATCGTGAAAGTAACTGCTTTACTTTCTCCGGCTTTGAGGGGTATGCGGGCAAAGTCTTTCAGTTCTTTTACCGGACGGGTAACACTGCTGTATGTATCCCGGATGTACAACTGAGTGATTTCGACTCCATCGCGGTTTCCGGTATTGGTGATTTTTACCTGAACATCTACCGTACCATCCGCCGCAATCTCCTTGCTGGAAATACGAAGATCACTGTAATCATATGTTGTATAAGAAAGCCCGTGTCCGAAAGGCCAGAGGGGCGTACTCGGTTTCACTACATACGGATGGAAATATTGCGACGGTTTGTGGTTATAAATCATCTGCACCTGTCCCACACTGCGAGGAATGGTGATGGCAAGTTTCGCTGTCGGGTTTACCTTTCCATACAGGATTTCGGCCACGGCTTGTCCGGCATACATCCCCGGTGCCCACGCTTCTACAATGGCAGGTAAGTTTTCGGCGGCCCATTCCACACCGAGCGGGCGTCCGTTAACGAGAATCAGAATGGTTGGTTTGCCAGAAGCAGCCACCTTTTCGATCAGTTCGTTTTGCAATCCAACCAGGTCGATGTCCGAACGGTCGGTATCTTCTCCGTCTGTCCGGTCGGCCCAGCGGAAGCGCATCATATACTCTCCGGCAACCACAATGTTAAGGTCAACTTGTTTGGCAAGGGCAGCTGCTTCGTTGACTTTCCGTTGGTCCATGTTCCGGGGGTCCCAACCTTGATCCACAAAATCAAACCGGGTGTCGGGTGCAATCTGTTGCAATCCCTGTAGGATGGTGCTTACGTTCTCATTTTTCTGAACCGCACTCCAGTCGCCCAGTACATTCATGTCATTGGCATTGATACCGGTAACGAGTACTCGTTTGTATTTGGAAGCATCCAGCGGCAATACGCCGTCGTTCTTCAACAAGACGATACTGTTGCGGGCAGCCTCCAGGGCTGTGGCTCTATGCTCGGCGCTCAGGCGGATTTCCATGCTTTTCTTCTCGTCGGCGTATGGTTGTTCAAACAATCCGAGCCGGAACTTAATATCCAGTATCCTACGTACCGATTCGGTGATTCTCTTTTCGGACAAACGTCCTTCTTTCACCAGCTCTACCACCATTTCATTCCAGTGTATGCCGTGCATGTGCATATCCATACCGGCTTCAATGGATTGGTAAAAGGCTTCTTTCAGGTTTTCTGCGGTAGCATGCAAATCATGAATATGTTCGATATCCATCCAGTCGCTTACCACAAATCCGGGGAATTTCCATTCGTTTCTCAGTACATCTTGCATCAGCCACTCGTTGCTGTGGCAAGGAATACCGTTCAGCTCGTTGTGTGCCGTCATTAGCGACATGGCTCCGGCATCGACGCCCGCCTTGAAAGGAGGAAAGAAAATTTCCCGGATAGTCCGTTCGGATAGGTCCGTAGGAGAACCGTTTGTTCCGTTGATTGGCTGGCTGCCTCCCACAAAGTGCTTGATGCATGCCAGTACGTCTTCCGGTCTGTTTAAATCACCCTGATACCCTTTCACCGATTCTACTCCCATGAGTGTGACCAGGTAAGGGTCTTCTCCGAAGGTTTCGCCTACCCGTCCCCAGCGGGGATCGCGGGCAACTTCCACGTTTGGGTTAAACGTCCAGTGCATGTTCATCGCCCGCATTTCCTTCGCGGTCTGGCGGGCTATCTTGTAAGCCATTTCCGTATCGAAGGAGCAAGCCAGTCCTATATTGGTCGGATATACCGTATTGTCAGGTGCGTTCGCGTTCCCATGAATGGCGTCAATCCCGAAGATAATAGGGATTTGCAAACGGCTCTTCATGGCGAGACTTTGCAGATAGTTGGCCTCTTCGATCGTCAGTACATGCAGAAATGAACCGATCAAACCCTGTTCTGTCCATCGTTCCACATCTTTTTCCGTGACGCCCGGATAGAAAGCGTTGGCGGTATTGTTTTTTAATTCTTCCTCAGTCATGCTGGCACTGTTGGCCTTGATGTGCTCAATGCCGACAAACTGATTCATTTGACCCACCTTTTCTTCGAGGGTCATCCGGCTGAGAAGGTCTTCCACTCTTTCCTCAACCGGGGCGGAAGGGTTCTTGTATATTTCTTCTCCCGAAGGGGAGCAGGAGGATAGCAAAACTGTTGCCATAAGAAGCCAATGTTTTTTCATATTATTAAAATCGATTTACTTATCTACAAATGTACGAACAGTACGGAGAATATTACTAATACTGTATTATCCAAAAGTAGTATTATTTTAACTATTACATGATTCTTTAGAAATGCTTTAACAGAATGAGTTTATATTATTGCACGTATTGATAACCCGCAGCCCCACCGATATAACTTGATGCATTTAGTGAAGGCTGAAAGCCTGCCAGATTTAGCCCAGGGTAAGCGAGCCAAGGGAGCGCAGCCCTGGGTTGTGGACTCACCGCAGGGAATGAGTGCTGCAAGCACGGCATATCAAAGGATTCATTCTTGTGTGTCGTTCCTACAGAACTCCTTTTCAGGACTCGTATTACCCAGGGTTGCGCTCGCGTTGCTCGCTTACCCTGGGCTAAATCTGGCAGGCTTTCAGCCTTGATTTTTCTCTGTGATGGTGATATCATGCGGGTTTTGGTGTGTTACGGATGGATTAATATGATACATTTTTGACGCCCTGAATGGAGGGTGCCGTTATAGATGAACTAAAAAGCATCGATAATTCTTCCGGGGTTATTTCATATTTTGGAGCGAACGCAGCCGAATTCATATAATGATAGATGGCATTCTGTAATTGCTCACATTCTTTATACTCCTTGCCTTTCATCAGATCGGCCATGCAAACCAGTAGTTTTCCCTTACCTATTTTACATTCAAACAGCACTCCCAGTTTGTGATTTCTTTCGGCATTGTCGATCGCCTCCACAATCATTCCCACTTCGGATGAAAGGGAATCCATAATTATCGGACGTGCATTCCTGGCAGGAGCCCACCATTGCCAATCACTGTGGAAAGAGGTCGGGAAGTAACGGAACAACGGATGTTCATTTTCGATCAAATACCCCAATGTGCCTGGTGATACCGGCTTTCCTGCATTTTCCGATATGGTTTTGAACATGGAGTAATTCCAGTAATCATTCGTAAACAGTCCGCCTACGGTTTGCTCCGGATAGGTATCGGCGGAAGGCATGAGTAATACTTTCTTTCCCTGACGCAGAGTTTTCCATAGTTCTTCGTTTACCTGGGTAAATACTTCAACGCTAGACGGCTTTTTCAACACCACTTTTGGATATACCCAGAGGTTGTATTTGTTGTTGTACCGGGTATTTCGTACCGATAAAGACAGTTGCATGGCTTTCGCCTCTTTGATATCTGTCAGGTTGATTGCTACTGTACCCATATCAGCAAGCCCACGGGTTACTTCCTGATGGGTTACTGCACCGCTTTTCAAACAAAGACCCGTTTGGGAATCAATTAACTGCCAGTCGATGGTAACACCTTTCAGATTTTCTTTTGCGTAGTTAAACAGTTTAATGGTACCAGTCAATGTTTCGTGGTTATACCAGGTATATGATTGAGATTCCCACAACGGCACTACCTCTGCATTGAAACTGGAAAACTCTTCCGGTGTCGTCAGGCCTTTGCTGTCCATGAAGGCGTCCAACAATCCTACTAAGGCAGTACCTTGTCCCGGAAAGTCTTGTATATCGAGCATCTGGAAACCTGCTAAGTCGGCGGTACGCATACTCATTTCAATGTCAGCCTTGTAGCATAATAAACTTAAAGCGCCGCTAGCCTGGAAAAAACGTTCCGTCTTTTCGGTACCATGTTTCTGGGCGGTTAACCTACAGAAACGTTCGAGGTTATACGGAGCCAGTACTCCGGTGTATTTTTTTAACTCCCGTGGATTGGGATAGATTTGGAATTGTCCGGTTTCATGCGCAATCACAGGCTTGGTCGTCTGGGCTACTCCCCGGTTGAAGTTCATAACTGTATTGGGATAAGTCGCGTTCAACCAACCTCCATTGATAGCGTCGGCAAAGGAGAAAGAACTACGGACATGGGGCTCGAAGGTTGCGTCATTGTGTCCACCTACCCGGCAGGCTACCATGATATCTTCGGTACCTTGCTCACCGGTCCAACCCAGATGGAAGTTAGAACCCAATGCATATAAATGCCGGTTGTCATAGTCACGAAGCTGGCGAGTAATTTCTTTCATTCCATCAATGCTCCCCCATAACTCGTTACCGGTGGAGAAACAGACAAAAGAGGGATGGTTGCCAAAGTCGTCCATCAACCCTTTTCCTTCCCGGATCAAAAAGGAATTGACAGGGGAATCTACTTCTTCATCGATGCCTCCCCAGATGGGAAGTTCGGGTTGTAGATAGAAACCTTTTAGGTCAGCCGCCTCAAACGCAGCCGAAGGAGGACACCAGGAATGAAAACGTACATGGTTAAAACCATACGAACGAAGAATATCAAAATACCGCATCCAGTCGGAAACCGTCATCGGAGCATAACCTGTTAAGGGGAATACGCACCCGTCATGTTTCCCACGCAGGAATATACGGGTACCGTTGATGGTGAGTGCTTTACCGTTTGCCCTAAACTCTCTCAATCCGGCGGATAAGGTATATGTATCAATGATTTCTTTCTTTTCTGATTGTATGGCTAAGTTCAACCGGTAAAGATTGGGAGAGTATTCACTCCACAACCGGGCATCGTTTCCTAATTCATACCGGATGTTATATTCTTTCGTTCCCGGTTCGATGCTTAATTCGGTTTGTTTCGTGGGTGGAACCTGATTTTCTGCTGAATTAAACAGGCAGGCATTAATAGATAGAACTGTTTGTTGGGTGCTTCCCGTATGATTGGTTACACGGGTTTTGAGGGTAAATTCCTTTTGTGATACATCCGGATAAACCTGTACGGAGCTTATATGAATAGAAGGTTTAGCTATAAGACTGATGTCACCGAGTATGCCGTTCCAGTTTGTTTGTGTTTCGTCACTCCATTGGTGAGAAGAACGGATTACATCGGGTAATCCACAGTCCGCTCCGTTATCTACCAGTATCGTAATCAGATGATCACCGGTTGTCAGGTAAGGAGTTAAATCATATTTTTGAGAAGGAGTGATCCGTAAAGAATGGCCAATATACGTGTTGTCCACCCAGATGTGGGTTACTTTGGTTCGTTCGAGGTGTAGGAGTTTGGTTTTGTCTTTCCAGGAGGCGGGTATGGTTACTTTCTTTTGGTACCACGCTCTTCCTTCAAAGAGGTAGTTACGCATCAGGCGAGTGGATGTACCGGAACGTTGTTGGATTCCTTTCTTTGCTTCATCGAGAGTCGCAGGTAGAATGATTGTATCGGTAAAAAGGACGTCCTGTTTCCTGTCGATGGAGTACTTGTGTTCCAAATCTACAAACAAGTTCCAATAACCACTCAGGTCTATTACTTGATTTTGTTGTGCCTCCAAACTTACTATATTACAGGCAAATAAAAGAAACACGATAATTCTGTATACCTGTCTATTCCCCATACTGCTACTATTCTACGTTTCAAATTTGATTCTTCCCGGCAAACTTACTTATTAAGAAGCCGGGAAGAAAGTATATAATCAAAAAAAATCAGAATATATTCAGATCGTCACGGGTAACGACAAAGCTTTGGTTCATGGCATCTTCCCACCAGGCATCTGTTCCGTGTGGATCGCCATTATCTGCGTTGCCATACCACGGCATGAACCATCCCCAGGTTGCCCAATTACTCCATTGTTCCGACATCAGGCCGACAGTTCCGC
Organism: Bacteroides sp.; assembly: GCA_021201335.1. Lineage (GTDB taxonomy): Bacteria > Bacteroidota > Bacteroidia > Bacteroidales > Bacteroidaceae > Bacteroides. Next base: position 35,156 of record JAJQFD010000010.1, on the reverse strand, counting down.
ACTCACTCAGTACAATCATTTTGGTACCATAGCTGGCATCTATTCCTTCATACTTCGCTACACAGTTGGCTGTTGTTTCATTGTATAAATCACATCCGATGATATCTACGTACTGATTACCTGGATACCAGTCTTCATCTCCCGTCTGGCAAGTCCATACCCAGATCAGGTTGTTCAGGCCTTCGTTCCGGAAGTAGTTGAACATATCTATCCAGAGTGCTTTGTAGGATTCCGCATCCTTACCCCACCAGAACCAGCCTCCGGCTCCTTCATGATACGGACGCCATATCACTACGATACCAGCTTCCTGCAATTGTTTCAGAGAAGCGGCTACTTTGGCCAAGTTTTCTTTATAGATGATATTTTCCCAGGTACCGTCTACCAGTGCATTTGCCGCATCAAATTCTGTATCCGCTTTATAGAAAGCGTAAGGAATCAAATAAACTCCGGTAACTGTATAATCGTGACCACCGATGATCATCCCGCCTGATTTCAGTTCGGCGAGGATATCTTCGGTAATCTCCAGTTCAAAGTTACCTCTGATATCAAAGTACTCATACCCCGAAGCGATTTCGCCCCAGCTACTGTTTTTAATCGAGCCTTGTGCACCTCCTACGACATTAGAAGTTGTTACTAATATCGTCTGACCGACTTCGGCATGCTGGAATTTACTCACAAATTCTTCATTTGTCAGCTCAACATTGCCCGACCAGTTCCCTGTATCCTGATTGCCGTTCCATATTCCTAGCCTGGGAACATTGAAATGCCACATCAAGGATACCAATCCTCCGTTATCCCACCAATCCTTCACGGGCGTAATATCACTGTAGTCAATCCAGTTGGCCGGAGAGAAAGGCATGTGTACATAATCAAAAGTGTTAATCGCCGGATATTTACCTGTCAAGTCAAATACACGGTCAGCCTCTTCGGTATTCCAGCTTACATTCGCCATTGTAGAAGATAAACTCTTCGTTTCGTAGACACTCAGCAGGTAGTTGAATACTTTCTGTGCATCCGCACTTGCATTGGGTGTTACCAATGTTTTTGTCAATTCTACCGTGGAAAAAGTAACTGATACACCGGGAGCAGGCATTTGATTCGGCCCCAATACCACTCCACTTGGGATAGATAGGGTGTAATTTGTTCCCTTTTTGAGTCTTGCATTGATCGTCAGTATCTTGCTAGACCCGTATACATTGGCATCGGTGATGGTTCCGTCACCCGAGAGAGCAATCTGACCAATGTCTTCGGTAGCAAAGAATACGTTCTTATCGTATTCCAAAGTGATCGTTACCTTACCCGACTTTACATCATTGGCATTATCGGATGGTGTCGATGAGATGAATACAGGAGCATCCACAGAAGCAATCGTGTGCTTTACATCGGTGTCGCATGCGGCCATTGTTAAAACAAGGGCCAGCATGCATATCATTTGTATCTTGAATGTTTTCATCTAAGTTTCTGATTAATTTATTTAGGCTCAAAGCGAATATTATCAATACAGATGTTACAGTTTCCGGCGTCTCCGGAAGTGGCCAACCCAAATTCCGCGTTTATATTCTGAACGCTCGGAAGCACATTTGTACCGGATCCGTCACCGTCACGGAAGTCTGTCAGAGGGATCGTTACGGTATACCATCCGCCGTCGTTCGTTAATCCCGGGATCAATGCCCAGAAGTCTCCGTCCGTACCGTTTAAGCGGAACTTAAATCCGGGCGTTGTTGTACCTAATACATTCACGTCCATTTTGATCACCCAACCACTTACGGTAACTCCATCTGTCTTAAAGTTATCCTTGCTGTTTCTCCAGAAGAAGTCCACCCAACCGGAAGGTAAGTCTTGATTAATCCGGAAGTAATTGGTACCATCCAACGACAAAGCCGGATCATTTTCTACCGCTCCATAGCTTCCCCACCACGAACCTTTATTATCGAAGTCGTAGAATACATAGCTTGGATCTGTCACCGGATCGGTTCCGCCCATATAGAATTCAGGCATGAGTCCTTTATCTCCGTCAAATGTTTCCATTTGTGGTTGGATAAAACCGGAAGCGGCTCCGTCAGCAAAGTAGAATTCAATCCTTGTATCTGTCTTGCTGAAATAGTCTGTAACCTGAATGGTATAGTTGCCGTTTTCGTCCGCCAGATAGATGGTTCTCAGGATGCTAAAGTTAGATCCTTCTACCGTTACTTTCTTAGCAGGCCAGTTACCTTCGATGTGAGTGATAACGGGTAATGTTACATTAATCGTTACTTCTTGGGTGGTTTCTACCACCGTACCGTTATCAGTCGATAAGGTCAGTTTACCGGGTTCAGCACCTACAGGAGCCGTTACAATCAGGTTGGTAGCTGTGGAGCCGGCATCTATGGTACCTTCTACGCTTCCAAACACTACTTTGGTGACCAGATCAAGATCAGTACCAGTCAGGATAACATTCTCTCCCACTTTTACAGACAGGGGAGCAATCGATGTAACAGCCGGTTCAATGAACGTAAGGGCTTCTCCTTCGGTTTCCGTATCGGATGCTGTTCCCAGTACAAATACGCCGTTGGCAGCTTCAGCCGGTAAAGTCAAGGTGACTTTTGTAGCCGTTTGACTCAGGAACTCTGTTACAATTACGTATGTATCTTCTGAAAGGGCACGGGATACATCCGCTGTCGGTTTCTGAAAGCCTACCTGCGAAACCAGATCGAGGTTTGTTCCGTTTATCTCCAACACCGTATTGTTCTTCACGTTTGTTCCGGAGATGGAAGTTATGGCGGGTTTCACTAATGTCAGTTCTTCCGAACTTACTTCCGCGCCTGATTTGGCAACCAGTATGACGGCTCCTTCCTTCATATCGGCAGGTGTTTCAATTTCAATCTTATCCGTAGCCTCTTCAATCTCGATTTCCGTTCCTCCTGGAAGAATCACTTTTGCAACCAGATTAAAGTTTGTTCCGGTAATCGTTAAAGTTTGTCCCACCTTAATTGGGTTAGGAGTCATTGATTCTATAACCGGGAGGGCAGTCGTCAGTTCGTCTTCTGAATAGATCCAGTTCGGTATCTCTTGTCCGTCAGAAAGGATGATTTTCCCGGATTGTGCTTCGGAAGGTACAATTACCTTAATCTCTGTCCGGCTCTAACTCACGAACTCTGTTACTACTACCTCGTCAGCGAAGATAACTTCTTTAATAAGGTTCAGGTATTCCCCGCTGATGGTAATCTCATCCCCTGCTTTCGCATTTTTGGGTGAGAAGTCCGTGAAATCAATCGGTTCGCTGTAGGTAATCGGAGTTTTGGTAGTAATCTCACCTTTGGACGAACGCAGGACAACGAATCCTTCTTCCGCGTTTTGTGGTACAGTGATACGTATTTCCTTACTGCTGATCACCTTTATATCCGTAATATCTTCACTACCCGGCAGTACGATCGCCGTTACCTGATCCATTCCGCTACCCAGGAAGCGGAGTTCTCCGCCGCGGGCAACCGGACAGGGTCCGAATACATTGAGCGATACACCTCCAACGTATTGGTTGGTATCTTCCTTATCACCATTGTCACAAGCAGTAAATGATAGACTGCCGATGAGCATGAGGCACGCCATCCATAGTGCCGTTAGTTTATATGTTTTGTTCATAACACTTCATCGATTAGGGGTTAAGACTTATTCGGCAGGAACCACACGAATGTTATCAATACAGATAACCGGGCTACAGCTCTCGCCATTAATACCACCGGAGTACACAAAGAAAGTCAAACCACTGAATCTTCCTGCTGCCAGTTTTCCGGTAGAGCTGGCTCCCGTTGCCGTATATTTGAAATCACTCAAGGGGATAGAGATCGTTCTCCAGCCATTCGTTATATAGGTTCCGGTTTCTTCCCACGGTCTCCACAAGGCACGGGGCAACGAGTCATCTGTAATGTAGCCATTATTGCCATTCTCCAGGCTTACATCATTTGCTGATGTGAAAATCACTTGCAAGGCACAGGCTTTCCATGCTTCCGTTACATTGATTTCGAATTTCAAAAGCATGTTTTCAAAGTCTTCGCTATCAAATAAATCCGGCGAAGCTGCCGTAGGCGCCCAGTAGTTGAACGAGAAGGCATCTTCATTCCAGGTCTGTCCACTTTCTCCGTCCAGGTCACCTTTGAATATGAGATAGTTGCCGTCAATACCTGCGGGATCGCTTCCTTGTACATTACCCGTACGCCATCCGTTGCCGGGAGGTGTTTCGCAGTCAAAAAGAATACGGTCATCGCGGAACTGAAAGGCCGAACGTGTGCTTCCATAGATGGAGGTTACTGTAATGTATCCTTTGTCTGATCCTTCCGGTATACGGAACGTTACAGCATTCTTCGTGATCTCTACGATATCCGTTACAGGCAGATTGTCCGCCATCGTAATTTTCAAAGGAACTTTTTCATCGTCCAATAAGTAATCACCGTAGATAGTTGCCAGTTGGCCATCCTGTGCATATTCACACGAAATGGACGAAACAACAGGAGAAGGTACTAATACTTTGAAGTCATACTCCACCGTATCTTTGGCGGAAGTGACCATGAATATCTTATCATCTACTTTCTCAGGAATGGTCTTCGGTACGTTCACTATCAACGTATGATCGGTAATAAAGCTGGTATTCAGAATAGCTTTCTGATCATTGAAGAATAATTCCGTAATGCTGCGGAGGTTGTTACCCACCAAACAAATGGCATTATCCATGTAGGCTCCGATCAGCAGTGAATCCGCTTTCTCGATGTCCGGCAGGCGTACGTAAAGCACTTCCGGCTTTCCACCCGCTATCTCAAATTTATCCGGCTCGTCCTCGCATGACTGAAAGACGGTTCCCGCAGTGACTAACGCCATCAGTAAAAGCGTGTAGCCTAATTCTTTTATATTTAGTTTCATGATTTTCATCTTTAGATAATATCCGGTTAGTTGTAACTATATTGAGTAATATCTACATCCTGAGGTTCTTCCGACAAGTTGGGATTCATGGTTAAATCGGTTGCCGGGAAAGGCAGTTCAAAATCCTTGTCCGTTACGTTTGGAATCGCCGGATTGGTATCGTAGTAAGTGGAGTTGGGATCAAGGGCGGCTGTTCCTCCCGCTTCATAAGCCGATTTGTAGTAAGAGTTCAGTCCGTTGTAAGAAGAACGTCTTTGTGCTTTAATCTCTGCAATGGCCTTTTGTGGTTCGTAATAGTGCCAGCGTACATAATCATACCAACGGTCGCCTTCGCAAGCCAGTTCCAGACGACGTTCTTTCCATACGTCTTCCCAACTGATAGAAGTAGGGCGAGTATATCCCGATACGGAACGATTGCGTACTCTATAGAATGCATCAATGGCAGAAGCATCGGTTGTGGAACCGTTGTTTCCAATCACAGCCTCGGCATAGATCAGATATACATCAGCGAGGCGGAGTAGGTGTGTGCTTAGGCTGGTTGCCATATTCGCCATGTCTTCTCCCGATCCGGTTTTGTGATCGGCTTTGTTTCCTACCAGGTGTTTCACTGCATTTGCACCGGATGGAGATTGATATTCCCCTGTTCCCGGGAATTGAGTGTATCCATTATATATGAATTGTATATAATTAAATCCACCCAGATCGGTAAAGAAATAATCGTAAGTATCGTTGTACATCATCATGGTTGCCTTCCGGCGGGTATCGATGTTGTTACGGGTGAGGCTTAAAGCGTTTTCGCCAAACGCATCCTGTAAGTCTACCGATGGGCCTGAATAGCCTCCCCATGTGTCACCAAACTCACTGAAACCGGTTAAGGCTAAGTCCGATTGAAGGGTATTCTGCGACGTCCATATTGTTGAAACTGTCCAGTGCCAGGCTAGTAAACTCTCCTGACTTTTGTTGTTGGCAATACGGAAGATGTCAGAATATACGGGAAGAAGTTGACGTCCGCTTTCCTCAATTACTTTCTTAGCGTACAGGGCCGCTTTATCCAGGTCGGACTGGTTGCGGCTTCCGCTCATTCCGTAACCGGATTTTGTCAGGTACACTTTGGCCAGCAACCCATAAGCACTGTATCGGTCGATACGTCCTTCTCCGTTTTTGAGTGGTAACCATTCAATGGCTTTTTCCAACGTCATAATGATGTAATCGTATACGTTTTCAACCTTGGCCCTGTATAGTGAGTTATAACCCCCTGCTGAAATCATGGCGGAGTTTTCGTGGATAATGGGCACCGCCCCAAAGCAACGTACCAGGTAAAAGTACGCCATTGCTTTCCATACCAGGCATTCTCCTTTGCAGGTGTTCAGTACGGTTTTGCTTACAGCGCCGCTTGCTTTGGTATTGAGATTCTCGATTACGGTGTTACAGTAACCATTCACCGACCATAGTGAAGCCGCCATATTTACCAAATCCTCGTCAGTTGAGTTGATGGTAAAAGTAAGGTAAGGAGAGGAACCCCAATAGTAGTTGCCCGCCATCACTTCGCCAATCTTAAAGAATCCACGTTGGAAATCGTACCAGGGCGAGTTATAAATCGGGTTGACAGCCTGAAAACACTGTTCATCTGTTTGATAGAAGTTATCCGTATTGTATCCATCTTCGGTCGGACGGTCGAGGAAATCTTCGCAAGAGGTAAGCCCTACTGCCAGGAGTGCTACCCAAAGCCAACTTTTTATATGATTGTATTTCATAATATCTTGTATTGAAATGTTTTTATTTTTAGAATGTCACGTTCAATCCCATGGAGTACACCTGAGGGGAAGGATAACGTCCATTATCCAGCCCGTAAACATTGCGGCTGGCTGTACTCGAACCGATTTCCGGATCATATCCACTGTAATCCGTGATGGTGAATATGTTTTGTAGGTTGACATACACACGGAGGTTTTCCAGTTTCCATTTCCGAATCATCTTCGATGGAAATGTGTATCCGAAGGTAATATTCTTCAAACGGATGTAAGAACCGTCTTCCACATAGCGGTCGCTGATACGGTCATTGTCGTTCGGGTCGTTGGCGATGGCTCTGGGGATGCTTGTTCCGGTGTTGGTTACCTTCACATTGGTAACATCGTCGAGCCAGTTCCATACGGTTACCCCGTTTATATTTACTCCGTTGCTATAGTCTTTCGAAGGGTTGATCGCCTCCAAACGGGCCCGTCCGGTTACGTCTTGCAACTGGTTAGTCCAGATACTTTTCATGTTAGACAGGTTCATCGCCATGTAGTTGTAGATTTTGTTTCCATACGAACCGTTGATAAAGAACGACAGATCGAAGTTCTTGTAGCGGAATGTATTGGTAAACCCGAACGTAAACTTAGGCAGTGGCGAACCGATATTCGTTTTATCTTTTTCATCAATCACACCGTCACCGTTTAAGTCTTTGTATTTGATATCTCCTACCCAGGTGGTGTTATAGCGATTGAATACGCCATCACTTGGATAGCTTTCCGGCTTGGCGGAGGTTTGCAAGTCTCTCAGGTCTTCGTACACACCGTCGCACACATAGCCGTAGAAGTTGTACAAGGATTGTCCAACCCTGGTTAAAGATACCACGTCGCTCCACTGGCCGTAACCTTCAATCGCGGCATCATCGGTATCGTCGAGTGCCTTCAGTTTGTTTTTGTTGAAGGAGATTTGGAACTCGCTGTCCCATTCAAAGGCTCCGGTAAGGTTGCGGGTACTCAGACTGATCTCCAAACCTTTGTTATTGATTGTACCGTAATTTCCCCAGGGAGCTCCCAGAACAGAAGACACATTCCCACGCGTACCCATATAAGAAGGTAGTTGTAATTCCATCAACATGTCTTTGGATGTCTTATCGTACATATCCACCGTCAGGTTGATCCGGTCGTTGAAGAAGGACAAATCCAAACCAAGATTCCATTGCTCCTGCGTTTCCCATTTGATATAAGGGTTGGAGATGTTTGCCTGACGAAAACCGTTTCCTAATCCCGAAGGCATGCGGGAAATGGCAGCACCCCATTTGTAAGACCCAATGTTGGAGTTACCGGTCTGTCCCCAGCCTACACGTAGTTTACCATTACTGATTACTTGTTTCAATGGAGAAAAGAACTTCTCGTTACTGAATCTCCATGAACCAGCTACAGCATGGAACCCTGCCCAACGGTTTTTAGGACCGAAGTTGGATGAACCATCGTATCGGTATGTATAGGTACCCATGTAGCGGTCGTCATAATTGTAGGTGGCACGGCCGAAGAAAGACGCCATGGCTGAACTACCAAAGCCGGAGTTAATATCCGGGTTTTCTCCCAATGACGGGTTATGTACATCGTCGGAAGGAAGTCCTTCCCCGATTACTTTTTCGTATTCGTAAGTTGATTCCCAGCATTCTTGGCCAACCATCACGGTGTAATGGTGCTTGTCAAGGAAAGAACCGCTGTAAGTTACAAAGTTTTTTAGTTGCCAGAATTGGTTGCTATTGCGCTGGATGGAGCTGTAGTTGTTGTTGCGTGTCCAGCTTCCCAAACTGATAATGGGTTTGTAGACTTCTCCTTTCGTGTTGCTGAAGTCATAGCCCAGTTCCGCATGCCAGATCAGATTCTTAATCGGTGTAATGTCGGCAAAGATGTTACCACTGATCTTCTGACGATCTAATAGGATGTCATCGCTTAATGCTTTGGCAATTGGATTCACACTGGTGTACCCTTCGCGCACCACACTGGCGTAATTACCGTCAATATCATAGATCGGTATATCGGGAGGAGTAGATAAAGAATAAACAACCACCCCTTCGCTACTATCGGCCAGTGTCAGTCTTTCGCTGGTTTTGGAGAACATGGTATTCATTCCCAGCTTAAGCCACGGTTTTAGTTGTGCGTCCAGGTTGCTGCGGAAAGAATAACGGTCGAATTGAGTACCGATAATGGTTCCTTCCTGATCGGTAAACGAGCCGGAAACATAGTACTTCACTTTGTCAGTACCACCCTGGGCGGAAACCTGGTGCTGATGCATCAGCGCAGTCTGGAAGATGGCGTCCTGCCAGTTTGTTCCGACACCCAGCAAAGAAGGGTCTGAGAATTCCGGACGGGTATCGAGTGAGTTGCTTTCTGCCGCGACTGAATTGCTATATTCGGCAAATTCGCGCAGGTTCATCATATCCAACCGGGCAGTTTGACGCTGCATGGCAACCATCCCTTCGTAAGTAAACTTAGCTTCGCCTGCTTTGCCTCGTTTCGTGGTAATCAATACAACTCCGTTGGAACCCTGTGCTCCGTAAATAGCTGTAGCCGAAGCATCTTTCAGGATTTCCATTGAAACAATGTCCGACGGATTGATGGTTGAAAGCGGAGAAATAACGGATGTCGGACTGTTACCGAGCTCGGAACCGAACCCAAAGTCGGCACCGCTGGAGCCTCCGCCTTGCACAATCACCCCGTCAATCACATACAAAGGCTCTGCATTGGAGTTGATGGTGGCTTGTCCGCGTACCCGTACCGAAGCTGCCGAACCCGGAGCGCCGGAGGTGTTGATGGAAGTCACCCCGGCAGCCCGGCCCTGAAGTGCTTGATCAAGGTTGGTAATCACCGATCCCCGGATCTTGTCTTCACCTACAGATACAGAAGCACCGGAAAGGTCGCTCTTCTTCATCGTACCGTATCCGACTACCACTACTTCGTCAAGCAGCTCGGAGTCTTCACTCATTACGACTCTAACAACCTGCTGACCTTGTTTTAAAGTAATGTCCTGTGATTTATAACCGATAGAGGTAAAGCTCAGCACATTTCTTCCTGCCGGAACATGGATACTGAACTTTCCATTGATGTCCGTTATGGTACCGACTGTGGTACCTTTTACAAGCACGTTGGCTCCAATCAGGGGTGAGTCGTCGGTAGCATCCACTACTGTACCGGTAACTGTAACCTGTTGAGCCATCACCTGGCAGCTCAAGGCGAGCGCCATTAAAAACAACGTAATGTTTTTCATAATGATATTCAATAGATTTTAAATAACTTCTTATTGTCTGAGAGCAAAGATAGGCGACGGATGAACGGGAAAACAAGTACAATTTTATCATTAAATGGTATGATCTCGACTATTTTCATCCGGCAGTCCCGGCTTACTCCAGGAACCTCTCAAAAAACTCCACGCGGACATTCCACCAGCTTTCAGGGGTGTTGTGTCCGTTCAACGGATATATATGATACGCTTTCTCAGAAGAAATCCGGTTAAATCCGGCAAAGTTGGTATGCGGGGGACAAACTTCATCCTGTAGTCCTACACCCATAATCACGGGGCACTTGATCCATCCGGCCAGGTTCTTGATGTTAAAATAGGATAGGAGCCTGTACAGATGTTCGTCACTCAATCCCATTTCTCGTTGTTTGTTAAGTACCGGCTGTGCTGGCCAATGTACGATTTTGAAATAGTCGGGATAATCGGAAAGAAAAGGAATGGTGGGAGCAGCTGCCCGAACCCGGTTGTCGAGCGCGCAGGCCGCTAAAGAAAAAGCACCTCCCTGACTACCGCCTTCGGCAAAGATGGTACGGGTATTTACCTCCGGGCGGGAGGCCACGAAATCAATGGCACGCACCAAGTCCATAAAGGCTCCCCGGTAGTAATAGTTTTCTTTTGCATCCAGTCCGTACGTAATCCAGTCACCATAGTTGTTGACGGGTTCCTGTAATCCTTGTCCGCGAACGGAAAGGACAAACTCCACATAACCCGGCGTGCCGCCCGGTATCCAGGGTTTAGAGCCGTAGCCCATGTACGAAATAACGGCGGGATATTTTCCTTTTTGGGTAGGCGTAGAGTAATAACCGGATATTTCGATACTGCCCAACGACTTCATAGTAACTTTATACAGCTTGCGCATCTGATTGGTTGAGTCCGGTATCAGGGTCAGTTTGTAGTCGGGTTCTACCTGAGAAAGTTCGGCTTTCGCCTCGTCCCAAAAGGCTTTCAGATCAGCAGGAGCATCCGGCAGGGAGACAATGGCTGTTGGTTCATATCCAATATTGAACCTTTTTATTTCCCGAACTTCGTTACCGCTTTTCTCGGATAAACGGCAGCGGTAAAATCCCGGCTCAGGCACAACAAAAGAGAAGTCGATTTGCGCGGAATCATTTTTCTGCAAAGAAAGTGTCTGGCTGAGGGTTGTTACCTTTTTATATTGATCAGTTGTTACTTCCAGTTGCAGGCTGGTTCCGGTAGTTACTACACCGTCTGTGTTTTTGGCGATAACTTGGATAACAGGTGTTTCGGGCGCATAGAAAACCCAGTCGTTGGTTAGTAACACCTGGTAGTTCAGCTTTGGCTGCTCCTTGTCTGCTATCTGTGCAGACAAGGAGAGCGTAATCACAAAAAACAAACTTAATACCCCGTATTTCATTTCTTCAGTTTTTTATTGACGGATAAGCGATACAATACCACATCATGTCCCGGTATGGTTACGGTTCTTACCTTGCGGGTATCCCCGTCATTTTGTTTCGTCCAGAGGTTGCGGATGTCGTATATTTTGGAATCGAAGTTGGTGAACCGTTTGGCTACGTCGTCGTATAAATCCAGTTGATTCCAGTCGATGGTGTACGATTTGCTTTCGGTAGTACGGTTCAGCATACAGAATGCCCAGTCGTCATTTTCGAGGGGTTTGAACCATACTTCCAGTCCGTCTTCTGCCAGATGGCGGAATCCTTGAATGCCTTGTCTGTCCTGATTGACGGCGATTACTTCCGCATTCATCAGGATATCTTTGGTTTCCTGGCTCATATTCCGTATATCATTACCCAGAATGAGCGGAGCAGCCAGCATACACCACATCGTGAAGTGTGCCCTGTCCTGATTGACACTTTGTCCGTTGCCTACTTCCAGCATGTCGGGATCATTCCAGTGTCCGGGTCCGGCATACGCGCGAAGTCCGTTTTGCATGTCCAGGATTTGGAGCACACCAAAGGCGGCCCATCCCGGATGCTGATCGATACAATCGAAGCAATTGTATATGTCTCCAGTTGTGCGCCACATATGTCCGGTGTCTTTTGCCCATAGCCACGGCTTGCTGGTTCCCCACTCGCACATACTAAATAAGATGGGGCGTCCCGCCGCGCGGATCGCGTCCCGCATCAGATTGTAGGCGCCTACGGGATTGATGTCTTCGCTCTCACACCAGTCGTACTTTAGGTAATCGATACCCCATTTGGCGTATTGTAACGCATCCTGATACTCGTGGCCGAAGCTTCCCGGTCGGCCTCCGCAGGTTTTCCGTCCGGCATCAGAGTAAATGCCGATTTTTAATCCTTTGGAATGTACATAGTCGGCCAGGGCTTTCATACCGGAAGGAAACTTAACAGGGTCGGGATGAATGAATCCGAGACTGTCGCGTTCACCGTGCCAGCAATCGTCCAGATTGAGGTAAGTGTATCCGGCATCGCGCAAACCGGTTTCGACCATCGCATCTGCTATGGCACGTATAAGGTTCTCGTCAATGTTGCACGCGAATTTGTTCCAGCTGTTCCATCCCATCGGAGGTGTTTCGGCGAGGCCTTCAAACTTCTGTGCTCTGACAAAGGATAAAGTAGAGATAAAAAACAAAACGAGTATAATACTTAATTTCTTCATAGGTTATTGAGTCTAAATATTTATGGATAAATAAGTTTCTGATTGGTATTCCGGATGATTTCGACGGTAGTATCGGTAGAGAAAACCGAGTTCAAACCTTGTTCTTCCTGTGCGGGGTCGCCTGTATAGTCGTCCCCTTTTTGCCAGAAAACATGGTCGGGCGACGGATGGGCAAAACCACCCCATCCCCAGAAGTTACATCCGGCAAGTAGTCCACCTCTGTTGGCCTCATCCGCAATGTAATCGAATATATATTTATAATATGCGTCTCGCACGTGGGTAGTACTTTCTTTGGAGAACTGGAAGCCGTCTCTCGGAAACCCGAATTCTTCCAGTACCACTGGTTTTTGGTATCTGGCTGCCACCGCGAGGTGTTCTTCCATATACTTCCGGGTATTATCTATTGCCCTCGGCAGGCTTTCCTGTAAGCTGTCTTTGGGTGACCAACCCCAGTTGTAAGGCCAGATGTGTATATTCAGGTAGTCGATATGGCTATCGGCATGAATCCGTTCAAACAAATCCATATCCTGCTCACATCCGTGTTTGCCCTCACTGCCAGACGATACCAAATGGTTTTTATCTAAGGACTTAATCTGGGCGGCTACCTCTGCCATCCAATGGGCAAACGGCTCTTTGTTTTCGTCCGAAAAGGCACGAGGTTCGTTTCCGATCTGCCACGACATGATAGTCGGATCATCGGTATATTTCACCCCGGTATAACGATTGGTGCGGGTAACCATATCGTTTACATAACTGGCAAACAGTGCTTTCGCGCTATTCGACTGAGGAAACTGCCGGACGAATTCCATATACGCAGGCCATCCGTCTACCGCAGGAACCGGAGCTTTGCCGTAACCCGCCCATTCGAGATACTGGGAGTAACCGCCACTCCACTCCCAGGAATTGTTTAAGTAAAGAATGGCAACCATATCACGCTTGGCCATTTCAACCAGCAGGTAATCCAGACCGGATAAAATTGTATCATTGTACACACCGGGTTCGGTTTGCAGGGTGGGTTCCACTTTGGCGGTAATGCCTCGGCTTCCGTCTGAACCGACGAGTACACGGAGATTGTCAACGCCTATGCTTTTCAGGAAATCCAACTCTTGATGCAGGCGTTCGCGATTGCCTCCTTCCCCTTCTGAGCCTAGGATCGCTCCGTACCAAAAGTTGGTTCCCACGTAGTAGTACGGTTTCCCCTTTCGGATAAACTGGCCGTTTTCAATCTGAATAAAAGTATTAGTGGATTGCTTTTTCTCTGTACAGGCATACATACACAAGCAGAGTAATAAAAGTGCGGTGAAAGGAATGTGTTTACGCATAAGTAATAGATTTATGAAAGCAGATTTATTATTTAACGATGTCATTCTGTTCTTTCTTCCCCATGCTACCGGGATTGGCGCCAAATGCAACCGGAATCCGACTCGAATGCAACCGGGATTTCCATCCAATCCTACCGGCATTTTATCAGGGATATATTTCCTTTGGGGCCGGATCAGAACCAAGTGATGGGACAAAATTAGTGCAATATATCCCGAGTGTCCAGTATTATTTTATCCAATGCTGGTACAATTTAAGCTTTCTGACATGATAAGAGGTAGTGGGAGGGGAGTAGGACGATTTATCAGACCAGCTTTTTCTTCTTCCGATAGTTCTCTCTGAATTCTTTGGGCGAACAATCCTTCTTCTTTTTAAAGATTCGGTTGAAGTTCGAAAGATTGTTGAACCCGCACTCGTAGCAGATTTCTGCGATGGACATCGTGGAGTCAACCAGCAGACGAGTAGCCGAGCCCAAACGAATATCGATAACGTAATCCGAGAGATTTTTCCCCGTGCGCAGTTTAAAAAAACGGCTGAATGACACCGGAGTCATTCCTACAAGTTCGGCCAGATCGTTCAGGCGTATTTCTTCTTTGTAGTGGGCATTGATGTATTCCTGTACCTTTTGCACCCGCCGACTATCCGAATGTACACCGATTTTGGCAAAGGATGAACTCGATAGCGTCCAGGCATCTTCACACAAAGAAAGTTCGTAAAGTATCGTAAGGAATTTGATCACCGCGTAAAACCCTTGCTTCTCCGAGGCCAGTGTATCCAGCATCGAATACACCCTTAGTATGGCCGACATCGGGAAGGCAAGCCCTTTTTGAGCCTTTTCCAGCATTTTATGAATTGTGTCGAACTGGTTTTTGTTGATAAAGCTTTTGAAGAACAAGTCGGAAGAGAATTGAATCGTGATTTCGCGAATCTCTTTCGAAGTACATTCGTGCTGTTCCCAAACGTGTTCTAGTTGTTGGCTTGTGATCAATACCAGGTCGTAATCACCAATAATCTCCACGGAATCGCCCACGATACGTCGTACACCTGCGGCTTTTTCCGTGAAGTTTAGTTCGTATTCTAAATGACTATGGATGGGGTATGTGAATTCAGTTTTATAGCGTTCTGCGATGTAAAAGCAATCTTTGTCGGAGAGAGGCGTAATCTCCCGAATAATATTCGAAGAAGATGTGTTCATAGCATCAGTAGATTTGTTGATATACAAATATATCAATATAATACGGAATACACCGGTCCGACTGATACTTTTTTGATAATTTGTTGTACAATGCGCCCAATTTTCCGGTTGTCACGATATTTTTACTTATATTCGCATCGAACCTTTTTTACTAACTTAAAATTGCGATACAAACATGAAAAAGTATCTTTTTTATTTATTATTTGGATGTTGGGCTATTGTAGCATTCGCCTGCGACAGTTCGGAGAAAAACGAAGAGGAACAAAATCCTCCCGCCGATGTAGTGGAGAGAATCGGAAAACTATCAGTCGATGGCACTTTTCTGGTAAATGCTCAGGGAGAAAAAGTACAATTGAAAGGAGTCAGTTACGGTTGGCACAATTGGTGGCCCCGTTTTTACAATGCTTCTTCTGTAGCCACATTCGCACAGGATTGGAATGCGACGCTAGTAAGAGCAGCGATGGGAGTAGACGTTTCGGGTGCTTATCTGGAAAATCCAACACACGCCATTCAATGTGTGACAGCAGTAGTAGATGCGGCCATTGCAGAAGGCATTTATGTGATTATCGACTGGCACAGTCATAATATTCATACCGATGCGGCCAAGCAATTCTTTACCCAGATGGCCAACAAGTATAAAGATTACCCCAATGTGATTTACGAAATATTCAACGAACCTATTAACGATTCCTGGCAAACGGTGAAGGATTATTCCACAGAGGTGATCCGTACCATCCGTGCCATCGATCCGGATAATATTATCCTCGTGGGATGTCCTCACTGGGATCAAGACATAAACCTCGCTGCCGACGATCCGATTACCGGGTTTAGTAACCTGATGTACGTCCTGCACTTTTATGCTGCCACTCACGGACAGTATTTACGCGATCGCGGAGATTATGCCATCCAGAAAGGTTTGCCGATATTTGTGTCGGAGTGTGCCGGAATGGAAGCCAGCGGTAACGGCGGCATTAATCGGCAGGAATGGACGGCCTGGGTGCAGTGGATGAATAGTCATTCCATTAGCTGGGCAGCATGGTCGATTGCCGATAAGGATGAAACTTGTTCGATGATGCTGCAGTCGGCCTCTTCCGAAGGGCCGTGGAGCGACAGTGATTTGAAAGAGTGGGGGAGAATAGTGAAGAGTGAATTAACGGGTAATTAGGAAGATAAGTATTTCAACTATATTCATTTAGGATGTAGAACATTAAGATTAAAAGATTTAATCCGAATGGATTTAGTGAAGGCTACAAGCCTGCCGTATTTAGCCTAGGGTAAGAGAACAGTCGTGTTCGGAAGATTTTAAAACATTAAAACCTTTAAGAAATCCCGCAGAGATTGCATGTGCATAACCGTGGGATGGATATCCCACGGGATAGGAGATAGAATAATCTTGTGAGCCCCGAAGTGGGTCAATAATATATTCTTCACCCCCTATTGGGGCTGTGAGAGTAGAGTCGGGTTATCTGTTTCCACGGGATGTAACCCCGTGGTTATGCACATCAAATCCCTCCGGGATTTCTTAACAGACCTTAGATTCTTGGCTTGATGGCTAAGAAATGTTATCTTCCGAACATGACTGGGTAAGCAAGCAACGCGAGCGCCACCCTGGGTATTGATTTGACACAGGCAATGAGTTCTGCAAGAACGGTATATAAAAGGATTCAGCATGGTATGTCGTTCCTACAGAACTCCTTCATTTTGTTCGTTCTAAACCCAAGGCTGCGCTCACTTCGCTCGCTGCCCCTGGGCTAAATCTGTCAGGCTTGCAGCCTTCCTACGTTTCTGTAATGGTGATGACATACACTAATTTTGTTGAATGGTATATTATACACTAATTTTGAACGATTACTTATGAGAACTTTTTGGACGTGTTGTATAGTCGGGTTATTCTTTGCCGCATCGTTGCAGGCGAAAGTACACTTGCCCGATATTATAAGTGATAACATGGTTTTGCAACAGAACACCCGAGTCAAACTATGGGGTACTGCCAAACCAAATGCTAACTTAACACTCAGCACGTCCTGGGGTGCCCAGATTTATACGGCCCGAATCGGGAAGGATGGCAAATGGACAGTAACCATCAATACGCCCAAAGCAACCTTCGAACCGCAGAGTTTGACTGTTTCCGATGGCGAAAGTCTGGCAATCAATAATATCCTCATTGGTGAAGTCTGGCTTTGTTCGGGTCAATCAAATATGGAGATGCCTCTGAATGGCTTCTGGAATTGTCCGATTATGGATGCCAACGAAACCATTGCCAATGCTAATTCTTACAAAGGATTACGCTTTGCCAACATTACCCGGAAAGGAGCAGTTACTCCGCAGGAAACCTGTGAAGGCAAATGGCAAACGTCTACTCCGGAGAGTCTGCAATGGTGTAGTGCTACGGGTTTCCACTTTGCTTTGTCCTTACATAAAGTGTTGGATGTTCCGGTTGGTATCATCAATTGCGCTTGGGGAGGTTCGTCTGTAGAAGGTTGGCTACCTGCGGATATCCTTAAAAACTATCCCGATATCGATCTAAGTAAAGCAGGAAGTAGCGAGGAAGACGAATATAAACAACCCATGATCATGTACAACGGCATGCTGAAGCCTCTGCAAAATTATACCATCAAAGGGTTTCTCTGGTATCAGGGAGAAGCGAATGTCGGGCGGCATGCTACTTACCCGGATCGCATGGCAACGATGGTGAATCTTTGGAGAGAGGAATGGCAACTGGGCGAATTACCGTTCTATTATGTCGAACTGGCTCCGTGGATCTATGGAGATGGTGTTGACGGTGTTTCGGGTGCTTACTTCCGGGAAGCACAATTCAAAGCCCAATCTTTGATTCCAAACAGCGCCATGATTTCTACCAATGACTTGGTTGAACCCTATGAAGCGGCCAATATTCATCCGAAAAACAAAACCCTGGTGGGCAAACGTTTATCCTACCTAGCTCTGGTAAATACGTACAAAATAAAAGGAATCTCCGATCGTGGACCCGTCTATCGCTCTATGGAAGTAAAGGATGATAAAGCCATTCTTCATTTTGAGTATGCTCCCGACGGCTTCAACCGGATGGAAGACATTACCGGATTCGAAATCGCCGGAGAAGATCAGAAGTTTTATCCAGCTGAGGCTAAAGCGGTCAGCCATACTCAAATACAGGTGAGCAGCATAGAAGTGAAAGTACCTGTAGCTGTGCGCTACTGTTTTAAAAACTTTCAGTTGGGGAACTTAAAGAATACCCGAGAACAACCTGTTTATCCGTTTCGTACAGATACTTGGGACTGAAAAAACTCCATTTCCTGATGTATATAAATAAGAAAGGCCTGAATGATTATTCAGGCCTTTCTTATACTGTTTCTGTTTCCGTTGAAGATTGTTAATCTACAATTTTCTTATTGAGAATAATGTAAGCAACCAATCCAATAACAACCAATGCAGCAGATGTTCCTAAAATAGCGTTGTTATTGACGTTCCCTGTAATAGCGCATGCCAATAAAATGATTGCGCCTGCTATGATCATCAACAATCCCAAGTTTTTCAATAAGACTTTCATTTTTGTGTGTATTTTATTAGATTATAATATTCCTAGCCACAAATTAAGGGATAATTCTTTAATAGAAGAAATATTTATGCAAAAAAAGGGTTAAAGAAATAAGAAATTACCTTTCACTCTTTCATGTTATTAAATATTTTGCGTAAAACTTCTTGACTTACTTCCAGTTCTTCCAGGGTGACTCCCTGTAATGCTTCTTTCAGGGTCTGGGTGGAAACTCTACGCGCCTGTTCTTCTATTTCTTTACCGGTTTTGGTGAGATGAATGAGGTTGGTACGGCGGTCATTCTTATCGGAAATCCGAACCACCAGATGTTGCCGTTCCATGTTATCAATCAACCGGGTCATGCTTGGTTTGTCTTTAAAGGTTGCATTGCACAACTCTTGTTGGGTGACACCGTCTTTCTCCCACAAGAATAGAAGTACTGTCCATTGCTCGGGGCTGATCTCTAATCCTGCGTGACGGAAATTCCGATATAGTTTACGGTTTATAGCGGCTGAAACCTTCCCATTTAGTATGGCAAAAATAAGCTTGATATCAAAATTAAACTGTTCGATCATAAATAATTGTTTAAACAACTGAGCAAAGATAATTTAAGTTTTTGAGTTCATAAGTTGATAAGTTTTTAAGTTTGTGAAGAAATGTGATTTTAAGTTTGGAGGTTGTAAGGTTTGTAAGTTCTCAGCGGTTTTTTTTGAAAAAGGATAGTTGTTAACCCATAAACATACAACTTATCAGCTCAAGAACTCAAAAACTTAAGAAGTTAATTGCTTGTTTTAAAGAAAATCCCTACCTTTGCCCCGCATTTTTAAAAACAAAATTATTTATTAATTCATTAAACGAGTATGAATCAATACGAAACCGTTTTCATTTTGACTCCCGTTTTGTCTGATGTACAGATGAAGGAAGCGGTAGAAAAATTCAAAGGCATCCTGACAAACGAAGGTGCTGAGATTATTAATGAAGAGAACTGGGGATTGAAGAAACTGGCTTATCCAATCCAGAAGAAATCAACCGGCTTTTACAACCTGATTGAATTTAACGCAACTCCTGAAGTAATTGCTAAGCTAGAGCTTCAGTACCGTCGTGACGAACGTGTGATCCGTTTCCTGACTTTCAGAATGGATAAGTATGCAGCTGAATATGCAGCTAAGAGAAGAAGTATGAAATCAACTAAAAAGGAGAACTAATCATGGCACAGCAAAATCAATCAGAAATCAGATATTTAACTCCACCTTCTGTAGACGTTAAAAAGAAAAAGTATTGCCGTTTCAAAAAGAATGGTATTAAATATATCGACTACAAAGATCCTGAGTTCCTGAAGAAATTCCTGAACGAACAAGGAAAGATCCTTCCTCGTCGTATTACCGGTACTTCATTGAAGTTCCAACGCAGAATTGCTCAGGCAGTTAAGAGAGCACGCCACTTAGCGTTGCTTCCATTTGTAACTGACATGATGAAATAAAAGAAGGAGAGTATTTTTATGGAAATTATATTAAAAGAAGACGTAGTAAACTTAGGTTATAAAAACGACATTGTAACCGTGAAGTCTGGTTATGGCCGTAACTATCTGATCCCTACAGGAAAAGCAGTTATCGCTTCTCCTTCTGCAAAGAAAATGTTGGCTGAAGAATTGAAACAACGTGCTCATAAACTGGAGAAGATTAAAAAAGATGCTGAAGACATCGCTGCTAAACTAGAAGGTGTTACATTAACTATCGGCACTAAAGTTAGCTCAACCGGTACTATCTTCGGTTCTGTAGGTAATATTCAGATTGCTGACGAACTGAACAAGAAAGGTTTTAATATTGACAGAAAACTAATTGTGGTAAAAGATGCAGTGAAAGAAGTAGGTTCTTACAAAGCTGTTATCAAATTGCATAAAGAAGTAAGTGTAGAAATACCTTTCGAAGTTATTGCTGAGTAATTATTTACTTTGTATATATAAGAAAATAAGCGACCGTTTTCATGAT
Organism: Bacteroides sp.; assembly: GCA_021201335.1. Lineage (GTDB taxonomy): Bacteria > Bacteroidota > Bacteroidia > Bacteroidales > Bacteroidaceae > Bacteroides. The sequence continues at coordinate 14,596 of JAJQFD010000010.1, read as the reverse complement.
GAAAACGGTCGCTTTATTTTATATAACATAGATATAATATTTTAATCCATTATTTTCCTTCCCAGTGTAACTCGGAGACATCTCTTACACAACGTATCTGATAGCCTGAAGATCGTACAGGAAATCTTACGGTAAAATTTCCCCCCCCAAAAAACGGTTTCCTTTACCTACCCCAAAATATATATTCATAGTGAAGGGCCAGCTATAATCATAGCCTGATCTAGCATTAGCCGTTGCAATCCAAAGCAATCCATGTTCTCCAGCCATAGCCAGTTTTCCGTCATCAGATGATATTCCCCTGTAACCTGGAATACACCTCTACATTGGGTGTCAATACCAGTTCCCATGCTGAAATTACCAGCAGGTGCGTTTTGCCATGGATTTTTGGGATAGGCACTTACTTCTGGTGGTACACGCTAGCCATACAGATAAAGGTCATAAATTGTTTTACCTAAGATTAGCAAAGAAATAACATAGAGAAAAGTCCAAATATATTCTTTATGGCATATTTTATAGTAGTTTCTGCTAGATGCATAAATGTAGTAAAATTAGAAACAGAGAAAAAGGAGATGAAAAAATAGATATGGACCAAGAAAAGGCGAAGAATGTATCAAAAAAAGTTTTAAATTTAAATGTTTGCAATAAATATTACTAATTTCTATCATGGATCGTAATCAGTTCAGGCACAATTTTCTACATGCTCTTAAAGAAAAGATTCCACGAAAGTCCGAGTTGGCTTTTCGGATAGCTGAAATTTTATGCATCGAACGTGAGTCTGCCTATCGACGATTACGAGACGATGTTTATTTTTCAATAGATGAAATGGCTTTACTGGCCCTGGAGTTTAATATTTCACTTGATCGTATTCTTCACAATCAGAATTCAACCAAGTATTGGCGAATGAATATGCCAAAATTTGCCGAAACCCTAGAATATGAATATGAATTGGGGGAAGAAGTACGTAATAAAGTAGAGTCCATATGTGAACAACCTGATTCGTGTTACGAAGTTGTATTTACATCACTTCCGGCAATTATTTACTATGCTTATCATGAGATCTCAAAGTTTTTTCTGTTCAGATGGGGATATAACTTTATACGTAGTGAAATGTATCAGTATTATGCGAATATGGAAAATTTTGCAAGATTTTTCGAACAACTCCAATGGTACGGTAGGTTGGTCAGAAGGATCGGGCATATCTGTCTTATCTGTGATGAGGCCAGTTTTACGAAGCTTGTAAATGATGTGTGTTATTTCAGAGATATAGAACTCATTCGGAGGAATGACATCCAAAAAATAAAAGATGAACTTTATCAATTGCTGGATGACTTTGAATCTCATGCTAAAAATGGGAAATTCGAAGATACTGAAAACAAGTTCGAATTTTATATCTCGATGCAAAGCATTGACAATGGATATAGTTGCTTGTGGTCCACGGAAGAAAGTTTATGCTGTATTGGAGAAATGTTAGTTCATTCCGATAAATGCAACGAAAGGGAAGTATGGATGGTAATGAGAAGGTGGGTGGATTCGATGAAAAGAATCTCCACACAGATTTCGATTGTGGGTGAAAAAGATAGGATACTTTTTTTTTCAATCGTCAGCGTAAAATCGTGGAATTATTATAGATAGGGTAAAGGCTTTTCTTTTAATTGTCTGCAATTTGTTCGTATAGGTAACGCTTAATGCTCCGTTTAGGTGTTTTTTCAAATTCAGTAGGATAGAGCTGGATTTTACTTACCTTTTCATAATTTGCTACCATGTTATTCAGATTCTTTAGGTTCTCGTCCATGATTGTTTGCAGGGTGCTATCATTGTTTAACCCTAATGAGTCAAGCATTTCATAATCTGGATAAACCAGTGCAACCAGTTTTTTGCTGCGTTCCAGTACAAGGCTTTCCTGAATAAAAGGCATATTATTGAGTTTAGCTTCGATTTCTTCCGGAAAAATGTTTTGCCCACTAGAGCTGAGGATCATGGTTTTAATCCGACCCCTAATGAAAACATTCCCATCCTCATCCATACTTCCCAGGTCACCAGTGCGCAACCAACCGTCTTTAGTAAATACTTCTTCAGTGGCTTCCGGATTCCTGTAATAGCCAGCCATGACGTTTTCTCCACGTACCTGGATTTCTCCTAGAGCATCTTTCGGATTGCTTTTATAAATGCGACCCTCCTTGATATCCAAGATCTTGCCTGAGGAAGTCGGCTTAAATTCAGTCCAGGGAGCATAACTTATCAACGGTGCGCACTCTGTCATACCATAGCCTACTGTAAATGGAAACTTAATACGATAAAAAAATTCTTCTACTTCCGGGTTTATAGCTGCACCGCCAATGATCACTTCCTTGAATCTTCCTCCTAGAGCGTCGATCAGTTTTTTACGAATCTGGTTATAAATTTGGTGATCCAGCAATGGTATATTGAGTGCCCATCGCATACCTCTTTTGTTAATAAGAGGTTGAATCACATTCTTATAGATCTTTTCAATAACTAGTGGTACAGTGATAATAAGGTTGGGTTTTACTTCTTCAAATGCTTTCATGATGATTTTAGGAGAAGGTAATTTACCTAATAAGGTGACATGTGCTCCTACGGCCGTGGCTGTTAGAAAATCAAATGCACATCCATAGGCATGTGCCAGTGGCAGGAAAGAAAGTACTTTTTCTCCTTTTATAAGCAATCGGGTACGAATACCGAAAGTAACGTTTCCTGCCAGGTTGTTTCCTGTCAGCATTACTCCTTTGGTAAATCCAGTGGTGCCGGAAGTATAGTTGAGTAACATAACTTTATCGTTTGAAAGGGTGGTGTAAGTTACATCTTCTCTGTTGAAACCATTCGGATAAGCCTTGTCCATTTCCATATCGAGGTTTCTGATACATTTCTGTAAAGTTTCTCCATCCCGCTGATGAAGGCAACGGAAGTCAGACAACGAGAAAACGCCTCGCAATCCCGACATTTTTTCTTCTTCCAGATTATCCCAGATAATATCGCTGGTAAACAGAAATACAGATTCAGAATGATTAACGATATGATGGACATCATTAGGATTGAAATCCTGTAAGATAGGAACTATTATGGCTCCATAGGTGATAGTAGCCATATATGAGATACACCATTTTGCATTGTTTTTTCCGATCACAGCTATTTTATCACCTCTCCGGAGACTACAATGTTTAAACAGTAGGTGAAGTCGAGCTATCTCCCGGGCTACTTCCCCATACGTATAACTTTCCGCCTCTCCATAATTCGTATAGCATGGTAAATCCCAGTTTTCCCGAAAACTATTTTCATATAGTTTAATGAAATTTTCTTCTATCATTTATCTTGTTGGTTAAATAGGTAGTAGCTAATAAACAATTGTTAACCGGACGACGTTTCCGCTTCTTCGTTCCGAATATTTCCGGTCTAACCCCTGAGTACTAGCTACTAAATACAAATATAGGTATTTGAACTTACAAGAAAAAGCTTTAACTTAATGAATAACAACTTTTAATCATAGAATGCGTACCTTTGTGAGGAATTTGAGTGAGATGATTTATGATAGATACTACCGTATTTCAAGATAAAACCGCTATATATTATACCCTGGGGTGTAAACTTAACTTTTCAGAAACTTCTACCATTGGTAAAATGCTAGCCCAGGCTGGCGTACGTACTGCCCGCAAAGGAGAAAAAGCAGATATCTGTGTTATCAATACTTGTTCGGTAACAGAAATGGCTGATAAAAAATGTCGCCAAGCTATTCATCGGCTGGTAAAGCAGCATCCCGGAGCATTTGTAGTAGTTACAGGTTGTTATGCTCAGCTGAAACCGGATCAGATTGTTCATATAGAAGGAGTGGATGTGGTGCTTGGAGCTGAGCAAAAGAAAGATCTGTTTCAATATCTTGGTAATCTGAAGAAGGGTAAAGTCGGAGAGGCATTTACAACGGCAACCAAAGATATTACTTCATTTATACCTTCCTGTTCCAGGGGTGATCGTACACGTTATTTCCTGAAAGTTCAGGATGGTTGCGATTATTATTGTTCATACTGTACCATCCCTTTAGCCCGGGGTAGAAGTCGGAATGGCACAATAAAGTCGTTGGTTGAACAAGCCCGCCAAGCCGCTGCAGACGGAGGAAAAGAGATTGTACTGACCGGGGTTAATATCGGAGATTTTGGCTGGTCGACCGGAGAGACTTTTATCGACCTTATCAAAGCTCTGGACGAAGTGGAAGGAATTGAACGATATCGTATCTCCTCTATCGAACCCAACTTGTTGACGGATGAGATCATAGAATTTGTGGCCTCATCCAAACGTTTTATGCCTCACTTTCATATCCCTTTGCAGAGTGGGAGCGATGCTGTTTTAAAGTTGATGCGTCGCCGTTATGATACTGCTTTATTTGCTTCTAAAATCAATAAGATAAAAGAAATAATGCCACATGCGTTTATTGGCGTAGACGTAATTGTGGGTACACGCGGAGAAACAGAAGTGTATTTTGAAGAGGCTTATCAGTTTATCGCTTCTTTGGATATAACCCAGCTTCATGTGTTCAGTTATTCGGAACGTCCTGGAACGCACGCACTGAAAATTGAGCACCAGGTATCTCCCGAAGAAAAGCGACAAAGGAGTCAAAAACTGTTAAATCTCTCTGCCTCGAAAACAAAAAGCTTTTATCAGCGTTATATTGGAGATACAGTGAGAGCCTTGATGGAAAAGCCGAAAGCAGGTATGCCAATGCATGGTTTTACAGAAAACTACATTCGAGTAGAGATTGATAATGATAAAGCACTTGATAACAAAGTGGTAACTCTTCGCTTAAGGGGATTTAATGAAGAGCAGACGGCGCTTCGGGCTACCATTCTTGTGTAGACTTGATAAAAATGGATAAAGTAGCAGTAGTTATTTTGAATTGGAACGGAGTGAATATGTTACGAACATATTTACCTTCCGTCATTCGCTATTCCTCCTCAGACAAAGTAACTGTTTATGTGGTGGATAACGGATCTACAGATAACTCTGTAGCCATGGTTCGTGAAAATTTCCCCTCTGTCCGTCTCATTCTTCTCGAAGAAAACTTTGGTTATGCCGATGGCTATAATATTGCCCTGCATCGGATTGATGCCGAATATGCCGTATTACTCAACTCCGATGTGGAAGTAACGGAAAACTGGCTAGAGCCTATGATTCGTTACATGGACGAGAATCCGATTGCCGCAGCCTGCCAACCTAAAGTTCTTAGCTTGACAAATAAAGACACATTTGAATATGCCGGAGCATCCGGTGGTTTTATTGATAGATATGGTTATCCGTTTTGCCGCGGACGTATATTCAGTAAAGTGGAAAAAGATGAAGGACAGTATAACTCCATAATCCCCATTTTCTGGGCAACCGGAGCGGCTTTATTTCTTCGTCTGCTGGAATACCGGGAAGTAGGAGGATTGGATGGTCGTTTCTTTGCGCACATGGAAGAGATTGATCTTTGCTGGCGGTTTCGTTCCAGAGGATTGGATATCGTTTGCATTCCTCAGAGTGTTGTTTATCATTTAGGTGCTGGAACATTGAAAAAAGACTCTCCGCGTAAGACATTTCTCAATTTTCGTAATAATCTTGTCATGTTATACAAAAATCTTCCGGCCAATGAGTTGTCAAAAACTATGCGTATCCGAAGATGGCTCGATTATGTAGCGGCTTTCTTTTTTCTCCTAAAAGGACAGCCTTCAAACGCTCATTCTGTTCTGCAAGCATGGGATGATTTTGAGCGAATACGACAAGGTTTTTCAGCAGCACGGGTAGAAAATCTGGAAAAAACAATTGTTGATTCCGTTCCTGAACGCGTAAATTATAGTATATTAGTGCAATTCTTTCTGAAAGGAAAGAAGCGCTTTTCACAATTTACTGTTTAAAATAGGGATAACAATGAAAGATTTAGTCAGAAAAATAGGTTTAATAGCACACGATGCAATGAAGAAAGACCTGATTGAGTGGGTCATTTGGAACTCTGAACTTTTGATGGGTCATAAATTTTACTGTACCGGTACTACCGGAACACTAATACTGGCTGCATTAAAAGAAAAACATCCGGATGTAGAATGGGATTTTACCATTTTGAAATCCGGGCCTTTGGGAGGTGACCAACAAATGGGTTCCCGTTTGGTAGATGGAGAAATAGATTACCTGTTCTTTTTTACCGATCCGATGACTTTACAGCCACATGATACCGACGTAAAAGCATTGACCCGTCTAGCCAGTGTGGAAAACATTGTTTTCTGCTGCAACCGTTCCACAGCTGATCATATTATTTCGAGTCCATTATTCCTAGATCCGGAATACAAGCCAAGCCGTCCGGATTATTCAAGTTATACCAAAAGGTTTGATAATAAGCCTGTGGTTCAAGAAGCGGTGGAATCTGTTAGAAGAAGGCGAAGGAAACAACAAGAGTAATAATAGAAGTAAAATAGAAAGAGGGTATTTATTTGCTGGAAAGAGTTTTATAATACCCTATCTTTTTTCAATCATACCCATTTTGATATTGATAATCTATGAAATATGATTATTTGGTATCTAATTATGATTCGTTTATTAAGATTTGTAGTTTTTGGTAGAACAATAAGCTTTTACTCCTATTTTAGCAGTAGTATATAAAAGAAGTATTACGGCAGGGATAAGTATGGATGGACTCATTCCAACAATTGGAGCCAACCAATTTGAAATAGAAGCAACAGCTCCAGTACCTATGGCTTTTCCTGCTGTAGCAAATTTTTCTTGTTCTTTTTTGTAATCCGGATGACCACACACTAATTTGTCAAATTCTTCTTTAAGTCTATTCCAATATGTTTTAGAGTCTGGAATATTTGAAGTATCTCCTCCAAATGTAGCTGTTTGTATAGGACCTCTTGATGATATCCATTCTTCAGCGGCCTTTTCTTCTCCAAAGTTAGAAACCAATTGTATTATGATGTTTTTTTGATAAGGTTTCAATTCATTTATCCAGCTTTCTAATGGTAAATTTTCAATTTTGATCATAATAATTCTTTAATATGATTAGCGGATATGCAGTAAGAAGTTTGATTAAGTTCATAGGGATTAATTCCTGCAATAATGACACCTGATGGAGGAGCATATGTTCCAATTAATAAGCCAATAACAGCTCCTGTCCTCGAATTAATATTAACGATCCTGATTGACCTGGTCTTGTTTGTATATTTATCGTGGCGTATTTTGATTTTATTCCAGAAGTTTCTAATAGCATTTTTGCGCCAACTTCAGTTTCTTGATATGTGAGGACTCTTCTGCCCATTACACAATGAGGAAAACCAAATATTCCAATTTTATCCCCTACTTGAATGTTATCTAAAGACTCAATAGCCGGTAAAATGCCACTAAATCGTAAGTCTGTTTTTAATAGACAAAGATCTGTAATGGGATTTATTTCTTCTACACTTGCATTTGTGAACTTGCATGAAGTATCAGAAGTGTCTTGATACTCATTGATGTTTGCAATATGAGGCAACATAACAACCAAGTCTTTGTCTTCATTACCTATTACATGTCTTGCGGTAGCAATTTTTCCATTATTTGATACAAGAAATCCTGTACCTAACATTTGTATTTCATTGTTTGTTTTTTTTCCAATAACAAAAACTGATTGAGTAAAATCGATCATATCTAATGTTTAAAATTTTGATTTTACAAAGATAGCTTTTTTGCTGGAAGCGTATCATTTTAAGTTTATTTTATTTACTAAATTGAAATCTTAATAAGAAAGAATTTTTCCTAGACTATAATTTTTTTAACTTTGATTATAAAAAGGAAGCAGTTATTGGATGCTTAAAAAGAAGAACAAAAGATTTAGTATATATGTTCTGATTGAATATGCTACTAATGGAATGAAAAAATGGGATGACTCTTTTTTATTTGAGCCATCCCTGTTGGAGTTAAACTTAAATATTAATGGAATACTTTATTTAATCACTTCATCAGAAATTTAATCTGGAAAATCTCATCATTTGTAGGAGTATTTTCTGCTGAATCTGGAATATAATCATCGATATCTTTTAGTGAAATACCAAGAGATTCGAGCTCATGATTCAGTTTCAGGAGATTTGCTGTCCAGGCATTGAGATATTTGAAAGCTTCTCTTCGTGCTTCTTCTGCTTCCTGACTAATAAGTTCTACCCTGTTTTTGTGCAGGCTGGTGGAGGTATAATCTTCAGGATTATAATCTCTAAGTGTAGAGATGTGAGTACTCATATTGGCTGTAGCAGCTCCAGCGAGTAAGTGATCAATAAATCCGGGACCTTGTTGCTTTTTCTTTTTAGCTTCGTGTTTCTTTTCGATAGCCCTGCGGATTTTCTGACATGCTTTTTTGAAAGTACTTATCGTATCAATCCAGTCTGTATAAATTCGGATTAGTTTCTCAGTTAGGGTTTCCAGTAAGTATTGCGCATCATTGATTGAATGCGATTTAAACACGTTAAATAATTCTTTCTTTGTCTTGACAAATTCCGTCTGTAATAGTGGATCGTTTCCTGTTGTTTGCCATCCTTCCTGAAGATGGCGAAGAATAATAATTCTTTTTTCCAGGCTTTTAAGGGGAATCGAATCGTTAATATCTTCCGGCAGGAAGGTTAACATATCTACCACATAATAAGGATCGGATATAGGCTGAAGCTTAATGATGTCAGAAGCTACCGCCAATAATCTTTCCTGTGCTTCGATTAATTCAGTACTGTAAATATTGAGAGTTTCGGAAGAAAACATATTCTTCTCTTGCCTGGCGACTTTGAGGGCCATTCCAGTCAGATGCAGAATAATAAATACTTCATCGAATTCATGCAATAAATCTTCTTCCTGCTCATCATATCTCCAGCAGTCTCTTTTTATATTCAAAAACCGCATAACCAAGTTGTAGGCTTTGAATTGTTCCTTCAGATTGACGTAAATCCTTTCGAGTATGTGAGTTTGCCGGATCTCATCGTTCGTTTGAGAGACTGCCTTCAAATGCTTGATGACGTAATTGGCGATTTCTTCTATTACTTTGAACTCTTGTATGGCAGGCAATAATTCCACTTTTAATTTATCCCTTTTTCTTCGGGTCTTTTTCAACTCCTTTGTAAGGTTACGACGGATTTGGGAATTTTTTTCGTCAGCAAGGGTGCTTAACTGATTTTTCAACTCTTGGATGATTCCTTTTACTTCGGTTAATTCATCCATCTTTTGTGCTACTGTTACTAATTTTTTCATGATTTTGATAGTAAATTGGGATTGAATTAGTATCTTCTTATTTTCTTTCATAGGCATAGTAAGAAACCTGAATTTGATTCTTTTAAGAGTCGTGGGGGAGTGGTTTCTTTTCCCCACAGCATCGCATCGTAAAGTGCATTGGTATAAAAGATAATTTCGCTTCCGGTTTCAATAAAATCTACTTCGAGCGCAGCCCGTCGGGCTTGGTAATGCAAAGGCTTATTTCTTTTTTTCATAGTTTATTTTGAATTAATTACTTTTGTAAAGTATGAGTTGTAGTTGATAATTTGTAAATGTTTGAGTACTTCATGGGTCTCCCAAGTATCTGAAAATGATCCTCACTTCTGGAGGAGTGAATATCTTTGAGCGATCGGAGTAACCTATACGGCTCAGTTCTTCTTCCAAGTCTTTATTCCTTTTGATCCAGCCACGCAATTTGCGTCGTGCCGTTTCCATTTTCACATCCGGATTATAGAGCATGGCGAGTTTCTGTTTGCTGTAGAATGTCACAGGAACTTCCGGTTCATCGTTTATCATAGTTATCTATTCTGTTTTAAATTTATTTTAGGGTTTTGCTTGTTTTCTTTTCCATAGGCGGTACGTTGACTGTACCTACATGTTTTCTTTTCCCGACCTTTGTATCAGTAACGTTACAGAGATAAATAAATTAAATTATTAACTTTTAAAACTTATGGATTATGCCTTTAGTTTTTAAACCATTCCGGTCGAACATTCCCAATAAGGAGGGACAAAAGCTTTATTACCCGCGACTGGTGAAAATGGGTAAAGTGGTAGGTACTCAGAGATTAGGCGAATTGATTGCTGAAAAATCTTCTGCGACTGCCGGAGATGTACACAACGTAGTGCGTAACCTGATGTCTGTAATGCGTGATCAATTGCAGAATGGACGTTCTGTTCGTCTTGACGGACTAGGAACATTCACCCTGATTGCTCATGCCAACGGAAAAGGGGTTGAAACGGAAGACGAAGTAAGCAGCTCACAAATTCAACGTGTTCGTTGTCGCTTTTCAGCTGAATATACACGTTCGGCAGGAAGTACTGCTACACGTGCGCTGTTGGAGGGTATTGAGTACGTTAAACTGAGTGACCTGGTGAAAACTTCTTCCGGTTCTGCCGATAATTCCGGCGACGGAGGAGACGACAATTCAGGTACAGGTGGTGGCGATGATAACGGTGGTTTCATTGATCCCGCAGCCTGACAATTTTCTAAGCTTATAAAGCAATCTTTCTAAGCTTAAAAAGAAAAGATTACAAGCTTGTAAAATTAGGGCGTCAGTTAGAAAAGCTGACGCCTTTTTTAGTGCCGGACGTCAGCGACGGCTTTTTCCTTTTATCTCTATCACATTGAACATTTCTTTGATCCGGTCTACCACGAAATCACCATAGATGTGAAATTCTTTATCCGGATTCAAGTTGCTCGTCAGATGTGTTTTCACTTCCCACCGATGCTCATACCGAAGTTGCAAGATGAGCTGAATTACATTCAAATCCGTTCCGAAGTGTTTTGAAATCAGGGGTTCGCGTCCCACCTCATCAATCGCCAGATGTGTCATCCGGTGCGGTGCAGTGTACTTTTCAATGCCAGCAAGTCCATTATTGGCATACAGTAATGCCAGTTCGGCCGCACTGATGAAGCCGAACCCCATACCGGAATTTGAGAATTTCTGTCCAAGCCGGTTAATACTGCTTTCGTAATTTCGAAGTCCTTTCAAGATCAATGATTTGCCTACTCCGACTCCTCCCCAGATCAGTAAACCTTTATCCGGGTTGAGTACTGAATCGGGAACTCTCCATACCCATTTGTAAAGGGCTTGAAGCAGGTTCTGGTTACTATCGTCAACGGTGAAACGCGGTTCTTCTTTTTGCAGACATCTGATAAACTCTGTTTTTCAAAAATAATCAATGTCCTCGCGTGATAAGTTGTTTTTTTCCTTCTGAGTGAGCAGAGATGCCTCAGAAGGTGTGTGATTTAATTCCGGCTGAAATGGCTTCTTCCGGTTCAAGATGTTTTTTTATACTTTCCATTTTGATATAGGTTTTTGAAATTTTTCTCAAGAAGCTTGACGTAATTGCGGCGGCGCATTATCCAATCAAAATCAATCTTCTCATTTTCCGCCTGTTTATTTTGCCAGAAGGGCGCGTTGAAAAGGTTTTCAAATACCTGGTCTATACTGTCTGTTCCATAATCTTTGATACGCCAGTCGATTGTTTTCTTTCGTTTCTCGTCCATGATATGAATCGGAGGAATCTTTCCGCTAAAGATCCGGTTGAATTCATTCATTACCCAATCGTACTTGTTATTATCCGTTTCTGCCCCTTCAGGGGAGGTAGGAGGGGTATTCTTCTTTTCTTCTTTCCCTTCTTTTTCTTTCTTTATATTTGTGTTCTTGCTATGTGGTAAGTTGTGTTTTTGCTGTGTAACTGCCAAATCTAAAGGTCTGTCAGTATTTGGGTTAGCTATGCTGCTCCTTGTGCTATAGGCTGTGTGTGCTACTGTGTCGGACAAATTGTATAAATCGTATTTGCACAAGGTAATAATATTCATTCCTTGTGAATGATCAAGGGTGATCATTTCCCGTTTTTGAAGCCGGTTTAAAAAGGAACGCACTGTAGCTGGTGACCATTCCCATTTTTTAGCCAGATAACGGATGGATGCCGGATACTGGCCACGTTGCCACGATACTTCGATGTTTCCGATGAATTTTTTCTTCGGTGTGGTATCGAAATATGCCAGTTGTATCAGGTCGATCCATGCCTCTGCCTGACTATAAACTCGAGGTTGCGTCCATAGTTCATTCCCGAAAAATTTGCGTGATAATTTAATAAATCCATGTCTATTCATTGTTTTAAGCATAAATAATTTGATAATTTCTGAATATTCAGTGCGCCTGCGCTCCGCATCGAAGGGTAGAACTCGTTTTTCAAGATCGGCACAGGCTAAAAAGGATGAAAGAGAGAGTTTTCAGTACGAACGCCCACCTCGTATGCTTACTGCTTTAGGACGATTGTTTGCGGTGAACCCTTTCACTTTCAGTTTAATTTGTTTCAATAAGTCATAGAACGTTTTTGCTATCTATTGTGTCGGATGCTGCTTAGAGAGTGATCAGGAGATTTGTTTTTCGAAATGATCTCCACGAAGCTGTCTCTACATCATAATAAATCTGTACGGCATTATTGATTTTTCGTTTCCTGCTTCCCGGTCTCCAATCCGGTGTTAAGCTTTTGTCCAATGTGCCGAAGGCCACTTTTACAGATCCATCCACTTTCCGGTAAGAGAATCCTGCGATGCCTTTTTTCATGTTTGTTTTCAATTTTATGTTCTTCCAGGCTGTTCGCAGGCCTTCTCTTAAAGTCCACCCGTTGTCCTTTACAAAACTCCAGGCCAGTAACATTGCTTCTTGTGATAATTTGTTTCTCATGTTTCCCATATTTTATTGATCATAAATTTTGTTCAACAATATCTTGATAAACCCTGTATAAGGCATAGTTGTGTGTAGTCCATACCCTCTTCCTCCTCAGGAAGGGTTAATTCTTCTATTTTTCTTTCGATCAGACTGATAACCTTTCTTTGGGTAGCCTCACCGGCTTTATCGCCTTCCTCAAGGCATTCCTGCAACAGAATTTTGTTTTGTTCCAGTTCATCTTGCCAATAAAAAAGTTCATTCATGTTCTAATCTTTTTTAGTTTTAGTTGTTTATCACTGATATTTTACTTATTTTTGTGTCACAGATAACTTTTGTATTGCAAAGATATGATCAAAAGATTATTTATGCAAATTATCTACTAAATATTTTTAGCTCAAATGATTATTTAAAGTAATTCTAAATAAGGAATATGGAAAATTTAGAGAAAATCGTATTGATTAACAAAGCCTTAGGAATGAGAGGTAGAGAGTTCTCGGAGTTAATTCAGATAAGTCCTCCTAATTATTCCCAAATGAAGAAGGGGAAAAGGCCGGCAGGAGACGCTATCGTGAACAAACTATGTGTTCGATTGAATGTGAGTAGAAATTGGTTTGACAACTGGGAAGGAGATCTTTCAGATCCGATGATTACCCGGATTGTAGACTATGTACGCAATGGCGGAGCCAAAAAACCTTCGCTTATGGAATCGAATGCCACTATTGTTACCCAGGATGTAGTGTATATACCTTTAGTAAATCAGTATGCTTATGCTGGTTACCTTGATGGATATGATAATATCACTTATATGGATCAGTTACCCCAAATACCTTTTATGGTAGATAAAGAAGGAAGAGGCCATTACATAGCCTTTGAAGTGAAAGGAGATAGTATGAACGATGGTACGGAAGACAGTTACCTGGAAGGTGACCGTTTGTATTGCCGTGAAATAGCTCGTCATTTGTGGGCAACTTCCAGATTGCATCTTCGTAAATGGGATTTTGTAATTGTTCATGAGGATGGAATCCTTGTTAAGCGAATTTTGGATCATGACGTTGAAAATCATACGATCACCATTCATTCTCTTAATGATATGTATCCGGACAAAATAATTGATTTGAAGGATGTAAGACAGATCTTTAATGTAATTGAATCGGTGAGGCCGAGGAGACGCTGAAGAGTTTCTTAAATAGTTTCACCAAAAAGAAAGACTCTTGATGTGAAAATATAAAGATAAAAGTAGGAGGATCTTATCTTATGATAGAGATCCTCCTATTATTTGTTATCCGTAAGTCAAAATACGATTATTCAATTAGGATGATAAATTCCTAAATTTTAACTATCACTTTTTTTAGTTCTATATGTTTCTAAAAGTTCCCTTTTTTCCTCTTCAGTTAGTTTGCTAACATCTTTTTTCAATAACCAGTGATATGCATTTTGGTTTTGTACACTTACTACGTAAGCTTGTGTGAATTCCCATCCGTCATTTCCCATAAAATTCATAGCATCAACCATTGAATTGAATTTAATGGGCTTTCCATCTTCTCCCAGCAAGCGCTTATCATTACTCCAAAATTTTGTAGCTTGGCCATGATCAATTTCAATAGTAACTTTGGAACTTAATAATTTACTGGTGCCAACAATTTCACAATAAATATACTTCTCTTCCTGAGAATAAGAGAAAATAGATATTAATACGAAAACAGATAATAAAAATAATTTTTTCATCACTTAAGATATTAATGAGTTAAACGTAAAGAATAAATATAATTAGATTATGATTTTTTCATCAAAATGATTAAACACCCAGGTTTTCTTACATAAAAGTTTTGCTTTTTGTGGTATAGAATCTTTGTCATTTTCAGAGTAAACTGCCTGAAATAGCAGGTCCGTATTAAAAATAAAGTTATTTTAATGAGTTTATAGTATTATATGAATTG
>JAJQFD010000008.1 GCA_021201335.1 Bacteroides sp. | reverse complement strand
GTGCTGTTTTATAAAGTCAAAGATACAATTTCGAAAGCTAATTACAACTCTATAAACACCATCTGTAATAGTTACCATGCTGTTTTATAAAGTCAAAGATACAATTTCGAAAGCTAATTACAACTGCGGAAGAAGAAGCGGATAAAATCATAGCGCTGTTTTATAAAGTCAAAGATACAATTTCGAAAGCTAATTACAACGGGCCAGTTGCCGCTATTCAAAGAAGACGAGCTGTTTTATAAAGTCAAAGATACAAATTTTAATTACTTATCCCAAGAATAGTATCATTTAAGGAAGTCAAAATACAATTATTACAATATGATATTTTGAAAAGTAAATCCCTCCATATTTAAATATTCCCGACTCATCATGTACTTACTCAAAAAAATCGCAAGGAAAATGATTTAAAAAAATTCAATTAGTCATTAAATTACATACATTACGAGCAATCCCCTATAATTACTAAAATATTTTTTTCATTTTACTTCCGAAAAATTCGATTTAAAATCCATTTATCATTTTAAATCAACCCACATTATAACTCCTTCTAGCGTTAGATATAGCTCTTTAACTGTTATTTAATAGGTATTTATAGCTTTAAGTATCCAATACTGGAAGCTTATACGATCTGTTGTTTAAGCTTATAGTACCGATATTTAAAGCTTATACTCTTTTTAGTTGAAGCTTATATTCCCCGGAATATGTCTTTTTACTTCGTATTTGAGATAGGAATAAAGCCCTAAAAGGAGCTTTTTGAGCCTTTTTAACCGCTCATTGAGCAATATTTAAAAAAGAGCGTGTTACGAAAATCCCTAATTTACCAACAAAATGCTTGAATTTAAACTAAAAATAAAGCAACTACACAATTGACAAGAAGTAGAATCCTGAAAAGTTTCTATCAATTATTAACATGAGAATTCAACAATAACTACTATCTTTGCATCACTTTTACAAAAATGTGATTAATATAACGTAAAGATATGATAGCTAAGATTAAGCAACTTCTTGAAGAAGTGGAAGCACTTAAAGCCTCCAGTGCCGAAGAACTCGAAGCTCTCCGCATTAAATA
Source organism: Bacteroides sp. (assembly GCA_021201335.1). Lineage (GTDB taxonomy): Bacteria > Bacteroidota > Bacteroidia > Bacteroidales > Bacteroidaceae > Bacteroides. Next base: position 55,276 of record JAJQFD010000008.1, on the reverse strand, counting down.
CCTTAGTAAAAAAGGAGCCATCAATGAACTGATGACAGATTTCCGTAATGTTGCCCCTGAATTGAAAAAGGAAGTAGGCATGAAATTAAACGAACTCAAAACAAAAGCACAGGATAAAATCAATGCTTTAAAAGAACAGTTTGTTAATAATGACAACGGAAACGATGATTTGGATTTAACCCGCACGGCATATCCGGTAAAACTGGGTACCCGTCATCCAATCACACTGGTGCGAAACGAAGCTATCGACATCTTTAACCGATTGGGATTCAGCATTGCAGAAGGTCCCGAAATTGAAGACGACTGGCATGTGTTTTCTGCCCTGAACTTTGCCGAAGATCATCCGGCACGCGATATGCAGGATACGTTTTTTATTGAAGCACATCCGGATATTGTATTACGCACTCATACTTCTTCCGTACAGGTGCGTGTAATGGAAAAAATGCAACCTCCCATTCGCATTATCTGCCCGGGACGTGTTTATCGGAATGAAGCCATCAGCTACCGTGCTCATTGCTTTTTCCACCAGATCGAAGCGTTGTACATTGACAGAGATGTATCTTTTACGGATCTGAAGCAGGTACTTTTACTTTTTGCCAAAGAAATGTTTGGCAGCGAAACCAAGATTCGTCTGCGTCCATCTTACTTCCCATTTACCGAGCCAAGTGCCGAAATGGATATCAGTTGCAATATATGCGGCGGAAAAGGATGCCCTTTCTGTAAATATACAGGCTGGGTAGAAATCCTGGGGTGTGGCATGGTAGACCCCAATGTGCTGGAGGCTTCCGGTATCGACAGTAAAGTTTATACAGGATATGCTCTCGGTATGGGTGTAGAACGTATCACCAACCTGAAATACCAGGTCAAAGACTTACGTCTCTTCTCTGAAAACGATATCCGCTTCTTAAAAGAATTTGAAGCAGCCCATTAAACTAATTAAATTATGAATTTTGAATTGATCGGAGTCAGCGAATTAATTCAAAATTCTTAATTCTTAATTTTCTGAAGTTATGGCAAAAGATAAACTGGTCACCCCGGGATATTGTTTTATCCTGGCGGCAAACTTTCTTCTGTTCTTTGCCTTCTATCTGATACTACCCATACTACCGTTCTATCTTACAGAAGTCTTTCATACCGGAAATGCTGCTGTAGGACTTATTCTGTCTTCGTATACGGTAGCAGCTTTATGCATTCGTCCTTTTTCAGGTTATTTGCTCGATACCCTTTCAAGAAAGCCACTTTACCTGATAGCTTATTTTATATTCACGGCGATTTTTGCAGGATATATGCTTGCAGGTATACTCTCGCTGTTTATTATGCTACGGGTAGTACATGGCTTAGCGTTTGGTATGGTAACTGTAGCCGGAAATACCATTGTGATTGATATTACCCCCTCTTCACGGCGGGGAGAAGCCATTGGATATTACGGATTAATGAATAATATGGCTATGAGCTTTGGCCCGATGGTAGGACTTTTCCTGCATGATATTTTGCCCTTTGAAACAATCTTTCTTTGTGCTTTTATTTCCGGGGTGCTGGGCTTTATGATGGCTTGTCTGGTTAAAACGCCTCCCCGGGAACCCGTTCAGCGGGAACCTATTTCATTAGATCGTTTTATCCTGATGAAAGGCATTCCGGCAGGTATATCGCTTTTGCTATTATCCATCCCATATGGAATGACCACCACTTACGTAGCCATTTATGCCAAAGAAATTGGGATTACCGTAAATACTGGCTTATTTTTTACTTTTATGGCAATTGGTATGGCAGTTTCCCGTCTTTTTTCAGGTAGACAGGTAGATAAAGGACGCATTACCGAAATCATTTCGCTGGGTTTCTATTTAGTTTGCACCTGCTTCTTTCTGTTAGCAGCTTGTGGTAAGCTTATGCAGATAGATGCTGAAATCACTACCATTCTGTTCTTTGTCATTCCCCTGCTTCTGGGCGTAGGATTTGGCACTATGTTTCCGGCATTTAACTCCTTATTTGTAAACATGGCACCCCATAATAAGAGAGGAACTGCTACCTCTACGTACTTAACATCATGGGATGTAGGTATCGGGATCGGATTAACAGTGGGTGGATATATAGCCCAATATATTTCATTTGATATGACCTATTTATTGGGTGCTTGCCTTACGGTTATATCAGCCATCTATTTCAAAGTGAAAGTTACTCCACATTTTCACAAAAATAAATTAAGATAGGATGATTATTTTTGGATGCTCCTTTAATCCTATCCCATATTTTTACTACATTTGGATAATAAATCCATTTACTTGTGAAAGTACAGATATACCGCATACTCTACAAGTTTCTTCTTTCTGTATCCAATAAATGGGAATGCAGAAAGATTAACCAGTTTAAATGGATGGTGGGCAGTACGCTGCTTGTTACAAATGCTGCTTGCGGTACGAAGGAAAGCAATTCAAGTGATACTCCACCCATTGATATAGAAGAAATAAAATATACTCCATCAGAGTTGAATGATGATATTTTATGCTATGTAATCGTAGAAACCATGCCAGAATATCCGGGCGGACAGAATGCTTTAATTAACTTTTTAAGAAAAAACATCTCATGTTCTACAAATAAGAACTATGAAGGAAGAGTAGTTGTACAATTTATAATTGATCATACTGGAGATGCCATAAAGCCCACTATTATACGCTCCTTACACCCGGAAGCTGATTCAATCGCCTTATCCCTCATATCCAAAATGCCGAAATGGAAACCCGGAATGATGAAAGGTATTCCGGTAAAAGTTAAATATACAGTTCCGGTTGTTTTCAAATCTCAGAACCCCCAATTACCGGAAACCCCGGATACGAGAGGATAAATAGCAAGCAAAATAATTGTTTTACCTTCATTTTATCCTTAAATTTGATTAATTCAATCCATCAATTATGATAACACAGATATTTCGTGTAGTTTATATATTTCTTCCCATTTTGTTTAGAGCTCCCCAATTATGACGGTAGAATATCTTAACCATGCTATTATTGAACTAACGTCTGAATGTAACTTACAATGTAGACATTGCTACAACTGGTGGAAGCAGGAAGGGAAACCTGTGCGATATCAAAACTCTTACCATCAAGCCTTTCGGTTGCTTCAACACCTGATGACAACAACTACAGTAGAGCATTTTACTTTTACCGGTGGAGAACCTACAATGAGCGAACGATTCATTGAACTGGTGCTACATGCTAAACTGAATAAAAAAAAGAGTTACCATTATTACCAATGGCAACGGTCCAAAAGAGACCTATACACAACTCACCCGGTTGCAGATCAACAGAATGGAATTTTCTATCTTTTCTTCCCGTCCGGAAATCCATGATGAAATAACCCGAAAACCCGGATCGTGGGAGATAGCAGTAGAAAATATGAGGAGTATGTTATCCAATGATATACCAGTCACTCCTGTCGTGGTAGTTACCCGATTAAACCATAAATATATAGAAGAAACAGTTCAATTTTTCTATAAAATGGGTATTCAAAGTGTGATGATCAATCGTTATAACCTAGGAGGAGAAGGATTAAACCATCCGAATAAATTATCTCCGGATAGCAGCCAATTAAGACAAGCACTCACCGTTCTCAATCATTTTGCGGAAGAAACAGGGATGAGAGTATTATCCGGTGTATGTACTCCCCACTGTGTGCTCAACCCGGACGATTATTCTTTCGTTCGTTTTGGTTCCTGTTCGGATGATGTTTATCGCCGTCCTCTCACTTTCGATTTGGAAGGCAATTTACGCCTCTGCAATCATTCACCCGTTTATGCCGGGAATATATATAAGCAATCTTTAGGTGAAATTATCGCTTCCTCTTATGTAGAAGAATGGAGCGATCTTCAACTATCTTTTTGCCAATCATGCACCCGACTTCTAAAGTGTAAAGGTGGATGCCGGGCTGCCTCCGAGCAAATGGGCTTGTCTTTAAAACACGAAGATCCAATTATTCACGAACTAAAAAGCACACCTTTTGTATGAAAAGAATTGCTTATCAAAACCTTTATAAACTGCTGTTAATATTATCCAACCGCTTTAATCATCCATATATTAATCAATATAAGATAGCTGTGGGAACAACTTTATTACTGCTCAGTTCACCTTCTTTTTCTCAAAATAATCCGAAGAAGATAGAAGCAAAAAAAGATACGGTAAATGCTTCTTTAGTGAAACCAGAAGAAATTGAAGTGTTATGCTACGAAGTAATGGTAATTCCCGAGGATTCCTTGATCTATGATATTGTTGATCGAATGCCCGAGTTTCCCGGAGGAATCGATTCTTTGCACGATTTCATGAGAAAAAACCTGCTTTATCCACAGCAGCATGGAGTATGTGTACAAGGCAGAGTAATTGTTCGTATCATTGTTGAAAAAGATGGGAGCATCTCAAATCCAGTTATTCTACGGTCTCTTGGTCCCAATTTTGACAAAGAGGCATTGAGAGTCATCCAACTCATGCCGCGATGGAAACCAGGTACAAAAGACGGTGAAACAAAAAGAGTTAAATATATTATACCTATCTCTTTCAAATATCCCACAACCACCGAATAGTATTACCTTTGCATCTTAGACTCATTAAAAGACCTAACTAATTATGACTAAGAAAGAACGATATAAAAAAGTAATTGAATGGTTTGAAGTGAATATGCCTGTTGCCGAAACGGAGCTTCATTATGATAATGCTTATCAACTACTGATAGCCGTGATCCTTTCTGCCCAATGTACAGATAAAAGGATCAACATGATTACCCCTAAAATATTCGAAGACTTCCCCACCCCCGATACGATGGCAGCTACCACTCCGGAAGTAATTTATGAATACATCAAGAGCGTTTCTTATCCTAATAATAAATCTAAACATCTGGTAGGAATGGCCCAAATGCTGATGAAGGATTTCGATGGTCAGGTACCCGACACACTAGAAGAACTCATCAAACTACCCGGCGTGGGACGTAAAACAGCGAATGTGGTTCAATCCGTGGTGTTTAATAAAGCCGCAATGGCTGTAGATACTCACGTATTTCGTGTATCCAACAGGATAGGATTAACCACTAATTCCAAGACTCCGCTAGCTACTGAAAAAGAACTGGTTAAATATATTCCGGAGAAACTTCTTTCCAAAGCCCACCATTGGTTAATTCTTCACGGACGCTATGTTTGCATTGCCAGAAACCCGAAATGTGACAAGTGCGGATTGCAATTGATGTGTAAATATTACTGTGATACTTATAAAGTCACTACAGAGACTCCAAAAGCTAGGAAGAAAATAATAAAATCATAGCAGATAACCGAAAATAATAGTAACTTTGCGGTCTCTCAAACAGAATTAATTTACAACTTTAAATAAACAATAGAGTATTATGCAGACAATTGACAATTACAATTTTGCTGGTAAAAAGGCCTTCGTCAGAGTTGACTTCAATGTGCCTTTGGACGAAAATTTCAACATCACAGATGATACGCGTATTCGCGCTGCTCTTCCTACTTTGAAGAAAATTCTCAACGACGGTGGTAGTGTAATTATCGGTTCGCATCTGGGACGTCCCAAAGGAGTTACTGACAAATTCTCTTTAAAACATATTTTAGGTCATGTATCGGAATTGATGGGTGTTGATGTGCAATTTGTAAACGATTGCGTAAGCGAAGAAGCTGCCGTTAAAGCGGCTGCCTTACAACCAGGAGAAGCTTTATTGCTGGAAAACCTTCGTTTTTATGCAGAGGAAGAAGGCAAACCGAGAGGTCTTGCTGAAGATGCTACGGAGGAAGAAAAAGCGGCTGCAAAAAAAGCAATTAAGGAAAGTCAGAAAGAATTCACCAAAAAGCTGGCTTCTTATGCAGATTGTTATGTAAATGATGCGTTTGGTACTGCTCACCGTGCGCATGCTTCTACTGCATTAATTGCTCAATACTTCGATAAAGACAACAAAATGTTTGGTTACCTCATGGAAAAAGAGGTAAAAGCAGTGGATAAAATATTGAATGATATCCAGCGTCCTTTTACAGCAATCATGGGTGGTTCCAAAGTTTCTTCTAAAATAGATATTATTCAAAACCTGCTTGGCAAAGTGGATAATCTGATTATTGCCGGCGGTATGACCTATACTTTCACCAAAGCCATGGGTGGAAACATCGGCCTTTCTATTTGTGAAGCAGACAAGTTAGATTTAGCCATTGACTTGATGAATAAAGCCAAAGAAAAAGGCGTTAATCTGGTATTAGCAGTGGATGCTAAAATAGCAGACAGCTTCTCTAACGACGCGAAATCGAAGTTTGTTCCTGTGGATCAGATACCCGATGGATGGGAAGGTTTGGACATTGGTCCGGAATCTGAAAAGATTTTTGCTGATGTCATTAAAGAATCCAAAACAATTCTTTGGAATGGTCCTACTGGCGTATTTGAGTTTGATAACTTTGCTCACGGATCACTGGCTGTAGGTGAAGCCATTGTTGAAGCTACCAAAAAAGGAGCATTCTCGCTTGTAGGGGGTGGTGACTCTGTAGCTTGTGTCAACAAGTTTGGTCTGGCCGATGGCGTTTCTTATGTATCTACCGGTGGTGGTGCATTACTGGAAGCGATTGAAGGAAAGAAACTTCCGGGTATTGCAGCAATCGAAGAATAATTAGTTATTTAATCATTATATAGATGAAGGCAACCTTATGCGAAGGTTGCCTTTCATATTTACAATATGAAAAAGGTTATTTCCTTATTTTGCTTCGTCATTATTCTTTTATCAGCTTGCCAACAAACTACGAAAAAGCAGGCAATCATTAAATACACTAATCTTAAACCTCTGAAACTGGGTGCGATGTCATCCATGGATTATCTGCCTTTTATTGTTGCCGAAAAAATGGGAATATATGATTCTCTGGGTCTGGAAGTAAGCATTGTTAAGTTTTTCTCTGCTAATGATCGTGATGCTGCCTTCCAATCGGGTAATGTGGATGGCACGGTAATAGATTATACAGGAGCTGCTTTACAACGAGCTAATGGTATCCCGTTATCAATCATTATGAAAAACGACGGTTATTTTCACCTGATTACCGGAAAAGACAGGAATATCCGAAAACCAGAAGAACTAAAAGGAAAAAATATTGCTGTATCCCGTAACACCGTTATTGAGTATGGTATGGATCAGATATTAATAAAAGCTGGTATTTCCCCTAATGGAATCAATAAACCGGAAATCAATAAGATACCATTACGCCTGGAGATGCTTCAAAGCGGACAAATAGATGCTTCTTTATTTCCTGATCCATTTGCAACCATTGCTGTACAAAACGGACACCATTCAATAATCACTACTCAGGATCTGGGTATTTCAGTCACTGGAACCATCTTTTCTGAAAAAGCATTGAAAGAAAAAAGAAAGGAAATTGAAGTACTGGTAATTGGTTACAACTATGCAGTAGAATATATCCGGGAAACACCCCAAAGTGAATGGGGACACATACTAACAGAAGACGCAGGAGTACCTGAAGCTATGACAGGAAAAGTAAGTCTTCCGGAATATCAGCCGGCTTCTTTACCTTCCACTGAAGATATTACATATACACTCAACTGGCTGAGAAACAAAAAACTGATACCAGAGGATTATCAGGGAGAAAATTTAGTAGATACTATTCCCGGAGTAATGTTGAGCAAATAACAGTGAGTGTAGTAGAAATAAATAACCTGAGTGTAACTTATTCAGGTAAAAATGGAACAACAGAAGCATTACACAATGTTTCGCTACAAATGAATGAAGGTGACATATATTCTGTCATCGGACCTTCAGGTAGCGGAAAATCAACACTATTATATGTATTAGCTGGAATTATCAATTACTATACAGGTAAAGTACTAATCAACGGTGAAAAACCTCAGCCTATCCGACAGTCAATTGGTCTGGTACCTCAACATTACGGCCTTCTCCCTTGGAAGCGCGTAAAAGATAATATTTTTCTGCCCGAAAAGTTGAGAAAGGATCACCAGAATGAAAGAAATACCTGGGAAATTATCTCTGCACTTAGTCTGGATAATCTTCTCCAGCGTTATCCACATGAGCTCAGTGGCGGACAGCAACAAAGAGTTGCACTGGCCCGTTCTTTCATCCAAAAGCCAGATTTACTCTTAATGGATGAACCTTTTTCAGCACTTGATGCACTTACAGCGGACCGAAGCAGGAAATTATTCCTGGATGTTTGGCAAAAGAATCCGGTGTCTACTTTGTTTATTACCCATAACATAGAAGAGGCCGTACATATAGGCAAACAAGTGGTTTTATTAAGTTCCTCTCCCGGACAGATTTTATATGCGCTGGAAAAACCAACTTTAGAAGAAATCCGTCAACTTATCAGCGATAAATGGATATGAAAAAGGTACAAACCATCTGGATTAATATGCTACTAGGAATGCTGTTGGTAAATATTCTATGGTATATCGCTGCCCGTATATTACAGATCAATGCATTGGTAGATCCTATCACGGTTTATATTCATTTGGAAGATGCCTGGAAGAATTCTATGTCTGAACATTTATTTGCTAGTCTATGGCGCATTGCTGCCGGAGTCGGAATAGCTGGAATACTAGGTTTAGGCCTGGCATTATTTATGGCACATAGCAAGCTGGCAGGAAGGGTGCTGGCAGCTTTTGTTTATTTCTCTTATCCGATACCCAAACTTGCCTTGTTACCGGTCGTCATGTTATTGGCAGGATTAGGTGATGCGACAAAAATTATTATGATTGTACTGATTATTCTTTTTCAGATTATTATTAACCTTCGGGACAGCCTGAAAAACATTCCCCGCGAAAGTTTCCTGATCGTAACTTCCCTGGGTGCCAGCCATTGGCAAATCTTCAGGCATATAACTATGCCAGCCGTTTTACCTGATCTGCTTTCTACCTTGCGAGTGGCTATCGGAACAGCCATTTCCGTACTTTTTGTGACAGAAACTTACGGTACAGAAAGGGGCATGGGTTATTTTATTGTTGATGCCTGGATGAGAATTAATTATATCGATATGTATGCAGGTATTGTTGTACTCAGTATGACCGGATTCTTCCTATTCCTACTGACTGACTTGCTAGAATCAACACTTTGTAAATGGAAATCTAATAACTAAATCAAATAATACAGAAATGAAACGTTTTTTTCTTTCTCTTGCTATTTTAACTGTCCTTCTCCCTCTTTTTGCCCAAGAGGAAAAATCCGGAAATCTGGAAAAAGTAGTTAACACCCTGAAAGAACGAATTAACCTGATGGGATATATTCAAGCCGGCTATACTTATGACGACACGGCAACACCGGATAATAATTTCGACATCAAAAGAATTATCTTTATGGCGGAAGGCAAAATTACAGACAACTGGTCATTGTATTTTATGTATAACTTCAACAGTGGAGGTACTTTGCTGGAAGCATATACGGATTACAAAATTTTTCCGGGATTATCAGCCCGCCTCGGACAATTTAAAGTGCCTTATACCATTGAAAGTCCGCTATCTCCTACTACAGTAGAATTAATTGAGTGTTATTCTCAGGCAACAAATTATCTGGCAGCCATAGGTAATCATGATCCACTCATCGGAGCAACGGGTGGCCGGGACCTGGGATTTATGCTCTACGGCAATTTATTCGATAATATATTAACCTATCATATCGGTATTATTAATGGACAAGGAATTAATAATCGAGACCGAAACAGTAACAAAGATATTATTGGGAGCCTAATGGTACATCCTTTAAAGTGGCTTTCCATTGGTGGCTCATTTATCAAAGGAAAAGGAAATGTGGCAGGTATTTCTGATGTCAATCCGAATCTTCTACCGGGGGATAATTACACACGTGACCGTTGGGCATTGGGAACAGTAATTGAGACAAAACCGGTTAGCTTTCGTACAGAATATCTTGGTGGTAAAGACGGACAAATAAAAAGTGAAGGATATTATATGACAGCTTCTTATCATATACTTCCCAAACTGGATATTATAGCATCCTACGATTACCTGAATAAAAATAAAGAGATAAGCTACAAACAAACCAATTATGTGGCTGGTCTGCAATATTGGTTTTATCCACGTTGCCGAATACAAGCTCAATATACTTATAAAGATAGTAAATTAGAAAAAAGTGGCAACATGGTACAAGCTCAGGTACAGGTAAGATTTTAATAAAGTGATTGGCTCCAGACAAATCCAATCATAAAAATCACAAAGATATAGCAGGCCAATGCTATTGCAAGTGCCCCTTTAACTTCTCCCGAATAGATGGCTGCAGGACATAAGTACAATTCGGGATTTTTTTTGGTTAGGTAATGCAGATAAAACCTGTAAACACCCCACCCGACCAGAATTCCAACGAGTATGCCCGGTATAACATCCGATATAAAATGAACTCCCAGATATAATCTGGAATATACCATCACAATAGCCCATATATACACCACTATGGTATACGGTTTATATCGAAATAAAAAAGCGGTGAAAGTTGCTATACTAAAAGAAAAAGTAGAATGACCCGAAATAAAACCATACAATCCACCACCGGTGTAGTCAAGCACTCTCTTTATATCATCCATAAAGTCAGGATGAAAAGTTGGCCTGAACCGATGGAAGAAAGGTTTGAATAATAACCCGGAAATAATGATACCAATAATAATCACACTGCCCAATGCTACCATAACAGGTGCCCATTCTTTTTTTGGTTTTCTGTAAACCAGCATAATACATAAAAAAAGAATAAAAGGTATCCATACAGGAAAACCTGTGTAAATTAACATGGTTGCATCCAACCAGGGAGTATGAAAATGATTGATAGCAAGAAAGAGTTCCCGTTCAACCGACAAAATATCTTCAAGCATTGTTTTCTAAAATGATTATTTCGACAAAGATAGAAAGTTTATACGACAGTATTCTTTTAACTGACTACTAGAACAATAAATGGGCTATTTTTGTTGAAATTATCCTTATTCATTTAATCATTCCTGGAAGATAAATTTATCACCACATATTCAGATTGAGTTCCCACACGGAATTTCCCACCCCAAAGTCCTATCCCGGAACTTACATATATGTTGCTGTTTCCTTTCTTCAAGTATCCGTGAGAAATTTCATAAATAGACCTGGTTATCCAGGATATAGGCCATATTTGTCCATCATGCGTATGACCGGATATTTGTAAATCTATTCCATTTCTTTCTGTCACTTCCAACTCATAAGGCTGATGATCTAATAATATGATAGGCTTAGATCGATCCAACGTATCCAACAGGTCATTTAAATCCATACGATTTTGATTCATCCGGTCATCCCGGCCTACAATATAGAATTGATCGTTGATTAATACGGATTGATCTTTTAAAATTTGTACTCCAGCATCTTTCAGAAAAGCTTCACCGCCTTGAATGCCAGAAATATATTCATGATTACCCAGACAAGCATAGATCCCATATTTTGATTGTATGGTTTTAAATAGCCGATCTGTCTGCATGTCACGCACAGGACGAACGCTATTATCAATCATATCACCAGCTATCAAAACTATATCCGGATTTTCTTTATTTATCAACTCAATCCATTCAGAAAATTCTTCATTTTTAATATTATACCCTAAATGCAAATCGCTAATTGCCACAATCTTTAAAGGTGGATCAGTGGAATTCATTTTTTCAAATTGAATATTTAACTCTACCCGTTCTTTATTATGATATTTAATATTTCCCAATAAAAGGGTTATAAAAACCAGCCCTACAACCGAACCAAATCCAATCCAGCTTTGATGAAGAATTTGGCTGACGGGAAGCAAATTGGTAATCCGTAAAATATCCAGAAGCAAAAATATGATAAGAAAATAGAGAGAAGCAAATAACCAGGAAGTACCAATCCTGTAAATAAAAGTAGTCAGATTAATTGATAATCTGTCTCCAATAAAAAAATTACCAAGAAGACAAATTACTGCCAAAATACTAGCAATTAATACAACTGACCGGAGAAACATTATTTTGGGTAATATATGCACTAAACGGTAAATCACATAAGAATTCATACCGAGTACGGCAACAGACATGAGCAAGAAAAAGAACTTCATTTCAGATTATTTTAGCTAAAGTTGAACAAGTTGCAAACATATAAAAAAACTTCCAAGCTATAGATGTTCACCAACTTTTTCCTACATTTGTTTTTATTAAATAACTTTTAGATTCTGTTTAAGAAATTACTGACATATAGCCTTAAATCGATTTCCCAAAATATAACCTTTAGTGAAAAGCACATTCCGATGGAGAGAGTCATTTTTCACTTTGTTAATTCATCATGAAATTCAAACTTTAATAGGCGAGCATCCTCATTCTTTCTTTATCTCCAATCACATAAGTCCTATTCTTTTCAATCAGTACCCCTCTTCCCAACACTTTCTCAAAATTCTTTTTATTATCCACATTCACTCCAATAACACGTCCATTGTAGAAAGACACTATATCCGGGAAAATGGTATGCCCTACAAATATTCGTTTTACCCGATACTTTTGAAGAATTGATTTCAGTAGATTTAGATGGAGAGGCTTATATTTTTCATCATTATGTACCATTCCTCTATACCAGATAGGTCCCTGACTCCCATACAGAAATTTAGTCAACGGAGACAGATTATTCCGTTCCTGTTTAGTCATAAAAAGAGCTCTACTCATTTCTTCATTTACCTGCGGTATGGTAAGATTCTGTTGTAGAAAATCAGCACCTAAACCTGCATGCACATACAAATCTGTTCCAATTACCTGGATGGTATTACGTGTCCCTATCCAACGTCCTAATTCAGAGGAAGGAGCAAACAATTCTCTATAATTGATATGTAAACTTTCAGCCAGGTTATGATACATTTTATCCATATAGCGTAAATCACCGGCAAGAATCATTGTTTCGTGATTACCCAAGAGAAATGAAACATTTCCACCTACTTCCTCTGCTTCCTTTTCGAGTTTATAAATGAGCCAGAAAATGGGTAATACATCTTTTCCACGGTCAAAAACATCACCAAGAATCATTAAATGATTCTTCCCGTATATCCAGTTATATTGCTCGTCAATTACATTGTTGGCTCTCAAAACACTGACAAAACAATCCAGATTCCCATGTGGGTCGGAAAGAACCAACACTTTTCCTGGTTGTTTATACTTCCATGTTGGACGAGACACAGCATGCAACTTCACAGTGAATGCATGTTTTCCATCGTGGGAACTGACAGGGAAAGAAAAATTTTCTGAGATTTCAGGCATTATTATATCATTCAGAACTCCTGCCGAATCAGTTGATATAACCCTGACCTCATTTTCAGGTTGATATAAAATATAAGGACCATCAGCAAAGTTTCCAGATGATTTCTCCTGAGCTTTTATTTCAACAGGAATATTTAGACAGAGAAAGCAAACGATACTAAAGTAGCTTATCAGATTTATCTTCATAATATAGTACATTTTTTAAGAAGTAAAAAACCGATTGGATTTATAATAAAATCCAATCGGAAAAACAATAAGACCTCTTTCCTAAGAAGAAGTAACTTCCTTAATTAATTTGACATTGCATTATTATTCTCACTTTCATACAGTGGTGTCACATAAACCCAGTTATTTATACTTGATACACCTATCGTACCAGCATACTGAGAGTGAAAGTTTCCACCATCTTTAAAGCTCAAACGTACAATTGGTTCATTATATCTTTTCTTATCTAACCAATCGAAGCCCTCACCCCATAATTCAACAGCCCGATAGAATTTTATTTCTTTCAATAAATCTTCTCCCGTTGCTGTACATTCGTAAGCTTCATCCCGTTTACTATCCCGTATGAGTTCATTCATCAAACCTTGTATTTCCAATTCTTTTCCCCCGATAAAATACTTCGCTTCTGCCTCAATGAGATACATTTCGGATGAACGGAAATGATTAATGTAACCAACTCCACGTGATCCTGCAATTGAATACTTGAAACTCATATAAGCAGCTACTCTGTGTGAAGATGTCATAGTAGAATGTTCTTCCCGAACTTTTATGGCAAAATTGGCTGAAGAACTATATCTACCATCAGTTTTACTATAGGAATTATCCTCCGGGTAAAGAAATAAATTCTTACGAATATCCGTTTCAGGTATTTTTTCATATAGTGTCTTACTCATAGATACCGGATATGAACGGATAACAGAAGTACCTGCATCATAAGCCATATATGAATGGAAACCGTAATAATGAAGAGTCTGATCATCACCACCATAACTTCCCCATATCCATTCAGCATTATCTTTACTAAAACCTAAAAAATAATCGGCATTTGACATTAATGGATAACCCTCTCTAGCCTTAGAAGCCATTTCAGCAGCCTTTGGATAATCTTGTTTAGTAATTGCTGCACGTGCATATACAGCACATGCCACATTAATATTCGGCTCCCAAACATTGCTTCTAGTTTGTTTACTTGAAGTAAATAATGAAATAGCCTGATCTAAATCTTTATAAATTTGAGTATAAATTTCTCCCGAAGAAACCAAAGGCATATCTTTTTCATATCTATTTTCTTCTGTACGTAAAACAAGACCCTCATTTAACTTGGCAACTTTCGTACCATTATTACTATCTACCCAGCGCGAACAATAAAATTGAACTAATTGTGTGTAAGAATAGGCACGATAAACAAGAGCCTGTGCTTTAAGGAAATCGGCAACAGCCTCTTCGGATTCTGTTACTTCAATATGATCTATATTTGCCAGAAATTCATTTGCGTTGCCTATCAATGTATAATAATAATACCAAATATATTTAGAATAAATCTGAGTATTATCGCTCAGCATTTGACCATTCATTATTCTCGGCCAATTGCCACTTGTTAAAGCTGCTCTTGAAAAGTTTTCACCTAAATATTCACCAAATATAAATTTAATGGTACCTTCTCCACAAAAAACCTGACCATATCCGCTATCATTATCGTATTGACTTACCATCAGACGCGCTATACCATTTATCGCCATTTTGGCTTTATTTACATCTCCGAATAATTCCTCTTTTTGTACTGAAGAACTTGGAATCGTATTTAAATAATTGTCTGAACATGCAATAAATAAGACAACTAATAAACTTATTAAACCGTATATTTTTACTATTTTTTTCATTATGATCTAATTTAGAATTTCAAATTTAATCCAAAAGAAAATACACGTGCAGGGGGATATCCATTCGTAATACTTCCACTCCAGGCCTGTTGAACATTCATCCCTCTCCGTTTGGTAAAGATTCCCAAATTTTCTGTACTTGCTGAAAGCATCAAACCCTTTATATTAAATTTATCTAAGAAAGTCCTCGGTATATTATAACTTAAAGTAACATTCTTAATCATAAAGTAATCTGAACTTTTGAGGAATCTAGAAGACGTCATATTACTACTTCCACTGTGGTTTGTATTCAAGGCTGGAGTAGCATTTTTATCAATGCCAATACCCGCATCTTCGGGGGTCCATGAATTTAATACATCTTTATGAAGAGCACCAGGGGTCTCACTAACAGCCATCAGGCTCCGATACGGACTATCTAACACTTTTCCACCCGTTTGAAAAGTAAACAATGCTGATAGTTGGAAATCTTTATAGGTTACAGCCGTGGTAAAAGAGCCATATAATTTCGGGATAGCACTTCCACTCCAATCTTTTTTAGCATAAGTTGCAGTATATGAATAAGCAACCCCATCTATAATAGTGTAATCCATTGTTTCAGTGGCTTCAGTTCTTTTATCATCTCCTACCATTGCTGCTGATCCGCTATAGTTATCATTCTTAATGTAATAATCAGTATCGTTAAACTCATAAACAGAACGTCCGTTACTCTTGTCTACTCCTTCATATTGGTAAAGCCACCAGGCATATCGGCTATGACCAACTAAATATCTCCTATTACCACTCACATAGCCAGTTTCCCCATATTCTTTAGGTAATTTAACAACCTTATTCTTCATAAAGTTTAAGTTGGTGCCCATATTCAGTTTCCAATCTCTTGTTTTAACAATATCCACATCAAGCCCTATTTCAAAACCTCTATTGGCGATTGAGCCGAAATTAACAGTCTGTATAGGACGAGGTATATCTGGTTTTGAACCAATAGATAAAGGAAGCGTTAAGTCAAATAATAAATCATCTGAAGTTTTATCAAAATATTCAATACTAAAATTTACCCGGTTAAAAAGACGTGATTCTAAAGCGATACTCAATGATTTAACTTTTTCCCAGGTAATATCTTTCGCTTCAAATTGCCTCCTGTAAAAAGCCCCCTCTCCTCCATTTTGAGTTGAAGTGTAGAGCGCCATCCAGGCATAATAATCCACAGAACTTTCTTTACCTACCTCTCCATAAGCCGCACGTAATTTCAAATTATTTATCCAGCTTACATTACGCATGAATTCTTCATTGGAGATAATCCAGCTTCCACCAATAGACCAAAAATTTCCCCAACGTTTGTCTGTATAAAATCGAGAAGAACCATCTCTACGGAAAGAGGCATCCACAAAATATTTATCATTATAATTATAGCCTAAGCGCGTAAAGTAACCTTCCGTTCTATATCCCGATTGATAGCCATTCGTGCTAGAGAAAGTACTAAAATTGCTGAGCTCCATCAAACCGGGAAATTTCTCATTTGTTTTATATAAATAGGTGTATTGACGATTATAATAATAATTTTCATGACCTACTAAAGCTTCTACATTGTGTACTTCATTAAAACTACGATTCCAGTTTAAAAGTTGCTGAAACATATAATCCTTATATCGGTAATCTGTCTGCTTCATACGCCCTGCTCCTTCTCCATCACCAATAACAGCACTGTTATAAGTTTTCTCTGAAGTATTCCGATTGTTCAGATTACCGGTAATTGTTAAAACAAAATCTTTAAGGAAGGTAATATTAGCATAAGCTGTCATATCGATTGTACTCCGATATTTCTTATTTTGATCAAGCTCTGTTTCCCATACAATATGACGATTCTGGTATTGAGAACGATCTGATCCTCTGTCAAAGATTTTATTCCCAAGTTCGTCTAATATGTAATCACCTTTTTTGTAATTCCCTATATCCTCTGTCGCATGTACATGAATGGGATAAATGGGAGCCATATTACGTGCATAATTAAATGGATTAATGATACTTGTCCCGTTATCAGTCGGGTCACCTTTCATAAAATCAAATTCCTGGTAAGATGCATTCAGCGTTCCACCCAATTTTAACCACTCCGTTGGTTTAACATCTATTCTTGCATTTCCGGAGAAACGATCACTGGAGGCTTTTTTCATGAATCCTTCTTCAGTCAGATAACCTAATCCCAGATAATAAGATGCTTTTTTTGATCCGCCACGGGCATTTATATTATAATCTCCACGTGAACCGTTTCGAATCATCGGCTCGTACCAATCCAAATCATCCAAATAACCTTTTTCTATCTGAGTACCTGGCGCTAATTTCCCATTTGCATCAAAAAGTTCTTCCCAGCTTTTATTAAATATATTATAATCCTCTCCAATTTTACTTCTCACATTCTCCAAAACATCTTTATTTGCATCTGTCCAGGTAGCATACTTTCCTGTATTTTTCTCCTGATCGACTGTATAAAGCGAATTACGATGGGCCTGCCAGTAAGCTTCCATGAAATCATAAGCGTTCAGACGCTCATATTCTTTCATTCCCCGCTGATAGATACCCTGATTGATTGTTGCCTGAATCTCCAGATTTTCTTCGCCTACTTTTCCACTTTTAGTGGTAATCAATACAACTCCTGCTGCCGCTTTATTTCCATACAAGGCGGCAGAAGCAGCATCTTTCAATACAGTAATAGATTCAATATCTGAAGGATTAATATCGCTCATATTTCCGCTCATTGGAACACCATTTAGTACATACAGAGGCTTGTTATCCCCATTAATAGAATTAAATCCACGAATACGAATTTCAGGATCCTTACCCGGTTCACCATAACTATTATTTACTTGTACTCCCAGAGCCTGTCCTTCGAGAGCTGCTACTGCAGATGATATGGGCCTTCTTTCAATCAGATCCGATTTGATATTTGCTACCGCACCTGTAATCGCTTCTTTGCGTTGTTGGCCATACGCTACCACTACTACCTCATCCAGCAACTCTGTATCATCCTTCATAATTACTTTTATGGATTTACCTGCTGTAGCTACTACTTCCTGTGAAGCATAACCAATAAAAGAAAACAGCAAAGTAGCAGTAGTTCCTTCAATAGTCACTGAAAAGTTACCATTCATATCACTAATGGCACCTGTTTGAGTTCCTTTAACTACCACATTTACTCCGGGTAACGGATCTCCGGTTATATCCACAATCTGGCCGTTAATAGCTACCCGCTGTTGAGGAGCAACTATTGCTACAGCTGTATTTTGAGTTTTCTTTATCGCAACAACGCCATTATAAATGGTATATGTCAAACCGGAGTTTTCCAAACACTTATCCAAAATTTCTGTTACTTCAGCTCTCACTGCATTTACTTCATTTACTTTTACTTTTTGCACATCAGCCGTGCTATAAATAAAGGTGAAATCAGTTTGTTTCTGTAATTCCCAGATCACATCATTTAAGGTTACATTCCTAAAAGTTGCTGTCACGGTTTGCGCAGTGTCAAAAGTCATTGACTGCGCACCACCCGCAAACAAGAGAATAAATACAAAGCATGTTGTAAAAATTCTTTTGCAGGCATGCATTTCTGCTTTCCTTCTGCTTTTTTTCCATAATAATGAGTTTTAAATTAGTTATTATGCTTGAAAGTTATTTTTCTACCTTGAATAGAAATATCAACCTTTTCAGTTCTTTCCAACAGTTCCAAAAATGGAGTTATTTCTTTATAGCGGTTTATATTGCAACCAAAGCGTAAATTTTTTACACTGGGTTCCAAATAAAAAATATCGATATCATACCAACGAGCCAATATATTCATGATATCTTCAAGACGGGCATCTCTAAAATATATCTTTCCATTTACCCAAGAAGTGTATTGCATCACATCCACCTTACGTACTCCTAGTTCGTTGGAATCAGATTTTTGATAAGCTTGTTCGGAAGGCTCTAATATACAATTGAATCCTGACTCCGTTTGCACCTTAACGGACCCATGAATAAGCGTTGTCTGATGATTTTCATTTTGATAGGATGATATATTGAAAATGGTACCTAACACTTCAACTTCAAAACCATTCGCTTTTACTACAAATGGCTTGGTATGATTCGCTACTTCAAAATAGGCCTCTCCCACTAATTCTACCATTCTTTGATCCCCAATAAAACGAACCGGAAAACGTAAAGAAGACATTGAATTCAAATAAACTTTGGTACCATCACTCAAGAATAACGAGTATTCACCACCACGAGGTACATCTACCTGATTATAAATGACCTCCTCAGTTTCAGCAATTCTGTCAGTCTGAGGGTAATTTAAACTTTCAGGATCAATCGAAATCGACGTACCATCTACTTCTTCTACTGTAGTTTCAGATGTATGTTTTAAATCGATTACCGTACCGCTACCTAACGTTAATGTCGCTTTTTTCTCTCCGGGGCCAATTTGGATATTCTGTTTGTTCATTTGTTCAGTTACCGTATCTTCCTGGTCTATCAATGTATAAACCATAAAAAAACAATGAAGAAAGGCAAAATCAGAATAGCCGCATATTTACTAAATTGTAATAGATAATTCCTGCGTTTCATTAAACTTATTTTCCGATTTAACTGTTCCCACCCTTTTCGGTTATCATATTCTTTTGCAGACCGAAAATACTTTTCAAAATTCTCTGTGCTACAGATATTCTGAAACAATCTCTCATGATCAGGAGAACTTTCTCTCCATTCTTTTAATCTTATTTCCTCCTCCGGAGTAATAGACCCGGATAAGAAACTGGAAATAAGTTCTGCTATGTAAAGCTGTTTGTTTATCATAATATTAAGAGATTTTTAGTCCTTTTTCATTATTGTAACAGGTCAGATAAAAAAAAGGGTGAATAGAAAAGATGTTTTTTATAAAAAACTATTAAGTACTCCTGCTAAAAGTATGTGACGTGTGTAATGTAGGTAGTAAAGAAAAGCTATAAAAAAATCATTTAACATGCTTATATTCAGAATCTTATACAGATAGTATGAGACTAGTGATACTTTTTTGAGATAATTCTTTTAAGAGAGTGGATTGAGTGAAGGATCGATCATCCAAAATAAGAAGTTCTTTTAAGTCTCGAATGCGTTAGGATTTGCCTCAACTTGCGGTTATATTTGAAGCAAATTGAATAAGGTTTCCCGTCATCTTTGGGTAGCATTATCCCTTTATTACATCAGATAAAAGCGCGTATTTATTTCCGGTAAAAAGGAGAATGTCATTAAATCATCCAGAAAAGCAGATAATAATATTCTTTGAGTATCTCTCTTAATTTTCGATAAGCTATTTTCTTTAAGGAACGAACATTCTCTAACGATACTTTCATCTCGTCAGCTATCTCGCCATTAGACATTCCTTCCAAGGCGAGTAACATAATGGCTTTCATTTGTTTGGGTAATTGCTCAATTCCACCAACTAATATCCGATAGGTTTCTTCTTCAATAATGTGATCATGAAAAAACTCTCTTTGCTTTTCTCCATAACTTTTCGGGCATGGTCAGTCACAATCCGGGAATGTTCAAGTTCATTTAGTGCTTTATTGCGAACGGAGGTATAAAGAAAGGATTTCACCTGATGTAGGTAAAAGAAATCAGTACGTATTTGCCAGAGTTTCACAAAACAATCCTGAACGATATCTGCAGATAGTTCAGGATCTTCAACATAATTCCGCGCAAACACACATAAAGGTATATAAAAGCTGTCAAACAGTTGACGAAATTCTTCATCGTTAGATAATGAAACAGATATTTTTATATGCTTGGCTTCTAAATTCATCAGGGGCTACTCGGATTCTAATTACAAAGATATTAAAATAAGCCAGAAACAGGGACTTTGGCTTAGCAGAATCCTACAAAAGCGTATTTTTAATGATAAAAAAAGAATTTAATCCTTATCTTCAATTACAGGTGCATTCCTGTATCTATCGGGCAATGATTGCTCCACTACGGTATAAGCTTCTTCTAAAGTTGCTTTAATATTTTCCATCCCATGGCCTTTTGGAGGAATCGGATCGTGTATTGTTAATGTCATAGGAAAGCGATGTACCCACTTCCCCGTGCGAGGTAAAACTTCAAAAGAACCTTCAATAGTAAGAGGAACCACTGCTAATTGTAAATCATCAGCCAATTGAAATGCACCTTTCTTGAAAGAATTCATGTGGCCTGTAAATGTACGAGCTCCCTCGGGAAATACCACAAGTGAAACGCCGTCTTTCAAGGAAGCTTTTGCTTTCTTAATAGTAGCAAATACTTTTTTGGGACCGGAACGATCCACAAAAATATGCCCCGCGCTTTCGCATGCTTTACCTACAAAAGGAATCGTTCTCAAGCTTTTCTTCATCATCCATTTAAAGTTACGGCCCAGAAAACCATAAATTAAAAAAATATCAAAAGCTCCCTGATGGTTAGCCACAAATACATAGGAAGTTCCCTTTTTTACTTTTTTTCTTCCTTTAACTCGCACAGGTATTAATAAAAAGAAGCAAATAAGTATTGACCACACTTTACCCGGATAGTATCCCCAACAATGAGCGCCGCCAATCAAAGATCCGACAATGGTAACCAATGCCGTAAGAATGGTCAGCACCAACAAGATGGGTAATGCTATGCAAATCTGATAAATGTAATACAATAGCCTCATAGAATACCTTAGTTTATGGTTAGGCAAAAGTACGAAAATATTTGAATCAATATTTATTATAATGGATTTTTGACCGATCCGATTTATCCTTTGGCTGGTACTCACCATCGGGATATCCCACAGGAATAACACAAAGCGGAAGAATATGTGCTGGAAGTTCAAGTGTTTCACTCACCACCTTCATGCGGTCTTCATAAGGATAAGCTGCTGTCCATACAGCACCTAAACCTATTGATTCAGCAGCCAGTAAAATATTTTGTGCCGCAGCGGAACAATCCAGATACCAGTAGAATGAACGGGCTGAATCACCACAAACAATGATAGCACAAGGAGCATGAGTCAACATCTTTGCATAAGGAAGAGAAGCTGCCATTGTATCCAGTCTGGCACGTTCATTCACGATCACAAATTCCCAAGGACGTACATCTCTACCAGATGGAGCAGCCATACCTGCGCGCATCAATAAATCCATTTTTTCCGGTTCAATACTCTTATCCTGATACTTCCGCACGCTTTTGCGAGACAAGATATTGTCCATCACCGGATTATCTGAAGATTGTACCCCCAGTTGAGGAGTCGACGAACAAGAAAATCCCAAAAAAGAAATAAAAAACAGAATGAATAGCTGATAGAATGGAGTTTTCATAGGTGAGTTTTTAATATAATTGATATGTTTCTAAAAGAGATTAAGACGATTGTCACGAGCATCTTCCAGCGAAACAATGTCTTTATTGAAACCAGTACCTTTTTCCCGCAAAATTTGATATTCGTTTTCCAGTTCTTGAACAAATACTTGTTTTTGCTCAGGATTCAATAATTTGGATGCAATAGAGGCATTCAGTGATGCATCTTTCAGATGAATGACAGGAGCATTATAAACTGGAGCTATCTTCAAAGCGGTATGTAACTTAGAAGTGGTTGCCCCGCCTATTAATAAAGGAATTTGCAAGCCTGCTTTTTTCAATTCAACTGCTACATGTACCATTTCTTCCAACGAAGGAGTGATTAACCCACTTAAACCAATCATATCAACCTTTTCTTCAATAGCCTTCTGAACGATTGTTTCGGCAGGCACCATTACGCCCAGATCAATAATTTCATAGCCATTGCAAGCCATTATTACTGATACTATGTTCTTACCTATATCATGTACGTCTCCTTTAACGGTTGCCAATAAGATTCTCCCGGCAGAAGACGTACCTTCTTCTTTTTCCGCTTCGATAACCGGTTGTAAAATAGAGACAGCTTTCTTCATGGTACGGGCTGTTTTGACAACCTGAGGCAGAAACATTTTACCAACCCCAAATAACTCTCCTACCTGATTCATGCCTTCCATCAAGGGACCTTCAATAATATGAATGGCTTTTTTATAAAAAGGTAGTATTTCTGCAATATCCGTTTCCAGATAATCACCTATTCCTTTTAGTAAGGCATATTTCAGTCGTTCCTGAACAGGATCATTTCTCCAAGCATCCTGTTTTACAGTGTTAGAAGAAGCAGTAGCGTTTGATTTTAAGGTTTCCGCTAATTCAATTAACCGCTCAGCAGCATCCTGTCGATGATTTAAAACCACATCTTCTATCTTTTCTAATACATCGGCTGGGATATCGTTGTACAACACCGAAGTTGCAGGATTTACAATTCCCATATCCAGCCCTTGCTGAATAGCATGATAAAGGAAAACCGCATGCATTGCTTCACGAATATAATTATTTCCCCGAAAAGAGAAAGACAGGTTACTGATTCCTCCACTAATGGATGCACCAGGCAGATTCTTTTTTATCCATCTTGCAGTCTGAATAAAATCCACCGCATAATTATTATGTTCTTCCATGCCGGTTGCAATCGCTAGTACATTGGGATCAAAAATAATATCGTGCGGATTAAATGCTGCCTTATCCGTCAACAGTCTATAAGCTCGTTCACATATCTCTGTTTTACGGGCAAAGGTATCTGCTTGCCCT
This sequence comes from Bacteroides sp., assembly GCA_021201335.1. Lineage (GTDB taxonomy): Bacteria > Bacteroidota > Bacteroidia > Bacteroidales > Bacteroidaceae > Bacteroides. The sequence goes on along the minus strand of JAJQFD010000008.1, from coordinate 31,495 downwards.
TTTTCATCAAAGGCCATTACCACTACAGCAGCACCATATTGTTTGATAATACGCGCATACTCCAGGAATTTTTCCTCCCCTTCTTTCAATGAAATGGAATTAACGATAGATTTTCCTTGTAAACATTTCAGCCCTGCCAGAATTACATCCCATTTGGATGAATCTATCATTACCGGAACCCGGGCAATTTCCGGTTCAGAGGCAATCAGGTTTAGGAAAGTAACCATTTCCTTTTTTGCATTCAGTAATCCATCATCCATATTCACATCAATAATCAATGCTCCGTCTTCCACTTGCTTACGGGCAATAGAAAGTGCTTCGTCATATTTTCCCTCCTGAATAAGTCGTAAAAATTTACGGGAACCAGCTACATTACAACGTTCACCGATATTTATGAAATTCATTTCAGGCTTTACTTCGAGTAATTCCAATCCGGAAAGCCATAAGCAGGAAGGTTTGGATACCGGAATATGCGGTTTAGCTCCCTGAATTAACTGCGGGTATTCGGCAATATACGCATCGGTAGTACCGCAACATCCGCCTATAATGTTGACGAGTCCTTCATCCAGATATTCTTTTACCTGGGAAGCCATCTCAGCGGGAGTCTGATCGTATAAACCCAGATCGTTCGGAAGGCCTGCATTAGGATAAGCACTGATATAATACGGAGCATGCGATGCCAGTTGTTCCAGGAAGGGTTTTAACTGACTGGCACCGAAAGAACAATTTAATCCGATGGAGAATATAGGGGCATGTTGAACAGAAGCAAGGAAAGCATCAAGTGTCTGACCAGATAAAGTTCTTCCACCCACATCAGAAACAGTAACAGAAAGCATCAATGGAACCTTCACTCTGGTAATTCTCATCGCCTGTTCAGCCGCAAAAATAGCCGCTTTGGCATTCAGCGTATCAAAAATAGTTTCAATTAAGATGGCATCTACGCCACCTTCCAGTAAAGCTTCTATTTGCTGTTGATAAGCTGAAACAAGTTCATCATAGGTAATGGATCGCAAAGCGGGATTATTCACATCGGGAGACATCGATGCTGTTTTATTGGTAGGTCCTACTGAACCTGCAACAAACCGGGGTTTATCTGGATTTTTTGCGGTATATTCATCCGCCACTTCGCGTGCCAGTTTAACAGCATTCAGATTAATTTCACTTACATAATCCTGAACGTGATAATCAACCATCGAAATGGTAGTGGAGCTGAATGTATTGGTTTCAATAATATCGGCTCCTGCTTCCAGGTACTTCCGGTGAATATCTTGTACCACATCCGGACGGGTAAGACAAAGTAAATCGTTATTTCCTTTCATCTGACCTGGAATATCCTGAAACCGATTTCCTCTGAAATCTTCTTCCGTAAGATTATATTGTTGAATCATGGTGCCCATGGCACCGTCGAGAATTAAAACACGCTTTGAGATAAGCTGCTGAATGGTTTCCATTATTTAAGTTTTTGATTTCCTGAGTTTTAGGGTTTTTAAGGTGTTGAGTTTAAGCGCAATTAAACTCAGCCATGCGGTATCGAAACTCAAAAACTTAAAAACTTAAAACCTAAAAACTGATTTTCCTGATTCTATCCATCGTGCGACGGTCATCTTTTTCTTTCAGACTTTCGCGCTTGTCATATTGTTTTTTACCTTTCGCCAAAGCAAGAACAACTTTAGCCAATCCTTTATCATTGATAAACATTCGAACGGGAATAATTGTAAAACCGGTTTCTTTGATTCCACGTTCTAGTTTTTTCAATTCTTTTTTATTAAGCAATAGTTTACGGTCTCTGCGGGCTGTATGATTATTGTATGATCCGTAAAAATATTCGGTAATATGCATATTCTTCACCCAGAGTTCTCCTTTGGCGAAGAAACAGTAAGTATCAACAAGACTGGCTTTACCCATCCGGATGGATTTTATTTCTGTTCCGGTCAAAACAATGCCTGCGGTAAATGTTTCTATAAATTCATAGTCGAACGATGCACGCTTGTTCTTTATGTTAATTGCAGGTTGTTTCATGACTGCTATGTTTTTGTTTAGTTTAAAAAAATAAGAAGTTTGCTAAATATAAATTGAATCAATGCCGGACATCCTACTAAGATAATGGAAGTAAGGACTGTAAATTTTAGTCTGATTCTATCCGGTATTTCCAGCGTAATAGGTGCACCTTCCCAAATCACAAAAAGAATATAAAACTGAAGTAATATAGCAATCAAACCAAAACTTGGAAATAATCCGGTTACTATATTGGTTAAAAAAGTAACAACTAGCGCATAACCGGCAAATTGTTGTACCAATAATCTATCAGAATCCAGCCAAAACAACCGGACATTCATTTCATTAATAATGTAAGCAGCCAAATAATATCCACCGAACAACGAAACAGCCGAAACGCAACAAAGAGTCATGGCAATCTGGAAACTTTCAGGTCCTCCCCATCCATTGGCAAATAGTGACCCTAAAAAAACGGATAGGGCACAGAAACCAATCATAGGATAAACGTACTGAGTAAACACTTTCCGCTTATCCTCCTGCAAACGAATTTCCTTCCAGGCCTTAGCCGGAGAGGAAATTAGTAATAGGGATATTTTAAAAATTTCCTTGTAATTCAATTATTTGAAATTAGAATATGCTATTCGGGTTTTATTGGTTGAAAGAGTTGAATCATAGCTACCATCACCTATTACAGTTACATAGATAGAATCTTGCACCGGAGTTAAAGGACCCAATTCAAGTTCATTCAATAAATTATTAAATTCAAATTCATAAGGCATTTCAAAACTATAAATAGTAGTAGAAGTACCATAAGAATTATTACTTGACCCATAGGAATGAACAACTTTTAAAGTTAATTCATCACCATCTACTTCTGTGGGATAAATATCAAAAGCTTGGTATTTATTGCTATCATAGGTGAAACCTATTTCTAAATTAAGATAGCCATTAGCAGCCCAGAAATATTTATTTAATGAAGTTAAATCTGTTGCGTTCACAATGGTATCTGGTTGGGTACAGAATTCTTTAGTGGGAATTGAATATCCATTGGTAAGTGTTACATTATATGTCGTTTTACCTTCTGTAAACTGTTCGTCGTTCGCATATTTGGCATAAACAAAAGCACGGTCCGGATAAACTCCCGAACTTATCTCAAGAAAACTAGGATTTGTCGGAAGTAATGTATATCCATCATCCGTAAGCAAAGAAATAGTTTCCCACATACTGCTCTTATCTACTGTCACAAAAGATTGAATATCAGGATAATCACCATCATTCGAATCCAAACAAGAAGTCATCGTTGTCCCCATAAAAATAGCTAAAGCTACCACCATCAAAAATTTAATCTGTTTCATAGTTCAAAACATAGTTTTTTAAAGTATTGCAAATATAAGTAATTACTAACTAAATGCAAGACTAAACAGAATACTGCTTTACGTTACTTAACTATTTTTGCGAATAAACCGATGTGATCATCTACATATTCCGCAATCTGAGTCGTTATTAACTCTTCCATATAAATAAATTCTTCTTCCAAGTCATCGAATATTTCATAATCTTCATACATAGCCATAAATTCTTCTTCAGTCCGCTCGCGTTGAAGATCTTCCTTATTGCTATCATAAACCTCTTTGGCCTTATAAATCAACCTAGAGAAATCTTTCGCTCCCCACACGCGCATAGCTTTGGCAAAAGGATTATCAAAAATGTAAGCCCCATACCCGTTCTGAATTAACTGGCAAAAGCCTCCTGTCATTACTTCATCCAGAAAAATCCGATAAGAAAGTAATGCATGCTGCTCTCCTGTTAATAAATGCATATTATCTGCATCCGGATCACCTCCTAATACTTCTTTATATTTATCGGTAAATAACTGAATAAACTCATCCATACCCGAAGCAGCAGCTTTTTGGAGAGCACTGTCTTTTATTTCAATCATAATAGAATCTAATTTTTAATTGATACAAAGTTAATGGAAAACATCCATTTATTATATTATGAATGTATGTTTTCAATATCTCTAGAAAAAACCGAAAAGCTAAATTGAAATTCTGACACTTTGACAATTCAAGCTCCTATAAATCGTTTATTTCATCCCCACTAACATCTGACATGAAAACAATACAAGGAAATCGACTTAAGGAAATTCAAAGAGAAATCATTAAAAGAACTCTGAAAGAAAATTGATCATAAAATATAATAATTGAAAAAGCAAAGTGAAGTAAATAATTCAAATTATGAACAATTTATCAATCTAAATTAAGTCCTATCAAAAGAACAACCAGAAGAAAAGTGTAAGAAAAAAGAAAAAACTTTCGACGAATTACTACTTTTCTTCCAAAGGCTATAGGTTCTCCTTACAGAATCTATAAGTCTTCTTGGGAGAATCTATAGATTCTCTTCGCACAATCTATAAGTTCTCTTTAGGAAAGTTATAGGTTTTACACTCAATTTAGTCGAATTTGACCTAATTTTCTTGTTTTTTCAGCTCTCAAAACATCCAAAACGAATATTTTAGCACATTATCGGAAAAATGCTCGTCCACAAAAACAATCTCATATTGATTATTTTATTATCAGAATAAAATAAATACAATCAAAATGACAGTTCAATACAGCTACAAAAAAGCAGGCTCAGTTCAATCCGTAGGTATGCAAAAACCGACCAATTCTGCCCTTATGTAAATTGCATCAATCAAATAAAACAGCTACCTTTGCGCTCGATTAATACAGTGGTTACTAAATTATATTATTTTACTTAAAAAGGCTAATTATGACTTATTCACACGAAGTGGAACACATGTGTGTTGTGAAAAAAGGTCCTAATCATGGACCAGCGCCTATACCCGAAGAAGGCAAATGGGTAAAATCAAAAGAAATTGTTGATATCTCAGGCTTAACCCATGGTGTGGGCTGGTGTGCTCCCCAACAAGGTGCCTGCAAACTTACATTGAATGTAAAAGAAGGTATTATCCAGGAGGCATTAATCGAAACAATTGGTTGTTCGGGTATGACTCACTCGGCTGCTATGGCATCAGAAATCCTTCCAGGAAAAACGGTGTTGGAAGCATTGAATACCGACCTTGTTTGTGACGCTATCAACACTGCAATGCGCGAACTTTTCCTTCAAATTGTTTATGGACGTACACAGAGTGCTTTCTCAGAAGGCGGTCTGCTTATTGGTGCAGGCCTTGAAGACTTGGGTAAAGGTCTTCGCAGTCAGGTGGGTACGCTGTATGGCACATTAGCCAAAGGTCCTCGTTACCTGGAAATGGCTGAAGGCTACATTACACGCATCGCTCTCGATAAAAACGACGAAATCTGTGGATATGAATTCGTACACATGGGAAGATTCATGGACGAAATTAAAAAAGGTACAGATGCTAACGATGCATTGAAAAAGGTAACCGGTACTTACGGGCGCTTTACCGAAGAAGCCGGAGCGGTGAAATTCATTGATCCACGTCACGAATAAAATAAGGAGGAAATACATATGTTATTTGAAAGTTACGATCGCAGAATCGATAAAATAAACGCTGCATTAAATGCAAACGGAATAAAGGATATTGAAGAGGCTAAAGCAATCTGCGATGCTGCCGGTATTGATCCTTATAAAACTTGTGAAGAGACTCAGCCTATCTGTTTCGAGAATGCAAAATGGGCATATGTTGTAGGTGCTGCTATTGCAGTAAAGAAAGGTTGTACAGTAGCTGCAGATGCAGCCGAAGCCATTGGTATCGGTTTGCAGGCGTTCTGTATTCCCGGTTCAGTAGCCGAAGACCGAAAAGTAGGTATTGGCCACGGAAATCTTGCTGCGATGTTACTACGCGAAGAAACCAAATGCTTTGCTTTTCTGGCAGGACACGAATCATTTGCTGCAGCCGAAGGTGCGATCAAAATCGCAGCTAAAGCTGATAAAGTTCGTCAAGAGCCTCTTCGTTGCATACTGAACGGTTTGGGTAAAGATGCTGCTCAAATTATTTCCCGTATCAACGGTTTTACGTATGTACAAACTGAATTTGATTATTTCAGTGGTGAATTGAAAGTTGTACGCGAAATTGCTTACTCTGATGGTCCTCGTGCAAAAGTAAAATGCTACGGTGCTGATGATGTTCGCGAAGGCGTAGCTATCATGTGGAAAGAAGGCGTTGATGTATCTATCACTGGTAACTCTACCAATCCAACCCGTTTCCAACACCCGGTAGCCGGTACTTACAAGAAGGAACGTACGCTAGCGAACAAAGCTTACTTTTCAGTAGCTTCAGGTGGTGGTACAGGACGTACTCTTCATCCGGATAATATGGCAGCAGGTCCGGCATCTTATGGTATGACGGATACAATGGGCCGTATGCACAGTGATGCTCAGTTCGCCGGTTCTTCCTCTGTTCCTGCTCATGTGGAAATGATGGGATTCCTCGGTATGGGTAACAATCCGATGGTAGGATGTACAGTAGCAGTAGCAGTGGATATCGTAACTGCTTTGAAGAAGTAATTCATATTTCTACAACACATAGTATGAATAAGCTTTTCTCAGTTGAGAAAAGCTTATTTTATTTTTACCATTCCCCAACACCTGCTAAAGCTTCTCAGTAATATCTATTCTATTTTTTATTCCTTTTCTTCATATTTTTCATGTTCAAGAATGTTACTTCAAAACAATTTGTTATATTTGACACACAACACAATATTCAACAGCCATGAAACTACCTATTTACAAAGCAACATCTTTTAATTACATTATTCCTAAAGGAGGACACTCCAAGCTATGGATTGTTTCGGTAAATGCGAAAGGAAAACTTAAACCCTTTGTTGTAAAACTCTATCAAACAACTGATATTGAAGACAACAACAAAATGACTGCTGAGGTTCTAGGCTGCTTACTGGCAAAAGAATTTAACCTAACAACCTCTACTCCCGCTATCATTGAATTTACGTCCGAATTTCGCGAGTCATTAAATGTTGAATGTTCCAGAATTTTAAATTCATTAGACGAACGGAGCAAGTTTGGTACTGAATATTATCCCGGAACATTTCTTTTCGCTCCCCAAACTAACCTGGAAGATGCTGAAAGAATACTTCCGATCGATACCCTCTATGCCTTTGATTACTTTATCTGCAATAAAGATAGAAATTCTAATAAACCTAATTTATTAATCAAAAACCAATCGGCAGTTTTAATTGACCATGAATATGCTCTAGATATAAATGAGAGAACTATTTCTCGGTTTAAATATGATGTATGGAATCAACGATTTAGACATCATCTATTTTATAACTTATTAAAAAAGGCTGATCCCGCCAAAAAAAATAATTATTTTAAGGATTTTGAATATCACCTGGAAAAACTACAGATTAATAACTACAATAGCTTATTTACGCAGTTAAAAGATTTAGGCTTCACGAATAATAAAGAAAGGCTTGTTAAAAGATATTTCTGGACTGTATTATCAAACCCCAAGAAGTTTACAGATATATTAAGAGCTTCCATTCAATGAAAAAACAATTATACAGTATTTTAGAATACAGGCACTCTCTTCTGAAGAGCGAAATTTTCCATATTGGAATAGTATTCTATTTTTCCGAACCAAATTCCTCACTCACATTTATACATCTAAATTGCGATTTCTTAAAGAATATATATCTCGATATGGATGATAGCACTCTCAATCGACACTTATCTTATATCACCCAAAATATTGAAAAGTCAGAATTTCAGTATGCTAATAAATTTTCAATTGAGGAAGAATTCAGGCGATTCCTGAAAAAGAATATTTTACTCGAAGATTCCACTGTTTTACAATTCTCCGCAGCAGTTGTTATTATAAATAATGAGAATGAATTAAGTAACGAAGAAATAATAGACAATTATTCCAAGATGTTACTTTAGATACTCAAATTTAAAATAAAGGAGTTAGAATAATGCTGCAAGAGAAGTTCCTGGCGACTTAACCCCTCTACTTCAATTTCTAATCTTTCATCACCATTCCATAGATTCTTACCCCCTTAACTATCGAATTATTAATTCATTTCGTAACCTCTAAATTCTTAATTCGAATTTCTAAATTCGATCCTCTTCCCCTGTTAATGACAACAAAAAAATAAACAATTACATTTTTCATTTGTTAGAAAGAGTAAAATGCAGAACAACTGTAATATGAGTTATATTACTATATATGCAGATGTTGCACAAATTATTATAAATCAATTTTAATAAACCAAAACTTGAAATTATGAAAAGATTTTTATTGTTAGCATTTATTGCCGGTGCCATCAGCCTCGGCGCTTCGGCTCAAACAGGAACTTTCAGACCCATTGAGGCAAATGATTTTTCTGTAGTTGGAAGTCTAGGTTACCAGACTAACTTGGAAAGATTTGGGATAGATGGACAAGGTCGATATAATTTAACCAGAAATATTCGCCTTGCAGCCGATCTCGCTTTTTATTTCCCGAAAGACAAAGTTACCGGATTAGATGTAATGCTGAATGGACATTATGTATTCTACTTCCCACAGGATAGATTCTCTGTTTATCCATTAGTTGGTATTGGTATGCAAAACAACTTCTACGGTAAAAGAACTATTATTGATGTTAATGGTCGCGAAACACAGATTGACTCTGACACCAAAACAGATTTCGCATTTAACCTCGGTGGTGGTATCAGCTATTACCTTAATAGCAATAGCTTCCTGAATGCAGAAGTTAAATTCATGACAGGTGATAACGATAATGTAGCCATCATGATTGGTTATGGATATAGATTTTAAGTGTTATCAATCAATTATTCATTAAAATAAACTATAGATAGTATGAAAAAAAATGCTTTTAATAATGTCCTGCATTTTGATGACAGGAATTATGTTCCAATCGTGTAAAGAAAGTGATTCAAAAATTCAGGAAAATGTACAGAAGGAATTAACTAATAAATACAACAATTTTTCTATTTCTTCTTCTGTAAGAGATGGTGCTGTTACTTTGAATGGTATGGTTGAGTCTCAAGCACAGAAAACAGCTGTTGAAAATGATGTAGCTAAAGTCAGTGGTGTTAAAAGAGTAATGAATAACATTGCTATCCGCGAAACGAATGTTGCACCTCAACAACCAGCAACCAGCTCGGACAATACCATGAGAACCGCAGTCGAGTCACGATTGAAATCTGAAGGATTTAATGATGTAAGGGTTGATGTAACCAACGGTGAAATTGTATTAAGCGGTAGTCTGAAAAGAAGTGACCTGACTAAGGTTATGCAAATCGCCAACGAATCAAGCCCTAGAAAAGTGACCAACAATATCACATTGAAGTAACAATGGTACTGGAAAATAAATACAGCGCTTTAATAGATCTGGCCCAAACTGAAAAAGTGGAAGATCTCTCTGTTACAGAAAACAATGGGGTTCTGCATATTACAGGAACAACTAATAATACCACCAAAGACAAACTCTGGGATATGTATAATAAGATAGATCCGGATATGCGTGCAGGTGATCTTGTATTGGACCTCAATGTTGATGACAGTAAAAAAGATAGCGACCAAGAAATGTATGAAGTAAAGGCTGGAGATAGTCTCAGTAAAATTGCAAGTAGATATTCCGGAATGACCTGGAAAGAAATATACGAAGCCAATAAGGATACTATCAAAGATCCAAACATTATACACCCGGGACAGAAAATAAAAATCCCCCGCTAATCGTCTGTCCTTTCATTTTAATCATCCTGAGTATGTGGATGATCTGCACAAACAGGTCTTCATTCAAACTCAGGATGATTGTTTTTAGAATGTTCCATTGGGTATATATTCTTTTTCGTTACCTTTATCCCACCAAACAATAAACATTGTAGGTGACTATTTATTATGAGACGTCCTATCGTGATATCATCCGGCAACGAATTAATTCGGGTATTCCCTGAAAGAATCGTTTATATTTCTTCCGATGGGAATTATTCAACGATGATCCTGCACGACAAAACAGAACATTTATTTACTATGAACCTCTCTCATTTTCAAAAATTGATAGAAGAACAACTCGAAGAAGAGGCTTCCATTTTCATCCGTATCGGGAAAAGCCTCATTATCAATCGAAGTTATATTTATAAAATCAATATTAGTAAACAACTATTGGTATTATCTGACATTATTCTGAATGGTTCTTTTATGCTTAACGCTTCGAAAGAAGCTCTAAAACAATTGAAGTTATTAATTGAAAACGAAGAAACAGGTAATTATGAAACGAAACGAAGAAGATGAAATACAGGTTCTTGGAAAAACTTCCGCGCAACACGGTAAAAATCTTTTTCCTAAATGGGGTATAATTACCAGCATCGTTATTGCTCTACTCCTCTTACTTTGCATAATCCTACTTATCAGCAAAAACAAGCCTGTTACCCATATGCCAGATAATAATTACCCGGAAACGGAGAATCTTATTCCGGATTCTATGATGACTGCAAAAGACAAAATAGTTATTATTCGGGATTCGATTAATGATGTCCCTCTGACAATTTATTCCCTGATCGACCTGAAAGCTGAATTATCCATTGGATGGCCCAATGATACCAACTTTTATTATGCTGCCCAAGCCGCCGATATCCGTAAAGATAACCAGGAAATCCTGGGAGATTATGTTATTCGCGGGGAACAAATAGCCCAAGGAAAAAGAAAACCGGGCTATGTGGCCCTTATTGAAGGAAATGTATCGCTGGGAATATCATCTAACGATGAAATGAAAGATCTTTGTATTAAATACGAGGGAGATTTTTTCAGGCAATACGCCTTCGTAATTGATGGAGAAATTCAAGAAAACAAATTAAAAGGAAAAGCTCTCCGAAGAGCTATAGCTAAACAAGGAAATGAATTATTTATTATCGAATCGCATTTACGTGAATCCATCTATGATTTCTCGGAAGCAATTGCCGACCTAGGGATAACAAATGCTATTTACTTGGTAGGTGGAAACTCTTACGGTGCTTACCGCGATAGCAACAATCACTTTCATGAATTCGGTTCACCAGAAAACAAAGAACACCCAAATACAAACTTTATCGTATTCCGGAAAAAGTAAATTAGCTCTATCTAAATACACTTCCATTATTTCATTTCGTACATTCAATAAGGGATTTTATACAAAAAGTAATCTCCGGTTTTTTCAGCTGAATGAGTTTCTTTAAATTTACTGAAAATCAGTAAAAATGAAATTCAAGATACTTATTTATAGCCTGGTTCTTTTTATCATTTCAAGCTGTAACCAGCAGGGAAAAACAGATACATCCGACGTTTCGGATATGCCCGTTATTCCCGCAGTTTATTATTGGAAAACGATATTTACCTTAAATAACTATGAAAAAGAATTTCTTCGGGATAATCAGATAAAGAAAATATATCTTCGTTTTTTCGACGTAGATTATGAGACTGATGGCATGAATTATAGGATGGTTCCCGTGGGTACCCTTCAATTTAAAGATACCATTCCACAGAATGTTGAAATAATCCCAACAGTTTTTATTACGAATGAGTGTATGAAACAGGCCGATACAGATAAATTAGCTTCTAAAATAGTATGGCGTATCGTAAGAATGGCAGACACAAACAATATCCATTCTCTCCGGGAAATACAGTTTGATTGTGACTGGACACCCAGTACGCAAAACAAATATTTTGATTTCCTGAAAAAAGCAAAAGTTCATCTAAATAATCATTCCATCCAGTTATCGGCTACCATTCGTTTACATCAGCTTACATTACCGGTCCCCCCTGTAGAAAAGGGCGTACTCATGTGTTATAATACCGGAAATCTCAGAAACAAACAGGCAAAGAATTCTATCCTGGATTTATCAGATGTACTACCTTATATTCGCGGCTTAAATAAGTACGATTTACCTTTAGCTATTGCCTACCCTACTTTTTCCTGGACAGTTGGTTTCAGAGATAATAAATTTCTTTCCTTATTCCGGCAGACAGAAATACCAAACAATGACAATTATGAAAAGATAGATTCCAACTTATATAAAGTCACCCAATCTCATTACCTGGAACAAAAGTGGTTGATAAAAGATGATATTCTTCGCCAGGAAAACTCCTCTTTTCCTGTTTTATTGCAGGTGAAATCGGCCATTGACCGCTACCATAAAAAAGTAAAAGAAAAAGAAATCATTCTCTATCATTTAGATTCTATCAACCTTTCAAAATATACATCTCATGAAATACAGACATTATATCATCCTTAGTATTCTTATAATAAGCCACATAGATCCATGTCGCGCTTGCGGACCTGAGTTTTATCCGGTTCCGGCTGATTATGACTTTTTCAAAATTATTCCGGAAGAAAATTCATCTTTTGGAGATGTTAATACGGATGGCAACATTTGCCAATGGTATGAATACGTTGGGGGAAAAGTGGAATTATCCGATATTTCTTTGGCTGTATACAAAGCTTCCCTGCAAGAAACGAAATTTATTCATGAGCATTTTGATGAATGGCATCACAACGAAAAATCCTCCGGCTATCCTTTTTTTGATTATCTTATAAAAAGGAATGATAAGGAAGCGTTAGAATACCTACTTCTCGCTAAACGATGTGAAGAAAGCCGTTTCAGACGTTATGACCCCTGGTATTATCCCAGTAAAGAAGATCTGGAATTTATTGACCTGAAACAGATTTATAAAGAAGCCTTGGCATATAAAGGCGATAAATTAAAATCCCGCTACTTTTTGCAAGCCATGAGAGCCGCCTATTCTATGTTTGACTATGAAAATTGTTTGTCTCTCTGGGAAAATGAAATATTACTACTTCCCGCGGATGCTATTACCAAAATGAGCGCATGTTATATAGGAAGTATCTATTATAATCAACAGGAATATGAGAAAGCAGCTATTATTTATTCCAAAACCAATGACATTGTAAGTTTGAAATGGTGTATTTCAAAGTTGGAAAAGCCCCTGAGCGAAGTAGAAACCATTGAGGCTATTTATAAATTTGCACCGCAATATCCCGATTTTCCCAAAATGATTGCCCCCTATATTCGCCGGGCTGAAAAAACAACTATCCAAAAATGGATCACCCATCCATACTGGTCGTGGTATGATGAGAAAGATTATTCCAACAATCGGGAAACATACCAGCAACTAATTCAACTGGCACTTAAGATTGTTAAGGAGCAGCGAACTCATGATCCGGCTTACTGGCAATCAGTGGCTTCCTACCTTACCTTCCTGGATGGAAATTATCAGAAGGCAAATAAGATGCTACAAAAGGCAGAAGTTATGAAAGCTGAAATTGCTTCTCAAAACAATATCCGGGTTCTGCGCATGTTATATGACGCGGTTCTGTGCAAATACAATCGGCAATATGAGCGAAAGCTATTATCACAGCTTCAATGGCTTTATCAAATGGCTGAAAAGACTCCTTATGATGAAGAAAGAATTTATAATTACCGGAATCGATATACCGATGTACTGGAACGCTTAGTAGACTATCATTGGCTACCCGCTTTTCAAAAACAAGGAAAGATGAACCGGGTTTGCGGATTGATCGGACTTAAATCAGAAATCAGAAGCAGGCACTTTGCGCATCGAACTCAAAAAGCTGACACTACAGATTGGTTCTGGAATCATGATTATTCATCTTCTGTTTTTTGTCACTTGGATACTATTCCACTCCAGGATGTGATCGCTTACAAAAAATATCTTTTCGGGAGACCTAAATCTGCTCTGGATAAATTTGTGGCGGAGAAATGTTACCGGGATGAAAGTTATTACAGCGAACTGATTGCCACCAAGTATATTCGTACTGCTAACTTTGAAGAAGCAATACCCTATCTCGAAAATATCAGCAATGAGTTTCTGTCCCGTCAGAATATATTCAGCTATTTAGTAGATAAAGACGAAACAACCGATATCTGGGATTATCATCCCTCTCCCTATAGCAATTGGATCAATATCGATCGAAAAGATTTTAAAGGAAAATATAACAATAAACTCCATTATTGCAAAAAAATGATTGCGATAAAAAACAGATAGATTCCTGTCCAAGTCTGGTCGAAAAAAGCGTGTTATTATATGAGTATGCTACCAGATTGTTTCATGCATCCTATCAGGGAAAGCTCTGGGCCATTACACATTATGGAAAAGGTTCTTTATACGGTGGTGGAGAAAACGGCCTACTGGAAGCAAGTAAACAAATGGACACGCTGAGTATGTTAGCAAAGGATTATTTCACAAAAGCAGAAGTTTTTGCTGTGACTCCCGGCATAAAAGCAAAAAGTATTTTCGCACAAGCACACGTGAGTGAGGATAAATGTTTCTTTCATGAATGGCAAGATGGAAAATGGCAAACCAAATTAAACTGGCAAAGCAAACAACGGGAACTTTATAATAAACTTCTGTTTAACGCAAATCAGGAGGAGTATAATTATTTTGTCCAACGATGTGATCTTTTACAGGATTACAGCCTGGCACTTCAGAATCTTTGGTAAAACATAAAATTGTTATCCTGAGCTTGAGTAGTTCAGGATAACAACCATTAGAATATATTTAATATTTATTTGGCCAGATATCCGCCATCCACCGGATAGTATCCGCCATTACAGAAAGAAGCACGATCACTGCTTAACCATAGCACGAGATCGACAATTTCATCGACCTTGCCTAACCGGCACATAGGGTGCTTCGCTACCAAGAAATCGTATTTCTCTCTATCATGTGTCAGTTTATCAGTTAAATGTGTTTCCACAAAACCGGGACCTACGGCATTGGCACGAATATTCCGCGAGCCATACTCCAATGCCACATTCTTTGTTAAACCCACAACCCCATGTTTAGCAGCCACATATGCACATGAACCGGCAAAACCAACCTGGCCTAATATAGAAGACATATTAACGATCACTCCGCCTCCATTTTCCAACATTTGCGGAATCTGATAATGCATCCCATAAAAAACACTCGATAGATTAATTTTAATCACTTTATCCCAGTCTTCAATTGGATATTCTCCAATAGGTGCGTTGGCGCCTCCTATTCCGGCATTGTTGAAAGCAACATTCAATTGGCCGAAAGCTTTTACTGCTTCTTTTACTGCCTTTTCACAATCTTCAGGTTTAGATACATCCGACTTGATAAAGACTGCTTTTCCTCCTTTTTTCTCAATCATATCAGCGGTTTCTTCTCCGCTTTCTGCTGCAATGTCTGTTACTAAAACTTTTGCACCTTCCTGTGCATATAATAAAGACATGGCTCTGCCAAATCCTGATCCAGCTCCGGTTACCAGAGCTACTTTTCCTTCCAATATTCCCATAGTTATTTTTTTAGAGATTATAAAAATCCGTTTTAAATCGATTTTATATAAATAACAGAAGCTAAATAAAAGAGGTTCAGGTATTTAACAACAGTTATCTTTTCAGCAAACATTACTCTTGCTTATAATAAGTAGGTATTACGGTTCTTTTTATAATAATTATTACTTCATAAAAGTAATATACGGAATTTATCTTGAATTTGAGTTATCTTTTCTATACTTTTATCAATTAATATATTTTGAAGAATATGGAGATAAGGAAACTATTGACCACAGAAATTGACGAAGCAATGCAGCTATCCTTACGGGTGTTTATGGAATGTGGATCTGACGACTTCGATGATGAAGGCTTAAAAACTTTTACTGACTTTCTTAGTAGTAAACCACTAATAAACGATTTAAACATATACGGTGCCATTGAAAATGACAAAATCATTGGCGTACTTGCCATGAAGAATAAGGGAAGACATGTTTCTCTCTTCTTTGTTGAGAAAGCGTATCATGGAAAAGGTGTTGGCCGTCGATTATTTCAGTACGTAATTAGCCAATCAGGACCCTTATGCATTACTGTAAATTCTTCTACCTATGCTGTAAAGGTGTACAAGAGATTAGGTTTTAGAGAAACTGATACAGTACAAACCAGAGATGGGCTGATATTTGTGCCGATGGTATATAATCCAAAAGAATAATTTGTCCTGACAAAACAAAAATAAGGGGCAATGCCCCTCGTTTTTTTACTTTTTCATTTTACCGGTAAAGTGGATTGATGCATTTACTGCATCAATTCCCAGAACAGTACCCACTGTATCCAGGGCAAAAGAAAATGTATATCCGTCAGCAGTTGGGGTAAATTTACCAGTAACACCTGTTGCCTTGTAAGAAGTTGATATTTCCAGCATTGTAAAAATTACCGCTTTATCCACATCCTGACGAAAGGAATTATCGGCATTCAATTTAATATTTTTTGCATCAACAGCAATACTTCCCGGCATCTTGCCCACCTGAAAAGCAGTAATCTGAAGGTTGAAAGTTCCATCAGAATTTGCAGTAACTTTTGCGGTTACATTTTCTAATGGGTTTTTAGATGCACCATTCATTACCACTTTATCCAGCGTACCAACATAACTTCCGGCGACATCCGCTGCGGATAAAAAACTCACAACTTCTGCAACAGGTTGTTCCATTTCAATAAAAACATTATAACTCGGACAGGAAACTAATCTCAGACCCATTGCTATCATGGTAGCAAAAACAAAAATCTTCTTTCTCATTATGCAATTGTTTATTCTTAAAAGTCTTTTTATTAGTAATATTTATCCGCAACAAAAGTAATTTACAAATAAAGCAATAACAATACCTATACCTAAGTATTTAATGAGCCGAACTAAAATTCTTTTTTAAGAAAAAAGCTTTACCAATACGATAAACCTGTAAAAAACTGTATTTTAGCTCCGTAAACCGAATAACCAATAATAGGTAGTTAATAACATTCCTCTGCTGAGTTATGAATAAGATTTTACTTAAAAAGCAGAATGATACCATCAAACATATATCTGATGATTATGCCATCAAAAACTTTGTATTGGTGGACTCATCGGAGATTCCAAAGGGTCAGCCCCTGGAACAAGCTCTCATCTTTAATGGATTTGTTTTTGGAGTATGTTTAAAAGGAAATGCACAATTTAAGATAAACTATCGTACTTACGAAATTTCGGAAAATGAAATCTTTACGATTCTGCCCGACCAGATATTTAAACTGATACGGGAATCCAATGATTTACTGATTGAAACCTTATTTCTTTCCGCTGATTTTATAATCCGATTGCCTCTGCCGAAGAATTTCGATCTTTTAAAAAAGATCGATTCTTCTCCTACCCAGAAAGTAAAGAAGGATGCTATACATGACATTCTTGAAATACATTCATTGATTGCGAAACATCATCACAATGAGCTTAATCCTTACAGGGATTTAATGACAAGTGGATTTATCTATGCCCTCTTGATGCAAATAGGTTACTTATACGAAGCTTCTCCGGTAATTCAATCACCATTTCTCTCCCGGCAAGAAGCTTTAACTGAAGAGTTTTTCAGGTTACTAATCGAACATTACATCCACGAAAGAAGTGTTGCTTTTTATGCAGAAAAACTTTCGCTCACTCCCAAATATTTATCGATGGCTATTAAAAAGGTAACTGGTCACTCCATACTTAACTGGATTAATGAAGCGGTAATTATTGAAGCGAAAAAGAGACTGAAAACTACGGATCACACTATATTGCAAATATCAGAAGAATTGAATTTTCCCAATCCTTCTTTCTTTGGTCGTTTCTTTAAACAATATGTGGGTATGACTCCTCTGGAATATAGAAACAACTAACTTCCCGACTTGATTACTAATGCATGCAATACTGGATTAGTCCGGATTTCATTCATTGATTTTACAGTTATCCCTGATTTCTCCAGTATCATTCTTTCCGTTTCCGTGAAATTATCATAATAAACTGTTTCCGCACGTTTTCCTAACAACCATAAACAGATATAATTTATATCCTTTATTTTTATTAACTCTTCTCCTAATGCGATAATTACACCATCATCCACATCAAACAAAAAAATATGTTTGACCTCTTCCATAAGGTGTATCAGGTATATATCATCTATAAAAACGGCTATTCTCATCGGAGATTTATTTATTGTAATCCAAGTAACGAACTGAGACAAAAACTATAGTTATTATAAGTACATCATCCCCATTCGTTTATATTATTCTTTATGAATGCTAATTCATATCTGTAGTTGATAAAGCTACCGGAAGATTAGGAAAAACCTTATTCAATTTGCCTTAAATTCCGGTAGCATTTGATGCAAATCCTACCTCACCCAGTACTTAAAAGAACTTCTTCTTTGGAATAATCTATTCTCTACTTAACCTATCTCATAAAAGAATTATTTCAAGAAAGTATCATTAGTCTCATACCTTTTATATATGATTCTGAATATAAGCATATTACAGGAGTTACTTTTTTGCTTTTCTTTACCATGGATGCTACACAAGTCTCATACTCTGACCCGTCCTGATCGCAAGTAATTACTACTTTGAGTTATTTATAGATCTTTCATTGATAGTCATTTAAATAACGAATCGTATAAACTCATTAAAGAGGAGTTCTTACAACTATTTATTCAATATTTCCATGAATTCATCGCCGGTTATAGTTTCTTTTTCGAGCAAGAAACCAGCCGTTTGATGCATTTTCTCTATATTTTCCGTAATGAGGCGGGCTGCTTTTGAATGTGCATTCTTTATTATTTGTAAAACCTCACTGTCAACTTCAGCAGCTGTATCAGCTGAACAAGTCAATGATGAATCACCTCCTAGATAAGCATTGTTCGTTGTTTCAAGTCCCATCATATCGTATTTCTCACTCATTCCGTAACGCGTCACCATAGCCCGGGCTATTTTAGTAGCTTGTTCAATATCATTTGACGCTCCAGTGGTGACAGTTTCACAAATTATTTCCTCTGCTGCACGTCCGCCTGTTAATGTAGCTATCCGGTTGAGCATTTCTTCTTTGGACATCAGATTCTGTTCTCCCGAATCAACTTGCATCGTATAACCCAAAGCTCCCGAAGTACGCGGCACAATGGTTATTTTATGAACCGGAGCCGAGTTGGTTTGCTTGGCTGCTACCATCGCATGTCCGATTTCATGGTAAGCAATGATTTTCTTTTCCTTTTCCGAAATAACTTTTCCTTTTTTCTGTGCCCCGGCAATAACCACCTCTACACATTCTTCCAAGTCATTGGTTGTTATCTTATTTCTTCCCATCCTTACCGCTTTCAATGCTGCTTCATTTACGATATTTGCTAATTCGGCACCGGAGGTTCCTGCTGTGGCACGGGCAACGATATCCAGATTTACTTTTTCATGCTTTACCTTTTTCAGATGAACCTCGAGAATGGCCTTGCGTCCTTCCAGATCCGGAAGTTCCATCTGAATACGGCGATCAAAACGCCCGGGACGAAACAAAGCCTTATCCAGAATTTCCGGTCGATTGGTGGCAGCCAGTATTACGACCCCCTTTCTTCCATCAAATCCATCCATTTCCGTAAGCAACTGATTAAGCGTTTGCTCCCGCTCATCATTGCCACCACCAAAAGCATTATCCCGTTTTTTACCTATAGCATCTATTTCATCAATGAAAATAATACAAGGTGCTTTTTCAGTGGCTTGTTTAAAGAGGTCTCTCACTTTAGCTGCTCCCATTCCCACAAACATTTGTACGAATTCTGATCCAGAGATTGAAAAGAAAGGCACTTTGGCTTCTCCTGCAACAGCACGCGCAATGAGTGTTTTACCCGTTCCCGGAGGGCCCACAAGCAAGGCTCCTTTCGGTAGGCTGGCACCGATAGAAGTATATTTCTCCGGATTATGTAAAAAATCTACGATTTCGGCCAATGCTTCTTTTCCTTCTTCCTGTCCGGCAACATCGGCAAAGGTAGTTTTCACTTCCGACTCGGCATAAATCTTGGCTCCGCTTTTGCCGAATGACATAACATTCCCTCCATCGGACATACGTGTCTGCATCATCTTACTGATCTGTCTCCAGAAAATATAAAACAAGAATCCGGGAAGAACCCACATCAACAGGAAATTAAGGATAGGAGAACTTTCCCGTGGAATCGTTTTGGTAAAGACAATTTTACCGTTTTCATTAGGGCTTTCTGCTTTCAGTAAACGATCCACTAATTCCGAATCATTGATAGCACCGGTTTGATAAGTGACTTCTTTGCTTTCTTCATTCAAAGCCGAGAAATAAATTCTATTCTCCTCTATTTTCACTTGTTTTATTTTTCCTCCGTCAACCAAACTGATAAAGGTTCCATAGTCGGTATTCACTATTTGTTGTTCCAATAACCGTGGAAATACCAGTCCGTTAAGAAACATAATTAGGAGAATCCCCAAAAAGAAACCAAAATATGGATTATTTCTGCGGGGTTGATTTTGTTGTTCTTCCTTCTTCATCATATTATTTGGATTATTTGTTATTACTTTCCTGAGTGCAAATATCCCACAATTTCACCGGGATGTTACGACCCTTTACGGACGGATTATGTTCTTTTTTTCTTTTTCCCGAGGAAAATTTAACCATTTGGGTAAACAAATCGATGAGAAAATTGTATAATTAATATATTAATTTTACTGAAAATTATTATACCGTAAAAAAAGAATATGGTATATTTCCTCTTTAAAGTTAAACTTGCTTACATAAGTAGAACCTGTATTAGATTATATAAAAGATTGAATAGATTTTGAAAAATTTCGTCGTCAACATAAAAGACCTGCAGGATGCAGCCCCCTTTTTTAAAACCCGCTTTGGAAAATTCCTTGCTAAACGAATGTTTAAATGGTTTTGCATCAACAAAGTAAATCGGCTGTACAATAACAGTTGTCATTTACAAGGTGCCGACTTTACAGCCTCCCTGCTGAAAGACCCTTTAATCAATTTAAAGTATAAGGTTCACAATGATAAAATACTTGAAACTTTGCCGGAAGGCACTTTTGTTACCGTTTCCAACCATTCTATCGGGTCTCTTGACGGAATTATCCTCATCGATATTTTTGCTTCCCGCCGACCGGATTTTAAAGTGATGGTAAATGGTATCTTAACGAAAGTGGAAGCCTTAAAAGATAATTTTGTCTCTGTAAAACCCGATAGTGAACAACAGGGGGCCAATTTACAAAATTTGAATGGAATCCGTTGTTCATTTGCACATTTGCAGGATGGACATCCCATGGGATTTTTTCCGGCTGGTGCTATCTCTGTTTACAAAAAAGACAAAAAGGGTATTTACGACCACGACTGGAAAGAGTCAGTTATCCGCATCATCCGAAAATCCCGGGCTACGGTATACCCAGTTTTCTTTGATTTTTATAATTCTCATTTTTTCTACCTGCTTGACCAGATTAGTTGGAAAATTAGGACACTTCGAATTCCGGCGGAGCTATTTAATAAATATGGAAAGACAGTAGACGTTTATATCGGTCAACCGGTTTCTTACGAAGAGATGGAACGAATTAAAGATGACACAGAGTTAAGTAAATATCTTTATACAGCAACTTATAATCTTAAAAGAAAATGAGGCGGTCAGTATTTAGGACATCAGGAAAGGATATTCGCTCATATTCTTCAACACAATGCCTGTACCCCGTGCAACTGCATGCAAAGGATTGTCCACTATTTTAAAGGGGATTTTAAATCGGTCAGTCAGCCTTTTATCCAGTCCGCGTAACAAAGCTCCGCCACCGGTAAGGTAAATTCCATGCCGGATTATATCGGCATATAATTCCGGCGGAGTCAATTCCATTACTTGTAATATGGCTGTTTCAATCCTTGATATAGACCTGTCAAGGCAATGTGATATTTCATGGTAAGACACGGAGACTTCGACTGGAGCAGCAGACATAGGATTTGAACCATAAACCACATAGTTTTCCGGTGGACTCTCTAGTCCGATTAACACAGCTCCTACTCGTTTTTTTATTTCCTCGGCGGTACGTTCTCCGATGCGGATATTATATTGCCGACGAATATAGTTTTGTATATCAGATGTAAAAACATCTCCTGCGATTGTTAACGATCGGCTACATATAATTCCGCCCAATGCTATTACAGTAATTTCACATGTACCTCCTCCGATATCAATTATCATATTACCTGAAGGCGCTGTTACATCCAGACCGATACCTACAGCAGCAGCCATGGGTTCATGTATGAGATATACTTCTCCTCCGCCGGCCAATTCAGCAGATTCACGAACTGCACGTGCTTCCACATTGGTGCTACCAGAAGGAATACAAATAACCATACGCAATGAAGGAGTAAGCCAACGGGTTTTCTTGTCAATCATTCTGATCAATCCTTTAATCAATGTTTCAGCAGCAGAGAAACTGGCAATCACTCCATTGCATAAAGGTCTGATTGTTTTAATATTTTCATGCGCCTTTCCATACATTTGCCAGGCTTTATCTCCCAGAGCCACAAGTTTACCCGTCGTATTATTTATAGCAACTATGGAAGGTTCATCAACAACGATGCGATCATTGCAGATAATAATGGTATTGGCCGTACCAAGGTCCATCGCTATATCCAGCGTATATTTAAATAATTTCATAACTAATAATTTTAGGTCCAAAGTATAATAACGATGGCTACACTCAAAAAATAAAATGTAAAATTGGGATAATCACATGCAAATACAATTAACCCTGAAGGAGTCAATAAAAAGGAAGGAAGAACAAACAATTATTATAGAAACTAAACTTCTCATTCGGGATACAAAGATAACATTTTTTTCATGTAAAAGGTTTACTAAAAAAAAGAAAGCAACATATTTGTTGCTTTCTACTTAATAATGTTTATAATCTTTTGACTTTCCTCTTAAAATATGTGAGGATATATACTTCTATTCCGGTAGTCTTTTTATTACAATTTCCCGGCAGCTTTTAAATATTTCGTTTTACTTAACCGGGATGAAGTCTGGGCACGAATGTGATCTGAGCATGCTTTCTGCCAGAGGCTCTGTGCTTCCAGATGGTCTGTGAGTGTCTCCATTCCTACGTTGAAATGATCACGGCTGGTTTTCAGATTTTCTTCAGCCTGCTCCAGGGAACGAGTCGTAAGTTTTACTTCCATTTCCTTCTCTTCCACTTCATTGACAGCCTGCATTAGCTCGAGTTCCATCTTTTCAGTAGCATCTTCCAATTGCAAAGCAGCCATTCGTTTTTCAGCTTTAACACTCCTCACTTTATTACATCCTTCTCCCCAATTGAACAGTGGAATTTGGACCGAAACTACAGCAGAAAAAGAAGTTTTATCCAGTAACTTCTCACCATTGAGTTTCAAGCCATTGGCATAACCAAAGTTGCCCATCACTCCAATATTCGGAAGAAATTCGCTACGCGCCAATCTTGTTTCTTCTCCCTTTAGTTCGACCTGCTTACTTAATATATGGTATTCAGGACGCCCGGTTATATCCGTTGATGATAATAAAAAAGTCGTATTTTCTTCAGCCATATTTTCCACGTAGACACGGGTAGTTAATGGTAATCCGATAACATGACATAAATTCATCCGTGCAAGTCGAACAGCATTTTCAGCCTGTAAAACTTGTAATTCAGCTTCATTGAGTTTCACCTGTACTTTGAGTACATCATTACGGGATTTGAGTCCTGCCTGATATGCATTTTCCACATCTTTCCGTAATCCGATAATTAATTCTTTATAAGCTTTTGCTGTTTTGGTCAGTTCAAGAGTTTGTATATAGGTCCAGTAAGCTTCATCGGAAAGCAAGATGACTTCTGTCCGTGTCAAAACTTGTTGTAAACCGGCAATCTCCTCTCCTATCCGTGACATTTTATAAGCTGCTGTTACTTTACCGCCTGTATAGATAGGTTGTTCTACCCGAATTCCGGCAGTATAGAGTCCACTTAATCCGAAATTAATGTCCAGATCAGGGAAGTAAGCATATTCTTTAAAAACAGGGGTTCCATCAATAGTCGTAAGCAGATTAGGAATCAGTCCGCCATTCCCGTCAGGAATGAAAGTAGGAAGATAACTTCCCGGTAATGTCTTTTTAAGTTTTGTACTGGTATACAAATAATTACCTGCTGCCGAAAATTTAGGCAGATAGTTAGATAGGTAAACTTTGGTATCATAACCGGCTTTCTTCCGGTTTTCATCAGCCCGTTCAATCGATTTATTTCTTTCCAGCGCCAATTCCCGGCACCGCTCCAGTGTCAGTGTTTCCTGTGCATAAACTGGAATAACCACACTAGGGAAAAGAAGAAAGAATATATATTTTTTCCACCTCATTTTTTAGTGATTTTAATCTTGAAAAACAACGAATAAAGAATAGGGATGATAAGCAACGTAATCAATGTACCTACCATCAGTCCACTCATAATTGTGACAGCAAGCGGCCCGAAAAGATCGTCGGTTAATAAAGGAATCATTCCCAATATGGTAGTCATGGAAGCCATCATCACAGGTCGGAAACGACTTGAAGAACTGTCAAGCAGCGCTTTCAACGGCTCTACTCCGGAATTCAGTTGGAGAGTTATTTCATCCATTAAAACAATACCGTTTTTAATAATCATCCCGATTAGTCCGAGAATTCCTACAATCGCCACAAAGCCAAATGTTTTTCCGGAAACCAGCATCCCGAATACAACTTCAATTAGAAGCAGTGGAATACAACAAAAAAATAATAAGCGGTTTCTTATAATCCTTGAACAGCATAATGAGAATAGCAATCATCAATATAATAGCAAGAGGGAAATTTTTGAATAAGTATTCGCTGGATTGGTTGCTGGCCTTGTATTCACCCTCCCATTGCATGGTATATCCTTCGGGCAGTTCAATGGCTTCAATTTGTTTGGCTATTGTGCGCCGGGCGTCTTCTGTGCTGATTCCGCTAACCGGATTGCATTGTGCCCGCATGGCACGCTGACCGTTGTAACGGATCACTAGAGGGTCTTCCCAGACGAGCTTAATACCATCGGTTACCTGACTGAGGGGGATAGTACGCATCAATTCTTCCATAATATCATCCTCTGAAACGCTTCCGGTAGCCAGTCCGTAGATCATTTCTTTGTTGAGGGCTGTCAAAGAAGGAAGCATACTGAAAACAGAAGAATTTTCCAACGATTCAATTGGTTTTCCTTCGCTATCCACACATTTCAAGTAAATAGTCTGGCTATGCATATCATCATAAAACACACTGGCCGGAATTCCCCCCGTTGCACTGAGGAGGGAAAGACCCACATCTTGCCTGCTTAATCCGACATTGCGGGCTATAGGCTGATTATAATCAGCCATCAGAACCGGCGTTTTAGGTTCCCAATCCGTACAACTGAGAAATAACGAAGGACTTTCATCCATAATGTATAATGCCTGCCGGGTCAGATCGCGCAAAACAGCAGGATCAGGACCGTTAAATTGTACTTCGACAGGATATTTCTTATACATCAGATTATAACGTTTCATTCGTACATACGCATCGGGATAATGGTCTGTAAGATAAGACTGGATATCATCCATCGTGGATACTAGTTCTTTAGAAGAGGTATAATCCACAATTAACTCCCCGTAAGAAAGCGAAGGGTCGGCTATGCTTCTTACCAGGTTATAACGAGCCGGAGTCCCTCCCACCGAAGCTGTTACATGGGTAATCTCTTCCCTTGCCAGCAAATAATCAGTGATGGAAGCAAGATCTTCATCTACTTTATTGCCGGAAGTTCCTTCCGGTAATTTATATTCAATATATAGCTGGTCATAATTCATATCCGGGAAAAAACCCTGTGGCAGCAATGGATAACATAATCCGGTAACAACTAGTAACAACAAAGTTATTGTTACAGTAACTGTGCGATGGCTAAGCACCCAGGTAAGTACAGCGCGAAGCATCTTATACGCCCGGCTGTCAAAAGGATCTTTGCCATCCTCATTTTTTTTAACCTTTAACGCACGTTTCGCCTGAATAGGAACATATACAAGAGCCAGTATCCAACTCAACAGCAGAGAAACAGCTAGTACAATAAAAAGGTCGCGAACATACACACCCGCCGTATCCGGTGAGAGATAAATCGGAAGAAAAGCCAATATTGCAATCAGAGTAGCACCGAGCAAAGGCATTGCTGTTTTGCGTCCGATGGAAGTGAGTGATTGCTGTGCGGGTAAACCCCGTTGCATATCAATCATGATTCCATCCAATATGACGATAGCATTGTCAACTAACATACCCATTGCCAGGATAAATGCAGCCAATGAAACTCGCTGCATGGTTCCTCCAGTTACACTTAATACCAATAAAGAACCTAATACAATGACAATAAGGTTGAAACCGATAATCAATCCACTCCGAAGCCCCATTGTCAACATAAGAATAACTACAACAATCAGGACGGATTCTATAAGGTTAATCATAAATGTTTTCAATGCATCACTTACCCTATCAGGCTGGAAAAAAACTTTATGTAGTTCTATTCCGGCCGGTAACCGGGTTTCCGTCAGGTTATGAAGACGTTTTTCTACTTCATTTCCTATTTTGGTAATATCCGTTTCCGTGAGTGCGGAAATGGCTATACCGAGTGCCCGCTGATTATCGTATTTTAATTCGTTGCGGGAAGGATTTTCATAATCAAGCGCAACCCGGGCAATATCCTTCAGCCTGAACTGATCACCCTGATGTCCTTGCAAAAGAAGGTTTTCAATATCAGCCACATTCCGGTATTTATCATTGACAGTTACGCGAAGTCTTTGCCCTCCGGTTTCGTAATAACCAGAATAGATGGTTTTGTTCTGCCCGCTTAGGGTCGAAAGTACCTCAGCCGGATAGATACCCAGGTTGGCCATCTTATCTTCGTACAATTCAATATTTATACATTCTTTTCGCTGACCATATATTTCTACCCTTGATATACCGGGAATTCCCAGTATCTCCCGCCGTATCAAGTCGGCATAATTCCCCAATTCACGGTCAGAAAAACCATCGGTAGTCAATGCATAGAACATGCCTGCCATATCTCCAAAATCATCTTTAACAATTGATACGGAAGCTTCTTCAGGTAAAGCTGATTGTATATCAGATACTTTCCGACGAAGCATGGTCCAAGCGGCATCTACTTCATCGTTGGGCACTAAAGTAGAAAGTTCAACGGTAATCATCGAAAGATCGTTCATTGATCGACTTTCAATATGATCTATCCGTTTCATGGTACGGATCGACTTTTCCAAGATATCAGTTACTTCCAGTTCAACCTGATGGGCAGAGGCTCCCGGGTAAGTGGTTACTACCAATGCTTGCTTCACTTTAATCTCGGGATCTTCTAATTTACTTATATTATAAATGCCGAATATACCTCCTATTATAAGCACGGCCATAAGGAAATAAACCAACTTGCGATTTTGTAATCCCCAATTTCCAAGATCCATCATAACATTCCTCCTACATTCGTCGGTGACACTGCTGGTAAAAGCCTTACTTTTTCACCCTCTTTCAAGGAATGAACACCTGCAGAAATAACAACATCACCTTCCTCAAGTCCTGATGATATAACTACTATGCCGCTGACCAGTACCTGAGCTATTTTTACCGGATGACTTCTAACTGTTTCAGTAACACCATCGTATACCCAGACAGAAGATCCTTGGTTTGTTTCAAATACAGAGGATAATGGAACGGATACACGGCGCCCCTCTTCCGGTTTATATAGGATAGTTACCATAGTTGACATACCTGGTCCGGGTAGATTTTTCTCTTCACCCGACAAACGAAACCGCATCGTATAAAGCTGATTCATATTTGCTTTATGTGTAATACCAATCAATTGAAGAGGAAAGGATTTTCCGGGAAATATATCCACACTACAATGATAAGAATCAAATTGATCTCGTTGTATATATTCCGAAGACGGGATATTTATCTCTACTTCTGAAGTCGCTTTACCTATCATTGTCAGAACTGGCAAACCTGCACTAATGGTCTCTCCGGGTTCGAAAAGCTTTTTTTTGGATATAACCGTCACTAGGAGCAAGTAACCGGGTATCAGCAAGCGCATTTTTATGAGCATCATATTTTGCTGAGATTTGTTCCAATCCATACAATGCTTTATCGTAATCATTGGGAGCAATGCTCTGTTTTTCGTATAATTCTTTCAGACGGGCAGTCTCATTCTTGATCTGTTGGTATTCTGCTTTAGTGGCAGCCAACTGAATTTCGTAGTCGCGAGGATCAATTTGTGCCAATACCTGTCCCTTACGGACATAGGAACCAACATCGACATATACCCGGAGAATAGGCCCGCTTACCCGGAAAGACAGGCTCATATCGGAAGCGGCCCTTATTTTACCCGGAAATGTAGTACGAGAAGATTCACCGTATATCCTGACTGTGTCGGTTTTTACACTCTTTACTGTTTCTTTCTCTTTTTTCTGTGACGAACATCCGGAGAAAAATATCAGGAATAGAATTCCAGCTAATACACCCTGTAATTGAAAATACTTTATCATAATAACTAGGATTAGTACATTGCAAATGTAAGGGGATACTTTCTGGCGATAACTGTCGATATGTACGTTAATATGTTCCATATGTATGTTTTTACTCCTATTCGGCTTCTATATCAATTATAATATGATTATTTTTGAGGAAAACATTCAAGAAAAGAAAAAATGCCAATAGAACTTCTTACCGTTAATGCTGACGGTTGCAGCAATACTCCACCCAATTATGAATTCTTTACAATTATCCCGTCCATCGACGAGATTCCCGAGTTATGGAATGGTAACCCTAAGATACTCGATGCAGGAGTTGTGGTATTTATTTGCCAGTCAGGAAAAGGAAAACTGGTTATCGACATGCATACGTTTACTATTAGAAGAGGAAGTTTTTGTTTGTTATTACCTTATACAGTTATACAAATTCTGGAATATACAGAAGACATCCAAGTAATCGCTATAACAGCCGGAGTTGATTTTCTGGAAAAACTGACGTTATTGCATCCTGTTGAAGATTATGTTAGCCTCATTCAGGAAAATCCCTGCCTGACGCTTACCGATGAAGAGCTTCAGGAAGTGAAAGAGATTTATCAATTTACAAACAATCGACTTGCGGATAAAAATCGTCCTTTTGCCCTGGAAATACGCGAAACCCTCTCCACGTTTTTGGCATTAGAAATTGTTTCAGCTTATGCCCGGTTTAAACCAACAGAAAAAAGAAAACTTTCAAGGCAGGAACAAATATTCAGGAATTTTACTTATTCACTTTCGAAGAATTGCAGGAAGCACCGTGAAGTGGAATATTATGCTGAAGAAGCTTATCTGACTCCCCGGCACTTCTCAGATGTTATCAAGAAAAAATCGGGCAAACTGCCAACTCAATGGATTGCAGAAAGAACCATTACTCTGATTAAATTCATGTTGGAGAATTCAAATATGTCTATGCAGGAAATCTCTGATGAGATGAACTTTCCAACCCAATCTTTCTTTTCCCGGTATTTTAAAAAACATACGGGTATGACACCGAAAGAATACAGAACGAAAGATATTTAAGATATTAAATTATCCAGAATTAATCCGGGTTATACTTTTGAAACTTACTTAATCGAATAGCATAGAGCATAAATGGCCACATTTCAAGAGCTATCGCACCAGCATAAATCACACTATTTGAAGTATATTCGAATTCCTCATTTTTTTCTGCTGGATCTCAAATGAATATTGAACAACTTTTCTTGAATAATTCTTCATCAACAAAAGAACCCTTCTATTCTTTTCCTTTTCCTCTCTGGTATCACCATGCGTGCCTTGGCAAAAATAAAAGGTTATTCTATCCTCTTCTCCATTTTCAGGGAACAGATAATCATGATCCTGTGTATTAACAATTTCATTAAAAGCCTTGAGTTCAATTATGGAAAAGTCATAATGAGCAGAATCTGTCGCGTGTAACTTTATAGTAACTTTACTTCCAATAGGAAATGCGATACCATTAATCGGCTCTTCAGGAAATCCTTGAGCGTAAATACAAGAATAAATAGCTGAAAGTAAAATAGTCATTAGTATGTGTTTCATTATATTCCGTAAATTGTGCTCATATACAAATATTTTATTTAAAGCGTCAGTTTATAGCTAATTTTCAAAAGGCGTTTCATCTGTTTCAGAAATAGATGTCAAAGTTACAAAAATTCATGAATTATAGAGATTCATTCTGTGTTTGAAGTATCGAAACCTTCCTAAAGTTCAGATATAATAGTAAATAGCTGAAAACCCTGCGACATGAATTTATTCTGTGTTGACAATCCTTATAACTTAGGCCGATGAAGCCTATGACGGAAAGGGTAAACATTTAGTCATCCTTTTAATGCTCTTATTGTGCATTTTCACAAGTGGTTAGTGACACTTTGGCACTAATGTTTTCATGGCTCAACATTTGCCTGTATATTACCATGAAAGAAAGAATAAAAGTATTTGCAAAAGATGAAAATCTACATTTAGATGATTTTTATCAAGGTTTTAAAGAGAAGTTAGATCAGGTACATACCTTTCCGACGGAGTATATATTTAAATTTATTGTATCTTCCGGTCAAAAAGATATTGCTAAACTGCATGCCATCTTTGATAAAGCAGATGCCACATTCTCTGTCAGGGATAGTAAGAACGCTAAATATTCCAGTGTTACGATAAAGACATTGGTAAATGATGCTATTGATGTAGTTATTTATTACAGGCAAGTGGCATCCATTGAAGGAATTTTGATGCTATAATTGGGCTGATACTTATGATGTTTTAATTATTATAATTTAACCCTACCTTATTCATGTCAATAAAATAGGAAATGTTGAAATTAAAGTAGCCTTTTACTTTTCTTAGCTGCTTTGTAATAATGCGCCAAAGCAGTAGTCATTTTACCCTTATTCAGCGCCTTCAAAGCTTTTTCATTACCTTCCATTATAATTTTCATATCCTCCGCACTTATTTTTTTAATCTCACCTTCACCAGAACGGAAATAAGCTATACCTGTTATTTCCTGAACAGGAAAAGGAGAATAAAACGTAGCATCGGGTGTCGAAAAAACCTGAAAAATCCATTGATCCTCATAAGGGACACCCGTAATTTTATTTTTGAAAACATAGGTAAAAACCTCACTCGCTGAATCCGGTTTGAAAGTCATTTTCTCACCATTCACTCTTACGGTAATTTCTCGGACAGGAAGATAATAACTTATCTTCTGCTTTTTCGTAGCCCGTATAGTATCGCCCGTAAGTGTAACCACATTAAATTTAAATTTACCATTCGTTTTTTTTAAATGCTTTATTATGCGAATTCATCATCACCATGTTCATAAAATTCTGGTGCATCTGAACATGCGTACGGTGTGCCTGATTAGCAGCACGCATTGCATTCATCGCATGATTTTGTGAATAAGCGCGGGTATTGAAAATAAATAAAACCACAATAACAAGAGATAGTGTGTAAAATCCTGGGAAAGTTTTAAAATTCATAAACCATCAATTCAATTATACTAAATACAAATATACAATTTATTTAATAATTTGAAATGGTTTATTTCCCGATAATTCATTCCTCCAACCTCAAATCATTCGTTTATAAGAAGTTATGCCTCAGAAGCAATGTGATTGAACTATCATTTAT
>JAJQFD010000056.1 GCA_021201335.1 Bacteroides sp. | reverse complement strand
TTATTTAATGTAAAGGGCGTGACTGAAGTGAATATTAGCCGTGGTGATTATCAACCGGAATATCAAGTGGATTTTGACCGGGAAAAGCTGGCTCAGTATGGCTTGAACCTTGCTACGGCTGGAACTTACTTAAGAAACCGGATTAACGGTGCTACTGCTTCCAAATATCGGGAGGATGGTGATGAGTATGACATCGTAGTACGTTATGCTCCTGAGTTCCGTACGAGTGTTGAAAATATCGAAGACATTCTTATTTACAATAACAGAGGAGAAGCTTTGCGGGTAAGAGACCTGGGTACTGTGGTTGAACGTTTTGCTCCTCCAACCATTGAACGTAAAGACCGTGAGCGTCTGGTTACTGTTTCCGCCGTAATATCTGAAGGAGGTACGCTGGGTGATGTGGCAGCTGCCGGACAAAAAATCATCGACAATTTGGATATTCCAACTGGAATAATGATTCAAATCTCTGGTACATACGAAGATCAACAGGAATCTTTTGCCGATTTGGGAGTTTTAGCCGTTTTGATTGTAGCATTAGTGTTCATTGTAATGGCTGCCCAGTTTGAATCTTTGACTTATCCGTTCATCATTATGTTCTCGGTACCATTTGCAGTCAGTGGAGTATTGATGGCCTTGTTTATAACCGGAAGTACACTGAGTGTGATGAGCTTGCTTGGAGGTATTATGTTGATTGGTATTGTAGTGAAGAATGGTATTGTGTTGATTGACTATATTATTCTTTGCCGTGAACGTGGTATGGCCGTTATTCGTTCGGTAGTAACCGCCGGTAAGAGCCGTCTTCGTCCGGTATTGATGACAACCATGAGTACAATTTTGGGTATGATGCCGATGGCATTTGGAACAGGACAAGGTTCTGAAATGTGGCGTCCAATGGGGCTTTCAATTATTGGGGGGTTGACTGTGTCAACTATCCTAACATTGATTCTCGTTCCGGTGCTTTATTGTGTATTTGCTGCTACAGGTATTAAACGCCAGCGCCGAATATTGAGAAAGAAGCGCGCCATGGATGAATACTATGAAGCGAATAAACACACTATGCTGAAGAATAAAAGAAAAAATAGAAAAATAGAAGAGAGCAATGAAAGCAGTACTGATAACATTTGACCAGGCATATTATGATCGTATTATATCCTTGCTCGATCGCCTGAATTGTCGTGGATTTACTTCCTGGGAAAGAGTTCAAGGACGTGGGAGCAAAAGTGGAGAACCTCATTACGGCACACATGCATGGCCAGCCATGAATTCAGCTATCATTTCAGTAGTTGAGGATGGAAGAGTGGAACCTCTTTTGGAGGAACTTCATGAAATGGACAAGAAAACAGAGCAATTGGGGCTCCGAGCATTTGTCTGGGATATTAATCAAGCAATTTGATCCGGTTTGCACGAAAAATAAGTTAAACGAAAAGTTTTAGTCAAGGGAGAATCTTATAAATAATGTAGATTCTCCCTTCTTTTTCTCTCTTTTCTCTATCTTTGCTTGCTGTAATTTTAAGTGAGTTCGGATTAAATGAAGAATTATATCCTATATACACTCTGGCTGACCTTATTTATATTGATCATTTTGCTTATAATGTATTATATTCCTCCGATTACCATATATGGATATACATTGAGGAAAGTAGATATGTTAAGTGATATACGTGCAGATAAACCGGAAGAAGAATTCCCGGATAGTGTTTACATTCCTCTACTTCCCATCATAAAACCTGCTTTTATTGATACTTGTCGTACAGGCCTCACTTGCATTGAAGATTACAGTGATTCGACATTACGTGGTATGACTCCTTTTTACGAGATACTCGATAAGATTGATACTCTGGATCGTCCGGTACGAATTGCCGTTTTTGGCGATTCATTTATCGAAGCAGACATCTTTACAGCTGATTTAAGGGAATTATTGCAGCAGAAATATGGCGGATGTGGAGTCGGGTATGTCGATATAACCTCGGGTACTTATGGCTTTCGTCCTACCGTTCGGCATTCTTTCAGAGGTTGGAGAAGTCATGCAGCCACCGATTCCGCTTACTTTGAGCGTGGGAAACAGGGCATTTCTTCCCGCTATTTTATTCCGTCGACTGGTGCTTATGTAGAACTGCGCGGACAAGCCAAATATGCTTCTTTATTGGATACTTGCGAACAATCAACTATTTATTTCACAAATAATGGGCCGTTGACTCTCGGTGTCCGTATTAATAAGGAGCCGGAACAAATAACCAATTTTTCAGCTGCTGGCGGTTTACAACAAATAAGTGTTGAAGGTCGGATTGGTTCAGTTCGATGGACAGTAAAAGAATTGGAATCAGCTTTATTTTATGGTGTGGCGATGGATGGGAAAAGGGGTATGGTTGTTGATAACTTCTCGCTCCGTGGTAGTACCGGTTTGAATCTTCGCTATATACCCGCCAATAAATTGAAGGAGTTTAACCGTCTGCGTACGTACGATCTCATCATTTTGCAATACGGACTCAATGTAGCAACACCCCGCGGTAGTGATTATAATTATTACAAAAAAGGGGTCATTTCTTCCATCGAGCATCTGAAAGAATGTTTCCCGGAAGCAGGTATTTTGCTGCTTAGTGTGGGAGATCGCAATCAGCGTTTAGCAGATGGAGAGATAAAAACTATGTTAGGAGTGAAAAATCTGATTCGCTATCAGCAGAATATTGCTGCTGAAAGTGGAATTGCTTTTTGGAATATGTTTGAGGCGATGGGAGGTGAAGGAAGTATGAAGAAGCTGGTTGACGCAAAGCCACAGATGGCAAATTATGATTATACACACATCAACTTTAAAGGGGGTAGATATTTAGCGGAGTTGTTATATGAGACATTGGTGTACGGGAAGAAACAATTTGACAGGAGGAGGGAATATGAACAAGAATAAATTTATCTTCCTCCTAGTACTTTGGAAGTTTTGTATGACCGGATCGATTGTTCTTGCACAAGATTCGCAACCTCCTCTTAGCATTCCTGATACTCCTCTTACCTTTATACAGCCTTTAAAAGATCCGTTGAGAATAGATTCAGTTATAGTCTCCGTGACTTTACCTGTGGAGTTTAAAGGAATACAGGAAAATAACATTGTTGATCCGAATAAAATCCTAGATCCTATACTCGAAAGGTTTAGGCTCTTCAAAGCAGGCGTGTCGGTGGATAGTTTACGAATTGTACATATTGGGGATAGTCATGTTCGGGGACATATCTTCCCCCAGACTGCAGGCGATAAGCTTAAAGAGGATTTCGGCAAAATAATATATACTGATATGGGTGTAAACGGTGCAACTTGTTTGACCTTTACCCATCCTCAACGCATCGAAACAATAGTTGAGGCGAAACCGGATTTTCTGATTTTATCCTTTGGTACCAATGAAAGCCATAATCGCCGGTATAACAAAAATGTTCATTACCATCAAATGGATGAATTGATAAAACTATTGCGAATTGAAATGCCAACTGTACCCATCTTATTAACCACACCTCCGGGTTCTTATGAAAGTTTCCGAAGAAGTAGGAGGCGACGAACGTACAGTATAAACCCACGTACAAAAATTGCTGCCGATAATATTAATCAATATGCCTTAAATAATAAATTAGCTGTGTGGGATATGTATAATATTCTGGGAGGTGCCAGTCGAGCCTGTTTAAACTGGAAGGAAGCAGGACTAATGAGACCGGATCATGTTCATTATCTCCCGGAAGCGTATGTCTTGCACGGTGAACTGCTCTATGAAGCATTGATAAAACTTTACAATACCTATGTCTCTTATTAATGATATTGATATAGATAAGTTGGGTCATCTCTTTCTTTACGATCCAAATGCACCCATGATCTTTAGCAGTGGACTCTTCCTCTGGATCTTTACTGCATTCATGATTATCTATGCCTTGCTATGTAAGAGAGATACTTCACGCATCCTTTTTGTAACCTTATTCTCCTATTATTTTTATTATAAAAGCAGTGGTATTTATTTTTTTTCTTTTGGCGGTAGTTACCGTATCCGATTTCTTTGTTGCCCGATGGATGTATGAGACAGCCAAAAAGAGTATTAGAAAGCTATTTGTTGTTTTAAGCCTAATATTAAACCTCGGGCTTTTGGCTTATTTTAAATACACTAATTTTTTCGGAGAAGTCATTGCTTCCTTAACCGGTGGAGAGTTTGCCCGTCTGGATATTTTCCTTCCGGTAGGTATTTCTTTTTTTCACTTTTCAATCTTTAAGTTATACAATCGATATTTACCGTGGACAAATTAATCCATTGAAACGCTTGCTTGATTATGCTTTCTATGTGTCTTTCTTCCCACAACTTGTAGCCGGACCTATTGTACGAGCAAGGGATTTTTTGCCGCAAATTCATCGTCCTTTATTTGTGTCAAAGGAGATGTTTGGGAGAGGTGTTTATTTCATTATTTGTGGACTGTTTAAGAGAGCCGTAATCTCTGATTATATTAGTGTTAATTTTGTGGAGCGTATTTTTGCAAACCCTACCCTTTATTCAGGTGTTGAAAACCTGATGGGATTATATGGATATGCATTACAAATATATTGTGACTTTTCTGGCTATAGTGATATGGCTATTGGTATTGCTTTGCTGCTTGGTTATCATTTCAATATAAACTTTGATTCTCCTTATAAATCAGCCTCCATTACCGAATTCTGGAGACGGTGGCATATCTCCCTCTCCAGTTGGTTGAAAGATTATCTGTATATCTCTTTGGGAGGAAATAGAAAAGGAAAATTCAGACAATATCTTAATCTGATCATTACTATGTTCCTGGGTGGGTTATGGCATGGGGCTTCCTGGAATTTTGTAGTCTGGGGGATGTTTCATGGTTTGGCATTGGCTTTCCACAAAGCCTGGATGTCTATTACGGGCCGGAAGAAAGGCGAGCAAAGCAAGGGTATTAAACGCTTCTTCGGAGTAATCATCACTTTCCATTTTGTGTGTTTTTGCTGGATTTTTTTCAGGAATACCAGCTTTCAAAATTCCATGGATATGATAGAACAGATTACTACAAATTTCCATCCTGAAGTCTTTATGCAGTTGGTAGATGGTTATTGGCGTGTATTTGCTCTTATGTTGCTGGGATTTATCCTTCATTTTACGCCGGTAAAATGGGAAAACGGATTGGCAAATGGTATTATTCGGTTACCTTTTTTGGGTAAAGTTTTAGTATTAGTCGCACTTATTTATCTGGTTATTCAGGTAAAGAGTAGTGAAATACAACCTTTCATTTATTTCCAGTTTTAAAATTCTGCGGTAAGTTATTTACTCTATCAAATAAATTTTTCTTTTTCCTTCCGAGAATTAATGGACTTCTTGTATGTCGCTATTGTTTTTTATTTCTGAAATCATTCGTTGGCCCGCGGACTAACGAAAAGAGTTCCACGGACATATGAAGAATTTTCGATATAGAAAGGGATGGCTTGTACTGTAAATTCTACTAATCATACGTATGTACGTTCGTAATTCTATTCGTATTGAAATCAGCATTTATTTACTCAACGGTAATTTCGTCAATAAGTAAATAAGGAGTTCTTCCTTCTCCTCTATGTCCTTTCGGCATTCCTCTGCTGGGCTTTAGAACAACTTTTATATATCTTGCTTTTACTGGTTCAAATTTAATTTCATAAGATTCAATGCTTTTTAAGGCAATATCCGTTGTTTCCGGATAAGTTTGGGAACCTATCTTTTTGAAACTTTTATTATCATCCGAGGTGAAGACAACCATTTCAGTTGCTCCCATGATCCAAGCGTACACATCTATATTAGCTTCTGTTGAAACCCGGGATATTTCGGTTTTTTTTGCAGGTCTATAATTGCTTCCATATTCGTTCCGTAAAAGCCAATCCATCTTCCACTGGCAGGACTATCTTTTCCCCGAAGGCCATCAACTAATGTTATGGCTCCCTTAAATTTGTATTTTTCTGCAGGTTCAGTATTAAGTATAAGAGGGCATAGAGTGGCTTTATTGAATCT
Organism: Bacteroides sp.; assembly: GCA_021201335.1. Taxonomy (GTDB): domain Bacteria; phylum Bacteroidota; class Bacteroidia; order Bacteroidales; family Bacteroidaceae; genus Bacteroides. The sequence goes on along the minus strand of JAJQFD010000056.1, from coordinate 3,064 downwards.
GATTTCTTCTTGGTAGACTTTACTTTTCCCTTCTTTTTCCCGGATTGTAAATGCTTTTAGAGTTGTTGTTTCTGTCAGTTGTAGGGTCTGGGTGTATTTTTTAGAAGAGATATCCGGATCAATGCCGTTCAGTGTATAGTAAACGGTTGATTTCCCGATGGTAGACAGACTAACATTAATTGTTTTTTTATTTATTACTGGTGTATATTCGGCATTGATATTAAATAAATGCTTACCATAATTATATCCTTTACGTTTATAAATGTTCATCTGATGAAGTAATCTGTTCTTAAACTTTTGGTAATCTTTTTTCTCTGGTAAGGTCCATTGTGTTTCTGCCAATGCTGCCATCCTAGGTAAAACCATATATTCTGCATGCTCAGGGGTAGAAATATATTCTGTCCATAGATTTGCCTGATTACCCATTATAAACCTCTTTTCTTCTTCATTGGTGAATTGAGCAGGTATCGGTTCAAAATTGTAAACTTTCTCTACATCTACAAACCCTCCTATGCCTAATGGCTCATCCGTCAGATCATCGGTTTGGTAATAATCAAAGTACGCATAATTGTCTGGTACCATAATAACATCGTGGCCAAGTTCGGCAGCAATGATTCCTCCTTCAGTTCCCCTCCATGACATAACTGTGGCACCGGGAGCTACATTTCCTTCCAGTATCTCATCCCATCCGATAATTTTTCTCCCTTTGGTCTCAAGAAACTTATTCATGCGTTTCATACAATAACTCTGTAAATGATCCTCAGCAGTATGCAACTTATCAGCTTTTAATTTTTCAGCCTTAATGCGTGCTTGGCATTTCGGACATTTTTTCCAGCGGTCCCGGGGAGCTTCATCGCCGCCAATATGAATAAATTGCGAAGGGAATAAATCAGTTACTTCATCCAGCACATCTTCCAGAAATTGCAGCGCCTGGTCGTTACCAATACAAATGACATCTTTAAAAACTCCCCAGCTGGTTGCCACTTCATAGGGACCGCCAGTACAACCAAATTCAGGATAAGCGGTCAATGCTGCCAGCATGTGACCGGGTAAATCAATTTCCGGAATAATAGTTATATATTGTCTTTCTGCGTACGTTATGATTTCTTTGATTTCCTCCTGAGTGTAGAATCCTCCGTAAGGAAGTCCGTCATATTTACCTGAATTCCTCCCTATTACTGTTTCTTTTCTTTGAGAGGAGATTTCAGTCAATCTGGGATATTTCTTGATTTCAATTCGCCATCCCTGATCATCTGTAAGATGCCAGTGGAAATGATTTATATTATGTAAAGCGAGAATGTCAATGTACTTTTTTACAAATTCTACCGGAAAAAAATGACGGCATACATCCAACATCATTCCCCGATAACTGAATCGCGGATAATCTTTAATGATGGCTGCCGGCAATTCTATGTCGGCATAATTGGTCGTAAAAGGGATTGATTTCCGTAATGTTTGAATGCCGTAAAATATCCCGGCTTCTGTAGATGCTGAGATCATTGCATATTCCGGTTTTATTATAAGCTCATACCCTTCTTTCTGATGAATTGTATTATTCAGGTTGAGAATAATGCAATTCATGGGAGTCGTATGAGATAAAGTTTCAACTTTCAGGTTTTTTCCGGTAATTTCTTCGACATACGTTGCAAGAAATTCCGCATTTTGTTGTAATAATGAATTTTCGGCAGGATGAAAGATGACCGTTTTTTCATTGATAACAAAGGGGTGCTCTTTACTCATTGTTATCTCTTGGGGGAGAGGTATAACCTGGTAATCGGCTTTTTGGGTGCCTTTCTAGCAAGCAACAAATAAAATAATTATTAGTGCCAGTAAGAAGGTGTTAAATCGTAGCATAATTTTAAAGTTCAATTGTGTCAAGTTATCTACAAATGTATTCAATAACTTCATGAGAAACAAATCTATGGTGATGGCATTTCATTCTTATTTTTTTGAAATTAATTCTTTCTTATTAACAGATATGAGAAGATGTTTATGTTAAAAATGAGAGTTTTTAAGACTGATTAAAGAAAAAAAGTTCGAGAGTTTAAGTTTTTTAACATCAAATTCCCTGTTCATTATAAACAATATTGTATTGAAAACAGTTCACTAATTAGCTATTGTTTCCAAATTCTGTAGGTTTGAAAGACAAGAAGTGCTTAAATTATGTAGAGATAATTAAGTTGATAATAATTCCTTATATTGTTGAACGCTTAATTGCGGATATTTTCCACTTTTGTGTTTTTGGATGGATCATTTGAAGAAGTTTTCTTCCTAATGTGTTGGGCGATTAGGAGAAATGAATAGCATCGTCGGATTTCTTTCTTCTTTTGTTGTTTTCACTTTTACATGCACCCGGATGTTTGTCTACAAGGCGTCCGGGCGTTGTAGTTTTATAACTGCCCTTTAATTCTCTTTTTTCTTTTTTATCTATGAACTGGCCCTTATAACATTATAAGGTATTTTTTTTGTATTAGAGCCTATTTAAATTGGTGTTGAAAATTTAAACAGGCTCTAAAATCATCTTAAGTTTCCTTTTATTCTTAATTAGAAAGCTAGATTTATCTTTCTTACGAGATATTTCAAAGAATGGAGAATATATCTTACATGGAACTTAATAGAACTTTGCAAATGTGTCTTTTAATATGCTGATATACAATCGCTTATAAAGGTATGCAACTAATGATCCTCAAGGTATATAGGTAAAGTAGTCAAGGTATATAACCAAAGGGGGTGAAGGTATATATCTAAGCACCCCTTAGATATATAATAACGAGAAATATTTACATCGAATAAGCTGGATAGTAAAGCTGCTCATTTGCTTTGCGGGTATTGAAAGGGTTAGATCATAGCGGATGGTGTATATAGAAGGGAGTTGGCTCCAAAGGTTAATGATACATTTGAGTATGTTTTGAAAGACCTTATCAGCAATTATAGCTGATACAGATTCAGGTCTATTCGCAAACGGTGGATTGTAGAAAGAACGTTTGCAGGGCTTGACAATAACAGAAGAGTCGCTAATATGGCTTTTCTATATTATAATGTATTGTTTTTGGTGTTTGTATTT
>JAJQFD010000015.1 GCA_021201335.1 Bacteroides sp. | reverse complement strand
AATGGATTGACCGTTTTTGTTTATAAATATTATAGCTAGCAACTTGAATTAATTACTTGAATGTGTCTTCATTGATGATGGAAACGTATTATTCCGATATGATGCATGGCATGCTTTCCAGTAAGGCAGTCAGCCAATTTTGTGAAGACAAAAAAGGAAATATGTGGATTGCCACAGAAGATGGAGGAGTGAATTATTTGAATGTAAACATAAAGCAGATCACACAACTGGAAGACTATACTGGAAGCTTTCAATCGCTTTCCCTTAAATTCTTGTTCCATGCTTGCAACAAACAGAGGGGATGAAATTTTCCTGAATAAGCTGAATGATGATATAGAGAAGCATCTTTCCAATGAAACTTTTCTGTAGAATCTTTAACAGATGTGGTAGGAATCAGCTGATCTAATTTACAAAGGAAATTGATAGCTATTTGCATCGTCACTCTTGGAGAGTATTTAAGAAACTATCGATAAAAGAGGGCTTGTAAGCTCCTTTTAGAAAGTGAGTTTAGAATCAGTGAAGTGGCTTATTACGTTGGATTTAGCTCTGCATCTTATTTGCTAAAGTTTTAAGTGTTATGATATGTCTCCTAAGGAGTTTATCCGGAAGAATTTAGCAGATGTAGAGATGGATATAAAGTAGGCCTCAAAAGAATTCATATATTACTCCACATTTTTAAATATCCATGCAGATATTTAAAATTATCCTGTAAATTTGTGAGGACAGAATCTAGCTTCCATCAATTTAAGTTATATATGAATAAACGAGGCATATCGCACAAACAATTTATCGAAATCAAGAAAATGCCCTTGGATAAAAATGCTTCTGAAAATGAAACACTTACCGTGTTCTATAGTTTTGGCGATTCTCCTTTTGGAGATGTTCTTATAGGTTCCACTAATGAAGGACTTTGTTTTTTGGCCCTTATCGATAAAAGAAAAAAGGCCCTTGAAATGCTAAAATCCTATTATTCCTCCGCTATCTTTCTGGAACAAAATGTAGAATTACATCAACAAGCATTGACGCCTCTGTGCGGAGACTGGACACAAATGCCGTCCATAAAACTTTGTCTGAAAGGTACACCATTTCAACACAAAGTTTGGCAAAAGCTTCTTGATATCCCTTTTGGAGAATGTGTTACTTACAGAGATATTGCCATGAAAGTTGGTAATCCAAAAGCATGTCGCGCAGTAGGATCAGCTATGGGGAGTAATCCGATTGCTTATCTAATCCCTTGCCACAGAGTAATCCGAACAGGTGGAGGATTAGGAGGATTTCGTTGGGGATTAGATAAAAAGCAATTAATTTTGAATTATGAAAATAGCAACTTATAATGTAAATGGTTTACGAGCGGCCATAACCAAGGGCTTGCCCGAATGGTTAATTAAAGAGCAACCGGATGTGCTTTGTTTGCAGGAAACGAAACTGCAATCGGATCAATATCCATTAAGTCTTTTTGAAGAATTGGGATATCATTCTTATCTTTATTGTGCTCAGAAAAAAGGATATAGTGGCGTGGCTATATTAACCAAGCAAAAGCCCGATCATGTTGAATATGGCATCGGAATAGAGGCTTATGATCAGGAAGGACGATTTATTAGAGCTGATTATGGTGATCTTTCAGTTATAAGTGTATATCATCCTTCAGGAACCAGTGGAGAGGAAAGACAAGCTTTTAAAATGTTCTGGCTGGATGCTTTTCAGCAGTATATTCTTAAATTGTGCGAGACTCGTCATAATCTTATTATTTGCGGAGATTATAATATTTGTCATGAGCCCATTGATATTCACGACCCGATTCGGAATGCTAAGAACAGTGGCTTTTTACCAGAAGAACGGGAATGGATGACACGTTTTCTTTCTGAAGGATTTACGGATTCTTTTCGTTATTTATATCCCGAAAATCAGGAATATACGTGGTGGAGTTACCGTTTCAATGCGCGAGCTAATAATAAAGGCTGGCGCTTAGATTATTTTATGGTGACTGAGCCTGTCGTTCCTTTATTAAAAGATGTTACAATCCAGAGTGAAGTGAGTTATTCGGATCATTGTCCGGTAATTCTCGAGGTTCAATCTTAAAAAGCCAATATTATATAATAGTAATACTAAGTTTTCTGGAATAACCACCGTCACGAAACTCACAAAGATAAATACCCTGCCAGGTACCTAGGTTTAGTCGATGATTTTTAATGGGTATTGTCACAGAAGAACCCAAGAAGGATGCTTTAATATGAGCACTCATGTCATCCGGACCTTCACTGGTATGGATAAAATAAGGTGCTCCATCCGGAACTAATTTATTGAAGAAAGTGTTGAAATCTTCTCTTACATCCGAATCAGCATTTTCATTGATAGTTAATGCTGCTGATGTATGCTTGATAAAGACGACTAACAAGCCATTTTCCGGCAAGAGAGGTAATTGTGAAACAATATTTCGGGTAATTAAATGAAATCCACGTGGATAGTGGGCTAATTGTATATCAAAAGTCGTTGCCATAATTTGTGAAATTTAATTTGCAAATGTAAGCAAAAACATATAATAAATGGAAAACAGAGTAGAAAAAGCAAAAATATTATTTAAGCAAGGATATAATTGTGCACAATCCATAACAGCCGCTTTTGCTGATATGTATGGGTTAACGGAAGAACAAGCTTTACGTGTATCGGCTTCTTTTGGAGGAGGAATCGGTCGGATGCGTGAAACATGCGGAGCTGCATGTGGATTATTTATTTTGGCGGGATTGGAAACAGGTGCTGTCAGTGGAGAAGATACCGAAAGTAAAGCTAAAAATTATGATCTGGTACAAAAACTGGCGGCGATTTTTAAGGAAAGAAACGGTTCATTAAATTGTTCCAAACTGCTTAAGTTGGTAAAAAATACTCCGGTAATATCTAAACCGGATGAACGGACGGATGAGTATTATACTAAACGTCCTTGCTTGAAAATAATAGAAGGAGCTGCAATAATTTGGTCAGAATATCTGAAAAAAATCAACTAATACCCCTTTTTAACACAAAAAATTTAAAAAAAGCTTTTTATTGTGTTGTATAACATAAAAAACGCTATATTTGCAAACAAATAAAATATAAAAGTAGTTTATATTTGGATTTTAAATCAGATGTTTAACAAAAACCTTTGAGAAAATGTTAAAAGAAAAGGCAGGCGAGAATGCAGGAAAAATTTGGACTGCACTTAGCGAACAAACTGAAGGACTAACTGCTAAACAAATAAAGAAAGCTACGAAGTTAGTAGACAAAGATCTTTATTTAGGACTCGGTTGGTTACTAAGAGAAGACAAGGTTACTACCTCAGAAGTTGAAAGTGAACTGTTTGTAAAGCTAGTTTAAGTCTGAGAAGGCTAGAAGCGAACAAAAAAATGCGTTGATACAATTTGATTGTTATCGACGCATTTTTTTATCTACCCACATTTTTTTATCTTTGCCCCCCAATAACCCATAATAACAAGATCGAATTGTAGCGATGAAGAATATAAGAAATTTTTGTATTATAGCTCATATCGACCACGGAAAATCGACTTTGGCAGATAGATTGCTCGAATATACCAAAACCATACAAGTAACCTCAGGACAGATGCTCGATGATATGGATCTGGAAAAAGAAAGAGGTATTACTATAAAAAGTCATGCCATCCAGATGGAATATTTGTATGAGAATCAAAAATATATTTTAAACTTGATTGATACTCCAGGACACGTTGATTTCTCTTATGAAGTATCCCGTTCAATTGCTGCATGTGAAGGAGCATTATTAATTGTAGATGCTACACAGGGAGTGCAAGCTCAAACCATATCTAATCTTTATATGGCAATTGAGCATGATTTGGAAATCATTCCAGTGGTGAATAAGTGCGATATGCCAAATGCAATGCCTGAAGAAGTAGAAGATGAAATAATAGAACTGTTGGGCTGTAATCGGGAAGAGATTATTCGTGCTTCCGGTAAAACTGGGATGGGTGTTGAGGAAATCTTAGCAGCGGTTATTGAGCGGATACCTTCTCCCAAAGGGGATGACGAAGCTCCTTTACAAGCATTGATCTTTGATTCGGTATTTAATTCATTCCGTGGCATTATAGCTTACTTCAAAATAGAAAATGGAGTTATTCGTTCCGGCGATAAAGTAAAGTTTATTAATACTGGTAAAGAATATGCTGCCGATGAAATTGGAGTCCTGAAAATGGAAATGGTTCCTCGCAAAGAGTTGCGTACAGGTGATGTCGGTTATATTATATCCGGTATTAAAACCTCTAAAGAAGTAAAAGTGGGTGATACAATTACGCATGTGATTAACCCTGCAAAAAAAGCGATATCCGGTTTTGAAGAAGTAAAACCTATGGTATTTGCTGGAGTATACCCTATTGAAGCCGAAGATTTTGAAAACCTTCGTTCTTCTCTGGAGAAATTACAATTAAATGATGCTTCACTTACTTTTCAACCGGAATCATCATTGGCATTAGGCTTTGGTTTCCGTTGTGGTTTTTTAGGACTACTTCACATGGAAATTGTACAGGAGCGCCTTGACCGTGAGTTTGACATGAATGTGATAACTACCGTTCCAAACGTTTCCTATCATATATATGATAAACAAGGAGATATGACTGAAGTACACAACCCGGGAGGAATGCCTGACCCTACTTTGATTGATCATATTGAAGAACCCTATATAAAAGCATCTGTTATTACTACTACCGATTATATCGGACCGATTATGACTTTATGCCTTGGTAAGCGTGGAGAATTGTTAAAGCAGGAGTACATATCAGGCAACCGGGTGGAACTGTACTATAGCATGCCTTTAGGGGAAATTGTTATTGACTTTTACGATAAATTGAAAAGTATATCCAAAGGTTATGCTTCTTTTGATTATCATATGGATGGGTTTCGTCCATCCAAGTTGGTTAAACTGGATATTTTATTAAATGGAGAATCGGTGGATGCTTTATCTACTTTAACGCATGTAGATAATGCGTATGATTTTGGCAGGCGAATGTGTGAGAAATTAAAAGAATTAATCCCTCGTCAGCAATTTGATATAGCGATACAAGCTGCTATCGGTTCTAAAATAATTGCGCGTGAAACCATTAAAGCAGTTCGTAAAGATGTTACAGCTAAATGTTATGGTGGTGATATCAGTCGTAAACGGAAATTATTGGAAAAGCAGAAAAAAGGTAAAAAACGCATGAAACAAATAGGCAATGTGGAAGTGCCACAAAAAGCATTTCTTGCCGTATTAAAGCTCGACTAACCAAAATATTATAATACTATGGCACTGATCAGTTCAAGAAGATATTTTTCTTCTATGAATATTTTTGCGAGTATATTTTTATTCGTAGCTGCTGTTGTCGCAGCAATTTTAGCTAATTCTCCTTTGGCTCCCTATTATCATGCTTTTTTGAATATGGAGGTAGCTTTGAAAATTGGAGATTTCAATCTTCTTTCTCATGGTGGTCATGCTATGACTATGCACCAATTCATCAATGATGGTTTAATGACAATCTTCTTTTTGGTGGTTGGACTCGAAATTAAAAGAGAACTCCTTGTTGGAGAATTGTCTTCTTTTCGAAAAGCCTCTTTACCATTTATTGCAGCCTGTGGTGGCATGATTCTTCCGGTACTTATCTATGTAATGGTCTGTCCTCCGGGTGTACCAGGTAGTCATGGGCTTGCTATACCCATGGCAACAGATATTGCTTTTTCTCTGGGAGTCCTCAGTTTATTGGGGAAAAGAGTTCCTTTATGCCTAAAAGTATTCCTGACTGCTTTTGCAGTAGTAGATGATATCGGAGGTATTTTAGTAATAGCGATTTTTTATAGCTCCCATGTTCATCTTATTTATTTTGTTTGGGCAGCATTGGTTTATGCATTCCTATATATATTGGGTAAACGTAGAAGTACGAATAAATTAGTATTCCTTTTGGGAGGAATAGTTGTTTGGTATTTATTTTTGCAGTCGGGAGTTCATTGTACTATATCCGGTGTCATCCTGGCCTTTATTATCCCTGCGCGTCCAAGATTAAATGTTGGAAAATATATTGAGAGTATACGTAGATTAATCAATTCGTTCCCCATACGTAATGAGGAAATGGAAAGCATTGTACTTACTAATCAACAAATAGCCAAATTGAAGCGTGTTGAATATGCATCTGACCGGGTTATAAGTACATTGCAGGCTATGGAAGATGGCTTGCATAATTCGGTAAATTATATTATACTTCCCTTGTTTGCTTTTGCAAATGCCGGTGTTGTTTTTGGTGGAGGAGGAGAGAGCCTTTTTGGAAATGTAACTTGGGGAATCATTCTCGGATTGTTGATCGGGAAGTTTGTAGGCATTTTCGGATTTACATGGCTAGCCATAAAAGCAAAAGTTGCTCCAATGGGGGTTGGCATGACGTGTAAGAATATTGCGGGTGTTTCCATATTAGGAGGCATTGGTTTTACTGTTTCCTTGTTTATCGGAAATCTTTCCTTTGGAGCTTCTGATCCTGCTTTGTTAAATCAGGCTAAACTTGGTGTGATTGCAGCTTCAATCATTGCCGGTACATTAGGATATTTGGTTTTGAACTGGGTTCTGCCAAAGAAACAAGTCGGGTAGTTAATAATACAGGACACTTTATTATCCTCTGTACAAAAGGAACATTAACTTTTTGTGCAGAGGATTTTTTTATAAGAAAACAATTTATATTTTTACCTGTTATTAACCATATAAAAGAATAAACTGAAAATAGTATAATGGAAAAAGCCATATTGAATAATGGAACTGAAATGCCCTGTGTAGGACTGGGAGTATTCAGAATGGAAAATGATGTCGAAACTCAGGCTGTTATTGAAACAGCTTTATCAATAGAATATCGTCATATTGATACGGCAGCTATTTATGGAAATGAAGAAATGGCGGGAAATGCGATTAAAAAATCTGGCATTTCCCGTGAAGATATCTTTATAACCACTAAATCCTGGAATGATAATCAACGGAACGGAACTGTGATGGAAGGTTTCGAAGAGAGCCTCGAAAAACTTCAGACCGATTATGTCGATTTATATTTGATTCATTGGCCCGTGAAAGAGAAGTTTGTTGATACTTGGAAGGTTTTTGAAAAGATATATGAGAGTGGGCGTGCCAAGGCAGTAGGAGTTAGTAACTTTAAACGTCATCATCTGGAGCAATTGAAAAAAGAAAGTTCATTAATTCCTGCGGTTAACCAAATCGAATTACATCCTTACCTGATTCAGCAGGAAGATCTGGATTATTGCCAGCAAGAAGGAATTTGTGTGGAAGCATGGAGCCCGTTTGCAGCAAATAAACTAGATTTATTCAAGGAGAAAATAATTGTTGATATTGCTGAAAAGTATTCCAAGACACCGGCCCAAATCATTTTAAGATGGGATATCCAAAGAAAAGTGGTAGTAATTCCTAAATCTTCAAATGCTGAACGGCTGAAACAAAATATTGATATCTTTGATTTTCAACTGACAGATGAAGATATTAGTCGAATTAATTCATTAAATAAAAATAAACGGGTCGGTTCGGATCCAGATAATTTTAATTTTTAAACTATCATTTTCCCGAATCAATAAACAATAACTCAAAAGCTACTTCACACTGAGGTAGCTTTATTTATTTTTATGTATTTAAAAAAGTATTATCTTTGAGATTAATTATTAACCCATTAATAGTAAGAAGATGACATTAATTATTATTCTGGTAATTGTTGCCTTATTGGTTCTTTTTTTAATTGCTAAGTATAACACATTAGTTAAGTTAAGGAATAATCGGGAAAATGCATTTGCCGACATAGATGTACAGTTAAAACAACGTCATGATTTGATTCCACAATTGGTGGAAACAGTCAAAGGCTATGCTACGCATGAAAAAGAAACCTTGGAAAGGGTTATCAATGCCCGTAACGGAGCTTTGGGAGCAAAAACAATTGATGAGAAAATCGTGGCAGAAAATGCATTGACTTCGGCACTTTCCGGTTTGAAGATAACCTTGGAAGCATATCCGGATTTAAAAGCTAACCAAAACTTTTTGCAATTACAGGAAGAAATCTCTGACATTGAAAATAAACTATCTGCTGTAAGACGTTATTTCAATTCAGCTACCAGAGAATATAATAATGCGGTAGAAACTTTCCCGTCCAATATTGTTGCCGGAATGTTTGGTTTCCATAAAGAAATGATGTTTGATTTGGGTGAACAAAGAGCTACACTCGAAGAAGCTCCCAAAATAAAATTCTAAACGATGGAGTATGTAGGAATACATGCGCAACAGAGCAGGAATAATCTGTTATCCTTAATTTTGCTCTTTCTGTTTCCTTGTCTGGTGATAGGCTTACTCTATGTATTTTGCTATATACTATCTTACATCGGAAATGACGAATATTCACAAATTCCTGCTTACCAATCAGCATGGGTATCTTTTATAAGTATGGCACCCTATGTTTTGGGTGGCGTTTTAATTTGGTTTATTATTGCTTATTTTGCTAACACAAGCATTATTAACTCGGCTACAGGGTCGCATAGCCTTTCTCGAAAAGAAAATAAACGTGTATACAATCTGGTAGAGAATCTTTGTATGTCTCAGGGCATGAAAATGCCAAAAGTAAATGTAATTGAAGATGATTCTTTAAATGCGTTTGCTAGTGGTATTAATGAAAGAACCTATACTGTCACTCTCTCAAGGGGCATTATTGATAAATTAAATGATGAAGAGTTAGAAGCAGTAATAGCCCACGAACTATCACATATTCGCAATAAGGATGTCCGGTTGCTGATTGTGTCTATTGTTTTTGTGGGGATATTTGCACTGGTAGCAGAATTGGCGATGCGTACTGCATTTTATTCTGATATTGGAAGGAGCAGGAATAGCAAAGATAGTGGAGGAGGAATTATTATTATGTTGGTTGCAGCTGTGGTTGCTGCTGTCGGTTATTTATTTTCTTCTTTGATGCATTTCGCAATTTCCCGGAAAAGGGAATACCTGGCTGATGCAGGCGCTGCTGAAATGACTAAAAAGCCATGGGCACTAGCTAGTGCATTACGCAAAATATCGAATGATCCGGATATTGAGGCGGTAACGAGAGATGATGTTGCCCAGCTTTTTATCGAACATCCAGGAAAACAGGCAAAAGGCATTTTTAATAGTTTTAGTGGATTATTTGCTACCCATCCTCCGATAAAGAAGAGAATTGAGATATTAGAGCAATTCTAAGATTAAAATATGGAATCAGGATATCTTTGCTTATAAGTTATCCTGATTTTTTTTCACTAAAACCGTCTAAAAAAGATAAATCCCGATTGAATTCTGCCTAAATGGAATCGGCATTAGATAGGGATACAACTTTCTTTCCGATGAAATACTGTTGGTAAACAAAGTGAGTAGAGAAATATAAGTACTCCAACTAAATTAGTTTATACCATTAGATAGCTTGAATGGCATCAGGAAAAAGTTCATGAATAGCGCGAACCTTCAGTTGCCTGTAATCTGTAACCTTACGCTTCCTGACCTATTAAGTCGTCTTTATAATGTATTGAATTATTGGAACAAAGCATTGCTTTATATCTATAAATCAATGCTTTACAAAGGTAATCAATGTATTTCATCAGACTAAAAAATAGGAGACTTGTGTAGCTTGCATGATAAATAAAAGCGAAAAAGAAACTCTATTAAGATGCTTATATTCAGTATCTTATATCAAGAACATGAGACTAGTGATACTTTCTTGAGATAATGCTTTCTAGAGAGTGTTTTTAGAGATAATAGGTCATCCTAAAGAAGAACTTCTTTTAGATTGCTGAGCCGGTAGGTTTTGTTCCTGATTCCGGTAGCATATAAGGTCAATTGAACCGGGTTTTTCTTCCTGTTTACGTGGCATATCCCTCTTATTTCGACTACTCGTGCATTCATAAAGAAAAGAATAAACTTTTGTGTGAAGAACTTTTTAAAAAAACAGGTATTACCCAAATGGGAAATACCTGTCTTCATTTTAATCATAGAAAGGTTTAGAATAGATAAGCAGCACCTACAGCTCTTGCATTTTCAAGTTCAGATGGTATAATAGGTTTAGTCGCTTTTCCATAAGCAGAGCTAAAGATATTCATATAATCCTTTATTGTATCTATGCAGTGATGGTAGGAACTGGAGAGTTTTCCGCCAAGTAAAATAACATCAGGTTCAAATCGTGTCAACATGATCGATATTAATCTAGCAACAATGGCCTTTATATCATTCCATGCTTCATGACTGGGATTCTCCAAGTCATCATTAAATGTATCACTTATAAATAGAAATTCTTCCAGAGTCCTCATATAGCTTTGCTGAAAATTTTGCATGCATTTATAGCTAATCTGAGACAAGCATTTTGCTTTTTTAAGATCAGGTTGACTATCTGTAAATAATTTATTATTTAAAATGACACTCGTACCAATTGTTGAATCTAAAGTTATGCAAATAATATTGCTGTATCGTTTGCATGAACCATTACTTTTCTCTCCTAAAATAAAACAATTGATATCGCAATTAATAAATGTTGGAACCTGAAATTTTTCTTCGATAATTGTTTTAATTCGGATGTTTTTCCAATGAGGGATTTGGCTTAAGTCATACACAATACCCTTATCTGGATTTAATTTGGTGGGCAGGCTAATGCCAATTCCTTTCACCCGTGAAGTAAATAGACTCTCAATCATAGTTAGCATTTTATCTATGATTTCTTTTTTGGTATCTCTTTTTACTCCGTAAATGGGTGTATGAACTGTAGCCAACACAACCTCCCTATATAGTAGAACACCGCAAATTTTTCCGAAACTTATATCAATTCCAATTTTCATGTATGATGAATTAAATTTGTATAAACTTATTCCTATCGAGAACTATTTCCGAGATATTTAGATAATTCGCGGGCATTTACTGATGCACGTTCTAAACCTGCTCTTGCGGCCATATCAAAATATTGTTTGGCTCTTTGATAGTCTTGTTTATGAAAATAAGCTATACCTAAATTATTCCATGCTTCCGGAGTATTTACTCTTTCAAGTGTTTTGATTGCATCATCCACTTTTCCGCTTTCAATATTATAAATGGCTGTATTAACCAGCACTGTTTGATCTTCCGGGTAATATTTTGCAGCGGTAAGTATTACATCCCTAAATTCCTGACTGTTTTGCGGGTAGGTGTGTGCAAGCATATACATATCCTGAAGGCGAAGTTTTTCCGGATTTGTTCTAATTAGTTGTCGGGCTTCTCTTACATTAAAATCTTTGGAAGCATAAGAAATCATATACTCGTTTCGGCGAAGTCCCGGATAATAGTCATTCAATAGAGTTCGGTAAGTTCTTCCTCCAGATAACTGCTTAATTTTATTCTCACGTCTTCTTAAATCGGGTTCGTTTGCTATGATTTCCAAAATTTCATTCCTGTCATTGAGGCTTGACTTTTCAACCAATTCCCGTAAACCATCCCAGTCTTCCCCTTTCCAGTCCGTTTGGATTTTTTCAGCAGGGATCGAGTGCTTGTTCCTTAAATAAGTGACAAATGATTCCGCACGATTCTTAGATAAATTCATATTATACGGAGGAGTACCTTCGGGAGAAGCATATCCGGTTATCTTAAACTCTTGCACAGTGAGATTTGGATTGTTATTGATTTCCCTGATAACTTTGTTCACCTCTTCCAATACTTCAGCATTGTTCTTAAAGTTAGGCAAAATATCATATTTAGCAACTTTAAAGTTAATATGCGCATTGTATTTCTCACTACGTATTCCGTCGTTAGCTGCGAGCATATATGACATTTGATAATTAGGTATGGTAGGATAGGACTTAATACCGTATATCTGTTGCTATACTCATTCCTGCAATTACACCCTGTAACGTCTTCGTAAAATACCAGACTGGCATTCTGTAACCAATCCTGATAGTTGACGGTCAGCTTAAGAGGATATAATTGATCATTTCTTTTTTTATAAGGAATAATAATCTGCGGGGTTTTCTCAAAGGTAAAATTATCATATTTGATCATACGCTCCAGCGCTTTTCCTCTTTTTGCACCAGTAACAACTACGGGATTAAATGAATATTCATTAATACTATCGGGAGAAACAAGAACAGGAAAAAGATATAACATTTCTTGTGATTTAAGATCAATCGCATCTAAATTCAATAGCATGTTTAATGTTGCTATTCCATTTTCTCTTGTTACCTCTGTACTTTCCACTTTTATATTATTGACTCCTCTTTGGGCTTTTAAAGGTAGAAGCGGAATACAGAGAGCAGCTATAAATAGGTATATATTTGCTGTTTTCATGTTGCTATCTGTTAGTTAATGATATAAATGAATGAAACAACAGCCTTGGTTGGTCCAAAGTAATTGTAATGACCCGATTTTATTTTAGGTCCGCAATCCCGGCAAGGATATTTATCATATTTAATATGAGCATAACCTGCACCAATGGATGCTTCAAGATTCCATCGTTTACTTAGTATCCATTGGTGTCCAAAACTGATACCTCCTCCCAAGAAGAAACCTTCATAACGATAATCCCGTAGGGAAGGGAACATACCAAAAGGCAATTTAATACCGGCGAAACTAAATTCGCCGCCATGTAAGTGAAATCCCCAGAATGAGCCGTTAAATTTCTCACACGTCCAGTAACGATATTCCGGTTGTACAGCCCAATGTTTAAGGCTCTTGCCTTTACTAAAAGTAAAAGGATTATATCCTGCATTAATATCTAATGTCGATTTCTTCGACAAACCAAATTCAAATCCCAAGTTGGGAGTGAGGGTTGCATCATAAAGCAGATTATTCTTTATGGCAAAATTCTGAGAATATGATGTCATTGACCATAGTAATGAAATCAATAGTATAAATATTCCTTTTTTCATTATTCTATATTTTATATTGCCGTATATATTATTAAATATCTACCTCACCACCCGAAGAAGAACCATCCCATGTAGTATCCATGAGAATTTCATAATTAAATTTACCATCCTCGTAGGTGAGAACAATATCCAGCAATTGGTTTCTGCTGACAGTTAAAGTATCACTTATCATTTGGGTCATAAATGCTACATCTCCATCCATTTTGTATAAATTAACATCCAATGCAGAACGCTGGGTTGTCAAGGTAGGGAAAGTTCCCATAACCAGATCTTCGGTTTCAGCTCTTGTTACGGGAATCATGGCATACCTGCGATTGGCCTGGCAAGCATTCATGTATTCTCCAGTGATCCATTTTTCATTGCTTACATTCTTCATAATGACTTCTACATAAGAAGCATCTTCTGGCAAATTATTGAATGTATAGCGAATCACACCTTGTACACGGGATAATCCTACATTGTATTCTTTGGTATCAGGTGAATTCACTTCAAAGCTAAACACTTGACTGAAATAATCTTCAGTTAAATCGGAGCCGGGATAAGTAAGTAACAAATTATCGATGCTAGTTCCATCTCCTGTTAAAGCCGTTCTGGTGCTATTGGTAACTAAGGCAATTTGATAATTACCATATTCCAGATCAGGAAGGTTAAGTAAATAGCTATCAGATGTAACATCATCGAAAACGTTTACAATTACGCTTCTGTCTAATACTCCGTCCTTATATAAGTAATATCTGATATGACTCACTCGGTCATAGAAAATTGATTCTCTATCACTCAATGGATCATCCGACTTGTTTTGAAACTTTTCTGCATAGATTCTAAGGCGAACATTGCCTTCAGGACATAATTCTTCGCCATCTTTTACACAACTATATGATGTAATAATAAATAATAGAAGAAATCCTATTAGTTTGCTTGTTCTCGTCATACTCCTTTATTTATAAATAAATGAAACTTAATTATTAGTTAGGTCTATATTCATGGTTATAAGGAAAAATGCCACTTAAATCTTCCGGATTTATACCATCTGTTGTGATTAATTTTAAGCCAAGGCACGTAATATTATTCCCATATTCATCTTGTTCGTATGAGGTTGTTCCTTCCGGTTTAAAGCCGATTCCGGTGATATAATTATTTTTCAACACAATAGGTGGAACATCTTGTCTGTAAACAAATTTAGGCATAGTTGGTTCAACTGTTACAGAAACATCTGATATGATGACGGAGAGATCAACCCCTGGTTCCATAAAATAGAATGCTGAGAGCTGTCGGCTTCCTGTTCTCATGGGAACCAGATACTCTTTATTGTCAGAACCAACTTGATATCCTTTCCATGTAAAAACTCCATATTTGAGATTTTTTATAGTGATATTAGCGTCATAACATGGATTCCCAAAAATGTCTAATCCATAACAAAACTGTTGATCTCCATCTATTCTGATATCTGCAGAAATACCATTACCACTTTCATAATCTGGAAAAAAGGTTTGGGTAACCCCTGGATCCAATTCGTTCCTTAGGAGAATTCTTAATTTACTAACTCTTCTTTCAAGAGGAATATGCAAATTTTCTACCTCCGATTCCTCCAATTCCTCCGATTCACTATCAAAAACTACAATCTTCCATTTACTATGCAAATCTTCAGTTTTTTCAACGATGAACCTTTTTGTTCCGGAAAAAATTTCTTCCTCAAGACCTCGTGATCCTGCATTCAAATATGATCCATCGATAATTCTATATGTACAAGCGTAAGCAGGTTGAGACCCTTCTATATTTAAATCTTGTAATATATTACCAGCTACTAACTGCGTATTATTCCAATTCATCGATTTAGCACCCGTAAAAATCGTCATTTGATATTCACCGGGCCTTAATATAGCCGTGAAATTCATCAGTGATGTTGCAAAGGAAGCTGGATATAACCCAGTATTATCTTTCTCAGGTTCTAATTTATTGTCAAGTATTTGATCTAAAATCCATTTAGAATCTATTTTTTTTAAAATCAGCACTCTATACCAATTAGATATTGCAACTTCATCATCATTATCGGCTCTTGTGTGACTCATTGGTACATGTTCCACATCATTTATAATTAATGACTGGATTGAAAAAGAAAAGTCCATTTCTACTGCATCGCTTCTTGTTGAAGTACTATCTATATATTCGTCACTCTGTTCACATGATGCAAAAATCAGTGTGAGAATTAAACATAAGTTTCGTATTCTGGATATCATATACTTTATATTTTGAAATTAGTTGTTACTTTCTTCATTTCCCCATGCAGTTACTAACTCTAATGATGTATATACACCCAGGTCAATAATTCTGTCCAAGCGGATTCCTGCTTTATTTACTGTATAATTATTAGGAATGATACTCAGTAAATTTTCTGTTTCAGATTCCTGAGGTATATTGAGGACCAACGATTTTTGTTTGTAACAATCCAATGTGTGATTACCTCCATCATTGTTACCGCAAATAGGGGTAGTATCATAATACTTAAATTCATATTTGACTTTCACTTTCGGTGAAGAAGTAAGGCTGCAAGTTCCTTTAATGCGAGCACTTCCGTTTACTTTTTTTCCGGAAACTTCCAGACCAATTTCACTTTGGGGTAATTGAACATGGATAGTATCTCCTGTCACTACAGTCATAGTAGGAGTTATAGTATGATTCAGTGAACTGTCCCAACTTGATTTTTCGATAATATTACCATCTTCATCAAATCCGATTTCTTTGGTTAGCCCTGAATATTGTATATCAATCTGATATACTCTATCGAGTACGGAGCTTACATATTCAGATTGTATTGGCATAGGAGCGTTGATGTCATTCCCGTTAATCCGGTAAACATCCAGAACGATTTGACCCAAAATACGTTCTAATTCACATTGAATAGTGTTGGTATTCATAATTTCTTCACTAGTTTTATCTACAAAACCATGGTAATAATCCTGAATCAATTCTTTTTCTTCAGCGCGAATTATCAATTCACTCCAAAGATCTCCTTCCGCAAAAGATTGATCATCACTATTGTAGATGTTCAGTTTAGAGTCAGTTTTTGGAACTGCCATGAAGAAAAAACGGAAGTTTTTATTTATTAGTTCATTGTTATGGAATTTCATCCGATAAGGCGACTGATTATCCAATACTATTGTTTCTTTACACTCATATTCTGTATCACCGAGGTTAGTTGATTTCCAGAAAACATACATTTTACACGTTAAATCAGTGGGTATTACCCGTGTGTCTATCGTAGCAGTGATGGGTAAACCATCTTCTATAATATCATTTTTATCGTTATTGTCAGAACATGACGTTATTACACAGAAGAACATGCTTAACAAATAAACAAGATATGCTGTATTTATTCTTTTCATCTTAAATTGTTGCTAATTTGGTTGCTTTATTATTTATTCCCAGATACCGCTATCACCATCTGTTTCTGTGGTTATATCAGTCAGGTTTACAGATATATCAATGAAGTTATAAGTTGAGGTCATCCAAAGGGTTATTTCTAATTTTTTATTTTTTTCTAATTTCCCCTTTATTGTTTTTTCCATAATAGGAAACGCACTATCCACAGTCGGGTTAATGGTTATTTTAACCTCTGCTTCTTCTCCCGCGATGGAAGGAAAAACAAACGGACCAGCAAACGAGGCAAATCCTTTATCAGATATTGAAGTGGCTGTTGTGGAAGAATAATGTGTTTTTTTTGATCCAGTGCTCTCATATATATTGATTGATTCTCCGACACCGGTAATATCCAATTCAATCCCTGCAATTTGGTTCATAATGCTTCTACCGCTTTCGAAGGGTTGTTCTGAAAATCCCGAACTATTGGAATATCCCCTGTTAAGGTTCAATGTCACTTGACTTACGGCTCTTGTAAGCTTGCTATATACAGTGGTTGCTGTTTCAATATGGTATTCTTGTTCGGCTACTACTGGGTCAGGCAGAAATATTTCGTCGACAGGCAGTACATACCCGTCTCCATATGTGTCTGCTTTTGTCATAAATCTCAGGTCATCGAACGATGCTTCTTTGTCTAGCGGTTGAGGAGACAAAGATGTATTCATTCCGGCTGATTTAAAAATCAGAAATTTGTAATATCCTAATTCTAAAATGGTTGTAAGTTTACCATCCGCAGACCAGCCGGAAGAAATACTCTTTAGATATTTATAGTTATCTTTGTTTTTCTTATCGAATATTAAAACCGACATTCCATCAGTCTCCTCACTTAAGAACGTTACATCATTTCTTTGAAGAGATATGTCAGATGAGAGATTTTCATCTTCGTCATTACTACACGCTATACTTATTAGTATGATTACCATCCATAATATATAATTGAATTTCCTCATGTCATTTCGGTTTTAAAAATTCGGTATTGAATAATATATAACTATAATTACATTTTTATTTGGTGAAATCTGATTTACTCAATTTCTCCGATTACTTCATTACTATTTAGCCAATCTGTATCGATTTGAACATCGAAAGTAACTTTGGTATTGAATACATCTGGATCGTCATCATCATCATCATCATCTGGATCGTCAAGGATGTAAACTTTAACAATAGTAACTTTATTTCTTTCCAATGGCAGATACTTGTCGGCGTCAGTGCTTACATTGATGGTTCTTGATACTCCATCTGTAGATGTGATATGTAATTTAAAAGCCGAATTTTTAGCATTATCCATATTAGGAATAAAATAATTACCTGTGATATGAGCCCCACCTTTAATGATATCAGTTGGTTGAATATCATTATAAGAATTGTAAGTACTAGTTCCTACAGAAGTTGCTTCGGCATTTCCGATTACAGTTGAATTTGCTGGTGATTTTACGGCTATTGTTCCATTAAATGTTGAGCCAGTAGGAACCACACCAAACAAGCTCATTGTATTGTTCAGGTTGGTCATCTCAAATTCTAGGTTTGAAATCGTTTTTCCACCCAATGCGTTAGCACCAGTTTTATAGGGTTGCTCAGTGTAAACACCTTCAGCATCTTTGGATGCTTTGATAAATAAAATATCTACTCTGGATACGGCCCTTTTTAAAGTAGCTGTTACTGTTGGATTAGATTCTTCTGTAATTCCCATCGGATATGAAAGTAATGAACCCTCAGTCATGTCTGTCTGCATAAATATTTCAGACAAGGCTCCTGTACCATTATAAGTCGTATTCAATTCATTCGCAAGTCGAGGAGTACTACCCCAATTGGGAGCTGTAAGGTAACTTGTTTGATTGTTAAGACCATAAACCGCAAGGAATTTGTAAAAACCAATAGGTATAATATCCGTACCTGTAAGTTTATTAGTCTCGGTCGAATAGCTCATATTATCCAAATTGATTGTCTTTTGGTAAAGATAATCAGTGCCGCTCTGCTTGAATGCATAAATACTAAACCCATTCGTATTATAGGTAGGAGTATATGCACGAGTGATAGGATTGTGCATAAATGAACTAGCATCTAACTCAAATTGAACTTGAGTGGTTTCCCCTGATAAAGAGTCAATTGATGGTCCCTGATCATCTTTTTGACAGCCAGCCAGAAGGAATGTAGCTAAAGTTCCAAATAGAATTGTTTTTGTTGTTTTCATTTTCAAATTCTTTTTTGATTTTACATTTTTGATATTGAGTGACTGACGAATCTTATATGTTGGAGGATAAGATACCATCAATCATATATTTAGATTTAAGAAAGTAAATGGTGTACACTTCCCATACATTTTCATCATAGGGTTTCCAGAATTCATTTCATATCTTAAATCTCAAATATCTAAAGCTTGGCATTACCCATGTTTCTTTTTTTAAGTGGCATAGAGTAATTTTAATGTATTATTTTATAAAATAGGTTTTCTTATTGTTACTATAATAAATAGTTACAATTTTTAATCTGAAAATTCTAACAATATTTTTTATAACATGGTTCGTTTATTTGGATATAGCAAGCTTAATGAACAATCTTTCAAGTAGAGTGTTTATAACTATTTTTCGTTACTATTGTATGGAAGCTGTAATTGAGTGATTCTGATTAGTGATAAACAGATGGGAGAATCAATAAAATAAGGATTTTTATAATTTGTGGAGTGGTATTGCTGGAGATTTTAAAAATATATATATTAAAAATCTTATAAAATAGAAAAGTAATTAAAACATGAATTGAATTTGAGAAGGAAAATAAAAGTTGTTAATGGAGTTGAATTAATCTATTAATTATTCCTTAATCAATAAAAAGATCCTTAAAATTAAGCGGTAAAATATAGATTGCATTAAATTAAATAACAATGTTTAACCAAACGAAGAGTGAAAAATGTTGAAATAAATAGATGGAAATTCAAACGGGAATTGAAGTTACTCAAAACTTCTTTAGGTCACTACAATATATTTATAATTCTATGTTTAACCTTATAATCTAAGTAAACCTTTTATGGCACGAATTAAAAATTTATCAAAAGAAATATTATGCCGCTGCATATGTTTCTTTTTTATCACCTTTCATACGCTTTTATAAAGCATTGTTAGGTTTGCCCCCAAATATAAGATTCTAGGAGGATTAAAATTATCAAGATAACAAATTGTTATCTTGATAATTTAATTTCCTTAAGCCTGTTTTTCAGGAATGTCCATTGAAGAATATATAAAGTCCGATCATAACAACAATCAATGCACCCCATAAAGCCATAACCAATTTAGTTGGTTTAGCAATAGTACCGAAATCCAATGTACTGACAGTTTTACTGTTATCCAGATAACTAACAATAACCATTGTCATGACAATCACTACAAAGATCAGGAAAGAAAGCATCATAAAATGAGGCCAGAAATCATATATTTTTGATGGGAGAACCCATAAGTAGAGAATCCCAATTGTAAGGCTGAATACAGTACCGATGGTTAACGCCATATTAGCTGCACGGGTCGTCGTTCTTTTCCAGAAGACACCTAGTAGGAAGACTGCTGCCATGGGTGGCGCGATGAAACCTAATACAGATTGAAATACATTAAATAGATTTAATCCTTTAATACTATCAATGGCTATCGTAATTAATATGGAAATGATAGCTCCGGCTACAGTAACAAATCTCCCCATTTTGATAATACGGCTCTGGCTTGCTGTGGGATTTATACGTTTTACGTAGATATCCATTGTAAAAACAGTACTCAATGCATTCAAAGCCGAGCCAATCGTGCTTACTAAGGCAGCTGTTAATACTGCCAGCACCAGACCTACCATCCCCGACGGGAATAGGCTAGTTACCATTGTCATGTAAGCCTCATCAGGATTTTGTAGGGAAGGATATAAAGCGAGGCAGATGATACCCGGCAGGATATATAAAGGTGCATCCAGTATTTTGAGCCATCCAGTGAAGTTTGCACCTAATTGTCCTTGTTGTAAATTTTTAGCAGCTAATACGGGTTGTACCATCGATTGGTCAGTACACCAAAACCATACACCCATCACCGGATAACCCAGTAATATGGGCAGCCAGGGGAAGTCCGGATTGTCGTTGGGGAGAAATAAATTCCAGTATTCATGAGGAACTGTATTATATAAAGCGGAAACACCACCTATTTTATTTAATCCGACAATGGTCAATGTAAGAGAAACAAAAATAAGAAGTAGCATTTGGAACACGTTGGTATATGCCACTGCTTTTAATCCTCCAAGAATAGTGAAGAAAGCAGAGATTAAAAGCAAGATAACGGCTGATTGCCACATCGGTATGTCGAAAACTTGTTTAATGAGAATTCCTCCGGCAAATAAGGTAAGTGCTAACCACGAAATAAGGATGGTGACAATGGTATACCACGCCAGAATATTGCGGGTAGATTGCCCGAAACGTTTTCCCATGAATTCCGGTAAGGTTATTACTTTAGCACCTAGATAGCGGGGAGCAAAAACGAAAGTCAGTAAAAAAATGAAAACAAATGCATACCAGGCAAAATTACCGGAAACAATACCAGTCGTAAATCCAGCACTAGCCGATGCAATAAGCATGGAAGGTCCTACATTGGTTCCCCACATGGAGAATCCAATAGTAGGCCAACTCAACGAGTTACCAGCCAAAAAGAGGCTACTTCCTTTTCTGCGGGTACTGCTTGCCCAGATTCCGATGGCAAACAAGATAACAAAGTAAAGGGCAAGAATACCCCAGTCGAGTGTTTCTAAATAGTGTATTTCCATGATATTGTGTTTTATTTATACCCCAATCAATTCTTTGGCTTTAGCTACAGCTGAATTTGCATTATCACTATAACCATCAGCACCTATTTGACGGGCAAAATCTTCATTAACAGGTGCACCACCCACCATAACTTTAACTTGCTCGCGAATACCCGCTTCTTTCAGAGCTTCAATAACTATTTCCATATATCCCATAGTAGTGGTTAATAGTGCACTGATACAAAGGATGTCGGCATTATGCTCTTTAACGGCTTCTACAAATTTCTCTGCCGGTACATCAATGCCTATATTAATGACTTCAAAGCCACAACCTTCAAACATTGAGGCTACCAGGTTTTTACCAATATCGTGTAAGTCTCCCTTTACGGTACCGATAACTACTTTTCCAATCGTAATGGAAGCTGCACCCTGAAGCAATGGTTTCAGAAGTTCGAGTGCGCCTTTCATGGCACGTGCAGACATCAAAAGCTGAGGAACAAAGGCTTTTCCATCTTGAAAACGTTGGCCGATTTCACCCATCGCTTTTATCATATAATTATTAATAAGAGTTTGAGGAGCTACTCCTTCCTCAATTGCTTTTTTAGTAATTTCTACCGCAGATTCGAGTTTACCGGCAAGAATAGCGTCATATAACTGATCTAGTTCCATATTTTAAAGTTTTAAAGTTTGTTAGATAGATTGATTGTAGATGGCGAGTGGCTCAGAATTGTCAATTTGAATATTCTTCGAGTATTCTTACTGCCTGTTCAATTTCTTTTTCGTTTTTAAAATCCATCAAGATATTTAGTCCGTCTGTTCCAACATTGTCAAGTAAGGGGCTTAGTTCATTCACAGCTACCCAACATGGCATCACAGATTTACCCCTGGCCAGTATTTGGCGGTAAAGGTCATACCATTTAGGATCACCTCCTTGTGGTTCTCCCACACCGGGAGTCCATTGTATAGCATTTAATTCTTCTATTTCAAGAATAGCATCCAGATGGCGGATAGCTCCGACACCATCTAAATGATAAAGAGTGTAATCTATCTTTTGACATTGTTCCCGTAAGTAGGGAAGAGCAAACCGACGGAAGTCATCTTCACTAATCATGATAGAAATATCACTTTGGAGTTTACTTACTTTTCCCGGTCCCCAGATAGAGAAATAACAAAAAGCCATTTCATCTCCTTCTCGAATAATATCATACAGTTCATCAAAGACGCGGAAATAAATTTCATTTACTTGTTTTAACTGATACTCAAGAAGTTCCGGATTCACCACTGTATCCATTAAAACAGTATCAGTGCCCCGAATAGCAGCCAGAATATCAAGTCCTTCCATAAGGTCAGGCATACCGACATAATAATTGCCCTTTGCCCTTTGTTTACAAGCACGGAGCAAGTCTTTGTGAAGTTTCCAAACGGCGTTTTCTTGGTCGAATATAATATCTTCCTGAGGGTGTGGATCTGGATGAATCCATATAGTATCTTCACCTCCTTCAAGCACACCACCCAGCATGGCTGCTAGAGAGCCAGGACCTAATCGAGTATTGGCCACTGGCGGTATGTCTGCCAGAAAGGAACTATGAGCCATGTAATGATTCAATTCGTCAGCTCGCCATTCAGGGTCGAACCAACGTTGATTTAAATCTTTAGCAGGTAGAGGGATGAGTACATCGGCATGTGGAGTAACTCCTGCCTGAAGATGTTCCCACATATTGATTAAGACACCTTTACCATTCCACCAGTTAAAATAGCGTTGCTGGCTTTCGGGCCAGTTTAGTTTCCAGGTCATCTGATTTGTATGTTTTTGATTGATAATGTTTATATTATTTTTTCAGTCTTTCAAAGATTCCTTTGAAACCAGCATCAATTTTTAGAATTCTTGTTTGTGACAAATCCATTTCATCGGTGCATTGTACAGTTTCCGGATAGAAGGGGATTTCCGCTCCTTCCCGGACGTAAACTGGCATTTCTTCCAATGGAACTTCAAGTTCTTTCAGCCAGCATGCACCTTCATAATAGGTACCATCAAAGAAGTTTACCCACTTGCCTTCGGGCAGGTAGACGTCTCGACGGTTCTGACTGTTCATTACGGGTGCTACCAGAAAGTTATCGCCAAAGTAATATTCATCATCAATGTGCCAGCAGAGTTTATCATCGGCATGATGGAAGATAAGTGCCCGTAAAAGAGTATAACCTGTTTCGGTCGCTTTCTTACTTTGCTCTAAAATATAAGGTAATAAGGCATAGCGTAGGTTCCACCATTTTTTTACAATAGTTGCAATAGCCGGATAATGCCAAGGTTCGCGTTTAGAGGTACCATGATAACGGATATGTGAAGAAAAGACTCCAAATTGTGTCCAACGTATATATACATCATCCGGCACTGGAGAATTCATAAAGTTAGGCAGACTGTGAAAGCCGGGTACGTCATGGCTCCAGAAAGCGAAGCCAGAAAGACCGAGATGCAATCCTCCTTTCAGAGAACCTGCCATACCATCCCAGGTAGAAGCTGAATCGCCTCCCCAATGAAGCGGATATCGTTGACACCCAGCCCATCCGGCGCGTGCCCAGATGATGCCCTCACATGTTATCTCTTTCGTAATTTCGTAAGCTGCTTTTTGGTAAAGAAGAGCATATAAATTATTCAGTAGTTTGGGTGACATGGAATGATAGCATGCATCCATGTGAATGTTTTCTCCGAAATCCGCTTTTATGCAAACCACTCCCATATCTAACAGGTTTTTGAGTAAACCTTTATACCAATCAGTAGCTTTAGAGCTGGTAAAATCAATGGTTCCGGCATAGTCTAATGCAGAAAAGTTGGAACCTTCTGATTCTTGTTTTTTAGTTAGAGGGCCAATATAATTATTCGTTCTTGCTTCATCGATTTGCTCGGCATTTTCAGCTATATACGGAAGCTGCCAGAGAGAAACACGGAATCCATTATCTTTTAGCTGATGAATAAACTTCTTTGGGTCAGGAAAACGTTCATCATTGAATTTCCATTCGCAAAGCCAATCTGTTTTGAACCATCCGGTATCAAGGTGAATCACATCACAGGGAAAGTGTTCGGCACGGAGTCTGTCACAAATTTCCGTAACTTCATCAGCACTGAAATAGGTCATACGACTCATCCAGATACCAAAACTCCATAAAGGAGGCATGGAAGGGAAACCAGTGAGACATCGGTAACTATGTAGAATTTCTTCAGGATTAGTGCCACCGATCAAGAACACATCCAGTAAAGGCTGATCATTCAGGAATTGTACCGAACGGGTAGAGTGGTCCGCCAGCGATAACTTGCAGTGTGCACTGGTATGATAAAATATACCATACATCCGACTGGAAAGAAAGAATGGAATATTTTTATAAGCACGACGGTTATTCACTCCTTGGCCATCCTGGTTTTTTAACTGGAAAGTATGACCACTTAAATCCATTTTGGTAAAGCGTTCACCAGTACCAGTAAATACTTCATTGGGAGCAGCAGTGACGGAAATAGTAGCCCTTTCCTTATGTCCATCTTTTACTACGTACGCCAAGGGAACTGCATCATAACGTGGGGGAGAGAAATGGTCATAAGCACTCAGCTGAATTTCCCGCTCATCATCGGGCCAGAAAGTAATATCGAGTGTTTCCTGTGGTGCAGGAAGCAGATCACTCCAATAATCGAGTACTGGAACTTTGAGATTAATTAAAGCACACCGATTTTCTTCCGGATTTGTAACCAGCCATTCATCATTCTGTTCTGTAACTTTTAGCGGTATTTTTTTATATCCGGACTAAATTGCAATATTTCAGAATCATCAGAAATAACCTCATCATTGAAACTCACAAATAATCTCATAATTTTGTGAGTATATTGGCGGATAATCAGTGTTGAACTTTCGCGGGAAACAGTATTATCAGCTTGCATATCATTAGCTTTCACCTGTTTTTGAAAAGGAATTGTGATGTATATATCTCCATCCTTTTCCTGGATATCGGTAGGGCGACAAGCTTTCCAAAGGACTTCCTCTCTTTTTAAGTCCACATCGAAATCAAGAAAATCGAAGAGGTGGTAATTGGTTTGTTTCATATTTAAGTTTATATATTTTTTAGTTTAACAGAATTACTTTATGCTATTACAACTAAGGAGAATAAATAAAGCTGAAGGCCTGACAGATTTAGCCTTTAATAAATCTGTTAGACTTGCAACAATAGCTATTCTTTGCAATCGTACTAACATAAACTAATTTGTTAAAGTACTAATAAGTTTAGTTGCGCGGTTAATCTTTCAAGCCAGCAGTTTCTTTTATATTCTTTGGTACGTGGGGACCATTGTTTTTCCACACATTACCCGGCCCCGGATTGTTGGAATCAAACCGCTCTTCTGGACACCAATTATTTTCCACTTGGTAATAAGATGTTGCTTCATCAAAATAGATATAAAAAGCACGGTCGTTCGTTGCATAAGGAGCATCTATTAAATGCTCGATACGGTTATTTGTCATGGATGAACCGGGCTGCGAAGAAAGGGTATATAATCCTCCGGCATCATATAACTGTTGAGCGAAATGATGTACATAATTGGCATGAATGCGGTTATTCTTCATTCCGCTATTTAGCTTTGTCCATCCCCAGCCAACACAAATGCCGGAATAATTGACATAGCTTACTTCGTTGTGTTCGATGTTTATATCACTTACATATCCGGCACCAATACCCACACCTCCCCAATCCTCGTTGGTTATTTCCGTAATTAGATTATTCGTAATATGAATATGTGAACAAAGCTCTTTTGGATTTTCAGGGATATAAGGAACATGTGTTTCAAAACCACCCTCAGGAAAACTACCTAATAAAATGGCGGAACCACCAATATCGGTAAATAAGCAATCTTGAATGGTGGAATTGCTTACGGCCCATTCATAATCTACTCCGGTGGATGCCAAATGTCTGAAAGTGCATCCGCTAAAGTTTATTTTCTCTGCACCACGAATTGAAATAGCGGCTTCAGGTCTTGCAATCCATGCTTGATTTTCTAATTCTGCTTTTTCCGGTAGTCCGGGAATCAGCAATTTGTAAGCATCCAGTAAATATAAACCTCCTTGTAGAGTAACATGTCCCTGAAAGGATGGACGGATGCAGGAAGAGTATTGAAAATGGACATCTTTAAAATAGATGTGAGAAACCGACCGCTCAAGTGATCCATCTACTATAACAATTTGCTCCAGTGCAGGAACTATAGCAGAAGCAGTTTGGATATTTTCGGTTTCAAGGGGCCAATAATAGATTTTGCCAGAGGGATATTCTCGATACCATTCACCCGGTTGATCAAGCAATTGAATGGCATTGCATAGATAGAAAGAGGAGTTTCCTTTTTCTCCGTTGATTATAGGTTGTGGCCATGGATGCGCAAATTCTAGCTGACTTTCCGGTTGATGAAAGGTCACTCTTGTTTTTTCTCCTTGTATATCAAACTCTTTTACACGAAGTATAGCAATAGCCCAACGCTGATGGACAATCATTTCCATTTGCCGGGCATTCTCCAACCCAGCAATAGAGGTTGTTGGTATCCAGATTTCTTCTTTTTCGGGAATAAAGTCGATCATGCGTTCCATTTTTCCCGGAGCAAATTGTGAGGCACGTATCGCTTTCTTTCCGTTTACCCACAATTGGCGAAAGTCGAGTAGCTTATTACCGATACGCGGAGACTCAGCTATCCAAATTTTTCCTTGTGCTTCCGCAGGCAGTCCGGGAATGTGTTCTGTTACTTTTTTCCATTGGCTGATTTCTACTCCACCACTGATGATAGCATCTCCTTGGGGAGCAGATTCAGCCTCGATCCATGTAGGGCTTTCAGCACTTCCGCTATCTTCCGGACGGATAAATAAGGGCTTATTCTGATGGTAAATTCCTTTTTTTAGAATTATATGTATTCCTCCTTTTACAGAGGGATTGGGTAATCTTCTCCATTCACGTGCCTGTTTTAATGCGGCAGCAACAGTTTGGAGTGGAGCATCCTTAGTCCCTAAATTACTATCTTTACCTGTCGGGCTTACCCAAATCTCTCCGGCAATAAGCGGAAGGCACATAAAAAGCAGGAGAGATAAGATTTCTTTTCTTTGCATAGTGTTTGTGTATTCATTATTTTGTTTTCCGACAGCAGAGTTTTGTCATTAAGAATCCAACCAGGAATATAACCATTGTACCAAACACAATAGTTAGGTTGGCGTGAAATGGACTACGGAATTCACTTAGGAAACCATCAGTGAAGAATATCGGTGAAAGACTCATCCACATAACCACGATTACTCCGGCAATAGTACCTATAATGGCATCAATATTACGTGCTTTCTTACTCAGATAACCCAACAGGAAGAGTCCTAACATACCTCCACTAAAGATAGAGGATAATGCCCACCAGGCGTCCAATGCACTTTCTACCTGTAAAAAGGCAATAGCAACAAAGATTCCAATAATACCTATTGCTGCATTAGAAATATAAATCATACGTACAGACTGACCGTCTGTAGCTGATTTCTTGAAGAAACGTTGATAATAATCGGTTAAAATAACGGTAGCGGAGCTGGTTATACTGGTTGCAACAGTACTCATACCTGCAGCAAAGATGGAAGCAATAAGTAAACCGGTTAATCCTGCCGGCAACTGGTGAACAATAAAGTACGGAAACACAAAATCTCCGTCTACTCCGGCTGGGAGCAAGTCTGGTTGTACCTTATAAAAAGTGTAAAGTGCTGTACCGATGGCAAAGAATACTGCAGAAACAGGAATAAACAGATATCCTCCAAAGAGAGCAGAAAATTTAGCACTCTTTTCGTCTTTTGCTGTTAGATAACGCTGTACATAATTTTGGTCAATACCATAATTTTGAAGATTAATGAAAATCCCATAAATAAGGCAGACCCAAAAAGTGGATTCTGTAAGACTGGAACCAAAACTTCCCAAAGAGAATTTATTGTCAGCAACAGCAATATCCCAGAATTGTTTAGGGCCTTCGGGCATTCCATAAATAAGGGCAAACATACAAACCAGTGCACCACCAATCAGAATAAATCCTTGAATTGCTTCGGTCCATATTACAGCTTTGATACCACCCAACATGGCATAAAATGTAATGGCTATGGATGTACACACGATAATCATTTTAATATCCCATCCCAATAAAGCATTCATCGGAAGGGCCAGTAGATAAAGGATAGAACCCATACGGGCTACCTGCGTCAATAGATAACAAGTTGAAGCATAGACACGTGCCCATGGGCCGAAACGTCTTTCCAGAAAGGAATAAGCTGAAACACTCCCTAAATTTCGGTAGAAGGGTACAAAATATTTAGCAGCAAAGAAGGATGCAATAGGTATGGAAAGACTAAATACAAAAGCATTCCAGTCGCTCATATAAGCTTTACCCGGGTAGGCTAGATAGCTGATACTGCTCACATAAGTAGCAAAGATACTCATTCCTACTACCCAGCCAGGGAGCGAACGTCCGGCAGCTGTCATTTCGTCGCTGGTTCGTTTTTTCTGAAAGAAGGAACAGCCGAAGAGAACAACTCCTCCAGTGAAAACTATAAAAACAATTATGTCGAGTATGGTCATGGTGATTTAAGCTTTTGAATTGGTAACTTTGTGGGTTTTAAGGTTATGGAATATTCGAAGGAGTGGCCATTCATACGATCATAAGGCTGTTTGTATTTTTTCTAATGCCTGCCGTATCCGTTCTTTTTCTGGTTCCTCAAACTTATAAAATGGAGCGGCAAGATGATCATTGCATACCCCTAAGATTCCCAAGGCACATTTTACCCCTTTGAGATAGCTGCTTCCATATTTACCTACGGTATAAATGGTAGTTGAAATCTGCATCACTATTCTTTGTAATCGGCGGACTTCCTGTAAATTACCCGCTTCCGCTGCGTTGTATAGATTCACATAAAGTTCCGGAAACATATTGGCTCCCCCGTTAATGCCTCCATGCCCACCCATTAGCACTACTTCTCCGGTTATTTCTTCTGGTCCTACCAGCATGGAGAAATCGGGTCTGTCCTGCATGGCAGTCATCACACTTTGAAAATAAACAGCATTGGCAGAACTGTCTTTAAATCCGATTACTTTTTTGTTTTCAGCTATTTGCCGGATTGTTTCTGGAGCAAAGTTCACTTTGGTATGACTTGGCATATTGTAAAGAAATAGGGGTAAAGGAAGGCGTTCAGCTACGTCCAGATAGAATTCTGCTAGTTCTACCTGACTCGGTGCATAATAGTAAGGTGGGGCAGAAACAACAGCATTGGTGCCACAATCGGCGGCAATATTGGCTAATTTGATACTTTCCGTAATGCTTGTATCAGAGATACATACCAATAAAGGCAGACGTTTATTATTAATACGACTGGTTTCTTCAATCATCTGACGACGTACACAATAACTAATGCTTTGTGCCTCACCCGTAGTACCAAGAATAAACAGACCATGTACACCGCCTGCAACGAGACGCTCTATCAGATTTTCAAGTCCCTTGATATCCAAGGTATCATTATCTAATAACGGGGTTACAAGGGGAGGGATAATTCCTTTTAAAGGAGCGTTTTGTATTAATCTATTCATATCTGAGTTCTTAAGTTTCTAGTTATAGCTAACAACGACTTCTTGTTTTGTATCAATCATCAGGCGGTACTTGTTTTCGCTCATCAATTCAGCTTCTCCGATATTTGTTTTTGGCGTTGATTCACTGGTGAGATAAAGATAACCCTTTCCCTCCCTGGCCTTTACTCTAATTGTTTCATTGTCCATATATAAATGGATATCACCATGGGGTGTCGGAACATTTCCTTCCATCCATTTCAAACCGCCTAAGACAGGAGCAATTTCAAATTCTTTATATCCATCTCGTATCGGGCGAACACCAAGATAATATTTACCTAACAAATAAATAGGGCTTGCCCCCCCCATGCGTGGCAAAGGCTCTTACCATAAGGTCGGCCATACATTGCCAGGTGTTCGATGCCTTTTTCATCCGGATTGTATTTTTCCCAGAAAGTAGTAGCACCCAAACGAAGCATATCGCCCCAATAAGATTTCATTTCTTTCATAACCTCTTCTTGTTCCCCCAAAGCACATAACGCTTCCAGTTCGTAGAAACGCATGTAAGGGGTTGTTATTTTCAGGATATCATCGTTGAGTAATACGGATGTTTTAATAGCCTGTTTTTGGTTCTCATTCAGATAATTAAAAAAGACAGAGAACATGTTGGAATAGCGTGTTACTGTATCGCTTTTTTCACCGTGGATGCGATTATGTACCAATGCTTGTTTACTTTCATCCCAGAATGCTGGTAATAATTTTTCCTGTAAGTTATTGGCTAACTGAGCATATTTATTCATACCCTCTTCGTCATCCACCAACTTTGCACAAAGCGCCATTGTTTCCAGACTTTTACAGAATAAAACCTGTTCAAAAGAAAGTTCACCTTTCTTATCCAGGAATCCGTCTGCCCAATCTACAAATACCCAATCACCTATCATACCTTCTACCATGCCGTTTGGGTTTGTACGTCCTATAACATAATCCATCAGGGTTACCATGTGTGGATAAATCTGGACTACAAATGCATGATCTCCCGAATATATGTAATAATCGTAAATACTCAAGAACCAGTAGAAAGTATAATCCATGATTGTGTTGGAATGGCTGGTCACCGGATCTTTTCCGCGAAGCAGCCAGATGGTTCGTTTTACTGATTCACAATCGAAGAATATATAGTAGTTCATCAAATAGCTTTGAATCGCATCACCGCTCCACACCCAACGGTCGCGTTTGATACCATCAATGAAAAATTCACGGGTAGTCAGGTGCATGGTATACGCACCAATATCCCATATTTTATTTATTTCTTCGTCATTACAACGGAAAGTACCACGGTAATCAACGGGAAGATATTCATATAACATGGTGACACGGTCGATACGGACTGATGGAGATACTTCAATATATACATATCGGAAGGCTTTACTTTCGATAAGCGTATAGTCATCCTTAAAATCAGTCGTTACATCCAGTGCCAGATCAGTTACCTTATTTGAATCTACATATATGCGATCCAGTGTTTCGCAATATTCAGTATCCAGTGCTTCTTCCGGACTTTCACCATAGTATAAATTGATTGTTCCATTGC
The DNA here is from genome assembly GCA_021201335.1 of Bacteroides sp. Classification (GTDB taxonomy): domain Bacteria; phylum Bacteroidota; class Bacteroidia; order Bacteroidales; family Bacteroidaceae; genus Bacteroides. The sequence goes on along the minus strand of JAJQFD010000015.1, from coordinate 26,044 downwards.
CTTTTAGTCCATGCAAATAGATATATCCAAAGGTTTCTTTTCCAAAATCAATCAGTTTACCGTCTTTTACTTTTTCCTCTTTCACAGCCTGCTGAGGTTTTGTAGCCAGACGAAATTGTGAGGGTTTCTGCTCTGCTGTATTGAAATTCCAATATCCAGCATCCATATAAATAGTTACAGAAGTATCGCTTGCTTTCCCGCTTTCGTCAATCCACTCTTTATCCTCGAAAGTAACCTTCCAGGTGGCATCTGTATTGACTGTCTTCCCTTTAATGAATAATGCCGGAGGGGTAGCCTGATTATGGATTTTTATGTTAAGATTATGCTCACCTGCCGGTAACGTAAATCTTTTAGGTGAACCAAATTGTAGCTTACCATCCAGTTTCACATTATAGCGTCCTTCCACAGCAATCTCAATCTCTTCGGAGGCGGCTAGATTCAGTCTTTTGCTGAATTCCACCACCACATAATGGCTGGCTGTCTTCCAGAAAGGAGGGAAAAATGCCCCGCGTTCGGTACGGCGGTTGTTCATTTCATTGCCCAACCATATTTCATAATCCCCTGGATACCATATCCAGGTAGGAGTATTGTTTTTAAATTTCATCTCCGTATCTTTCTTTGGTTATTTGCTCCAATGTTTTCCCACGGGTTTGTGGTGTCCAAATTGTTCCTATTAACAAGGCAATGAGCAGTAATCCAATCATGATGTAAGCCGCAAGGTAAAACCCTTCTCCGTTTCTACCATAGATATAAACAAATGCCAATCCCCAGATGGCCGAAGCACCTCTTACAATAAAGAACATCACTCCCTGTGCAGCAGCACGATACTTGGCTGGAAAGAGTTCCGATGCCCAAAGTGCGTAAAATGCCTGCACACTTATTCCTCCCTGGATACCCCATAGAATAGTGAAAATCCACAAAGCAGCATGATCTTTTATACCTACAAAAACGAGAATCAACCAGGCCACGATGCCTATTCCCGTACCAAAGAAATAGAGCCAACGTTGGTTTACCTTATTAACTAACATAGCAAAACCAAAATAAGTTACAGCTACGATGACCAACCATTGTATTGCTGACAACATATTGGCCTGTCCATTCGAAAGTCCACCTGCCGTTTCGTAAATATGCGGCTGAAAAAATCCCATCACACTTGCAACAAAATTCCATGTGAGGTAAATGCCTGCCAGAAAAAGAATGGTTTGAACATTTACCTTATTGGTAAAAAGCGAGCCAAATGATGCGAAAACACTTGGTTGCTTTTCTTTACCCTGTGCCAACTTAGCTTCTTCCCACTCTTTCGACTCGTCGAGTCTCCGTTGTAGGAGCCATGCAATAAATGCTACGATAAACAGCGAGCCGAAAATAATGCGACTACTGAATACATTGACCGCTGCTACACTGGCATCATTGCTTAAAAATAAGACAGCGACTTTTCGAACAAGTCCAAACAAAACTCCTGTAGATTCGGCATCTTTACCAGGAGCAAGCAGCATTCCTAAGATCAGAATGACAGCTGGGCCTACTCCCCATGCAAACTGTGAAATACCGATATTTCGTCCCCGATTACCCACTTCTGAATTTTCAGAAATATAAGTCCACGAAGCAGGAACACCTGCTCCAACTGAAATACCTGTAATCAAAAATCCGAGTAAAAGCATCGGGAAATTGACCGAAAACATAATAAAGGCAATACCTAACATATACACAAGCATATTGTAGGTATAAATAGTTTTCCGACCGTATTTATCAGCAAGAAAGCCGCCGATAATTGCGCCGATAGCTGCGCCGAAGCAGTTAGCACTAATGGCATTGAGCCAACCAAGATTTCCTTCGGTAAGTCCGAGGTAATTTTGCCAAAGCATCAATCCGCTTGCGCCGGCTACAATCGCACCTGCATCCAGATAATTGGTAAGTGAGACAACGATTGTACTTTTTAAACTTCCTTTTTTATGTTCCATGTGTTTGATTTAATATATGTTTTTCTCTCCTGCCATCGGCTTTCAAGCGACGACAAGAGAGATTGCTTATCATTGATAAGAGTGGTGGGTAAGACACCCCTATAGGATTCATTGCCCATCTAAATGGAGAACTCGGATGTTACCTTGCCAGAGGTAACCAAACTGTCATTTCAGTTTTCCCTCTATTTCCCCATGCATAGTATGGAATCAGACGAATATTTACAGTTTCATCTGCTTGTGAGACAGGGCGATATAATGTCCCGCCCCAGGAATTATTTTCAGCCAGTTTTGCAACACCTTCCAGTACTACGATCGGGCTTCCTTCGATGGTAATTTTCTTAGGGGTCAGTTTAATATTTGTTGGAATCAATACATTGTCAATCCGGTTGCCCCCTTCGATATCTATGTTTTCTAGACAATATACTAGTGGTCCACGTTTTACGGCTATCTGGTTGCGGGTTTCTTCTACCAGCGGGTGTGATTCCATTAATACAGCTTCCATTGGCATTACCAATTCCACTTTATCCCCTTTCTTCCAGATGCGATTTACTTCCACATACGTATCAGGAGTTATATTTGCAGATATCTGTTCACCATTTACACTCAAGGTAGCCTTTTCACACCATTCTGGTATACGCATATATACTGAGAATGGTTTCTTCTTAGGAGCCATTTCTATCGTTAATTGTACATTCCCATCCCAGGGATAATCTGTTGTTTGAACGAGTTTTATTTTTTCCCCGTTTGTAAGTTGACCATTCAGTTCGCTACCCCCATACATATTGCACCAGATTCCTTTTTCACTGATAGAGTAGGCATAATTCTGAGTTTCACAAAGAGTGCGAACTGTATTTGGAGGACAACAGAAACAACTGATATATTCGGTACGTTCTTTAGGCCAACGTAATGTATAAGGAAGATCTGCACTGATCCGTAATGGATTTGTATAGAAATACTTTTTACCATCCAAACTAATTCCGCTCAAAATACTATTGTAATAGCAATTTTCAACCAGTCCAGCATATTTAGCTTCACCACTTGTCTGAAGCATACGCCAGTTAAAAAGCATATTTCCTATATTAGCGCAGGTTTCATTATGGGCGGTACTGTTAGGTAATTGATAAGGACGTCCGTAGCTCTGGTGTACTTTCTGTATGCTATCTGGTTCATAGCAGGTTGCATCAGGAGATGTTCCATCATAAAGCGCACCACATGCACCGGTAATATACATTTTACGGGTTACTATATCTTTCCAGATGCTTTTCAGGTTTTCCATCAGCAAATCTTCACCTGTTTCGGCATATACATCTGCTACTCCTGCATAAAGATAATTCGCGCGAACAGCATGTCCCATGGCTACTTTTTGTTGGCGGAAAGGAATACGATCCTGGTTATCGTCTGTTCCATTTTCAACCATACCACGGATATCAATCAAGTTTTTCGATAATTCGAGATAGCGTGGATTACGAGTTATACGGTACATTTCAACCACACCCATATAATGTGAGGGACATATAGCATTTCGTGCCAGTTCGGCCGATGCTGTTTCATAAAAGTGGCAAAGAAAATCGGTTGCTTTGATGGCAACATCCAGCAATGTTCTTTTTCCGGTAGCACGATTATGAACGATTGCCGCCATCATTAAGTGACCTAAGTTATATGTTTCAAAGTTTAGCCGGTTAGCGAAGGCTCCTTTTTCATCTTCTCCTCCAACTTTGGTTCCTATTACAGTATGGTCTTTTTTATGTGTATCTATTCCTTTGTTTCGTTCTTCAATAATAACCGGTGTGTGAATGTAACCGTCTTCGCGTTGGGCTTTGGCTATGTGAGAGATAACATGATCCATCAATTCGTCCAGTTTGGGATCTTCGTCGACAGCATATACTGCTGCTACTCCTTCCAACCATTTATAAACATCCCCATCGTGGAAAGGAGGGCCCCAGTGCTCGCCCGGACATACACCAGCTGCTATTTCGAAGTTACGGAAGCCGTGAGATACTTCGGGAGTATTCCAGGTATTCCACATGCTAAGGATGGTTGTTTTCTCAAAAACAGAGAAGCGATCGCCCCAGAAACCATTGGTCCATCGCACAGAGCCGAGTTCTGTATTAGCCATTTTTGGAAATTTACTTTGGCTCATATCCGTGAGTCCATTTGTCTGGGCATAGGCCCCCACAGCCAAAGTGGAGGTTAGTAGTAGTAGTTTAAGCGTCTTCATTGTTATTTATGAAATCATTTTATAATGAGGAGACGTAGGGTAGGGGTATTTGTACTCAAAAGAGGTAAGTAACATTTATTTGAATGAATGACACGTATAAAAGATGAATACTAGCAGATAAAACGGAGAAGGAATCCTTTGTCATTTTGATACATTGTTCTTTATTCTCTTCAGGAATATATAATTTGAAATTCTCATGAAGGATACGACCTTTCTTTATCAACCTTGTGTTTATCTTTATCATGAGATATTTCAAGGAATATGGAATATATTTTACAAATTGCTTAATTGAGTTTTACAAATGCGCCTTTTAATATACTGATATACAATCACTTATAAAGGTATACAACTAATGAACCTCAAGGTATATAGGTAAAGGTAGTCAAGGTATATAACTAAAGGGGGTAAAGGTGTATACCTAAGCACCTCTTAAATATGGGGAAAGAAAAAATGTTTACATCATTTACGTAGAGCCTCCTCTATAAAATAAGAGAGCGATTTTGTATAACCGCTCTCTTATTTTGTTGATGGTAAAAATGATCACTTAAAATTCTCGGGTTTCAGGAATTTGAATTTATCTTCTCCTTCTTTTCGCATGGAAACAAAAGCTGATTCCCATTGGGTAGGCCATCCACCAAAAATAGCTCCTAATTGTACAAACTCAATAGGATGATATCCTTTAGCCAAAGCGATTGATTTATCGTGGCGAGAGAATCTTCTGGCTTTTCCTTCGTATCCTTTTTCATTGGAAATAAACAATTGTCCATCAATCCATAGTTCACAATCCGTATGGAAATAGTAAATTCCATCTTCTGGTATATTTAAATACCCTTTGATGCGGGTTGACCAGAAGTCTTTAGGATAAACCTCGTAATAATCTTTCATTCTATATTTATCAAACGGGTAAGGAGGATTATTAACGACATTATCCGGTTTTCTTCCTTTCAGATCTTCAACGGACAAAGCTCCACCTTTGTAATATTCGGCAGTCAGATTTATAGTTCCGGAAGGTTTCTCAGAAGCCGGTGCATAAGTTTGTTTATCAAAAGTAATCGTACGGGTAGGTCCCACTTTACCAGAAAGCAATACCGAACGTATTTTTAGAGTGGTATTTTCAGTAAAAGTAATGGGATCTTTATAGACGGTTGAATTTAAATTCGGCTCACTTCCATCAGTCGTAAATACCATTTTAACAGGTTCGGAAGATTTAAATCCAATGGTTGTTTGTTCTGTGAAAGCCACAAAATTACAGGACGGAGCTTCTCCAGCTTGTTCTGGCATAGGTATGTAATAGTTTACATTATACATATCCAGACGAACACGTTGATTGTCAATACGACGTTCAAAATCCTTATATTCCTTTTTCTCTTTTGGTGTCCAGCTTAGTTCTGCCAAAGCAATAATACGTGGATAGATATCATATTCCATATCTTCTTCCGTATAATTATATTCATTCCACATATTTCCCTGAGCACCTAATATGTGATGAACTTTGTCAGACGCGATTTTTTCTGGAATCGGATCATAATTATATACTTTTTCCAGAGGCAACAGACCCCCTATAGTAACAGCAGATAGTCTGGAATCTCCCTGGTATTTATCCAGATAAAGCCATGGACCTGGTGTCATAATAACATCATGTCCCATATTGGCAGCATCAATTCCACCTTCTTCTCCACGCCAACTCATAACAGTTGCAGTAGGAGCAAGACCGCCTTCTAGGATCTCATCCCACCCAATCATTTTTTTATTATGTGTTAACAGGAACTTCTCAATTCGTTGTACGAAGTAGCTTTGTAGTCTTTCTTCAGCCGAGTGTTCTTTATCTCCTTTGAGCCCTAGAGATTTAATCCGGGCCTGGCATTTAGGACAAGCTTTCCAACGGATTTTAGGAGCTTCATCGCCACCAATATGGAAATAATCACTTTCGAATAATGGAATAACTTCGGCTATTACGTTTTCAAGGAATTCAAAGACTTCCTCGTTTCCGGCACAAAAAACATCATTGGATACTCCCCAGATATTTCTAACCGGAATCTCCTCTCCGGTACAAGATAAATTAGGATAAGCATGAATGGCTGCCACCGCGTGGCCCGGAAGCTCAACTTCCGGAATAACTTCTATAAAGCGTTCTTTTGCATAAGCAACGACTTCCTTTACTTGTTCTTGTGTATAAAAGTATGGACCATACGTATTTCCTTCTCCTTCTATACGCTGCGCACCTTTGGTTGTCAGTTCCGGATATTTTTTAATTTCAATACGCCACCCCTGATCCTCGGTCAAATGCCAATGGAATGTATTAATCTTAAACATTGAAAGCAGGTCAAGCTGCTTTTTGATAAAATCTATACTGGTAAAATGACGACAAACATCCAAATGCATTCCGCGGTATTTAAAACGAGGTTCATCTTTAATAGTTACCGCTGGGATTTTCCATTCGATATTCTTAACGATGGTACTGCTTTCTATCTCAGCAGGTAATAATTGCATCATGGTTTGCATTCCATAAAATAAGCCATGAGGTGTTTTTGCCTGGATTTTAATACCCTTTGAAGTAACATCCAATAAATAACCTTCTTCATTGACCGGAACATCAGACACAAGAGCCAGTTGAATAAAATTCGAAGAAGGAGTTTCTCGCTGGGTTTTGAGAGTATATCCTGTGGAATTTTTCATCTTGGCTGCAAAATAAGCAGCCACTTTGTCTACGTCTTCATTGGGAGAAACAAAAAGGACTTTGTTTGATAACTTGAAGATTTCTTCTTTTTTTGTGAGTTCCAAAGGTTTTGGAGTAACATTAATTCCTTCATTGTAAGGCTTTTGAACAAAGGTCTCTGCATTTTCACAGGAGGAAATCGACCACATAAATAATAGTGTTAAAGTAAACGTGACTATTTTCTTCATTTTAAAATGAGTTAAAGGTTTAAATTAGATTTCCTGCGAAGATAATATAAATAATGAGTCGACTGAATTTTTTGTTTTGATTTTCGCAAAGTTGATCTGAAAAAGAATATTATCTTTACAGACTTAAAACCTGATTAAATTTTACATATAAAATTAGTACAAATGGATATTCGTACGGAAAATGTGAGTCGATACATTATGCCTTTACGTGAAGGAGGTTCGCTGCCTGCTTTGGCTGAAGCAGATGACGGATTTAAATACGTGGTTAAGTTTCGGGGTGCGGGTCATGGCACGAAAGCTTTAATAGCTGAATTTATCGGAGGAGAAATAGCCAGAATACTGGGCTTTCGAGTACCGGAAATTGTTTTTCTGAATCTGGATGAAGCATTTGGCCGAACAGAAGGGGATGAAGAGATACAAGATTTATTAAAGTGGAGTGAGGGCCTTAATCTGGGGTTGCATTTTTTGTCGGGTGCCCTAAATTTTGACCCTGTAGTCAATCAAGTAGATCCGGAAACAGCTTCAGGAATTGTGTGGATGGATGCATTACTTACTAATATTGATCGTACCATTAAAAATACAAATATGTTGGTATGGCATAAAGAATTATGGTTAATAGATCAGGGAGCTTCTCTTTATTTTCATTATTCATGGGTAAACTGGCAAAAACATGCATTAAGTCCATTCACGCAAATAAAGGACCATGTTTTATTACCTTTTGCCAGTCAATTATATGAAGCAGATAAAAAATTGAAGGTTTTACTAACTCCTGATAAAATAGAAGAAATTGTTGAAACGGTACCTGATTGTTGGCTGGAATGGGAGGGAAGTACAGAGACGATTCAAGAGAAGCGAGAGGTATATATACAATTTTTTAAAGAAAGGATCAATAACTCCGAAATATTTCTAAATGAAGCGTACAATGCCAGAAAGACACTTATATGAATATGCAGTGATTCGGTTTCTCCCCAAAGTTGAACGGGAAGAGTTTATAAATGTAGGTGTAATTGTCTTTTCGAAAGGGTGTAATTATCTTAAAGCAATTTATTTCCTTCACAAGGAAAAGATTAATCTATTTTCCACTGAACTGGAAATTACATCTTTAGAAATTGCGTTGAAGGAATTTAATCGGATTTGCTTGGGTGAAATTGAAGGAGGTCCGATAGCTTTAATGGACGTACCGGAAAGATTTCGCTGGTTAACAGCTGTCAGGAGCACAAGTTTACAAACCTCCCGCCCACATTCTGGCTTTTCATTCGATCTGGATGCAACGTTAACTAACTTGTTTGAGGAACTGGTATTATAGTAAAAAAGGTATGAATATCCTATTAATGAGATTCATACCTTTTCTTAAAGCTATTTTAAACATCTTGTTTAAAAAGTTTCCATTTTTTCCTGAGCTTTATTTTCAGCCTTTGCTACTTTAGCTTTGCCTTTTTCAAAAGCATACTCAGCCTTATCTTTCATATATCCAGCTTCGTTTCCAGCCATATCTACGGCATCCTTGGCCTTTTTTTTGCTTTTGCAGCCCAGTCGGCAATTGCATCGGCTGCTTTCTCGAATTGTTTTTCTTCTTGCATTTTTCTCACAAGATACCCTATAGCTGTGCCCAGGGTAGCTCCAATTAATACTTTGTTCATAATTAAATCGTTTTAAAATTATTTTCTATTAAATAATGATACTATCCATAAAAGTACGACAGCACCGATTACTGACATGAGTAATGTTCCCCATACACCACGGTCTGCGTCTACTCCGAATAATCCATAAATCCAGCCTCCTAAAACACTACCAACCAAACCGACCAGGAGATTAACTAAAAAGCCGAACCCACGTCCTTTCATTAACCATCCGGCAATGGCTCCCGCCACAACACCGATAATAATTGACCATAATAATCCCATAATGAATAAGTTTTTTTATAATTACTAGTTTAGGTATTTCTTCATTCGTAATTATAAACACTTGACAGTCTGTTTTGTTTTGTTTGGATTTGATTAAAAAATGTTGTAAGTGTATATTTGATATAAAATGTTTTTAAAAGATTTAGAATAGAATTATTTTATATGAAATAATCTGTTTGTAATCTGTCATACAAAAAGAAATGAAAAGTTTTTTAAGAGAATATTTTAATTAAAGAAATATTTCCTTAATTCCTGTTGTTTCACATTATTATTTATTATTTTTGCGGGCAAATTATAAAACCCTATTATTAATTGTAGCATGGCAAATGTAATAAAGTTATGTAGAGGTCTTGACATTAGCCTGAAAGGCAAAGCTGCACAGGAGATGTTTTCGGTGAAAACTCCGGATACATACGCACTTGTTCCGGATGACTTTCCGGGGGTGACTCCGAAGGTGGTTGTGAAGGAGCAGGAACATGTTTTGGCTGGTGCACCCTTGTTTGTCGACAAGAATCACCCGGAAGTAAATTTTGTGTCACCTGTAAGTGGTATTGTAACAGGTGTTATTCGCGGAGAGAGGCGTAAGGTAATGGCAATTACCGTACAGGCTGATGCAAAACAGGAAAAAGTAGAGATTGGTATAAAACAAGTTTCCTCTCTTTCTGCAGAAGAGATAAAGTCGATTCTCTGTGAATCAGGATTATTCGCGTTTATTAAGCAACGTCCCTATGACGTGATAGCAAATCCGGAAAATACTCCAAGAGCTATTTTTGTTTCCGGCTTTGATAGTAAACCATTAGCTCCTGATTTTGAATATCAGTTGAGGGGCGAAGAAACTAATTTCCAGACCGGATTGGATGCATTGGCAAAAATGGCTAAGACTTATCTTGGTATTAATAAGAACCAAAAGGCTACCGCTTTAACTCAAGCCAAACATGTGACAATTACTGCGTTTGAAGGTCCGCATCCTGCCGGCAATGTAGGCATACAAATACATCACATTGCACCTATTAGTAAAGGTGAAGTCGTATGGACGGTAGGAGCTGAAGATGTAATCCTAATTGGAAGACTTTTTAATAACGGTTATGTGGACTTTACTCGTACGGTTGCTGTAACCGGCTCTGAGGTGTTAAAACCAGCTTATTGCAAATTAATTGCTGGTGCATCCATAACAAATGTTTTTGCTGGAAATGTTATAAAAGATAAAACGTTACGTTATATCAGTGGTAATGTATTGACAGGTAAGCGTATTTTGCCTGATGGATATCTGGGAGCTTTCGATAGTGAACTAACAGTGATACCAGACGGTAGTGAGGTACATGAATTTCTAGGCTTTATCATGCCTCGCTTCAACCAATTCAGTGTGAATCATTCTTATTTTAGCTGGATACTAGATGCTTTCAAAAAACGGGAGTATACGATTGATGCCCGTATTAAAGGAGGTAAACGGAATATGATTATGTCAAATGAATATGATCGTGTTTTGCCTATGGATATTTTACCCGAATATCTGATTAAAGCGATTATCACCGGTGATATTGATCGGATGGAGCAACTGGGTATTTATGAAGTGGCTCCGGAGGATTTTGCTCTGTGTGAATTTGTTTGTTCATCCAAACAAGAACTACAAAAGATTGTTCGTGTAGGGCTGGATAACTTGCGTGCAGAAATGAGTTAAGTTTTTGATTGAATAAAAACTTATAAACTAAAAAACTTATATACTTAAATGAAAGCGTTAAGAAAATATCTAGATAAGATAAAGCCAAACTTTGAAAAGGGAGGCAAGCTCCACGCATTTCACTCTGTATTCGACGGATTTGAAACATTTTTGTTTGTTCCGAATACAACATCGAAATCTGGAACTCATATTCATGACGTGGTAGATAGTAAACGTATCATGTCTATTGTGGTGATTGCGTTAATACCATGTATGTTATTTGGTATGTACAATGTAGGATATCAACATTTTACACATACAGGAGCTATAGGTGGATTCTGGGAAATGTTTGGTTATGGTTTTCTGGCAGTTTTGCCTAAAATTATAGTTTCATATGTTGTAGGACTTGGTATTGAGTTCGTGGTGGCTCAATGGAAGAATGAAGAAATTCAGGAAGGTTTTCTGGTTTCCGGTATATTGATTCCTTTAATTGTGCCGATTGGCTGCCCGCTATGGATTATTGCGGTAGCTACTGCTTTCTCGGTAATATTCGCAAAAGAAGTGTTTGGTGGTACAGGTATGAATGTTTTTAATGTAGCATTGGTTACCCGTGCTTTCTTATTTTTTGCTTATCCAACCATGATGTCTGGTGACGCAGTATGGGTAGCAAAAGAAAGTATCTTGGGTATAGGAAAAACAGTAGACGGACTTACGGCTGCAACAACACTTGGTGAGGCTTCCACTGCACTGGATGCTACAGGGTATGCTCCTTTTTCATGGGATATGATCACCGGATTAATGCCGGGTTCTATTGGTGAAACCAGTGTGATCGCTATTCTATTGGGAGCAGCCTTATTGCTTATCACCGGAGTAGCTAGCTGGAAAATTATGTTCTCTGTATTCTTCGGCGGGGCTTTTATGGGAATTATTTTTAATATGTTCGGCCCTGAAACAGCCATGGCACACATGCCCTGGTGGGAACATCTTGTATTAGGAGGTTTTTGTTTTGGAGCTGTGTTTATGGCTACTGATCCTGTTACTGCTTCCCGTACGGAAACTGGTAAATATATTTATGGATTCTTGATCGGGGTAATGGCGATTGTGATTCGCGTGCTGAATCCGGGTTATCCTGAGGGTATGATGCTAGCCATCCTATTGATGAACATTTTTGCTCCATTAATTGATTATTATGTGGTGCAAAGCAATATCACACGTAGAGAAAAACGTGCTATTAAGTCTAATAATTAAAACCGAAGAATATGAATACTAATAGTAATACTTATACTATCATTTATGCTTCGGTAATGGTTGTTATCGTAGCATTTGTACTGGCCTTTACTTCTTATTCTTTAAAGGATATCCAGAATAAGAATGTTGAACTTGATAAAATGAAACAAATACTGAGCTCATTGAATATTAATACAGACGGTCAGGATGCCGAAGCATTATATAATCAATATGTTCAGAAAGATATGATTATTAACTCTAAAGGTGAAGTTATTGCTGAGGAAGGTGGTTTCAATGTTGTGGAAAAAGTGGAACTTTCAAAGAAGCTCGAAGATCGCAAGCTGACTGTCTATTTAGCAAATGTAAATGGTGAAACCAAATACATTATTCCACTCTATGGACAAGGTTTATGGGGCCCTATTTGGGGATATGTTGCCTTGAATGATAATAAGAATACCATTTATGGTACTTATTTTTCGCATGCCGGAGAAACTCCCGGGTTAGGTGCTGAAATCACAACAGAAAAATTCCAGGCTCCTTTCATTGGCAAAGAAATTATGAAGGATGGGAATTTGGTTTCCATTGCTGTTGTAAAACCTGGAAGAACTGCTACCGGACAAGATTATGTAGACGGTATCTCAGGAGGTACTATTACTTCGGTGGCTGTAGAAGCAATGTTGAAAGATTGTCTGAGTCAATACAATGAGTTTTTAACTAAAAAATAAGGAGGCGAAAGAAATGAGTCAATTGTTTTCTAAAAAGAATAAAGAAGTATTCTCTGGCCCACTTAACATAAATAACCCGGTAACAGTTCAGGTACTTGGTATATGCTCGGCATTGGCCGTAACGGCAAAACTGGAACCCGCTATTGTGATGGGGCTTTCTGTAACGGTAATTTTGGCATTTGCCAATGTGATTATCTCATTACTTCGTAATACTATACCTAATCGTATTCGTATCATCGTTCAGTTGGTAGTAGTAGCGGCTTTGGTAACTATTGTTAGTGAAGTTTTAAAAGCTTTTGCGTACGATGTAAGTGTACAACTCTCTGTATATGTAGGGCTAATTATTACCAATTGTATCTTGATGGGGCGCCTCGAAGCTTTTGCAATGGCTAACGGTCCATGGGAATCTTTCCTGGATGGTTTGGGTAATGGTGTTGGTTATGCTATTATTTTGATTGTAGTAGGTTTCTTTCGTGAGTTTCTAGGCTCTGGTGCGCTTTTAGGATTCCAGATTATTCCAGCTTCATTTTATGAAATGGGATATATGAATAACGGTTTGATGCTGATGCCGCCTATGGCTTTGATTATTTGTGCTTGTTACATCTGGGTACAGAGAGCTCATACCAAAGAACTGCAAGAGAAGTGAAACCCCTTAAAAATCGAATATAGAAATGAATGATTATTTAAGTTTATTTGTCAAGTCGATCTTTGTCGACAATATGATCTTTGCTTACTTTTTAGGTATGTGTTCATACCTGGCGGTATCGAAGAATGTTAAGACAGCATTGGGGTTAGGTGTTGCTGTAATATTTGTACTCCTAGTAACATTACCTGTAAATTATTTGTTGGAGAACTATGTTTTAAAGGCAGATGCATTAGTAGAAGGTGTGGATTTGAGCTTTCTAAGCTTTATTCTTTTCATTGCAGTTATTGCGGGTATTGTACAGTTGGTTGAAATGGCTATTGAGAAATTCAGTCCTTCTCTTTATGCATCATTAGGTATTTTCTTACCATTGATCGCTGTAAACTGTGCCATTATGGGTGGTTCTTTGTTTATGCAACAAAGACAGTTCGTAAATGTAGGTGAAGCTGCTACGTATGCTTTTGGATCGGGTGTTGGCTGGTTGCTGGCCATTGTTGGTCTGGCTGCTATCCGCGAAAAGATGGCTTACTCTGATGTTCCGGGTCCTCTCAAAGGATTGGGTATTACATTTATCACCGTAGGTCTGATGGCTATTGCCTTTATGTGTTTCTCTGGATTGAAAATATAATTTAAAAGACGAAAAGAAAATGACATCTTTAATATTAACGAGTGTAGGAGTCTTTCTGGCAGTAATCCTTTTGCTCGTCATTATCCTTTTGGTAGCCAAAAGATACCTTTCCCCTTCCGGGCCGGTGAAGATTACCATCAATGGAGAAAAAGAAGTGGAAGTAGAAAGCGGCTCCAATTTGCTTATGACATTAGCCACTAACAAAATCTTCTTACCTTCTGCCTGTGGTGGTGGTGGTACTTGCGCTCAGTGCCGCTGTCAGGTCGACAGTGGTGGTGGCGAAATCCTTCCAACAGAAAAAGGACATTTTACCCGTAAAGAGCAACAGGCACATTGGCGGTTGGGCTGTCAGGTGAAAGTTAAGCAGGATATGGAAATCCGCATTCCCGAATCCGTATTAGGTGTGAAGAAGTGGGAATGTGAAGTGATATCCAATAACAATGTTGCTACCTACATTAAAGAATTTGTAGTGAAATTGCCGGAAGGTGAACATCTGAACTTTACATCAGGTGGATATATCCAGATTGATGTACCAAAATATGACATTAAATTCGCTGATTTTGATGTGGAAGAACGTTTCCGTTCCGACTGGGATAAATTCAAAATGTGGGATCTGACTGCCAAGAATGACGAGGAAACGATGCGTGCTTATTCCATGGCCAACTATCCGGCTGAAGGAGATATCGTCATGTTGAATGTACGTATCGCCACTCCTCCGTTTGACAGAGCCACTGGTGGGTTTATGAAGGTACCGCCGGGTATTTGTTCTTCTTATATCTTCTCATTAAAACCAGGTGACAAAGTAATGGTTTCAGGTCCGTTTGGTGAGTTCCACCCGATTTTAAATTCAGATCGTGAAATGCTTTATATTGGTGGTGGCGCCGGTATGGCTCCGTTACGTTCGCATATTTTGCATCTATTGAAAACTTTGCAGATTACTAATCGTAAAATATCTTATTGGTATGGAGCGCGTTCTAAGAATGAAATTTTCTATGAGCAGGATTTCCGTGAATTAGAAGAAAAATTTCCTAATTTCTCTTTCCACATTGCATTAAGTGATCCTCTACCAGAAGATAACTGGACAGGACCTGTTGGATTTATCCACAATGTGATTTATGAGAATTACCTCAAAAATCACGATGCTCCGGAAGATATTGAATATTACATGTGTGGTCCTGGTCCGATGGCAAAAGCTGTTGAGAAAATGTTGTATGACTTAGGAGTTCCACGCAACATGCTTATGTTTGATGACTTTGGTGCATAAAAAACCTCTACATTTATATATAAAAACCGGTGGGAAAATTCCTACCGGTTTTTTTATTCCGGTTACTACGATTTTTCAATACACCAATAAGAACCATATAAGCCAGGGAACTGTGGCTTATAGATGCATGATGGTGGGAGATACACCAATATTATATCCGTAATTTTTTCTAACAACTTACATTCAATTGATTTATCGAAGATCTTTCCACCAAGCTTTTGGGTAGTGGCTTACGGAAAGGATGCTGGTATCAATACGCAATATGAAAACAATTGATTTGGTACTGGGATAGATAGCTTTTCCCAAAAAAATAAATGTGTCAAAAGCCCAGTCGTTCTTTGAGTTAGTTACAATCATAAGAAATTACCCGGACAGGGTTAAAATGTGCATCACCCCTGCAGGGGTGATTGCTTACAGATCGTAACCAAATAGGAAAGAGACGTCACTTTTGACAAACTCTCTTTTTGTCTTCTTTATTTAGATACTTCATCTTTGGCATCCTCAACTTTCTCCTGCTGATTTTCCGGACGCTGCTCAGCAGGCCGGATATAATCAACCTTTTCCTGAATTCTGGATTCGGAAAGCAAAGCCTTGTTTTTAGCATACTCTTCCTGTGCCTGGAATTTTTTGTTCTCAATGTTTTTGATTATTTGTTTGTCTCTATTCATAAGTTAATTGTTTTATGGTTTAAAGAAATTACAGATCAAGGAACAAAAAGGTTTGTCGTTTTACAGAAGTTTTGCATAAAACATATTATATTATCAGGTACTACACAGAAAGACATTTCGCAGAAGCTATTTTCTTAAGAAAGAATCTTGGAGGAGAATATTATTAGTATCCGGAATTATTCAACCTTATAAAGATGGATTTTATAAAGTAAAAGTAAATAAAATAATATTTATCGGGAAAAATTCTGAAATAGGAAAAACAGATATGAATCCTATCAATAAAATATCAATACATCTTTGATTTTTTTCTAAAATTTATAATGAAATTATATATTATTTTTTTGCTGACCTGCAGAATATAATTACTTAACAAATCAAAACAACTCAAATTTCCCATAACAGCGAAGCAAAGCGATAAGGCTTATAACGGTGTTTATTTATAAAAAACTCCAAATTGGTTTTTAAAAATTAAATTAAATTAATAGATAATATATAAATTATAAAAATAAAAACATATATTTGCAATTAAAAGAAAGTATAAGAATTGAATTATATTATCATTATATATATGATAATTATATAAACAATATTTTCGAATTTGCAGAATCATACAGTCAAAACTTTATGCAGGTGTAATCAAGATATAAATAAAAAAAAGAGAGTGAATATGAAACAGTTTTTTAATAATAATCGGAGACTATTATAAAATCTGAACTGAGGAGATAAATTAAATATCGAAAACAAATTGATAGCCTTCAATAAGATTTTTTATATAATACTGATAAACAATACCCCAAGTAAGATCTAAATTATCCATTTTTAAATTAATAATGTTAGCCTATGAAAAGAAGTTTACTCCTTGTCACGTTTATTATGTTAGTCAATATAATAAGCGCGCAAAGCATTGATGTTAATGGTTTGGTCAAAGATGAATTAGGCGAACCAATTATTGGCGCCACCATTCAAATTAAAAACACACAAACCGGAACTACGACCTCACTGGACGGTACTTTCAAATTGAGGGTTCCTTCGCGGAATTCCCGGCTGGTAATCTCTTTTATTGGATATGAAACAATGGAAGTAGTAGCCAAAGAGCGACTGGTTATAGAAATGAAACCTTCATCTGTTATGATAGATGAAGTTGTTGTAACGGGGATGACAAAGATGGATAAACGTCTTTTTACCGGAGCATCCAACCGATTAGCTGCTGAGGATGTGAAATTGAGTGGTATGGCTGATATCAGCCGGTCACTGGAAGGTCGTGCCGCTGGAGTTTCCGTACAGAATGTATCTGCTACATTTGGTACAGCACCGAAAATCAGGGTTCGTGGAGCTACCTCTATTCTTGGTACTTCCAAACCTTTATGGGTAGTAGATGGTGTAATCGTAGAAGATGTAACAGAGGTAAGTCCCACCGATTTATCTTCCGGTGATGCTGTTACCATGATCAGTTCTGCTATTGCGGGGTTGAATGCCGAAGATATTGAAAGCTTCAATATTTTAAAAGATGGTTCCGCCACTTCCATCTATGGGGCAAAGGCCATGGCCGGGGTTATTGTTATCACCACTAAAAAAGGACGCGAAGGTGCCACCCGTTTATCCTATTCAGGAGAATTCACCACCCGCTTAAAGCCTAACTACGCTGAATATAATATTATGAATTCCCAGGATCAGATGAGTGTATTCCGCGAAATGCAATCCAAGGGATTTCTTAACCTGGCCGAAACATTACGTGCCCAACACAGTGGAATATATGGTAGAATGTACTCCCTTATTAACCGATATGACGAAACATCCGGTCAGTTCGGCTTGCCGTATACTGAAAAAGCCATGAATGATTATCTCCGGGTAGGAGAATACCGCAATACGGATTGGTTTGATGAACTGTTCAGCAACAGTATCATGATGAATCATTCAATCAGCATGAGTACAGGTACAGCAAAATCAACTTCATATTTGTCACTGAGTTTTATGGATGACCCGGGATGGTATAAGCAAAGTGGGGTAAAACGTTATACATTCAATGCAAATACATCGTATAAGTTATCTGACAAAGTGAGTTTTACCGCACACGGAAATGCGAGTTATCGGAAGCAATTCGCACCAGGTACATTGACACAGGAGACAGATGACGTATTTGGGACTGTTAGCCGGAAATTCGATATAAATCCTTTCTATTATGGCATGAATACTTCACGTACCATGGCTGCTGATGAATCATACACACGTAATTATGCCGCTTTTAATGTGATTGAAGAACTCAATAATAATTATATCCGCATGGATGTAATTGATGCCAAATTCCAGGGTGAATTAAGTTGGACGATTATCCCGGGATTAAATTTCAACTCATTGGCTTCCTTCCGGTATGTATCTTCCTCCAATCAACATTTTATAAGAGATAATTCCAATCAGGCTAGAGCTTACCGTGAAATGGGGGATGCGGTGATCAGAGATAAGAACCCTTATTTGTATAAAGATCCGGATGCAATTAATTCATTACCTGTTTCTATCCTTCCCGATGGCGGGATTTACGAAAAGCGTGAATATAAAACCAGCAGTTACAGTGTCCGTAATTCATTAACGTGGAACAAAACGTTGAATGATATCCACATTATGCATGCCTATGGAGGTATGGAAATTACCTCCGTGAAACGTACAAACGATTGGTTCAGGGGTTGGGGTATGCAATACGACGAAGGGGAAATTCCTTTCTATAATTACCTGGCTTTCAAGAAAACGGTAGAAGATAATAAAAATTATTACTCACTTTCCAATACTACCCGGAAAACGGCTGCCTTTTTTGGTATGCTTAACTATTCTTATAAAGGTAAATACAATTTAAATGGTACTATTCGTTACGAAGGAACCAACCGATTGGGAAAGAGTACAAGTTCACGTTGGCTGCCTACCTGGAATGTGGGCGCAGCCTGGAATGTACACGAAGAAGAGTTTTTTGAATCCCTGAAACCTACTCTGTCGCATTTGAATGTAAAAGCATCTTACAGCTTAACTGCTGATGCCGGGCCTGACTATATTTCGAATTCTGTAGCCATTATCAAAAATTATAATGCATGGCGTCCCAGTGCTGGTGACAGGGAGTCAGGTCTTATGATTGATAAATTAGGAAATGACGGGCTGACTTATGAAAAGAAACACGAATTGAATCTGGGATTATCTGTTGGGTTATTGGATAATCGTATTAATCTGGAAACCGATTTTTATACCCGAAATAATTATGATTTGCTGGGGATTATGAATACGCAAGGTGCCGGAGGAGAAATCCGTAAGTATGCTAATATAGCGGATATGAAATCCAAGGGAGTGGAGTTTACTTTATCAACCCGCAATGTCGAGATAGACAAATTCCGCTGGACAACGGACTTGACATTTTCCTGGAGTAAACATAAAATTACCGATTTAAAATCAGATGCCAATATTCTGAATTTGATTGTCGGCACCGGATACAATCTTCAAGGATATGCTCCTTATTCTTTATTTTCCATTCCATTCGAAGGTTTGGATTCGGAAGGTTTCCCCATCTATAAAATTGGAGATAAAACTTACACAAAAGACAACTACTCGGATATTAACTTTCAATCCACCCATGAGGCCGATCTGAATTCATTGAAATATGAAGGGCCCACTGATCCGGTTTATACCGGAGGATTTGGTAATATATTTACCTATAAAAGATTCCGTTTGAATGTATTTATGACATACGGTTTTGGTAATTCTATCAGGCTGAATACGGTTTTCAAGGCTCGTTACAATGATTTTGACGCTATGCCTAATGAATTTAAAAACCGCTGGATGGTGGCAGGCAACGAAAACCAGACCAATGTACCTGTAATTGCCAGTGTACGTGAAATCAATAATTACCAGGAATCTGCATTAAGAAAAGCATATAGTGCTTACAATTATACTCCTGTGCGGGTGGCCAAAGGTGATTTTATTCGCATGAAAGAAATTTCCCTGACGTATGATTTTGCCCGGGAACTGGCGCGAAAAATCAGTCTGAGCGATCTTTCATTGAAAATACAGGTAACCAATCCGTTCCTTATCTATGCGCACAGTTCACTGAATGGACAAGATCCTGAATATTATCAAGCGGGTGGAGTTTCTTCTCCATTGGCGAAGCAAATTACATTTACAGTAAGAATGGGGTTATAAACATCTAATTTTAATTGCATTATGAAAAAAAATAATACATCATATTTTTCTATTACTTTCGGGTGTTATTTTGCTCACGGCATGTAACGACTTCCTGGATGAAATGCCTGATAACCGGACCGAAATAGATACTCCCGAAAAGATAACCAAACTTTTGATTTCGGCTTATTCACAGAATCTTCCTATACTGGTGCATGAACAAATGTCGGATAATGTGACTGACCGGGGAATTGCCTATACCTGGGATGATGAAAATTGCCGCGACGCATACCTTTTCAATCATACCTTTTCGACTATCGACACTGATAGCCCCCATGATTTATGGGAACAAAACTACAAAGCTGTGGCAGCGGCTAATCTGGCACTGGAATCAATTGAAAAATTAGAAGCTGCTGATAGTTCGCTCGATCTTTCCGCACAGAAAGGTGAAGCTCTGATATGTCGGGCGTATGCACACTTTACACTCTGCAATATATTTTGCCAGCCCTACAATCCGCAATCCAGTACAACAGATCTGGGAGTGCCTTACGTTACTAAAGTAGAAACAACTGCCGAAAATCAGTATGAACGAGGCACAGTGGCTCAAGTATACGAAAAAATAGCGGCTGATATTGAGGAAGGTTTACCCTTGATTGACGACAATCTCTATAAACAACCCAAATATCATTTCACGAGAACAGCGACCAATGCTTTTGCAGCCCAGTTCTATCTGTTTTATGGTAAATACCAGGAAGCTGTCACTCATGCCACAGCAGCGATTGGCGAAAATCCATCCAGTATCATGCGCGATTATTCCAGTTGGAAAGGTCTGACTGGTGGCGATGAATATACTTCAGCTTGGGTTGATTCAAAAGTTCAGGCCAACCTTCTCTTGCAAGGTATTCATTCAATGTCCGGTAGAATGGCATATGACTCCCGTGCGGTACATACCTATGAACTGTTAGTAGAAACTACTGATAGTAGAGGTCCTACTTGGGGGGCTGGTTCTCTCATTTTTTCTAAATATATACGATTTTACGGAAGTACTAGTGGTATTCCCAGTTATATTTTTCCCAAGCAAATGGAATATTTCGTTTTCACCAATGAAGCGGAAAATATTGGATATGCCTATATTTTGAATGTGGCGTATTCCGTCGAGAAAACCTTGCTAAACCGGGCGGAAGCTTATACTCTGTTAGAGCAATATGATAAAGCTGCAACAGATCTTTCCTATTTTTACGTGGCCAGTAATGCTCGAGCTGCAGATGTAGCTACTATTACCGGTTTTTACGAAACTGCAGGTTCCTTATACAAGAAACCCATGGCTCCTCGTTTTACGGTAAATGCAGGTACGCAGGAAAACATGATCCATGCCTGTTTACACGCTCGTCGGATTCTTACTCTCCATGAGGGTACCCGCCTGCTCGATTTAAAACGATACGGAATAGCCTATACGCATGTAAATTTAAATGGAACAGATATTAATATCGAACCCTATGACAAGCGCCTTGCTCTTCAAATCCCAGGTCTTGTTATATCAGCAGGTATGCAACCTAATCCCAGATGAGTTTAACCTAAAAAGAATTTAATATGAAACGAAAGATTTTATATATTATTTTAAGTGTAATGTTGGTTGGATTCACGTTCAGTGCTTGTAGTGAAGATAGTTTGAGTTCCACCAGTGTAGTAATAGACTCCACTAACGAACAAAACGAATTCGATCGCTGGCTGGATACTTATTTCCGGGCGGATTATAATATCCAGTTTAAATATAAATATGAAGATATTGAGAGTGATTTAACCTATGATTTGGTACCAGCCGATATCGTGGAAAGTAAAAAACTAGCCAAAATGGTAAAATACCTTTGGCTGGAACCTTATGTAGAAGTGGGTGGATTAACATTCCTACGCACGTATGCCCCGCGGATATTTCATGTCATAGGTACAGTAGGATGGAATGCAAATAATACTTATACACTGGGTACGGCCGAAGGCGGATTAAAAATCACGCTTTATGCCGGCAATTGGCTTGCCGACTGGCTTGAAATAGATGAAGAAGAAAATAAAGTAGTCTATTTAGATAAAGATAATATCAACTATTATTATCTCCATACCCTTCATCATGAGTTCGGACATATCCTTCACCAAACTAAAGATTATCCCACTGAATTTAAAGAAATTTCCGCAGGAAATTATAAAGCAACCTGGGATGACTTAGATGATGAGGATGCTTTAGAGTTAGGTTTTATCAGTGCCTATGCTACCAGTGAAGCAAACGAAGACTTTGTAGAGACATTGGCCTTTTATGTAACTCTTTCGGATGAAGAATGGAATGCTAGAATGGCAGTAGCAGGTGCCGACGCAGAGGCTATTATCATGAGAAAGGTTGATATAGTTAAAAAATACATGTTAGAAACATGGAAAATTGATCTGGATGTATTAAAGAGAATCTTGGAACGCCGATTTGAGGAAGTGTATGAAATAGACTGGGTTAACTTTGAAATTGTATAATTATGAGAAACATTATCTATTATATTAGCATATCTGTACTTCTTATTTTTAACTACAGTTGTACAACTGAGGTGGATGATCTGTTTGACCAAACTGCTACTGAAAGACTGGATGCAAATGTAAGAGCTTGTAAAGACCTATTGATTTCTGCCTCAAACGGATGGGTAATAGAATATTATCCGGAAGAATTACAATCTTATGGAGGTTTCGCGGTTTTAGCAAAGTTCGATGAAAACGGAGAAGTGACTGTAAGCAGTGAAATTGCCCGTGAGGAGGAAAATAATCAACCAAATTACCTTACCTATACCAGCCATTATTCCATACTCACCTCCAACAGTGCGGTATTGAGCTTTGATACTTACAACTATATTTTCCATTATTTTGCTGATCCGGATTATGGTAATGGTGCAAGTTATGATGGTGATTTTGAATTTACATATATTAGCGGTACCGACGAAGAGATCATTTTCCGGGGTACGAAAACCGGGAATAAAATTGTATTCAGAGCTTTGAATGAAAATACAGATTGGGTTACTTATCTGGATGGAGTTTATCAAGTGCAGGAAAAAATAGCCGAAAGCCCCTACAGTAGTTTCATCTGGAATAAGGGGGCTCCGAATGAAATAGAATTTGATTTGGATGAATTAAACAATGTTTTTAGGTATGTGCCTGATAATTCAAATCCAGATGTTTGGGAATCTATTGGTTTTTGCTATACTCCCACAGGTATTAATTTATATAAAGAAATAGAGATGGGTGGTACTCCGGTTCAGAATCTGAGGTGGGAAGAGGGGAAGTTATTGTCGGAGGCTACTAATATCGAACTTATAGCCGGAATATCTGATAATTATATTCCTTACGAAACATTTATTGGGAATTGGGTGCTTTATTATAATAATGGAAATACTCAAGTGAATGTCTCCATCGAAGAAAATAAAAAAGGTTCCTCCCTAACTTTAAAAGGATTGAAGATAGGTACCAGAGGCTATAATGTTGAGCTTGGATATAGTAAAAAAACGGGAAAGTTGTCGATGCTATCTCAGTATATGGGAACTTACGATCAATATTATGTGTATTTATGCCCATGGGATATTGGTGAAGGAACTCTTACCTGGACAGAGGGATCTGGATATGACCTGATATATGATGACAATACTGACAAACCAGAACTAACTTTTGTCGATAATGGTAAATGGTCAGGATATAATGTTACAGGAATAATGTTCTTTGCATTCTCTTCTCCATCGCCTTCAAATGGATCTGCTGAAGGTTATCTAGTTCGATTCCAAAATCTCGTTAAGCTAGTGAAAAATAACTAAAGATTAAATAGTATGAAAAAGATATTCCCTTTACTCTTTATATCATTGATATGGGTCTTTATAGGCTGTAGTGATGACGATAATGATATTATGACACTGAAAATCGTTAGTTCGGATGTTGAATTCCAGGCTCCGGGTGGAAGTGGAACTATTATATTTGTGTCCAGTGCAACAGTATCTGTAACTTCCAATCAGGAATGGCTTAAACTGGGCACACCAGGTTCAGGCAGTGTATCATATGAAGTAGCAACTAATGATGGCATTTCAGCTCGTGTAGCAACGGTTACATTTACGGCAGGAGGAATTTCTGAAAGTGTGGCTATAAACCAAATGGGTACTATATTTGATTTGGAAGAAAATTATGAGATAAGTGCTTTATCTCAGGAGACTCAATTTGAACTTTATACGAATAGCGATAATGTATCTGTAACATCTGAAGCCAATTGGGTAAAAGTATCGATTGAAAACGGTTATCTAAAAATAATACCTGAATTAAATACTGTTGGAGATCGAAGTACCTTCCTTACATTTAGCTCTGGTTGGAAAACGAAGAAGGTAACACTTACACAAGCCTCTTTGATTAGCTCATCAAAGATTTCTTTAGATGGCACCGAAAGTGTATATACTTTTAGCATCAATCCGGATATTGAAAAAATTGATAATTCATGGACAATTGAATCAGAAGGTGACTGGTATACTACTAGTAAAAACGGGTTAGATATAACAGTAAATGCTCCACAGAATGATACTGGTACTCCACGTAAGGGAAAAATAAAAATTAAGGCAGGTGAGGTTGTAATAGAGATTGATGTAACTCAATCGAGTATTGTCGATTATTATAAATACTTCTTGGGTACATGGAATATCAAATATGATAATAAGTCTAAAAAAGTAACATTTGTTGAAAAAGAAGCAAACAAAAGTTATATTATGACAGGACTGGAGCTTAATGTGTTAATAAATTACGATGTAAAAACACATCGCATGAGTATGACTACTCAGGAAGCAGGAATATTAAGTCCTTTTTATATCCATCTTTGTGTAATTGATAATGCTGCGGGATATTTTACATGGACACAGGGTACGGGCTTTAATTTAATTTTCAACAATGATGAGTCAAATAATGAATTGGCGGCTGTTGATAATGGTTTGTGGGGTAATTATAAGGCAAATAGTTTCTCTTTTGAAGTTTTCACTAGTAAAACACCAAGCAATTCATCTTATTTTACCACTCTTACTGAATATGTAAACTTTACCGGATTTTCCCGATAGTTATAATACTAAATTCTACATTATGAAAAATATTATGACTTTGTTAGTTATTTTATTTATGTTATTTATGGTCGCATGTAGTCAAGATGACATAACTGTTTTTAATTCAGCAGTATCTAACGAATTGATTATTGATTCGGAAACCTTATTATCCCTAGAGAAAAATGGATTAGTTGCTCATGCAGATACTACTCCTAATCGGAAACCAGAGCCAATTTTTCCTAATTTCGATCCAGGTCCCACAGGTGAGATTTCTTATTCATGGAGTGGCTTTTATCATTTCTATGGTGGAACTGTTTACATGAAATGGGATGGCGGTATTGGACGTTCTACTTTTGATACTGGGGATGCAAGAATTGATGATAATGAAATTGAATATGATCTTGATTATATGTTGATGTCTACAAAAGTGTCATGTAAAAGGGGAGTTGTAGAAGTAGAAATTTCTCAAATAGAAGTTGGAATTGATCCAATAATGGGTGTAAATAAGATAGAACCATCGAATATACCCAAAATAACCCTTAAATATAAGAGCAAAAAACCTGTTCTTTTTCATGCTGGAGGGGCGTATATAATGGTTCATAATAAATATGAAATACAAGTTAATCTAATTCATGTTAATATAATGAAGCCCATTCTTGATGAATAATAGGCTTTTTCTTTCATAATATTTGAATAATGTGTTTAGCTGATTCGTTAATAATGAAATTAGTTGGTTGAAAGGTAAAGAATAGAATATCTGTCTATTTTAATGTTATTCCAAAAGTGCCCCAAAAGTTAGATAAATAACTTAAGGGGCACTTCTGTTTTTAATAGTTTGCTATTTGGCCGTTCACTATAAACCCAGAGTTTTTATAAAAACTATCACTAAAAATCCATTGACTAAATAAACTCCTAAATTTATAATAAATCACCTCATATCTAACCAAATAATTTTGTAATTAATTCAAGTTGCTATTTATAAATTGTACACTTTATCAAAAGTATATGC
>JAJQFD010000026.1 GCA_021201335.1 Bacteroides sp. | reverse complement strand
TGATTGGTAGTCTCTTAAATATAATCATTTATTTGATAATGAACAACTTCTTTTCCAATTATACTAATGCACTACGGGTTAATATTTTCATAAAAATCTACTCTGTTTATTTATATACTTCTCTTGATAATAAAATTATATAGATTGCATTTTTTATTATAAATTCTTACTTTTGACAAATTAATCTCAAAACTAAGTTATGAAAACATTCAAGTATTATTTATTAGGGGTAGGCTTAACTCTTTTATCTATATCATGTAGTGATGACAAAGAAATAACATCCATTGATCCTGATCCTAACAATAATATGATTTTCACCGAAGGAATTCATTTTACTGCTACCGAAAAGAGTAAAACTATAACTTTTTCCACTAATAAAGATTGGAAGATTACTACCGCTGAAACCCGGAATGGTTCCCGCTGGTATAATGTATATCCTACCTCTGGAAAACCTGGGAAAATTGAAGTCAAAGTTGAAGTTGAAGAAAATGAAGGATATGAAGATCGTGGAGTAGCGCTTACTATTGAGGCTGGGGATATTAAAAAAACAATCATGATCAATCAAAAGCAAAAAAATGCAATTCTCCTAACATCAAACCGATATGAAGTAGGACAAGAAAGTGAGACTATTTTGGTTGAAGTAAAAGCAAATATATCCTATCAGGTTACCATCTCTTCGAGCGATGAGAATTGGATTAAAGAAGAAAAGAATACACGAGGTTTAACAACTAATACTCTTAAATTCAAAATCGAAAAGAACGAAGAATATGAGAAAAGAGAAGGGGAAATTATTATAACCGACACTGAAGGAAATATTTCTGAGTACGTGAAAATATATCAATCAGGGGGTGGAATTATTCTTTTAAATGAAAACGAAAAGAACATCAGTGATCAGGCTCAATCCATTCAAATTGATTTGAAAAGTAATTTCGATTATGGAATAAAAATGCCCCAGGTAGATTGGATAAAAGAAGAAATTACTCCTCGTGGAATGTCAAGTCATACTGTATATTTCGCTATTAAAGGAAATGAAGATTATGACGCCCGAAAAGCTGAAATTATCTTTTATGATAAAAATAATACAGCGACTTCAGATACTTTACGCATTACTCAAGCCCAAAAGAATGCAATTATCATTTCTACTAAAAAGTTTGAACTATCCCGGGAAGAAAATACCTTTAAAGCAGAAGTTAGCGCCAATGTTGACATAATTATTGAAATACCTGATACATGTTCATGGATATCTCAGAAAATAAAAACCCGTGGACTGGAGGTGCAAAAACTGGAATTTAATGTAGCACCCAATGAGGCTTTAGCGGGACGGAAAGGATTAATATTGATTGGAAATAAAGCAAATAATTTATCTGATACCTTAATTATATTACAAAAAGGAATTGGTAAAACAATCGTTTCTTTTGAGAAAGATACTCTTTGGGTTCCCACATCTGGTGGAATTTATAACGTGAAAATTGTAGCTGATGTGCCAGTAAGCTTTGAGAAATGGGAAGTAAATCCAGAAGACGAAATCCCTGAGTACGCAGAAGTTAATCCTGATATATTATCCGATATTTTTGTTTATAGTGAGGAAGGTGAAGTCGCTTTAAAAAACAAAAATATAAAAAACGATCAGATTTTGGAACTCGAAATTGCTGCCACCTCCTATAGTAAGATTCTACCTACAAAGCTTACTGTTTATGGAAAATACAGAAACAGACCAGGCAGACTTATTATCATGCAAGAACCTGACAAATCAAAATTTCCAATTATCGAAGTAACTGCCAAAGGTGAGAAAACAATAAATGATGTCCTTAACCTTATGCAACGTGCGATAGGATATATGCGTACCATGGAGGGGTATTACTCACAATGCTGGGAAGCTAATGATCTTAATTGGAGTTCTTATTACAACCATACATTAACTGCTAATT
Organism: Bacteroides sp.; assembly: GCA_021201335.1. GTDB lineage: Bacteria > Bacteroidota > Bacteroidia > Bacteroidales > Bacteroidaceae > Bacteroides. The sequence goes on along the minus strand of JAJQFD010000026.1, from coordinate 55,898 downwards.
CTTATCATTTGGAAAAGTCATATCAATATTGCTATGAGGCCATCAATGCCTTAAAACTGATAGAGCAAGAAGGAAGTGAAAATGATCAAAGAATAATAATGCCTTTACGCAATCTTCAGGCAATGATCTACTACGAGATGTCCATTATATGGGGAAATATTCCTTATCTTGAAAGAATATATGGCTGGGGAATAGGAAATTATCCAAAACAATTGAATGAAAAAGAACTTTTCACTCAATTGACTAAAGATTTAATTTCTTGTACAGAGTACTTAAGTACTGAAAAAATAAAATCTCATACAAATACTTCAACCATGATTTTCCCATCCAGTGACGTCCCAAAGGCATTATTAGGTCGAATATATTTACAGAGTGAGGACTATCAGAAAGCCAAGAATTTCTTTGAAAAAATAGTTCAAAGTGGAAAATATACTTTAACTTCTTCACGCCCTCTATTTTCAAATAGTGATGAGTTAATCTATAGCTATAAAGTAAATACTAATAATCCTGATATTTTCACGCAGACAATTGAAAAGAACGAAGTTTTACAAGGAATATCTTACACAGAAATATTACTCAGTCTTTCAGAATGTGAATATCGTTTGGGAATGTCTATGCAAGCAATACTCCATTTGCAAAATGTAGTATCAGCAAAAGGATTACCCTGGCAAGTTACAAAAGATAATTACATGCAAACTTTGAAAGAAACCTGGCAAAATCAATTGAAAGGAAGTGGTACTTATTATGCTTTTTTAAAAAGAAACAATTTAACGGAATCAGTTTTAAACATCAAGCAATCTTTTCGCCTCCTTTTGCCTCTCCCTTTTATGGAAATTGTATTGGCTCCATACATGACACAAAACCCTGGATATTAAGAGAGGTAGATAATTCGTATAATTAACTATCTCCCAGCAAGAAAAACCAAAAAACATTTGCCAAAACCAAATAAAACTTCTAATTTTGTGCCCGATTATTCCGCACCGGGTTCACCAAGTGATCTTTGATACAATTTAAAGACCACCCGACGGAGAAACCTGTATAATAAATAACAGATGTATGCAATTGTAGAAATTAATGGTCAGCAATTTAAAGCTGAAGCTGGCAAGAAGTTGTTCGTTCACCACGTACAAGGTGCTGAAAACGGCGCAACTGTAGAGTTTGACAAAGTTCTTTTAATAGACAATGAAGGTGCAATTACCGTAGGTGTCCCTACTATTGAAGGAGCTAAAGTAGTTTGCAAAGTAGAAACTGCTTTGGTAAAAGGTGATAAAGTAATCGTTTTCCACAAGAAAAGAAGAAAAGGTTACAGAAAACGCAACGGACACCGTCAGCAGTTTACAGAATTAACAATTACAGAAGTATTAGCTTAATCAATTAAAAACAGTAAGAAGAAATGGCACATAAAAAAGGTGTCGGTAGTTCCAAGAACGGCCGCGAATCAGAAAGTAAACGATTAGGCGTGAAGATATTTGGTGGCGAAGTCTGCAAGGCAGGTAACATCATCGTTCGTCAAAGAGGTACTGAATTCCATCCGGGTGTTAACATCGGTATGGGTAGAGACCACACTCTTTTCGCTTTAGTAGATGGTACAGTTAGCTTCAAGAGAGGTAAAAATGACAAGAGATTTGTTTCCATCATTCCTGCTACGGAAGAAGCGCAAGCGTAACGGAAGTCAATCTTATCCGAATTATAAAGGAAGAGCCGCAGTTGAAAAGATTGCGGCTCTTTTTTGCTTTTTATAGAAGGGAGTCGTATCCGTATGGAATCTCCTCGCCTTTTCACACAAGGGTGATCGTTTTTCTCTTTCAAGATGTTGACAAATGGATTTATTAAACTAATAGAATAAAGATAACAATAATTCCGACATTTAGCTTGAGCGATATCTACTCATTATTTATAAATTTGTTTCATAGTAAAAAAAATAAAATCCTAAACTATGAAAAAATTATTATTATTTTGCATGGTGCTGCTGACTTTCCATGCATGCAACGATGAGGATGATCCAGGGCTATACTTCGAAAAAACAGACAGTTTGACTTTTACTGCGGATGGGAAACCCTTAGAGAGCAATCAGGTTATTATTCGTTCGCAATGGAGATGGAAACTGACGCCTCTCCCGGATCAATCAGACGAAACAGACTGGGTGAAATTTAATATGACCAGTGGATTGTCAGATGAAACTCTCTTTATTACGGTTACTCATAATTTTGACGAAAGCCGGAAAGCTACCTTTCAGGTGACAGCGGATAATAAATCTATAACTTTAACCATCTATCAACAAGGTTCCGGTATAATTGATATTTTCCCGGATCCGGCCTTCCGGAAATTTTGTTTGCAAAAATTTGATAAAAACTGGGACTCTAATCTTTCTGAAGAAGAATTACTGGAAGTGAAAGAAATATATCTCTCCAGAAATCTCTTTGATAAATCCTTCGGGCCACTTAAAGGAATAGAAAAATTTATAAATCTGGAAGTTTTCTCCAACCAATTGGAAAAGTTTGGTGAGGTAGATTTCTCTGGGAATAAAGAGCTCAGAGTAGTACGAGCACCCAGAAATTTTTTGATAGGACTGGATCTTTCGCAAAACAAAAAAATTGAAGAACTGAATTTTGAAACTAATTTAATAACAGAGCTTGATCTGTCTCCGAACCCCAATTTACGAATACTCAACTGTTGCTTTAATCCATTGAATAAGTTGAATGTAAATAATTGCCCAAACCTGGAAACGTTATGGTGCATAGGCACAGAGTTAACAACATTGGATATATCCAACAATCCTAACTTGAAAGATTTTCGATGCATGGGTAATCCTAACTTGAAAACAATATATGTATGGAAAGGATTTGATGTCCAATCTCCACCAGAATATTTCTTATACGACGAACATATGGAATTCCAGATTAAGGAATAATTTTACCATTTACTTAAAAATTACCTTATAGATTATAATTGTCTCAAAAGTATATCATTTTTGAGACAGTCTTTTTTGTATTCTATGAGATTAGGATTTCTGTTTCCTAAAATACTCTTTATTATGGATTAAATGTCCTTCTCCGAAATACAATTTCCTTTCCCTTGTTTCTTTCTTGTTTTCAAAAAGAAGGTTATCTTTATCATCATTTTAATTCAATCTTAAAAAACCACATTTTATGAAAACGCCTTTTCTTACCCCCATCCTCCTCCTGATTGCTATGTTGATAGCACTTCCAGGAAAAGCGCAAATTAAAATTGTAAACCAAGGGAAACCAGCATCACGCATCATTGCCGACACTAATAACCCAGTAGATAAACAAGCCGCAGACTTATTGCAGGATTTCATTCACCGGATAAGCGGAATAAGAATAGAAATTACCAAAGACATCCCTCCCCGGAAAGGAGATATCGTTATTGGTCAAGGAGACACCAACGGACTTACAGAAGACGGATTCCGACTCCAAACCAACAAGGGTACGCTTTATATTAGCAGTGGTGGAGATAAAGGAACCATTTACGGTGTAGTAACTTTATTAGAAGATTATTTCGGTGTTTCCTACTATGGAGCAAATGAATATTCTTTATCCCAGATGAACACCCTTTCCATTCCGGAAATAAACCGGGCAGAGAATCCCGCGTTCAGGTATCGGCAGAGCCAATCTTATGCATTGCGGGAAGACCCGGTATATAAATTATGGTTTCGATTGGAAGAACCTTCCGAAGTATTCGCCGGTGGATTATGGGTACATACTTTTGATCGTATTTTACCTTCTGACGAATATGGGGATGCTCACCCCGAATATTATTCTTTCATTAGGGGCGAACGCCGCCCCGGAAAAGCCAGTCAATGGTGCCTGACGAATCCCGAAGTATTGGAAATTGTTTCTCAGAAAGTAGATTCTATCTTCCGGGCCAATCCGGGGAAAAATATGATATCAATCAGCCAAAACGACGGGAATCACACGAATTGCAGTTGCCCGGAATGTAAAGCCATAGACGACTACGAAGGAGGCCCCTCGGGCAGCCTTGTTCATTTCCTAAACAAGCTGGCACAACGCTTCCCGGACAAAGAGTTTTCTACTCTTGCCTATCTCTATACCATGCATCCGCCTAAATATGTAAAACCTCTTCCGAATGTCAACATTATGCTTTGCAGTATTGACGCTAAAAGGGAAGTTCCGTTAACAGATAATGCCTCAGGACAAGACTTTGTGAAAGCCATGAAAGGTTGGTCGGCTATCACTCATAATATTTTTGTGTGGGACTACGGCATTAACTTCGATAATTACATTGCTCCTTTCCCTAATTTTCCTGTTTTGCAAAAGAACATTCAGCTTTTTAAAGAACATAACGCTACCATGCATTTCTCTCAGATTGCCAGTTCCAAAGGAGGAGATTTCGCGGAAATGCGTACTTTTATGGTAAGTAAATTAATGTGGAATCCGTACTTGAATACAGATTCACTGATGAGATCCTTTATGGATGGGTATTACGGAGAAGCAGCCCCTTATATCTATCAATACGAAAAATTATTAGAGGGTGGCCTGCTAGCCAGTAAAGTCCCTTTGTGGATCTACGATTCGCCTGTTACCCATAAAGATGGTATGTTAAATGCTCAGTGCATCAAGCGATACAACGAATTATTCAATCAGGCTGAGGCTGCTGTGGCAAATGATCCGACTTTACTGCGGAGAGTTCGCATGACACGCCTTCCTTTACAATATTCCGAACTTGAAATAGCCCGCGCTGAAGGAGGTCATGATCTGACAATGATTCAAGACAAATTATCGACCTTTAAACAGCGAACTGCCGAATACGGTATCCCGACTTTAAACGAGCGCAACAATACACCAGCCCAATATTGCCAGCTATATGTCGATCGTTATCTTCCGGGCAGAGTAAAGAATCTGGCACTGGGAGCGAAGGTAACCTGGCTGCAAGAACCTTCCAAGCGATATAAAGCGCTGGGCGAAACAGCCCTCACGGATGAATTATTTGGTGGAACTACCTTTGTGGAAAGCTGGGTTGGCTGGGAAGGATGTGACGGTTCGTTCATACTTGATATGGGAGAAGTAAAACAATTTTCTTCTGTGGAGAGTGATTTCCTCCATCAGTTAGGGGCTTGGATTCTTCTTCCCAGAAAAGTGACTTATTCCTACTCTACCGATGGCCAAAACTTTCACCTTTTTGGAGAAAGAATTCAGGAAGAAGACCGCTCACCCGAAGTCAAATTTGTAGGTTATAAATGTGAATCTTCTGCTCCGGTAAACGCCCGTTATCTTAAAGTAGAAATTGAAGGAATAAAGACATGCCCATCCTGGCACTATGGTGTCGGGTATAACGCCTGGTTTTTCCTGGATGAGGTGACGGTATTATAGTAACATATATAATATAATTAGCATTAAATCTACAATCAAGATTTTTACAACTAACGGGTGATTCATATTATTTTTTATATAAAAGTAAAATAGAAACATAAGTGAAGCAAAATAGGTAAGGATAAATAGGATAGAATATTTATCCTTTACATAACTAAATATATCCAGATAATATGAAAACTTTTTTCTTTTCCGTTATTCAAAGAGAAATAAGGAGTGCTTCCTTTCACAGTTAAAAGATCATTTGGATGTATGTAACATCCAACTTCTTTAGGACGCTCTTTCTCCAAACGATTGAATGTTTTATTTGCGAAGCTTTGTAATAAAACTCCTACATATTGCCTCCGATAAGAATTTCCTTCTTCAGAAGTAAAGAATATTAAAGTACCTCCTCGTCCAGCACTTTTACGTACTCCTACTTCTTCTCTTTGAGAAGATACTTTTTGATATTTAATACTAACCGACTTAAATTCAAGGTCTTTACTGATTTTATAAATAAGGCTTATATTTATAAGAATAAATACTGCCGGTAAGCAAATACTTAAAATCAAAATATAATTATACTTCATGTTCTATTACTAACTCTATACATCATGATTAGCAAGATTACTGAATCACAGACAGCTATACTACTAAGTCCCAATATTTATTGATAAAAATTTAAGAGACCTAATAGTATAAACTATCTACTGGATATTTATTGAATGATTATTTAGAACTATCCGGACTCCACAATCTTTCGCCGGAAAGTTCAATATTATTTCCTTCACTATCCTGTAACTCCAAATCAATGAAGCCACCATTGTTTCTGTCGAAATAGTAAAGCTTTATTTCATGATAGCCCGCTGATAAAGCTTTCTGGCCCGACAAAGTAACAGGACCATGAGCGCCATCATTATCCACTACCCTATCATCATTGATGTAAAGCATACTACCATCATCTGAACCCAGAATGAAAGTATAGATATCATCTTTATCAACCTTTATAAAACCGGTATAAACCAATCCTCTCTTTCCTCCCACACCTTCCGGAATAAGAATATGTTCTACATGATAGGTTTCTATTGCCGGAACGCTCTCTATCTCATTGCATTTACTAAAAATACCTTCATGCCATACACACTTTAAGCCTTTTTCCGTAAAAGACAGATTACTGCCCGCTTGGTATTCTTCCTTTCTATAGGTTGTCTTTTCTATACCGGAAGCAGTTCCGTTCGGGCGATAAAAACGCAAGATGAAATCAGTGGTTTCTGACAAGGTAAAAGGTTCCTCATAACGTTTGGATTCGCGGGTTGGCATCGTACCATCCGTCGTATAATGAATAGAGACTTCTGGTAAGGGGTGATTCCAGACAACCTGAGTGGATCCGATAAACGCACTTACTGTATGTAAATCTGGTAAGTCAAGTGGACGGTAATTTACTTCCATGCTGTCTAACCGGGAGAAATGAGGGATCATTCGTTGATAGAAATTATCCCAATCTTCCCTGTTTTCTCCTCTCCAGGCTACTTCACTCAAAGCAAACATTCGTGGCATGATCAAATACTCCAGTCGTTGATAGCTGGGAATATACTCGGCCCAGCAATTTGCCTGAACACCTTTTACAAATGTCTTTTGTTCTGCAGTCAATCCAGCAGGCACCGGATCAAACTCATAAAGTTTACGCAACGTACTATAATCCTGCTTATAATCGAAATAATTGTGAGAGTTTGGAGTAAGAATTACTTCACTTCCTTTGGCTGTAGCCGTATGTACTGCATCCTTTGACCAGGTACGCCACCACATAACAACTGCACCTTCCGGCAAGCCGCCATCAATAATTTCATCCCAGCCAATGAGTTTCTTTCCATTTTCTTCGAAAAAGCCTTTCATCTCTCTCACAAACCACGAGTGTAGTTCCTTTTCGTTTTTCAGTTTCTCTTTGCGGATCCGGGCCTGGCAGTGAGGGCATTTTATCCAGTTATCCATATCTACTTCGTCGGCTCCCATGTGCACATACTCATAAGGGAAGAGCTCAAAGATTTCAGTAAATATATCCTTGCAGAAAGATATCGTATGATCTTTTCCCGGACAGATCGGCGCGGAAAAGAGTTCTCCCCAACTGGTTCTATTAAAGCAAGACAGTTCCGGATAAACCTGAATGGCACTGGAGAAATGTCCGGGCATATCAATTTCCGGTATGACATCAATTCCGCGCTCAGCGGCATAAGCAATAATTTCACGGATGTCTTCCTGGGTATAGAATCCGCCATATTCTATGGTATCATTTTCATTCCGAAGTCTTTTTTGGGGGAGTTCATAATCCGGATTATCTTCTTCTTTTGCTAATGCCATACAAGTTCTGTCATGCTTGTTGAAGGTGCGCCATCCTCCCTGCTCAGTTAACAATGGGTATTTCTTTATCTCTACTCTCCACCCCTGATCGTCTGTCAGGTGCCAATGGAATTTATTAAACTTATAAATCGCCATCATATCGAGAAAACGCTTCACCTCTTCTTTATCAAAAAAGTGGCGGGCCACATCCATCATCATTCCCCGCCATTCCCAGGCCGGTTCGTCTGTGATACTTACTGCAGGAAGCAATACCCGCATGGTTCCGTTGTCTATAGGAGGCAAAAATTGCCGGATCGTTTGAATACCCTGCACAACCGCCCGGGGATTAGAACCAGCCAGACGGATTTCATTTCCATCAATTGCAAGAGTGTATTTATCTTTACTTCCTAAATCCGGATTAATCGTCATAAAAATATTATTTCCGGTGGTAGCTGTTTCATCCAACGCCAGAGAATGTCCGGTTTGTTTTTTTACAGCTTTCTGCAAATAGCCGGCAGCCTCAGCAAGTTCTTTTTTGTTGTAAACAATACGGGTGTTCGCATCTAGGGTAAATGTACCATCCTTTACAATAAGTTCTGTAGGTTGGGGGATCAGGTTAATTTCTTTTTGTGTGTGAGTTTGACAGCCTGCAACGATGAAAGCAAGCATTAGGCATCCAATAAGTTTTTTCATTTTTAAAGTATTAAGTTAATTCACTGCGTGGCAAAAAACCACGCCAAGATACAAATATTATCGAAATTAGAGAAAAAATATTTTAATCTGCCGAAAGAACTGTATCTTTACCTGTCAAGAGAAATCCACTTTATCCTTATTATATAATATGAATGATGTACTTACTCCCCGGAAAAGTTTTATAGGTAGCCGCCTGTTTTACGCACTTTGTTTTATAGCTCTGTTTATTCTTGAAACGCTGATTGCTTTATTTGTGCGAGATACAATCGTTCGTCCATATATAGGAGATATGCTGGTAGTGATATTAATTTATTGTTTTGCACGCATTTTTATTAACCGACCCTCGCGGTGGCTGCCATTGGCTGTTCTTCTATTTGCTTATACAGTAGAGATTCTTCAATATTTCCAGGCGGCAGAGTTCCTGAGATTACAACCTGACTCGGCTGCACGGATTATAGTTGGTTCAGTTTTCGACTGGAAAGATATGCTGTGTTATACAATAGGGTGTATACCTTTGTTTTTTATTCGAAAATAAATCTTGTATCTTTGTATCCGCAAATGGAAATTTATAATACAAAAAGATATGCTCACTATTAAACAAATCACTGAAAATACCGAAGCCGTACTTCTCGGGCTCGAAAAGAAACATTTCAAGAATGCCAAAGAAACCATAGAAAAGGTTATTGAAATAAACAACAAAAGAAGAAGTATCCAGACTCAACTTGATAATAATTTGGCCGAAGTAAATGCTCTTTCAAAGTCTATCGGACAATTAATGAAAGAAGGCAAAAAGGAAGAAGCCAATGAAGCCCGTAGCCGGGTAAGCGAAATAAAAGAAGGGAATAAATCACTGGAGTCTATCTTAAACGAAGCTGCTACAGAATTACAGGAGCTTCTTTACACCATACCCAACATACCCCACGAAACTGTACCCGAAGGAACCTGTGCCGAAGATAATGTGGTAGAAAGAAGTGGGGGCCACAATGCCGAACTTCCTGCCGATGCTCTTCCCCACTGGGAACTGGTTAAGAAATACGACCTGATTGATTTCGAATTGGGTGTTAAAATCACCGGAGCCGGATTCCCAGTATACAAAGGAAAAGGCGCCCGGCTTCAAAGAGCATTGATTAACTTCTTCCTGGATGAAGCACGCGATGCTGGTTACCTGGAAATTGAACCTCCATACGTAGTGAATGAAGCTTCCGGATATGGTACCGGACAGTTACCCGATAAAGAAGGGCAGATGTATCATGTAACTGCTGAAAATCTTTATCTGATTCCTACTGCGGAAGTACCAGTTACCAATATCTACCGCGATGTTATTTTAGATGAGAAAGAACTGCCCATCAAAAATTGTGCTTACTCTGCCTGCTTCCGTCGGGAGGCCGGTTCTTATGGCAAAGATGTACGCGGACTAAACCGTTTACATCAATTTAATAAGGTGGAAATCGTACGCATTGATAAGCCGGAACATTCTTATGAATCGCTCAACGAAATGATTGCGCACGTAGAAAACCTGGTTTCCAAACTGGAGTTGCCTTACCGTATTCTCCGCCTTTGCGGTGGTGATATGAGTTTCACTTCTGCCATTACTTTCGACTTTGAAGTATACTCGGCCGCCCAAAAACGTTGGCTGGAAGTAAGTTCCGTATCTAATTTCGAATCTTATCAGGCCAACCGACTGAAATGTCGCTATCGGACTGCGGAAAAGAAGACGGAGCTATGTCATACCTTAAATGGTTCTGCATTGGCATTACCCCGTATATTAGCTGCATTATTAGAAAACAACCAAACCCAGGAAGGCATTCGTATACCGGAGGTATTGATTCCTTATTGCGGTTTCGCTATCATTGATTAATATCTTATAATCAGAATAAAACCATCATTGAATAAATATAGCCGTTAGATTCTACGTGAATTTGACGGCTATGTTATTTATGAACTTCTTTATGCATCTCAACCAATACCAGATCTGCCTGAGAATCATCTTTAAACTCTCCCACAATCCTATAACCAATAGATTCGTACAACCGGATATTATGTATACTGGATGAGGCCGTGAAAAGCTGAAATCTGTTTGCTTCGGGATATAATTTCTCAACTTCAAGTAAGAGCCGTTTCCCCAATCCTTGCCGGCGTGCTTCCTGGGCAACAATCAGTTTTCCTACCCAAACTGTCCGCTCTTTTATTCTTGATTTCACCGAACCAATTATCCGGTTTTCACAAACTGCTTTCAGGAAAGTATAACTCTCAAAATCAGCACAGATTGACTCATATGTCTGTTGTAATGGTTCTATATCGTAATTACCATGATGTTCAGCTTCGGTCTGAAATGCACGCTTCTGGAGAGAAAGTATTTCCTTCAAATCATCTTTATCCGCTAGAGTGATTGAAATAGTAGTGTAATCCATCTTTGTAGAATATTTATAATTGAGTGATCAAATATATTACATAATTTAAAGATATTCTTTCTTATAGAGCATAAAAGCCGTTTTTCGCTTTTTCGTCGAGCAAATCCCGCCATCTATCTAATCAAATTGTAATTGTTAAGGGAGTCGGTTACCTTTGGTATATATATTAACTTAAAACACGAAGATGATGAAAAAGTTATTAGCTACCCTAGGTTTAATTCTCGCCTTGACCTTTTCTGCCAACGCGCAGCTTATCAATATCAATATTAATTTGGATAGACAACCTTCATGGGGCCGGCCGGATATGATTACGCTGAATTTTATTATTTCCCGGATATAAATATCTATTATGATGTACCCAATACGTTATTTTATTACTTGTCTGGAAGTAAATGGGAATCGAACCGTTATTTACCCAATAATTACAGAAAATATAATTTGCATGATCTTTATAAGGTTGTTGTAAATGAAAAACAACCATGGAGGCAAAATAAAACTCATAAAAAGACATATTCCCATTATAAAGGTGATAGAACTCAGGAAAGCATCCGGTATAGTAATGACAGTCGTTACAATAAGAGCAAAAATAACCGGGTAAATTGGGTGAATACTGACAACCAACCTAATAGAAACAACTCAAAAGGGAATAATAATACGCAGGTTCACAATGACCGGAATAAGCAAAACAACCACAGTAACAATAATAGCAGGCAACAAAACTCCTCCAATAATAACCGTAATTCAACAAGAAGAAATTGAGAATAAAGTTAACTGAGAACATTGAAGAGAACAAACCTCTCTGTCTAAGTTTTCCTCGAATGAAGCGAAGAACTGCAAAAGCGGATTCTTCGCTTTATTGTTGGTAGCAATGTCTTATAAAGTTCTAATCATTTTCATGTCTTTCAAAGAATATAAACGAATTTCATTTTCATCCGTTTTATCATATTTCCCATTTTTGTTGGTATCCACATGTCCGGCTATAACTAGTATGCCCGTTTTTTTATTTACTTCCCAACTCTGGATAAAAAAGTTTTCGTCAGGAATTTCTACTCTTTCTTTACCATCTATGGAACAAATAAAAAGAGATTTCTTGAAATCCCAAGATAACTTACTCTTATCTTCCATGATTCTTCCTGAAATAAGTACTTTATGTAATCCCAAATTTTCAAGATGAATAACCTTTATTTCGTCGAAGTAGAAATCTTTCGAAAAGTCCATCGGAGTGGCATCGCCTGTTAGTGTATGGATAAAAAGCAACCCTTTCCCCTTCGGGGATTTCTTTGAATCATTCGATGCAGTACATACCATATAATCAGTTCCTTCTAACTCGGTGATTTTAGTAAAGGTAGTATAGCTCCATTTACTCTGGGCATTTATATTCAATACAATAAACAGAGAAAATAAAGAAAGAAGACGTTTCATAACCCTATACATTTTTAGTTTATACTCTTACAAAGGTAAAAAGCAGAAACAGAATGAGAAAAAAATAACAGGTTAAAAGGGTGTAATGCACAACTCAGTGGGTAAAAGAATAGTTTCCTTTTGCAAAAGAATAATTGCACAGCTTAGGATACAGGTATATTCCCGTCAATGAAAGGCATTGATTAAACCGTCCCAGGTTTTCAACCCTTAAGAAATGTCTTTGAATTCAATATAGGGTCCTTTTGCTATTTCACAGTTTTCCCTCTTGCTTCACAGGAGAAAGATCATAATAGCCTTTATCATTTTTCACAATCTCAAACCGTCCCTCCTCAACCCACTTGTTCCAATCATTGAAAAGATCAACAATATATTCAAACAAATCTTCGGCGATATTAATTTCTGCTCCTGATTGAAAATTTAAAACGAGTTGGTTATTCTGGACAGTCAAGTGTCTTTGTGCTCTTTCAACTCCTTTAATGTAAACGATTTGATTATATGCTTTATCTCCAACAAGGCCCGTCTGATAGTCGTAGGGAGCAATTGCATCATCAGACATGGGTTGTTTCGTCTTTAAGAAATCGGTATCAGAGAATTGCAATTTCCGAGCTTCTTCCCTGACTTTTTTATTCTCGATATCAATATTGTTAACTTCCTGCTCTTCAAGTCCGGAATTATTTCCACTTTGCTTCTTCTCATTGCATTGAAAGAAGAAGAATGACAGGAATACAATAAATAACCAGTTCGTTTTTTTCTCATAATTAAGAACGTGTTTAAAATTTGATGAAATAAACAATAAAAGTTTCTGTAATTAGCTCACATGTTCTTTTTTTGAAGTGACCAAACCCAAAAGAAAGGTATCTTACCGATCTAGTGGAAACCCCGTGGTAATATATTGAAAAAGTTTAATTTCCACAAGATAGAACAAGGCATAAAGATATGATTATCAGTTTGGATTAAATATATTTATATTAAAAAATATTATTCTAAAAAGACGTTTAATTAGTACACTATACTGTATTGCATTTTTTATCAAAATAATTAATTAACTTTATGAGTACCTATATAAAACCTAACTATAATTTAATGTTTTTATTATGGAAAAGTTTAATTCAAAATTATTAATCACATTTTTATGTGTTTTTACTACTATTGCAAGTAGCTGTACATCTGAACTTGAAGAATATAATAGTTATGTATCTTCAAAATCTCTGAAACAATCTAATGAAACGTTCAATTTAGAGAATGCTGTGTATAATGAATTCACTGAGTTCTGGATGATTAAACGCAAAGACCCTTATTCTCTCGAAAACTTTAATAAAGCTCTAGACAACTTGCGGTCGGGAAAGTCAGCACAAAATCTTTCCAGCTCAGAAGCGGACCAATTATCTGTAATAGAAATTCTTCAACCAACTCACTATGCTTTAAAAATTTACCCTAGAAATCAAGAAGAGAAAAGAAGGGTCATAAGAATTAAAGACGTGAAGGTATCCAATATACCCTTTGATTACGTCCAAGTACCGGAAAATTTATCAAAAGAAGTAAATTCAATGTCCAGATCTTCTGAACGTACATTTCAGGAAAAAAGTCCGTATTCAATTACTCTTGAAAATTACATAACTGACGAAGGTGGACCAGATGAACCTATAACCCTTAATATGCCTATTTTGTATGTTGTCTGGCCTTATGACAAGCCACTTCCTGAAGATATGGATTATAGAATTGACTATGAAATATGCTTACCTAATTATCATACTACTGTTAATAATGTCTTAAATGATACTTCGATAAAGATAATTGAAAATGAAGCTATAAAATTAGCATTAGGAGATAATGAAAACTCTACGGTACGAGGAGTGAATTGGTATTTTTACCTAATACAATATGATAATTATTGGCAAGCATGGGATACTCCGTTAGCACAACTTCCTGTGAGAATACAACTCGGTTCAAACATTTGGGATTGGGCATCAGATCCGAACGGATTAGTAGATCTGGACGCTACTCTAAATATACCTTCGAATGCAAGCGTAACACTCCGTTATGAAAGCCCCATATGGGAACTTTGGGCTGGTACTTACATGTTCGTACCCACAAAAAGTTTAGGTAGCATACAAGATTGTCATGCGAGGACACACAATTGTATTGATGATGATTATCAATTAAACACGATCCACCGTGCATTAACTTTTTACTTTTTTGGCTTACATGATATATACCCCAAATATATTGCGGAAGGGTTTGTCGTAAGGTCAAATTATCAAAGAAATGAGCAGGCAATGGGTCTCTTTCATTATTCAAGCGATAATTATTGTTATGTTGAAATCTTCAATAATGGGTATACTCATAATTATGTAGTTGGCACTGTATTTCATGAGTTGGGTCATGCACAACATTATTTCGCAAGGGGCAATAGATTTAATAATTTTAAAAATACTCATGAATTATTAAAAGAATCATATGCAAGTTGGGCTGGTTGGCATATTGGGAATAATTACTATATATCCCTCATGGGAGGTGGAATAGTAAAATCTCCAGAATATTTGTCACCAACTTACATCTATTTAGATCATGTGCAACAGTCAAGACAAGACTGGGACCCAAACAGTGATGATGTCTACACTCCATTATTTATTGATTTACAAGATGATTATAATCAATCCCGATTAAATGATGAAATTAAAAATGTTCCATATCGTAATTTATTCCATGAGATAATCGAACAATGTACTGATTGGAATAGCTGCAGATCAATATTAAATAGATATAAAGATCAATATTATTCTAGTAACATTTTTGAGGACTATATTCAAGCTTATGATAATTGGTTTAATAATCATTAATTAAAATAATAAAAGGATGTACGTATTACCTATACATCCTTTTATTAATAACATAAAATGTAATTAGAAATGAAACTTAAAATTGTATTATCTATTATTGTGTTTTTGGTTTCATGTAACAAAACTGAAACTGAATTTCCCAGATTAGACGAAACATTGGCTGGATCAATTTCATATACCTATAGGATAGATGCAGAAGGAAAATATAATGAATTGGCTATTGAAGAATTTCGGACAGAACTCACTGAATTAGATATAATAAAATTAACAAATACAGAAGTTTCGTTAAACTTGGATTTTTACTGGGCAGATAATAATATAAAAATCTCAATTCCAAAAATTCTTGTTTCTGGAGAACCTTTTAAACCCATCTTCGATTTCACGAATACAAATGGTAAGGTATCCTACAATGGTTTTAACGAAGTGTTAACTGATATTTCTATCAAAGGATGGATGAAAAAAGATAATACTATTAGAGCAACTCCCATTAGACCCCAATATGTGTGTGATTTAGATATTGATTGTATGGTTAATGATAAGAAATTAAATATCAAAATACTTGCTGCAAGACCCATGTAATATAAATAATGACAAGAAAATTACTGGTTCAGATATTATAATTAAATATTCTATAAAGGTAATTATCAATAAAATTGAAGACTATAAAAATAATCTTATTACTCATCCTATTTTTTGAGCCAGTTTTAATTTGGATGAAATAAACAATAAAAGGTTTCCGTAATTAGCCCATAGGTGCTTTCTTCGAAGTGACCAAACCCAAAAGAAATGTATCCTAAAGACCTAATGGAAACCCAGTGGTAATATATTGAAAAAGTTATGATGCCACAAGACAGAAAGCGAAAACATTGTTTTCCTGAAATCTGGAATACTTTGTTTTATGTGGGAAAGATAGGTTGTCAGTGGAGTATGCTTTTCCTAAATGGGAGTTAGTGTTACTACCTCAGATGGCCAGGTATGGTGCCAAGAAGGGAAAAGACATAGAACGACATATAGTGGTTAAGAAAATGGTATCCTTATAGCTATAATGTTTCGGCCCAAATCCCGTTAGCACCCGATCAAGGTCCTTTTACTTCGGAATAAAATCAACTTATAAAGAGCCGATATTAATCACTTGTTTTTCAAAATCCTGCTTGTCGTTGATGGCAGCATTTCGCATTTTTACCCGGTAATTATAAATCGTGGAAATGGAACTACGCAGGAATTCAGCAATCTTTACGGAATCGCTTACCCCCAGCCGGATAAGCGCATAAATTCTTAATTCTGTATTCAGCAGCTCCCCTTGTTTCAGTGTTATCCGCTTGCCTTGCTGCAACAAGCTATTAAACTGTTCTACGAAATTAGGGAAGATGTGCAGGAAAGTGGCATCGAAATTGCTATAAAACTCTTCCAATTCCTCCTTTATATAAGCAGAGCTTCGGATGTTCTTCAACACTTCAGATCCTCCATCTCTCCGCAGGATATTATACAGGTGAGTCCGGTAATTCTCTACACCGTTGATGTAATTTGAACAAAGATCGAGATAGCGGCCAATATAGGCTTCTTTAATATGGTTGTTTTCCAGCAATATATTACTCATTGCCAACAACTGGGAATTTACTTTTTTCAATTCGGCATCCATCCGGTTTTGCTCTTTTCGAGTAGCAGAAACACGCTTCAAACTGGTACATATAACAATGATGGCAATCACCAGCAAGATCATCAGTAAACTAACGGCTCCTGCCAACAGGATTAGTTTATTTTGCTGTTGTTCTATCTTTGCATTGTAGGATTGGGAAATCAAAGGCAGTAATTGGTTCATGTGATATGCATTTTCCCGGAAGTTTACTTTCCGTGTGTCACTAATGGAACTATTAATGTACTGGTAGGCTCTTTCAATATCCCCATTCTCATACAGTATGGAAGCTAGCGTGTATATAGCAACCGGCTCACATAAGGGGGTATAAATATCATACAGGGCACTTTCCGCGTAATAGTAGATAGCATTATTGGTATCACCCATTTCCTGATAAGCTTGCGCCAGCATATACACCAAATCGGCTTTGTGATGAGGCGAGGTTTTTTCATGTTGCAAAGGTATAAGCAATGAATCTACAATCCATTGGTTGTCTCCTGCTTCTCTTTTGAGCGTAGCATCGATTAAAATTTTGCGGATGGGATCTCCTTCTAATAACTCATAAACCTGCTGGAGGCAACTGTCTCCTTTCTCCTCATAGATAGCCGATTTAGAAGGAAAAAGGCTGATGGCCTTCATTTCCTGATACAGAGTATGATAAGCACTGTAATAATTTATCCGCAAAGCCGGATCCAACTCTTTAAAATTTATACTGCCTAGCAAGTCTTTTGCTTCAATAATCATACCGGCCATTAAAAAAACTTTGCCAACATCGAGCTTCGATTTATCTTTGAATGTTTTATCGTTCATCTCAGTAGCCAGTATTAATTTCCGGTGGGCATATTGCATGGCTGAATCCAGGTCGTAGCGGTAATATTCCTCATACAAGTTATCGTAAATACTGTAAACCTGCCGGGGAGAATCTATATTCCGTAGCAATCCTTTGATACTGCTGATACGTTGTTCTTTAATTTGCTCGTAGGTAGTCTGATTTATAATAGCCTCATCCAATTGTTGCAAAATAGTCTCTGTCCGGTCGTCATATCTGATCGGTTCAATACAAGACATTAAAGATAAAAGCAGGAAAATTATTCCTGAAGCAGAAGAGAAAAGACACAGCATTCGATAAAAAGAAGGATGTAAAATCCTATTTATAAGCAATATGAGCAAGAAAAAGCGCCTTGTGTCTGTGCCTCCATTTTCCATATTCGATTAAGTTTGATTTAGTGCCAAACAAAAGTAGCGAACTTTTCTCAGAAGCACTCCTTTTCTTTTGTATTTTCTAAATAAGGCGTATCTTTGCACGATATATCATTCTAACACAAGTTTCGTAATAAGACTAACAAATTTGATAGGTAATGAACAAAATCATTAACAAAGAACAATTCTCTGAGAAAGTTTTCAAATTAGAAATCGAGGCTCCACTGATTGCCAAATCACGGAAGGCCGGGCATTTCGTCATTGTACGTGTAGGAGAAAAAGGTGAACGTGTACCCTTAACTATTGCCGGTGCGGATGTACAGAAAGGAACCATCACACTGGTGGTACAGGAAGTGGGTCTTTCCTCCAAACGCCTTAGTGAATTGAAAGTTGGTGATTATATTACGGATGTCGTAGGGCCGTTAGGCCAGGCTACCCATATCGAGAATTTCGGTACAGTGGTATGTGCTGGCGGTGGTGTAGGCGTCGCCCCTATGCTCCCAATTGTACAGGCATTGAAAGCAGCAGGTAACCGGGTAATAACCGTACTGGCCGGCCGTACCAAAGACCTGATTATTCTGGAAAAGGAAATGCGCGAAAGCTCCGATGAGGTTATCATCATGACTGACGATGGTTCCTACGGTAAAAAAGGATTGGTTACCGAAGGAGTTGAAGAAGTTATCAAGCGCGAAAAGGTAGATAAATGTTTTGCCATCGGTCCGGCCATCATGATGAAATTCATCTGTTTGCTGACCAAGAAATACGATATACCCACCGATGTATCTTTAAACACCATCATGGTGGATGGAACCGGCATGTGTGGTGCCTGTCGCATTACCGTAGGTGGAAAAACCAGATTCGTATGTGTGGACGGTCCCGAATTCGACGGCCACCAGGTAGATTTCGATGAAATGCTGAAGCGCATGCGTGCTTTCTCTTCCATCGAACAGGACGAGATGCATAAACTTGAGGCCTGCGAAGCTACCAAAACCGAGAATGTTGACGGAAGAAACGCTCCCTGGCGGGAAGAATTGCGCAAAAGCATGAAGGCAAAAAAGCGTAGCAGCCTTCCCCGCGTTCCAATGAATGAACTGGAACCAGCCTACCGCATTCAGCACCGTACGGAAGAAGTGAACCGGGGATTAGATAAAGAACAAGCAGTAAGGGAAGCCAAGCGTTGCCTGGATTGTGCTAATCCGGGATGTATAGAGGGTTGCCCCGTAGAGATTGATATTCCCCGTTTCATTAAAAACATTGAGCGGGGTGAATTCCTGGAAGCGGCCAAAACCCTCAAAGAAACCAGTGCTTTACCAGCTGTCTGCGGCCGTGTATGCCCGCAGGAAAAACAGTGCGAAGCAAAATGTATCCATTTGAAAATGGGTAAACAGGCCGTAGCAATCGGTAACCTGGAACGTTTCGCTGCCGACTTTGAACGGGAAAGCGGACAAATCTATGTTCCGGAAATCAAAAATAAAAACGGAATTAAAGTAGCTGTCATAGGTTCCGGGCCAGCCGGTCTTTCTTTTGCCGGAGATATGGTAAAGTACGGATACGATGTGACGGTTTTCGAAGCTCTGCATGAGATCGGTGGTGTACTGAAATATGGTATCCCCGAATTCCGTTTGCCCAACCAGATTGTGGATGTGGAAATCGAAGGTCTTTCTAAAATGGGGGTTAAGTTCGAAAAAGACTGCATTGTGGGAAAAACCATTAGTGTAGATGATTTGAAAGAGGAAGGCTTCCAAGGATTCTTTGTTGCTTCTGGTGCGGGACTTCCGAACTTCATGAATATCCCGGGAGAAAACTCAATCAATATCATGTCTTCCAACGAGTACCTCACTCGTGTAAACCTGAT
The DNA here is from genome assembly GCA_021201335.1 of Bacteroides sp. Classification (GTDB taxonomy): domain Bacteria; phylum Bacteroidota; class Bacteroidia; order Bacteroidales; family Bacteroidaceae; genus Bacteroides. The sequence continues at coordinate 36,180 of JAJQFD010000026.1, read as the reverse complement.
GGATGCGGCCAACCCTGATTCTGATACTCCTGTGACCTTCGGTAAAAACGTAGCCGTGATAGGTGGTGGAAACACTGCCATGGACTCTGTTCGAACAGCCAAACGCTTGGGAGCCGAAAGGGCAATGATTATCTACCGCCGTTCGGAAGAAGAAATGCCGGCCCGTATCGAAGAAGTGAAACATGCGAAAGAAGAAGGAATTGAATTCTTAACCCTTCACAACCCTATTCAATACATCCCGGACGAAGATGGTCGGGTGAAACAAGTCGTCCTGCAAAAAATGGAACTGGGAGAACCGGATGCTTCCGGACGTCGTCGTCCTGTTCCTATCGAAGGTGCGACAGAAACCATTGATATTGACCTGGCGATTGTAAGCGTAGGTGTATCTCCTAACCCAATTGTTCCGAGTTCAATCAAAGGTTTAGACATGGGCAAATGGGGTACCATTAATGTGGATGAAAATATGGAATCATCCATACCGATGATTTATGCCGGCGGAGATATTGTACGTGGAGGAGCGACTGTTATTCTCGCAATGGGAGATGGAAGGAAAGCGGCAACAGCGATAAATGAGAAGTTGAAGAAATAAAGTACATAAGAAGATAAAAAATAAGTGGATGCTTTACATCAGAGAAAAGCATCCACTTATTTTTATAATGCATTAAGTTATCGGAATAACTCATTGAGTTATCAATCTAACTCAATGCTTTATGGAATAGAACTAAACCAATTTATTAGTTGCTGAATCCGGGAAAATCACCGAAGGTTTAAACAATTTTGCTTCTTCAAAGTCCATAATACCATAAGACATGATAATAATAATATCACCCGGCTGTACTTTACGGGCAGCAGCACCATTCAAGCAGATTTGTCCGGAACCACGTTTTCCCTTAATAATATAAGTCTCAAAACGCTCACCGTTATTATTGTTCACAATGTGAACTTTTTCCCCGGCTATCATATTGGCAGCATCCATTAAATCTTCGTCAATGGTAATGCTCCCGATATAATTCAGATTGGCTTCTGTAACACGGGCGCAATGTATTTTCGATTTTAAAACTTCTATCATCATACTGGAAAACTCTCCTCTTATTTCTTACTTGTCTTGTATGGAATGTTATCAATTAATCTTACTTCTCCGCAAAACACTGTAATACAACCCACGATCTCTTCTGCGTCTTCCCAACGCTGAACCGTTTGTAAAGTACGTCCATTTACTATTGAGAAATACTCCAGCTGCAATCCTTCGGAAGCCCAGATAGCTTCTTCCACAAAACGCTGTGTTTCAGCAACAGAGTGTGTCAATGCAAAGGTAGTACTTTTAAATAAGGACTGAGAAATTTTTAAAGCATTTTCACGTTCAACAGCAGAAAGTCGGGCATTACGGCTACTTAATGCCAATCCGTCCGGTTCTCTTACTATCGCACAACCTACTATTTCAATCGGTAAATCCAATTGCCGGGTCATCTCCCGGATAATTGCAAGCTGTTGAAAATCTTTTTCACCGAAATAAGCCCGGTCCGGCTTAACCGCATCAAACAACTTACTTACAATCTGACAAACTCCATTGAAATGTCCGGGGCGAAAGGCTCCTTCCATTACCGTGTCCAACGGAGCATAATTAAATTGACGGGTATCCGGCTGAGGATACATTTCCTCGACAGTAGGAACAAAAACGAATGAAGCCCCCTCTTTCTCTAAAAGCAGGCTATCAGCTTCTAACGTACGAGGGTATTTTTCGAGGTCTTTTTTATCGTTAAACTGGGTAGGATTCACAAAGATACTGACTACCGTAACAGCATTCTCTGAAACACTTTTCCGAACAAGTGATGCATGTCCGTCATGTAAAGCTCCCATAGTAGGAACAAAACCTATTTTCTCATTCCGTTCCCGGACTGCAGCAAGCTGTTGTTGAAGCTCATTGATGGTATGAATTGTCTTCATTAAAATCCAGTTATCAGATTTCTTTTCAAGTAAAAAAACGGTGCAAAATAAAGTATAATTTAGCATATAAAGAAGAAATATAGTAAATTAATGCAAAATCCGCTATCACGTTTAATCTTAGCCTTTCTTCAGGTACAACTGATTACCAGCAACTTAACAATTGATAAGGAATTATACAAACTGACAATTTGCTTTTAAGACCGTTTTTTTATATCTTTGCAGAATATTCACGAGATTATTATGACAAAGGCAAACAAAGTTTTATTTATTACACAAGAGATGACTCCTTATGTGGCAGATTCTGAAATGTCAATTATCGGAAGAACACTACCACAGACAATACAGGAAAAAGGAAGAGAGATTAGAACCTTCATGCCAAAATGGGGAACCATTAATGAGAGAAGAAACCAGCTGCACGAAGTGATCCGGCTCTCCGGAATGAATCTCATCATCGACGACACAGACCATCCGCTAATAATCAAAGTAGCTTCTATCCAGTCTGCACGTATGCAGGTTTATTTCATTGACAATGACGACTATTTCCAGAACCGGCTCGAAATGACCGATGAAAACGGAAAAGAGTACGAAGACAATGATGCCCGAACTATTTTTTATGCCAGAGGAGTACTGGAAACCGTAAAAAAACTCCGTTGGTGTCCGGACATTATTCATTGCCATGGCTGGATGACTTCTTTAGTGCCTTTGTATATCAAAAAAGCATATAACGAAGAACCCTCTTTTCGCAATACCAAAGTTGTATTTTCAGTATATGAAAATGGATTCCAAAGTAAATTTGACGAGAATTTCTCAACCAAATTGTTATTAAAAGGAATCACTCCGGAAGATGTTACAACATTAAATGGAAAAGGAGTTGACTACGAAACGTTGTCTAAACTTGCTGTTGACTATTCTGACGGTGTAATACAAAACAGCGCGCATATAGATAACGAGATTATGAAGTATGCCAACGAAAAACAAAAACTGACCCTTGGTTATCAGCAGCCGGATAATTATGCCGATGCCTGCAATAGCTTCTACGATCAGGTTTGGGAAGCGGGAACTAATTAAATATTAACCAAACTCTTTAACCACTGTATGAAAACAAGATTAATATGGGTGTTGCTATCGGCAATTTGTTTCTTTAGTTGTGATGACAACACCGGAAGTATCGGAATGGGTATGCTGGAAGAAAATGAAAAAATCACAGTCAAGACCACGACTTATCCCGTCACTACCCAGTCTGTTATATCTGGTCCTGTTTTTGCCAAAACAAATATCGGTTACCTGGGCAGGTTTTCCGACCCCGAATTTGGTTATTATGAAGCCGGTTTTCTGGCGCAATTGAATTGTACGGACAGTCTGCAGTTTCCTGCTGTTTATAACAGGGAAACTAAAACAGGTCACATGACAGGAGATTCTATTCTATATGCTGAATTAATTCTTTTTTATGACAAAGGCGGGTACTTTGGAGATTCTTTAAATACCAGCCATTTAAGCGTATACGAATTAAATAAAACATTAGAGAAAAAAGAAAGTCATTATACGGATATTGATCCGACTCAATATTTTAACCCGAACGATCTATTGGCTGAAAAAGCATATACGGCAGTGGATTTATCGGTTTCCGAATCGGATAGAAATAGTAGTTCATACAGTCCTCATGTACGGCTACGTCTTCCAGAAGAACTAGGAAACCGAATCTATCGAACAAACAGAGAACATCCTGAATATTATTATCATTCGGATGATTTTATTGAAAATGTATTGAAAGGAATTTATGTAAAGAATGATTTGGGGGATGGAACAGTCTTATATATTTCTGAAATAGATATAAGGGTTTATTTTCCTTGTTTCCAACTCGATTCTTTAGGAAATATTGTAAAAAACTCGGCAAATAGAGATTCCATTTATATAACGAATAAGTCTTTCATTTCTACCAAAGAAGTAATTCAGGCCAACCAGTTCACAAATTCTGAGCTGTTAGAAGAAAGAGCCAAGGAAACGGATCATACATACATCAAATCGCCTGCGGGGCTTTTCACCCAGGTAACTTTACCGATACAGGACATAGCAGATGAATTGAAAAATGATACATTGAATTATGTAAATATCACCTTCACAAACTATGCCCAGAATAATACAAACCAATTCAGCATGTCTGCTCCTTACGAGCTGTTATTAATCAGGGAAAAAGAATATAAAGAGTTCTTTGAAGAGAATAAATTACCAGATGATATCACTTCATTTGTAGTCCGTCATAGCAGTAGTACAAACGAATATACATACAGTAATATAACCCGGTTGGTAAATACTTGTATATCTGAAAAAGAAGCTGCCAAAAAAGCGGCTGGAAGTAGCTGGAATGAAGCAGCTTGGGAAGAAGAAAATAAATGGGACAAAGTATTGCTGATTCCGGTTAAAATAACTTCAGAATACAATAGTAGTACTGGTTATGAGACTTTCATTAGTGTTCACCACAATTTACAGCCAACTTATGCTAAGATGAAAGGTGGAGAAAAAGATATTCTTACATTAGAGGTTGGTTATACGCATTTCCTTGAATAGTTTATAGAATGATATTATAAAAAGAACGGGGCTATCGAATACTGATGAGCCCCGTTCTTTTTATAATAGAATAAGTTTTTTAGTTAGGAAGCTTTTTTGTTTTTGTCTTCGATTCCTGTTTTCCGGTTACTTTATCCAGCTTAATCTTCATCTTTTCTAACTGTTTCTGTAAAGACGCAATTTCCTCATCCTGGTTCTTGATAGTAGTTAATAAAGAATTTAATTCCTCATTATCCATATCCTCAGGATAAAGGGCGTTTACACGTTTGATGAAATCGCCCAGAATATTCATATAGTTAGTAAAAGCATCATAAGGAGAATCATAATTACCTCGCCAGATATTAATACCGGTATTCTTGGTAGTCATAAAACGGAAATTATTACTGGCCTGTAAGTAATCCCAGTCTTGCTTAATACGTTTATCCCTGCTAAGGTAAACTCTTTCGGCAATACTGTATAGTTTCTTAAATGCTTCCCGCTGAAGAATATTTCCCAACCATGAACTGGTATCTCTTTCTTCATCTGCCCAGGAGATGGGATAAGGTACATCTACCTGGGAAATTGATTTTAATTTAGTGATCACTTCAGTTGGTGTAGAGAAAGTAATACCCCTGTCTTTCGCACAACGAGGCAACGCCTTCAGGAATTCCAGAATATTAGAAGAGATAGGCTGAATATATCCAATCGCTGCCAATTCCATAAAGATATTAATTACTTGCTCTTCCTGTGGGAAAGCATTGACCCAATCCATATATTTATCAGCAAACAGCGGATACTCACTCCAGTCCGAATCAGAGAAACGTAAACTAATATCATCCGATAGTTTAAAGTCTCTCAATAAGATCTTCAGGTTAGGATTCACATTGCAATGATAAAGATAATGAGGACTTTTCCATCCCAAAATATGTTTGGCTCCCTCCGTCAATAGGCCTTTATAGCCCATAGAAGCAACTAACGCTCCTATATCATCCGAATAGAGAAGATTGGCGTTACGAAATACTTTAGGAGTTTTGCCAAAAAGTTGCTTCATCTTTTCGCTGTGACGCTTCACTTCTTCTTTAAAACAATCTTCATTCTCCAAAGAAGACAAACTATGGGCATAAGGTTCTGCCAGAAATTCGCAACAGCCCGTATCATTTAACTGATGAAGCAAGTCTATAACTGCCGGAGCATGCAATTCCAATTGTTCGAGGGTGAGACCTGAAACTGAAAGGGCCACTTTAAATTCACCATTGGAATTTTTCACCATTTCAATTAAGGTACTCAACGCCGGAATATAGGACTTTTCGGCCATCTGGTTAGTCAATGCTTCATTGCCGTAATCATCGTTGTAATAGTGATCAGTTCCTATATCAAAGAAACGGTATCTCTTCATCAGAATATTCTGATGTATCTCGAAATATAGACAAATGGTTCTCATATCTATCTGATTTTATTATTATCTGTAATTATGTAAAATTTCCTCGTAAATCCGACGTACTTTATAACCTACGTTCTCCCATTTGATCTGATCGACTTCTTTCTTTCCTTCATCCCGTAGATATTCGTACATGGCAGGATAAGAACAAATGGAATAAATCGCATCAGCCATCGCATGAATATCCCAATAGTCTGTTTTGATACACTTATCTAAAATTTCAGAACATCCTGATTGTTTAGAAATAATTGTGGGGACACTTACCTGCATAGCCTCTAGTGGGGATATCCCAAAAGGTTCGGATACAGACGGCATAATATATACATCACTGGCTTTCAGTATCTCATATACCTGAATACCTTTCATAAAACCCGGAAAATGGAAACGATCAGCAATGCCTCGCTCGGCCACCAGACGGATCATTTGTTCCATCATATCGCCACTACCAGCCATTACAAACCGTACGTTTTTCGTTTGCTTTAATACAAGAGCTGCAGCTTCCACAAAATATTCCGGACCTTTCTGCATTGTTATACGTCCTAAAAAGGTAACCACCTTTTCCTTGGGATTTTTATTAGGCACGATATCCATGATGTCTTGCGAGAGAGGTTCAACGGCATTATGTACGGTAGATACTTTCCGTGGATCCTGATAATATTTATGAATCACCGTCTGCCGGGTTAATTCGCTCACACACATAATATGATCGGCATTATCCATACCATTTTTCTCTATCGCATAAACGGTAGGATTTACATTTCCACGGCTCCGGTCAAAATCAGTAGCATGCACATGAATCACCAACGGTTTACCGGATACCTGCTTGGCATGAATACCTGCCGGGTAAGTCAGCCAGTCGTGCGAATGGATAATTTCAAACTGTTGCTGACGAGCCACAACTCCCGCTACTATTGAGTAATTATTAATCTCTTCATGGAGGTTATCTGGATAACGCCCAGAAAACTCAATACAACCGAGGTCATTGGTATGGAGATAATTGAAGTCGGCATAAATATGATCACGTAAATCGTAGTAAAGCTGTGGATCCATGTAGGAACCCAGTCTCCATTTTACATAATCCCAACTGACATCTCGCCAAACAACCGGGGTACTATTCATCCCGATAATCCGTAAGAAACTCTGGTCCTCGTCTCCCCAAGGCTTTGGAATACAAAAGGTTATTTCCATATCTTCCTGTAGAGACATTCCTTTGGTTAAACCGTAACTGGCTGTTCCCAAACCTCCCAGAATATGAGGGGGGAACTCCCATCCAAACATTAATACTTTCATTTTTGTTCCTCCATCCTCTTATTCATACCTTGACAATAATTTCAATATACGTAGAATCTCTGCCACATTCATGGCAAAAGAAATAGCTCCACGCCCTCGGAAAGGCGGATTACCATCGAATAGTTCTGAAATAGTACCAATACAATGGGATGTGATTTCTTCCTCAAAACCGATGAGCTGTCGTTCAACAAAAGAAAGGCCGCTTAGTTTATAAATCCGAAGATAACCTTCCAGATAGAATCCCATCAGCCATGGCCAGGCAGTTCCTTGATGGTAAGCATAATCCCGCTGAGTCTGCGGACCCACATAATTCGGATTATATCCACCACTCTTCGGGCTTAATGAGCGAAGTCCTTTGGGAGTCAATAATTCTTTCGTAACAATATCCAGTACTTGTTTCTTCTGGTCTTTCGCCAGAGGAGAGTAATCAAAAGCTACTGGAAAGATCATGTTGGGACGAACACTCCAGTCCATCATATAACCATCCACGTAATCAAATAAGTAGCCATATTCATTTCGGAAAGTATCTACGAATGACCGGGCTGTAACTTCTGCCTGTTCATCCAGTGAATCCGCTAATACTTCATGGCCACCCTCACGAGTCATCTCTCCTACGAATCTTAAGGCATTGTACCAAAGCGCATTAATTTCCACAATATATCCGGTACGTGGGATAACCGGATGACCGTTCACCGTAGAGTTCATCCAGGTTACTGCTTTTTCTTTTCCATTTGTATAAAGCAAACCATTGTCATGAAGGAAAAGGTTATCGTGTTTACGTTGGCGGAAATAACTCATGATCGTCTCCAGCAAATCACCGTATTTCACACGGCATTGTTCGCGGGTAGTTTCTTTTGCATACTGTTGCAAGGCCCAGACTGCCCACAAGAGAACGTCTGGATGTTCAATTTCAGAAATGTTCTTATCTACTGGTTCGTCATTAATATAAGCATAAATAGCTTTAGCAGCAGTTTCCATAACCCTTTCAAACACCTCTTTTTCACCAACTGCCAATGTCAAACCAGGCAAAGCAATAAACATATCCCTTGCTCTACACTTAAACCACGGGTAACCTGCCAGGAAATAGTAATTGTCCCCTTGTTTATTCAAAAACTGATGTGCGGAATTTTTCAGACAATTGTAAAAACTGTCACGGGGAGTACGATCAGCAACTTCTTCTTCAAACAGCCGTTTTAACTGACGAGGCGATTCTTCGGATATTCCGGCAGAAAATACCACACTCTCCCCTTTCCTGATTGAAACTTCAAAATACCCCGGTACATACAAATCTTCCTTAAAATGATGTCCTCTCTCCTGTTCTTTCGGATATTCAATACCATGGTACCAATCAGGATGGAAGATAAATTCATTTTTCTTATTTAATTGCATAAACAATTCTGGATATCCCGGATACATACAGGTTTTAATGCCATTCTCAACGAGCTGATAATCCCGATTAGCCCGGGAGTTCTCAATGGTATACTCTCTCACACTTCGAAAAGCCAGAAATGGTTTTAGCCGAAGAGTAGTAGGCGAATGTGCATCAACCAACGTATACCGGATCAGAATCCTGTTTTCATGGTGTATGAATATCTTTTCTTTCGTCAGGATGACTCCTCCTACCCGGTAAGTGGTTTTCGGTATCTTCTCACAGTCAAAGTCGCGGATATACTTATGCCCCCTCGGACTAAAGTGATTTCCCTGGTATTTGTGCAATCCCAGGTTAAACTCCGCACCATGCTGAATCACGGTTTCATCCAGCGAAGAAAGCAATACATGATTATCGTCATCCAGGTTAGGTACTGGAATAACCAACAATCCATGGTATTTCCGGGTATTGCAATCAACAACCGTTGTACAATGATAAGCTCCGGACATATTAGTACGCAGAATCTCTCTGGGAAGAGATTCCTCCAGATTAATCATTGAAGCTTTGTCAAATCGCAGGTAGCTCATGGTGTTTGATATATTAAAGGTTAATAATTATGATTTGGTTCAATTTTCATACATAACAAATATGGAAGGTTGCTTTTGCCTTCACTTTGAGTATTTTAGTATTTTTTCAAAAAAAGAGATAAGCCCATTCAGGCAAAAATAAACGGATCTACCAAAAACAGGGCATCGAATGCAGGTTTCTGCACTGTTCAAAAATACAAATTATACTGAAAAAGTGATATAAAAAAACGTTTTATTTTTTAACTTTCACTCTTTTATTCGTAGAATTGCATAAAAATATAAAGTTTATCACTTATAATTACTTATAAGACATATGAATCAGTAGTTGAATAATGCATTTAGTTATCACCATAATGCATTAAGTTATTGCAATAATTCAATGATTTATGAAACCAATCCAACACGTTATTTCAACTAATGATTCATCTAACGTATACATATAGAAAATGAAGCATGAAATCAAAAGAATCGGAATAGCTGCCGTTATCCCATTATTCCTCATTTTTATTTTTTTCCTGATAAAAATCCTGGAAGAGGGTATGGACTGGGACTTTACCCGGTTGGGTGTTTATCCCCTTACTAAAAAGGGGGTGTTCGGTGTTTTTGCCCACCCATTGGTTCACGGTAGTTTAAAGCATTTGCTTGCCAATACACTTCCATTCTTTTTCCTTTCCTGGTGTCTGTTTTATTTTTACCGGAACATTGCCCCGCTCATTTTCTTCTTTATCTGGATTGGGTGCGGACTCATAACCTTTGTTATTGGAAAACCAGGTTGGCACATTGGAGCCAGTGGTATTATTTACGGATTGGCTTTTTTTCTGTTTTTTAGCGGTATTCTTCGAAAACATATACCATTGGTAGCTATCTCTTTATTAATTACATTCATCTATGGTGGCCTGGTGTGGAATATGTTTCCTTTTTTTGCAAAATCTACCACTTCGTGGGAAGGTCACTTAAGTGGAGCGATCGCGGGAACATTATGTGCATTTTCTTTCAGGGAATACGGTCCTCAAAAACCGGAAGCCTTCCCTGACGAAGAAGATGACGGAGAGGAAGAAAATGATAATGAAAATATTATAGAGGAGGAGAAAACTAACCTTCCTGAACCAAGTGAAGAATCTGAGAATTAACATAATTCTTCACTTTTTTCGGGAAGAAAAAACGATCTCACAACGATTCAATCAATTGCGTTATATTCGACATAAACAATTTCACTGAAATAGCAATCAGGATAATTCCAAAGAATTTACGGATAATATAAATTCCTCCTTTTCCCAGGAAGCGTTCCACCTTATCCGTTATGCTTACCACCACATAAACCCAGATCATATTCAAGATCAGAGCGATAATAATATTCACACTGGCATATTCTGCCCGCAATGATAACAATGTCGTAAAAGATCCTGCTCCCGCCAGTAAGGGAAAAACCAATGGAACCAATGTTGCTTCTTTAATTGGCCCTTGATTCTTAAATATTTCCACATCCAGCAACATTTCCAATGCCATCAGGAATATAACAATAGCTCCCGCTACCGCGAATGATTCAATATCCACATGAAACAATTTCAACATCATATCACCTGCGTAAAAGAATCCAATCATCAATAAAAAGGAAATCACTGTTGCCTTCAGCGCACTCACTGATTGTCCTTTATTTTTCAAATTAATGATAATCGGAATAGAACCAATAATATCAATCACCGCAAAAAGTACAATAAATGCACTGGCCAGTTCCTGAAAATTAAATTTTGAGAACATAACTTTCTGTCTTTTTTGCAAAGATAACTTATTTTTATGCAAAAACGAAAAGAAGAAAAGAAGTCTCGTAAACATATAAGAAATAATAAAAAAGGATAAAATAACTCCTCCTTCATAATACAATTATTACTTTTGTTTAGGAAACGTAATTGATACATAAATGGATAAATTGTTTAGTAACATGCTCCAACTCCCTTTATTCCAGGGAATCGGGCAAGAAGATTTCACCAATATATTAGGACGCGTCAAGCTTCATTTTACCAAACATCCCGCTGGAGAAACATTTATCCGGAGAGGTGATCCGTGCAATGAGCTCATATTTCTCCTGAACGGAAAACTAGCCATCAGTACTGCTTCTTCCGATGAATCTTTTCTTTTTACCGAGTATGTCGAAGACTCTTACCTGATCGAACCGCAGGCCTTATTTGGTTTACAGACATGTTATATGTCTTCTTACACAGCGGAAACAGATCTTAGCATGTTACGTATTACGAAAGACCAGATTGTAAAGGATTTATTTAAATACCAAATCTTCCGGATTAACTTTGCTAATTTTGTCTGTAACAAAACTCAAGTCCTCCGAAACAAGTTATGGAAAGCCATCCCCACAGACATGGAGCATAAAATTGCTTACTTTATTCTTCAACGATGCGAAAGAATCGAAGGAGAAAAACGATTAGCTATCCAAATGAAAAATCTCACCCACATATTCCATGAAAGTGAACAAAGCATCTTCCAGGCATTAAACGATCTGCAGGATAAAAATCTATTGCAACTCAAACAAAACGAGATATTGATTCCTAATGGATTGGCTCTGCTTCAATGGTGCGAGCAAATCCCTTAAAAAGAAAAAGCCGGACATCAAACAGACATCCGGCTTTTTTATATTGACTTCCTATTATATCCTATTCATACAACGATTCACCGTATCTAAACACGGGTTCCATATCTTTCAACAAAAGATGCTTTCTATCCTTCTCCGAAAGAATCGCTTTATCAGTTGGTATTCCCCAGTCTATCCCCAAATCCGGGTCATCCCAGGCAATAGCTCCTTCACTCTGTGGTGCGTAATAGTTATCGCATTTATACTGGAATATTACTTCTTCACTCAATACGCTAAACCCGTGTGCAAAGCCTCGGGGAACAAAAAATTGCCGATGATTTTCTTCTGTCAATTCCACCGCTACCGATTGTCCATATGTAGGAGATCCAATACGAATATCTACTGCCACATCCAACACTGCACCTTTAATCACCCGCACCAGCTTACTCTGACAAAAAGGAGGTTTTTGAAAATGCAGCCCCCGGATCACTCCATAGCTTGACTTACTTTCATTATCTTGAATAAAGACTGTTTTACAAATCTTTTCTTCAAATAATCGTTGAGAAAAAGATTCAAAAAAATAGCCACGATCATCTTGAAAGATGCGAGGCTCAATAATTAATACATCAGGTATTTGGGTTTGTATAATATTCATCTAATTTTTAAGTTTATTGGGGCTTTAAATACTATTCCTCTTTACATCCCGCTTGGCCTCCGCCTTAAGTTATGCCGCGTCAAGCGAACAAATGAAGTGGAGCATTTCAAAAGACTTTCAGTTTGAGGAAAGCGAGTTCAAAGTCTTTTAGCGAAACGAATTTGTGAGTAGCCTAGTAACTTCAGCCTTGATCTTTTTTTTGCTATCTTTTTCTTCTGTATCAAGACAAAAGAAAAGTAGATATAAATTATGAAAGCTCCTCAATCACCTTTAACAAATACTGTCCATACTGATTCTTCAGCATCGGTTGTGCCAGTTCTCTCATTTTCTCTTCCGTAATCCAACCCTTCCGGTAAGCAATCCCTTCCAAGCAAGCTACTTTTAATCCTTGCCGTTTCTCAATTACTTCAATAAATGTACTGGCTTCTGAAAGAGAATCATGCGTACCGGTATCCAGCCAGGCAAAGCCACGACCCAATAACTGAACTTTTAATTCTCTATCATCCAGGAATTGCTGATTCACCGTGGTTATCTCCAATTCTCCCCGGGCAGAAGGTTTGATATTTTTAGCAACATCCACGACCTTATTCGGATAGAAATAAAGTCCTACTACCGCATAATTCGATTTAGGTTTGATTGGTTTTTCTTCGATGCTTAAAGCATTTCCTTCCTTATCGAAATCTACCACTCCATAGCGTTCCGGATCACTCACCCAGTAACCAAATACCGTTGCTTTATTTTCTTCTTCAGCTGCTTTTACGGCTTCAGATAGCATTTTTGAAAAACCCGGTCCATGGAAAATATTGTCTCCTAACACCAGACAGGTAGAATCATTACCAATAAACTTCTCTCCTATGATAAAAGCCTGAGCTAATCCATCAGGTGAAGGTTGTTCAGCATATTCAAAACGAACTCCAAGGTCAGAGCCATCACCCAGTAAACGTTGGAAACCAGGTAAGTCGTAAGGAGTTGAAATAATTAATATTTCCCGAATACCAGCCAACATAAGAACTGATACAGGATAATAAATCATCGGCTTATCGAAAACAGGAAGTAGCTGTTTGCTCACTCCTTTTGTTACTGGGTATAGGCGAATACCGGAACCACCGGCGAGAACAATTCCTTTCATATATCTATATATTTATAAAATTTACAACTAATCATATACGTTGTTGAAAATGATTATTTCAAAAGAATTTCATACTGCTCAACTATATCTTTCCACTTATATCTCCTGTTAGCTATTTCTAACATCTTATTACCATTCGACAATTTTTTATCCAATAAAGACACCAATTCTTGCACAGTAGAAAAATAGTAACATTCATTTTCTGTAGTTTCTCTATTATAAATAACATTAAATGCCAAAATAGGCTTACCAAAAAACATTGCTTCGACTAATGATGGATTTGTACCACCAGCACTATGGCCATGAACATAATATTTACAATTTTTCCGTAATGTATATAAAATTTGGATATCATATATAGGATTTAGTAACTTAATGTTTTTATGCTTTTTATATTTTCTCAAAAGATTAATTCCATATTCTCCTTTTTTCCAGTTACCGACAAACACAATTATTTTCTTAGTTCTTGAAAATGCATCCAAAATTAAGTCAACATTATTCTCTGGTTCAATTCTACAAACAGTAAAAGAATAATTGTTTCTTTCTAAATCATATTCCTCCAATATATTGCTTTCGCTATGATTTTCACTTAATACATGATCTCCCCCATATGGTATCATCACAGATTCCTGATTATAACTTTCTCTAATATAGTTTTGAATTCCAACATTGTCCGAAATTATTATGTTTCCATATTTTATTGCCATTTTTTCCGAATATAACAAAAATTTTTTTACTCTTTTATTCCATTTGTCTCTTTTATGTTCCAAACCATCAATATTGATGATAAGTTGTTTCTTTGAAAAAAATCTAAAAATCGGTAAAAAACAGCATCCCGAAACCCCCAAGATTATTATCTTGTCACTATGAAAAGACGCATGTACTAAAGAGCAGATATCGTAAATAATACTTTGAATACCATTGGCTTTAAATGGTATATATTTCAATTTAGCTCTTTTGTATTCTATAAGTTTATATTCATACGATTTTGAACTACAGTAAATTGTGTATTCTATATGAGTATTATCATTTTTAATTACTAAATTTTCAACAAGGGTCTCAAAACCTCCATAACTCGCTGGAATACCAACTGTTCCAATAATAGATACCCTTTTAAGCATATTTAAACAATTGATTTATAAGCTTCTAATGTCACGGAAGCTGTATCTTCCCATTTAAAGTGATTTTGAATATGTTTAAAAAACTCTATGTTAAAAGGTGCTTCATAAGCTTTAACAACAGCTTCTTTTATTGATCCTAAATCATCTGGTTCACAATAATAAGCAAAATCTTTAAAATAATCTTCCGTATCACCTTTCTTTGTTACAACAATATTAGTTCGCATTACTGCTGCTTCTAATGATGATAAACCAGGTGTTTCCATCCATGATGCCAGAATATGTACTTTTGCTAATTTGTAAAATTGAGGTAGCTTTTCATGATCAATTTGGCCTAAAAAATGTATATTATTACCAGATAAAGATTTACATTCTTCTAAATATTTTGCAAAATTGGCTCCTGCTTTACCTATAAATACAAATTGGTAAGGTAAATCTTTCACAGCTTTTATTATGTTCAGTTGATTTTTGCGTCCTTCTATTCTTGAAACACATAAAACACAGTCGCGATATTTTTCATTTTCTTCATCAATCAAAGTCGAATTGTAAGAAAATTTCTTGACATCTACAGCATTTGGAACTGAAAAATATTTTTTATTGGTAATATTAAAATCATTTTCTACGCGTCTCATTTCCGAATGGGAATTTGGCAGAAAAACATCTATTTGATTTATTATCTTACGTTGTAATGTTTTATGTCCATTCAATAAATAAATAGAAGTTCCCTTACTAAACTCTCTGTTCAAAATAGCTCGAGCAATTACTTTCAAATATTCTATTTGAGTAATTGAAAGAAATTTATTTAAAAATTGTAAAACACCACCCCTAGCTTTTTTTTCAAATTCCGTATAAGGCCCGTAGATAGTTGACAGAGCAATTTTTTTTCCATACTTTTTCGCATTACGTACTTGCAAATAAAGTTCTTGAGGTCTCATTAAGTTAAAAACATGTATTATATCATACTTTGAAACATCTGGTTCCAATTCTAAATTTATATCAATATTTAAACCTAATTTTTCTAAAAACTCTTTAGTCTTTAAGATTTGAGTAGTATCACCTCCTGGAGCCGTAAACAAAGTTTTACGAGATTGAAACAAGATTCTCATTCTTATCAGTATATTTAATTATCAACAAAATACAAATAAGCATTATTATAGACATTCCATTTTGGATAACATGCCCTGCTAAAGCTGAATGACCGTATAACAAAATCCAAGCAAGAATTAAAATAATATTAGTTTTATTTTTTATTCCCCAAACCAATCCTTTAAGAAAAATGGAACTATACACAACAAGTCCAACAAATCCATACATATAAAAAACATCATATAAATCAACTTCTAAAAAATTGGATACACTATTATCAATACTATTGGGATTACGAAAAGATAAAAAATAACCACCACCAATCAGTAAACGGTATAATAAAATCCCCTCTGTAGAAAATTCATTAAATGCATAATCTAAATATCCTTGTCTTCCACCAAAAAATTCTTCCATACTTGAAGTATTAGAATATCTATAAGTAATGACTTCAGCCGCATTTAAAAATATATCAATAAATATATTTCCTAAATAAATTAATGAAAAGAGAATTAGTGAGTAAGTTATTAATTTATACTTTCCGGGTATTTTAAACAATATTATAAACAAACTTATTACAAATAACCCAACAGAAGCTCTTGTCATAAGCCCTAAAAGAGTATAGGACATAAGTGAATAGCTAAAAAAATATTTCATATTAATTTTTCGGCTATTTTTATAAATAAGAAGAAGTGCACAAATTCCTATATATATTCCTAATCCATTGGCTGAAGCAAAAACACCTTTAGAGCCCAAACCGTTTTCATATGATCCAAAACTAACGCCCAACAAATCAGTAAAAAGAACAATAAAAGAATATATTATTCCGGAATGAATTATAAAATTTATAAAAATTGATCTGTCCAAAAATTTATTTTTTATTAATTCATCTAATTTAAAATACAACAAAAAACCAAAAACTAATTTATATGAATAAGCTAAACTTACAATAAATCCATCTTGATCTAAGTGAAATAAGAAATTTAATAACTCAACCGCTATTATATATATAATAAAAGAGTAAATAAAAAATAAATGTTTTCTATCCTTTAAAGACAATAAAAGTACTATAGATATTATAAAACGAAATAATTGAGATGGGGAGCCTAATCCACCTTGAGCAACTATTCCTGATAACACCAAATAACCAGTAATAGCATCTATAAAAGGATTAACGTAAAAAAAAAGAAATAAGTAAATATAGCTTGGGCTTATTTTCTTCAACACTTACTCTAAAAATTAAGGAGATAATCAATAATTCTAGTACATGCTTTACCGTCTCCATAAGGATTAACAGTTTTACTCATTAACTCATAATATGCCGTATTGTCCAAGAGATTTGACACTTCTGAAACAATTTTATTATAATTTGTGCCAACTAATTTGACAGTACCAGCTTCTATAGCCTCAGGTCTCTCTGTTGTATTCCGCATAACTAATACAGGTTTACCTAATCCCGGTGCTTCTTCTTGAATACCCCCACTATCAGTTAAAATTATAGAAGATTTTTCCATCAAATATACAAAAGGTAAATATTCAAGTGGTTCAATGAAAAATATATTAGGATATGAGATATTACCGAAAATTTCATTAATTGGTTTACGAACATTTGGATTTAAATGCATGGGATATATAAAATCAACATTAGGATATTTTTCTACAAGTGCTTTAATAGCCTGGCAAATCGAAATAAAACCATCACCAAAATTTTCACGACGGTGTCCGGTTATTAAAATTAATCTTCTTTTATTATTAAGCCTATTTACATTATACCCTAGATTTAATATAAGTGCTTGTATATTAGTCTCCAACTCACTGTTGATTCTTATTTTATTAATGACAATATATAGGGCATCTATAACTGTATTTCCAGTCACGATAATTTTATTTTCGTGAATACCTTCTGCTATTAGGTTAGTTCTACTTAATTGTGTAGGTGAAAAATGATATGTGGCTACACGGCCAGTGATTTGTCTATTCATTTCTTCTGGCCACGGACTATATATATTATAGGTACGCAGACCTGCCTCAATATGACCAACTGGAATTTGTTGATAGAATGCTGCAAGTGCTGCCGCCATCGAAGTAGTTGTGTCACCATGAACAAGAACTAAATCGGGATTACTATCTTGAAGTACTTTCTTCATTTCTTTCAAGATACGTGTTGTAATGTCATAAAGATCTTGCCCAGGCATCATTATATTCAAATCATAATCAGGCTTTATTTCAAATAATGACAAAACTTGATCTAGCATTTCGCGATGTTGCCCTGTTACACAAACAATTGTGTTAAAATTATTTGCGTGTTTTTGAAACTCTTTAACCAAAGGTGCCATTTTTATTGCTTCTGGACGAGTCCCGAATATTAACATTATTTTTTTCATTTAATCAAATCCTTAAAATTAAATTTTCTAATATTTGCAATATCTACTTTGTGTTTCCAATTAATGAGTAATTCTACTACTTTCTCTGTTTTTTCAAAATCTGATAATGATATCACTGACTCTATTGTTCCATAAACATACTTAGACATACCTATGGCTTTTTCACTATATGCTAAAAACACAGTTGGTATATCTACTGAGATAGCATTTATTGCACAATGCATTCGTGCTGCAATTACAAAATCACATTGTAAAAGATACTTCTTGATTCCAATAAATTGTGGATCAGAAGATATTAAATTTATTTTTGATCTATAATTTTCTGATACAGCATTATATATCATTGTCAAATATCGTAAATCATTATCAAATTTAGAAGGAGAAAGTACATGAGGTAATAATAAAACTTCACAATTGAAAAGATCAATGAGTCTAGTAATTGCATAAGCTTGTTTTTTTACCCCTATAGAAATACTTCCATACTCATACAATGCCGATAAAGGACTTAAGTTAATACCTATAAGCTTTTTAGACGTTAGTTTTATCTCCTCATTTCTTATTTCTGGTGCCACAAAAAAAGCTGGATCCGGTGCTAACACTACATTTATCGTTTTATCCAGTTCTTTTAAGTATCTAAATGTATTCTCTTCTCTAGCTACTATTAAGTCAATTTTTTTTAAATGTTCCTTATAATACTTTAATGCATTTGGATTTTTTTCAAATTTCCCAATTGATGCTCCCCACAAAACGTACTTCAATCCTAAGGAAGTACATTTTTCACAAAAAACTGGTAATGATTTTCCATATGTAGTGTCATGATTTAATGTGTAAATATCGCCGCCTATAGAAAATATTACATCGAATTTTGTAACCCAATTAATAGAATCGTAAGGAACCTCATATGTATATTTTAGATAGGAACAAACTTTTCTTATAACATTTTTATAGTACCATCGTTTTTTTTTAGGCCTTCTTATTATTTCAATATCACAATTTGAAAGTCTTTTTATGTCATCATCATAATTATAAGAAGCATAATAAACTTTTATTAAAGGGTCTACTGATTTCAAAATAGCAACAGTACCTCTAACTATAGCTTCACAACCATAATTATATAGTCCAGCCACTCCTACTAATAATATCTTTTTATTTGACGTATTAGAAAATATTTTTGGTATTATCATTTTTTTATTTTTTTAGATAAAAAAGAATATATCAAATATGCTTTTCTTTTTATTTTCTGAATTAGATTATATGTAGCATATTGATTTATTAAGGATATTATAGATATAGAATTAAATTCTTCTAATGTAATTCTTTCAAAAAATCGTTCCCTGTTTTTATGGGGTGTAACAGAGTTTTGAATACTTGAATTATAGCGTAAAATTTGTTGATAAGTAACCTCAACCAATAATGCTGAGTTGTCTAATAAATTATAATATCGTAAATTATTAAACATTAATAAACTTATTCCTTTATCATCATCGTATTCAGGGAATAGACGCTGAACTCCCCAAAAGTCTGAAATAGTTATATCACTACCACTTTTCAAAGATTTCGCTGGACAGTTATGACAAGAAGGTCTCAAATAAAGAGATAAATTAAATCCCTTCATAAATACATTTTTGTCAACACTTTCATATATTACAAAATTTCTATTTTTAGAATCAATAAAACTAGATGAGAAACTATATCGTTTCCATCCTGAAATTTTATTTCTAAAGTTAATGGATGTAAAATATGGTTCAGGAATTTTATTTTTACTATATTTTTTAAGTAATTCTTTCTTATACAAACGCCAAACTTTTGGAGAAGGTATTCCATGGCAAATAAAATCTATAGTGTAAAGATTCTCATATTCTGTTTTTAAAAAACAATTCAGTCCTGCAATTTGACAAGGAGTACCAGAAAATAGTACTTTTCTTCCTTTTTCTAAGAATTTTTTAGCATCCAAAAATGAATTACCAATTATACTTTGTACATATTTTGATCCGCGAAATTTATTTAGTTCATCGACTTTATCAGTATAATCGTGTACTACATTCCATTCTTCATCAAAACGAGCACCAAAAACAACTCCACCATCATTCAAAATTCTCTCAGCTAATAATGTAAAAACTCCTCCAGAAGAACTTTCCATTCTAATCTCTTCATTCAAATTTTTAGTGGCATAAATCTTCAAAGGTCTTCGAGGTTCTTTCTGATTCAATATCGGGCATACCCTCTCACAGACTTCACATTTAGTACATTTATCTTGTTCTATTTCGGGATATAAAAATCCTTCAATATCTTCAATTAAAATAATGCACTTTTGAGGACACTTTTGTGTGCATGCTGCACATCCACAACAATCCCTTTTAGATATTTTATCAATCATTTGCGATTAACAATATTCATCAGTAACTTTCTTACAGGCCCTTTGAAAAGATCTTTTTCGTAATTATTCATGGAAAAAAACCAAAAAATGATAAAATAGAAAATTGAAAAGATCAAAATTACTATTAAAAACTTAATCATAGAACTAAATTCCATATCAGAAACAATATTAAATGATAATATTCCAAAAAATAAGGGGGGTATTGACATCTTTAATATTTCTTTCCAAAAACATAGGATATCAATTGATTGCCACCGATGATAATATATATTCATAATTATTGTTTGTCCTAAAAATAAGCCCAAAGATGTGCCAACCGCACATCCAATAATACCATATTTCGGGGTTAAGAATATAGAAATCAAAAGACTAAATAAAGCGACAATTATATATAATAAAGAGCGAAACTTCATTTGATTCCTTGCTTGAAGGATAGATATACCAAGATTCTGAATTAAAGGTGCAGTTAATGGTATAAAGAAAAGTAGTGCAACAAAATAAGCATCACTATATTCATGCCCAGCCCATAAAAGAATAAAAGACTTACCAAAAACAATAAAACCAGTTAAGACAAAACTTATTATTATATATTGTATGCGTCCAGTTCGAATAAAGAGATTAGATATTGTTTTGTTTGATTCTTTATGTGTAACCATTGCAGTAATTCTCGGTAAAAAAACACCAGAAATTGCATATGAAAAACTTGTATACATTTGTACTAAAGTGATAGCTACAGAATAAATTGCAACTGCAACTGTACCTGAAATTACACCCAAAATAAACTGTCCTGTACTCCAATAAATCCTATCCATTATTGCATTTAAGAAAATATAAAATGAATATATTGATACTTCTTTCAAAAAAGACCATTGAGGCTTTCTAAAATAAATTTTTATCTTTAATTTATATCGACAATAAAAGTAATTTAGAAAAAGCGAAAAAACATTAAAGATGGTTGTAACAACCACTAATGCAATAGCTCTATAACCTAATTCCAATAAAAATATCATTGTTATTGTACTCAATAATATACGAAGTATTTGAACAATTTTTTGAAAAACAAAATTTTCATATGCCGTTATTATTGAACCAAAAAGACTGAAAGGAAAAGTTATGGCTAGATTTAATGTTAAAAGAAGCATCATTATTCGTGCTTTTGATACTTCTTCCATACTCATAGCATTTCCAAACAAAATCTCAACTTTGAAGGTTAGTGCTAATCCGATGATTAGAGTGAATATTCCTATTAATGCATATAATCTAATGAACAAACCAAACATCGAGTATTGTTCTGATACTTTATTTTCAGCGCGAAATTTAGCCGTATAACGCACAATTGCATTACCAAAGCCTAAATCCAATATAGTAAGATATGTTATTATTGAAGCAACTAAAGAATACAATCCATATTCAGATTGTCCAAGCATTCGGAGAAGATATGGAGTATATAAAAGTCCTACTAAGGTGTTTAGTGCCAAGACAACATACGAAAGAAAAGCACCAGCTTTTAGTTGATTCATCCTATCTTTTTTTCCTATCCCACCACAAATTCAACCCACACCAAACCACAATATCCATCAAAACCACCCAAGTCCCATTGATATACCTTATCAGCACAATATTCGCCACACTAAACGCAATAGCAATACATATCAGCGTCACCATCGCCTTGCGAACATTATACCCCATCGCCAGAAACTTATGATGAATATGATTTTTATCCGGTTCAAACGCACTCTTTCCACTCCGCAAACGTACCAACACCACCCGGATCACATCAAATGCCGGAATAATCAGCGTACCTGCCGCGATTACAATCGCTCCCGGAGTATATGTCATAACCTCCTCATTCACCATACTATACTTCAACGCCAGAAATGAAATAATAAATCCCAGCGTCAAACTCCCCGTATCTCCCATAAAGATCTTTCGCGCTTTATCCGCACTACCAAATACATTATAATAGAAAAAAGGAACCAGTACACCTAATGTGGCAAAAGCCAGCATGGCATACGCCCATAGCTGTTTTTCCAAGAACAACAGCCCGAAGACTACCAGGGAAACACTGCTCAAACCGGAAGCTAATCCGTCTATACCGTCAATCAGGTTAATGGCGTTGGTAATGAATACCACTGTAAATATCGTAAAGGGAATTCCCAGCCAGAAAGGAATCTCGTAAATGCCGAATATACCATATAAGTTATTCAACCACAGGCCGGAAAGTGGAAAAAAGGAAGCACAAATAATTTGTATCACAAACTTCTGACGCCAGCGAACCCCTACCAGGTCATCGGCGATACCTGTTAAATAAAGTAATGTCATCCCGCAGACTAGCAATAAAAGTTCGGGGATAATACAGGTGATGTGTACTTCATTTACGTCATATCCAAACAGGAAACGTAAGGTAAATACATAACAGAATGAAAATAAAATAGTAGGGAAAAACGAAACACCACCCAAACGGGGAATAGCCTTGGTATGCACCTTGCGGGCATCCGGTACATCATACAATTTCTTGCGGGTGGCAATCACCAGGATCCGGGGGATAATCAAGGAAGCGATCAATACCGAAACAACAAAAGTCGTCAGAACAAATAAGTAATGCAAAACGTTCTAATTTAGATTAACAATATTATTGCATGGTAGTTTTGAGTTGGGATTCTCCAAAAGGGTGTTATGCAATTCCAGCATTTCCTTCTCCTCATCGGTCAACTCTCTGCCTCCCCATCCGATCATAATTTCACGGGCCTGCTCTAAAAGCTCCCGTACAAACACTTCACCATAACAATAAAGCAACAAACGACACTTCAATAACGAAGCCGGTAACTGATCCAGGATAGCCGACGAACGATCCAGGATAGCTTGTCTGTGCTCTTCCAGGTTTACAGTTCCTTCAATGACGGCACTGTAAGCCAGCAACAAAGATACACAAATTTCCGCTTCTTCTTCCGGTGTTACACCTTTTACCGGAAAAAGTAATTCAGCCGTCCGGAATACTTCTGTATTCAATCGGGCAAATTCATCTGCATATACCGGAGAACCGTCTTCTCCCAAATGCAGCGCTTTATGAGCCAGCTCATATAGCTGTTGACAATCAGAAGACATGTTTGTATTGTATTCCATCGAAATAAATTTTTCTTTCTGCTTCCACCAATAAGCAACGACTGCGATGCAACAAAAAGTTAGCTGCAGTGAACTGGTTTTAACTTTCTAAGATATGATTTGGGAATTCTGACGCTAACAGAGAGTACCTGGGGGATTCGTATCAAAACATAGGTACGGTTAGCTTTACTGATGAGTTCACCTTCTACACCACAAAACTCCCCTTTTACAACTTGTACCTTTTCGCCGATCTCAAACGTTTCGTTGTCAAAACTCATTCCATCCGGATCCCGGTCCATAACAAACATAAAATCCTGCATTTGCTTATCAGGTACAATTAACAGGGAGTGTGTAGCCAGGTCGCGTAAATAGAATATTCGAACACCTTTTTCGTTCGGCAGCTCACAAGCCTTCTCTTTGGTGGCACGGATGAAAATCATGTTCCGGATAACGGGAACCTCCACCTGCTTGCGCCGATATTTCAATTGTCGAATAACTTTCTGTGTGGGAAGGTAATATTCAACGTTTTGTTTTTTCAACAATTCTCTGATAGACAATTCCTGATCTTTTCTTGTTCGAGCAGCAAACCAATATTCTTGTTTATCAGACATTTATAAATACCTCCTTAAAAAAATGTATGTGTTGCGAGCACGCTTCGCGTGTTGGGTGAGACATATAATCTCACTCAAAATGTAAATTTTATCGAATATACCCTAAAAGAAGTTGATACAAAAGCAGGCTTCCAGAGGTACATCTCTATAATTCAGCGATGCAAAAATAGGGTCTTTTCACCTAAGTACAAAATATTATACTTAATAATTCTCTCAAGAGGGATAATTTTGGCTGTTTCTTTGGATCAGACCGTTTTTATGAAGCATATCAGCACCTGAAGACAGTACCCCTCTGAATTAAAAGTGGCCTCCCATAAACCGGAGGTCATCGATTGAAAATAGTCGAGGGTAAAATTCATTTTCACGTTATCTGCATTATAAGGTACGCACGTCGCGCCCGCCCGCTCTCTCTTTTTTTAAAGGGTTAAATGTAACCAAACAAATAGGCCAGGCCCTCACCTATTTGTTTGGTTACAAAGAAGAAAAAAAGAAAGAAACATATTGCGGGCGGGCGCCCCTATACGTGCGGGCGCGAGAAAATGGCCAAACACTTGCCAAGAGGGTATTTGAATTAATTGCAAATAGGGTAAATGAAAAACAATTTTTATTTTTGCGCTTTTTTAACACTTTTAAAATTAGACTTATGAAGAAAAAAATCTAATGCAGAACGGATAACGAACATCGGAAAAACCGATTATTTGATCCTTGTCAACCAGCTGACACCGGAAGCGGTACGGATAGTGAATTTTGCCGAAAACATGCACAAACGTATCCTGGTAACAACCGACGAGGAAAGAAAAAAAGTGATTGGGCTGTTTGTAGACATATGTGAAGCAGAAAAAGGAAGAAAGCCCCGGGGCGTACGGGAGATCGTTTCACTGATGTTACTCTTGTTCGAATTCCGGAAAATAAACCATCCGGAAGAGTGCATGACCTCCTCCTCGCTTGAAACTCAGGTACATGAAGAGAAAAAGCGCCGAAAGAAATAGCTGTAATTTACTGAGTGATTGAAAATTAGACAAATAGTCTGTTTTCAAACCCCTACGGACTATTTGCTTTTTTTCGGACGATCTCAGAACTTGCAGGCGACAAAAACCTTTAACTGATAGCCAATAAATAAAATTATGACAGAAAAACAAGTTACTACTTACCTGGGATTCAGTAAAGTAAAAGGAACCATGAGTATTCCTGAATTAGTAAACGCTATCCGGTCGGAGAAATACAACCGGATCATAACCCGGATCCGATACCTGAGGGACTTGGGGAACACAGATGAGATGAACCGGGTGAAGCGTCAGCTGGAGTTCTTCACGGTAACAACACAGTATGGAACACACCGCAAACCGGACGGAATTATACGGTATAATAACCTGATCACTATCGACATTGACGGACTGACGGATGAACAGGTGATCCGCCTGCGCCCAGTCATTGAAGCGGATCCGGCTACGATCTTCTCTTTCCTGACGGCCAAGCAGCATGGATTCAAAATCATCGCTTACCTGGAGACAGCGGCTATCCGTGAACTGAGAAAGACATTCTGTTACATGCCGGAAATGACGTATGAACAACTGGAAACGTATCACGCCCAGGCTTACGAACTGACACGCACCCACTATGAAAACGTTCTGAATGTTCCGGTAGATACCAGCGGGAAAGATTTGTCGAGGGGAATCTTCGCTTCGTATGATCCGGATGCTTTTTTTTCTCCGGAGCGACTGGAAAAAGCGTCTTCCTTTTCTTTCCCCGACATTATCGCTCCGCCGCCCACAAGGAAGGGCCGGAAAAAACAAACGGTCGATCCTTCCTGCGAAGTACCCACGTCCGTCGATGATATTCCCCCACCCGTCCGTATGGAATACCGGAAATGTGTGGCGTGTACCAAACGTTCCATCCAGTATGCCGAAGGTAGTTACAACACCTTCCTGTTTACCCTGGGTAATAAATGCTGCCGGAAAGGTCTGGACCTGTCGTACGTCCGGATGCTGGCCACAGAAGAGTTTGGTGCTAACGGCCAATGGGATACACATACACCCATATCCAACGGATACACATACAATGACCACCCGGCAAAAACTCCGGTGGAGAAAGTTCCACCCATCAACCAAGTTCTGAATTACCTGGACGAGCACTATGAATTCCGGCGAAACAGTATCCTTGACCGGCTGGAAATGAAGCTCTCCCGATCAGAAAAAGATAAGAATGATTCTTTCCGAGCCATGTGTAACAAAGATTTCAACACCATATTCTTGCGAATCAATCAGGCGGGTATTCCGGCTAGCCAACAAGTAATCAAATCGATTATCGATTCGGATTATGCGGAGCAGTACGATCCGATTGCTACTTATTTCCGGAACCTGCCGCCCTGGGATGGAAAAACGGATTATATCGGCCAACTGGCACAAACCATCGAAACTGATGAACCGGACTTCTGGGAGGATGCTTTGCGCCGCTGGATTACGGGCATGGTAGCGTGTGGAATGGGTATTCAGGAAGCTAATCAGCAGGTATTGTTACTGCACGGTAGCCAGGGGAAAGGGAAAAGTACCTGGATCCGTCAGCTGATGCCTCCCGAACTGAAGGAATATTACCGCAATGGGATGATCGATCCAGGCAATAAAGATGACCTCCTACTTCTCGCCACCCGCTTGTTAATCAATATGGAAGAGTTTGAAGGGGTAAAGCAGAATAATATTGCCGAATTGAAACGAATCATTGCCCTGGAAACTATAACCATCCGAAAACCGTATGAGGTGCAGGCTCAGCCTTACCCGCGACGGGCTTCGTTTATCGGTAGCACCAATAACTTGCAATTCCTGAAAGACATTACGGGGTCACGCCGCTTCCTGGTAATTTCCACCCGTCAGATCAATTACCGGGATAAGATTGACCATACGGGGTTGTACAGTCAGGCAAAGCATCTGGTAGATTCCGGTTTCCGCTATTGGTTCGAGGGGGAGGAAGTGGAATCTATCAACGAACGGAATGAGAAACACCGCATCAAAGATCCGGTTGAAGAGAATCTATATGTCTACTTCCGGCGAGCTACCCGGAAGGATATTGAAGTAAAATGGAAACCGGCAGCTGCTATCCTGTCTCTGTTGAGCGTGCATGGAAGAACAATCGCCAACGCTCAGTCACAACAGATATTGGTACATGTACTGGAACGCGATAATTTCCGGAAACGCAGAAATAAACAGGGCATCACAGAATATGGAGTCATCGTTCTGTCGTTAGAGGAGATTGATCAGAATATGAGGAAACTAGAAGAGAAACCCCAGGAGGAGACAGGGGAACTGCCGTTTTGAATTGAAAATGGAAAGGTGAAAAGTGAAGATTAATATCCGTATGGCTAGGGTATCCCTTGTGGATGCCAAAATCAATTTATGGGAACCCCGCAAAGATTTCTTAAAGAGTTAACGTCTCTAAATTTTCCGACCACGACTGAAGGAGTCCCTACCATGCGGATATATAACAGACTATTTTTTAAAAACTCAATGAGTTATTGTCATAATCCAATGAGTTATTTCCCTAAAGCATTGAGTTACATCCATAACTCAATGCTTTACGATAATTTTAATTTAAATAATTCAACAAAATAATGTATGTAAATATATGAGCCGCCCACTTACAATATAACATTTTTAAGCAATCAAGCCAAAAAATCGATGGTTTGTTAAGAAATTCCGGAGGGATTTGATATACATAAGAGGTGTGTCAAAATTGACGTCAATTTTCTGTTCGATGACGATCTGTAAACAATCACCCCGTAGGGGTTATACACATTTTACCCTGTTGGGGTAATTGCTTATGATTAGTAACTAACTCAAAGAACGACTGGGCCAGCGGGCCATGCAAACGCAGCCCTGGGTGGTGAAATATTATAGGCAATGTGTGCTGGAAGCACGAGATATAAAAAATCAGCATTGGATCCCGTTTATACATAACTCCCCCTTCATTCTCTTTATGCCCCTGAGTGTCGTTCACTACGATCACTTTACTCAGGGCTAAATCTGTCAGGCCTTCAGCTTTTAGTTTTTTTGGGGGTACATGAGTTGAAACTTAGCATGATAAACTTGGTTAATTTATCTCCTTCCATCACGGCTCTCCCAGATACTTAACGATAATCCCAACTTCTTTTGGTGTAAATGAACGACGATATTTATTGTAATTTATGGCTTCCAGTTCTTCCACCAGTTCCTCGTTTTCTTTCATCCATCGCGCCAGTGTCTTCAACGCAACCGTTACACATTGTTCAGGGTTATACAGACGGGCTAGTTCGGCTTTGGTATAAGATCTGAGCCGGAATAAATTTTCTGGATTTTCACTTGTATTCATGTTTTTGCTTTTCTTCTTTTGACAACTTAAATTTAGTCATAATATTTCAATCAGCCAACCGTATTTCCCTTAATCTTCCAGGAAAATTCCGTAAACTACCAGAAGTAGATTTCGATTCATTCACCCTTCTTACCTTTGTTTCAGAGAAAGAAAGCATTGAGTCTGATACGCTTTTCCTCTTTCAAAATAAAGAAATCCGGTACCGTTTCAAAAAGAAAGGTAGAGACGAAACAGGTATCCGCCAATGCTTACTTACAAACATGAATCCGGAATTCATTTTTAAAGTACCCGCCGCAAGGCAACTCAAAAACTAAAAACATAACAATTAAAAAACTAACATTTATGCCCGTACCTTACAAAAAGATTCTAAGAAAAGATCCGCGCAATGCTGCAGCCACAGCAAAGTATTATCCACAGTTGGTCACCCAGGGAAACAGTGCCGATCTGGATGATATCGCTTACCTGATGAAAGAAGCCAGCTCATTATCGCTGGGAGATATAAAAAGTGTGCTCACCAACTTCGTAGAGTCTATGCGTACCTTACTTTACGGCGGACAGTCGGTGAATATCAAAGATTTTGGTGTGTTCCGACTTGGAGCCCGCACTTTCGGCTCGGAAGAGGAAAAGGATTGCGGAGTGAAGAACATCAAATCCGTAAAAATCAATTTCCGCGCCTCCAACAGCGTGAAACCTAACCTAAATTCTACCCGCGCAGGAGATCGCATCAAATTTTACGATATCATGACAGGGATCACCGAAGAAGCCAAAGGAAACGAAAATGAAGAAGGTGATGACAACGGAGGAAATGGCGGCGGAGAGGATAATGGCGGAGGGTTTATAGACCCGGCAGCGTGATTCAATGGAAAGTTGAAATTTACTCGCATGGGTAAGAAGGTGTGTCAAAAGCCGACTCGTTCTTTGAGTGAGTTACAAATCATAAGCAATTACCCCAACAGGGGTGATTGCTTACAGATCGTCATCGAACAGAAAAGTGACGTCAATTTTGACAAACCCTCATCTGACCCCATCTGGGGTCACTGCTTACAACGTTCCTTCGTGTTAACCAATAAAATAATGGTCATGACTGAAAGGAATAATTTATAACTTTATCAAAGATAGATTGGGCTTTTGAGACAGCCCAAATTCAATTTTTACGATATTTCAATTTTTAATTTAAAACTGGGCACCCCAAACGGATGCCCTACAAACTCAAATACATGAAACAGATATTAATAAAGATTATCGAGTGCGCATCTACCTTCCTACCCTTTCTTGGAAAGAACAAGACGAAAGAACTGAAAGAATTCAGCGAGTTGATTACCGGACAATATGAATTCCTGATGGGACAACTGGAAAAGATACTAAAAGATTATTTTGAAGTAAGCGTGAAGGTGAGAGAGATGCATGTGGAAATGGTCGAACTGAGAAATGAACTGGCTCGTGCCCACGCCGAACGCTGTACTATGCTGGAATGTAAAGAAAGAATGGAATGAGAAAGATTGATTTAATTGTCATTCATTGTTCCGCCAGCCGGGAAGACCGGTGTTATACGGAATACGACCTGGACCGGGATCACCGACGCCGTGGGTTCGAAGGCCCGGGTTATCACTTTTATATACGGAAAGACGGAAAGATTGTAAACACCCGGGAACTGGAACGAATGGGAGCGCATGCCAAAGGATATAATCAACATTCCATCGGCGTATGTTACGAAGGTGGGTTGGATTCTCAGGGCAAACCGAAAGATACCCGGACAGAATTACAGAAACGTTCACTCCGGATTGTCATCGGCGGACTCTTAGCTGAATTCCCCGGTAGCCGTGTATGCGGCCATCGGGATCTTAGTCCGGACCTGAATAGAAACGGAGAGATTGAGCCGGAAGAATGGATAAAGGCTTGTCCGTGCTATGAGGCAAGTTGTTAAATTTTAAATTCTCAACTTTCAATCTGCCAAAGGAATGCTCACGCCCAAATAGGCATTTACACTTTGGCTGGAGGAACTGCTCAGGAACATATAGTCGGTACCAATGAAGAAAGGGCCGAGCCGACATCCCATTCCGAAGGTTTTCATATCGCTTTGAAGGACGGAATAACTAAGGGTCACACCCAACCAACTTTTCGGACGGTAATTGGCTGAGAAGGTTAATTCAGAGAAAGTCTTCGGTCTTCCGAAGCGAGTAGTGGAAAGGATTCCTGCTCCCAGCTTATTATCCAGGAAGGTATATTCTCCTCCCCATACAAGGGTAGAGGCTAAAGAGGTCTGATAGGCATTTTCACCTCTGTTTTCGAATTTTGGTAGATTAAAATCCAACAGATCACCTTCGAAAAGGAAATTATAGCTGTCGTACTCATAACGTGCGCTGGCATTAGCGACGGCTCGTGTGGTTGATCCCTTCGACCAGGAAATAAATCCCAGGTCGAGAATAGCTGCAGAGAGAGTAAGATTATCGAGTATTTTATAAGAGGCTCCCAGGTCAATCCCCATTCCATAACCTGCGATGCCAAATTTATCGAAACTTACATCGTCTACCACTTCGGTTTGTAATACATTGTCAGTTGAGTTTTTTTACAGAGACACCGCGCATGGCTACACTCAGTTCACCTTTGGTAACAAGCTCTGAATAGGTTCCACCTTCTGTAATTGACAGTTCATCTATATTCATCTTTACGTTGGCAAGTCCCAGCAATATTTTGAACTTACCACCTACAATAAGCTTATCACCTATAGCACGCGAATAGCCTGCACCCAGTTCGGCATACGCATTGGCATTGAATGAGAGACTTTCAATCCGATAGGATCCGGTAGTACCGGTTTCAGGACTGTGAAAATCGCGCGCATAATCGAACATCGAACGGGGAATGGAGGCATTGATATCCGAACGAAGGCCTACGCTGAGTGTCCAGAAATGTTTTCCGGTATAAAAACCGATAGAGAAAAGATCGGCATTCAGGTTTACATTCAACCGGTTATCTCTCTTTAAGCGATTGTATAGTTTATTGCTGTTGTAGAAATTACCATCAGAATCTATTATATGAATTACATCTTTCATACCAAAAGTATTGGAAGAAACTGAACCACTCAGGGCTCCTACCACGGGTATATCAATAAACCCATGGCTGGGACGCAACGCAGGATTCAACCCCATGCGTGCGGATACATTATCCATAAAATAAAAGGAACGAAGATATTGACCAAAAACTGACAATGAAGATACAGACAACAGACATGCAACGAATAATAACTTTATCCATCGAGTGGATAATACCTTTTTTTCATACGATATAGAGGATTAAAAGTAGTTTTGCTGTGATATACAGTATATATGACTGAGAGATATTCTTTCTTCACAAAGGTAACAAAATTTATACAGCCTCTTACAGAAAATAAAAAAATCTGTCACGAACGGTAAAATTTCCGTTACGAGACAATCATTTTTTATGATATATCCGAATGGGGTAAGGGATCCAATCGTGGGAAGATAACATTCCCTGGCCATCCCATCTAAAACTCAATGTCTATTAGGAAATCCGGAAAGGATTTTATGTGCCTAACCGCGGGATGCAATCCAATCGTGGTCGGAAGATTTAAGGACGTTAAAATCTAGAAGAAATCCCGCAGGGATTGCATGTGCATAACCGTAGGATGGATATCCCGACTTTACCTACACAACCCCGAAAGGGGGTGAAGCATACATAATTGAACCACTTCGTGGCTCACAAGGATTGCTCACTATCTTAGCCCGTGGGGTATCATCCCACGGTTATGCACCTGTAATCCTGCAGGATTCTTAAAGAGCTTAAAGTCTTCAAATCTTCCGACCATAACTGGTAAGGAATCCCCCGGTGGGTATCCACAATCAATTTATGTGATATTTAATTTCCAATTTACCTCACTCCCACTCGATCGTTGCCGGCGGCTTGGAGCTGATATCATACGTAACCCTGTTTACACCTTTTACTTTATTGATAATATCGTTGGAGATTTTTCCCAGGAATTCGTAAGGAAGATGTGCCCAGTCGGCAGTCATGGCATCGGTAGAAGTAACTGCACGAAGGGCAACCGCATTTTCATATGTACGCTCATCACCCATAACACCTACAGATTGAACAGGAAGTAATATTACACCGGCTTGCCATACTTTATCGTATAATCCCCAGTCGCGCAATCCCTGAATAAATATATCATCGGCATCTTGTAAAATACGGACTTTATCTGGAGTAATATCGCCGAGAATACGTACGCCCAATCCCGGACCGGGAAAAGGATGGCGGGTTATTAAATGTTCAGGCATACCCAATTCGCGACCTACTCTGCGAACTTCATCTTTGAAGAGTAATCTCAATGGCTCACAAAGTTTGAGATTCATTTTCTCAGGTAAACCGCCAACGTTATGGTGGCTTTTAATAACGGTTCCGGTGATGGAAAGAGATTCTATAATATCCGGATAGATAGTACCTTGCGCCAACCACTTAACATCCGCTAATTTATGTGCTTCTTCATCGAAGACATCAATAAAGCCTTTACCAATTATTTTACGTTTCTTTTCCGGATCGGCCACGCCTATCAACTCTTTGTAAAAACGTTCGGAAGCATTTACACCAATTACATTCAGCCCTAAACACTCATAGTCTTTCAGTACATTGCTGAACTCATTCTTACGCAACAAACCGTGGTCAACAAATACACAAGTAAGATTCTTACCAATAGCTTTGTTCAGTAATACAGCAACTACGGATGAGTCAACACCTCCACTCAAAGCCAGTACTACTTTATCATTACCAAGTTGTTCTTTGAGTTCGGCTACCGTGCTTTCAATAAAAGAAGCAGGAGACCAGTCTTGTTTACATCCGCAAATATCTACTACAAAATTCTTCAGTATCTGTGTGCCATCTTCCGTATGGTACACTTCCGGGTGGAATTGTACTCCCCAGACTTGTTCATCCTGTATCTGGTAAGCACCAATAGCCACCTTATCTGTTGAAGCGATGGTTTTAAAGTTGTCGGGAATAGCCGTAATGGTATCTCCGTGACTCATCCATACCTGGCTATTTTCTTTCACACCTTTAAATAACACATTATCCTGGCAAAAAGAAGTGAGATGTGCACGTCCATATTCGCGAGTGTTGGCTGGTTCCACTTTACCACCGTTAGTATAAGCAATAAACTGGGCACCGTAACAAATTCCTAAAAGGGGATATTTGCCCCGAATCTGACTGAGGTCTGCCTTGAATGCTTTCTCGTCGTAAACAGAAAACGGACTTCCGGACAGAATAACTCCCTTTACGGTTTCATCTCCATAGGGAAATTTGTTATATGGAACAATCTCACAATAAGTGTCTAACTCGCGTACCCTACGCCCAATTAACTGGGTAGTTTGTGAACCAAAATCGAGGATAATAATTTTTTCTTGCATGAGATAATTAAAGATGTGATTTGAATTTGGGCACAAAAATACGAGAAAGAATTTAGAATTAAGAAGGATGGATAGAAGAATTTAGCAGATAAGGAGTTCAGGATATTCTTTTCAGTCATTATTATATGGGTACTATTGACTGCTATGGGTTTTATTACATACACTAATTTCGCGTCTTTACTTAACTATTTTTCATCCTATCAAAAAATAAAATTTATATATTTGTATGTTCGGAAATTGATATTTGATTTTTACAACATTTGCATGCTTATTTTGAACTTTTTATACTTACTGCTGAGTTTTTTGTTGGCTATTTCCACTCTTATATTGGGAATCATGTTGGCCGCTATACATATCCCTGATAAGGAGAATATGAAACAATATAATAGCGCACGCTATGCATTAGCATTTGCCTATCTGATTATTGGCGTTTTCAATTGTTACAAAATAATTATCTCTTTTGTTGAGAGTATGGATCTGGAGGAAATATACACATTGACTTTAGTCTCTGCATCCTACCAGGCATTATTATTTACCTTTGCATTGCTAACCCTGATACAGCCTTTGTATGTTTCATTAAGACGAGTTATTTTACAGTTTGGAATTATTTCAGTGGTTTTTATTACTCTACTACTATTAATGTATAATACTTCCCGTTCTCTATACTCTTATTTCTATTATATAGTCTCCGTGCTTTATGTTTTACAATTAATATATTATGTCTCTCTTTTCAGAAAAAAGCATGCCCAATATTTGAAACAACTCGAAGACTACTATGATGAAGAGGAGAACAATCGTCTTAAATGGGTAAAATCGTCTTTTTATATGGCATTATCCATTGGCATTATGGCGTTGTCTATCACCTATTTACCTTTATATTGTTGTGTGGGTTTTATTGGGGTTTTTATTCTATTTTATGTCTACTTTGCTATAAAATACAGCAATTACCCATTCGATTTTCAATATATCATACCGGCTGTTTATTCTAAGGATATTATCCCTCATTCCACCGCAGTATGTGATGACAGGAAGGAAAGTAATCATCTTCTTCCTTTATCCGAAAAAGAACAGAAATTGCAAGAAGCGATTGATAAATGGGTAGAAGAAAAACAGTTTTTATATACTGATATGAGTCGGGATGATATAGCACAAAGTCTTGGCACAGACCGGGACTTTCTCGCTCTTTTTTTTCAGAATCACATGAAAACAGAATTCAGAGTCTGGCGAACGCAATTAAGAATTGAAGAAGCCAAAAAACTTCTTTTAAAATATCCGGATTTATCCATTTCCAAAGTAGGGCATAGTGTCGGCATATCGGATCGCAGTAACTTCCAAAAAAAATTCATAGAATTGGTGGGTATTTCTCCTAAAGGCTGGCGGATCAAGAATCTTCAAAAGTAGCCTTCCTTTATTACAATCAACTGATTTTCTTAGACATTTATTATTCAGTATTAACTTTTTTCGCATTAAAAACTTTATACCACACTATTTTTTTTCAATATACGTATGTTTGCAAATATGTCAAGATATTGGCTAATTATTTTAACTTACAAAAAAACAATTATGGAAAATCAATTATGTGGTGGCTATACAGCCTTCAGACCAATTACTTCTGACGAAGAAGAACTTAAAGAACTTTTTAAGAAAATAGTAGGGCCTATAGTGGGAGCGAAACATGTGCCAATGGCAGTAGCTAGTCAGGTAGTAAGGGGTACTAATTACGCCTTTCTGTGCTTATCTAAGGTTGTAAGACCAGATGCTGAAGAATACAATACATTGGTAATTATTCACCAACCATTGCCGGATGAAAATGAACCGCCCACACTAATGGAAATTAGAACCGTTAAAATTATTTGAAAAGGTTAATTGTTAAAATTAAATCTGACTTAGAGCCTGTTTTAAGCTTGCGTGTTCTTTCTTTAATTTTTATCTGTTTCTAGCTTTTATTGACTTAAACATTCTTTTCTTAAGGCCTAAAAAAGGAATAAATAAACGAAAAAGGAACTTAAAGAGGGAGATGATCAAAATTAAAACAGACTCTTTTCATAAAGTCACACTTCGGATGCAAACACTATTTATATTCTTACAGATCCGTGGGGATAATATCCAGTCATGTTCGGAAGATTTTAAGACGTTAAAATCTGTAAGAAATCCCGTAGGGATTACATGTGCATAACCGTGGGATGCATATCCCACGGGATAGGAGATAGAATAAT
>JAJQFD010000025.1 GCA_021201335.1 Bacteroides sp. | reverse complement strand
ATATAATATTTAATATATCTAATCGTACAAAAAAGTTAGGTTTTTATGCTAATATAGGTTATACTTTTTAGTTATGAAAGATGCTTATTTAAAATCAGTCTAAATAATTGCCTGCACCGGATAAAAAAATTATCTTTGCGAAAAAATATAAGAAAAAGGATAATATGCGTCTGTCTCAGTTAAAAACCGGTGAAAAAGGTGTCGTAGTAAAAGTACTAGGGCATGGCGGTTTTCGCAAGCGAATTGTTGAAATGGGTTTCATTAAAGGCAAAACTGTTGAAGTTCTACTGAATGCTCCTTTAAAAGACCCTATCAAATACAAAATAATGGGATATGAAATATCCCTGCGCCGGCAAGAGGCAGAGATGATTGAAATAATAAGTGAACAGGAAGCTACAGAACAGTTTTCCGAAAGAAGCTATCATGCCGGTCTTAATGAGGATGTAGCACGTAATGAAGAACTCCTTAAAAAAGCAGCCTTAGGTAAACGAAAGATTATCAATGTTGCCTTAGTCGGAAACCCTAATAGCGGTAAAACCTCTTTATTCAATCGGGCGTCAGGTTCTCACGAGCGTGTAGGGAATTATAGTGGGGTAACCGTAGATGCGAAAGAAGGTCATTTCGATTTTGAAGGCTATCGTTTTAAAATCGTGGATCTACCCGGAACTTATTCTTTATCTGCTTATACTCCGGAAGAAATATATGTACGTCGACATATCGTTGACGAAACTCCTGATATTGTTATTAATGTAGTCGATTCCTCTAATCTGGAGCGTAATTTGTATCTCACAACGCAACTCATTGACATGAATGTGAGAATGGTTGTCGCTCTGAATATGTACGACGAACTGCAAGCAAGTGGAAATACACTCGACTATTGTTTGTTGGGGCGTCTTTTTGGAGTACCGATGGTTCCGACTGTTACTAAAAGCGGAAAAGGTGTAGATCAGCTATTTCATATTATTATTATTAATCTATATGAAGGAGCAGACTTTCTCGACAAAGAAGGAAATATAAATCCGGAAGTAGCCCGCGAAATACAGGAATGGCACCGCAATTATGTGGATGAAAGTCGACATCAGGAACATACTGATGATTATACCCGCTGTGATTCCCATAAAGGCGTGTACAGACATATACATATTAATCATGGTCCTGTTCTGGAAGAAGCCATTGAGAAAATTAAGAGGGCTATTTCAGAAAATGAATCCATACGGCATAAATATTCTACCCGTTTTTTATCTATAAAGCTATTGGAAAATGATAAAGAAATAGAGCATTTTATCAGAAAACTCCCTAATGGTGAAGAAATTCTTACTTTAAGAGATAAAATAAGTAAAGAAGTGGAAGATTCTGTGCAAGAGGATACGGAATCGGCTATCACCGATGCAAAATATGGCTTTATATCGGGAGCATTAAAGGAAACATTCACTGATAATCACATTGAAAAACGGCAATTAACTAAACTCATTGACTCTATTGTAACAAATCGTGTTTGGGGGTTTCCTATATTCTTCCTTTTCATGTTCTTAATGTTCGCAGGAACGTTTTTTCTGGGAGATTATCCCATGCAAGGCATTGATTGGTTGGTTGAGGTTTTGGGTAATTGGATGCGGCAGATAATGAATGAGGGTCCTCTTAAAGACCTGGTTATTGATGGAATTATTGGAGGAGTAGGAGGCGTTATTGTATTTCTTCCCAACATCCTGATTCTCTATTTCTTTATCTCATTGATGGAAGACTCCGGATATATGGCGCGTGCAGCATTCATAATGGATAAGGTTATGCACAAGATGGGATTACACGGCAAATCTTTTATTCCGTTGATTATGGGATTTGGATGCAATGTTCCTGCTATTATGGCATCACGAACTATTGAAAATCGGAAAAGCCGATTAGTAACCATGCTGGTCAATCCATTGATGTCATGTAGTGCACGCTTACCTATTTATTTATTGTTTGTAGGTGCTTTTTTCCCGAATCACCGAAGTCTGATGCTGTTTTTAATTTATTTGATAGGTATTTTATTAGCCGTAGTTATCGCCCGTATATTTACTAAATTTCTGATTAAAGGAGATGATACTCCGTTTGTGATGGAGCTTCCACCGTATCGAATGCCTACTGCAAAATCTATTTTCCGGCATACATGGGATAAAGGAAGCCAATATTTGAAGAAAATGGGGGGGATCATAATGATTGCTTCTATAATTATCTGGTTCCTGGGCTATTATCCCAACCATGATGCATATGAGACAACTGCAGAACAGCAGGAAAATTCCTATATAGGTCAGCTAGGTAAAACTATTGAACCTGTTATCGAACCATTAGGCTTTGATTGGAAACTAGGTATTGGTTTATTAACCGGTGTAGGCGCAAAAGAGTTAGTTGTAAGTACATTGGGTGTTCTTTATACAGACGACCCTGAGGCTGATTCTGTTAGCTTAGCGGATCGTATCCCGATAACTCCTTTTGTTGCTTTCTGCTACATGCTATTTTCCTTAATTTATTTCCCTTGTGTTGCTGTATTGGCGGCTATTAAAAATGAGTCAGGAAGTTGGAAGTGGGCTGTTTTTACAGCTGTTTATACTACGGCTCTGGCATGGATTGTAACGTTTGCTGTCTATCAGATAGGAAGTTTATTTGCCTGATTTGGATAGTTGAACATTTTAAATTCTCTTCTGTTATTGTTGTATGACAGTACAAGAATTGATAGTAGCATTGATCGTATTTCTTTGTGTGGCAGAAGTTATTCGTCGGACATTGAATTTTTTTCGCTCTGCTAAGAGCGGCGATAATCCTTGTGCCAATTGTGTAGGAGGATGTGACCTAAAGAAAATAATTGATGAGAAAAAACAGAACTGTAAAGTAATACAAAAGCGAAATAACAAAAAGTGTTGTTGATAGTTGCAATTAATAAAAAAAGATCGTACATTTGCAACCGCAAATAAGAAATGGTTCCTTGGCCGAGTGGCTAGGCACCGGTCTGCAAAACCGTCTACGGCGGTTCGAATCCGCCAGGAACCTCAATTTTTATCGCCAACTAATTGATTTTTAATTAGTTGGCGAGTTTTGTTTTATGGCATTTTATGTTTTTACGCATAAATATAATTTAAAATATGAAATAATCAATCATTTCTCTAGTAAGGTCGAAACACTAATATTATAACCCAATTCTGCTTTCAAACAATCTAACATACTCGCAGCTATCCAAACAATATTAATTAAACGAGCCGAAGCAATGAGAAATATCTAATTGAGGATGAACAACTTTTTTGTTCTTTGTACACCCGATAAAATATTTATAAACCGTATTGCAGATTGTCTGCCAATCAAACAGAATAAAAAATAACTTTCCTTCTATTTAATATTCCGATATTTTTCATATCTTAATATCGTATGAAGGTCAAGTATATTAAGATGTTTCCGGTACTTCATTAAATCATCTTTAGGAAAAGGTTTTCCATGCGACGGGTAAATATATTCAGTTTTACTTTGAATCATAATATCCCATGAATTTATATAATCCATAAGATTTTCTATCCATATAATATTACGCTTAACACTTGGAAAACCATTCATTGCTGCATCTCCACAAAGGAGCCTTCCGTCATCCATTAATAAGCCTATCTGATCCTTAGTATGTCCAGGTAGTGGAATGATATCTATTTCAATTCCTTCCATGCGGAAAAATTGCTTGCTACCATCAAATAGCAATGTATTATCTTTGATAGGTACAACCGGGAATGTATGTTTTGGATTTCCCAGAACTCCCATCAGATTTATGAAATACTTTGCGAGCTTGTTAGAGCACCCCCCCCCATCATAACAGTTGTGACCTCCCAACAGTCTTTGCGGAGCGTCCATGTGCATAATGAGTTTAGCATCCGTATCACGGATAAGTTCATTCAAGAAGC
This sequence comes from Bacteroides sp., assembly GCA_021201335.1. Classification (GTDB taxonomy): domain Bacteria; phylum Bacteroidota; class Bacteroidia; order Bacteroidales; family Bacteroidaceae; genus Bacteroides. The sequence continues at coordinate 5,479 of JAJQFD010000025.1, read as the reverse complement.
CAGCATGGTCATCATGTGCATGGGTCAGGAAAATATATTTAATTTCAGATAAGACAATCTTATTTTTTAGCAAGCCTTTACAAAAACGCAGATAATTTCCTGCATATCCTGTATCAACCACAAGATATCCTTTCGAGGTCTCAATAATATAATTATTCAACACACGGTTGCCGATATTTATTATTTTCATGATTGGGTATTATTCTTATTCAACATTTTTATCCATCTACGCTGACGATGTTTATAAAACCTCTCTGTCCACCAGGCAAATACAGGGGACAAAATACCCGCATATAAATCCACCCTGTCCATATATTGCGTTTTTTCATTTACTGTCTTTTTCATTTTTATATAATGATTCCATACGGTAACAATTTTATTGCATTCAGCAGTAAGTAATTCCCTGGTATCCCTGTCCATCTTTTCAACCGTTATTTTATGTATTCCCATGGGTATAACCCCATAGATATATAAACGGAAATGATAAGTTTCGTCTTTACGCCATACGAATGACTTTTTATTACAAGAAACGAAATATGCCTTCGGGCGACAGATATATCGCAATGTGTTAAATTTCAATATCTCATTCCATACATTATCCATACTGGAAGGAAATATGGAAGTAACGGTTATTTGTCTTCCGGTAACGATCTTACCGGATTTATTTTTTACTTTTATAGATTCAATCATAATTATATTATTTTTGATTACAGATGCAAAATTAAGCACTGAACAGAGGTGCGTCAATCGTTATTTATAATGATATGGACTACAAGGAACAGAATGATAAAATAGGCAAGATGCTCTCGGGTTTTATGTGGGCATCGGAGGGGGATAAACTTTATGTGGAAAAATCTAAACCACATTGGGAGCAGTTAGCTTCCATGGTAAATAGTCTGGTACTGGTATTCGATGTGCATAAAAATACGTTTATTTATGTTTCCGGCGATTATCTGCAACCTTATGGAATTGACAGTGCCGATCTGATAATTAAAGGACATATTCCTGTCCTTGAAATTATACATCCCGAAGATCTGAGATACGGCTTTCTGATCAGGGAAAAGTTGTATGCGACACTCACTTCCTTTCATCCTGATAAAATAAAGGAATATAAAGCTACTCATGAATTCCGGGTAAAGAATTTAAAAGGTGAATGGGTACGGGTGATTGAACAGGAACAAGTGATTGAAACGGATGAGCATGGTAATATATGGCTCCTGTTGTCGGTAGTAGATATAGATGCCAGTTATGATATGGAGTCTGTTCGCAGTCATTTGTATAATCATATGACAGGTGATCAACTATTCTTTGATTTATCAGACATTCTGAATGAACCCTTAACGGAAAGAGAATGGGAAGTTTTGCATATGATGCATAAAGGATTACTAAGTAAAGAGATCGCGCATAAACTGAATGTGAGTATTCATACCATCAACACCCATCGGCAGCACATTTTGCGAAAACTGGGAGCAAACAATACGGTTGAAGCACTGAATCTCGTTAAAAGGTTGGGATTGAAACGATAAAATCACCAACGATACTATCGGTGATTGTGGGTTCGATGCATGTAATTGTTTCATATTCATTTACGTGGAAGGTGGCATTGCCGTTGGGAATTTTATTCATTTTCATGAGTTTATATCCAGATATGGTTACTATATAATAAGCAAATAAAATAAAATGGAAAAAAATATGAAGTAGGAAAATTAGTTTACGATGGCCACATTTATGATGGCATGAATGCAGAAATAGTTGATTTGCCATTTTATTCACGTTGGCTCGAAAAAAGAAAGAATGGTAGCATTCTTGAATTATGTTGTGGTACAGGTAGACTTACCATCCCTCTTGCACAAGAAGGATATAATATTATTGGTGTTGATAATAACACATCGATGTTGAAACAAGCCAAAGAAAAAGCAAATGAATTGAATGTTCCTCTAAGGTTTATTAAATCTGACATAAGATTTTTAGATTTACCAGACGTTTATGATATTATTTTCATTCCATTTAATTCAATTCATCATTTATATACTAATCAAGATTTTTTCAATGTATTAATAAGTGTAAAGAAACATCTAAAACAAAATGGGTATTTCTTATTTGATTGTTTTAATCCTAATATTCATTATATCGTACATTCAGAAAAGGAAGAAAATATTATAGCTGAATACTCAACTAAAGATGGCAGAAAAGTTGTTATAAAACAGACAATGATTTATGAAAATAAAACTCAGATTAATCGTATAAAATGGCATTATTTTATAAATGGAGAATTTGATTCTATTCAAAATATGGATATGCGGCTGTTTTTTCCCCAAGAGTTAGATGCATATTTAAATATTTATGGATTTAAAATTGTTCATAAATTCGGTGGATTTAAAGAAGAAATATTTGAAGACACATCAGAGAAACAAATATTTATATGTAAAAAAATGGAAATCGATAATAATAATAAATGAAAAATGAATACTAAAATTATTGAGACAGAACGCCTTATTCTTCGTCCGATTACGGAGAATGACACAGAAGAGATATTCGAATACAGTAGGAATGAAAATGTCGGGCCCAATGCCGGATGGAAACCTCATGAAAACATTCAGGAGACTCGTGAGATTATGAAAGCAATCTTTCTGGATAAGGAATTTATTTATGGCATAGTGCTAAAAGATACAAATAAAATGTTTGGCTCAATTGGCCTAACTCCTGATCCTAAAAGACAAAACGATAAGGCAAGAATGATAGGATATGCTATCGGCGAAAATTATTGGGGCAAAGGATACGCAACAGAAGCTGCACAGGCCTTAGTTCGTTATGGTCTGGAAGAATTAGAACTCGAACTGATATCCGCCTATTGCTATCCCTTTAATGAAAAATCAAAACGGGTAATAGAAAAATGCGGATTCCATTATGAAGGAAAACTTTCCCGGGTCGAGAAACGTTATGACGGAGTAGTTCTCGATAACGAATGCTATGCAATCATATCCTCATCAATTCACATTTAAGTGGCAATAATAACATAAGCATTGAAGCATAAAATCATGAAAATTAAACTGATTATTACAGGGGGAGTATTATTAATATTGCTCAGTCTATTTCATCTCTCATTCTGGCATTTGTTCAATTGGCAGGAAGAATTACCCAAATTAAGTGAAGAAAATAGTGGTATTATGCAATTATCTACTATAGGGTTTGTATGCCTGCTTTTAAGCTTTGGAGTAATTTTTATTGTATTTCGTGCTGAAATAGCCTATACAAAATTAGGTAAAGCCTTATTGCTCACTTTATCATTCTTTTTTCTTGTGAGAACTATCGGTGAATTCATATTCCCGGGAACTAGCCTTGAATTGGGCATATTCCTATTCCTATGTACACTCGTATTTTTAATACCGATATTGATGAGATCATAATATAAATAAACAAGTTATATATCAATCGATGTCTTACCCTATAAAACGTTGACTAAATAAAAGTTAATTGATTATGGGTAGAACTTTTAAAGGTCGTAATGTTTACGACAATTCTTTCAAATTCTCTGTTATTGAAGAGTATTTGTCGAGTGATTTAAGTGTTTCAGTCTTCTGTCCATGGTCAGCGACGCCTATACTCATGAGATTGTGGGTTGGTTTGTGGGGCCTACTTTAGAGACTACTTATACCCTGGAAGCCCTAAAGATGGCTTGCCGAGGTCTTGAAAAGGACAAAGTGAATCTCATCCATCATTCTGACCGTGGTACCCAATACGCAAGCCTGTTATACACCGGATACCTTAAAAAACTGAATATACATATTAGTATGACACACTCTGGAGACCCTAAAGATAATGCGATTGCTGAACGTATCAATGGAATAATAAAAGCGGAATTCCTCAGCCATCATCAGTTCCCAGACATAGAACAGGTATGTAGCAGGACAGCACAGGCTGTGGAGTTTTACAATAATCAAAGACCACACAGGGGCCTGGATATGATGACACCCTCTCAAGCCAGAGGGAAAACAGGAGTAATGAAGAAACGATGGAAAAGCTATAAAGATATCTATAGGGAAGCAGTAATATCTGCATAAACCTCTTATCTTTGTTTTTACCAGAAAAAAAGCTCAGAATAGAGCACCGAACAAGAAAAGGCCTGGCCTGAAAACAAGGTCTTTCTTGTTCAACTATATTATTGAAAAGGAAATCAGTCAACCTGCTCCAGAGGTAAAAAGAAAAACGGTTAACCGCTTTTAGGGATAAAAAATAAAACGGTCAACCAGATGTAAGTGTAAATGTTAAATCAGTCAACTGACTATAGGCGTAAGAAAAAAAATCAGTCAACCCAAATCAGATTATTACAATGCGACATGGCTAAAAAAACGGTTACCATCACTACCCAAAACGGTTACCATTGATGGTGCCAGTGGTAACCACTGAGACTATCCATGGTAACCGTTTTACCCTTCTGTGGTAACCGTTTTTTCCCTATGATTAAAATGACGACTAATAACGATAAACGAACGGATCGACCAGAAAATTTTCCAGACACGGAGATAATGAAAATATGTTATTTAACCCCCGATGTAACTCAGATAATCAGTAAAACCAAAGGGAAATAGAAACCAATAAAAAAGTGGCAGTAATGAAACCTGCCACTTCCGGGAATATTTAATTGAAAAGTCTTTTAAATTTCAAGGAAATCTACTTGTCCGTTATCCAAATGATAAACAGCCCCTACAATTTGGACTTTTCCTTTTTTAAATTCTTCCTTTAAAATAGGATCGCATTCTCGCAGCATTTTTACTCCATGAATCACATTTGCTTTCACTGCATCTACAGATATATTATCACTGGACTTAAAGACTTCCTGTTCTTCCTCTTCTTCTTTCAGACAATTAACAATATGGGCAATATGTCCGGGAACATCGTTATCATCCTTATGTTCCAGCATGGCATGGATTGCCCCACAACCATAATGGCCTAAAACAACAACTAGTTTGGTGTGAAGATGTTCAGTGGCATATTCAATGCTACCCAGTTCATAATCGCTCATAACATTTCCGGCTGTACGAATTACAAAAAGATCACCCATGCCCTGATCAAACAGTATTTCCGGTGAAACACGAGAATCCGAGCATCCGATAATAACCGCTTTCGGATCCTGTCCCTCTTTCAGTTCTTTCACCGTCTTCATATCCTGATGAATATGCAATGCCTTACCGGAAACAAAACGCTGGTTTCCTTCTTTCAAAGCAAGGAGCGGGTCATCACTTTCTGTAATAGTAGACTGGGTAGAATGTTGAACACTTGCATTTTCAGACTTTGAAGTGCACGAAGAAGTCCCGGCAAGCAACCATACGCTGATTAACAGACCGGTTGCATACAATGAAAATTTGTTCATAATGTGAGACTTTTTAAAAATAGTGCGCAAAAGTAGTGTTTTTATTGGCTTTTAGGGAAATTTTATATTAAAAAATAGAAGAAAGGATAATAAATGATAGTTCAATCA
>JAJQFD010000032.1 GCA_021201335.1 Bacteroides sp. | reverse complement strand
TTTTTTAAACTGTATCCTTATTTACAGGAAGTTCGTAAACCTTATTCAAATCAAATATGGGTCTTCGGGATTTATTGAATCTTCCTATGCCCCGGAAGATGTTGATTGTTTAAAAAAGGACATGGAAAAAGTAAATCCGAATTTATGGAATGACTCTCCATTTTGGAGACGGGAAATTCTTCTCTTAAACGAAAAATATTAATCATGAGACGGTTTTTGTTATTTTGCAGCTTTCTGATATTTACTTTTAATCTTTCTGCTACCAGATGGAGAGCAGTGAACCGTACCTGCCCTATTTGTAGTCATGAAGCGGAATATGAGCAAATAAGTAGTTACGGTGGATACATTTATCATTGGCCTTCCAAGTTTCAATATGTATATTGGCCATTGACAGACTTTCCTTCGGTTTATAGTTGCACGGAATGCCATTTTACTACCTATATGTGGGATTTTGATAGTGTACCTGGCATAAAAAAAGATGCTATCAAAAGCTATCTGGCAACCATCAAATTGGATCGGAAATATGATAGTTATTTATCTATACCGATGAGTATTCGTTTCGACATTGCCCAGGGAATATATACAGTGCTGGAAAGGGATGTCGAATTCTGGTGTGATTTTAATAGAGTGGCAGGTTATCATTACGAGCGGGAAGATCAACCGGAAAAGGCCAGGGATTCCCGGCTTGCTTCTCTGGAATTGGCAAATCAAATATTGAGGGATAGTTTATGTAGAGGTAGAGAGAAAGAATATTATATAATTAAAGCAGCGATGTACAACTTCACAGATCAGAAAGATAATGCTGCTGTACATCTAAATAAAGCCAGTCAGTTTACTTATCATAATGAGAAGTGGAAAGAGGAAAGAAACAAAGAATATGATTCCTATCTCACAAACCTAATCCACCAATATCGTGATTTCATGGAAAAAGAGTGAACATTATTCTGTAATAAGAACCTCTTTTATATTTTTCCTTTTTGAATAGGCCGCTTGCTTTGCATACCCAAGACGAAGTACAATCTGTGGATGTTGCTTATTAATAGCTAACACCTCTCGTAGTTTTGGCCTTAATTCTGCTACTTCGCACGGTTGATTCATATATGTATGGGCGATGCCGACAGCTGTTGTTTTCAGTAAAAAGCGTTCCATATACCTGCCCAGCAATATCCATTCTGTAATGGTGTTATCTTTTGAGGCCAGGATCACAAAGTGTGACGATGAGTCTATTTTCTTTATATCTCCTTTGTTCTGTTTCTTACTGTTGAGATAGGAACCCATCGCGGGTTTAGAAATAAACATAGGCAGATTGGGAGCTCCAAAAACATTATAACTTAATCCATCCATTTTTTTGAGAGAGTGTTTCTTATTGAATCGCATCCACGACTTTAATTCTTCTACAAATCCGGTATCATCCATCTGGATCGTATTTCCTTCCACAATCAGTTCTCTTATCTTTTCAAATTCAGGAGTACCGTACTTCCAACAATAAGCATATATACCGTTTTCTGAAGGGACAACGGATAGACAATCTTTTAACAGGTCATCTTCAATGTATTCGGAGTTATATACGCCTCGGTTTGTTTGGCGTTTCTCAATTTCATCAAATAATACATCGGGTTTGATGGAAGAATCTTTTTGTAAGTGTATAGTGATGATTCCTTTCTCTGTTACAGTCATCTTTGTGTGATAGCTCCGGGTGGATGCTGTTATGCAAAGATTTTCAGCGGCACATCCCAAACTGATAAATAATTCACGATTATCATTATCAACTACCGGCAAGGTTTTGCTGAAGTCGGGTATTATATCAATGGAATTCTCATTGATTTTGAATTTCCATGGTTGAGTGTTATGTCCGGAAGGAGCTTTTATCGCGTATTCAATCATTTTGCGATAGTCATTTTGTTGTGCGTTCATTTCAAACGGTTTTAGGAAGATAAGTAAGAAAAAGGAAAGGGGAAGTAAAATAGTAGTTTTCATGATATAAAAGTATCGAATAACATGTCTATATAATTGGTAATTACTTTCTCAAATCGGTTCCAGGAGTCTTCTTTGCTGAAGTTTGTTCCATTAAATAATGGATACTGGCGGGTGTACAATACCATGAATTCAATAGAGGTAATGAGTACGGTTATATACAGGTTTATATCTTCTGTTCTGACGTTTGCCATGTCGGTTAAAAGCTGTTGAAGTTTATGGCCGTTTCTCTCCCGTATATCTTGCAGTGTTTTAAATTTCGAACGCCCGGATAGTTCCCAGAGCAGAAGCTCTTGCATTGTTTTGTTTTCTTGCAGGAAATGTAATTGCGAGAGCAGAATCTTCTTCGTTAATTCCCTGAGCTGGTTTTGATCAACCTTTTCAATCTCTGCATAAAACTTATCGAATGCTGATGTGTAGAAGTCATTTTCTTTGGCCCATGCCGCCAGCAATCCTTCTAATCCGCCGAAGTAGCGGTATATAAGTACTTTATCACATCCGGCTATGCGGGCAATATGATTTATTCCTACTTTGGTAAATCCATCTTTTTCGATAATGGTACTGACTGCTTCTATTAGCCGTTTTTCGCTTTTCCGAGTGTATTTGTTTTCCATTATTTAATTGTTAGTCACTTTATAGTGACAAACATATTTATTAAATCGGTGACATCCAAAGACGGATAACAAAATTCTTTGTTTTTTTTGAAAGTATAATTACTTTACACAAAAAATACAGAGAAATAACCTGGATGAGGACATTTCCCTGTATTTAACTTACAATTATTTATCTTATTTACATAAAGGATAAATGGCCGATTAGTCAATCAATAGCTTAGTCACCCCAGCGGTATTCATGGCCCATTGCATGGTATACGCTTCGTCGGCTTCTTCGTTTTCAATAACCTCTATATCCTGCGCATTCGCTTTGATGGTTAGCAAATTACCAATGGTTATTTTGCTATTCAGCTTAGCCAGCAAGGCTTCAACACCTTCCGCATCCAGACTATTCACCGTTTGGCCGCCGAAAGGCATCTCAAGCCAGATGATTTCTCGGGCATCTACATCCAGAACACCAAATACCAATCCCTTCGTCAATCCTTTTGTCACTCTTACCTGGTGTTGTACGCAAGATGGATCATAGGCGACACCTGTCTTTTGTGAGATCTTCATCGGATAAGCTGAATTCATCCAACCTACTACAAGGTTGGGAGAAATAGATCCGTTACTATACGCATTACAGGTAAAGGTAATATACCGTGCTTTGGCTTTTCTTAGCTCATCGATGTTTATGTTAATGTATTCAGCCGTACCCACTTTGTCCGGAATACTACGGATATCGCCGCTATGCTTAGTACCCGTAGCAACCAGGTTGAAGTAAGAACATACCTGCGTACTGTCTGGCAAGGCAATATGACAGCTCAAATCCATATCCAAATGTTGGGCCGGAAGATCTTTACCCCATTGCATAAACAGTCTCACTGTGTCGCTTTCTACAGGGAAACGTGTACCCATCAGGGCGGAATTTGTATCCTGTACGGTTTCGCTTCGGTCGCCTATGGACAAAGGTATCTTGAATAAGGCCGGATCAATGAACATCGTTTTATTCTCTGTCTTAATCTGTTGGAAGCGTTTGCCAACGGCTTTCAGACACAAATTTTCTACACCACCAATCATCTCTTTCAATTGTTCGGCTGTATAAAGACTGATTAGTTTATTCGGACCAATTCTTTTTGCCGTACCGCCCAATGGCTTTACCATTCGGCTGGTGTTCGGATCAAAATAATTCTGCGCATACATGTTGAGCGTAAACAACAGGCGGGCAGGAACTTTGTCCATCACATCCTCAAAAGCAGCCAGTGTTTCATCGGCACCAAACCAAAGCATATTGGCAAACAAGGAACGGGCGAATAGTCCTGGTCTTTGTTTCAATAGTGCAAAGGTCTTATCAGCATTGGCCTTCAGGCGCGACTGTTCCACTTCTCCCTGATAAACAGAGTAAGCCTGATTATAGAATACATCCATTAATTCCTTCAGGTATTCGAATCCGGGTTTTTGGGCATATTCGGCCAAACGAAGAGCACGAATAAAACGTATCCACATACCTCGTTTTGGATGCATTATTTCGCATGCCTTTTCAATATCCATATCCATACTGTTAAGCCAGTTGGCTACCATCCGGCACTGAGAACGGTTGTACTTTAGTTTCAGGGCTTCTTTTTGATCAACGGATGCCTGTTTTGAACGATCCAGCATCGGAGTGATATGTGCATGGTTCCTGGTGTTTCTTTTCAAGATAGTTTTCGGTTCCACAATTTGCAGGAAGCCTGTTTTCTTGTACCACAGGTAACGCAGAATATCTTGGGGCCCGGTAATAAACTGCCGGGCTTTGTCGTATGCTTCTTTGCTGACCAATGTGTCTATTAGCATAACTTGTGTTTCTTTCATGGTAATTTTCGCATCGGGCAATAGCAACTCTTCTGCCAGTATTTTCAAACTGTCGGCCTGGGTGGCATCCAGTACAGTACGGGATTCCAATAAGTCTTTATAATAGTTGGTCAGATCTTCTTCTGTCCACAACTCCAAGGTTTTTAGTTTGCTCCCTTGGCCGTAGTTTTCAATGTTTGCCAATACAAACGGAGTTCCACAGAAGGGGCAACCATTATATCTCTCTAGCGGGAATGTGTTTTCAGGTATCAGGTGCCCGCATTGTAGACGTGCTCCTTCTTTACTATTAAAAATGTTGGCACACCACGTAATAAGATGATCCATTCCCGATTCTCCGGTTGGATTATCCCAGCCTTTCACCAACGGTGCCCAGTTAAGCTTTACGCCGAGCACTTCTTTCATCGTGTCGAAGATCGCAACCAACTGATGGGGTGCCAACTGATTGAGAGCATGTAATAAGTCTTCTGACACACTGTAACCCAATTTTCGCAAGTTGGCTACTAATACTACAGTAGTTTGTCGCAGATTCTCTTTCGATGGAGCAATAACTCTTTCATCCTGTGAGATGTAAAGAGCATTTTGTCTGATCGAAACTTTTAGCAAATTCGTTTTCATTGCATATTAATTTTATAGTGAAATAAACAGGGTAATGAAGAGGCTAATTACATTTTAAGTGTAGGTGAAGTAAGCTTCTTTGACCATGAGAGTGAGACAGGCCGGACTCGAACCGACGACCCGGGGATTAGGGATCCTGAAGTAAATTCCGATTGACCTTTCGTGGGGTAATGTTAAAGCGTATGGTTTCGAACCATTAGTTCCAGTGTTTGAAGTATGCTTTAATTGACCTGCACTCATTAAGGTAATTTCTGGAATTACCTGCTCTACCAACTGAGCTACTGTCTCAAGAATGAAACGGGTAATTGTACAAGTGATCTATCCTAAAGAGTTGAAGTAACTTGTACTTGACCTGTTTCCATATTTCAAAGATCGTTTAATTCGATTATAATGTTATTGTCTTGTTTGATGTTACAAAGATACAAGGGGTGATGCGCAGCTTTTTTGCGTAGTAGAAATTATTTTAAGAAAAAGTGATTTTTTGTTTATGAACGGCTATATCTGGGGATTTGTTGAGGCAGTTAAGCCTTCAACAGATTCTCATACAACCGATAATTCTCCTCGTCAAAACAAACAAAGATTACTTTCTTAATGGTTTGATTTTCCTCGGAAAGGAAGTTCTTCACTGTTTCAATAGCAATCTGCGCCGCTATGTCTTTCGGGAAATGGTAAACTCCTGTACTAATGTTAGGGAAGGCGATTGTTTTTACACCCAGGCTATTAGCTATCTTTAATGAATTAATATAACAGGATGCCAGTAGGCGGGGCTCTTTCCCGAAGCCACCATACCAAACCGGACCTACGGTATGTATTACATATTTTGCAGGAAGGTTTCCGGCACTTGTATAAACGGCTTTTCCTGTATTGCATTTACCTTTTGTATTGCGGATAACTTTGCATTCTTCCAGTATCTGCGGACCTCCTTTGCGGTGAATAGCCCCATCCACACCTCCACCACCTAGTAATGAAGAGTTAGCAGCATTCACAATAGCGTCTGCTTCAATGACTGTGATGTCACCTTTTATAAGTTCAATTTGCATAATATGAAGTGTTTATAATAAAAGTATAAAAGTACTTTTTTTATTCCTGATACAGCAACTTTAGAAATCGAATATTTTTTGTTTACGGATGCTACAGGGATTCCTCCTAAATCCTACCGGCATTTGCTTTGAATACAACTTCCTTTTGGCCAGAATGCTACCGGCAATTATATAACGATGAACTTCATTTCCTGACCGATACCAGCTATTTTCTGTTCTTTATTGTATGTCGCAATACAAAGAAACAAGTAAATCTTTGTTCTTATTTGCTTTTTACTTTCGTTTTTTTATCTTTGCATTTACGATTTCTTTTGCTTATTTATTCATGCCTGATATATTGTACTAAAAACCATATTTATTATCTTAATTATGATTAGAAATCTTATCGCTACGACTTTAACTATTTTATTGACAACGTTTGTCACGCACGCCCAACAATCTCTCTATGTTTCTCCAGGTACGCCTAAAGGAGGGAAAGGCACTTTAGAGTCTCCCTATTCTTCCATTGAAGAGGCCAAGCGGGCCGTCAGGAAGATGAATAAAAAGATGAAGGGAGATATAACAGTTTACCTCAGAGGAGGGACCTACTATGTTTCATCGCCTCTTGTTTTTACGGAAGAAGATTCAGGAATGAATGGTTTCCGGGTAATATATAAAGCTTATCAGGGTGAAAAACCGATTCTCAGTGGAGGACAGGAAATTACTGGGTGGGAACCTACCACTCACCGGAAAATATATAGTGCACCTTTTAACAGCAATCAGAAATTACGTGCCCTTTTTGTCAATGGTAATCGTGCCCGAATGGCTGGAATGTCGAGGCCAATTACCGGACAAGGCAGCTGGGGCGAAATGGAAGTGAAAGGAACTGAATCCTGGGCTTACGGAGCCGGAACAGTGGTGGAAGGTATTAAGTTTCTCCTGAAAGATCTGCCTGTGCTCGGCAACCCGGAAAACGTGGAACTGATCCAAAAGAACGTGTGGAATGAAAAAGTTTTTTGTGTTTCTGACATTGAAAGACTGGATAAGGATACGGTTGTGGTACGCCTTCAGCAACCCTATGGCGCCATCCTTACTTCATTAGCTTGGGCAGGTGCAACTGGATATAACAAAGATTTTATCATTCGAAACGCTTTTGAACTGCTCGACAGTCCGGGTGAATTCTATTTTGATAGCAAACAACAACGCCTCTATTATTATGCGGCAGAGAATGAAAATATGAGCCAGGCACATGTTATTGCTCCTGTGAGTGAGGGATTAATACGTATTTATGGTAAATCGGTAAATTCACGAGTACAAAACCTCGCTTTCGAAGAAATCACCTTTTCACACGATGCCTGGGAGTTGATGAAAGTAGAGAATTCGTATGGTTTTGGTGGTATTCAGAGCCTCGGACTGGCTATTAAATACATTCCTGACGGGAACTGGCATCCTACGAAATACAACAGTACAGATGTACCCCCCCCCGGGACCATTGATGTAAAGAATAGCCAGAACATCAGCTTTGTCAGAAACCGATTTGAACAACTTAATTCAGCAATAGCCATTAGTTATGTAAATGATGTGACTGATTCTAAAATCGTGGGAAACTTTTTCAATGACCTGCTGGGGAATGCTGTTTCAATCGGACATCCACAACATTACGAAATTGGCGACGGTGATATATACGGAGCAGGAGTGGAAGGAGTATGTAAGAACATTCAGGTTACCAATAATTATATTCGGAATATATCGCTCGACTTCCGAATGGTGGAAGCCGTTCTGGGTTTCTTCGTTGAGAATGTTAATTTTGATTATAACGATATATATGGAACACCTTATGGAGCCATTGCCTGTGGCTGGTGGTGGGCGAATGCCAAAATTCCACCTTCAACTGTGGCTAAAAACAATACCATCAATTACAACCGTCTGGGTAAAACTCACCTTGTACTCCATGACGGAGGGATTATTTACACACTCGGTAAACAACCGGATTCGGTGATTACCGGCAATTATCTTTTCGATGGCCCGCGTTGTATCTATCCCGATGACGGTTCGGCATATTTCACTATTACAAATAACGTAATCAACAGTTTGCATAAATTGTGGCTTCATATAGCATCCGATCGTTGCCATGATATTATAATCGATCATAATCTGGTGAAGGACAATGGAACCATTAACAACGGGGTAAATACGCCGCTTACTAATACCATTAACTTCCGCAATCGTCCGTTTGATGACGAAGCCAAAGCCATTATGGAGAAAGCAGGTATACAAGAGCCTTACAAAGATATTATTCCCGCCAAAGAACCGGCTGAGATTTCTATCTATCCTTTTGTTCCTAAAGAAGCCTGGATTAATTAAGAGTCTGTAATTTAAGATAACAATAATAATTCTGTGTTTATGAAGAAAATGATTCTGTTTTTAACCCTATTCCTTCTTTCTCTGACAGAAATACAAGCGGCTCCTTTATCATCAGTCGACTATTCGATTGTTTCCCCAGAGCTTCAGTCGTTTGAAACTGTGCGATACGGAAACCCTTATTCCGGAAACTACCGGAGTATTCTTCAGATTGCTCCTGAAATTAGCGGATTAAAAGGAGTTCGTCTTCCTGTTGACAAATCAGGAAATCTGAATGCTGTAGATCTTACGCTGGAATTCAGTCGTCCGGTCAAAGTTTTGTTAGGAGTAGCAACCCAATCCGGTCAGTCAGTTGTTCACTCTGTACTGGATACTCTTGATTTTCATAATGGAAAGCTTACCGCCAAACCCGTTTTACTGAACGGGCTAAGTATCACCGAACTTCCGGCAATGGATGTATTTGAGGTGCGTTATCCTGCGGGTGAGCAAAGTATCACCATTCCCTCCAACCCCGGATTTCATCTGGCCATTTTGGGTGTGGTTGCTTCAAACCAGCGTATTTCTTACCGGGATGGCGGAATTGAAGACCAGGAAGATTATGAAGCTTTTTATATAGAAGGATTTTCAGAAGGACCCCAATTGTTTTCTGTAATTGGCGGACAGGACGATCCGGTTGTAGAAGAAGGGATGCCTGGAACGGAAGGTATTCAGGGAGGTTTTGAAGGAGGCGCTATGATTAAAATCGATAGTGTGTATCATATCTTCCCGACTGAACGAGCCGGTGAAGAAGGAATGCCGGCAACTTTTGACCGGGTTAAAACCAGAATAGGGCACTGGACAAGTAAAGATGCCATCCAATGGACACGCCAGTCAACTATCCTGCAAGCTACCGGTGTGTATGCTGTTTGTCCAGAGGACAATCCGATGAATGATCGTCGTTCGGCCATCTGGTCGTATATGCCGATTTACAGTGAAGAGAATAATCGCTGGTATGGTCATTATCTGGCGTATACTACAGATAAGAATATTGCACCGAATCACTCCTTCGGACGTATCTGGCGTTGTGAATCCACTGTCGAAGGAATAGAAGGTATTGGAGGTCCATATAAAGACATAGGTATTGTTATCGAACCAGGTTTAGATTCCCAGTGGTGGGAAGGCCGTCAGGGAGTTGCTTCATTCTTCCCTTATAAAGTAGGAGATGAGTGGTTAAGCTTTATCAGTGGTGCCTACCCGTTCAGGAATAAGAGTGATTATCCGGACAAAGGTGGTAAAGGCTGGTTTGTAGGACTGGCTAAATCGAAAAAACTGGAAGGTCCGTGGACTCGTCTGGATACTACAGTTAACCCTCTGGTATCCATTCATCCTTCGTTTGTGGAGAATCCCATTGTTTCCCGTCTACCGAATGGCCTTTATATTGCTGTATTCGACGGTGGCCCTGAATGGTTAAAACTACCCAACCAGATTGCCTATACACTTTCTAAAGACGGATTAAACTGGACACGTGCTCGTTATATCCCAATTGATGTAAAAGTAAAAAAATGGTGGGATACCATGCGTACCCCGTTAGGCTTGATTCCAGAGGGAGATGGTATTTATACTATTGTTTATGCAGCTATAGATAATAACCGTCGCTATCATCCGATGGGAATGGTACAGGTAAAGATGGATATGGAAGTACTTAATAAGATTGCTGAAGGATTATAATAACCGGAGCCCGATATTATATTTAGAGGAGGAAAAATTTCTCCTCTAAATATTAGATATGTATTTGGGATCGACATAATCTGTCAACCAGACTCCGTTATCCGAAACATAAAACTCAATCCCATCCCTAAACATCTGGCCGGAAAAGATAATGAGCACCACTGTTCGCCCGTGACGGGAACCTACTTGCGCAGCTGTATTTTTCTCCTTACTTAAATGTACGTGATGGCGATTCATATTTCGGATACCTTCCCGGGATATGGAAGCCATAAAACGATCTGCCGTTCCATGATAGAGATATTCAGGTGGTTTTACGGAAGGTAAGTCCAGATTCACTGTAATAGAATGTCCCTGATTAGCTCTGATTTGTGTTTGATCTTCGTTATAAGAGTATCGTTTTTTATCATTGGTTTCTACTATTTCCTGCAATTCTTCTTTGCTGAAATAAACCCGGTGACAGGCACACCTGGAAATCAGTTCTTCTACAGAAGCCCATCCGTTTTCATCCAGACTTAAACCAATCTTTTGCGGTTCGTGTCTTAATATCAGACTGATGAATTTTCCAGTTCGTTTTTTATCTTTTTCGTTCATTGTTGATCTACTCAAAGTCATAGACATAAACGTATATATCGTTGTTTACTAATGTTTTTTCGATAAGCGGTTCAATCTTTTCCCACTTACCGCCAGCTAGCCCACAGCCAATACGGGGCATGTGTACACTTGCATTTAATTGCCGAGCTTCTTTTACCAGCTTTTCCAGACAGGCTTCGATGGCATCATAACGGATTGGCGCACCAGTGCTGCGGCTGACTTTTATTCCTCGTTGCCCAATCATGTTGGCTACATAGATAGATGGTTCTACCTGTACGATGCGAATATTTCCCAAAGCGAAATCGTTTCCGTTCCGATTCCGATACCATTCCCGATAATCTTTCTCGGGTTCCGGCCATCGTTTGGAGATTGCCAGCACAAATCCTTTTCCCCAACCACCTAGGTCATTGCAGACATGGGCTATGATTTTGATACCACTTGCATGTGGCGAAGTAGCATCACCTTTTAAATAAGTAATCTGTTTCATCACTCATCCTGCCTAAACGTTTTTCAATTTATTTCTCACTTCCATCAACGCAAATCCCAGTAAATTGGAGCCTTTCCATAAATGGGGATTCTCGATATTCTTATCGTCCTGGGCCATGCTAATTCCCCAGATTTTATCTACCGGACTGGCTTCAACCAGTATTTTATCACTCGTATTCAGCAGAAATTTAAGTAATTCCGGATGTTGTGAGAACTTGTGATAATTACCTTCACAGACAATGTCAAAACAGTTATCTTCCCATACTTTCGAATCAAAGTTTCGGACTTGTCTGCCTAGTTTCTTAGCAGCGGCAGGTGTTTTGGCTTCTAATATCTTTTCGCGTATTTCCATATCCTGAAAGAGTTCCGCTTTTTTCGCCATCATCCAGTGCTCTGCAGTAGCATAAGAAATGTTATTTACCGTAAAGGTAGCAGGCCACCACTGACTGAAACAAGATTTAGTGACAGAACCATTTTTTGAAGCAGCATGGCCCCAGAAGAATAAGAACTCTACACTTTCTTTCTGATTAATTTTATTCAGTAACCACTCTAAGTTGAATGCTGTATATTTCATGATTCTGTTTCTAATGTTTATTTATAATTCAAAATAAAATCCTTTTTGAGTTAACTCATCGTATTTTTGTTTATCGAAGCAGTAAAGTTTGGGCGCCCGGTTTTGAGCTCCCCGTTGTACTTCGCCCGTGTCTACCAGAATATTGAAGGAGAGCATCTTTTTTCGAAAGTTTCGTCTGTCCAGTGACTCCTGCAGGATAGTTTCATACAGACGATGAAGATCGGGCATCGTGAAGCGTTCGGGAAGTAACTCAAATCCAATGGGTTGATATTTGATCTTTCCTCTTAATCGATCTTTTGCCATATCCAGAATTGCTTTATGGTCGAAAGCCAGTTCCGGTACTTCACTCAAATCAAACCAACGGACGGTGGTAGTATCTAGTCCAGCCATAGCATTGTAATCCGATTTTCTTACCAGTGCAAAATGAGCAATACTGATTACCCGATAGCGAGGGTCACGTTCTACAGAAGAAAAGGTGTACAGTTGCTCCATAAAAATATTATCCAGCCCGGTTTCTTTCTGTAGAATGCGACGCGAACAAGTTTCGGCATCCTCATCCATGTTAAGGAATCCACCGGGTAAAGCCCATTTGCCTAAATAGGGTTCGATGCCTCTTTCTATTAAAAGAACTTTTAATTCTCCTTCGTCAAAACCAAAAATAACACAGTCCGTTGTTACTGCCGGACGGGGATATTCATAGATATATGGAGTCTGTGGAATCATATTACGTTCGTATTTATAGTTAATGTTTCTTTTACGCAAACAAAAGAACGGATAAAAAATGAGATATGCAAATAGTTTGTGTAATAAATACGTTTTATTTTAAAAAAGATAGCCACAGATCAGTAGATGCTGTCTGTGGCTGAGAGATATTTATTATACTATATGAGTCTTTGGAGGGAGAAGAGTTACTTTTTAGTATTGTATTCTTCATTCAACCGTTTTACCACATCTAATTTATTTCCCTCCAATAAGGCATTTGCATTGAAAAAGTTAATTCCGTCAGCTCCCGCTTCCAGAGAAATCTTTGCTGCTTTGTAAATTTCTTCATTTGAAATATCAGAAACGTATAAACCTGAGACATATTGATTTTTCTTCCGCGTTTCCCGTAATCCATTCTCTACACAAAACCCGATCCATTCGATACTTTCTGAATAAAATGACTGGTAATTCATCGGACAAACAATGTCAATATCCCAGGAAGGCCAGTCTTGATAAACCGTCATCCGGGCATTGGTGGGGAAAGGGAAAACAGCGGCAGAAACCTTTTTGTCTTTCGCATGCGTTTCTTTCACTATTTCATTTACTAATGTAGTAACTTCGTTGAGACGGAACTGTAACCACTCTGGACTCAGCCAAGGTGCTTTTAATTCGAGTGGAGAATAACCAAATATTTTTTTAAATTTCTCAATAGCCACAGGGTGATAACCATAGTCGTATTCGGCACGGTAGGTATCCTGTTCAATTTTATAGGTGTTTTTTTGCAGACTTCTGCCTAATACCGCATCGCAGTAACGGGCATAATCAAGATGAACAGACTCAAGTCCTTCCAGTGCAGCGAAAGAGGCTGCTTTGTTTTTTATGAACTGCCGTGCTTCGGGTACGGATGGACTTAGCCATTTGTAATAAGGAACATAGGCATTGTATTCCAAATTGTTGTATCCCATCCGGTTGACTTCAAACCACTCGGGATGATCAAACGTTTCGGGATCTCCGGTAGCATTTACTGTGAACATCCATGCATGAATTTTAGCACCCGGATAAGCTTTAGCCGCTTCAATGTACCGGGCCACATGTTCCGGTTTACCACACATATAATAGTTTTTTATACCGGCTTCATCAAAAGGTTTCATCCACAGAATTAACGAATCCACACTTGCTGTAGAGTTCACGTTTTCCCAAATACCCAGTGGGACAGTCTGTTCCTGAAGTGATTGATTCTTTTTTTTGTTTTTTGTCTGTGCAGATACTGAAAAACTGCTTATTGCGAAAATAAGCGTAAGGAATAGGATAAGGGGTCTCATGATAAGTTAATTTTATAGGTTAATATTCGGAAAGCAAAGATATATAAAAAGTTGATCCATTTATCAGGTTAGTTGTTTTATCTTTCTTATATTTGATAGACTAATCGTATGGCAGCTCGTAAAATCATTCATATAGATATGGACGCTTTCTATGCTTCAGTAGAACAGCGGGATAATCCGGGACTAAGGGGAAAACCAATTGCAGTTGGTTACTCAGAAGAAAGAGGAGTAGTAGCTACTGCCAGTTATGAAGCCCGTAAGTATGGGGTACGATCTGCTATGTCTTCCGTTAAAGCGAAAAGATTGTGTCCGAATCTGATCTTTGTACCAGGCCGGATGAGTGTTTACAAAGATATTTCCCGGCAAATACATGAAATATTTCACGATTATACAGATCTGATTGAACCTCTTTCACTGGATGAGGCTTTCCTGGATGTAACTGATAACAAACACAGGATTCCGTTGGCTGTAGATATTGCCCGTGAGATTAAACAACGAATCCGAAAGGAAACAGGCTTAGTAGCCTCAGCAGGTATTTCCTATAATAAATTTCTGGCTAAAATTGCGTCTGATTACCGGAAACCGGATGGGTTATGTACCATTCATCCCGATCAGGCAATGGATTTCATTTCCCGTTTACCTATTGAGTCTTTTTGGGGAGTTGGTCCTGTTACTGCCCAGAAAATGCATAAATTAGGCATACATGATGGACAAACTTTGCGTGAATGTACGCTGGAGATGCTCACACGTCAGTTTGGTAAAGCTGGGATTATCTACTATGAGTTTTCCCGAGGAATAGATACCCGGTCTGTAGAGGCTGTTCGCGTTCGAAAGTCAGTGGGGTGTGAGACTACTTTGCTAAAAGATATTTCACAACAATCTGCTGTCATAATCGAGTTATACCATATAGCTACAGAACTGGTTGGCAGGCTGAAGCGTTCTGAATTTAAAGGAAACACATTGACACTTAAAATAAAATTCCATGATTTCAACCAGATTACTCGTAGCATAACGCAACCCAAAATACTGCAGAGCATGGATGTTATTCTTCCGCTGGCTAAGCAATTATTAAAAGAGGTTGATTATGAACAGCATCCTATCCGGTTGATTGGTCTTTCCGTATCGCATCCTCAGGAAGAAACGGAGGAGAAAGGTATTTGGGAACAGTTGAGTTTTGAGTTTAGTGACTGGTGAGAATATGTAAATGGGAGGTAAACAAAAAGAGCCTGCAATCATTGCAGGCTCTTTTTATTATATATATAAGATCGTGTTGTTTTCCATGGTTTACTGCTTGCTAAGCAGTTTCTGGAGTTTACCTGTCAGTTTCTGACACATGGTTCCATTTCTCATTGCATGATACCTTTTAATTTGGTATTGCAACATCATTACTTCATTTAGGTTTGTTTTCATAATCGTCATCTTTTTTTGTTCTCCACGTTTTGAAGAACGGTTTATCTTTTATTTCATTTAACGGTACAAAGATACGAAAAGTTTTTGAAAAACATGTTTTATAACATAAAAAATAACAGAAAATGATGCTTATCTCCTTTTTAATAGGTCAAAACTGCCGGAATATTACAATTATATTACATATCTTTATCCGTTTTTAAAGGAAAGATCATGTTAAAAAGGATTCCTCATACCTATACTATTATTTGCTCCGTTATTTTGTTTTGTGCTATCCTCTCGTGGATTGTTCCGGCCGGTGAATATAACCGGCAAAAGATACTGGTAGAAGGGAAGGAGCGTACGGTTATTGTCGACCATTCTTTTCATGCTGTTGATAAAACTCCTCAAACGTGGCAGGTATTCAGTGCTTTATTGAATGGATTTGAAAAGCAGGCGGGTATTATTGCTTTTCTGCTGATTATCGGAGGAGCTTTTCAGGTTATGAATAGTAGCCGGGCTATTGATGCCGGTATTTTTTCCTTCCTGAGTGTTACCCGGAGATTTGAGAAATACCGACTGATAAGATGGCTCGGAGTGGATAATGTAGTGATCTCATCTGTTATTATACTATTCAGTACGTTTGGAGCTGTGTTTGGCATGAGTGAAGAAACACTAGCTTTTGTGATAATTATTGTTCCTCTGGCCATTTCTATGGGCTATGACTCTATTGTCGGTCTTTGTATGGTATATGTAGCAGCGCATATAGGCTTCTCAGGGGCGGTACTCAATCCTTTTACGATTGGTATTGCACAAGGATTATCTGACATTCCACTTTTCTCCGGTTTTGAATACCGGCTTGTATGCTGGTTTATTTTGACTAGCCTATTAATTTTCATTGTATTACGTTATGCAGCCCGTATTAAACACCATCCGGAGAAATCTCCCATGTATAAAGCAGATGCCTACTGGAGAAATAAAGGTGAATATACAGCTGCACAATTAAATTATAAAACGACAACTTCTGCATGGGTTGTATACTTCTTAATCTTAATAGCACTGGCATTGTTTTCTTATTTTTATCCGGTTAGTGTATTTAAGTTGGGTGAACATTCTGTAAATGCTTACGCTGTTCCTTTTTGCAGTATATTGTTCGTCTTGTTTGCATGGTTTGGGCTAAGGAAGTCCAATCATTTTTTCATTCTTACTTTACTGGCTTTTACGGTTGTATTTCTTATTATAGGTGTAATGGCTCACGGCTGGTATCTGGCTGAGATCTCTGCGATTTTCCTGGCAATGGGTATTTTGGCAGGTTTTGCAAATAACCAGAAAACAGATGGTATTATTAAAGAGTTCCTGACAGGCGCTAAAGACATGTTATCCGCTGCTATTGTAGTGGGGCTGGCCGGAGGAATCATTCAGATTTTGCAGGATGGACATGTCATAGATCCTATCCTTCATTCACTGGCTTCATTAATGGGAGAGACGGGGAAATTGGTTTCTCTTAGTGTTATGTATTTGATTCAGACACTTATCAATCTGATTATTCCTTCCGGGTCGGCAAAAGCTGCTTTAACAATGCCTATTATGGCACCTTTCTCAGATGTAATAGGCATTTCACGACAGGCAACCGTAATGGCATTCCAGTTTGGAGATGGATTTACCAATATGATAACACCTACCTCTGCCATTCTGATGGGAGCTTTGGGTATTGCTCGTATCCCGTATGAGATATGGATCAGATGGTTCTGGCGTATCTTGGTTTGCTTTATAATTTTAGGAATGTTGTTATTGATACCAACGATCTACATTCCGTTAAATGGGTTCTGAGAGAGCATGAATCGTTTCTTTCACTCTCTTTTCGGTGGTGATGCTTTTTTCTCCAAGCTGCTCGCGCACAGAGAAATGAAATTCCCTGGCTCCAGTTTCACGGGCTATTTTGAGAATATTGCTTTCATTGATGCCACTTCCGGGAAGAATAATAATGCGGTCGCCGGCTTTCTCAACTAAGTGTCTTAATAGGGAAATACCTTCTTCTGCGGTAGGCTGCTGGCCGGAAGTCAGTATCCTGTCAAATCCTAATTCAATAATTTTTTCCAGAGATTCCAGAGGATTGTTACATTCATCGAAGGCCCGGTGAAAAGTAACCGACAGTCCTTTTGCGGCTCTCATTAACCGTTCGCATAAATAGTAGTCAATATCTCCTTCTGGTGTTAGGCATCCAAAAACAACACCGTCTGCTCCGGCTTTACGGGCTTGCAGAATGTCTTCTTCCATGATGCGGGCTTCCAGCTTGTCATACACAAAATTTCCTCCACGCGGACGGATAATGACATGGAGTTTTATATGGAGCAGATCACGTGCGGTGATGATTTCTCCATAAGAGGGGGTAGTACCTCCTTCAGAAATCCCGGCACAGAGTTCTACACGATGCGCACCTCCCAATTGGGCACCCAGACAGCTTTCTGCCGAATTGGCACAAATTTCAAATTGAAACATGGTGTTAAGTTTTTAAATAGTGTTGAATAAGAAATAAAAAACACGGAGACGCAGAGAAAAACTCTGTGCCTCCGCGCATTTTATATTTAATTTACTTGATTACTTGGCAAAGCTTACCGCACGAGTCTCACGGATCACAGTGATTTTCACTTGTCCCGGGTAAGTCATTTCATCCTGTATCTTCTTGGCTATTTCGCCAGAAAGATTTTCAGTTTGCTTATCATCAATCTTATCTGCTCCCACAATTACACGCAATTCACGGCCAGCCTGGATTGCATACGTCTTGGTAACTCCCGGATAAGACATCGCCAGTTGTTCCAGGTCATTCAAACGTTTAATGTAAGCTTCCACAATTTCGCGGCGTGCACCTGGACGGGCACCAGAAATAGCATCACAAACCTGTGCGATCGGTGCTAACAGACTTGTCATTTCAACTTCATCGTGGTGGGCGCCAATAGCATTACAGATATCTGGTTTTTCTTTATATTTTTCTGCCAGTTTCATACCCAGCAATGCGTGAGGTAATTCTGGCTCTTCATCAGGCACTTTACCAATATCGTGCAATAAGCCGGCGCGTTTGGCTTTTTTAGGATTCAAACCTAGTTCAGAAGCCATTACTGCACACAGATTGGCTGTTTCACGGGCATGTTGTAGTAGGTTTTGTCCGTAAGATGAACGATATTTCATTTTACCGATGATACGGATCAGTTCAGGATGCAATCCATGAATACCCAGGTCGATAGTGGTACGTTTACCTGTTTCAATAATTTCTTCTTCCACCTGCTTTTTCACTTTGGCTACCACTTCTTCAATACGAGCCGGGTGAATACGTCCGTCTGTAACCAGCTGGTGCAAGGCCAGGCGGGCAATTTCACGGCGAACAGGGTCGAATGCAGAAAGAACGATTGCTTCAGGAGTATCGTCTACCACGATTTCTACCCCGGTAGCAGCTTCGAGGGCACGGATGTTACGTCCTTCACGGCCGATAATGCGGCCTTTAATTTCATCTGATTCAATATGGAATACAGTAACCGAGTTTTCAATGGCTGTTTCGGTAGCAACTCGCTGAATAGACTGCACAACGATCCGTTTTGCCTCTTTATTGGCTGTCATCTTTGCTTCGTCCATGATATCATTGATGTAGGATTGCGCCATGGTCTTGGCTTCCTCTTTCAGTGAGTCTACCAGACGTTCTTTCGCTTCATCGGCCGAGATACCTGCTATAGCTTCCAGTTTCACTCTTTCCTGTTGTTGCAGTTTATCGAGTTCATCTTTCTTCTTTTCAATAATACCCAGTTGGGCTTCGAGGTTTTCTCTTACAGCATCTGCTTCTGCTCTTTTTCGTTGTACATCCTCGTTGCGCTGGTTGATTACCAGTTCGCGTTGTTTCAGTTTGTTTTCAGCCTGCTGGATTTTTTGGTTACGGGCGGCTACTTCTTTTTCGAGGTCTGCTTTTTTATTCAGAAATTTCTCCTTTACTTCCAGTAGTTTGTTTTTCTTAATGGCCTCAGCTTCAATCTCCGCCTCCTTCATCTTACTGTTATATTTGGACTTCAATACATGCCTGAAGAGCGTGTATCCGATTATCCCACCTATAACAAAACAAATGATGGATGATACTATAATTGCTGTCATTGTTCAATTTATTAAGTTTATATAAATAAAAAGCACCACTTACCATCGAAGTAAGAACTTCGAAATTGAAGTAGTGCGTGATTTTTATCTTTACAGATAGAATTAATTATTACTGAATTGTTTATCAAGTAATTCAGTGAGTTCTTCTATCTTCTCTGCATACGGTCTCGTGTCATTTTTGTCTTTAAGTTCCAAAACCTGCCTGGAGAAATCATAGGCTATCATCGCCAAAATCTTTTCCGTTTCCAGATCTTTGTAATGACCGCGGTACGTATTTAGTTTGTCATTAATCTGCTTGGCTGCTAATCTTACTATTTCTTCTTCTTCACGATCAATGGTCAGTGGGTAGTAAGAGTCTGCAATTCGCAGTTTTATTTTTATTTTATCGTTCATACATCCAAGTCTTCATCAACGGTTACTCATTCAATAAAGCGATGCATTTATCGACCTCACGCACTAGTTTGGACAATCGCAGCTTGGTTTCTTTTACGTCGCTGCCGTTAAGGCTGATTGTCGCTGCAGTTTTCAGGTTTGAATAGTCAGTCTCTAACTTTTGAAATTTGGCCGACAAAACTTCCATTTCTTTTTTTTTAAGTTCCAGTTGTTCTTCTAACCTGCTATATTTATGCTTTAAATCATCGTGTAAACGAATGAATTGACTTAGCCTGTATTCAAAAGTTTTTAATAACTCTCTGTCTTCTCCTGTCATTTTACACTAAATTGTACACAAAATTACGATTTACAGTGATATTACAAAAACTTTTCTTGTGTATTTTTGTTTCGAGTATTAAAAAATGCATATTTCATCTGTAGTACTCTCTACCTTTCAATTCCTTCCTTCTATTTTTTCACTCACTTTTGATACACTTTCCATCGTTATAAATTGGATGGTGATTTTTAAAACAATTTGTTAAAATATTACTTCGAAAATAAATAATTTATGAAATAATTTGGTTTATAAAATAAACTAGTTATATTTGCAGTGTGGTACCATTGAAAATAAATAATAAATGTATAAACCAAAAAGAAAATAAAGATGAATACTTTAATGAATCAAACCGAAAAAATGAGAAAGTACCGCTTTGAAGCGATAACTTCCATTGTAACTTATGTACTTGTTAACTCTTTTCTGGTGTTTGTTAACTGGATGACAAGTTCTACTTACTGGTGGGTATTTTGGGTAATAGGAGGTTGGGGACTTGGGTTAATTATAAGCCTTGTTTCCGGATACCTAGAAATTAAATGCAATATTAATAAATAAAAATGGAACTCATGGAAACAATTATAGCCTGCTGGATAGCACAGATCATTATAATCTTCAATTATTTTTTTGGGTAAATAAAAAGCGGAAAAAACAAGAATCATGGAAGAGAAGAAATTGACTGAAAAAGAGAGTCTGGAATTGATCTCTCAGATGATCCGGAACACTCAAGACCGGATGGAAAGAAACAGTGGAACCATGTTCCTGATTTGGGGATATGTGACTATTATTGTTACTTTGCTGGTATGGGTATTATTATTATATACCCATAACTATCATGTTCAATGGATTTGGTTTTTATTGCCGGCTGCTGGCCTTTTTTTAAGTCGATTACATACAAAGAAAGAAGACAGACATAAAACAGTTACTACGTATGTCGATCGTGTGGTTGGTTATGTATGGGCTGTGATGGGGCTTTTAGGTTTTTGCTTATCTGTTTTTTCAATTTTTTCCCCTTTATATGGCGTTAATTTTCCCATTCTTTTTATAATTGTGCTTATTATGGGAAGTGGTACTGTAATGACCGGATTGGTTATTCGTTTCAAGCCATTAGTTTATGCAGGTATTATCTGTATGGTCTTATCATTTGTCTTTCCTTTTTTAAGCTGGTTCGTTCAGATGCCTCTGTTTGCTCTTATATTTGTAATTATGATGGTCATTCCCGGACATATTTTAAATCACACAGCGAGGAAAAAGAATATAAATTAGAAAGGAGGTAGGTATGTTTAAGGAATTAGATCCATTGTTACATTCTGAACTCCGACTAGCCGTTATGTCGCTTCTGATTTCTGTAGATGAAGCCGATTTTGTCTACATCAAGCAGCAAACTGGTGCAACGGCTGGAAATTTAAGTATTCAGATTGAAAAATTGAATAAGGCAGGCTATGTCGAGGTGACAAAGTCATTTAAGGGAAAGATGCCTCGTACGACCTGCAAAATAACGGCCAAAGGAGTGGATGCTTTCGCACAATATGTAGAGGCTTTAAAAAGCTACATCAATATGAATTGAGAATTGAACCCTCAGATTTACTCGAAACATTTCCAATAGCAAATTGTCACTTTTGACACTTTGAAAAATAAACGTGAAATCCTTGCGCCGTACGTCTACTGGTGGTGAGTGGACGGAAAATAACGCCAGGAATTTCACTTAAGGAAAATACAAAATGATGTAATTTTGTTCTATCCTTCAGTAAATGGAAAATAAAAACTTTAGATAAGTAATCTGGTTGTTTGTTTTATTGATGAAAAGGAGGATAATTGTTAGTTGCTCTTTAATCGAAGAAAGAAGGCAAATAGAAAATTATCTGTTGATTGTAACTGATCCTTCCGCAACTTGAGCCGCGCGTTGTCGGAACTTGAGCCGCGTGTTGTCGAAACTTGAGCCGCGCGTTGTCGAAACTTGAGCCGCGCGTTAGCGAAACTTGAGCCGCGGAGTTTCTGAAATGTAGCTCTCTTTAGATACTAAAGTGTTAATTGAAGGATAAAAAAGTATGTTTTTAACGGATTTTAATAACTCATTGGGTGCTTTTGGAATATGGGCGTGTTTTGAAAATGGCTAATAATAACTCTTTTTGATCTTAATTTATCTCTTTTTCTTTCATTGTGTTTTTCAGTATCCCTTATTTCTATTTGTGGGCGAGGGTATAGAAAATTCCAGCTGAGAAATCTTATGCAGCCTTATCTTTTTTTACGGTTATTGTGTTGTTGCTCCAGTTCTTCTTTCTTCAAGGTCCTGAATGAAAGTATATGGTAGGTTACTCCCACTGCTATAATCAATAATAAAATTTTTACCCACCATTGATGTACAATGAAAAGAATGCATGATAGCATCATGATCCACATTAGTGAGACAGAGAATATCTTAGCGCGTAAAGGGATTGCTTTGTGTTCCCGGAAATTACGAATATAAGGTCCCAGGTGTTTATGGTTCAACAACCAATTATAAAGTCGGGGAGAGGATTTGCAGTACAGGGCTGCGGTTAAGAGCAAAAAAGGCGTCGTGGGGAGTAATGGCAGAAAAATGCCAAGAATACCTAACCCTAAAGAGACAGAGCCTAAAATGATGTATAGAATTCTCATGATTTTAATTCGCACGGGAGGAGAGGCTCGAACTCCCGACACCTGGTTTTGGAGACCAGTGCTCTACCAACTGAGCTACTCCCGTGTTTGCGGATGCAAAGGTAGTTTATTATTTCAGATAAGCAATGTTATTTATAAAAATTCCGGTTACAAAACTCGCAACTCTTTAAACATTTCCTGGTAGACTTCAGCTTTCATTTCGAGCTTTAAAGGATAGGCTCTTGATGACGAAGGCATCCTGAACAATTTGAAAGCCCGATTTTTATACGTAAAAGGAGAGGAGCCGCCTACTTTAGGCTCTATCACATTCAATTGTCCAATTAGAATGTCGGTTGCTTTTTGTCCAGTGGTAGCGATTGCTTCGCAGACAGGCAGTTGATTCAGCAAAGCCTTCACGTCTGTACAGGTGATTACTTCCAGAAATTTGTCGGATGCATTGTCCTGTAATCGCCTGATGGCTGTGGCAGTATCAAATAAAGCAATTCCCTTTTCATTCAGGAAATCAATGATACGTTCCCGGCAGAAGGCTTTCTTGTTTTCGCTCAAAAAATAATCTTTATCCTGATAGAAAATGATACCCATAATACGCCACATGTCATTGTTCAGGTTAGGATAATAGAAATCCATCGACCAGCGTTTTTTTTGAGGAGGGAAACTGCCTAGCATCAAAATCCGAGCTTCTGCAGGGAGAAAAGGTATCAATGGATGATTTTCGATCTCAATGGTATTCATATAAAAAAGGCATGAAAGGAGATGGCAAACTTGCCACTCTTATATTTTGCTAAATATAAAGTTCTTAATTTGTATCAACTCCCAGATTACTAAATTCAGGTGTTGTTTGATACCGGAAGGGAGGATATTCATAGATGCTGAAACGAGGTTCAGTCTTACCTTCCGTATAGCTCCATATTGTGTTATAATCGTCGGAGTCTTCACCTAACTGATCTAATTGCCTGAGATACGCAGCGATTGATTTGTTCTCTACAATATAGACATTGGCCAGGTTATGAATAATAGGACTATGCTTACGGGTCTTATCGTGCTCAAACTTCAGGATCCGTTTACCGTCTATAGTCATGCCAATGGTAGCAAAGGTCATACTTTTCCCTATACCTGGCAGATTTAACACATTACGGTCAGTTGCTAGGAAAGGTACATGGTGCCTTTTCATAAAGCGTTGGATTCGTTCGGCTATGTTTTCTCCACTTTCCAGCAAATGAACCAGTTCTTCCTGCTCCGCAAATGTCAGGCGTCCAAACACTTTTTCTTCCTGTTGTTCCTGTAATGAGCGGCTGTTGGGGGTAAATACGGCATAGTTTTCCTTGAATCCTTTAACAGAGAACGTATAATAACACACGACTCCCAGATTATTAAGAACTTCTCGTAAGCGTGTGGTATGGCCCCGACGGGAAGCAGCAACGGTGTATACCAGCTGGTTGGTAATGGTCCATCCGGCAGAAAGTATTTTGCTTATCGCTTCTTTCGCTTCGGGAGTAACTTCCAGTGGGCTTTGGAAATGAGTTTGTATCACAAATTGTTTAACACCAATGGCTGATGCATTTTCTTTGAATTCTCTTAATATATTTACCAGTTCGTCGCCAATTCTCATAGGGAGGTAAGCTAAAAGCCGGGTTCCAAGACGTACGCGTTGTAGTTCAGCGTATTTTTCACCGTCCGGACGATCCCAGTTGGCTTTCTTTTTTCGCTGTGCCATCCGATAAACGGCTTCAAGAATATTCTGAAGCGTTTTATTCTGGCTCATAAGAGCATCGCCTCCGGTTATTAAAATATCTCTTAGCTGCTTATCTTCCTCAAAGTAATTCATCAGGCGTCGTAACTTTTTATCCCATGTTTCTTTAGGAGCCAATGTTTCCAGTTCGAAGTTCAGACGTTCACTCTGGAAATCATACATGCGCTGGCAGGAAGCACACAATCCTCCACAGGCACGTCCCATCGTATCGGGTATTAAAATGGCTACCTCCGGATACCGGCGATGAATATTATGACCATTCGGTACCAACCAACCAGCAGCATTTGGTTTGCCCGCTTCAACTGTGTCTTCTTTTTCCCAGGCTTTGATGTTTCCATAGGTATCTACCAGTTCAGGCGAATACAAGATATAACTACGTATGGCCTCATCGTTGTATCCTTTTTTGGTCGTATTAAGAAGAGATAGATAGTAAGGGGTAACAAAGAAAGGAATTCCTTTTTTCTTTGCTTTTCCTAATAGTTGCATAGTGACGGGAGAAAGCGATTCTCCAAGGAAACGATTGAGCTCATTCGGATCTTTGATTGCCATGGCCAGGTGGAAACGGAAATCATTCCACCATTCGTTAATAAGCCGGTATTTTTCTTCTCCGGATATGTTGTCTGGAAATTGAAAGCGTGATTTGATCCCTTTACGAGCTTCGATTTTGGTAACTAACAAATGAATGATCCGTTCTTTATTGGCTTTACGAATTTGAAGCAGATCTTCATCCCATCCGGTTGGCCAGCGTTCCGAACGTGCTTTGATTCTTTCTTTAGAAGGTTTGATAATTTCCGGATGATCCAGTCTTTTAAACTGGTAATAGAGATCAATGAAAAGATCAGTAGGCAGCTGCTCCGAATGAATACGTCTGTTCAGAAACTGCCATAAATAATCGATGGTCTGAATTTCCATCTCTTTTTCGGTAGACAATTCGTATATGTTTTGTCCGTCGTATTGAATCAGGAGTTGAAGCTGCTTACTTTCTCTACTCTCATTTTTTGAATGAAAGTATTTCATCAGTTGATCTTTAAAATCAGCCGCAGTTTCACTTTTTAAAGCGAATGAATAAATTTCGGGTAATTCATGTTTATAAAGTTGTTGTAACTGAGGAATAGTAAAAGCAAGTATCTTCTTTTGTTTCATAAGCATAATGGTTTGAAAAATGATTAATAGTAGTATTGGAAGTGTATAAATATAACAAAAAAACAGGAGATTGTTGTCTCCTGTTTTTTATATAATGGGTTTCTTTACAGAATTTTTCCTTTTGCTAACAATTCGTCAGAAAAATATCTATGAAGACTTTATTCTTCTTCTTTATTCTCTTTTTTTCTTGATTCTTTTTTTGCCAGGATTACAATATGATACACGTACTCAGTCATCCATTTTTCTGAATAGCCTAACCTTTCTTTGTATTTCCGTATATCACGGGCAGTTTTGTGTACTTCATCTTTTTTCCAAACTGTTTTAGTAACAATATCATGTACCGTTTTTTCAGTCATCGCATAGATCGTTTTTTTAAATCTTCCCGGAATCCGGAATTTCCATTGCATCAGGTTGCTTACAAGCATCATCAAATCGTTAGAAAAAGCTTGGTACATAAAAAGATATGACTGTACATCCTGTTGTTTTTTACAGTTCTTTTTAATGGAAGCATCAATTTCCTTAAAGAAATTCTCGCTGATTCCGTAATCCTCCATCAGCATTTTGCGCGAACGCGATTTTTCCGCCAGTCCTAATTTTCCGCCTTGGGTAGCCACCTTAAACATTCGCTTAAAGTTGGCAACGTCGGGCACCATATTAATATTGGTAATACCCAGGTTGGCAGCAATAACAGATTGAAAATAGACACGTGTAAGTGAAATGAAATCTTCCACATTGCCTACTCCACTATTATTGTCTTTCTTACCAAATAGTTTTGAAAATATACCCATGTTTTTTGTTTGAATTGAAACGAGCACAAAAGTACAAAAAATAACAGAATGAGGTGGTATCCGGTTGCTGTTTTTCAATTAATTGTCCCAACATTCAATATCTTTTTCAATATCTTTCATGGTGCTTTTCCGGAAAACAGGATTTGAAATGCCGGATCGCTTTTGTTTTTGGTAATCTGCTAATAGCCGGAAAGCATATTTGCCCAATAATATGATAGCTACTAAATTACATACAGCCATTAACCCCATGGTAATATCTGCCAGGCTCCAGGCGAATTCAAGAGAGGCTATAGCTCCGAACATAACAATGCCTCCGACCAGTAAGCGATAAACATAAATCACCCATTTTTGTGAAGTAATAAAACGGATGTTGGCTTCTCCATAATAGTAATTACCGATAATACTACTAAAAGCAAAAAAGAATAAGGCGATGGCTACAAATATGCTTCCTGCATTACCAATTTCATGACTCAAAGCTGTTTGAGTAAGTTGTACTCCATCTACACTGCCGTCTAAAGGTGCACCGCTGAATAAAATGATAAAGGCCGTACAAGTACAAATGATTAAAGTGTCAGTAAATACCCCCAACGCCTGAATCAATCCTTGTTTGACCGGGTGTGAAACACTGGCTGTGGCGGCCACATTGGGTGCAGATCCCATACCGGCTTCATTACTGAATAATCCTCGCTTAATACCTTGCATTAAAGCTACGCCTATACCGCCACCTAATACTTGTTCAAAGCCAAACGCGTGCGATATAATTAGCCTAATAACTTCGGGTAAATGATTGATATTTAAAATTACGATGGTCAATGCCAATAGTAGATAACCAATAGCCATAAAGGGTACAATAATACTGCTGACTTTAGCAATACGCTGAATGCCACCGAATATGATAAGTAAGGTGAGAATTGTCAATACGATTCCCAATATCGTATTACTAAATCCAAAAGAGTGTTCAAAAGCTGCACATATGGTATTGCTTTGCACCGAATTAAACGCGAATCCAAAGGTAATGGTAATTAACACGGCAAATAGAATACCCATCCACCTCTTTTTTAATCCTTTCTCCATATAATAAGCTGGTCCGCCGATAAAGGAATCTTTGCCTTTTATTTTGTATAATTGTGCCAAAGTCGATTCCACAAAAGCACTGGACGCACCCAACAGGGCCATTATCCACATCCAGAAGATGGCTCCCGGTCCTCCGACTGCTATGGCTGTAGCAACTCCTGCTAAGTTACCTGTTCCTACACGGGTGGCAAGTGAAACTGCAAAAGCTTGAAAGGAAGAGATATGTTTTTCTCCTTGTTTGCTCTTCCCTACACTTTCACCCAGTGTCCGAATCATTTCTCCTAACATTCTGAATTGAACAAACCGGGTTTTGATAGTAAACCAAAGTGCACAACCTACCAGTACAATAATGATGATGTAGGTCCATAATACATCATTTATCTGATTAATCCATGTTTGAAGAGCCTCCATGTGGTTTATTTTAGCTTATAAAAGAATTTATGGTTCTCAAATACCATTTCGGCAATATCGAAACGGATGAATTTGGCCAGTAGATGTTCTGCTGCGCGTCGGGAGATTCCGGCTTTACGGCAATACCGGTTTAAAGAAAGTGGGGTTTCTCCTTCCAGTAGTTTGAGTAAGAGCTCTTCACGCTCTGTAAATTCGATTAATTCTCCTGTTGCATTCTTGTTTTGCTGCCAGATGCGCAGATGAACGGCCGTAGCCAGTATATTTTCATCTTTAACACGTACATAAGCTAATTGTTTACCTTCCTCATTCTTTGCATACACAGGTTTGTTCTTGCTCTCTTCAATTTGAATGAGAAGAATCTGTTTCCCTTCTATTAAATGTGTTTGTAAAGAATAATTGACGGAAGGGCAGCAATATAATTGAGCTGCAGCCTCGATCATATAGGCTTCTTCATCGGATCTAATCCCAGAAATTTTTCCATTATCTTTTACGCCGACCAACAGCTTACCCCCCTCAGTATTCGAGAAAGCGGAAATAGAACGAGCTATCTTCCGGGCATCAGAAATTTCGAATTTAAAATCTTGTTGTTGATGTTCGCCTTCTGCAATGAGTTTACATATGTAATCTGTACCAGTAGCTGCTTTCATGGCCGCAAAAGTATACAAAAAAGTCAAAAAAGTTGCCTTTTCTAGTTATTTCCGGTTTTCTTTAAAAAAAAATATCAGTTTTTTTGTGCGTATTTAAGGAAAGAGTGTATTTTTGCCGCATCATTATTAACTCTTAATAATAAATATCATCATGAAAGAATTAGTTGAAAAAATTAATGGATTAGCAGCTTCTTTTAATAAAGATGCCAATGCTCAAATTGAAAATGGCAACAAAGCTGCCGGTACTCGTGCTCGTAAGGCTTCATTGGAAATTGAAAAACTGATGAAAGAGTTTAGAAAAGTATCTTTGGAAGCATCTAAAAAATAAGCTGCGAAACAAAAGAAAAGAAAAGCCGATTCTCCAAGAG
Source organism: Bacteroides sp. (assembly GCA_021201335.1). Classification (GTDB taxonomy): domain Bacteria; phylum Bacteroidota; class Bacteroidia; order Bacteroidales; family Bacteroidaceae; genus Bacteroides. The sequence continues at coordinate 32,593 of JAJQFD010000032.1, read as the reverse complement.
ATTCGGCTTTTTCTTTTTACTGAGTTTATCTTTTTCTTTATTGGTTTTTTGCTTCCTTTTTGGGTTTGTCCACCTGCTTATCCACTCTATCCTCCAGATTTCCCAGATAAATATCCAATGAACGGGTTGATATTTGTATTTCCCAAATGGAAACTCCCAGTGAGGCAATCAGAAGGAGCAAAGCAATCCCAAATATATAGACGGATATTAATTGTAGGCCGATGTAGATAAAAAACATAGTTATCACACACAAGAATAAACTACCAATTCCCAATAATTGCATGGATCGGGTGAGATACAAACGCCTTCGAAGATTTTTTATCTGGGCTTTATTTACATCTGACGGATCTTCCATATAACGGTCTTTTAGCGAACGTACCAATTGGGCGTAGGATAAAAAACGGTTGGTGTACGCTAATAATATCAGCGAAACAGCAGAAAACAGCAAGGTGGGTGTGGTAAGTGTTAATTCTTCCATCGGTAATTACTTATTAAATCACGGCCAGTTCTTTACCTACTTTAATAAAAGCATTGATACATTGATCCAGATGCGTTTTTTCGTGTCCGGCCGAAAGTTGTACCCGGATGCGTGCCTGTTCCTTCGGAACTACCGGATAGTAGAAACCTGTTACATATATACCTTCCTCCTGCATTTTGGACGCAAATACCTGCGAGAGTTTGGCATCGTAAAGCATAACAGCACAAATAGCACTTTGCGTCGGTTTAATATCAAAACCGGCAGCCAGCATTTTATCACGGAAATAATTCACATTCTCTACCAGCTTGTCATGAAGCTCATTACTTTCTTTCAGTATGCGGAACACTTCGATACTGGCACCGATAATACCGGGAGCCAGGGAGTTTGAAAATAAATAAGGACGACTTCTCTGACGAAGGATGTCGATAATTTCTTTGCGGCCCGTGGTAAATCCACCTAATGCCCCACCGAAAGCTTTCCCGAGAGTACCTGTGTAAATGTCAACTCTGTTGTATGTGTTATATAATTCACTTACACCATGTCCGGTTGCACCCACAACACCTGCCGAATGAGATTCGTCAACCATTACAAGAGCATTATACTTTTCAGCAAGATCGCAGATCTGATCCATCGGCGCTACATTACCATCCATCGAAAAAACTCCGTCGGTAACAATAATACGGAATCGTTGAGCCTGGGCTTCCTGCAAACATTTTTCCAATTCATTCATATCTGCATTTGAATAACGATACCGTTTTGCTTTACAGAGACGAACTCCGTCAATAATAGAAGCATGATTTAATGAATCGGATATAATGGCATCTTCTTCTGTAAATAGAGGTTCAAAGACCCCTCCATTGGCATCAAAGCAAGCAGCATACAATATCGTATCTTCTGTTTTAAAATAATCTGCAATGGCTGCTTCCAATTCTTTATGTATATCCTGAGTTCCGCAAATAAATCGTACAGATGACATTCCATAGCCTCTTTTATTCATCATTTCCTCTGCAGCAGCAATCAAACGAGGATGATTGGAAAGCCCCAAATAATTATTAGCACAGAAATTTAGAACCGTTTTTCCATTTACGCTAATTTCAGCTTGCTGAGGGCTCTCAATTAATCTTTCTTCTTTATAAAGACCGGCATCTTTTATCTCAGTTAACGTATTAATAAGATGCTCTTTCATTTTACCATACATAGTTTTTTCCAGTATTTAAAGTTTTATACAAAGGACCATATTTTTATTGGAATAAGCAATATGTGATTGATTAAATTTCAATAGATAAATTTCGGAGAAATTGTTTTTTCTTTCTACAATTTGAAAGTAAGAAGCAAGTGCATCTTTAGAATTGTATTTTATAACTGATGTTCGTAAGTGTAACAGCTTCTTTGTAGGGTTCTTTTTATTTTTCTTTGTATTATACATATGTCCATAATATTCTTTTGTACCTGTTGCGTTGGCACTTTGTATAGCAAATTCTTGCCCCACTTTTTTCCAGTTTATTTTGTAACTGATTGAATAATTAGCTAAAAACATCGGTGAAAAATGTTCGGAGAAAGCTTTTGTTTCATCATATTGTCTTCTTTATCCGGGTGTGCCAGGGTGGCTGCTTCATCAACTGGCGAATAGCGTTCACTCCCTGTAATGTTAGTTTCAGGTTTATGCTAAGTACATTTTGCTTATTACGCCCCATCATCCATTCTTTTCCTATGAGACCGTTGATGATGAAATTTCTATTGTACCGGGTATTATGCCAGACTCCATCCCCACCGCAATAACGTGAATTGAAAAATGAACTTGTAAACATATAATAGAATTCTTTCGTTAAATACTTTTCAAGTGTGATGTCTACTCCCAGATTATGTCCCTTCGCTTTATTTACAAGCGGATCTTCCACATAAAAAAGCTCTGAATATTTTGAGGCCATATTTCAAACTCCTAAGGATGTCATTGAATTGTTTTTTATCCATGGGAATAATTATAAATATCTGTGTATTTGGATTTTGTTTTATACTGGAATATATACATTCGCAGAAAGTTTTTTTGGAATATCAATTGCGTACCCTCCAGCATCAGGTTACCCCCCATTTTATGTTCAATGTACTTAACCATATACATGTATTAATGCAAACTGATGTGAAATTGTCTTTTCATAGATGGGAAGTCTTTGCCTATATCACAAAGAAAAAAGGATTATTTAATGAATAATGTCGTCTATATGAATTTGATTAGCAAATAATGTCTTTAAAAAATAAAGAAGTCATGAAAAATAACTTCATTCGTAGTTTAAACTCCTATAAGTTCTTTTTTTGTTATTGAAAATGTAACGGAAAAAATAGCTATATTTGCCGGGCTTAAAAAATAATTTCGTTGCATTAATCCTGTTTTCAATTTAGCTTCTTTGTGTGTAAGACTCTTTTTTAGTTAACTTCTATTTTTTTAATACCAGTTTAACTGTTTTGAGTTAATTAAAAAGAAGAAGACAGAAAAAAGTTGTTGAAGAAAAAGCGAAACAACCTAGAAAGTTTATTCTATATAAGAAGATTTAAACAGGTTCCTAAATCTCAAAAAACAAATAGACAAATGAGAAAGTCACTAGTAGCAGGTATGCTATTGCTTTTATTTTATTCATGTGGACAAAAGAAAAGCGATAAATCTTCGCCAACGGATGTTTTGGCTGGAATTGAAGATTCTGTTACTTTAAAAAGTGATAAGGAAATGAATGATACTTCTGATGTGGATAGTTTTTATATAGAAGAGGTTGAAGAGCTTCCGCAAGTGAATGAAATTTTTGATGATTTTATTTTCAACTTTGCAGCAGATGAACAATTGCAAAAACAAAGAATTGTCTTCCCTTTGTCTTACTATAATAAAAATATTCCTTTGAAGATCGGAGCAAACGAGTGGAAACATGACAGTTTGTTTTTGGATGAAAATTATTATACAGTTTTAGTTGACAATGAGGATGAATTGGATGTTTTGAACGATACCTCTGTCGTTTCTGCTCATTTGGATTGGATTTATTTGGAGGAGAACGAGCTAAAGAGGTATTATTTTGAGAAAATAAATGGACATTGGATGCTGGAGGCAATCAATCTGCGTGATATGAAGAATGATCCTAATAATTCTTTTATTCACTTTTATCATCGTTTTGCTACAGACAGTGCTTTTCAGATTGCTCATGTAACAAATCCGCTGGAATTTGTTACTTCGGATCCGGATGATGATTTTTCTGTTCTTGAAACAACTCTTGAGAGAAACCAATGGCTGGCTTTCAAGCCTGAATTGCCACAGAAGAAGCTGACTAATATTGGATACGGGCAGGAAGAAATCGGTCAATCAACATCCAAGATTCTTCAGCTTAAAGGATTGGGTAATGGCTTTATCAATACATTTTATTTTCGATTAAAGAAAGGAGAGTGGAAACTTTGTAAATTTGAAGATGTGAATAATTGAAATATATAAATGATACACGAATATAGAAACTACCCATTAAGGGCACACAATACTTTGGGCATTGAAGCTATGGCTTCTCATTTCATCGAATATGATGCTGTAGATGATATTCGTTTGCTTATAACTCAAAAACATATTCAAACACCTTATCTGCATATAGGGGGAGGAAGTAATTTGTTATTTGCCAACAATTATAACGGAACAGTTTTACATTCTTGTATCCGGGGTATTGAAGTAACCGGCGAGACGAAAGATGACGTTTTTCTGAAGGCTGGAGCCGGTGTAATATGGGATGAGTTTGTTCAGTATTGTGTGAACCATGAGTGGTATGGCGCGGAAAATTTATCCGATATACCCGGAGAGGTGGGGGCTAGTGCTGTTCAGAATATTGGTGCTTACGGGGTCGAAGCAAAAGATATCATAACCCGGGTTGAAACGATTTCCGTGAATGGAGTAGAGCGCGTGTTTAGTGCCGATGAATGTAATTTTTCATACCGTCACAGTGTCTTTAAAGAACCTTCCCTAAAAGGAGTTTTCATAACTTATGTCCATTATAAATTAAGTAAGATACCTGTCTATAAACTTGATTATGGTAGTATTCGGGAAGAATTAAAGAAATATTCATGCTTCACTTTGAAAAATATTCGACAAGCTATCCTGGATATTCGGAATGTGAAATTACCTGACCCAAAGGTTTTGGGTAATGCAGGGAGTTTCTTTATGAATCCGATCGTACCAAAGGATATATTCCATCATCTCTTAACTTTGTATCCTGCAATGCCTTATTATGAGGTAGATGCGGAAAGGGTCAAAATTCCTGCCGGTTGGCTGATTGAACAATGTGGATGGAAAGGAAAATCACTGGGTAATGTACGTATGTATGAGAAACAGGCATTGGTTTTAGTAAATAATGGTGGTGCAAGTGGTGCTGAAGTAATAGCGTTGTGTGAGGCGGTGCGTAATTCAGTCAGAGAGAAATTTAATATTGAAATCAAACCTGAGGTTAAAATCCTAACTTGAAATGAAACTTAAGATATTAGGAAGCGGAACTTCAACCGGAGTTCCTGAAATTGGTTGTACATGCAAGGTTTGTACTTCTGCAGATCTTCGCGATAAACGATTGAGGTGTTCTGCTATATTATATACAGATAATACAACTGTATTATTGGATTGTGGTCCCGATTTCCGGGAACAGATGTTAAATACTCCTTTTGGTAAAATTGATGGCGTTTTAATTTCTCACGAACATTATGATCATGTAGGAGGATTGGATGATTTACGTCCCTTCTGCCAGTTTGGAGAGGTTTCTGTTTATGCAGAATCTTACGTAGCTGACAATCTGCGTATGCGCATGCCTTATTGTTTTGTTCAAAAAAGTTATCCGGGAGTTCCGGATATAGTATTGCGCGAAGTTTCTCCGGGTCAGTCTTTCTTTATCAATGAGATTGAAGTTATGCCGTTACGGGTGATGCACAGCAAATTACCCATTTTAGGTTACCGAATTGGTAAATTAGCATATATAACAGATATGCTTACCATGCCTGAAGAATCCTTTGAACTTCTAGCAGGAATTGAAGTGCTTATTTTAAATGCTCTTCGTATTCAGGAACATATTTCTCATCAGAATCTGGAGCAGGCTTTGGAAGCAGCCAGGCGTATCGGAGCTGAAAGAACATATTTTATCCACATGAGTCATCATATGGGGCTGCATGCTGAAATCGCGGAAATATTACCCGAAAATGTGCAGTTAACTTATGACCAATTAGAGATTATTATCTAAAAGAATATTTTTTTAGCCTGAATTTTACTTTTATTTGCGAATTTTATTATTTTTGTACTTTCAGATAAAGGTAAGGAGAGAATGAGATTGCGAACGTCATTAAGGATAATCACTTTTGTTTCCATAGTGTTACTATGTACAGGTTTTGTAGTTTCTTTATATTGGAGGCTAAGCACAACCGGAAAGGCGGAGACTTTGGATCTATATACACTCATCCCTGCGAATGCATCGACAATAGTGGATACAGATGATGTTACTTCATTTATACATAGTATCAATGAATTACAATGTAGCAAAGAAGGACATTTTTTATATGTATCTCGTTTATTTTCTGCCTTGAAAGAGCATATTAATGTACTGCTTGCAGAAACTCCTCACGGTTTAAGTCGGCAAATGAATAAGATGCTGATTAGCTTTCATGAGCCCCAGAATGTGTGGAACCAGGTGTTTTATTGTCGAATGGGAGCTGGAGATAATGACTTTGTCCAGCAGTTTATCCAGAAATACCGGACGAGTTCTTTTCCGGCCAAACAGTTTTTATATAAGGAAGAAGAAATCACGATCTATCCATTAACTGCAGATCGTTTTTTGGCTTGTTATTTTGGGGAGGGATTCCTGGTTGTTAGTTTCCAGAAAAGATTGATTGAGCAAGTTATTGATACTCAAAAAGAAGAAAACTCAATCTTAACGGATCAAGTATTTAATGAGATATACGAGAGTAGAAGGACCCTTGCACTGCCGGCAACAATTTTTATTCGTGAGAATTCGGTTCTGAGTTCATGGACAGAATTCAATCTGAAGTTTAATAGCCATGCTATTTATCTTTCGGGGATAAATCATAGTAACCAGAAAGATGATTCGATAAGCTTTATGGGTAAACTACGACATGAATTACCTGTGCAACGTTTTCCCGGTGATCTTTTGCCAACTTCCACTTTCTTTTTTTCCAAACGTTCAGCTTCAGATTTAACTGATTATTTTGATTTTGTTTCCGATACAAAATCACTGGTAACATGTTCCTTCCATCCCATTGATTCAATAAATACACCTTCAGATATGGCTATTATTCCAGTAAACGATATGTTATATGGAAGTATTTCACTGGAGAATATGTGTATGATATATCCTGGGAGATTGGATACCATTTTTTCAAAACTGACAGGTGTTAAGGAAATTCCCAAACGTACCTATTATAATTTTTATAAAGGAAACTTGTTTCTTGCGGCAGATAGTATCGGTTTATCGTCTTATATGCAATCAATAGTAAATAAACAAGTGATTGAAGGAAGCAATATTTTGGCTTATGAAGAAGGCATAAGCGGTTTATCTCAACAATACAATCTGATGCAAATGGCGGATATGGAATATATCCTGGATAAACCAATAGGACATTATGCATTCGTTCCTTCCTTTTTTAATCAGCACAGGGAGTTTTTTCGGAAATTTATAATTTCTACCCAGTTTACCGTAAGTGAGGATATCATTTATCCGAGCGTGGTATTTCTCTATAAAGGAGGGGAGTATAATTAAAAGAGAATTAGTAATTAAAAAATTAATATATTTAGATTTTTAATTACTAATTCCTGTTTCTTTTTAAAATGGTAAATCATCGTTTACATTGCCAGGAGTGAATTCTGGAGCTCCTGTAGGAGGTGGAGGAGGTACCGAAGAACCGTAAGTGGATGCATCTGCTATCGGAGCACCTGCAGCCACACGTTCAACTTTCCAGGCACGTATACTGTTAAACCATCTATCGTTCCATTGGCGGGCATCAATATCAAATGAAACAGTAAGTTCTTCGCCCATTTGTATGGCAAATTGCTCAATTTTTTCTGCACCAAAAACCTCAAAACACATTTTTTTTGGGTATTGGTCATGGTTTTCAATCACAAATTCCTGAGCTTTCCACTCATTTCCTGTCGCTTTTGAAACTCCGCTTTTGGGAGGTAGTACTGCGATTATTTTTCCACTAAAATCCATTTTCGTATTTTTTTTATTGTGGGGCGAAGTTACAATTATTTTTGTAACTTTGTCGTTTAAGATTTAAGTTTTTGAGTTGTAAGTTTATAAGTTTTTGAGTTATTTTTGATCTTTGTGTAGGTAAAAATCTAATTTGAAAGCTTAAAAAGGTAATGGATTAATTTTACAGATCCAAAACTCAAAAACTTAAGAACTCAAAAACTTAAAAACTAAAACATATATGAAGTTTATCGTTTCAAGTACAACGTTATTCAGTCATTTGCAGGCTGTTAGTCGTGTTATTAACTCAAAAAACACGTTGCCTATCCTCGATTGTTTCTTATTTGACCTAGAAGATGGAAAATTATCGATTACTGTCTCCGACACTGAAACTACTATGGTCACTTCAGTGGAAGTCAGTGAAAGTGATTCCAACGGAAAGTTTGCTGTAGTTGCTAAAACATTGCTGGATGCGTTAAAGGAAGTGCCTGAACAACCGCTAACCTTTGATATTAATATGCAATCTCTGGCAATAACCATTAAATATCAAAACGGGCAATACAGCTTGATGGGACAAAATGCAGACGAATATCCGACAGCGGCCACATTAAGAGATAATTCTGTACGTTTGGAAATGGATGCCCAGGTTATGCTAGGTGGTATTACACGGGCTTTGTTTGCGACGGCTGATGATGAATTACGTCCTGTGATGAACGGTATATATTTTGATATTACCACTGAAGATATTACAATGGTGGCTTCTGACGGGCATAAACTGGTTCGTTACAAATCCTTGATTGCACGTGGAAACGAACGCGCTGCCTTTATTTTACCAAAAAAACCAGCTAATTTATTAAAAAGCTTATTACCTAAAGAATTTGGACAGGTAGTTGTAGAGTTCGATGAAAGAAATGCCATTTTTACCATGGAACGATACCGGATGGTTTGTCGGCTCATAGAAGGTCGTTATCCCAACTACAACTCAGTTATCCCTCAAAATAATCCATTTAAAGTAACAGTAGATCGTCAGTTATTGCTGGGAGCATTGAAACGTGTTTCTATCTTTTCTTCACAGTCAAGTAGTCTCATCAAACTTGGTTTAAAGGAAAATCTGATTCTTATTTCAGCACAAGACATTGATTTCTCTACATCTGCAGAAGAAACATTGGTATGTCAGTATTCTGGTACTCCGATGAGTATTGGCTTTAAATCTACTTTCCTGATTGACATATTGAATAATATTTCAGCCAGTGAGATTGTGATTGAACTGGCTGATCCTTCACGTGCAGGTGTTATTCTTCCTGTTGAACAGGAACAGGAAGAAGATTTGCTGATGTTACTGATGCCCATGATGCTGAATGATTAAATATTTAGGAGTTAAGAATTTAGGAGTTAATTAGTTAAGGATCAAATTATTTGAGTCTATCCTACCTAATTAACTCCTAAATTCTTAACTCTTTAAAATACAAATACATATGAAATTAAACCTGAAAAATCCTATTGTGTTTTTTGATCTCGAAACAACAGGAACAAATATTAACCTGGATCGCATTGTTGAAATTTGCTATCTGAAAGTATATCCAAACGGGAATGAAGAATCCAAAACTTATCGTATCAATCCCGAAATTCCAATACCTGCTGAATCGTCGGCTATTCATGGTATTTACGATGAAGATATAGTAGATTGTCCGACATTCAAGGAAGTTGCAAAAAATATTGCTCGTGATATAGAAGGTGCTGATCTTGCTGGGTTTAATTCCAATCGTTTTGATATACCGGTATTAGCCGAAGAATTTCTTCGTGCCGGAGTAGATATCGATATGAGCAAACGTAAGTTTGTAGATGTACAGGTTATATTTCATAAACTTGAACAGCGTACATTATCTGCTGCTTATAAATTCTATTGTGAGAAATGCCTGGAAGATGCACATAGTGCAGAAGCTGATACACGGGCTACTTATGAGGTCTTGAAAGCACAATTGGAACGTTATCCGGAAGCTCTTCAAAATGATATTGCTTTTTTAGCGGAATTTTCAAGCTTTAACCGGAATGTGGATTTTGCAGGAAGAATGGTATATGATGAAAAAGGAGTGGAAGTTTTTAATTTTGGCAAGTACAAAGGAATGCCCGTTTCGGATGTATTACGAAGAGATCCGGGGTATTATGGCTGGATTATGGGAAATGACTTCACACTGAATACCAAAGCGATGCTCACCAAAATTCGTTTACGCGAAATGACAGGTAAAATATGATTTTGAATGGGAAAAAGATAATATTAGGTATAACAGGAAGTATTGCAGCTTATAAAGCCTGCTATATCATTCGGGGATTAATAAAAAAAGGGGCAGAGGTACAGGTCGTTATTACACCTGCAGGCAAAGAGTTTATAACTCCAATCACACTTTCCGCCCTGACTAGTAAACCTGTTATCAGTGAATTCTTCGCTCAACGGGATGGCACATGGAATAGTCATGTGGATCTGGGGTTATGGGCAGATGCTGTGCTTATTGCTCCGGCTACGGCGGCTACCATTGGTAAAATGGCAAATGGTATAGCAGATAATATGTTGATAACTACGTATCTTTCAGCCAAAGCTCCAGTATTCGTCGCTCCTGCTATGGACCTGGATATGTTTGCTCATGCGGCTACCCAAAACAATCTAAAAATCTTACGATCATTTGGTAACCATATTATTGAGCCGGCTTCGGGAGAGTTGGCCAGCCATTTAGTGGGGAAAGGAAGAATGGAAGAACCAGAAAATATTATTCAGGTATTGGAAGACTTTTTCTCTGCACATCAGGTGTTATCTGGAAAAAAAGTTCTGATAACTGCCGGACCAACCTACGAAAAAATTGATCCTGTACGTTTTGTAGGAAACTATTCATCTGGTAAGATGGGATTTGCTTTAGCTGAAGAATGTGCTATTAGAGGAGCTGAAGTCATTTTAATTAGTGGCCCCGTAAAGCTAGATATCTCTCATCCTAACATTACTCGAATAAATGTAGAATCAGCATCAGACATGTATGAAAAAGCCATCGTTTGTTACCCTTCAGTAGATGCTGGAATACTTTGTGCTGCAGTAGCTGATTTTACTCCGCAGGAAATTGTCGATACCAAAATTAAACGTGAAAAGGATGATTTGATGATTCGATTGAAACCAACCAAGGATATTGCTGCTACTTTGGGACAAATGAAAAAGTCCGGTCAATTACTGGTTGGTTTTGCTTTGGAAACGGATTGTGAACTTCAAAATGCATCGGGAAAACTGAAAAGAAAGAACTTCGACTTTATTGTGCTCAACTCCCTGAAGGATAAAGGGGCTGGTTTTGGACATGATACGAATAAAATAACGATTGTTGATGCTCAGTGCCATACCAGCTATGAGTTAAAACCTAAAAAAGAGGTAGCGAAAGATATTATTGATCGGTTGACTGAATTGATGAAATAAAGACTGAATATGTTGCATTCGTTATATATACAGAATTATGCGTTGATTGAAAAACTGGATATCAGTTTTGAGAAAGGGTTTTCCGTAATAACCGGGGAAACAGGTGCTGGTAAATCAATTATACTGGGTGCTATTGGTTTGTTGTTGGGACAAAGAGCGGATATGAAAGCTATCCGTACAGGTGCTTCAAAATGTATTATCGAGGCTCGGTTTGGGATTGGCGAATATTATCAGATGCACTCTTTCTTTGACGAAAATGAATTGGAATTTGACACTGAGTGTATTCTTCGCCGTGAAGTTTCTGCTTCAGGAAAAAGTCGGGCTTTTATCAATGATACTCCCGTTGCTCTGACGCAAATGAAAGAGTTAGGCGAACAGTTGATCGATGTTCACTCTCAACACCAGAATTTACTACTTAATAAAGAGGATTTTCAATTAAATGTATTGGACATATTGGCATTTAATGAGGAACTATTGGAAAACTATCATAGAGCTTTTTCCACATGGAAGGATCTGGAGAAAGAACTTCATCGTTTAATTGATAAAGCTGAAAAGAGCAAATCAGATGAAGATTATATTCGATTTCAATATGAGCAACTGGAAGAAGCCGGACTAGCTGAAGATGAACAGGAATTGTTGGAGCAGGAATCAGAGACGTTAACTCATGCCGAAGAAATAAAGTCTGCACTTTATAAAGCTGACCAACTGTTTTTTTCTGACGAGGAAGGATTACTTTCTGGGTTGAAAGAAACATTTAATACTTTATCCGGGATACAAAAAGTTTATTATTCTAGTTCCGAACTGGTTGAACGTATTGAGTCGACTTATATTGAATTGAAGGATATTGCTCAGGAAATAAGCAGCCGGATGGAAGAAGTAGAGTTTAATCCTGTAAGGCTGGAAGAGGTTAATGAACGTCTGGATTTAATCTACAGTTTGCAGCAGAAACATCATGTTGCTACTATCAAAGAACTGATTGAATTGAAAGACGCATTTTTTGCTCGACTTTCTGAAATTACTTCTTTTGATGAGCTGATAGATGAACTAACGCAAAAGCGTGACAAACAATTCCAGGAAGTAAAGAAGTTAGCTTCTTCTCTAACGCAGAAACGATTGAAAGCTGCGCGGGAAGTGGAAAAACAAATGCAAAACCGTTTGATTCCGTTGGGAATGCCAAATATCCGTTTCAAGGTGGAGATGTCACAACGGAAAGAGCCAGTCATATCAGGTGAAGATACGGTGAACTTTCTCTTTTCGGCTAATAAGAATGGTGCTTTACAACAAATATCTTCTGTTGCTTCCGGTGGAGAGATTGCCCGTGTTATGTTATCAATCAAAGCAATGATAGCAGGTGCTGTTAAGTTACCAACCATCGTTTTTGATGAAATAGATACAGGTGTTTCTGGTGAAATTGCGGATCGCATGGCGGATATCATGCAGGAAATGGGAGAGCAGAATCGTCAGGTGATTAGCATAACGCATCTTCCACAGATAGCTGCAAGAGGTAACGCTCATTATTGGGTTTATAAAGAAGACAATGATACATCAACAAACAGTCATATACGGCGTTTAAGCGAGGATGAACGTATTACAGAAATAGCTCACATGTTAAGTGGTTCGAAACTGACCGAAGCAGCATTGAATAACGCACGAGAGTTATTGAATAAGTAATTTTCAAATAAGCAGAAGTATATTTATCCTTTAGACTCCTGTATAAGAAGTATTTCATAGAAAGTACTTCTTATATTTGTACCCTACTATAGCAGGGCGTACTTCTGGTTCCATAATATTAATTAATAAAATCCTATTATAGCGATTTAAATAATATATTTGCGTCATGAACGATAAATCCGAATTAATCTTTGGCGTACGAGCCGTAATTGAAGCTATACAGGCAGGAAAAGAAATCGATAAAATATTAGTAAAGAAAGATATTCAGAGCGAGCTGTCAAGAGAGCTTTTTGCCGTTTTAAAAGGAACTCTCATACCTGTTCAAAGGGTACCTTTAGAAAGAATCAACCGAATTACCCGGAAAAACCATCAGGGGGTAATTGCTTTTATTTCGTCAGTTACTTATCAGAAAACTGAAGATTTGGTTCCATTTTTATTTGAAGAAGGAAAAAATCCATTTTTTATCATGCTTGATGGAATTACGGACGTACGTAATTTCGGTGCTATTGCCCGTACCTGTGATTGTGCCGGAGTAGATGCTGTAATTATTCCCGCTAAAGGCAGTGTGACAGTCAATGCGGATGCTATGAAAACTTCTGCCGGAGCATTACATACATTACCCGTTTGCAGGGAAAGAAATTTGAAAGAAACCATCAATTACCTGAAAAACAGTGGATTTAAGATAATAGCTGCAACAGAGAAAGGCGACTATAGTTATACACAGGCAGATTATTCTGGACCGATATGCCTGATTATGGGAGCTGAAGATACAGGAGTTTCTTATGAGCACCTGGCACTTTGTGATGAATGGGTAAAGATACCCATATTTGGTACCATTGAATCCTTGAATGTTTCCGTGGCAGCAGGTATTTTTGTGTATGAAGCAGTGAAACAACGTAATAACTAAATAGAATGTGCATGAGAAGAAGTGTATTATTACTTTTCGTTTGCTGCCTACTTTCCCAATGGAGTATGGCACAGGCGCCTAAATGGCTTGATAAAACCCAGAAAGCTATTTTTTCTATTATTACTTATGATAAGGATGATAATATATTGAATACCGGGAATGGATTTTTTGTTACCGCTGAAGGTGTCGCCTTGTCCGATTATTCTCTGTTTAAAGGAGCTGATCATGCTATGATAGTGGATTCTGATGGAAAGAAAATGCCAGTGAATGCTATTATGGGTGCGGATGATCTTTATGATGTAATTAAGTTCCGGGTGAATGTGGATAAAAATGTTCCTTTCTTACCGTTGGCAGCTACTTCGCCAGCAGTAGAAGAGAATATTTATTTATTGCCGTACGCTACACAGAAAGAACGTTTATTTACTCCCGGGAAAATAAAGGAAATTTCCAAAGCAGGCGATAATCACAAATATTATACATTGGAATTAAAGCTTGGCGATAAGCAGGTTAGTTGCCCGGTTACCAATTTGCAAGGAGCTGTAATTGGTATTGCGCAAAAATCCGGTTCAAATACGGATGTTAATTGTTATGCAGTGGGTGCTTCCCTGGCTATGGCATTACAGGTAAATGCATTATCATTGAATGATATAACATTGAATAGTATTGGCATAAAGAAAGCTCTTCCGGATACGGAAGATCAGGCGTTGGTTTATCTTTTTATGGCTTCATCTCAAACAACACCTGAAAGATATGCTGATTTATTGAATGATTTCGTGGCTCAATATCCTAATAGTGTTGACGGATATATCCGACGTGCCACCAATCTGGTTTTTACCTCCACTGATGCTTCCGGAATTGAGAAAGCTGTAGCTGATTTAAATAAAGCATTGAACATTTCTCAAAGCAAGGATGAAGTTCATTATAATATTTCCCGCCTGATGTATAATTATGTCCTGGCAGCTCCGGCAGATAAAAAATATGGAGAATGGACCCAGGAAAAAGCTTTGGAAGAGATTCGTAAAGCCTATCATATCAATCCTTTGCCTGTTTACAAACAACAGGAAGGTGATATCCTTTTCGCATTGCAGGATTATGCAGGATCTTATGCTTGTTATGAAGATGTAATGAAAACTGATATCGCTTCACCGGCTATTTATTATAGTGCTTCTCGCGCTAAGATTATGCTTGGAGTCCAAACAGAAGAAGTATTGGCTTTAATGGATAGTTGCATTGCTAAATGTCCGCTGCCAATGTCGGCTGATAATGCTCCTTTTTTACTGGAACGCGCAGAACTATATATGGATATGCAAAAATTCCGTCCAGCTATGCTGGATTATGACCAATATGAAGAAGCTATGAGAGGAGCTGTAAATGATGTGTTTTATTATTACAGGGAGCAAGCATGTCTTCAGGCAAAACAATACCAACGGGCATTGGATGATATTGCCAAAGCGATCCGTATGGCTCCTCAAAACGCATTGTATCGTACAGAATTGGGAGCAATTAACCTTCGGGTAGGCCGATATGAGGAATCGTTGGAAGCTTTTAATCAGGCTATTGCTTTAAGTCCTGATTATGCAGAACCTTATCGTTTATTAGGGGTAGCTTATGTACAACTTAAAAAGAAAAATGAAGCATGTCAAAATCTTCAAAAGGCGAAAGAGTTAGGGGATCCAATCGCTGACTCTCTAATTGAAAAACATTGTAAGTAAGAGTCAATAACAATATAATAAAAGGAACTATCCTCGCGGACAGTTCCTTTTTTTCTTAGAGAGAAACTAATAAAAACTCTCTTTTGTTAAGCTCTTATAGAGAAATCTATATATATTATTGCTTCAAGAATTTCGTATATAAATGCCATTTTTTTATTGAGAAATGATTTAGTACTTTTACATCGAAAATAAAATGCATAAATATAAGTAAATAATCAATGAAAAAAATTATTAATAGTCCAAAAGCTCCTGGTGCTATCGGCCCTTACAGTCAGGCGATTGAAGCAGGTGGAATGGTTTTTGTCTCCGGTCAGTTACCTATCAATGCACAGACAGGGAATATCCCGGAAAGTATTAAAGATCAGACGCGCCAATCATTAGAGAATATGAAGTACATTTTGGATGCTGCTGGCTTATCTCTGAATCATGTGGTTAAGACAACGGTTTTTTAGCAGATATGTCCTTGTTTGTCAGCATGAATGAAGTATACGCTACTTATTTTACTGACAATTATCCTGCCCGTTGTGCCTTTGCGGTAAAACAGCTCCCGAAAGATGCGCTAGTAGAGATTGAGTGTATCGCGGTTAGATAATAGATCTGCTACAATAAAACTACTGCCTCCTACGAAGATAAAATCTTCTGGGAGGCTTTCTTTTTGAGCAGCCTCTATGGCAGATACAACAGTTGGATACGTTTCACCTTTTAATCCATAACTTCTTGCTTTTTCTGCCAACTCATCTTCTGGAAGTGCACGTTTGACGCTGGCTCTGGTGAAATAATACCGGGCATCTTTCGGTAATATGCTCAATATACCGTGAATATCTTTATCATCAACCATTCCGATAACGAAATGCAGTTCATTATAAACCTGTTGTTCTAGTTGTTCCACGATATAAGCCATTCCGGCTATGTTGTGGCCAGTATCGCAAACCAGGGTGGGAGAGTCCTGTAACTTCTGCCAACGACCCATCAGGCCGGTTGACTGGGTTACATGAGCAAAACCTTCTCGTACATTTTTGTCTTCAATGGTATAATGTAACCGTTTTAATTCCCGGATAGTCACTAATAAAGTTATAGTATTTTTAGGCTGATAGAAGCCGCTTAATTCGCCGACTAAGTCCGGATAATCCTGTGTTTGATAGATCCATTTTCCGTCGGCAGCACGATCTGCTTCTAATAATAATTGTTCTTTCTCGGCAAAGGTAATTGGAGCATTGACTTTTGCAGCCTGATTAATAAAAACCAATTCCGTATCTTCAGTACTTTCTCCGATAATTACGGGAGTGTTTGGTTTCATAATTCCTGCTTTTTCGGCAGCAATTTTAGAAAGTGTATTTCCCAGTAAAGCCGTATGATCATAGCTGATGTTAGTAATTATAGAAAGATCAGGTGAAATAATATTGGTACAATCCAGGCGACCGCCCAGTCCTACTTCAATAACTGCGACATCTATTTTTTTGTCTGCGAAATATAGAAAGGCAAGGGCAGTGGTTAGTTCGAAAAAAGAGGGGTATAGGGGTTCGAAAAAGAAACGATGCTTTTCTACAAACTCAATTATATATTGTTGTGAAATAGGCTTCCCGTTTACGCGAATCCGCTCGCTGAAATCTACTAGATGAGGTGAAGTATATAACCCTACTTTGTACCCGGCGCTCTGTAATACAGCAGCAATGGTATGAGAGCAAGTGCCTTTTCCATTGGTACCTGCTACATGAATTGTTTTATATCTTGTATGTGGATGTTTAAAATATTCGTCCAGTATACAGGTGTTTTCTAACCCTTCTTTGTATGCTTTCGTTCCTATTTGCTGAAACATAGGCATACTGTTATATAAGTATTCCAGCGTTTCCTGATAATTCATCTTCATAATAATTAACGAACAAACCCATTTAGATGGCATTTTATTTCTTATATTGCAAATATCAATAATTAATTAATAAAGACCTATGGGAAACAAGAAAAATTTTGTGCTTGATACAAATGTTATACTTCATGATTATAACTGTATAAAAAATTTTGAAGAAAATGACATTTACCTTCCTATTGTCGTAATAGAAGAACTGGATAAGTTTAAAAAAGGAAACGAACAAATCAATTTTAATGCCCGTGAATTTATTCGCGAACTGGATAATATCACCGATAATAGTCTTTTTACAGACGGTGCTGAACTGGGAGAAGGACTGGGGCACTTATTTGTAGTTGCTGGTCGTAAAGCAACCAAACAGGTCACTGATTCTTTTCCCGATTCTATACCCGATCATCAGATCCTGGGGGTTGCTTCTTATCTGATGGAAGAGAAGCCGGATATGCAGACCATCTTGGTCACTAAAGATGCCAATCTGAGGATGAAAGCTCGTTCCATCGGAATTCCCTGTGAAGATTATATCAATGATAAAGTAATAAACACTGATATCTTTGAAAAATCCAATGAGGTTTTTGAAGACATTGATCCGGCTTTGATTGATCGTATTTATTCTTCAAAAGAAGGGGTGGATATCAATGAATTTGATTTTAGCGCGGTGGTTCATCCGAATGAATGCTTTATTCTAAAAAGTGACAGAAGCAGCGTATTGGCCAGATACAATCCGTTTACCCGTGCTATCCATAAAGTTAACAAAGGAAGAAATTATGGGATTGAACCCCGGAATGCAGAACAGGCTTTTGCTTTTGAAGTTTTGAATGATCCGGATATTAAACTAGTCGCATTGACAGGAAAGGCCGGTACTGGTAAAACTCTCTTAGCCTTGGCAGCAGCTTTGAATAACCTGCTTAATTATAAACAAGTTCTTTTAGCCCGCCCAATTGTCTCTTTATCCAATAAAGACATCGGCTTTCTTCCTGGAGATGCTAAAGAAAAAGTTGCTCCTTATATGCAACCTTTATTTGATAATTTGAATGTGATCAAACATCAGTTTGCATCCAATTCAACGGAAGTGAAACGGTTGGAAGATATGCAGAAAAATGAGCAATTAGTGATTGAAGCACTGGCTTTTATACGAGGTAGGAGCTTGAGTGAAACCTTCTTTATCATTGATGAAGCCCAGAATCTCACTCCGCATGAAATCAAAACTATCATAACCCGTGCAGGAGAAGGGACAAAGATGGTGTTTACCGGTGATATTCAACAAATTGACCAACCTTATCTGGATACACAGTCAAATGGATTGGTGTATATGATCGACCGGATGAAAGACCAGAATTTATTCGCTCATGTAAATCTTATTAAGGGAGAAAGAAGTCAGCTGAGTGAACTGGCGAGTAACCTTATGTAATCTATTAAATTGAAAATTGAGAGTTGAAAATTGAAAATGATATGTCATGCAAAAAGAATGACCTTCATAATTTCAATCTTCAACTCTCAACTTTCAATTTAATACTTATTCTTTTGTTCCGTAATACCTCAAGAATTGCGTACGTTCGAAAGTATTAACTCCCTGGATATCTTTTACGTTTAGTTTTCCTTTAAACTGGGAGATTCGTTCGAAACCTTTGTCATTCATCCACATGCTGAGAAAGTTTAACATCGGTTTGATAATTTCTTTTCCATTTTTATAGATTGTGCTACAAACTTCAACGGCTGAAGCACCAGCCAGAATCGCTTTCACCACATCTTTTGGAGTATGGACACCACCGGAAGCTGCATAACTGATACCATCTACAATCGAAGAGGTTATTCCAATCCAGCGTAAGGAATTAGCCAGTTCCGAACCGTTACTGAATACTTGTCCGGCAGTCTGCTCCACTTTATCAATATCGATATCCGGCTGATAAAAACGGTTGAACATCACCACGGCTGATGCTCCATTTGCACAGAGTTGTGTAATCAATGCAACCGGGTTGGTTAAATTGTTACCCAGTTTCATGATGACAGGGATCTGTATCTGCTCTTTGATATGTCTCAGAATATCGATATGACGAAGTTTGAAAGAACCAAATTGATAGTTTTCTTCCGTCTGGAGTGCCAGGATATTAATTTCCAGTGCATCTGCGCCTGCCTTTTCAATCTCTTTGGCAAAAGTTTGCCATGAACTATCAGAATAACAATTAATGCTTGCAATGATGGGTATATTGCATACTTTCTTACTTTCTGTAATTAACCTCAGATATTCTGATACCTTATGCTGACGTAATGCAGCAACTAGATAATCGCCACCTTCCGGATAATATACGGAATCTTGCATTTGTTCGGCTTCCAGTGTGATTTGTTCCTCAAAAAGGGATTTCAACACGATTGCACCTGCACCTGCCTCTGCCAGCTTCTTGTTTTTTTCAGGGGTATTTGTCAAACCTGAGCTACTGATAATGATAGGATTTTTTAGTGTTAATCCTGCAAAAGTGGTTTTTAAATCAGACATGGTATTTCGTTTTTAAGTTTATTCGTTTTTAAGTTTTTGAGTTGCCTATCGCATTTCAGCATGTAAGTTACAAACTTATAGTATCAAAAACTTAAACTTAAATCAATTTCTTTCTCCAAAAATTTTGCTTCCTACTCTGACCATTGTACTACCTGCTGCAATGGCCAGATGATAATCATGAGACATGCCCATCGAGATTTCTCGGAAACTGGTTTGCGAAGCAAAATATTGCTTTTTCACTTCTTGGAAGAAGTTATTTAAGGAACAGAATTCAGCTTCTATTTGTTTTTCGTCATCTGTATAACTAGCCATGCCCATTAAACCGCAAATTTCAATATGTTGCAATAATTTCCAGTCACCTTTAGCCAGCATTTCTCGACATTCATCAAAATTAAAACCGAACTTGGTTTCTTCCTGTGCAATATGAAGTTGCAAGAGGCAGTTTACTTTTCGCCCGGCTTTAGAAGCTTGTTTGTCTACCTCTATTAATAAACGGAAAGAGTCTATTCCGTGAATTAAAGCCACATAGGGGATAATATATTTGATTTTATTGCTTTGCAGTGTACCAATGAAGTGCCATTCAATATCATCGGGTAAAGTTTCATGTTTTGCTTTTAGTTCCTGTGCCCTGCTTTCTCCGAATATTCTTTGTCCCGCCTGGTAGGCTTCTTCAATTGCTTCATTGGGATGAAACTTAGATATGGCAACGAGTCTTACACCCTGGGGTAAATCTGAAAGTACTTCCTGCAAATTGGTAGTAATACTCATAGTTGTTTTTGAATTTATAAATAAGGTATTATGAATTATAGTTTTTAATAATTATAATCAATCTAATTAAAATTATAATTCATAATTACCAAATTTATTTATTAAACTTCCGGTTTGTCGTTGACTTCACCATAAGGGAAGACATCCAGAATTGTTGTCTCGGCTACAGAACCAATCTGATAATCGGCCATAGTGCCTTTCATTCCTTCATCCAGTTTCTTTACAGCATCCCTTAAGTCGGCAGCTTGAACCAAAATTTGTGTGGATGTTCTTTTTTCTGCTCCGCTTTTTTCATCCAGGGTTATAAATATCAGTTTGCATCTGAACCAACGGTCAGCAGACTCTTCATCGCTGCTAAATAGTTCGCTATAGTTTGCTCTTTTTATATCTGATATAGTAAATTCACCCGAAATGTACGGAGTGATCTCTTCAGTGATTCTTTTTTCGGCTTCTGTAAAACTGAGTGCATCCACCAGATAGGGCTCTGTTACTTTTTTATTCATTCCATTTTCCATCACCTTATCGTAGCGCACTTTGCACTCGAACCATGTATACATCATAATTGTTGCTGATTATAAATTATTTAATTGTTATGTCTTTAATCGTACACTTTGGAATGTACTTTAAATCCCTTTTTAGTAACAGCAAAGATACATATTTATAAAGTACTGCGAATTATCTTCAAGAGGAAAATAATTATATTCATTCCATGGAAATAGAATTATCTTTATCTTTGTTTATCCTGAATTAGGAAAGAAAAGTTTAACAGTATCCGTTCCAAATCCTACCGGAACTCGTTCTGGATGCTACCGGGATTTGCCTCAAATGCTACTGGCATTTATCAGAGATCCTACCGGCATCAGATGGATAACCACCAGGCTGATCTAATTTATTTTATGAAATGAAATTTAATAAATTATTGTAAAGGAATTGGATACAGAAATGAACTAATTAACATCCTATTTTGTTTTGAGTAGATATTAACCCGATAATAAATCAAAAATGGCAACTACAAAATTTAAAGGAAATCCTGTGCAAATCACAGGTGAATTTGTTAAGGTAGGAGTTGTTGCTCCGGAGTTTACATTAATAAAGACAGATCTGTCTCCTCTTTCACTGAGTGAATTGAAAGGTAAGAATGTTATTTTAAATATTTTCCCCAGTTTGGATACCGATGTATGCGCTACATCTGTGCGTAAGTTCAATAAAATGGCGGCTGAAATGAATGAAACGGTTGTATTGGCTGTATCGAAAGATCTTCCTTTTGCTCATGCCCGCTTTTGCACAGTTGAGGGTATTGAGAATGTAATTCCAGTATCTGATTTCAGAAATAATGGTTTTGATAAATCGTATGGTGTATTAATGAAAGATGGTCCTCTGGAAGGTTTATTGGCCCGCGCTGTGGTAGCTATCGGAAAAGACGGTAAGATACTATATACTGAATTAGTACCTGAAATTACGCAGGAGCCGGATTATCAAAAGGCATTGGAAGCTGTAACGAAGTAGATTATTCTTGTCTCAAAATAAAAAGGCCATATCGAAGTTTATGGATATGGCCTGAATTATATCACTTATTTGATTCTAAATCTTTTTCCCTTTTTTCGTTCCTTTATAAACAAGGAATACCACAACCAAGGCAACTACAATTATAATACCAAAGCCGATTTCCCGACTGTATTCTGTAACCTTCTCTAGTAATTGCTCTTCTGGAACCACCGCAGCCAGCTGATAACCAATGAATGCCAGTACGCCATTCCATATTCCAGCCCCTATCGTTGTGTATAGAAGAAAGGTGGGTAATTTCATTTTTGCTAATCCTGCGGGGATAGAAATTAATTGACGGATACCAGGAATTAATCGTCCAATAAATGTAGAAATAGCGCCATGCTTATCGAAATAAGCTTCGGCTTTTTGTACTTTGGCTTCGTTAATCAGGCACATATGTCCAAATCGGCTGTTGGCAAATTTATATACGATAGGACGGCCCAGCCATTTTGCCAGATAATAATTAATGGTGGCTCCAAGATCTGCGCCAATGGTGGCAAAGACAACTATCAGATAAACATTTAATTCACCGTTTGCTGCTTTGTATGCTGCGGGAGGGACTACGATTTCGGAAGGGAAAGGTATAAAGGAACTTTCAATAGTCATTAAGAGCATTACTGTCCAGTAATTTAAATGTTCCAGACACCATTGAATAAAAGCAACTGATTCCATACGAAAATGTGTATTTTTTTGGTTTAATGTTATGACATGTCAGATAAATCACTATCCAGATAGTAGTGCAACATATTTATAATATCGGATTCCTTTCTGGGATCATTTAAATCTTCCTGATCTTCGAATCCGATTAAGTCTTTCAATACTTTTGTTTTATAGATACGGAAATTATCGGTATCGTTCAGGTAGTAATAGCTTATGGTAAGGTATTTAATCAAATGTTTATAATCCGGATCAGCTTCTTCAACTTTTTTAAAAAGAGGTAAAGCGTCCTGATAATAACCCGCTTTGAAGGTTGTAACCGCCATTTGATACCATACATCTTCTGAACTGCAAAATTCCAAAGCTTTCAGGAAATGATCAAATGCCTCTTTGACTCTGTTCTGGTTAATAAGCATTTCAGCATATAGCATGTGTCCTTCCGTAAAGTCTGGAAAACGCTCGTATAGATCTTCAAAATAGTCCATAGCCTCCTGTGTCTGCCCTGTTTCATAAAGACATTTGGCATAATTCATCAGGATAAACGGGTAAAGAGGGGAGTCTTCATCGAAGGTATTTACTATCTTTTTCAGTTGTTTGAAACCTTCTTCGTAATTTTCCAGATTAACATGACAAAATGCAATGAAAGCATGATTATACATGGGATCACTTACAGACTGCTCGAATTCCTTGATAGCGCTTTCATAATCTTCTAACTGGAACAGTAAATGAGCTTTTACAATGTGTGCTTCCTTGTTATTTTCGTCAGCCACTAAGGCGAAGTCGCAGGCTTCAGCTACTTTGTCAAGCTGCTGGTCATTAAGTAATGCCTTTGCTAATCCAACCCAATAAGGAGCAGAATAAGGAGCTTCATCCAATAGTTTATTATAAAGTGTGATAGCTTCTTCGTATCGGCTGCAGGATACATAACATTCGGCAACAAATTCTGCAATTTCACTATTCTGAAGAACATTTCGGGGAATATGCTTTCCCAGCCAGTTCAGTCCTTCCTCGGCCATTCCTAAGTCATAATAGGAATAGAGGGCATTCAGGATTAGTTCATCTTCGTCTTTTACCTCATCAAACGAGATTGTTTGCAATAGCTCGCCGGCTTCCTCGTTTTTATGCTCGTATATAAGTAATTCTACTTTAGCTATTTTGGTAATAGGTGAATTCTGGTCGTTAATTGACTCGATAACTTCCCAGGCCTTGTCTACTTTATCTTCGAAAAGGTAAAGCGAAAGTTTGATGGAGAGCAATCTAAGGTTGTCGGGATGGATGGTTAAAGCTCTCTCCACAACCTCAGTTGCTTCTTTTATTCTATTTTCCTGGGTATAGAAGTTTGCGATATTACAAAATTCATCCGAATCTAAATAAATGGTTTTGCCTTCATCTCTTGCCGTTTCATACTGTCTGATAGCTTTTAGTAATTCTTTATCTTTGGGCAAATCTGTATTCATTTAGCTGGTTTGATTATTTATTGCTGATTTTTCCCCAGTTATCTTTGAGTCCGACAGTACGGTTAAATATTAAGTTTTCAGGGGTTGAATCTCTGTCTATGTTGAAGTAGCCAATGCGTTGAAACTGTAAATAAGAGAATGGCTTCATTCCCACTGCATATTTTTCAACATAGCAGTTCGTCAAAACTTTCAAGGAATCGGGGTTAAGTAATTCGCGGAAATCTTTATCTTGTTCGGCTGCCGGATTTTCTACTTTGAATAATCTGTCGTATAGACGTACTTCAGCAGGTACACAATGAGCACAACTTAGCCAGTGTAGCGTACCTTTTACTTTTCGGCCACTGTCTGACATGCCGCTTTTGGTATTCGGATCATATTCACAGTACACTTCAGTAACGACACCGTTTTCATCTTTTTTGCAACCGGTACACTTAACAATATACGCATTCTTCAATCGGACTTCCTGACCGGGAGTCATCCGGAAGAATTTCTTAGGAGCATTTTCCATGAAGTCATCACGTTCCATCCAGAGTTCACGGCTGAACTCTATGAAATGGCTACCTGCTGTTTCATCTTCCGGATTGTTAATAGCTTCCATTTCTTCCACTTTTCCTTCCGGATAATTGGTTATAATAAGTTTTACCGGATCAAGTACGGCGGAAATACGGGTAGCACGTTTATTCAAATCATCACGTACTGCTGCTTCAAGCAAACTGATGTCGTTCAGTGCTTCATATTTAGTATAACCGATCTTGTCAATAAACTTATGGATCGATTCAGGAGAATATCCCCGACGGCGAAAACCACTAATAGTAGGCATACGAGGGTCGTCCCAGCCATTAACCAATCCTTCTTTAACGAGTGTCAGTAACTTACGTTTGCTCATTACAGAGTAGGTTAGATTCAGACGGTTAAACTCAATTTGTCTCGGGCGATAGCCGGGATCTTTGGCCAGAGAAGGAATTTGCGTAAGTTCGTCAACCAAATAATCGTATAACGGACGGTGAACTTCAAACTCCAGTGTACAAAGAGAGTGAGTTACTCCTTCAAAGTAATCACTTTGCCCATGGGCAAAGTCATACATCGGGTAAGCCTTCCATGTGTCGCCTGTACGGTGGTGAGGATGTTTGATTACTCGGTAAATAATCGGGTCACGGAAATGCATGTTCGGATTGGCCATATCAATCTTAGCACGAAGTACCATAGCGCCTTCTTCAATCTCGCCACTATTCATTTTTTGAAAAAGGGCCAGACTTTCTTCCACAGGACGGTTTCTATAGGGACTCTCAACGCCAGCCTGCGTAGGAGTGCCTTTTTGTTTGGCTATCTCTTCGGCGGATTGTTCATCCACATATGCTTTATCTTTTTTGATGAGTTCTACGGCAAAATCCCACAGCTGCTGGAAATAATCGGAAGCATAATACACTTTTTCCCACTGAAATCCTAACCATTGTATATCTTCCATTATAGAGTCTACATACTCAACATCTTCTTTCACGGGGTTTGTGTCATCGAAACGGAGGTTACAAATGCCACCATATTTCTGAGCCAAGCCGAAATCGAGACAGATCGCCTTTGCATGTCCAATATGCAGATAACCATTAGGCTCAGGCGGAAAGCGGGTTTGTATTTTTCCATGATTCTTACCCTCTTTCAAATCATTCTCTACAGCCGATTCAATAAAGTTCAGGCTTTTTTTTTCGATGATTTCTTCCTCTTTTTTTTCTGTCATAATTTATATTTTTAGAGGTTGTTATGACTCTACTTTTTTTGAATCTACAAAAGTAGAATATTAATTTAATCTGTGCAAGCTGTAACATGAATGTAATCGGTTTGAAATGCTAACCTAAACTGATATTTTATATCTTTGTCCCAAAGATTAAATAATTAGACAGATATATTTATGGTAAAATTTATCGAATCAGAATTACAGCTGCTTAAAAACGAAATAGACGAGATGTGGACACTGGTTTATAATCAGTTAGACAGGGCGGGCGAAGCCGTTTTAACCTTTGATAAAGAATTGGCTCATCAGGTAATTGTTCGTGAGAGAAGAGTTAATGCTTTTGAACTAAAGATAGACAGCGACATTGAAGATATCATTGCTTTATATAATCCGGTAGGTATTGACTTGCGTTTTGTTTTGGCAATGCTAAAAATAAATTCCAACTTGGAACGTTTAGGCGATTTTGCCGAAGGTATTGTTCGTTTTGTTATTAATTCTCAGGAACCTGTTCTCGATGCAGAACTGCTACAAAAATTACATTTGGAAACAATGATTTCGGAAGTACTCTCCATGTTGGAAATAACGAAACGGGCATTGAATGAAGAAAGTATTGAATTGGCTAATTCTGTTTTTGCCATTGATAATAAGATCGACGAAATAAATGCCGGAGTTACTTTTATTTTGGCTGAATATATTAAAGAACATTCGGATGCGATGTTATTGTGCCTCAACCTTGTTAGTGTGTTCAGAAAGCTGGAACGAGCTGGAGATCACATAACCAATATTGCGGAGGAAATCATTTTCTTTATAGACGCCAAAGTTTTAAAACATAGTGGGAAAACAGATGAGAATTATCCAAAATAGTAATAGCATTAGAAGTAATTACTTAAAATTAACCATAATGGTATTGGGCATACTGGTAGAGAGTATTTATGGACAATGTTAGCAGATTTAAAAGGCTTGAATATTATAATAAAACCAAAGAAAACTCAAAAATATGTTATATGACATGTTTTATTATTTGGGGAGTAAGAAGAAAAGCCGTTATATTTGCATCGTTATCCTGAAAACAATCTTTTTACCTTAAAAAAAAACTAATACCTATTGAAAACTGAAAAACGGAGCTTTGTGAAAAGCTCCGTTTTTTGTTAAAAGGTACTTTGATAGGTATATGGACTTAAATAGCACTCATGATAAGCCTTATGAGCTTATTAATTCTGGGAATGTTATTCATTCAGATTGAAAATCACTTCGTTTTAAATGGAACAATTTTCAATGGGTGAATCATATTCTCTTTTTAATAAAAATAACACCTCAGCAGTAATTCACCCTAAAGAAATTCAATACCTTTGCAGAAATTTAATTAAAACTAATCATTATGTTCTCAGGAATAGTAGAAGAATATGCAAAAGTGGTTGCGTTGGAAAAAGAACAGGAAAATGTGCATTTAACCCTTACTTGTTCTTTTGTAAATGAACTGAAAATCGATCAAAGTATTTCACATAACGGTGTTTGTCTGACTGTGGTACGTCTAACAGATGACACATATACAGTTACAGCTATGAAAGAAACACTGGAACGTTCAAATATAGGATTATTGAAAGTTGGTGACAAAGTCAACGTAGAACGTAGTATATTAATGAATGGTCGTTTGGATGGACATATTGTGCAAGGACACGTGGATCAGACAGCTGTTTGTACCAAGATTGAAGATGCCGAAGGAAGCTGGTACTTTACGTTCCAATACCGGTATGATAAAGAAATGGCTAAACGAGGTTATCTTACTGTTGATAAAGGATCAGTTACTGTAAATGGAGTAAGCCTGACAGTTGTGAATCCAACAGATAATTCCTTCCAGGTGGCCATAATTCCTTATACTTATGAATATACCAATTTCCATACATTTGAGATAGGTAGTGTTATAAATGTGGAGTTTGACATTATAGGGAAATACATTAGTCGTATTTTAGCAATAGACGGAAAATAATGGATAAATCATATTATCATTTCCTTGAGTTAGTGTCTGCCCGTCAAAGTGATAGGGCCTATGATGATTCCCGGGAGGTTGAGACTGAAAAATTGGAACGCATTCTGGAAGCAGCCCGTTTGGCTCCTTCGGCATGCAATGCTCAACCCTGGAAATTTATCGTAGTAAATGATCGAGAACTTTCTGTTCAAGTCGGGAAAGCAACAGCCGGATTAGGGATGAATAAATTCGCAAAGAATGCTCCGGTTCACATCTTAATAGTAGAAGAATCCGCCAATATAACCTCTAAGCTTGGGGGTAAGTTCAAAGGGAAACATTTTCCTTTAATAGATTTGGGTATAGCTGCTTCTCATATAACACTTGCAGCAGAAAGTGAAGGACTGGGATCGTGTATTTTGGGATGGTTTGATGAGAAGGCTATAAAGAAAATGGTTGGTATTCCTGATTCCAAACGGTTACTGATGGATATAACAATTGGCTATACAACAAAAGAGAAACGGACAAAAATACGGAAACCGAAAGAGAAGGTTATATCGTATAATAAATACTAATACTCTAAGCGTACTCTCCACGTACGATAAGCTTAGTCGGTAAGGAGAGTACGCTTAAAGAGTAAATGCTCCACATATATATTGATTGAGGAGAATTATAAGTCTTTGAGTAGGATCTTGCTTGCATCTCTGTAATAGTTTTCTTTAATATCCAGTAATGTCTTCCATTCATCCACAAACTCCTGGTCTCGGTCTATTTTAAATTTCTCCGATCCAAACTTATCTATTCTCTCTAATAAAAGTGCTACACTCAATATATTGATATCTATGGAGGTCTGATAAGTTATTTCTTCACTTTTTTCATCAGTCATAACTTCATGCACTAAACCTATTTCAATAAGTTGATATAGTGTCTGGTTAGTGAGATTGATCGGAATCTGATACTTTTCAGAAATCTCTTCTGCACTATATGGAGGTGCATTATGGGCAAATCTTTTGGCTATAAGCGACATAATGGAGATAGCAATAAAATCACGGTAACGCCTGCTGATATTACGGGTGTCGTTTTCAAAATTATAATTATGTACGTTTTGACTGGCATACGTTAACTCCACTCCTATAAGGCAAATTGTCCATGACATTTGCAACCAGAGCAATAGCAATGGAATTGCAGCAAAACTACCATAGATTGCATTATATCTGGTAACCCATACCTGTCCGCTAATATATAGATACTGGAATATCTGAAAAATTGATCCTGCCAGAATACCGGAAATTAGTGCAAACTTGAATTTTACTTTCGTATTTGGCATAAATATATAAAGTCCCGTGAACATAAACCATGTGAAAACAAACGGAATGGATTTGACGAGGAATTTAGAGAAGGAACCCAACAATACATATTCCTCCATTCCTTTAAGCATGGTGGATACAAAAATAGAAATACCTCCGGAAATAACCAGTAAAATAGGCATTAACAGGAACATTGAAAAGTAATCTGTGACTTTACGATACATGCTTCGTGGTTTCTTCACCTGCCAGATACGGTTAAATGTGTTTTCTATATTACTGGTGAGGTTAAGTACTGTCCAGAGTAACATAACTAGACCCACTCCTACAAAAACGCCATTTTTTGCTTCACCCAAATAGGAATCAACCAGTTCCAGGATCATTTCTGTATTTTCCCCCATTCCGGCAAGAAAATCCTTTAATTGTCCTATTATTAAATTATCGAAACCAAACCCGCGAGCAATTGCAAACAACAGGGCAAAAATAGGTACGATAGCCAATAAGGTACTATAAGTTAGTGCTGATGCTTTATCAATGATTCGGTCTTTACTAAAGCGATCACCAGTCAGATAGATCGTTTTAACAACTGTATAGAAAGAGAATTTTCTCTTAGTCACTTCATCTTCTGTTACCCGCCAAATGTCATTTGTCAGGAAATTCCAGAGTTTAATTATTCTTTCTATCATAATTGAGGGTATTTACAAAAAGAAAACAGTCAGCCTGTAAGCCGGGTTCTGTACCTTAACCAAAATTAATTAAGGTGTTTGTCATTTATCTGAGTAATATGTCACCATATCACTTTAGCGGTCTACCCTCCGACGTCGGGCGAGCAACCCTTCCAATATGCCGGTTTACATGACCTTACAACTCCTAAGACGCACAGCCCACGCATCACCACGTGCCTGGTAAGCTCTTACCTCACCTTCTCACCCTTACCTTCCCCCGAAAGGAAAGGCGGTTGTTTTCTTCTGCGTTACTTTACCCTCACGGATAACTTTCTGTTAAAAAGTAGGATGCCCTTTGTTGCCCGAACTTTCCTCTTAACTGAAAAATCAGTCAAGCGACAAACCGGCTAACTGTTTATGTGCAAAATTAGATAAAATGGTAGATAATTAAACAAAAAAGTTTGTATTTTAGTTATTAATAATGGAATAAAGCATTTGAGTTTTAAATTATCTCAGGTAATAGTTTGATAGTTTTACCTAATAATGTGGAGTGATACTTTAAAATGCCTAAATAATAAAGATTATCCTGAACTATGAATAAATTATTTTCCTTGTTCTTGTTTCTTACTCTACTATCCGTCTTATCTTTAAATGCCCAGTCGCAGAAAAAGGTGGCAGTAGTGCTTAGTGGTGGAGGAGCCAAAGGAGTGGCACATGTAGGGGCTTTAAAAGTGATTGAGGAAGCTGGTATTCCTATCGATATGATAGTGGGAACTAGTATGGGGTCTATAGTCGGAGGCTTGTATTCCATAGGATATACTCCTAATCAGATGGATAGCATGATAACTAGGCAAGATTGGAGCTTTTTGCTGAGTGATCGTGTAGACCGGAGTAAAAAAACATTTTCCGAAAAAATAAATTCCGAAAAATATTTGATTTCTTTTCCATTTCATGAAAAACCTCAGGAAGTAATTCCTGACGGTATCATAAAAGGAATCAATCTCAATACTCTTTTTTCGAACCTAACA
The DNA here is from genome assembly GCA_021201335.1 of Bacteroides sp. GTDB lineage: Bacteria > Bacteroidota > Bacteroidia > Bacteroidales > Bacteroidaceae > Bacteroides. The sequence goes on along the minus strand of JAJQFD010000032.1, from coordinate 1,713 downwards.
ATTGGTTATCATGATTCTATTAGCTTTAATAATCTGCCCATTCCATTTGCATGCGTGGCTGTTGACTTGATGAAAGGAGAAGAGATTGTCTTTCATAGTGGTAAGCTTGCAGATGCGATGCGGGCGAGTATGGCTATACCGGCTGTTTTCACTCCGGCCAGAGTTGGAGATATGGTATTAGTAGATGGGGGACTTTTAAATAATTTTCCTGTGGATGTTGCCAAGTCAATGGGTGCAGATATTATCATTGGGGTAGATGTACAATCGGGTCCGGAAGAAAAGAAAGCGGATGTTGTTACAGTAATTGATCTGATCAATAAATTAACAGACTTGACCGGCAAAGAAAAATACAGTAAGAATCTGAAAGAAACAGACGTGTATATAAAGGTAGATGTAAAAGGTTACACTGCTGCGAGTTTCAACATTGAAGCATTAGATACATTAATTGTGCGGGGCGAAGCTGCTGCCCGACTGGAATGGGACTCACTGCTTATCTTAAAAAACAAAATAGGTGTTCCGGAGAATTATGTTCCTGCAAAACACGGTCCATATACCTTCTTGTCCGAAGAAAATCCAGTTTATGTACGCAATATAATTTTTACTGGGATCGAAAGACGAGATGCTTTTCGTTTAATCGAAAAAAGCGGTTTGGAGGAGAACAGCAATATAACCATGGAACAATTGCAAAAAGCTGTTGATGCATTATATTCTCTACAAACTTATTCGAATATCTGTTATAACCTGAAAGCATCCAGGAACGGATATGATCTGGAGTTCGTTTTAGAAAAAAATTCACCGAATGCTTTTAATCTGGGTATTCGTTTTGATACGGAAGAAATTGCTGCGGTACAAATAAACGGGGTTTATCAGTTTAAAACAAAATTGCCTACCAGGGCCATTGTGACTGGTCGGTTAGGACGTCGGGCATTTGCACAATTAGACTATCAGTTACTTTTAAGTGCATTGCGTTCAGTGAATATATCGTATAGGTATCAATATAATGATATAAATATCTATAACAAAGGTCATCGCACATTTAATACGACATACAGCCAACATTCTGCCGAACTAGGTTATTCGAACATTTTAAACCGGAATTTTAAATATGGTTTAGGACTTCGATATGATTATTATAATTATAATACATTTTTGTTTAACAACACAGAAAATGAGCTCACAGTAGAACCGGAAGGCTTTTTTAGTTATTATGCATTGGTGCAGTATGAAACAATGGACATGAAATCCTTTCCGAGCAGTGGAACTTCTTTTCAGGCAGATTTTTCGCTTTATACGGATAATTTGACTACTTATAACGGACATACACCTTTTGGTGCAGTCAGCGTCTGGTGGGAATCGGTTTTTTCGATGTCACACAGATTTTCATTGATCCCCTCATTGTTTGGTCGTGTTATTTTTGGTCAGGATTCTCCTTATCCATATATGAACACGATTGGAGGAAATACTCCGGGACGCTACATGCCGCAGCAGATTCCTTTTGCGGGTGTGAATTATATGGAAGTTATTGATAATACTGTATTTCTTGGAGGATTAAAGTTCAGACAAAGAATCGGGAAAAACAATTTTGTTACACTTACTACAAATTATGGGTTAACAGACAATGACTTAGATAATATCTTTAATGGGGAACATCTTTTTGGTGTAGGTCTCGGTTATGGTTATCGTAGTTTATTTGGACCGATTGATATAATATTT
>JAJQFD010000017.1 GCA_021201335.1 Bacteroides sp. | reverse complement strand
AATGGATTGACCGTTTTTGTTTATAAATATTATAGCTAGCAACTTGAATTAATTAAATAATTATTCTTTTTCATATTAAGTCAATTTTATTATTTTAGTCTACTCAAATTCAAAGAGTATACTTTATATTTTAGATAACAACTCCAATTAAGATTTCACCACTTGTTTATTGTTTTTCAAAATAATTAAGAATAGAATATCAGCAAAGAGGGCATTAAATAAATCATAATACCCTCTTTGCTACTTGCTCAAAATGATATTATTCTACATCCCACCAAATCCTGGAGTTCATTCTATCTCCATTCGATAGATTAGCAACTGCCTTCAAATAATTTTCTTGATTGATGGAAGCTTCATTTGTATGGTAGGTAAAGCGGCGAGGGATAGTTCCATTCGTTACATTACCGATATAATCAACCGGGGTCAATACCGGATACCCTGACCTACGCCAATTCGCAAATGATTCGTACTCATCAGAGAACGTATTGATGTAATATTGGGTATTGATTTGTTCCAACGCGGTATTTTCATTGTAGGGGTTTTGGGCCAGATATTCATTAATCTTACTGTCACTTATTCCCGTAATGCCAAATTGCTGGAATTGTTTCATAGCTGCCGTCACACCACTGTTATAATATGTCTCAGCTGAGCCACTGATCCATCCACGGTACGCAGCTTCCGCTAACAATAATTGATTTTCAGCATATGTCAGGATAAATGTGGGTGCATCAATTCTTGCATACGTATATCGATTCACTACAGAATATTTATTCATACTTCCTGGATAGTTTGGATGATTCTCTATATTCGTTGATCCTTCAGTAGTCTGGTCATATCCATTCGGAAGACCGATCTGTGCTATGGCAGTTGTATCTCCCATCTGCCAGTTTCCTCCACCGATTTTCTCCGAAGGATCAGGTACCACAGAACAAAGATAGATCAAACGGGGATCATGAGTATTTTTCAATAAGTTTACAAATGATTCGCTCATACGATATGCACCTGGATCTTCATGACAATATATTTTCCCAAATGGTTCACATGAATTGTTCGAAGTTACAGCTCCTGGATGTTCCATGATTCCATTATCATCATTACTTTCGAATAATCCTCCTGCTACAGCCGTTTTAACCCAGGTTTCAGCCTTGGCTGGATCCACCTTCGAAAGACGCATGGCAACACGCAACATAAGTGAATAGGTGAACTTTTTCCATTTTGTAATATCTCCACCATACATAATATCCGCTGAACCGATAGATGATGAACTGACCTGATTTAAGTAAGTTCCCACTTCATTTAGTTCTTTTAGCAAATCATTATAAATAAATTCTTGTGTGTCATATTTAGGAGAATGAATGGTTAGATTATAAGCTTGTCCTGCTTCTGTATAGGGTACATCCCCATACAAATCCGTCATCCGTTGCATTAATAGTACCTTCAGAACACGTGCCATATTATATTCTGTAAGATGATTCTCTTTACCTTCCCAATTATTCAATATATCCACTACATCTCTTATAGCATTAGGATACATTCTTTCCCAATAAGCAGAATTATATGCCGCATTATAGGTATATTTATCACCATTCCAGTGGCTCTGTGTGGATGCGGTATGCTGTATCATAGCACTAATATATATCAGCCCGTTTCTCCATGCTTCATACTCCGTACCATAGCAATATTGTTGTACATTGGTAAACATCAACGTATAGTCCATAGACTCCCGGTCTATTGTTTCGGGGTTAATATTTGTATCCCCAAAATCGTTGCAACCTACAAACATGAAAGTTAACGTTGCGCATATATAATATATTATTTTTTTCATCCTCTTCACTAATTAGAATTTAACATTTAAATTGAATCCAATATTCCGGGTCGCAGGATATCCGTTTAACTCCAGCCCTTGCCCGTTCGTATTATTATAAGCCGACTCAGGATCAATATTAGGAGTGTGTTTCAGAATGGTCCACAAATTACGTCCTACTAAAGAAACAGAAATGCTTCTTATCGGGGTTCTGCTCAGGAAAGACCTGGGTAACGTATAACCGATCGAAAGTTCTCTCAACTTAATGAAATCCGCACTGTAAACAAATTCTTCAGTGATTGAATAGCTTGCAACGCGCTGCCAATATGTTTGAGCATCTACGCTTACAGTATTGGTTTCACCGGCTTGATTCACACCTTTGCCTGTGATACCATTTTCACGTCCTTCCAAGGTATTTTTATGGAGACCGGTGGAATATAAGTTATAATTTGTTCCGGAAAACAGTTTAGCTCCGAATTTGAAATCAAGTAGAAAAGACAAAGAGAAATTCTTGTATGAAAAATCGTTTTTAAATCCTCCTGTTAGTTTATAAACTCCATTACCCAGAACCTCCTGCTTTTCTGTTCTTAGAGGAAGACCTTCCGAGTCAAATACCTTGTTTCCACTCTCATCTCTAAGATACTTGTAACCTACGATTTGCCCATAAGGTTCACCTTTGATATTCTGGACGGTTGCTCCCCCACCATTGGCTATCGCTCCGTCAATGGTCATGGAGTTTGCTCCTCCCAGATCTAATACCTTACTGCTATTATGTGCTAAATTTATAGATGTATTCCATCTGAAATCGTTGGTATTAACTGGTACGCCATATAATAAAACTTCGACACCTGTATTACGAATTTTCCCGATGTTCATCATAGCAGAACTGTATCCTGAGGCAGAACTGGTAGATACCTGTACAATGTCATCCGTTGTTTTTTTCTGGTATACGGATAGGTCAAGCCCCAGCCGGTTATTAAAAAACTGAAGATTGGTACCCACTTCCCATTCCGAAATTTGTACAGGCTTCAAGTAAGCATTCGGAAGGACGCTGTTATTGATGGTACCAAGTGTTTGTCCATTCGTTTCAAAATCACGGATGGAATATGCTAAAGCCGTTTGATAGGGTGTTGTACCATTCGAGGAAGATGCATAAGATACCCTCAACTTTCCGGATGTGAACCAGTCCGGCATTTTAAAATGGTCACTAAACATATAACTTAAACTTACGGAAGGGTAGAAATAGCTGTTGTCATCCGGATTTAAAGTTGAAAACCAGTCATTACGTCCTGTAAGGTTCAGAAATAAGAACTCTTTATACCCCAGTTCAGCAGTGGCATAGATGGAATTAACACGGTATTCACTGTATATTTTCCGGAAAGTTCGAGTTCCGGCAGCCACATTGCTGGTAGCTGTAGAGCCATCTATAACAAATGGCCTGATATTATCATGTGTTCCATATGTCTTGGTTACATTCTTCTGTATATTCCCTCCGACATTGGCAGAAACATTGAAATCACCGAACTTTTTAAGAAAGCCAATCAAATAATTGACATTTATTTCCGAGAAATTCCTTTCATACTCGTTTACGTACCCGTCAGGGTCCGCGGCAGCACCTTTAGGTTGGGTCTGCTCAAAATTAAAGATATATCCATCCCGGGTTACCTGACCTTGCGCATACAACCAATCTGTAACATCATAACGCAAAGTAAGACCACCGGTGAGCCTGTTTCTGTTTGTCTCATTGTGTTTGCGATACTGCAAGAAATAAGGATTATTGAAATATACATTGTTACCGGGTTGAAGCTCTTTTCCATTTTCATCCACTTCACCCGCCAACCATCTGACATCGTATGAATTGGCCAGGTACATCAACGTAGCATTTACATTCCCGTTTCCGTCAGACAGGTTGGCTCTTCCTTTCACTTTTTCGAATACATAATTCGCATTCAGTGTGGCTGATAATTTTGAAGTGATATTATAGGTTCCGTTAAAATTGATACCTTGCTGGCTGGTTCCTGCGTTGGGTAAAACGGAGCGTTCTACAGAGTTAGAGAGCCCCAAACGGTAAGATGACTTTTTGTCGCTGCCGCTGATAGATGCAGACGTCTGGTTACTCACTCCTGTTCTATAGAAATGATCCCAATTATCCACATATCGATATGGATAATTCTCTCCTAATCTATTTACAGCACCACTTCCATCCATCACAGCCCCCCAACTTGAATTGTAAGTTTGATAAGCGGCTTCTTGGGTGGTTGGTTTACCTCCCTGTGTTCCCTGTCCGTATACTTTCTGGAAGTCTCTGTAGTCGTAGATTGTATTGAAAGTAAGATTATTATTTATTTCAATGCCTATTCCCTGCTGGTCTTTTCCTGATTTCGTGGTGATCATAATCACACCATTACCACCCCGGTAGCCATACAGTGCAGATGCTGCTGCACCTTTTAATATTTGTACGTCCGCAATATCATCTGGATTAATATTAGAAAGCCCGTCTCCTAAATCCATTCCTCCCCATTGGCCGGCATTTCCAAAATTGGTATTGTCAAATGGTACACCATCAATAATATACAGGGGTTGATTATTTCCGGTGAGTGAGGAGTTACCCCTTATTATTACACGGCTACTGCCTCCTATTCCTGTGGAATTTCCGGCTACACTTACTCCTGCAATTTTTCCGGTCAGTGCGTTTCCTAAGTTAGGATCACGTACTTCTGTGAAATTATCGCCACTAAGATCGGTGGTTGCGTAACCTAACGCTCTTTTTTGTCGTTTTATACCCAAAGCAGTCACTACCACTTCACCTAATACCTGTGTATCTTCACCTAAGGTAACATTGATAATGGTACGCCCATTCACAGGAATCTCTTGGGATTGATAACCTAAATAACTAAAGATCAATGTTGCATTGGAAGGAACTGAATTGAGAGTATAATTACCCTCGAAATCTGAAATGGTTCCTGTACTTCCTCCTTTTATAGCAATGGTAACACCAGCTAGACCCTCTCCACTTTCATCTATAATTTTCCCGGATATTTGATTCGTTTGGCGGGTTACATCAACATTATGTAAGCTAAGATTATCCGAAGCAATGCTTACACTGTTGAAATTGCAGATAAAGACTATTGCCATAAAGACAAGAATCTTCCTTGACGACTTACTTCTGGAAATCGCCACTTTAATTTGAATTACGTTCATAACTTCTAAATTTTGTGATGTAAATTGACCTTGATGCTTAAAAATTAATTGTTTAAGGAAGCATAACCTTACGATGTGTCTGTCATAATAATTGCAATTTTGTTTGTTTGATTATTTATCCAATCGGAAACACTTGCAAAGTAACATATTTTTAAAATTAAAACAAGACTATTGAACCATTATAATACATAATAGGAATAATATTCTATTTAAATAGATGAATATCAACAATATATGAAACAATAAATCATCCTCGCTATGAGTATGAATTTGATATACATTTATTTCTCTTGAAGGATCTTCACTGACTTTTGAATATCTGCATATGTGATGACGGCTGTATGTTATCACAACTGTAGAAAAGAACTAAGGCTGCAAGCCTGACAGAGTGAATCTAGGTAAAATGGATGTGAAGGTAGAAAGGATTAAAAAGAAAAAAGACTGCCCCCTCTAAAGAGACAGTCTTTTCTATACAATGATATGATATGTAAATGTTTCTATTTTTTAGCTTTCAGTTCCAGCGGTAGTGCATTGATCCATTGATCCATTCTTTCCTGAACAGCTTCTTTGGATTGTTTTACTTCATCTCCACTCACTGCGAAACCATCCAGGACATGAGCGTTGGGTATAGCTTTTGCAATATCGGTTAAGGTGTTGCCCGCACTTCCACCATAGGTAGCAAAAGGAATCACTGTTTTACCTGAAAGGGTATTTTCCTGCAGAAATGCTTCTACCGGAAGAGACATCGTACTGAACCAGTTGGGTGTTCCAATAAAAATGATGTCATACGAATCCAGGTTATTCACTTTATTTTTCAGAACTGGCATCGTTCCAGCATCAATATCTTTTTGTACTGCTGCATGTGTACCTTCGGCAGGATATGGATTTTCTAATTCAATACGAAAGATATCACCCCCAACTGATTGATGAATCATGTCGGCGAGGATATCAGTGTTTCCCCAATGAGAATAATAGACAGTCAGGACTTTCTGTTCTTTCGAACCACAGGAAACCAGCACAAAAGATAAAAGAGCAAATGCCAGACAATTTAAAAATCTTTTTTTCATGACAATTAACAATTAAAATGATTAATAGAAATTCAACACCGAAAATTACACATTTTATGACCAATAATGGTATAATATTAAACAATTAAGGTTTAAAATCTATCTTAATACAGGGGTTTAAAAAAAACAGCCCGATTCTCATCGGGCTATTCTTTGTACTAACAAAAATGTAACATGTAATTATTTATTTTTTCTTTCTTCTATACGTTTATACCATGCATCTCTTTCCTGAGTTAAATTATATCCTCTTTGAGAAAGATAGTTGTTTATGCGTCCTTTGTATTTACCAAATGCTTCGTGTTTCTTGTTAGAATTTTCAGCATCCATGGCAAATTCGCGGGCTTCTACTAACCAGGCATAAATCTGTGCTTTTTCTTCGTCAGTCAAAGACGGAATCATATCGAGTGTAGCAGTATATGTTACGTCTACTACTCCATAAGTCATACCGTCTTTTACTGCATCAATCTGCTTGGCATCCAAATAAAGCGATAAAGCTGCTGGAAAAGCAAAATGAGAACGGTAAAGAGCTGCATCTTTTTCATACTCAGCAACTTTCAATGCTTCGCTTTTTGCATCCCCTTCTAGCGTAGATTCTTTGATTTGCTTTACTTTCGCATCTCGTACTTCGTAAATATCATTTAGCTCAAAATAGCGGTTAGCTATGATATTGCGAACTGCCTCAGAAGATTTTGCATCTGTTATTCCCAATTTATCCACAATCTTTTGTGAACGGTTTACTATTGATTCTACATATTTCGGATCACGTCCCTCCTTATTCAGATCAACAGCAAACAGTGCGCATGGAATAAATAATAAAAAGGCAAATAATATTTTTTGTAATCTCATCTTTCATTCATTTTAAATTCATTCATCCTATTCTGCAGGTTTCTCAACAGCGCAGTTTTTAGTGATTCTTATTTACATTAATTTACCTTTTTCCGCCAATGTATCCTTGTTATTCTTCAGATTTGTCCAATCTGTTTTTTTCTTGGTACTTATACCGTTAATATACTTTTCAATGTTGGTATATCCATCACCAGTACAATCTTTATTGGCATCTGACGGATCATTAGGATCCAGTCCGTTCGCTTTTTCCCATGCATCGGGCATACCATCGCCATCGGTATCTACATAAGGAGTGCCTTTATATTCGGGATAACCACCTACCTGAGATATATCGGTGATAATACCTTTTTTATAAGAATCAGCTGGTAGACGACGATGTTCAAACTGATAGAATGAATTCGGATCCAATCCTTCTACATAGTAAGGTTTACCCGTTTTTACTTCATTCAATACCCGTTCATCTACGATATCTCTTTTGGGAAGAGTAGCACCCACATTTTTTAACACGTAGTTGTAGCTTTCTTTCGCCGACATTATTGTAAGATGCGGCATAGGGAAAGGTTCGTTCCATTTCATATTATCGGTGTACTGACCAGTATTTGGCAGACCTTCTACCTGTACGCCACCAGCCCAGTTATCTTTGGTTACCGCTTCATTGCCTTCTACAATGTTTCCGTTGCAATACACACGGCCATATACTTTATAACCCAATTTACTGCGACCTGATTCTGGCTTAATCAAACGATGTCCTACAGGACTTTTGGGGGTTAACGGACCTGGCTTGTAATAGTTGTTGATGATATTATATAAAGCAGTATAGTCACCACCATCTACCGAACGGTGTACCCAGTTGTACAATACATTGTTCACAAAATTAAATACGCCATTCCAGCCGATTGACGGGTTACGTCCGGCATTACTCGCCCAAAGGTTGCGCATGAAAGAACAGTTTTCACCTCCCAGTGTGCTACCAAAAGCATGGTTGTAAGTATCCAGCGCCTGTGAAGAAATGGTATTTTGAATCGTTACGTTTACGGTTGGTAGCTTTAATTCCTTGCTTCCATCTCCCGGATCAAACATGTGACGGTAGAAAGAGATGTTTTCATCCAATCCCCAACTGGTTGAACAATGATCGATCATAATGTTTCCTACAGGATTTCCACCAAATGAGTCATCCCGGCGTCCAACATAGGTTTCTCCCCGACGGAAACGCATATGGCGCACAACCACATCGTGTGTGTCAACCCAAAAGGATTCTCCGGCAATACAAACACCATCACCAGGAGCTGTTTGTCCTGCAATAGTTATATAAGGAGCACGAACAATGAGTGGGCTCTTCAATCGGATAATACCAGCTACATTGAATACCACAATACGGGCTCCACCTATTTCGCAAGCCTCACGGAAAGAACCTGGACCACTGTCATTCAGGTTAGTAACTGTAATTACTTTACCGCCACGACCGCCAAAGCTAAACATTCCTCCTCCTTCAGCTCCCGGAAAAGCTGGTATTTTTGCTTGCGGAAGATCTGTGGGACGAGCAGCCCAGGGAATATAAGGCCGTCCTTCCTTCGCTTCTTTTTCTACAATGGGAAGTGCCTTGGCCCAAGCCTCATCAGATTTCCGTGTAGTTTCATCCATCATCTTTTTGGTGGCTTCCTGCACATCTTTCGGGATTTTGGGATACTGAGCGCTTATCTCAGTAAAAGGAATAGTCAGGGATATGGCTAAGATTCCTGCAAAAAGTTTTTTCTTCATTACCTTAAAAATTAAATTCTGATTAAATATATTGTAAAGACGGATTTTAGGGGCCGATGTAATCAGTGTTAAGCAAAAATAAGGAAAAAGAGACTACAATTGGTTATAAAAGAACCAAAGTTGATTTCCGTCTGGTTGAATGTTTTAGTGCGGATAATAAAATCCCCTGCTTCTTTGTAGAAAACAGGGGATATTATTATGTTATTTAAGATTCATATCACTTGCACACAATGTACAAGGAGATTTTGGTGAGGTCTACTTTTGCTAGTGTGAACGTAGATAGGGCGTTTTCCTATTCGTTGGTAGGAAAAATGTGTTTTATCAAGCATAAGCAAAAAGGATGTCCGGCGGGGTCGAACATAACTCTCCAACCATCAGAGAATTGTGTCTCAGCCATTGTTGCCCCGCAATCAATCGCGTATTGAACCGCTTTTTCCAAATCATTGACAGCGATGTCTATATGCGCCATCACCTGTTGCGCCTCTGGCTCAGTTGGCCATACTGGGGGTTTGTACTCGGGGTTTCTTTGAAACGTAATACCGGGATACTCTCCCTGTTGGGTTCCCGGTGGGTACACCCACGCATATTCTTCATCATTGAACCCTATTTCCCAGTTGAGCAGCGCCGCATAGAATTTTCCCAATTCATGCGGTTCTATGCAATCCACCGTAAAGGAGTACATTTTGATTTTCAGTTCATTATCCATAACATTATTTTTTTTAAGTTTCGAAAATAAAACACGGTTTTTCATTCCTCAAATAACAGGAATCCCAAATATAAATATATAATTTCGGAACCTGATCGTTTCTTCGAGAAAAAGAATAGCAACAGAGCTATAAATTTTAAAATGAAAACTATTACCCGTTTATTATGAGAACAGAATTTAGCATACATGATAACACACTAATAAATCCAGGAACACAAACTCAATAACAGTAATTTGATTCATTTAATATAATGTAAATATTTATCTTACCTGTATTTTAAGTCGATGCTTAGTTATATACCTAGACCTCCTTTAGTTATATACCTTGGGTGTGCTTAGTAATATACCTTGGGCACCCTTAGCTATATACCCTCTTTTTCAATTTTATAAGTTCTTGTAAATCATCTGTTTACAATTTCATCTCATAACATATATTTTTTATTTGACTGTAAACTATATTTCACACAATTGCAAAATGGTTAAAAAACACTAAAACATTATCAAGTATATTATCATTAGATCAATAATGATTATATTTGTGTCGGAAATCCAAATTTAAAATAATCAATAACTAATTAAACTTACAAATTATGTATTACAGAGAAAAACAAGATCCCATGCCTGATAGAGATGGGAATCAATTATGGAGACCAGAAATAGTTAGAACAGGTAAAATTGTGGATGTGAAAGAATTGAGTAAGCTGATCTCAACAGCCACTACAGTGACACAAGCGGATATTGCCGCGGTTCTATATAGTTTACCACAATTTATGAATGTACATCTTAAAGAAGGGCACACCATCCGTCTTGATGGATTAGGTACATTTACGGTGTACGGACGAAGTAAAGGGAAGGGAGTACTCGAAAAGAAAGATGTGCGTCCTTCACAGTTTGGCAGTCTGGTACTTAAATTCACACCGGAATATAGCATTTCGGTAGGTGGAGTTCGCACTCGTGCCTTACTCAATGACATCGAATTCACTCATATTGATCGCTTAGTGAAAGGACTCAGCGGTACGAGTGATAATAATAACACCGGAGACAATAACGGTGATAATGACGGAGGTAACAACGATAATAATTTCGTCGATCCGGCAGCATAAACAGGTAAACGGATTTCCAAGAGTCAATATAGGCTGTCCAATCGGGCAGCCTATATTTTTTTAAGGAATTAAGTTATTGTTCTACAGCACAATATATGTATGTTCCGCTTTTGTTCTTCCGCACTAGTACCGCCAGGATTTCCATTTCCAATCATCCATCCTACTGTTTGAGTGATCCATGTATTGCCTTTCACCGGATCACAAATATCATAATGAATCGGATACACATAATACTATTCCTCAGCATATCCACTAGCATTAATTTTGGATCACAATTTAAAATAGTAAATTTGCAGCCTATTGAAATAGGGGTTTTATCACTTGAGGTTAAGAATTTTATTGGAGGTAAGTTTAAAGCAAGAAAAATACTGGCATATAATTTAATTTAAATACCCTGAAACAATACTTTCCTCTTTTTGTTTTTATGAATTATAACAGATAGTTATGGCACAACGTTTTTTTTTCTGGTTTTAGTCGCTTTACTCTTTATACCGGATATATATATTTATCGGATGTATATATCCCGGCTTGATATACACTTTCTTCTTAAAATCCTCTATTGGATTCCTACATTATTCCTACTGGTTGGAATGATCTATTTAATACATTTTGCCAGTGAAGAAGTTGCCAGGGGTCATAGTAGTGGCTGGTTCTCCATCGCTTTTTTATTATTTGTATTCCCTAAATTAGTATTCACAATCTTTTCTTTAATAGGCTTACTCTTTCATTATTTCTTTAAATGGTCAACAACACCTTTTTTATATGTTGGGATTGCTTTAGCACTTCTCAACGTTGTAGGAATATTGTATGGAACTTTCATTGGCAGAAACAAATTTGTAGTCAGACAGGTAACTTATAGTTCCTCTCGTTTGCCCCAGGGATTTAATGGATACCGTATTACTCTCTTATCTGATTTACATGTTGGAAGTTGGGGTAAAAATACCCAGCCTCTTCAACAAATGGTAAATATCGTCAATCAACAAGAATCGGATCTAATTGTATTTACAGGCGACCTGGTTAATCACCGGGCTATCGAATTGGAGTATTCGCAATCGGTCTTGAGTCAGTTACATGCAAGAGATGGTGTTTATTCAGTGCTAGGCAATCATGATTTTGGCCCTTATTTTCCCTGGAAAGGAAAACAGGACCGCATCAATAATCTGGCTGATCTGAAAAAACGAGAAGCCGATATGGGATGGATATTATTGAACAATGCCCATGTAACACTTTACAATGATAAGGATAGCATTGCCCTTATTGGTGTTGAGAATGACGGTGAACCTCCTTTTTCTCAATATGCAGATTTACCTAAAGCTTTAGAAGGGACAGATGGGCTATTTAAAATCTTATTGAGCCACAATCCGACTCATTGGCGACGGGAGGTACTTCCTGATTCGGACGTTGACTTGATGCTGGCCGGACATACCCATGCTTTGCAGTTTCAGATTGGAAGATTTTCTTTCTCCTCGCGCTTTTATAAAGAATGGGGCGGTATGTATTATGAAGGGAAGCGGGGATTATATGTAAACGTTGGAACTGGACATGTGGGAATACCGTTTAGGCTTGGAGCATGGCCGGAAATAACGGTGATTAGGTTGGTGAGGGAGGAATAATTGATTAAACAAAACCTTGACGAATGTATTTCATAAAATAAAAGTCTGATAAAAAAGCAGGTTTCAGCCAAACGAAGACAACCGACTGGTAATGTGCGGAAAACGTTCTTTGTTTGGCTTGTTTTTTAGGCGGTAAAAGCCACCGATAGACAAAGGTAAGACAAAGTTTAGTTACCACATCATTACCAACGGCAAAAACGCAAATCGGCTATAAGTCGCTAATTGTCTGCTTCTTGCGTCATTGTTCATAACCTCTTGTAACTCAAAGTAAACTAATTTTGTAATCTGTAAAAACTTTGAGTTATGGCACAGCGAAGTACATTCAAAATTTTATTTTATCTGAAACGGAACAACCCCAAAGCTGATGGAACTGTTCCTTTAATGGGGCGCATTACGATTGACAGAACAATCAGTCAATTCAGTTGTAAAATGAACGTTCCGCCCAACTTTTGGGATACCAAAGCGGGACGGCTGACAGGAAAAAGTACATTAGCAGTAAAGACTAACCTTGCGTTAGACAAAATCCGTGTAGATATTAACCGCCACTATCAGGAAGTAATGCAAGCAGACGGTTTTGTTACAGCCGATAAGGTAAAGAACGCCTATTTAGGGTTAGGAGTAAAGCAAGATACATTCCTAACCTTGTTTGCCAAACACAATCAGGAGTTTTCCCGAAAAGTAGGATATAACAGGTCACAAGCAAGTTATTCTAAATATTGTACTCTGTATAAACATATAGAAGATTATATCAAACAGGAATTTAAGCGGGATGATATATTCCTGAAAGAACTGAATCTTGCTTTTGTCAATGGCTTTGAGTATTATTTACGAACAAAACGAAATTGTTCCACTAATACGATATGGTGTTATATGATTGGTGTAAAACATATTGTCTCCATAGCCCGAAATTCGGGACAATTAGCCATTAATCCCTTTGCCGGATACCTGATAAGCCCCGAACAGAAAGACAGGGGATTTCTAAGCAAAGAGGAATTTAATTCGCTTGTTAATGCCAGGATGAAGAATGCCCAATATGAATTAGTAAGGGATTTATTTGTCTTTTCCTGTTTTTGCGGATTAAGCTACTCAGATGTAAAGAACCTCACGAAAGACAATCTTAAAACTTCATTTGACGGTCATTTATGGATAATTACCCGCAGGCAGAAAACAAATACCGATTCGAGTATTCGGCTATTGGAAGTTCCTAAGCGGATAATAGAGAAATACAAAGGTTACACAAGGGATAATCGAATTTTTCCAGTTCCGAGCAACGGTAGCTGTAATAACATATTGAAAAAGATAGGCAAACAATGCGGGATTCAAACACGGCTGACCTATCATGTTTCCCGTCATACTTTCGGCACTTTATTAACTATATCACAAGGAGTTCCGATTGAAACAGTCAGCCGAATGATGGGGCATACCAACATTAAGACCACTCAAATTTATGCCAAGATAACGAAAGAGAAAATCAGTCAGGATATGGAAATTCTTTCTCGTAAATTGGAAAGTTTGGAAAAACAGATAATTGAAAGAGTGTAAGAAAAATAAGAATTCTATTGACATAATTGATTCATTTTTACACTCATTCATTTGATATATAGGTTTACCTTTGCAAAAACAATAAGTATATTAAAATGATTGGATTACGAAATATAAATCATACTACTCCCGAAGAAATGCAACGATTAGCAAATAATCATGCTATTGCAATAAACTTGCGGGATACTTTTCCATATCCTTATACGATTGAAAATGCTGTTTCGTTTCTCGAATTAACTGCAAACGGTTCGTTAGGACATGTTTTTGGGATATATGAGAGTGACACATTCGTGGGGTGTTGTAGTTTGATTCCACAACATGATATATACCGTATCAATGCGGAAATCGGATATTGGATTGGAGAACCTTATTGGGGTAAAGGTTATGCTACTGAAGCGGTAAAGTTATTAGTCGAATTTGCTTTTGAAGAACTTAATTTGCTAAGGGTCTACGCATATATATTCGAGTATAATATAAGTTCGATGAAAGTTCTGGAAAAACGGGCTTTGAAAAAGAAGCTATCATTAAGTCCTCGGTTATAAAAGAGGGGAAAATAATTGATGAACATTTGTATAGTATTAGAAAGACATGAAAAAAGATATAGCCGACCATATTATCAGTAAATTAGATTTGCAGGATATAGTCAAGGTACTATCCTATGAATTAAGCGGATCAGAATTAAACACCATCTTACTGGACGTTTTTAACAGGCGAGTTCAACAGGAAACCACTTCGTCCTTACTAAATAAATACGAAGGGAATAAACTAGTTAAACCCGCCCAAATAGATGTTTTGAAGTACAAAGAAGAGGAATTCAATTGCTACAAAATATTGGCAGACAAAGGATTTGAACCCATAGAACTCTCTCCGGTTGCACAACTGGGGACAAGTAGCGTTGTAGCTACGGTAGACCAAAAGAAGGTTCTAACGGCATTAAGAAACACAGAAGTTCAGGCAGACCCGACCAATGCGATAGCTTTGCATTATGCTTCGTTAAAGAAAAAAGGGAAATTAGATAGTAATACTTACAATTATAGTAACATTTCGAGGGTTATACGAACACAGGCATTTTCTAATCCTAATTTCACGCCCCACTTTTCAGTTCTTGGTTTGATTTCATGCGGTAAAGACACCGGAAGTTTTAATTTTGAAAAAGAGGAATTATTAAAGCATCTAACAACACTATATGAAATCTGTAAAAAGATTTATGGTTTAGAACAAGTATATTCCGAGATAATCCCATGTAAAGGATATGACAACCAAAATCCGTTGATTACAGATTCAATATCTTACGTTCAGGAAAGGGTTGGTGATTTTAGTGTGTCGGTTGTTGAACCGGACTATGAGAATAATTATTACTATGGTTTCAGAATAAAGCTAAAGACAATACTCAATGGTGATACATATGAAATCGGTGATGGTGGATTACTTGACTGGACTCAACAGTTTTTGAATAGTAGGAAAGAACGAATGATGACAAGCTCAATCGGTCCACAACTATTGCATCAATTAACTAAATAACGATGGTAAAAGGCAGAGTTATATTTGAAGACGAAGAAAAAATAGAGATTAAATATCCTTGCTTTGAATTGAAGGATATTGTTGAGTATTATTTTGAGATACATACTTCGGACAACTCTATAAATCCATTCTCATTTATAGCTCTGCCTAATGCCAATATTTCGACTTCAATTCACCTGTCGGAGAAGAGCAAGACATTTAAAGTTCATCAGGAATATGGTATGTCCGATACAACAGGAGATAAAATATCTGGTAGCTTAACAGAAGCGATTACTGTAATACATGCTCCCGGAACTCATGAGTTTTCTATAAAATTCAAACCGGGAGTATTATATTCCTTGTTATCCAAAGATATTCTGACTTTGGCAGATAATCACCTGCCTCTACAAAAATATATCAAGCAAGAAGTTTTAAACGATTTAAAATTAAAAAGTTCTTTTGAAGAACGGGTTCAGTTTGTTGAAAGTTGGCTTCTGAATAATCTGAAAATCTTTAGTTTTGACTTTAAACTTAAAACTGTAATAAAAGCAATCTACTACATTGATAATAGTCATGATTATAAATTAAACGCTGTATGTAAACAGGTTGGTGTTTCAAATTCTACTCTCAACAGATATTTCAAAGAAGTATTAGGCATGTCACCCAAACAATGTTTTAAAGCCCTACGTTTCAAAGCAGCATTGAGGAACTATCGTACCAAAGGTAGTTATGACTTATATGACGAATTAGGCTATACTGATTTTTCTCATTTTGTAAAAGAAGCCAAGAGTTTGGCTAACAAAAACCCATCAGAATTATAACAAATAGAAAAAGCAATAAGAACTATAAAAACACATAAATAAAAATCATTCGGCGTAAAACAGGACTTAGGTCTGATTATTAATATTCACTTTAAAATTTTATGCTTATGAATGAATTGACAAAAACGGTGCTGTTCAGTTTATTATCTGAACCTTCACAAGCCACAAACGAAGAAATGCGGGATGCCTATGGGTGCTTTATGGAACAAATAAGAACTGTCAGCCAATCCGAACAAAACTATTCTGAAATCTTTCGGATACTGAGTGTTACTCGTGCTGAGTTAGTATTCCTTGAAACACTTAATCGGTACGAGCAGGGGGGGGAAATGCCCTGAAATTCGCCTATCTTAGAAAAGCAATCCTATTCCTTGAATCTGAAATCGACCTGCTGAAACTTACATTCCTGCAAGCAAACCGATTATCCTGTAATATCCAATCCGACAAACCAAAAGTGCATTTTATCCCCAATTCCAAAGAAGGATTGGGGATTGACAGCATGGGCGAGTTAGCGGTTTCCTTTGAGTTTTCCGGGCAGTTCCTTAATGAAGAAGGAAATCCCGCCCCATATATCCATATTGCCCAAGCTCTGGAACAAGCCTTTAATTTTGCTTTCGGGAACGCCCACAAATCAAAAGAACGAGTATTTAAGCGAAAGCCGTTCAACCTTACCAAAGCATTGGATTATCTACGAAACCTTATTGTCCGGGAAAGTCGAAAAAAGAAGATGAAAAAAGATGCTTTTATAAATCGCTAATTTATAGCTATTTGCAAATTGGTTTTAGGGGAGTCCATAGGGATTCCCCTATTTTAATTGCTGCGTTCTGCCGTCCTTTGCTTCATCAATGCATTGAGAATGATAATGTTTAATCTCAAAAATGAAACAAAATGTATATCAACAATGATGATTTTGAAAAATGGATGCATAAGCTATCCAAGAAGCTAAGCGAGATTGGTCAAGACTTGAAATCCCTGATTAACACCAAAGAAGTATTTAGCGAGGATGAAACCTTGCTTGATAATCAAGACTTAGCCTTTCTCCTCAAAGTATCTAAGCGCACTCTGCAACGGTACAGGTCGAGCGGAAAGCTACCCTATTTTATGATAGCTCATAAGACCTATTATCGCACATCTGATGTCCGGGGTTTTGTCCGTTCCCATATGGATTTTCAGACCTTTCAGGAGTTTGAAAAGAAGCACCCGAAAGACGATAAAGACAAGAAAGATGATGAGTGATTCTGCTCTTTAGTTTAAGCAGAATAACGCAAATGAAAGAGGCGGTTCCCGGTTCATCGCCTCTTCTCTAACGCTCCGCATTTCACAAAAACAACTTCGCCTCACGGCTCTGTTTGTTTTGCGAAATTAAGCAAGAGGGAACTGGACAAGTCCTGTTCTTTCCTCTTGCCCTGCGGGGCAAAGCCTTCGGCTTTAGTGCTTTAGGATAAAGCACAGTTATAACACTTGCTATAACTCGAATTGATATACAATTCTATTTGAGCAAGTTAGATGTATAAATAGCTATAAAATAGTTATAACTATGACCAAACAGAATAGAAATATATTATTTACGACTGTTGCAATAGACAAGGAAACAGACAAAATGATTGATAAGCTATGTAAACGCTATTCGCTAAAAAAAAGGGAAATAGTAAAACTTGCTTTCCTGTATCTGGATAAAGCACATATCAATCCCGCCGATGCTCCCGAATCGGTAAAGTCGGAATTGTCCAAGATTAACAAACGGCAGGATGATATTATCCGCTTCATTCGCAAGTATGAAGAAGACCAGCTTAACCCGATGATACGAACAAGCCATTCGATAGCGGTTAAATTTGATGTTTCCGTGAAAGAGCAAAAAGAGTTAATAGTTTCAGAAATAAATACTTCACGGGAATTACAGGATAATGTTCTGAAAAAAAAATAAGCGAAACATTCAACCAACATGCCGGAGTGATTAATAACCAAGCTAAACAGATAAATGACCTTGCTGGGGCTATAAACTCATTATCAAAGAAGCAGGAGCGAAATAATAATAAACTCCTGAAACTGATTTCCCTTTATTCAGAGTTGGCAACCTGCGGAGTAATGGACGGCAAACGGAAAGAAAATCTAAAAACCGAAATAAACGACTTGATAAACGAATAATAACCCATGAATATAGATTTCCCGCCATCATCCAAAGGCACATACAACAATGCAGGCAGTAGCCGGAGATTATGTAATTACCTTGAACACGAGGACATGGAACGCATGGAACAAGGAATCTATACCGAAGGATTTTTCAATCTGACAGATGATAATATCTATAAATCACAGGTTGTAAAAGATATAGACGGTAATATAGGGCAACTTATGAAAACGGATGCCAAGTTTTACGCTATCCATGTCAGCCCATCAGAACAGGAACTTCGGGCAATGGGTAACACCGAACAGGAGCAAGCCGAATCCATGAAACGGTATATCCGAGAAGTAGTTATTCCTGAATATGCCAGGAACTTCAACAAAGGTCTATCGGCAGAAGATATAAAGTTCTACGGTAAGATACATTTCAGCCGGGACAGGTCAGACAATGAGCTGAATATGCACTACCATTTGATTGTCAGCCGGAAAGACCAAACCAATAAGAAAAAGCTATCGCCACTTACCAATCACAAGAACACCAAGAAAGGAACGGTTAAGGGTGGTTTCGACAGGAAGAACCTGTTCCAACAGGCAGAGCAGGGATTTGACAAGTTATTCGGGTACAAGCGTGAATTAGCTGAATCTTTTGAATACAATAATACCATGAAGAACGGCAGTATTTCTGACCAAGTTAAAATGCAGGAACAGGCTATTGCACAAGCTACTACACAAGTCCCACATATTCAACAAAACACCATTCCCGATGAAAGAAAAAAGAAGCAGGCGGTAAGTCCACCCAAGAAAAAGAAAATTCCCAAACCAAAAATAAAGAGGTAGTGCGATTGTTCCCGAAGTTATTTCCCGCGCCTATGTCGGTTATTTCCCGCTCAGGCTTCCCAGCCGTTTGGAGGGCGGAAGCTCGCGAGAATAACCAACGGCACGAGAATAACTTCTACCGCCGTGGGTATAGCAGGATAGAGGAATACATACAGAATAATAGAGAGTTGTTATCTTGTTTTCTGCATATTAATTATCTTTGTGTAAGAGTAAGTATAAGAGAAAAATTGAGGATTATGAATAGTGGAAAAATACCTGCAACGCCCGAAACGAGAAAATCTTTATATGAAAATATGGGTAAAACCATTGAAGTTAGTTCTCCCGTGTTGAAGAAATTAATCATAATAAAAGACGCATTAAATACTAACTCAGGAGATAAAGAATATAAAATATTAGAGGCACTTTTATCTCTTGAAATATTCAATCAATATTTTAATATTGAACTGTCATCTATTTTAAGGGCTTGTTTTCGGGCAAATCAACCTGCCGAAAAACGATACAACATCAAGTATATTAACTGTGTTATTATAGAGAGTTACAAACATTTATATGGATATAAAAAGCTAATTAATAAATCACTATGGGTATCAAAGATCAAACCTCTTTTAAAAATCATTAATGAACAAGATTTTAAGCAAGACTTCAGTATCTTAGAAAATCAAATTGTTGAATTTGGTCAAAGAGATATAACAGATAAAGGCAAGCGGGATTTAAGTTTCCATTATGATTCAGAGCCTTTGTCAGTTTATCTGATGCTTATGGAGTTAAGCGAAGAAGATGAAGCTCAAAGGGTGATGTGTTTTATGGATTTACTTAAAAGTATATCTGTCTTTACGCTCAAATATATTGGAAAATATAAGGTTCATGCTGATGTAGATCACGAAGACACCTTAAGCTATGCATTTACACTTTCTGATTTGGACATATTCAAAAATAGTAAAGATGTATTCTATTCAACTTTAGAAAGTGTAATAAATAGTCATGCAGAACGATTAGATAAGTTTGTTCGTCAGCAAAATATTCCTGTATGGATAAAGCAACAATATAAAGAGGTAGATGAAGAATTGATTACACCTTTTCGTCAATTTTCAGAGCTTGGTAAGGTTGCGATTCAGCTGACATACATATATCTTGATTTGGCATCAGCCCTAAGAGCGTTCCTGAGTTCAGAATATACAATAGAGAAACAACTATCATTAAAGCAGGTTAATACTATTGTATATGAAGGATTCAATAAATTGTATGGACTTAATGTCAATCCTGAAAATTCATTCTGGAGTAAATACATTACTCCACTCATATCAGAGAATACGGATCCATCTCTATGTAATGAGTATGAAGTATTAAGTGAAGAACTTTTGAAACTTAAGCAAGTAATTGAAAAACTGGAAGAGCAACGACAATTGTCAGTTCATTATCATGAGGGCATTGTTAAAGTATACAATATGCTACATGACCTGAATCCAATCAAGGAGTTTCAGAAAGCCCTACAATTACTGAACATTTTACCTAAAGTTCTTAATTTCTGCACGAAATGCCTACATATGATTGACTTAAAGAATCAAACCAATCACGAAAAAAGGATGGCATCTACTTATAAAACAATTGATAACATCATGGAGCTATTAGGTAAGGCTCCAAATAATCAACAAAAAGCAGATATGATAAAGAATCTCGAAAGAATTAAAACAGGCGAATTCTTTGATGAGATTATTTATAGACCGAAAAAATAGTCTATATTTGTATTGAGTTATTTGAGGAAATGCAGCGCAAAACGCAGAAATACTCACGGTTGCCAAATCGTTACCTCACTCGCTGAAAAAAAACGGTTACAGCCTTTTATTCAAAAGGTTATCTCTCAAGGATAATTTTATAAAATATTAAATACGGCCTTAAAACCCTATAGACTTTTCATACCAAACAACAATATTCTATAGATTATAAAATACATTTGTCCGGATCAATGTTATAAACACCAGATCCGGACAAACAAATTATAATTTTATAGAATCTTAATTCGATCTCTTTATTCGTTTACTGTATCAGCCAAAGGATCAAATGTGCCGTTTGAATTACCTGCATTATAATCTTCCCAACCTATGGTTTGTGGTAAATCTTTATTATTACTCTGTGCACCTTGTGCAAAACCCAGGAAATAATAACGAGGCAAAAAATTCATTGTCAAATCGAAATGATTTTGATCACGGCCATCTCCTTTCTTTAATTTACGAACAAAAGAGGCAGAATAAAAATCTTTTAGATTTTTCAATTGTGAATCTAAATCTTCTTTACGAAAATCTATCCCTGCAGGACGGGTAACTCCGGCAAACGGGTCTGAAGCAGCTGTCGTTCCACCCACTCCATAAGAGTCCTGTACACGAAACTCCATATTTTCACGACGTTGTCCATTCAAAGGTTTAAAACCTAAGTAGTTACAGGTATTTCCGCCCCAACCACTCAAGGTCCAACTACTTGGAGCACCATCTACTGCTACCGCTCCACCATCGAATAACATCCAGCGACGAAGGTCATCGAAACGTTTTCCCTCATAAGCCAACTCAATCTGACGTTCATAGAGAATTGCTGCCATACATGCTGCCTGATTGGATGTCAAATCTGCTTGTAAGCCACACTCACCTGTATAACCAACACGTTGACGTATTAATTTGAGTTGTTCTACAGCTGTTGTCATATCGCCTGCACCACAAGCAGCTTCTGCATAATTCAATAATACTTCTGCATAACGGATTTCCATATAAGGAGCACTGGAATAGGCAAAACCGCCATTATTATTTGCATCTGTCCAAGCATACAAGGGACTGCCATTCACGTCCAAATCATCCGAACGTTTACGCACATATATTCCTTTCTTGTTCTTTAACAAATTATCAGCACCATATGATTCACCACTTTCTGGATTACCCTGGTCATCTAAATTAGTATACCATACATAATTCCATAATACATAGTCCTGCCCTTGATTATAAGAAGGATTATCAGGATCAGCAACAGTAGGATTCCCTGCATAGGCCCAACGCGCACCTGGGAAAGCAAATGTACGATAAAACCGCGGATCACGATCCATAAACGGATAGTTCGCATCATATGTATAAGAAGAACCTTCCAATTTTGTGTAAGTGCTGCTGAGAGCCGGTCTTTTACCATCTGCCATTGGGAACATATCTACCAACATGGCAGAAGCTTCTTTACCGCTACCAGTGGCATTTTTGGGACGGATGCCACGTTCCCAATTGTTATTTTTTTGTCCGTCACCACTTTCTACAATATTATAAAGAGTCACAAATACAGCTTCATTGCTTTTAAATGTAGAAAATACCTGAGCAAAGTCAGAAGCATTGACATTATTATTGGTCTGATATAATCCATAACCACAAGCATTTAATACCGGAATAGATTTCTTAATCTCCTCGTATGCATTCTGCCAACGTGCCAGATCATTCGTTCTATTAAACATAGGACTTGCCCAAAGCAGTAATACGCGCCCTTTCAGTGCAAGAGCAGTACCAGACGTTACACGTCCATAGTTTTCACTGTTTCTCCACCCACCGGATGTAGTAGCTGCTTCCAGCATACTTGCTGAAGTATCCAAATCTTCACAAATAAATTCAATACAAGCCTTTGCTGAAGAACGAGGAACAGTTGAGGATTCAACAGGTTCCAATACATCCTTGACGATAGGTACACCACCATACCATTTTACAAGGTTATAATAACACCATGCTCGAAAGAAATAAACTTGCCCTAGCAATTCATCCTTTTCTTCTTGCGAAAGACTTCCATTCGTAATTCCCCGAATCACATCGTTGATATTGCGAATGCGTCCCCATACAGAATTCTGAATATTATTACCCTGATGATGAAAATAATCGGGTACCTTATTTCCTCCGGTTACAGTTAGCAATGCTTCGGGATTTACAAAGGTTCCGAATCCACTATATTCTTCGGTTGATTTCGATTGATCATCTGCATTTCCGGTACAGTTGTACTGCCAGTTCGCATCAGAGTTCGGGTTTGGCAATGACCATGAGTAAACATCACTTACACGTGCGTTTGCTCCACTATAATAGTCATAAATTCCCTCATTCACATTATCGTAATTTTTCTTTTCCTCCAGAAAACTATCGCTACAAGAGGCAAAGGCCATAACTGCCGTCAAGGCCAAACTGAATAATTTGATATTATTTTTTTTCATTGTAAATTCCCTTTAGAATGTTAGATTAACACCAACCGTAAATTTTCTCAAAGTAGGATAGCTACCATAGCTACACATCGGATCTAAGAAGTTATCTGGATATGGATTATAAAGACTTAACAGATTTTGTCCCGTAATATTAAAACGACAGCTCTGAATTCCAATTTGTTTCATATATTTCGCTGGAATAGCATAGGCCAAAGTCACACGGTTCAAACATACACGGGTTCCACTGACTCTCCAAAAAGTTGAAGCCACACTATTTATATCTGAATATTCCAGATTAGGATACTTGGCATTTTGGTTAGCACTCATCACTAAATTACCAGAACCATCATAGATATCTTCATAAACATACATATTGTCGGGATTCCAGAAAGAAGGCATATTTGTGTTCTCCAATCCGTTATTACCTGGTTTCAAGGCAGCAGAAGGAATCATGCTGTATCCCCCCCCAGTTTGCACTAATTTGAGCTGTCAAAGAGATACCTTTCCATTCAGCGCTCAAATTAGTGGTAAATCCATAAGGGTTCGAACGGTTAGATAAACGAACCTGGTCATTATCCTTATCTACGATATGATCAGGACCGGCATAAGTACCATCCTCCTGCCTTGCTCCACGAACATCCTTGTAAATCAACATACCCGGACGCATCTGATCTTTGGTCTTTTCCATATAAGTACCATATGTTCCATCATCTTTTTTCATATATTGATCAAAATATTCTTCAATATCCTGGAAGGAACGAAATATACCAATACATTGCATACCCCAGGTACCAATATCAGTGCGACCTCCTTTTTTTATTTCTCGATAATCATATTGAGTTTTCCAGTCCATCATATGCACCTTATTATCTGTATAACCGGTATTGATGCCAATCCTGTACTTAAAGTCTTTGCCAATCTTATCTCTCCACGTCGCAGAAAGTTCCACACCAAAGTTATCCATTTTACCCAAGTTAATAGCAACCGATTGAGTTCCTACAATACCAGGAACCGATTGTGCAATATCAATCAACATTTCACGATTCCATACATAATATGCATCAATATTGATTGACAAACGGTTATTCAATGTATTAAAATCAAAACCTAAGTTTGCTTTATAAGATTTATCCCAGTGCACATCCCGATTTACTGCTGAATTATTCCTATTAATAGTGATACGATTCCCTGTACCGGCACTATTACTTGTCCCAAACATAGGACCTCTGTTGGCATCTTGGGCATACACTTGCATCCATTGCCAGGGCGCTGTATTATCACGACCAGTTAAACCGAAAGAACCGCGTATCTTCAGATAATCCACCCATTTGGCTTTACCCATCCAACTCTCTTGAGAGATAATCCACCCTGCAGATACAGAAGGGAAAAATCCCCAATAATTATCGGGAGCAAACTTAGTTGATGAATCGGAACGAAGTAGGAATTCAAGCAAATACTTGTCATCGTAAGCATAATTGATACGACCGATATAAGACATCGTACCAGATTCGGAACGAGTAAATGTAACATCTTTAGTATCAGCTTTAGCTGAATTGGATTGACCGGTAGTAAATTCATAAGGATTTGATACATAGCCATACAAATATTCACTTTCAGCTTCCGATTTCTCAATGGAGAATAAGCCATTAACACTATGTAGACCAAATGTACGGCCATAGGTAGCAGTGAAATTCATCTGGTAATTGTCGGTACGAGTCATGTTTCGTGACAAATACGAGGGATTACCATTGGAGATAGTGAGAGCACGGAAGTTTTCTTCCGCAATAATATCATCATAATTTTCGTTTCCTACCGGAGTATATAAGTGATTACCACTACCCGTTCGTTTTATCAGGCGATAAATTTGATATTCGGAACCATACTGATTATTTTTATCCGTATTGATACTTTTTGAATAGGAAAATCTCAATTTCAAACCCTTCAAATATTTGCTCCAACCGAAATCATACTCCAAACTACCATTGATATTCATATTAGAAGTCATCGTGCGGTTATAGTCTCCTGAGTTTTGTAACACAGAATATGAATAATTTTGATCACTATTAGCATTACTCGGAGGTGTATTACTAATACCATAGGCACCAATCGCATGACCATTTACTTCTTCAGGAAGATAATAAGGACGGGTAAGCAATAAATTATAATCTTTTTCATCGGTCGAACCACCCACCTTTACATTTGGTTTATTTTTCTTCCCATAATCACCAGACACGGTCAGATTAGCTTTCAGCCATTTGCTCACTTTCACATCTACACCTGCGCGGTAGTTCCAGCGGTCATAATCCAATCTTCCTAAGTTACCTTCCTGATCAAAATAAGAAATACCGGCGAAATAATTGGCTCTTTCCGTAGCACCACTCAGGTTTACACTATGTTGCATAGTGAAACCGGTTTCCCAGTATTTATCCAGCAAATCATAATTAAGACTCCTCATAGCAGCCAGTTCATCAGCCTGATATAAACCTGTGGTACGGTTAAGCGTTGTCTTTTTTGGATCAGCAGCAGCTACTGCATTATATAGTCTACCATAATCGTAGGCGCTTAACATTTTGGGACGGCCTACTTCATCAGTAAAACCGAAACTACCACTATAAGAGATTTGAGGTGCTCCTAGTTTCCCTTTCTTTGTGGTAACTAGGATAACACCATTGGCGGCACGGGCTCCATAAACAGCAGCAGCAGCATCTTTCAATACGGAAATACTTTCAACCATTGAAGCATCCAAGTTATTAAAAGCTTCGGCGCCTAAATTTTGTGTTATATTACCGACCTTTACATCATTCGGATAGATATATCCGTCAATTACATACAAAGGTTCTTGAGCTGTACTACCTATTTCTGACAGTGAATTGGTATCGCGAATATAAATACGGGCATTTTCACCCGGACGTGATTGGCCACCACTCACACTCAAACCATTGACCATACCACTCAATGCAGAAGCCAAGCCACCACTTGATAAGTCTTGAATTTCATCCATCGGTACAGTAGCAATAGCACCCGTTAGATGTGCTTTTTTCTGAGTACCGTAACCAACCACTACCACTTCATCCAATTGGGTCGCATCTTCTCTCAATACAATTCTTGTTTGCTTTAAATCAGATATCTTCTGTGTTACATATCCAATATAAGAAATCTCCACTATGCGACCTTCAGGAACCGACAGTGAGAATTTACCGTCCAAATCAGTAATTATACCCATTGATGTTCCTAAGACTTTTACAGTAGCACCAATTACTGGCTCACCTAGCTCGTCCACGACAATGGCATTATATGTTTGAGTTTTCTGCCCATATGCCATAGAAGTAATAACGAAAGCCAGAAAAATGCCCAAGTACAATTTAATTATATTATTATATTTCATTGTTATAGCATTAAAATTTATTATCTAAGTTATTCATACCAACGGGGATCTCCGCTCTTATTTTGTACTGCAATTGCACTGCGGGGAGTAAAGTTCACACCACCCTTATCTTGAGTCAGATCCAGTTCCAAATCTTCAAAAGGACCGACAAAATTAGGATCTTCCAATGTTGCATAAGGATTTCCGTCTTTATCGTTGCGTCCACCAGTATCATTATTGTTCGGTGTACCACCCCAAGTACCCCAGATTGTATTACCTACAGTAGACTTTATACTATTTGACGTTATAGCTTGATATATACGGAATACATCATAGAAGATATTATACTTAATATCTGTTACAACCGCATTGGTATTCGGCAAGCCATTACCGAAATCTTTATTAGACATCACATGACTAAAAGTATTATACTCAATAGTCAGGATAGCAGAGTTATCACCATTCCCAAATATTTTGAATGGCCGAGCATTACTCTCACCACAATAACGGATAAAATAAGCGGAACTATTTTTCTGTAAATTATAGAATGTATTATTTTTCACCGTCAGATTTTTAATCAAACCATTTTTTTGTTCTGTACTCTCATTATGGTAGAGATTTATCACAGAATTAGAGCCTGAATTATTTAGCTGAACAATACAGTCCATGATACGGAAATCACGTAAACTCCAAGGCTTTTTATTTGAGTAAAGAAGACTATTTTTAATGTTTCTAAAATTGCATTCCTGAATAATAATTGGTTCATTAATAACATAACCATCTTGATTTGCACCATCTGCTTTATACCCTAAAGCTTCCGTGGAAATGCTTTCTGAGGGATTATTGCTTAAACTCAAGAATCCTGTTCGAGTAGAATTCGTACAGTCAAAATTGATAAACTTCAATTTCAATCCTCCTTGAGTCATAAAACCTCCTTCAGGTCCTAAAACAACTGTAGGCCTGTTTAATTTATCCCCACGGAATGTAATTGTATTCAAATCAAAATCAACTACACTGTTTAACTGATAAGTTTTACCTCCTAATAATTCAAAGCCTTGTTCTTCATTGCTGTTCTGAAGATTTGTTTTGATAAACTCAGCAATTTCCTGACCTTCTGGAATAGTTATAGCCTGAATTAATGTTGAGTAGGCATAAACTGTAGCAGATGCAGCCTCTTTATTATTCAGTTTCTCATTACCCAACGATTTGACACTGACTTCATACTTGGTATCTTCCAATTTATCAAAAATAGCGGAGCAGCCGTCAACTATACTATCATTCACAATCCCAATCGGATTAGACGGATCATCCACAATTTTTACATTCAGCAAATAACCACCGGCACCATATACGACAGGCCATTCCACTTTCACACTTTCTGTACCATCGTCATTAGTCAATGTAACGAAGTTGTTAGCGTCCAGCTTTGGCGACTCCAATGTTACTCCCGAAACACCTGATGAAAAACGTTCATCATCATCAAATCCTTGTTTACACGAAGTTACACCTATCAGAAACAGACACAAATAAAAAGCAGCAACCCACTTCTCGATTTGCACCTCTCTCCATAAGAATAAATAATTCTTCTTCATAGATCAAATTTTAAATTAAACAAAAAATATAGTTTCTCTTATTTGTTGTCTGTTGAATATTTTTCTAAACTATCTTACAGTCTCTTTTTCTTTACGATATAATAGCTTCTACAACTCGTGATATCCGAGTGGGATCGGGCTTTTTGTTTCAATTTCAATAACTATATTTTAAACGTCCGATTAATAAAGAGGGAAAAGAGAGGTGTCTACCATATAATATTAAAATCCAATTTTTCTTATGAATTTCATAAAAAATATTAGATATAAGGGTAACTAATAAAGCTAAATCAAGATGAATATCTCTCATTATTTTTCTGTTTTAAGTCTTCTCTTCTCTGGTCTTTTATACCAATATGACGGATATTTTTTCTATATGTAATCACTTTATCTAAAAAAAAGAAAATAAAGGCAAAGAAATGGAATTTTGTACTTATGAGAAAGATACAAGCCAATAATAACCTCTTAATTAAAAGCATTTTCAGGTCAGATCATAATAGTGAAAATGAGCAGGATAGAAATACCAATTAGTTTAGTTAAAATCTCTTTTACTGATTATTTATAGCGTAGAAAATACAATGTTCAAGTGCACACTAAAATAAAGAAGCCAACAAGCGTAATTGAATCTTTAAATATTTATACAAATTCTTTTCAATCATTTTCGCTCTTTTCCCTCTTTATTAATCGGACGTTTAAAACATACTATGCTTAACTATTATTATATCAAACTAACATTCTGATAATCAAATGATTTATATTATTCAATAAAAGAAATTCAATAAGCAAATAACAAATAAGAGAAACTATATTTTTTGTTTAATTTAAAATGTTAATGTATGAAAAACTCGTTTTTGAGAAGAGAAACATATATGCTGGCATGCTTGGCAGCGGTGTTTCTATTCATATCATGTATTGATGGGTATGATGAAGATGGAACCTGGACAGCAGGAGTCGAAAATGTTTCTTTAGAGTCACCTGCAGCTGAAGACATCACAGTCGTACCCAGTGCGGATGGTGCAAAATTGAATATTGAATGGCCTGTGGTAATGGGTGCGGGAGGATATCAATTCTCATTATACATTGTTGACGATCCTGACAATCCTGTAGCTGTTGGTGAAGAAAACCAAATTATAGACAAATGTACAGCGGAGCGTGAGATGTTAGAGGATACGTATTATAAAGTAGTAGTTAAAGCGCTGGGAAATCCTAAATACAACAACAAGGAAGCGGAGACGGCAACAGAAAAATTGTATAATAATCTGTTGGATGTCACTGCGATTATCCCGAGTGGAACGAATTTAACGGAGTACTTTAGTACTAATCCTATTCCATCGAGCTCAACAGAATTATGTTATGAATTGGAAGCTGGAGGTGAATATACCATGGATGGGAATGTGCCTATTGGAATGACATCTGTGACTTTCCGCGGCAGTAAAGTAGATCATGCAAAACTGAATCTTACAAACGGTTCTTTTGTAAACAGTGGTGCCGGATTAAAACTGAAATTTATCGATATTGACTGTACCAATTTTGACGGTCTTGTTACGGGAAATGCCATTATTCTTATGGACTCTAATTTCGATCAAGGTGTAGCAGCATCTTCATCAGCAGGTGGCTATGTAGTTATACCGACTACTTCTCCCGTTGCGATACAGTCGTGTGAAATCAAGGGGCTAAAACAATATCTGTTTTACGATAATAACCAGAAATACGCTATTGGCACTCTCCTTTTCAAGGATTGTATCATTGGTCAAAACACCAGTTCTTTTAATCAAGCGACCATACGTTTCCAAAGAGGAATGGTAAAAGATATGACCTTTAATACTAGTACATTCTACAATGAAGTGGTTGGCCATAGCAGTAATCGTATTTGTCAGATATCATCCGGTAATGTTAGTAGTGTTAAACCTACGATGGAAACATGGGCAAACGGAAGTATGTCTATGACTTACTGTACCTTCTATCAGTTCCCCAAAGGTGCTCAATCATTCAATTCCAATGGTGCGATGGGACAAAGTACGGATAGAGTAACTCTTCAAAATTGTGTTGTGGTAGACTCCGGAGAAAAAGGTGGTTTTGTCAGACGTCTTCGCAGAGGAAATACCAGTGCCATATTTGCAGGTGGTAACAATTCCTATTGGTATGATGGTGAATTTCCTTCGGATGAGATTAGCAGCGGTAGGGATGAGAGCGGTACGCATATTGAATCAGATCCTCAGTTGACATATTTAGGCAATGGTGCATTTAGAATGGGCGGATCAACACAGATAGCCCGACGCATTGGTGATCCACGTTGGTTACCGGCTGAATAAATTAAATATAAAATATAAAAACAAGAAATATGAAAAGATATCTGATACTCAGTGTATGTTTGGGCATATTACTGGCATTTGCGATACCCGTGCACGCACAGCAAATAATCAAGGGTACCGTTGTGGATGAAATAGGTGAACCAATTATCGGTGCTTCTGTGAAAGTGGAAGGAACAAGTACAGGTACCATTACGGATCTCGACGGACATTTCTCCATTCAGGTTCCCGCTAACGGAAAGTTGACAATTTCGTTTATAGGATATATCAGTCAAACGATTTCAAATTTTACTAACATGCGTATTGTGTTGAAAGAAGATTTCATGCAATTGGATGAAGTCGTGGTTGTGGGTTATGGTGCCCAGAAAAAGGCACATCTGACCGGTTCTATTGCTACGGTGGCTCCAAATGAAATCAGCGACCTTTCTGTTACTAATCTGGCTTCGGCATTGGATGGTATGATCAACGGTGT
Source organism: Bacteroides sp. (assembly GCA_021201335.1). Classification (GTDB taxonomy): domain Bacteria; phylum Bacteroidota; class Bacteroidia; order Bacteroidales; family Bacteroidaceae; genus Bacteroides. The sequence goes on along the minus strand of JAJQFD010000017.1, from coordinate 34,520 downwards.
ATCTGTAAGTGAAAGTAGCAATCGTCCGGGCGAACCAGCAAAAATCGTTATTCGTAATAGTGACCTGGCAGTAAATGCTCCTTCAGGCAGTGCCGCATTATTGGTTCCATTATATGTAATTGATGGTATTGTACAAGTGGACGGAGACGGTAACCCTACTGCGGAATCTTTTAATAACCTCGACGCCAGTATGGTTGAAAGTATTTCAGTATTAAAAGATGCAGCCGCAGCTGTTTATGGTTCCCGTTCAGCTCAGGGTGTTGTTCTTGTGACCACCAAACGCGGACAAGCAGGTAAACCGAAGATTTCCTATAATGGACAATTCGGTTATACCGACGAGTTTTATCGTTCTAAAATGATGGATTCCTATAATTATGGTAAGACATGGAATGCTATACGTGTAGCTGATCCAAATAGTACATACGATAAGAAAAATGATTTATATCAGGCTGATGAATTGGCAGCCATGAGAAACCTCAACTATGGTTTTCTGGACAAATACTGGAGTTCAGGTCTGACACAAAAACATAGTGTAACCATAAGCGGAGGTAGTGAAAATGCAACATACTTTGGAGGTATATCTTACGTTACGCAAGACGGTAATTTGGGACGCATCGACTACGATCGTTGGAATTATCAGGCTGGTATGAATGTTAATATTAGTAAGTGGGTTAAAGCATCTTTGCAAGTTTCCGGTGATTATTCAAATCAGAAAAAGTCTTTTGCCACCGTTGGCGGAACCAATGATGATAAAGACTATGCTTCTTTGTTGACTCGCCCACGTCATATTCCTGAATATGTGAATGGTTTACCTATCGCAGCTTATGGTATTACAAACGGACAGATAGAGCAAACACAGAGTTACCATTATGATATGGTTGAAAATCATATAGGTAACTACACAGAGAATAAACCACAAAATATGTCGATAAATACATCTTTGGAATATGATTTCGGATGGAATAAAATTTTGAAAGGTTTAAAATTGAAGTTCACCTACTCTAAAAGTGTAAGTACGGCAAAAGATAATCAGTTTGGTTCGGATTATACACTTTATAAGTTTGCCGACGGGGGACGTGGAGGTAGTGGTAGTCACCTATATGTTGACACCGATGGATACCCGATGAATTTTGAAGGCATGACAACTGTTCCCGTATCCAATGGTAATCGTATTCGCCGAACCATGAGTCGGAGTGATAGTTACCAGATGAATTTTATTGCCAGCTATGCACGAACCTTTGGCGATCACGATGTGAGCGGGTTGTTTACTATTGAAAAAGCTGAAAGTGAAAGGGAGTATGTGTGGGGCCAGGTAACAGAACCTTATTCATTTACCAATCATCAATCTAACGGTGCAGGTGGTGACCAAACTACAGAGTTTAACCGCTCAGAAGCCGGAACTTTATCGTATGTAGGTCGTTTAAACTATGCTTATGCTGACCGCTATCTTGCTGAATTCCTGATTCGTTCGGATGCTTCTACCAAGTTTGCTCCCGAAAACTATTGGGGTGTATTTCCATCGCTTTCTTTGGGTTGGATTATTTCCGAAGAAACTTGGTTCAAAGACAATGTGAAGTTTATTGATTTCCTAAAGATCCGTGGTTCTTATGGTTTATTAGGACGTGACAACATTACTTCTTGGGCTTGGATGCAATATTATAGTTCCGAAGTTATTAAAGGGCCGATCTTCGGTTCTAACCCTGATCTAAATGCAGGTCCCCACTTTCAGGTACCTTCTGCCGTGCCCAACCGTAATTCACATTGGGATAAAAGTTATAAAGCAAACTTCGGATTAGATATGAATTTCCTAAATAGTCGTCTTTCAGTTAACCTGGATGCTTATTATAACAGAGATCGGGAAGTATTTATGACAGTAACCAATGCTCCGGATTATCCAAGTACGGTAGGAGCTACAGCATCTGCATCCAATTTTGGCTCGATTGACAGTTATGGAGTGGAACTTTCGTTAGGCTGGCGAGACAAGATTGGAAAAGATTTCAAATATTACGTAAAACTGAATACCGGACTCTCAGACAACAAGATTTTGAAAGCTCCCTGGACGGATGTGGCTACCCGTGAATTGGACGCTATCGTTCCAGACCAACGTGCGGATCGTGGCTTGTGGGGTTACTCATGTATAGGAATGTTCCGCAGCTATCAGGAAATTGCAGAATACTTTGCGCAAAATAATTTATCAACCTATATGGACCTAACTCAGGCTGATGTACACCCTGGTATGTTGATTTACCGGAATGTTCGCGGTTCACAGAAATCAGACGGTACATATTATGCGCCAGGCGACCCGAATGACCCAGCACCAAATGTAATTGATAAAAACGACCGCGTGCAGATATCCAAACGCAAAAGCAATCCGTATGGATTTACGATCAATATGGGTGGCAATTGGAAAGGTCTTTCGTTCAGTGCTCAGATCGGCGCAAGTTGGGGTAGCTATACAATGATGCCTACCGAAGCTATCAGTAATAAGAGTATCATTTCTACATCTTCAGGATATGACGTGATGCAATATACCAATTTACCTTCTTTCTGGTCAGGAAATATGTTTGTCTACCAGGATGTCCTTGATAATGCGGGTAATGTAGTAGCAGAACAAAATCTACAGGCCAAATATCCTAGTCTCCGTTTTTCGGGTGTAAATTCAGTAGCATCAACTTTTTGGAAAGTAAGCAATACTAATATCGCTTTACGAAACTTTACAATAGCATATGCTTTGCCGAAAGAATGGGTAAATAAGGTAGGAGTGGAAAATTGCCGTATTAACGTTACCGGTCAGAATCTGCTGAGCTTCTATAATCCATATCCCGACAGCTTCATGAGTCCGATGTCAAGCTATAGCAAATATCCGACTCTGCGTAAAATTACTATGGGTATAAATGTTACATTCTAAAAAGAAACAATGATGAGAAACATTCATAAAACAATTTTCAGTATCGTTTGTTTATCGCTTCTTTTCCTGTGCACAGGATGCAGCGACGATTTCCTGAAAGAAAAGAAAGATTACGGTCACCACTCTCCCGATATCTATAACGATTATACGGGTGCAAAATTGAGGGTAGATGATGTATACCTTAGGCTGTTGCCAAATGTCAACGATGGTTTATCATACAGAAGTCCGAGCTCTGGAAAGTCGGATATAAACTCGCAATCGACTGAAGAATTCAGTGGCCTTTCCAACTATGTAAACCCTGATGTCGTGATAACAGTGTCGAGTAACCTGAACGACTGGTTCCATGTAAATAAAGCAACCAATGCAGGTCCATGGGGTGAAATTCGTAACTGTAATGATGCTATTGAAGGTATTTCAGCCAGTACATTGAGCGACGTGGAAAAAGAAGAACTTCTGGGACAACTTTATTTCTTCCGCGCATGGCAGTATTACCTGTTAGTTAAAACCTATGGCGGAGTACCTATCGTGAAAACCGTACAAGCTGCCGACGTAAGCGAAGCACAAGGATTAATAGTTCCTCGTTCAACTACAAGAGAGTGTATCGATTTTATCTGTGAAGATCTTGAAACAGCTGCCGGTATGCTGCCGGCACGTTGGGGTGGTGATGATTTTGGTCGTATTACCAAAGGTGCTGCCTTAGCATTGGCCGGACGCGCACGTTTGCTATATGCCAGTCCGTTGTTTAACCGGGCGAATGATGTTACCCGTTGGAGAGAAGCTTATGATGCTAACAAAGCAGCTATTACAGCATTGGGCGAAGGAAATTTTGGTCTGGCTTATGAAAATGCACCAGGAATTAATGCTTCCGGATGGGCTAAAATGCTTTATGAATACAATAGTGACGAAGCTGTATTTGTTACTCTGTACAATAAAGTGCACGACGACAATGCTGCCCATGAAATTTACAGAAATAACCGCAGGGAACAGAGTATACGCCCTTACAACACAAATGGAGGGGGCAGTGGAGGTGGAATGACGCCAACAGCCATGATGATAGATTTATTCCCGATGTCCGACGGTAAAAAGCCGGGTGAGTCACCCCTAGCTTATGATCCCTTAAAGTTCTTTGTGAACCGTGATCCACGTTTTTATCGTACTTTTGCGTTTCCTGGCATGTACTGGCGATTTGAGGGAGACCCTACTTCGTTGGGTGTTGACTTCCCCTATACAGGGACAAATTATCAACTATGGAACTATTCCTGGTACGCCAATGATGAAAAGAAAAATGACATAACACAGAGTGGTTATGGAGCCGACGGATTGGGCCTTAACTATAAAAGTATGTATATACGGAAGCGTACAAACGATTTTGATATGGATACACCCACGCCGGTTTGTTTATACAGATGGGACTTAACAGGAAACCGTCAGGGAGCATTTGGCGAAGGAGCGATGCCTTATACGGAAATTCGATATGCCGAAGTATTGCTTAATTTAGCAGAAGCTGCTTGTGGGATAAATGAAGGTGGTGAAGCCCTGGAAATATTACGCCGGATCCGTAAACGTGTAGGTTATGAAGGCGACTGTGGACTGGATGCTTCATTGGCAGGGGATCAGGCAAAATTATTCGCAGCTATTCTTTACGAGCGTCAGATTGAGCTGGCTTACGAAGGGAAACGTTTCGATGACATGCGTCGTTGGTTGCTTTGGGATGGTGGCGTAAATATGAGCCAGATAAACGGAGCACCAAGCTCATGGACACTATCCGGATTTGGTGGAAATACTTGCGCATATCTGGGAGTAGAGCCATTCAACGGCAAACGTCGCGATAACTTTGAGGTTACTGCAAAAACAAATGCAACCGAAGGTCAGGGAAGAGACCCCATAAAAGATAACCGCCCCGCAGCTTTGGATTTAAAACTTGACCTGAGTACTCAGATGAATGATCTGGCAAGTTTTTATGACACTTATCTGACACGGAAAACCCGCAGAGGAGATCTGGAAAATAAATATGTAAATTTCAAGCCGGAATATTACTTTATTGGGCTGACTGAAGGTGCTCAGAAAAACAACCTTACCTTGCTACAAACGATTGGGTGGATGGATGTTAGAAGTGGAAGTACTCCTGGAACTTTCGATCCATTGGCCGAATAATTAATATATCACTCAGGAATACTTCTGAGAATTGGAGCTGTGATAAAAGGAACTTTTGTCACAGCTCTTTTTTGCTACCTTTTGATAAATTGATCTGTTTAGTTCCCTTTGCATCTAATCCATAATTTGCGTGGCAAGGATATCTCTCAAAACCCTTTATTTTTTAGATCGGAAACAATATTTATATATGTTTCAATCACATCAAAATTACGATAATCGCCTCGCGTAATATCAATCATATCACCATGTGAAATCCCCCGAAATTTTTTATTGGTGTACACTCCCCTAAACTCTCCCCATTGGGAAGATTCTAAAGTAACCAACCCATCGTTTTTCTTATCAGATAAGCACATAATTAAATAAGGAATCGCCAGCAAACTGTGGCTAAAGCAATTTTTCATCAAAGACATGTAGCTTTGATAATAAACACCTTCCACATTGGGATTTTCTTTATTAAACTGCTCAACATATTCCTTTGTAAACTGATGCATCGCTGTATAAAAATCCGGATTCTTATCTCCTATTTTCAAAAATCGCTTATCAAAAAACCTGGCTATAGAGTGGTAATGTTTATCAGGTATATGTTTATTAAAAAACTCAGCTAAAGCACTCCCTCTGTGCGGAGTAGAGATTGTTGTCAGCGAAGCAACGTATTCGCCCATTCCCAGTGTTGTGATGGTATATCTGGCATCCAGACCTCCTTTTGAATGGGCTATTATATTTACTTTTTCGCAACCGATTTCTGTTATAATCTCCCCTATTTTATCTTTAATCATTTGAGCATTATCCTTAATTGTACCAAATGCTTCCTGGTGGCCATAGTAAACCGTTGCTCCGTTTTTTATCAGATATTTGGGTATACGTCCCCAGTAGTTGAGATATTTGAAATCCCGAAAACCCACCCCGTGCAGTAATAATAACGGGTACTTAGTTTCACATACCCGAGAATCTATGCACTTTACCTTATAGGCTTTATTGCATGCATGATCGTATTCGATAGATGCAATCTTACACATATAAAGAATGATGAAGATATTTATAACAGGAATCCAGATGAGAGTAGAAACGAGGATACGGCGAACAATCCAAAGACGGGTTGAGAATATAAAGATTCTAAACCACCCATTTAAGAAAGTGAGAATAATTGATACAAAAGCGATAATATTATTATATAGGAAAATATCTCTTTCCAGTTGAAAAATACGATTTATGAAATTATAATTAAGGCTAATGAAAAGTTGAATAACGATAAGCCATAAAAATAAAATTAAAAGTTGCCGACCTCCATAAATTATTCCGACTGTTCGGGAAACATCGGGATCTATTTTACATGGATACAATTGCATACGACACCAAGTATATAAGAACACAATAATAAAAGTTGTATAACCTACTACCCCAAAAGGAAGATCATTACTTAACAGGAGGGTACTAGTAACAGAAAAATACAGGAAAGCATTGTTGACAATAAAAAGTAGTAATATGGATATAATGCAGTAATTTAATATCTTCTTTTTTATATCTGCCATAATAAAAATCAATACGAACAGAGTATATAAAACTGAAAAAAGAATATTCATAGTATAATTTATAGGGTGTTTGGAACGGCAAGTTAAGTTTATTCGTTTATTATCCAAAATAAATATAAATTATTCGTATGGAAGATGTCTGAAATCACATAAAGGTTGGTCCTGTCTCCACTACTTAAAAACAAAAATTATCCGGCTCATTTAATAGACAATTTCTGCAAAAAACCAACGTTTAGTTTCTTTTTGATTAAAAATAAAACATTTCCCTAACTCAACTAAGAAACAAAAAGTATATTTTAGCCTTAGATTGTTAATGCAAGGAACATAATTAAATGAGTTTTAACTAAAAAAGCAGAGATTTGCCCGAAAATGGAATATTTTGCTAAAGAGAACTTATAGATTCTCTAAACAAAAGTTCCTTTTTCTCTTTGGAGAATCTATAGATTCTCTTTGGAAGACTTATAGATTCTCTTTGGGAAAAAGGTAAGCTTTATTAAGTAGACTCGGAAATTCGATGTGAAAGAGAAGATTTAGCTGTTCTTTAGAGCTAATTCACCTATAAATTCATCCTGAATAAAATAATCATAAAATCAAATTTTAATAGTGTATCAAATCTTTTTGACAGTTAAAACAAAAAAATATCAGCTAAATCACATAATATAACCCAAAATTGAATTATTGTGAATTATAGAAATTCGATTTTCTCGCGTTTTTGAAATCTGAAATCTGTTTGCAAAGAAATAAAGGCAGGAAATCAAACTTCAATTAACAAATTGCTATCTATTGACAAATTGTAAAATTGTCTGTTTCTCCTTTTTTCTGAAGATGGAAAACCTATTGGAAATTTTTCAGAAAGGAAATTATTTTATCCCCTGAAATACCTCTTTCAAGAAACGCACATTTGTACTAAAATTCTTCTTCACGTTCCGCACATCATTCACATCCCGTGAACGTTCAACAACTAACCACCCTTTCCAACCCATTTCATCTAATACTTTTTTAACTTTAGGCATATCAATTCGTTTATTATCTGGTAGCGTTACTCCATCTGTGTCGGTACAATGAATCTGGCAAATTCGTTCTTTTCCTAAAGTTTTTAATTCTTCATAAAGATTTCTTCCGGCCTCCAAAGCGTTTTGAAATTTAAAGTAGATTTTAATACCCGAAGAATCTATTTCGTCTAATAAAGCAACCTCTCCTTTAGCATTCAGAGAAGTTTCAATTCCAATAGTTAAACCTTCCGCTGCAGCCATCTCTCCCACTATTTTTAAACGACGAACCAGCTCCGGACGAATTTCCGGATACTTACTCAAATCACTACCTGTTCCCATCGGTAAAAAAGCAACTTTTACTCCCATTACTTTCATGGTATTTAAACAATCCTGAACCAACTCCATGTAATTTTCCCTTCCAACAAAAGATTGTCCAAAAAACCAGACATAGCTATAGAGGATATTTGAATGTTAAACTCGGTGGCTTTTTTCTTAAATAATTCCTGGAAATGAGGATGCCGAAGTTTATTATCAAATGTATCACGCTGACCTAAACTTCCCATATCCAGCTCCAACCCATCTGCACCAATCTCCCGGGCTAATTCGAAAGCTCCGATTTTTTGGCGCTTCAGGATCATCCAGTCGCAAACTGCTATTTTATAGCGTTCTCCATCAGATAAATGAGAGGATTCTTTTTTTTGCTTGAACTGCAAGAAATGCTTAGAAAAACAATCCCTAAAAAAAAGAAGGAAGTTATTTTTTTCATAGTGAAATTATAATGTTTCATTGATATTATTGTTCATAATAGAGGACGCTATTATCTGTTAATTGTAATCACAGTTAGGATGTATAATTTTCAGGAAAAAACAAAAAAGCCAGATAAAACGTTCGTCTTATCTGACTTTACATCATTTTAAAGAAATTGATCTTATTATTTCAAATAATCTTTCTGATTTTTAGTCCAAAGCATAATTTATTTCCAGGTTTCTTTCAGAGATCTTATTGGCCTCAACTTCCACCGAATTTAAGCCACCGTAACTATCTCCGGAATTTGCATATAAGGAATTATTTTCTACAATAAATAGAGAATATTTTCCTGGGGACAGCTCAAATTCATAAAAACCTTCTTCGTCACATTCAATAGTAGCTATTAATTTAGTCTCTACTTCTGTATAAAAAGGAGTATAACGCTCTTCCTCGATAACTTCTGAAAATGTGGTATATTCATATATATGGATCAGTCGGTTTACCGGAAATTCTTTGCCTTCTATTTCATCATTCATAAAGTCGCCTTCGCGTTGAGTCAACGTCCCATAAAACCCTTGCTTTATGGATACTTTTTCTCTATTATGAACATATAATTCGAATATCTGATTGGTCCAATTTGTGTTCTGTAGAATAATACCTTCTTCCCTGGAAGGGGTAACAGGTCTTGTGGCAACGTCATCAATTAGCTCCTCATTTCTAAAATTATCATCATTTTCGCAGGCAAGTAGAAACAAAGAAAATAAACCTAAAATAAAAAAACAATTTCTCACTATAAACTCTCCTATGTTTTATATATATAATCCGATCGGGTATAATGTGTGTATTTAAACTATATACAATTTTATTATTAATATTCTACTTAGCCCAAAGAGCAACAATCATTTACATCCTTCTTTTTTTGCAAAAGTGAAACTATCTGAATCAGAGAATACAAAAGTCAGTTTTTTTATGAATATTTCCAAATATTTCTCTAAAAAAATATTCGCTCTAAAAAAAGGAAAAGAATGGTTTTGTACCATTCTTTTCTTACATTTATTTCCATTTTTCATTCGTCTGTTGTAGTTCTCAGTAGATTGAAAGTTCCCCATGAATTCTCATTTCTGCCATCTTCATACCCAATGACTAGAGTACTGTATAGTGGGTCTTTAGTGTATTCGATTTTAATCCGAGAATACAACATTTTGATTTAAAATTGAACACAAAATTTATACCTTCTTCTCAATCATGAATTCTTCCTGAATAAGGTTATCATTGTAAAGAATGTCAGAATGATAGGAGGAACATCACCAGTGCACTTGTTTAAGTTTCGTTTTGCTCTTTTTTCACTATTCAATAAAATGTTTCACTAAATAAAAACTATCTTTGTACAACATTTACCTGAAATACCATTTCGATGGAAGAACTAAAATATATTAGAAAACAATTGGAGAAAGGTGAAGTTGAAAATTCCATTCAGGCATTAAACAGATACTTGTCTCGTGAAGATGCTTTATTTAAAGACGAAGCTTATTACCTGCTCGGAAATGCATATCGAAAATGCGGCAACTGGCAACAAGCCTTAAATAATTACCAGTAAGCGATTGACATTAATCCTGAAAGCCCTGCTGCAAATGCCCGTCAGATGGTTATTGACATCTTAAACTTCTATCATAAAGACATGTATAATCAATAAACAATATTTAGATTAACGTAATCATATAATTATGGCGAAAATTAAAGGAGCAATTGAAGTGAACACCGAACGTTGCAAAGGCTGCAACCTTTGTGTCGTAGCCTGTCCGCTCAATGTATTAACTCTCAGCAAGGAAGTAAATATAAAAGGGTATAATTTTGCACTACAAATTCTGGAGGATACTTGTAATGGGTGCAGTTCATGCGCAATTGTTTGTCCGGATGGATGCATCTCAGTATTTAAAGTAAAAGAGCAATAAGAAGTAAGTAGTGAAGAAGATAAAGGAGATGAAACTAAAAACACTCCCTGTAAATTCAGAACTGCTTTCTACTAATTTTAGATTCTAAAATAAAAATCAAATAATGGAAGAAGTTGTATTATTAAAAGGTAATGAAGCTATTTCTCATGCAGCAGTACGTTGTGGCGTCGACGGATATTTTGGTTACCCCATTACCCCCCAATCGGAGATATTGGAAACGCTGGCGGAACTTAAGCCCTGGGAAACTACTGGTATGGTGGTATTACAGGCCGAAAGTGAAGTAGCAGCTATAAATATGGTATACGGGGGTGCCGGAACTGGAAAAATGGTGATGACATCCTCCTCCAGCCCGGGTATCAGCTTAAAACAGGAAGGAATTTCTTATCTGGCAGGTGCGGAACTTCCTTGCTTAATAGTAAATGTAATGCGTGGAGGTCCCGGATTAGGTACAATCCAACCCAGTCAGGCTGACTACTTCCAGACAGTTAAAGGAGGCGGACATGGTGATTATCGGCTGATTGCCCTAGCCCCATCTTCCGTACAGGAAATGGCCGATTTTGTTAACCTGGGATTCGAACTGGCTTTTAAATACCGTAATCCGGCTATCATACTTACCGATGGTGTTATTGGACAAATGATGGAAAAAGTGGTTCTCCCTCCTCAAAAAACACGCCGTACTGAAGAAGAACTCATCGCCCAATGTCCATGGGCTTCTACCGGCAGAACAAATGGCCGGAAACCTAATATTATCACTTCCCTGGAGTTACAACCGGAACCAATGGAACAGAACAATCTTCGTTTCCAGGCTAAATACAGGTTGATTGAAGAAACGGAAGTTCGCTTTGAAGAAATTAACTGCGATGATGCGGATTACCTTATTATAGCATTTGGCTCTATGGCGCGTATCGGACAAAAAGCAATGGAAATGGCCCGTGAAGAAGGAATTAAGGTAGGCATTCTTCGTCCAATTACTTTGTGGCCTTTTCCAACAAAAGCCATTGCCGATTATGCTGACAAAGTAAAAGGTATGCTGTCTCTCGAATTAAACGCCGGACAAATGGTAGAAGATATTCGTCTGGCTGTGAATGGAAAAGTAAAGGTTGAACATTTCGGCCGCCTGGGAGGTATTGTTCCCGACCCGGACGAAATTGTAATTGCTTTGAAAGAAAAACTGATCTGATTTAAACCCTGATTATACACGTATGAATCCGGATAAAATAAGAGGCATACTCAATACCATCTTTTTGATCGGAGCACTTGTCTCGATTATTGTTTACTTTGCCGTAGATGATAAAAAGATATTCTTATATGTATGTGGAGCTACTTTATTTTGTAAAATAATGGAGTTCTTCATCCGTTTTACTAACCGATAATACTTAAGACGATTTCATGTCGTCGAACATAAAATCGCAAATCGTAAATAAAAGATATGATCACTAAAGAAGAAATAATCAAACCGGAGAATCTGGTAAAAACCAAACCAACTCTCATGAATGATAACCCCATGCACTATTGCCCAGGCTGTAGCCACGGTGTGGTGCATAAACTGGTAGCAGAGGTTATCGAAGAAATGGGAATGGAAGAAAAGACCGTCGGCATTTCACCCGTAGGCTGTGCCGTTTTTATTTATAATTACCTGGATATTGACTGGCAGGAAGCGGCTCACGGACGTGCTCCCGCCGTAGCATCCGCCATAAAACGTTTATGGCCCGACAGATTGGTTTTCACCTATCAGGGAGACGGAGATCTGGCGTGCATAGGCACTGCCGAAACCATTCACGCACTGAATCGCGGCGAAAACATCACCATTATTTTCATCAATAATGCTATCTACGGAATGACGGGTGGACAAATGGCACCTACTACGCTGGTTGGTATGAAAACTTCTACCTCTCCTTACGGACGGGATGTGGCTCTGCATGGTTATCCTTTAAAAATTACCGAAATTGCTGCCCAACTGGAAGGTACAGCTTACGTAACCCGCCAGTCTGTACAAACAGTTCCGGCTATTCGAAAAGCAAAAAAAGCCATTCGTAAAGCCTTTGAGAATTCAATGAGCGGCAAAGGTTCCAATCTGGTTGAAATTGTATCCACCTGTAGTTCCGGCTGGAAAATGACTCCGGAAGCATCGAACAAATGGATGGAAGAGAATATGTTTCCCTATTACCCGCTGGGCGACTTAAAAGATAAACAATAAGAGTATGAAAGAAGAAATAATTATAGCAGGTTTCGGAGGTCAGGGGGTACTTTCCATGGGAAAAATTCTGGCTTATTCAGGATTAATGGAAGGCAAGGAGGTTAGCTGGATGCCCGCTTATGGCCCAGAACAACGCGGAGGTACGGCGAATGTTACGGTTATTGTCAGCGACGAAAGAATCTCCTCTCCTATTCTAAGTAAATACGATGCCGCCATTATTTTGAACCAACCTTCCCTGGAAAAGTTTGAAAATAAAGTAAAGCCGGGCGGTATCCTTATTTATGACAGTTATGGAATAATTAACCCTCCTACACGGACTGATATCCAGATCTACCGGATTGATGCAATGGATGCAGCCAATGAAATGAAGAATGCCAAAGCCTTTAATATGATTGTGCTGGGGGGCTTATTAAAAATAAAACCAGTTGTTACTATTGACAGTGTCTTAAAAGGACTGAAAAAAACGTTACCTGAACGTCATCACCACCTGATTCCGATGAATGAAATCGCTATTCTGAAAGGGATGGAACTCATCTACCAGGTATAATATAAATAAATGAGTATGCCGCAGGCATTTCTCCAATAGGAAAATGTTCTGCGACATACTATTATATGCTATTAATTGGAAAGAATTCTGACAGTTTAGTAACTCTCGCTTTCCCTTTCTCATTGTAACTTTTTCCCGTTTAGTGGGAATGTTTTTGAAACCTAAACAACTTTATAATACTACTTTATATTATTTTTTAACTCTCATGTACAGACGCCACTTCTCCTATCAATCAAATTTATTGTATATTTGCCGCTAATTATGACAAGTAAACGACTAATATATATATGCTTATTTCTTGTCTGTCAGTTTTCTCTGATGGCACAGAATTTGAATCCCAACCTGAATACCCCTGGGATGAATAACATGTATGACCCTAATGATCCCATGAATCCGAACCGGGATCTGTTGGAAGGAGACACGACACAAGTTGAGATTATCAGTCTGGCTCCTAAGTTATATCAGTGGCATATTAGTTCTGAACTGGGAAACATTATTCCAACACCGGCAGATACAGCTTTCCTCCAGTTCCAAAATACAAACCTTACGGAAGGAATCAACGGACATTACAATTATCTGGGTAACCTCGGTGCTCCCCGATTATCGCGCATTTTTTCCGACCGCAAACTTCACTCTTCTTCTCTTTTCCTGGAACCGTTCGATGATTTTGTAAAAGGAGTTGATCAACATTATTTTACCAATAGCAATATCCCCTATACCAACATCACTTACTATAAAACATTTGATAAACTATATGGAGAAGATAGGTTTATTCCCTACTTTTCGGTGAATGTTAACAAGCAACTGGCTTTTGGATTCCAGTTTGACTACCTATATGGTCGGGGATATTACCAAAATCAATCTACTTCTTACCTGAAAGGTGGCTTGTTTGGAAGCTACGTAGGTGATAAATACCGGGCGCATTTCATTTATAACGCCTATAATATGAAATTAAAGGAAAACGGGGGAATTACAGACGACCGCTTCATTACTACCCCTGATGAACCGCCTACAGGAGATAACCGAAAAGTCGATCCCCGAGATATGCCTACGGTACTAAGTGAAACTTATAATTATAACAAGCACTTCCATGTGTACCTGACACACCGCTACAATCTGGGGTTTTACAGGGAATTGGCTGATACTACGAGTACGGATAGTATTATACGTGAATTCGTACCGGTCACCAGTTTTATTCATACCGCTAAAGTGGAAAGGTCACGCCACCGATTTATTTCTCAGGACAAGGTAGAAAACTACTTTTCCAATGATTATCTCCCTAACATGGACTATGCCAAAGATTCAACAACTTACTTTGGTGTAAAAAACACCTTTGGAATCGCACTGCTGGAAGGTTTTAACAAATATGCCAAGGCAGGATTAACCGCCTACATCTCTCACAAGCTGAATAAATACCAGTTAATGAGCGAAGATTCATTATCAGAACAAAAGTATACTGAACATGAGATATATCTGGGAGGCGAATTGCTGAAAAGACAAGGTAATCTGCTTCATTACCGCGTAATCGGAGAAGTAGGTATTGGCGGTGAGGCGTTAGGACAATTTAAGGTAGACGGAGATGCCGACCTGAATGTCAGACTGTTTAATGACACCATTACGATGATTGCCAGGGGAAGTATATCGAACACCCTCCCTGCTTTTTATATGCGTCATTATCATTCTAAACATTACTGGTGGGATAATACGAATATGGATAAGGAGTTCCGTACCCACCTGGAAGGAGAGCTAAATATTGCTCGTTGGCGAACGAACCTTCGTGCCGGACTGGAAGTTATCAAGAATTATACTTATTTCGATGGAAATGCTTTACCCCGGCAAGCTTCCGGAAATATCAAGGTAGCAACTGCCCGGATTAAACAAGACTTCAAACTGGGGATTTTGCATTTAGACAATGAGGTTATCTGGCAGAAAACCAGCAACCCTGACGTAGCACCCGTACCTGATTTTTCTTTATACCACAATTTATATATAAATGCCAAGCTCGCTAAAAGAGTGCTTAGCCTGCAGCTTGGTGTGGATGTAAGATACTTTACAGAATATGAAGCCCCTGCTTACTCACCGGGAATACAACAATTCCATGTGCAAGGCGGTAGCGAAAAAATAAAACTGGGAGGATACCCGATTATAAATGCATACGCTAATTTCCATTTGAAACGAACCCGTTTCTTTGTGATGATGTATCATGTGAATCAGGGAATGAGTGACCCTAACTATTTTCTGGCCCCTCACTATCCGATCAATCAGCGATTACTTAAGGTGGGGCTTTCGTGGAACTTTTATGATTAATTATTATGACACTTAACAAACGTATCTTTAAATATATTATTATAGCTGTGATAGCTGTATTAATAGTATCAATATGGCCCAAACGTAAATCCAAGCCTCAGCCCCATCCTAGGGACTATTCGGAAATTATCTCCGACGGAACACTCAAAGCTGTAACTGAATACAATACAATCAGTTACTTTGTAAATGAAGATACGATCTCCGGTTTTCATTACGAACTCATTGAAGCTTTTGCACGATCCAAAGGCCTCCAGGTGGAAGTAGTACCTGAAATGAGTTTTGAAAAACGATTGCGCGAACTCGAAAACGGTACGTATGATGTCATTGCTTACGGTGTACCCGTTACAACTGCTTTACAGGATTCCATCTTGTTTTCTATTCCTATCATACGGAATAAACAAGTATTGGTACAACGAAAAGCCGAAAGTGATACCAGTAAAACTTTTATCCAGAGCCAATTACAATTAGCCCAGAAAACCCTTCACATAGTGAAAGGTTCTTCTTCTCTCCTCCGCATTCGCAATCTAAGTAATGAAATCGGTGATACGATTTATATACAGGAAATAGACAAATACGGTCAGGAACAACTCATATCAATGGTTGCTTATGGAGACATTGATTATGCAGTAGCAGATGAAGATATTGCACTGGCAGCCCTAGATTCTTTACCCCAGCTAGACATTAACACGGGTATCAGCTTTACTCAATTCTATTCATGGGGAATCAATAAACAATCGCCAGCATTAAGAGATACCATCAATGCATGGCTTACAGATTATATGGAATCAAGAGCCTTTAAAGAACTTACTTCCAAATACTTTTAAAGCAACATTCAAACAATGAGCGAAAAAATCATTAAATGGGGATTTATCGGCTGTGGTGACGTAACCATCAAAAAAAGCGGTCCGGCATTTCAGAAAATAGAACAATCTGAGGTAGTGGCAGTTATGAGTCGGGAAATATCAAAGGCCAAAACCTGTGCGGAAAAAATGGGTATAGGAAAATGGTACGATGATGCACTTGACATAGTTGAAGATCCGGATGTAAATGCTGTTTATATAGCCACTCCCCCTTCGTCTCATGCTACCTATGCTATTATGGCTATGAAGGCTGGTAAGGATGTTTACATTGAAAAGCCCATGGGGGTCACTTATGAAGAATGTACCCGCATTAACAGAATTGCCCAGGAGACAGGTGCACGTTGCTTTGTTGCTTATTACCGTAGATATCTTCCCTACTTTCTGAAAGTAAAGGAACTGGCTACCAACGGAACAATTGGCAATGTGATCAATGTACAGATTCGTTTCGCTCAACCGCCCCGGGAGCTGGACTACAACCGTGATAACTTACCTTGGCGTTTACAACCGGATATAGCCGGTGGAGGATATTTCTACGACCTTGCTCCTCATCAGATTGATTTATTGCAAGATATGTTCGGATACATTCTGGAAGCCAGTGGGTACAATAGCAACCGCGGAGGATTGTACGAAGTAGAAGATACCATTAGCGCATGTTTTAAATTTGACAATGGATTGGTAGGTTCCGGTTCCTGGTGTTTCGTAGCCCATGAGTCTGCCACCGAAGATTGTATACAAATTATAGGTGACAAAGGCTCCATTAGCTTTTCTGTATTTACCTTTGACCCAATTATACTACACACAGAAAAAGGTACGGAAGAAATCATGGTACCTAATCCCGAGCATGTTCAACAACCATTGATTCAAGCAGTTGTGGATGATCTTTTAGGAAAATCCATTTGCTCATGCGACGGCGAAAGTGCTACTACTACTAACTGGGTGATGGATAAAATTCTTGGGAAAATCTGATTAAAATTATTCTCTTCAATTTCCACCATAAGTTATAAATCATTGATTTATAGAAGTAAATAATGCATTTCGGTTATTAAAGTGCCAGCCAAAGTATGTAGTTTGTGTAAATAGAATGATAGAGAAATTACAAAAGCATCACATCTAAGTTATTTCTATTCAGCGGCTTACAATGAGTTATGTAACTAGTGATACTTGTTTGAAATAAAAAGCAGTGAAACGGATTAAATTTCACTGCTTTTCTGTTCCCGGAATAATCCCTGCGAAATGCTACCGGCATCCGGAGTGAATGCTACCGGAAGTGGAATTAAATCCTACCGGCTTCCCATCGCAAATGAATCATCCTCTCCCTAACACTTTTCCGGGATTTATTTACCACTTAAGCTTTTACCTTTTTCTACATAACTCATGTCTCCGAAAGATTCTAACGAGAATTGCCCATCTTTGTAGATAACCTTGCATACGGCCGCATTACCCATGTGAGCAGCAGATGGTTTTTTTCCGGAACTATCCAAATCAGAAAGGAAAATTCCGATAGACATACCATGTCCTACCAGTAATACATTTCCACCACCATTAGCTGCCTCTTTTTCTGCAATTTCACGGATTGCTTTCTGTCCTCTTGCTTTCACCTGGTTGTAGTCCTCTCCTATTCCGAGGGTTTCCAAAGCTTTGAAGGTATCTACCATTTCTTTCATTAATCCCGGATTCTGCTCCATGGCTGCCATCATTTCTTTATAAGATTTATAATGCAGGTACAAAGCAGCATCGTTCCACATCCGGGTGTTGTATTCACCCTCGTAACTACCAAAGTTGGTTTCCCGAACTTCCGGTACTTCTGTTAAGAGCAGATCACCTTGTCCTTTGCTGTTTAGCACTATGCGTGCCGTCTGTCGTGCACGTCCCAAATCACTGGAATAAGCGGCTTTGAACAGTATATCCTGTAATCCCTTTCCCAGGAATTCTGCCACTTCTACTCCCGCGGGAGTCAAGGGAGTATCCGCCCAACCTTGTACCCGATCCATCGTATTGAGGATTGTTTTACCGTGGCGAGTAATATAAAGCACAACGGTATTGTCTTTACTCTTTTTTGAGGCTGTATTCTTTTTTTGTGCAAATGAAAAGGGTGTTATAACCAAAAAAACGGCTAGTAGTATATATTTTATTTTTTTCATACCGATATAAGTTTTTATTTTTTGAAGATTAATAATACAGGATAATGGTCCGAATAGATATCTGTGAATTCATCTTTCATAATTTCACATTTCACCAGGTCATTTTTCATATTACCGCTCACATATAGATAGTCGTAGCGAAGAGGGAACTTAGACTGATCGTAAAACAACTTCGTGGGTGCAGATGCTTCGAAACGGGGATGAAAGAATTTAAATGTATCGATGAAACCAGCATCCAATACTTTTTGTTGCACTGTATAATCCAGTTCATTATTGATTAGGTTCTGATTGTGTGGTTTCTTTTTCATATCTTCCCGGATATGATTCAGTACCAGGCCGTTGTTATATTCCTCTTTATCCAATGGAGAGACAGAATTAAGATCTCCCATGATCAGCCATTTATTATCCGGCTCACGGGATTGAACCGTCGCCAGCATCAAATCGATCTCATGTCCTCTTTTTACTGCTGAAAAAGGATGAAAATGTGTGACCATATAATGACGGCCTTCAATCTCGGCAACAATTAAGCCGTGAATCATATTGTCAACCACCCGCTGTACATTTACAATCGGATATTTAGAGGTAAGGGCTACCGGAAAGCTGATAGAACCATCCGGTTCGGGTTCTTTCACAAGAATGGCATACGGATGTCCGTAACTTTCGGCAAATTCTTGCAATTTGCGTTGGGTAAACCCGTTCATTTCCTGAAGAGCCAGGATATCCGGGTCTTGCGCTTTGATCCATTCCGTAAACTTCGCTTTATTCTCCGTACTGTCCTGACGCATACCCCAATAAACATTATAACTAATGAGTTTGAGTGTATTCTCCTGAGCAAATACGTTTGTGGGTAAAAGCAGTCCGAGGAGAAGTGCTGCATTTAGTATAATATGACTTGTTTTCATAGCTCTGTATTTTAAATCAGAATTTTATTTTCGTTTTAAATTCGATGGTAAACGGACGGATGTATGTACCACACAAGGGTTTATTATACAGTTCCTTTGCCATTTCAGCAGTTGTTGTATTGGTTCCTGAGATAGATCCCTGCGCGCCACTCTGATTCAACAAGTTTACCGCACTAATGCTGAAATCCACATTTTTATCATACTTATAGTTCAGTCCGGCAAAGGTTTCCCAACGTCCGGCGAAAGTCAGTGTATTGGGATAATTGGCATATTCCTTGCTAAAATAACGAGCACTTGCCCAGATGCGGAATTTACCGAAAGTATAACTAGGGTCAATTTCAATGATGGTTTTCGATACACTGCGGGCTACATTGTTATTGTTATTTACCGATTCCTGATAAGTAGAGGTACCACCATTCTGGCTTTGTGCTTCATAATTAATGGTCATTGCATAGTTTTTATATTTAGGATTCTGTAAAGTAAGCAATAAGTGCAAATCGAAACCTTTAAACGGAGAAATCAACACGTCTGTTGTCCATCCGATCGTACTTACATCATAACTACTGGTTTGTTTAGTAGTAGCCGAAAAAGTTTCACCCGGATAATTGGCATCCGTCCAGGTGGCATTAAAGGTTGAGTTATTCTTGAAGTTAGTACGTTCGATTTTGGTTACTTTCGAAACGACACTTATAAATGGATTGTTGTAATACACCCCAATTGAAAATCCCGGTATCTCACATTTTTCGATGTTAGGGTCATCGGCTCCGGCATAAGAACTCAGCTTTCCGGCTTGCTGTATGTACATAAGCTCACCCAAGAAGCCTGCATTCTTAAATGCTTTGTAAGTAGCATTGGCTGTAAAATTTACATTGAACCAGTTCTTCTTCACATCCGTTGTATTACCGGAAATCCACGTAGCATCCGGAGCAGCTTTCCGATCTTCTGCCGAATACCAGTCACCGTCAATTCGCTGCCACTCCAAACGGGTACCTAAGTCAAGTTCCAGTTTGCGGTTAGGTGTCCATCTTTCAGTTGCAACCAAAGCCATTTTATTATCTATCCCGTTATAATACTGCATTGCTGCATTATAATTACGGTTACCATGTTCATCGGTTTTACTGCTAACAAGCCCTTTCGGATTGGGAGCAACCTCGAACATATAATTATAGGTAGCCATCGTCACTTTATCTGCATTATAATACCAGTTATGAAAACCGACCATCCAATGGTGTTTATGGGTCTTTTTGCTTAATTCAAAACGTGCCATCACTGTGTTCTTTACGGAGCTTGGTACGGCAATCATCATCCCATTCTGGACGTATTCACCCGTATAAGCTGACAGGTTTGCTGAACCATACGGATCCTGATTATTGGCATAATAATAGTCATATACCGGATTACCGTTTGCATCTTGGGTAATCGTGTTGGGGGAGATAGTAGTAAGATACGGATTATACATACCCGATTTGGCATAATGGTAACGCAGGGTGTAATCCAATACCATTCCATTGTTGAATTTATGGTCTCCAAACAGGTCAATAACATGAGAAGTACTCGATAAATCTTTCATGGCATCCCATACTTCTTCCTTACCTGTTAACGGATCAATGACATGTAATTTGCCTGATTGTTCCAAGTAAGCATCCCGACCGATACGGAAACCATCCAATGCATCAACTTTTCCATTAGAACGATAGATATAAGGGCTTTGCTTAGCACTAATAGCTTCACTATAAGCAAACTTATATTGAATACCGATCTGACCGGATTTATATTTTTTATTAAGTACACCTTTATAGATTTGAGTCTTATCCATAAAAGTAGATACATTGGAGCGATAAGTACCCGGGTCCATATTTACAAAAGCTGTTAGAGAATATTGGAATCCATTCTTAAGTGGTCCACTAATACCCACATCCCCTCGCAAAAGGCCAAATGAGTTCGTGCTGAACGCCGCTGAACCCCGGAATTTATCTGTCCCTCGGTTTGTATATGTGCTTACTGAAACACCTACATCACTTGCCAGTAGAGCGGTTTGTGCCACATTCAGGACTTCAAATTTACCAATTCCAGCATCCTGTCGCCATACGGAAGTCGGCATCAATCCTATGTAATCATAGGTAACAGGCAGACCGTTTTCAAGAATAGTGGTACCTCCTACGCTGGCAGGCAAACCTATGTTTACCACACGTGGACCATCATCTGCTGATGCATTCAACATTACATTGGCAGTTTCTCCCGCTTTCGGAGCAGATACTGTATCCGTTTTAACCGTTTGTTCACTGTTCTGAGCCATAGTTGTTGTGAAACCCATGGCAGAAATCAGGGCTAAAATGAGAGCCCGGGAAATGTTTTTCATCGTCATGTTTCTTAGTATTAAAATAGTTTTTATAAAAAGGTTAATTGGTCATCTTTCTTCCGTATTTCTCTGTACGGGTATCCTGAATGACTCCTTTCCAGTTAAGGCCGAAAGCAAAATCATAGATATTTCCTTCGGTATCCTGATGGCATTTCATATCATGAGGAACGTCTTCACGTTGCTTTTCAACTTCCAACATATCGGCAGGCATCTGGATGGGCAACAAACCAGATGGTTCATATTTACCCGAAATAATATCCAAAACAGACTGACCAGAACCAGCGAAACGAAGAATAATACCATCTACCATCGGTTCAAATTCATGGAATACCATCGGGTTAGATATATCAATCACAGCAATAACCGGTTTATCACCCATCATCTGGCGGGTAGTGAGCAAAACATCCAGATCGTTTGTATTACTGATACGGGTAGACTTTCCTTGATAAGAACGGTTGGTTATGGTTGGGTCAACAACCGGATCGCCTGCGGCAATACTATGTTCACGGGCAGTGGTAGCTGTATAAGGATTATACTGTAAAGAGATAGGTATGTATCCATTGCCTCCCATTTTACGATCAATAATAGAATATCCTCCGTTCTCACTTTGTGGATTAGTTACAAAAACAAGGGCAAAATCTGCCTCCGATGGATTCGTTGTGATGTTATAGTATTTAGCAATAATTTCCGGATTCACAGCATAATCCAATTTTGCTTCGGTCCATTGTCCCCAAAAATTCTTAGTAACAGGCTGATAGCTTTTCGGAATAAATACAGTTTTCTTCTCGCGGATAGGAAGAACATTGTTTTTGTTTTTCAGCAAAACTGTTGATTTGAGCTGGGCTTCATATCCGGCCTGCATATATTCGGGATTTCCCACAATCGAAGCACTTTCTTTGGGATCAAGATAAGGATTCTCAAACAAACCTAAGCGAAAGATATTTTTTAGTAACCGGACCGCAGACTGTTCGAAGCGAGCTCTCATATAGGTTTCGCCAAATTCTTTCACTCCCATTTCGTAAGCTTCAAGTACTGGACCTTTCTCATTATTTCCACCGAATTGATCACATCCGGCTTTAATGATCATGTAATGTCTTTCAGCAACCGACATTGCTTCAACTCCCCAAGGTTTACCTGCAAAAAAATCGGGTGTTTCACCTTCATCACCTGTAATAAGCCAGTCGGTGCAAACCACACCGTCATAACCGTACTTTTCACGCAACAGATCTGTTACAATATATTTACTGAAACCGTTACCATAGTTTGTTCCGTCAGTAGCCTGATCATAAGAAATGGTATAATAAGGCATCACGGCAGATGCCATCTGGGTTTTGCCATCTAATTTAAATGCTCCTTCCGTAAATGGTTTGAGGTGTTCCTCAAAGTTATTTCCAGGATAAACAGCAAACTTACCGTATGCCCAATGTCCGTCACGGCCACCTTCTTCCGGTCCACCACTGGGCCAGTGTTTTACCATAGCATTCACGCTTTTATAACCCCAACCATCGGATATTTCATATTTTCCGGTAGATGTTTGGAAACCATCTATATACGCTCTTCCTAAATCAGTAACCAACTTTGTACCCTCTCCAAAGGTCATTCCTAGCCGGTACCACCGAGGTTCGGTGGCCAGGTCAATCTGTGGTGATAAGGCAGTGGTGATCCCTAATGCACGATATTCAGCAGAAGCAATCTCTCCGAATTGTCGTACTACTTCCGGATCAAAAGTAGCAGCCAGTCCCAGTTCACGTGGCCAAAGAGACATGACGCCTCCGGCACTAATCACAAACTCGGCATTACTGCTGGAGGTATGTCGTGGATCAGAACTGGTATTTCCGGGAATACCCAGGTCGATTCCTTCCAGAAAAGCCTGCATAGAATTATTCCAGCGAGCCGCAACTTCAGCACTCTCAACATTCGTAATTAACACATGACGAAGATTGTCATCCCGAAGGAATTTCTTCTGTTCATCGGTCAGATCCCAGGCATTAGCTCCACTTAATGAGAATGCTTTTCCATTGTATGTTCCGAAACCGAAACCTGATTCAGCAGCGGGAATAGATTGATGAACACTGTAAAGCATTAAACCCGCAATCTGATCAATCGACATTTTCGATGCAAGATCTTTGGCCCGTTCTTCTACCGGCAATCTCCAGTCTTCATATTTATCCAGTTTACCGTCCTTATTGAGGTCTTTAAACTTTAATCCATCAATTGTCAGAATTCCTACTCCCGATTCGGGAGAGTAAGCCAAGGTGGGACCATTTTCATTTTCCACCATCACATAATTTTCTTTGCCTGGTGTCTGGCAGCTATATAAAGCACCCATAATTAATAAAGATAAAATAATCTTTTTCATGCTATTTCTTTAAGTTTCTTTTCTTATTTCTGCGTCTTAATGACGCAAATATTTCTCTTTTTATTGAAATAAACAAATATATCTGCGTCTTTTTAACGCAGATGTGTTGTCAAACATAAAACATGCGTCTTTTTAACGCAGAATTGATGGTTTCTTTTTCATACCTTTGCTAAGACAATAAGTAATGGTTTAGCAAATACTCAACAGCAACGAAATGAAAAAGGATTATTTGGATCTTCTACCTTATTCAACAGAGAGTATACATCCGGGATTTTCGGTAGATTGCGTTATTCTGAGTTTTCATAAAAAGAAAATTCAAGTTCTTCTCAATAAATTTAATGTCAGTGACCTTTGGCAACTTCCCGGTGGCTTCATGCTTAAAAAAGAAAGTGCGGATGAAGCGGCTTACCGGGTACTTCATGCCTGGACGGGACTTACTAATATTTATTTAAAGCAGTTCCATCTTTTTTCGGATCCCAATCGAACCAAGATGGACCAAAATGAACTTTTATCCACTTATGGACAAGGTGGGAGCTGGTTAATGCAAAGATTCGTAAGTCTGGGATACTATGCATTAGTGCGATACGAGGAGGTGGAGTTATCAAAAGTGGAAGGTAAATCCTCCAAATGGTATGATATTCATCACCTTCCTCCCCTCTATTCAGATCATGAAGATATTATTAAAACTGCACTCAAAATGATCCGGGCATTAGCCCAACTATTACCCATTGGTCAGGAGTTGCTTCCTGAGAAATTCACCTTAAGTGAATTACGAAAAATATATGAGATCTTATTAGATAAAGCATATGACCGCCGGAACTTCCAACGGAAAATGATAGCCAGTGGTTATATTGTGCAATTGGATGAGACAAAGAACTCAAGCACCTACAATCCGGCAGCTTTGTATGCTTTTGATGAAAAGAAAAAAGAGTCTATTGACTATCGTATTTTTTTGTAGCAGACTTCCGGGTCTGCTTTTTTGTATGTGACAAAAAAACGGTACCACGATTCTCATCGCAGTACCGCCACAACACAAACACAAAATAAAACACGACAAAACTACTATGCAATCAACTGTCTATATCGGGAGATATAAGTAACAGCTCTGTGTATTCGCATACATTTAAGCCGTATCAGCCGATCTGCACATATTAAACAAACGAACGGCTTCGTTTGTTTAGTCTTATAGTGTTAATGAAAGCAAAAATTCTATTGAATTCCTCGTTCGCGGAGTTTCAATTGCCACTCCCACGCCGAACGTAAAGTTTCTTCAATACTCGTTTCTGCTTTCCAATCTAATTCTTTATTGGCATATTCAGGATCAGCCCAGACTTGTTCAATGTCGCCGGCTCGACGACCGACAATCTGATAGCTTAGTTTCACGCCTGTTGCTGCTTCGAATGCATGAATCAATTCGAGCACAGACAATCCACGTCCGGTACCGATGTTAAATACTTCTACTTTCTCTTTTTGTTTGTTTTCCAAAATGCGATCAATAGCTACAACATGTGCTTTAGCCAAATCCACCACATTGATAAAATCACGGATACAAGAACCATCTGGCGTATTATAATCATCACCAAATACACTTAACTTTTCGCGAATACCAATCGCAGTCTGTGTAAGATAAGGAACCAAATTTTGAGGAACTCCATTGGGTAATTCCCCAAGTAGAGCAGTAGGATGTGCACCGATCGGATTGAAATAACGCAATAAAATTGCCTGGATCGGAGCACCGGATTTTATAGTATCCTGAATAATTTCTTCATTGATTTGTTTCGTATTTCCATACGGGGATTCTGCCTTTTTAATAGGTGCTTTCTCTGTTACCGGTAATTCATCCGGCTGACCGTAAACGGTACAGGAAGAAGAGAAAACAATACCCTTAATAGCATATTTAGGCATTAATTCAAGGAGATTGATCAGAGAAACCAAATTATTACGATAATATAGCAATGGTTTTTCTACCGATTCGCCCACAGCTTTGCTAGCTGCAAAATGAATAATGGCTTCAATATTGGTATACTTAGTAAATAAAGCATCCAATGCCGGATAATCCAAACAGTCGATTCTTTCAAAAGCCGGACGTATGCCTGATACTTTCTCAATACTATCTACAATGTCAATGTTTGAATTGGACAGGTTATCAATAATTACTACCTCATACCCGGAATTCTGTAATTCAACTACTGTATGAGACCCGATATATCCTGTACCGCCTGTTACCAATATTCGTTTTGCCATATTTTCTATGTGAGTTTCAAGTCCTAAATCACCGCAAAGGTAAAAAAATATATGGAAAAAAATAACTCTAGGAAAAATATATCACACTAAAAAGTTAAAAGATATCTTAAACTACGCCTGAAAAGCCCATAAATGCCATAGCTAATAAACCAGCTGTAACAAGGGCAATGGGTGTTCCTTCCATTCCCTTTGGAATTTTAACCAGACTCATTTGTTCACGCAATCCTGCAAATAGGATTAAAGCCAAACCAAAACCGATTGCAGTAGAGAATGCATATACTACTCCGGTCAGCAAATTATAATCTTTTTGAATAACCAGAATGGCAACGCCTAATATACAACAGTTAGTTGTTATTAAAGGAAGAAATACTCCCAAAGCTTGGTAAAGTGCCGGTGAAACTTTTTTCAAAATAATTTCCACCATCTGCACCAATCCCGCTATAACAAGAATAAAAGTAATTGTCTGCAAATAGCCTAACCCAAAAGCATCTAATACATATTTTTGGATCAGGAATGCTACGATCGTTGCTATTGTTAATACAAATGCAACTGCTGCACTCATACCAATGGCCGTATCAACTTTCTTGGAAACACCCAGAAACGGACAAATCCCCAAGAACTGAGACAACACAATGTTATTTACAAAAATGGCTGATATAAATATAAGAATGTATTCCATAACAAATTCCTTTTAATTTTGAATGTTTACCCCAACTAGCTACGAATACGATTGATCAAAGCAATCAGATAACCCAAAGCTATAAATGCTCCTGGTGCCAGCACAAACAACAGCATACCATATTCTTCCGGTATCAAAGCCAAGTTAAAGATTTTACCTGTACCCAGGAATTCACGCGTAGCTCCCAGTAAAGTAAGGGCAAAAGTGAAACCAAGTCCCATTCCTATACCATCCATAGCAGAAACAAATAAATTATTTTTAGCAGCAAATGCCTCCGCACGTCCCAACACAATACAGTTTACTACAATTAATGGAATAAATAACCCCAATGTAGCATACAAATCAGGAACATAGGCTTGCATAATCATTTGCAATAAAGTCACAAAAGAAGCGATTACGACAATAAAAGCCGGAATACGTACCATATCAGGTATCAGATTTTTAATCAACGAAATAACAACATTGGAACATAACAACACGAATAAGGTTGCCAATCCCATTCCCATTCCGTTAATGGCTGATGAAGTTGTTCCCAATGTAGGGCACATCCCAAGGAGAAGTACAAATACCGGATTTTCCTTAATAATTCCGTTGGTCAATACTTTTAAATTATTCATATTATATACTCCTTTCTTTATTTTGTACTGAGTGAATCAGTTTGTTCCACTTGAGTTGTTGCAGCAGTCTTACCGTCAGGAGTTTGCTGAGTTGCTGAAGTACTCGAGTCAGTAGCTTGTTTTGTGGCTGCAGTTTCAGCATCTGTTCCTGAAGAAGCTTTCTGAGAAGCTGAAGTGGCACCATCCGGATTTCCACTATAGGCAGCATAAGCTGCATTCACAGCATTCAGGAATGCTCGAGATGTAATGGTAGAAGCTGTAATAGCATCAATCTGACCGTTTTGGTCTTTTGTAACTGCCAAAGGTGCAGCACCGGGATTCATTCCAATGATACTTCCCCGGTTTCCTTCTTTAAACCAAACATCAGCTTTCGATCCAAGTCCAGGTGTCTCCGAATGCGCAAGCAACGAATAATTAAAAATCTTACCTTCCGCATCAAACCCCACTAAAACCTTCAATTCTCCAGAAAAGCCTAATGAACTGGCTTCAACCGCAGTACCTACCAGTTTGTCGCCATTCTTAGCAGGATATACAATAAACTTCACATATTTTTTGCCATTCTTTTCTTCAAAGATGGTATCACATTCCTCTACCGGGTTATTGGTAAACTCAGGAACAACACTTTTCAAGGCAGTATTTAATGTCTTCATGTTGGCCTCTGCAATAGGACCTTGAGTTAATTCATTTACATAAGCTAGAAGCCCTACTGCAACTACTGTAACTGCAGTAAGTACCAGCAACATGTTTATTAAAGATGATTCTAATTTCTTCATTTCTTCTTAGCCACCTCCCCAAAGCGTTTCGGTTTACAATACATATTAATAATAGGAGTAAATGCATTCATAATTAGAATGGCAAAAGACATACCCTCCGGATAAGCACCAAACAAACGAATAACAACGGTAAGAACTCCAATACTAATTCCATAAATCAACATTCCTTTTTTACTCATCGGAGAAGTTACATAATCGGTAGCCATAAAAATAGCACCCAGCAACAAACCTCCTGTTAACAGTTGAGTCAGGGGAGATACATAAATTGCAGGATTCACCAGATGCATAATACCGGCAAAGACCAATAAAGTCAGAATGATTGAAACAGGTATATGCCAGCTAATTATCTTTTTCCATAACATGTAAACAAGACCAATCAACAAAGCTAATGCACTGATTTCTCCTAACGAACCGCCATTATTACCAATAAATAAATTAAAGGCAGTGGGTATATCCGCCAATGTTACATTCGGATCATTGTGAATTAAACTTTTCATTAATCCCAAAGGAGTCGCCGCTGTTTCTACATCAATATAAGAAGCTAGTTGCCCTGGTTTTGGCCAGGTAGTCATTTGCACAGGAAAAGAAAGAAGCAAAAAAACACGTCCGGCCAATGCAGGATTAAACGGATTGTTTCCTAAACCTCCAAAAGACATTTTTCCGACACCTATAGCGAACAAGGCACCTATTATAATAATCCAGATAGGTAAATTAGAGGGTAAATTAAAAGCCAGCAGTACACCGGTAATAACCGCAGAACCATCGAATATACTGGAAGTGTTTTTCTTGATGAGATATTTAGCAATGGCCCATTCAAAAAACACACAGGCCAGTACTGAAGTAGCTGTAACAATCAAAGCGCCCAACCCATAAAATATAAGCGATACAATAAATGCAGGGATGAGCGCAATGAGTACGCCATACATATTTTTTTGTATGCTGTCTCCACTGTGTACGTGGGGCGAAAGAGATACAATTAATTTATTTTCCATACGTATCATTTTTTAACTTGTCGTGCGCGAATCATACCACCAACTTTCGCTTTACCTAACCGACAATAATCCAATAAAGGAAGCCTGGCCGGACAAGTGAACTGACAGGAGCCACATTCAATACAATCCATAATTCTTTCTTTTTCCATTCTCTCAAAGTCTCCATTTTCCGCCAAAACAGAAAGCAGGTAAGGCTCCAGCCCCATTGGACAAACTCCTACACATTTGGCACAACGGATACAGCTTTTTGCTTCATTCCGTTTTGCCTCTTTTTTATTCATGATCAGGATGCCCGAACTTCCTTTGGTCATAGGAACATCCGTATTTACCAATGCTTTACCCATCATGGGCCCTCCACCAATTACCTTTCCGGTATCTTCCGGCAAACCGCCACAAGCATCAATGAGTTGCTGAACAGGCGTACCGATACGAGCCATTAAATTAGAGGGTTTGCTCACTGACTTACCAGTAATTGTTATCACTCTTTCAAACAAAGGTTTATTTTTCTGTACTGCTTGATAGACAGCAAAAGCCGTTCCTACATTTTGCACAACAGCCCCCACAGAAATAGGTAATGCCCCACTGGCCACCTGGCGGGAAATAACGGCATCGATCAGCTGCTTTTCTCCACCCTGCGGATACAATACTTTCAATGGAACAACAGTAATCCCTGAATAAGAAGCAGCTACTTTATTCATTAATTCAATGGCATCTGGTTTATTGTTTTCAATTCCAATGAATGCTTTATTTACTTTAACGGCTTTCATGAGTATGCTGATACCAACCATAATCTCTTCCGCATGCTCCATCATTAACTGATGGTCTGAAGTCAGGTAAGGTTCACACTCTACGGCATTCACAATAATACATTCTGCTTTAAAGGTCGGAGGCGGTGTTAATTTTACATGAGTAGGAAAACAAGCCCCTCCTAGTCCAACAATACCCGCTGCTGCAATTTTTTGTACAATCTCCTCTGAACTCAGGTCACACTCTCTCGTTATTTCTGGAGTACGGTCAATACCTTCTTCCCATTCGTCCCCATCCACATCAATAAATATAGCTGGTTTAGCATATCCGCTGGCATCTACAAAACTGTCAACTTTCGTCACTTTACCACTTACAGAAGAGTGAACAGGTGCAGAAACAAAACCATTTGATTCAGCAATCACAGTACCTACTTTCACCACATCCCCTTTCTTTACTACAGGTTTTGCCGGGGCTCCGATATGTTGTCCAAGCATGATAATTGCTTGCGTCGGGACTTCTGCCACCATTATTTTCTGATTTGCTGAAAGTTTATTTTCGGGTGGATGAACACCGCCAATAGAAAATGTCTTCAACATACAATTTATGTATTTTATCTATTTATGATTCTTGTTCTTATGCTTCAGCCGAAGCTGTTACTTTTGTGTCTTCTTTCGGTTTGCGGGGAGGGAAGTTTTCTTCTACAATTGTATTTTGTGGACATACTTCCACGCATTTACGGCATAACTTACACTTATTATAATCAATATATGCCAGATTATTTTCCAATGAAATAGCCTCAAACGGACAGGTCTTTACACATTTGCCACAACCTATACAACCTACCTGACAAGCTTTACGGGTCACCGCTCCTTTATCCTTATTCACACATGAAATATATACTCTACGTGAACGCTTTCCTTTGACACGCAATTCGATGATTGAACGCGGACAAGCTTTCACACAAGCGCCACAGGCTGTACATTTATCTTCTATAACTTCAGGAAGACCTGTTTCCCGATTCATATGAATTGCATCAAACTGACAGGATAACACACAGTCGCCACACCCGAGGCAACCATAACTACAACCCGTCTCTCCTCTGTAAAGAGCAGATGCAATCGCACAACTGGGAGCACCATCGTAAATATTAGTACGAGGACGCTTTGAGCAGGAACCATTGCATCTTACCACAGCAAGCATAGGTTCAGCCGTATCAGCGTCAAGTCCCAACAGAGAAGCAATACGGGTCATCAATTCACTTCCACCTACCGGACAAAATTTACCATCCAGGGTATTTGCTTTTACACAAGCATCTGCAAAACCACCACATCCGGGGTAACCACATCCCCCGCAATTGGCCTGAGGAAGTATTTCGGCCACTTGTGCAATTCGCGGATCTTCATACACAGCAAATTTTTTGGAAGCTACATACAAGATCAAGGCAATGACAAGTGCAATCGCTCCCAAAGAAAGAACTGCAATCAGAATCAAATTCATAAATTAACAATTTATCGGTTTAATTGAAAATGAAAAATTCTTTTTTATTTTGTTTTTGTTCAACCACAACACTATATAATAAGGTATAAGCAATGCCAAAGAAATTCCTCCGGAAACAGGTTCATTGTTACCAGTCACTGACATCAGAATAAATAAAGAAATGATTAATATAAAAAAAGGAATGATAAAGGCCAGCAATACAGCTATCATCCCCATAGAGGTTTGTCCCACCACCGTAACTTTCTCACCAACCTGATAAGGATGAATTGGAAGGGTATTAATTTCAATTATTTTTTCTTTGCTATCTGCGGATGAACAATGCCCTTTTACACTGCAAGAAGCACATGACGAAGCCTGTACAATTCTTACTGTAATACACGAACCACTTATGTTTTCCACGATACCTTGATGGGTTATAATATTTGCCATTTTGCAAACTGAACATTACAAATCGCGGCAAATTTAATTATAATTTGCGAAGAAAAAAGCGTTCCACTCTTTTTTATAGGATATAAATTGGTCTTTTAAGATTTATTTTTCAATCAGAGAAAAAATGGCTACTAGATATTCTGTTGTCGTTAACGGAGAATCTATTTCATTTTGTTACACAAAGAAGTATTAGCTTCTATTAATTGACATCAAAAGCCCATGTTTTCTTACATTCTTCTCTACTATTGACAAACACAACCTCAACTGATTGACACGAAAGTTTGCAATGTGGATTATTCTAAATGATTGCTCATCCAACAACACCCATATGTTCGTCGATAAAAAAAGTGAATTGGCAGAGAATTAATAATCATCTGTTGAAGTTTTTTTTCTTTTGTATAATAATGAATTAATATTGTCATTGGTTATTAACTGGAAACAAAATAACCATTCAGAAGTAATAATTAAAATAATGTAAAATGAAACGAACAAAATCAGTACTTTTTATTGCTTTTATGGGTATAGCCCTCAGTATGTCAGCCCAAAATAGAGAAAAGGGTGAAAGAAAAGAATTTTCGGCCGAAGAAATGGCAACCAAGCAAACAGAGATGTTAAAGAAAGAACTTAACCTGGATAGTTCGCAGGAAAAGAAAGTAAAAGCAATTTATCTTAAACAGGCACAGGAACGAGAATCGCAAAGGAAATCTCAACAATCATCCGCTCAAAACTCTTCCGACCAGCAAAAAGGAAAAGGACAAAAAAGGGAAATGAAACAAAATGACGAAGAGATAAAAGCTATTTTAACTACAGAGCAAAAAGAAAAATACGAATCACTCAAAAAAAACAGACCGCAACGCGGCACCAAAGAGAATAAAGATTCAAACAAAAAACAGAAAAGTAATTAAAGTGATACACATGTCATAAGCATTACTTTCAAATAATCTTAGCAAAAAATCCCAACTGTTATTAGCTGGGATTTTTTGTTGAGGATTTATCTTTTATTTTTTTTATTTCCAATCCTATAGCTGATAATTACCATTTATAATTGATGCCAAAACTCAGCATTTCCTTTAATTGGAAATAGCTCTTACCTTCTACTTTTTTTGCTCCATCATCAAATCGCGCATGTACAAACAATTTGGTTGACAAATATCGGTTCAGTACAAAATCAAAGGTGTTCTCCCATTCAGCTTCTACCTTTTCGTAATTGGTAAAATAAGAAAAACGGGAATTGAGGGTTACTGAAGGAATAATTGTCCACGCTAATGTTGATTGCAATTGAGAACCGATATCATGCAGAAATTTATCTCCCTCTTCCAGGCCAAACTGTGTTTCATCCACTTTGCTGTTACCCACATACTTCATGCTATAAGCTCCCGGCGAAATAATGACAGAAAGATTTATATTATTCTTTTTCAGTTTATAATCCATACCAATGCTAAATGCCACGTTGGCCGGCGCAAGGAACGAAGAGACCAAATCGTTTGAGTTGGATTTATAGTTATTGAAAAATTGAGTGTTTATTTCTCCCGAAATGGTATAATACCAATTGGTAGCAGCTTGAAAACCTAATTTACTAAATAACCGAAGTACATCTGTGTTTATTCTATATTTTCGAACAGTATCACCCGAAACGGTATTAAAGCCCATTTTGGCTTCAAACAAATTTTCAAACTGTATCTTCTCTTTATCGTTATAATTAGCAAATAATTGTAAATTCCCCACTAAAGAGTTGGCACTCTCACCTCCTTTGTACCAGTTGGTAGAAACATAATTTTGGGTAAACTGCAATGAACCATTTCCTCCATTCGTCCAGAAATTAGGTTTATAAATAACCATGTCGGCTCGAGCATTAACATCCACAATATCCGGTTTAAATAATGCCAATATAGATGTTTTGGTGGGTATTTTTGTTCCGATATCTTCCCGGAATGTTTTTTTATTTTCAATTTCATTTTCTGTATAAACAACTAATTGCGGATAGTCGAGATAGAAATCCAATAAAACACGATCTACTTGCTTATTAGTACGCTTAATTTTGGTATATTTGCTTTTATCAAAAGGCAAAAGCTTATCAGCCACCTCCTGAGGATCCTGCTCATAAGGACTTCTAAATTTCCATAATGAGGTGGAAAGCTGGTTCATCGGTGAATAATAAAAAGTCATGGGAACAAACAGACGATAATAATTAGGATCTGTCCGAACACGATACAGATAAAAATAATCACTATACAGAGAATCAACCCCTCCGAAATAATAATCATATAACAAACTCCGAGTTGTAGTATCTCTTTTTAATTCCGTCTTCAGAGTTCTCTTCGTTAATCCGTGCCGCGTTCTATTCTGCCCGTTAACAAAATTAATTGAAAAAAGAAAAATAAAGATCAGTAGCGTACCCAACGTTCTCATACTATTGCTTTCATTTTGCGACAAAAATACATTAAAAAAACAATTCAAAAAAAAAGAATTGTTTCACAAAGTTAAAGCATTTTGCTGAATGTTCGTTATTATTCTTATAATCCATCGTAAAAATAGAAGTAAATCAATAAGTTATATCTATAATTTTAATTTCTAGGAATGTTAAATAA
>JAJQFD010000024.1 GCA_021201335.1 Bacteroides sp. | reverse complement strand
TGGGATATCCATCCCACGGTTATGCACATGCAATCCCTGCGGGATTTCTTAAAGATTTTAACGTCTTTAACTCTTCCGAACATGACTGGGTTGCGATTGCAGAGCTCGCTTACCCATGGGCTAAATCTGTCAGGCTTTCAGTCTTCTCTTTATTAAATTCATAGTTACTATTACTCCATCCACACTGCTTACTTCTTTCACTCAAGTAATAAAGAACCTTTTGGGGTCTCTTTACCGACTTTCTGCGACAAAATTAAGCATTCTTCGACAAATACGACTTTTTGCGACATTTTGCGGACATGGCTAATTTTCTCTCTTTTATCTTTGCTGGTGAATTCAAAAATGATCATGATCATCCAAAAAGAGAGAAACAAATTATTCATTTAACAAAAACCTAAAAAAATGTCATTAAAAACAGTTGTAACTAAACGAGTGTTCGGATTCGATCCGACTAAGGCGGAAAAGTATGTTGTTCGATCCGTAGTGAGTGGTAAAATAAGTAATAAAAAACTTCTGGTATTAGTAAGTCAGATCTGCGGAGCCCACCGGGGCATTGTCCAGCAGGTAGTGGCGGGAGTGATTGATGCAATGGTCAACATGCTGGAAGAGGGGATGAGTGTAGAATTAGGCGACTTTGGAACCTTCCGTCCTGCTATCCGTGCAAAAGCAGCAGACACTCGTGCTGACGCCACCGCGAATACAATTTATCGTCGGAGAATTGTTTTCACCCCCGGTGAAGCTTTAAGAGATATGCTGGAAAAAACCTCCATTCAATCTTATTCCATACCAGATACGGATTACACAGACGGTACCGGTTCCGATAACGGCGGCCACAACGGTGACGACGATGATCAGAACGGCGGTAACGGTGGAAATGATGGTGGAGGCGGCTTTATAGATCCTGCCGCATAAAGCACCTACTTACTACAGTTTTATCTTTTAATTTAAAAACTTATAGCCACGAATTGAAGACAAATCAATTCGTGGTTTTTTTGTGTTCATTTTCGAATTTCTACTGAAAATCAATCAAATATATTTGTTTTCAGGGGTTAACAAACATCCCTCTCTCAGTTAACAAGCAGTCCCTTCTCAGTTAACAAACCACCTTCGCTTGTTTAATGATCCACCTCACCTTGTTAAACAATGAACATGCATTTGGTTAACAAAATTCTCTCCTTCTTTTCAAAACCAGTATTTCAATCTGCTCAAACACCAAATTAATGATCACCTCCTAAACAAAAACTTTGTTTTTCACACTCAATTTCAATATTCAGATATATAAATAGTTTTTATTTTGAGAGATTTAAGTTATATAAAATACTTTAAATCAGCTATATACAAGCAAAATATTCAATTCTCTTATTTAGAATGTTTATAAATTATCAATGAAAAGAAAAATAATCGCATAATTATTTTCATAAATGATCATTTAGTATTATCTTTGTATTATCAAAACAACAATAAACGATTAAATAATACAGATATGAGAATAAGAGCTTACTCAAAAAAAGAACTGGCAGTCTGTCTTATGCCAGAACTGAGTCCCGATTGCGCGCGTAGGAATTTACGGCATTGGATAATAAATAACGCCAGATTACATGCTGAGCTATCACACTTAGGTTATAGTGCAGCACAGAACATGTTAACACCGGCACAAGTGGAAACGATCGTGAAATACGTGGGCACTTGTAAAGATATAGATTACTAATTTAACAGGAACATATATGAAAAATCGTTGTTGGCCAACACGAATATTTAAAATTATCAATTAATCATTAAAAACAACCTACTTTTATGACAAGCGAAGAAACGTGGCAGTTAATTCAGAAAATTTTGATTGGTTCAATTAGCTTCATCGTGGGAGCAGTTATAGGAACACTTTTAACGATGTAGTTATTTCAAGATGGTTTTTGCGAAAGAGGGCGTCACAAGTTTGTGATACATTTGGACGCCCGAACTAATCTGTGGGGCGCTTTACGAAGCGTCCCACAGATGTTTAATTAAATTGTTTTGGGAATTTTAGTTAAGAAAATGAGTTAATAACTTTTATTCAAAAGCTATCTTCCAAAAGTAAGTCAATCTGTTTTCGCCATAATCAAACTGGCATACTCTTTCCAGGCAGTTTTATACGCATTCACACTAGCTGCCGGCACTTGAATACTTACCACACCAGCATATTCAAAAGGACGGTATCCCAAGGTGGGAGGTACGGCCGGATGCATAATTATAGTACTACCTGAAGGAAATGCGTTATAAAATGCAGAGCTACCGATGGAGCTAACTTTGGCAGGTATCTCCAATTTAGTTAGCGCTTTACAATCCTTAAACATATTTTGTGGGATGGATGTAAGGCTTTGGGGTAAGGTCACCGATTCAAGTTTACGACATCCGGAGAACAGGCCTGACCCGATCACTTCCAATCCTTCTTCCATAACTACAGTGGTTAAATAAAGATTATTGTCGAAAAAACTAGCTCCCTCCCAATTAGTTAAAGTGGCAGGAATGAAGAGGGTTTCTAAACCACACGACTGAAACGCACTTTGGCCGATATTTTTCAGACTTCTGGGAAATGCAATGGATCTTATTTCATTGCAATTTCGAAATGCTTCCAGGTCAATGCTAACAAGTGTTTCTGGAAGAACAACTGAACTTAGCACCAGGCAATCTCTAAAAGCTTCCTGATGAATTTCTGTAAGTCCTTCGGGAAAAATAACCGATTTCAGGTTTTCACACTTCCAAAATGCATATACACCCACAGTTTTAATATTTTTGGGTAATATCATACCTACCAGGTTTTTGCAATTGAGAAATACACCATAAAAGTAATAAGTCAATCCTACACGCTCTTTATAACCGTCTGGAACTGCCGTAGAAGCACATTCCAACAAATTTAATTCGATGTATTTATTTGTGTAAGTCTGACCTATCATTTTTCCCAAATCTCCCCAATTATTGCCACTATCCAGATTCACGTTTTTCAGCCCTACTTTATAAGCCGTTTCTACGGTATTATCGGGCTGACTTGCCAACCATGACCTTAAACCAGAAATGGAGGTAAACATCTCATAACCTGAAGGATCAGGGGTATTGTCCGTTATCCATTTGGCATAAAGCGTTATATCACTGGTTACCTGGCTTACATCATAAGGGAAAGTAACTTTATTCGTTAAGGCTGGTTCCTTGTACCAACCTTCAAAAGTGTAACCGGACTTAACCGGTGCTTTTGGTTCGGCAAGCGTTCCACCTTTCACTACCTGAGTCGCGTGGTTATCGTCTGAAGGCCATGTCCCATTATCCAAGTTCCACGTAACCTGCCAATATTCAGTAAGCGCCTCATCCTCCCATTTCGCGTAGAGGGTCATATCGCTAGTGACAGGATTCTGAAAATTATAAGCGGTTGTTGCTCCACTCAAATGCCAGAAAAGGAATACATAACCTGCTTTAGTGGGGTTTGTGGCAGGTACACTTACCATCTTACCCGCCTCCACCTGTTGAATGGCAGGAACAGGGGCACCACCATCTGTATCGAAAGTCACCCTATAGACTTCAATCTCCTCATCTTTATCACTACTACATCCTATATGAGTGAATGCGAACAATCCCATAAGCAGGCAGACACATACCGATAAGATGCTTCCTGAAAAGTTTTTCTTGTTTTTAAATTTTCTTCTTTTCATAAGGTTAGAAATTAAATGAAACTATGTTTGAAGCAAAAATAAAGGGATAATTTTATACTTTTATCCCCACATCTGGGGATGAATTGCAGTCCATTACCATCTACTTTTGTCCCGGTGGAAAACTATAAAAGCAGAAATATGATAAACGTACATATAGCTGATGATCATGCCATGGTAGTGGAATTATTAATTCCGGTAATCAATAATTCGGGCATTGCGCAGGTAACAGGTTCCTCACTTCAATTATCAGCATGCCGGAAAGCATTGGCAACCAACTGCCCGGATGTATTATTACTCGATATAAATATGACCGATGGCGACGGTATTGTGTTTTGTGCAGAAATACATAAGCGATATCCACCCCTAAAAATCATTGCTCTAACCGGGCATAATGAATATTCGAATGTGATACTTATGCTCCGAAATGGAGCTTCAGGCTACATTGTAAAAAGCGAAGCTGTGAGCGAGGTAATGGAAGCTATCAATGCCGTGATGTGTGGTGAAATATACATCAGTCAACAGATGGAGCAGGTAATCAAAAAAACAACCCGGATGGCTATTCATCTCACACCTCGTGAGAAAGAAGTTTTGCTATTCGTATCTAAAGGAATGAGTAATCCGGAAATTGCGAAACAAATGGAAATTGAAGTCTCTACAGTTCTTTCATTCCGTAAAAAGCTAAACCTAAAACTGAAGGCATCCAATCCGGTTGAACTTATCACCAATGCCCGTAAGGAAGGTCTGATTAAATAACTTATAACCTAAATCATAAATCATGAAGAAATTAATTGGTTTCTTTTTCCTTTTACTCCCTTTGCATGTGCAAGCCCAGCCAGCCAATGTTGATTCATTGGTAAACGTTCTGAATAGTAATGATTTGTCTATCAAAGATCAATTGGATCTTTATGCTAAAATATGCAGCATCTACCTATTTTATGACCAGGAAAAGGCTGAAGAATATACAAGGAAAGGACTTGATCTGGCTGAAAAGGATAAAAACAAAGGGATGATATCTAAATTTAATGCGATATACGGAAGGATTTACGGTACCAAATCAAGTTATGATACGGCATTCATCCATTATAAAAAAGCCCTTGATTTTGCGATACAGGCAAAAGATAAGAATCAAGAGGCGGTTGCCTATGCTGATATAGGAATTTTATATGCACGCCAGGATAAATATACTTCTGCTTTAGAGTATTTCATAAAATCATTATCCGTGTATGAAAATATAGGAAATAAACAAGCCTGCGTTAAAATTATGTCCAACATTTCGAGCCTATACCGAGGAATGGAAAATGACGAAAGAGTGATTTATTACCTGGAAAAGGCCAAAGAGATGGCCGAAGAAATTGACTATGAGGAAGGAAAGATGCAGGTGTATTTTGAGCTGGGTGCCATTTACCACAAACTCGCAGAAAACGAACCTGATAAAGTGGAGTTGGCTTTAGAATATGAGCTGAAGGCCCATAAACTGAGTTATGAGCTTGGTCATAAAATATACCAGGCAGCTACAGTACAGGCATTGTCAGCCATTTATGTAGATTATTTGAATGATTATGATAAAGCACTGAAATATGCAACTGAAAGCTTACATTTAGCCAAAGAAACCGGCGATCAGAAAATGATTGCTGGCGCATGGAGTTCGATTTCAAATGTTTACCTTCTTCAAAAGCGCTATCGGGAATGTGAAGAAGCAGCTTTAAAGGCATGGGCCATCGACTCTACAGGGATTCACACAGGAACCGATCTTTTGAACAACATCGTACAATCCAATATCGCTTTGGGAAACAAAGACAATGCTTTGACGTTCTTCAAGAAGTATGACAATTATATCAAAACGAAAACCAATCAAACCAGCCGGGAACTGATGGCGGATATGGAAGCCAGGTACGAAACGGAAAAGAAAGAAATGCGTATCACTGTTTTAGAGGAAGAACGAAAGCTATATACAGGACTGGGAGCAGCTATTATGGTTGCCTTCTTATTAGGGATAGGGCTTTTGTTCTATCGTCACCGCTCGGCTACTCAAAAACGTAAAATCGCAGAACAACAGATAAAGCAACTGGAACAGGAAAAAGAGCTTATCGTTACCCGCTCCGCCTTAGCGGCAGAAAAAACGGAACGGGAAATTATTGCCCGCGATTTACACGATGGTATAGGAGTCATGCTCTCAGTAGTAAAAAATAATCTAAGTATTATGAAGTCTGATTCAACCCTTGAAAATGCCAAAGCGGATTATTTCGCTAAAGCTTTGGATATGCTCGATAAATCCATCGCTGAACTCAGGCGTGTAGCGCACCACATCATGCCGGCTACCCTTATCAATAAAGGATTAGCTATCGCATTGGATGATTTTTGCCGTTCTATCCCCGAAGTAGATTTTCATTTTACAGAATCCGGCCGACGGTTTGATTCAGAAAAAGAATTAGTACTTTACCGCTGTGCGTATGAATTGGTGAATAACGCCTTACGTCATGCCGAAGCATCCCACATAGATGTCCACTTGAATATTGATGAAAAAACGGTTTACCTTTCCGTTGTAGACAATGGTTGTGGATTTAATCCGGAAACTGTCTCGATGGGGATGGGAATAAATAATATGCGTAGCCGCCTTTCGGCTTTTGGTGGATGCATGAATATTTATTCCGAACCAGGGAAAGGTGCGGAAATTAATATTGAGTTGGATCTATGAAGATATCCGCTTTCTAAAACATAACAATACTTACGCCAACAACATTTAAAATGTTTTGACGTAAGTATTTCCTTCATGATCAGTAAGGTTTAGGGTTGATTGTCATTTATAGTAATATTAATTCTTGCGAGGGAAGAACGGAACTTTTCGTCATCATAAGTAGGTTCTTTTCCTTTTATATCGTAGAAAATTGATACTTCTCCTTTAAAGCCTTTTCTGGGAAAAAAGAATACTTTTGCTATACTGGAATCATATACCCATTTTCCTTCAGACACTGAATATTCAACGTCTTCATGAAGGCAAGTATATTCATCTGACCAGAACCTGAAGCTGGATGGATCAAGGTATTCTTTACCAGCAATCACTATACCATTCAGATCTTTATAAGCCACATCATTTTCTAAAGGCTGTATGGTTACGGGTCCTCTTCGATGAGAACGAATATCATCTCCAGCCGCAGCAGCCCCATAAAGAGGTGTGATACGCAGGTTTTTGATTACATTTGAGTAGGCTAATTTTGTTCCGGTTGATGCGGCAAACCCAATTACCACTTTCTCGGGTGTGTCGACTGAATAATTAATGATAGGAGGTTTCTCATAATATACCGGAAAACCATTATTAATCCTCGAAGGTAAACCATTCTCAATATAGGTTACCGTTTCCGGGTAGACAAAATCTTTTATAACTTCTGTTGTATCAGTTTGGTGCTGTATGGCCACAGTGATTATAAAACCTCCTCTCGTATTATCCGGGTTAGACTTAAGATAAATAATCGCTTTTCTGTAGGAGGGTTCGCTGGGATATTTGAATGTATTGCCTCCTGCGATATCAAATGCTTTATCTATTCTGGGAGTAACATATTTCTCAAATGTACCATCAGATGTTCTTAATCGAAAGCCGGCGCTGTTTCTCAGGAAATTACTGTCAATTTTTCCTCCTGTATGTCGGGTAATTAGCACCGGATACCCCCAATAACCATCTTCCATTGTATATTTACTATTGATATATCTTCTACCTTGACCGGCTGCGCCTCTAATAGTAACATTGCTATGGGTATTATATTCCGTTAATTTGGCGCTCGTTGACCAGGCTTCATTTCGTAGATAAGCTATTCCGTTTCTCTGTTCCTCTCCTTCCATTCGCATTACTTTATAATTAGCCTGATCCAACGCAATAGAAAGATATCCTCCTTGCATACCTCTTATCCGCTGTCCGGAAAGATTATCGTTTGTCCATCTGTGTGTATAGGCAAAACCAGCTCCTTCGGCCCCATACTTTATACTATTAATATAATTTGCATCTGCCAGGAACATTGTAATTCCATCGGTTATGCCTGTACCTCCATACATCATATATTCGAATTCAATCACCATACCATCATTGGTTGTAAAAGGGTGATGCGGCAAATAGAGGGCACCAATCTGATTTTCTTTATAAGTAAGCTGTAAACCGAGATCTTTGACCAAATGCGCCTGATTACTTCTGTCAACCCCAGCCCTATACCCTGGATTGGGTCCCATTAATGTTACGTTATCCATCTTCCCGTCAAGAAATGATCTGTAAAATGGAAAACCACTTGGCGATAGTGGTTGGGCGAATGTTTTCGTACAAAATGCGAACAAAATCAGGAGGGAAAAAACATAGGTTAATTGCTTTTTCCATGTATATTTTTGACTTCTCATGTCTTTCTAATTAAATAGTTCAATATGTTTTTAAATAATCGCTCTTACTAAAGACTATGGATAGTGATCAGATTATAAGAGAGTACTATTTAGTTATAGGCCAATGCTAACATAAATTCTATAGAATATTTTCAGAGGTAAATATAGCTTGATACCATGAACTATAAAAGATGACTTTGCGTTACTGTTCTCACAGTCAAAGACGAATAATAGACAGACTCTTTTATTTTCTTATTTTCCTTCGACGAAAGATCGATAGTTATATTTCTTTCACTGTTTTATCTATCATTGAAAAGGTAGAAGACTGAAATATCATCATACCACCATATCAAGGAAAAAAATCAATGTTTATAATTTGTTAAACACTTTTCTTGTCAAGTTTATTTTTGTTCTTTTGCATTGCTTAGCAGAATACCAGTGGAAAAATAATCTTAACTACGAAGCAGTGAAAAAGATAGATTTGCATGACGAATTTGTCAAAGCTCTCCTCTCTAAGGTATCCAGAAAAACTGATCTCGCTGATAAAGTATCGGATATCTTACGGATTGAAAAAGAACCTGCATCCAGAAGACTAACAGGGAAAGTTAATTTTTCTGTTCGGGAAATAGGAATATTAGCCAATGAGTTTAACATCTCACTTGACGAACTATTACACAGGGTTCCGGGATATTTATGGTTACCATTTATATTGGAGTCTCCTCTGAAATTCCGTTCGATAGATATTCTCTATGAAACAATTGATTGTCATTTAAATCGGCTATGTGATATGACCCGGGAACCTACAGAAAGTGGTACGATCTTCAATATTTTACCCATGGAATTTTATATGAATTTACCCGTATTGATGAAGTTTATGTTTTTTAAATGGGGACATTGCTTTGTGAGATCTGAAGAGTTCAATAATTTTTCCCAGTGGCAGATTGCACCAAGAATGACTACGCTCCATGATAGAGTAGAGAAGGCTTTCTCCTTTGACAAGTTACTTTACATTTGGGATAACTCCTTGATTTGGACACTTGTGCGAGAAGTGGATAACTTCCATAATATGCACATAATCAATACAGAAGACAAAAATAAGCTGAAAGAAGAAATTAACGATCTATTAACAAGACTGGAACAAGTTCTGAATGGAACATGTGAACCTTTTTTACGATCAGCCAGTGAAATGGATTTTTATGTTTCTACTATAAATGCGGGCTTCACCTGCAATTATTTTGCTTCACCTAGTAAGCATTTTGTCACATTTAGTACCAATTTCAGCTTCTCAGAGATAGAAAGCACCAGAGAGAATTTTACACATATAAAAGAATGGATCAAATCTATCCGAAACGTTTCTACTTTGCTTTCACAAAGCGGACGAATGGAAAGACGATTGTTTTTTGAAAATCAGCATAATATAGTCAATAAACTTTTATAGGGGCATGTGTACCATCACATCAGGGGAGAAAGCAGCCTATAAAATGATTCTTTAAATTTAGCTTTCCGGGGTCGTTGCATCCATT
The DNA here is from genome assembly GCA_021201335.1 of Bacteroides sp. Classification (GTDB taxonomy): domain Bacteria; phylum Bacteroidota; class Bacteroidia; order Bacteroidales; family Bacteroidaceae; genus Bacteroides. The sequence goes on along the minus strand of JAJQFD010000024.1, from coordinate 56,991 downwards.
GGACCGGATCAACCGTTTTGCTATTACTAATATCGTCCAGGATAATTTTTTTCGCTTTCAATGCTGTTTCTTTATTATATATAAATACATTGTTTTCAAAATTCAGTTCAAAGCTCCGGATATCCAGGTTGGAAGAACCGGCTATCACGAGTTCATCATCCACCACAATCAATTTAGAATGGATAAAACCTGCCTCATAACGGTGGACAATAACATTGGCATCTAATATTTGCTGTACATACGAATTAGAAGCATACTGCACCATGGGATTATCCGACTTTTCGGGCATCACCAGATGAATCTCCACCTGACTTAAGCCAACTATCTGAACTGCATCCAGAAAAGTATCCGTCGGAACAAAATAGGGTGATTCTATATAAACGGATTTCTTGGCCTGCATAATGGCCTCCACCATTCCCATCATGATATGATCAAACTTTCCGACGGGTTCCGCGCTAATGGTTTGCAGAAAGTTATCTCCAGCATGCTCCAGTCGGGGATAGTATTCCGGATTATCCATTAAATATTTATTCGATTCGTAAAACCAATCAATGAAAAAGAGTGTCTGCAATCCCTGGGTGCCGGGACCCTCCATACGTAAATGAACATCTTTCCAGATACCCCAGTCTACGCCTTTTATATATTCGTCTTTGACGTTTATTCCTCCGGTATATCCTATCCGTCCGTCGATGACGACTATTTTTTTATGATTGCGGTAATTGATGGTTTTCAGTAAGCGGCGAAAGCGGACCGGTGAAAAGACGACAACTTCAATGCCGACTTCTTTCATCTCCTTGAAGTATTTTTTTGGTACTTTATTGCAACCGACCTCATCATACATCAACCTGACTTCCACTCCTTCTCTTCGTTTCCGAATCAGAGTATCTTTGAATTTATTACCTATAACATCATCCCCGATCGTATAATAAAGAATATGAATATGATGTTTAGCTGCTTCCAAGTCAGGAAAGAGGGCGGCAAATTTCTCCCTTCCGTGTGCAAAAAGATCGATCTTATTCCCCGGAAACACCGGGAGATACAAAGGAGCGGATAGCAGATTTTTGAGTCGTTCGTATTTTTCCACCAATTCACTTTCTTCTTTCTCGAAGTTAAAATAGGGTGCACCTTTTTCTTTTACCTTTTTATTTAACTTCCTGAAATAAGAACGCTTCTTATGTAGATTCCGTCCAAACAGGACATATAAAAGGACACCTATAAGGGGTAGAAGAATTACAGTCAGAATCCAGGCGATGGTCCGAACAGGATTGTTGTTATCATAACTGATGATAATAGAAATAATAAGCCGGATAATAAAAGCAATATAAACAATAATTGCAAGTACAATGATGACTGTAATGGTATCCATAGTTGTATCTGATGTTTATTGATTACGGTTTCAAGAACTCCTGGTACATTCCTTCTTGTTCCTGTGAGAAAAGCAAGGCAGTATTGATAACTGCCAGATGAGAATACGCCTGTGGAAAATTGCCCAGCTGCCTTTTCGTTTTAAAATCCAGGTCTTCGCTGAACAATCCCAAGTGGTTGGAATATGTAAGCTGTTTTTTGAAAAGGGCCAATGCTTCTTCCTGTTCGCCAATGACATACAAGGACCGGATGAGCCAGAACATACAAATGGTAAAGGAAGAAGTCGGCAAACCGAAATCATCTTCACTTTTATATCGGTACATGAGACCTTCATGAAATAATTCCTGTTGGATACGTTTCACCGTTTTGATGTACCGTTCGTCCGTAGCTTCGATAAAGCCGTATTGCTCCATCAGGAGCAATGAGGAATCCATGTCATAATTATCGTAGGTTTGCGTAAAGCTTTCTATTTCCGGATTCCAGCCATGGAGGAAGATTTCTTTTTTTATTTTTTCTGCTTCTTCTTCCCACTCTTCTTTATAAATGGTCTGTTTCAGAATGTTAGCGATGGAGATAGCCCTATCCAATGCTACCCATGACATGACTTTCGAAAACACATAATGCTTCTCACGGTTTCGGAACTCCCAGATACTTTGGTCGGGGTTTTGCCAGTCGAGGATGACGGTTTTCACAACATTCTTTACCACTTCCCACATTTCTTCTACATCATCCAGCGTACCAGGGAAATGGATATAATAATTGTATATAACATCCATAAGATAACCCAGCGAATCGTTTTGCCTCTGTATGTAGGCGGCATTGCCGATCCTTACCGGTGTAGAGTTTTCAAAGCCGGAGAGATGAGGCAGAATTTCTTCTTTCAAAGTTCGGCTGCCATCAATGCCGTACATGATCTGGAAGGAATCGGCTTTGGATTTCAGAATCCTTTTAATAAAACTCATAAATCTACGGGCCGCCGATTGGTGTCCCATTCTGATAAGTGTATCTATCGACATGGAAGCATCTCTGATCCAGCAAAAACGGTAATCCCAGTTACGTACTTCGCCGATAGTTTCGGGAATACTGGTAGTGAGAGCGGCAACCATGGCTCCTGTATCCTGATAAGACATTAATTTCAGCACCAGCAGGCTGCGGCATATTTCATCGCTGAATTGAGGGAATTTCCTTGAACGGTTGTTCCAGTTTAGCCAGTACACTTTGGTACGCTGATATTCGAGATAGACCCGTTCGGTATTGATAGGACGTAGTTTCTGGTTATAGGATAAGAGAACATAGTGCTCCCGGTCGAGCTCTACCTCTTTACCTTCAAGGATAGTATCAAAGTCCAAACTGGAGTAGAGATACATGTTATCTTTATTATCTACACTGGAAGATGTTTTCACGTAGTTCAGGAATTTCTGGTGGATCGTTTTTTCCTGCGCATAATTCATGACCGGATCGTATTTTAACCGGAATTTAGGTCGGCCTGCCAACACCCGGAAATAACGATATATTTCGGCGGGGATGTAATAAGCATCCATTGTTTTGTATCGGGGCATAAAGTCGAGCACTTCGAAACTGCCTTCCTGAGAGGTAAAGCGGGTCATTAGTATATTGGTGCCCCTCAAGTATCTTTGTGTACATTCGTAATCGTCTGTCACCAGAATTTCAAAGCTTCCCCCGGTTCTGACGTCCAGTATCTTTGTAAAAACAGAAGGCGAATCAAAATCTGGAAAACATAGCCAATCGATGCTTCCCCGTTTGGAAACCAGGGCGGCCGTTTTACAATTGCCGATTACTCCGTACTCTAAACTATACAAGTCTTTGTTCTCATTCATCATGTACCCAAAAATTATTAACCTTATTTATTAAACCAAAGATTGCTGGGGCCTGTTACTATCTGTATAAATGATATTTATGATTGAACCTATGCCGAAGAAACTTATTATCATATCTAACAGATTGCCGCTGAAAATTGTTGAGGAAAACAATAATTTTAAAGTAATACCTAGCCAGGGAGGAGTAGCCACAGGACTGGATTCTCTAGAAACAAAAATGCAAAAACACTGGGTAGGTTGGCCCGGAATGTACCTGGAGTCCGGAAAGGATAAAGACGCCATTGACCGCCAATTGAAGCAGCATAAGTTTACTCCTGTATATCTCACACCGGAACAAATAGCCAACTATTACGAGGGATACAGTAATAGCGTACTGTGGCCGCTATGCCACTATTTCCTGAATTATATACACTATTCGACAGAGTATTGGGAAGCCTATAAGGAGGTAAACGCGTTGTTTTGCGAAGAGGCGATGAAGATAATTGAGCCGGGAGACATCGTGTGGGTACAGGATTACCAGTTAATGCTAGTGCCCGGAATGATTCGCGAGCGAGTTTCAGACATCAGTATCGGTTATTTTCATCACATTCCTTTTCCGTCTTATGAATTGTTCCGGACATTGCCGGAAAGAAGCGAAATACTCGAAGGATTATTGGGAGCCGATCTGGTTGCTTTTCATACGCATACGTATATGCGTCACTTTATCAGTGGTATTTACCGTGTATTAAAACTGGAATGTCAGTTGGATGAGATTCAACTGGACAGGAGGGTGGTTCATGTAGATGCCTTCCCGATGGGAATAAATTACGAGAAATACCACAATGCCCTGAAGGATAAACAGATTCATGATAAAGCCAAAGAGTTGAGAACCAGCTTCGGACAGGGGAAATTAATGGTTTCTGTAGACCGGCTTGATTATAGCAAAGGTATTCTGGTACGGTTGGCCGGCTTCGAAGACTTTCTGAAAGATTACCCGGAATACAAGGGAAAAATCTCTCTGGTGATGATTGTATCTCCCTCGCGAGATCAGGTAGATATGTACGCAGAATTAAAGAATGAAATCGATCAGATGGTAGGAAATATCAATGGGGCCTACTCTACCATTGACTGGACGCCGGTTTATTACTTCTACCGTTCGTTCGACTTTGAAGAGCTGGCTGCCATTTATCACATTGCAGATATAGCGCTGGTAACCCCTCTGCGGGATGGAATGAACCTGGTAGCTAAAGAATACGTGGCTACCAAAAATGATACTCCGGGAGTCTTGATCCTGAGTGAAATGGCTGGTGCGGCGGTAGAATTATCCGATGCGATTATCGTAAACCCATCGGACATGAAAGAAATAGGCCAAGCCATCCTAACCGCGCTGAAGATGTCGAAGAAGGAACAGCTGAAAGCATTGACATCAATGCAAAAAGTAATCTTCAAACAAACGGTGGAACAATGGGCCCGGGATTTTGTAGAAGAACTGAAAGAGGTTCGCAAGCAGAATGTAGGCTTGGAACATAAAATCGTCGAAAAGAAAAACTTTAAGATAATCAGAAAACAATATAAAAAGGCTCGCAAAAGATTGATTTTACTGGACTATGACGGAACGCTGGTGCGCTTTTACCGGCGACCGAGCGACGCCAGCCCTTCCAAAGAATTACTCGATCTGCTTGCAAAACTGAACGAAGACCCAAAGAATAGGGTAATCATAAGTAGCGGTAGAGACCGGAATACATTGGATAAATGGCTGGGGAAACTTTCGATAGGAATGGCCGCCGAGCACGGAGCCTTCTATAAAGAAGGAGGAAACTGGCATAGGAATGCACCTAAGATAAAATGGGACAAAGAAATATTGAATATTATGAAGCAGGCTACTGCCAGAACACCTTTATCTAATATAGAGATTAAAGATACAGCTTTGGTATGGCATTACAGAGACGTAGATGTTTGGTTAGCGGAACTACGGGTGAATCAATTGGTCGATGCGTTAATGAATCCGGTTTCCCGGCATCATTTACAAATCATGAAGGGCAATAAGATCGTAGAAGTGAAGTCACCGGATTTTAATAAAGGATCGGAAGCCAGGCGATTAATGGGAGAGGACGATTATGATTTCATTATGGCCATTGGCGATGATACGACTGACGAAGAAATGTTTATGGCATTGCCGGAAACAGCCATAACTATTAAAGTGGGGAAAAGCTCGAAAGCTGCCAAATATAACTTACCCACGCAAGATTTGACACTACATTTTCTGGATAAGCTGAGTGATTGAACTTACGGATGAAAAGAATCCCGGTAGCTTTCAGATAAAATCCCGGTAGCATCCGAACCGGATGCCGGTAGGATTTGAGGCGAATGCCGGTAGGATTACTAAACCTTCCGGCCGCGAATAAGAATATGCTTGCCATTCATCAGCGTGGTGGCAAACAGGTAATCTGTACCTCCCTCTTTCAGTTTTAATCTTTTCCTTACTTCCGCCGTGGATAAGGGAAAGTTCCGTGTCGTGAGATTGGCTTGTTTATTATCCGGTAGTAGTGTTTTATCTTTCAGCGAACCTGATGCGGTGATCTTAAAGCTTCTACCGGGAAAATTGTCGATCAGTGTATCTGAAGTGTATAAATGGCTGTTGGGATGAAGTTTGAAAACAGTGAAACGCTCGGCCAAACATTTATATGCTCCGCTCTTTAACAGGGAAGCATTTGGTTCGTATAAATATTGTCCCAACTCATGGGTATAGGTACAAGGAGAGTCAGTCTCTTCTTCCTTGTAAAAGGAAAATACCTGTTTCCCGCCTGTCGTAAAGTTGAGGCAATGAATCATTACTCTTTCTGTCTGCTTTCTTTGTAAAAGCAACAATAACTCTTTGCACTCATTCTGGATTGAAACCACATGTATCTCGCTAATATTATGCAAATTACGTAATGCCAGTGATAGATCGAGCATGGGTGAAAGTTTAATCAGCACCTTTTCTGCTTTCTGCAGCAATAGTTCCTGAAGTTCTTCCACATTTGGCTCACAATCCGACAAGGCAACTACTTTTCCTCCGTGTTGATTACGCCGTGCGGGATCCATGAAAATACAATCCACCGGTTCCATCTTCTCCAAATAGCCGACGCCATCCTGCTGATGCACCTGTATGTGCGATAAGCCTAACGCCTGGAAATTATGTCGGACGATATCGGCAAGCTCTTGCTGCCTTTCTACATATGTAACTTGTTTAAAGCCTTTCGAAAGAAAAGCGCAATCTACTCCGAAACCTCCGGTCAGGTCGACCAGAGAATTTCCTTGTAACAAAGAACTCTTATATAAAGCCGTTGTTTCAGAGGAACATTGTTCCAATGAAAGATGTGGAGGGTACAAAAGTCCTTCTGTATTATACCAGGACGGGAGTTTATGGATAATACTTTGTCTTCCGGCAATCTGGATAACCGCCGCATGCATATCGACAAGGGGATATTTTTTCGCCTGCAATGCCAGTGAACGAACATCGTCATGCAGATGTTCTGCAATAAACTCCAGCGTTTCGGGAAGTAAGTCTTTCATTTCTGTTATTCTATCAGTTTATAACGTTGCCGGGCTTCCTTGCGACTACAGAAATTGAAATGCCACCATTCGCTGTGCAGGGCTTTGAATCCGGCCTTGCGCATTACTTCCCGCAGAAGAATACGATTCTGCCTTTCCTGCTCCGTCATTACTCCTTTCCGTACCAATTGTTCCTCTTGGGTGATGTGGGCTTCTGGCCCCAGATGATCTACCTCGGTTCCCATAGGGAGCAGGATACCCCGGGAATCCAGGATGCTTACATCTACAGCTGCACCGTAATTGTGCAACCCTCCACCCCGGGCCGGGTTAGACACATAGATATATTTGGAGGTTCCTTTCACCACATCCCACATCTTTTGCTGTGCCGACATCGGCCGGGTTGCATCGTAAATGATGAGGCGATAGTCCGGATGTTTCTCTTTCAACAACCGATTGGCCTTCACAACTGCTTCAGCAACCTCCGGCTGCAAATACGCTTCTTTTAAATCATCGTATAAGATTTCACCTGTGAAATTATCCGGGAAAGCATACATGAGTTGTACAACAATGGTAGAATCTAGCTCCTGTATATCTACAAGACCGAGAGAATCAAAGCGTTGGGCCGTTGGACTCTTTTCAATAATCAACTTTTCTACCGGAACAGGAAGGAAAATGGTATCGACTTGTGTCGGTAGGATTTCCGCTGCTTTTCCGATGGAATTACTTTTATTGCCACAGGAAAGAAGAACAAACAAAAGAAAAGAGAGATGAATAAGATTTCGCATAACTAATCTTTAAAAACGCAAAGATAGAGCAAATTCAGGCTAAGGCGCGTGTTCAGTGATGTTGTTTTTAAAAGAAAAGAGGAGATACAACAATAGGTAGGTCATCGTCAATCATGACTTTCTCCTTTCCGAAGAGAAGAAGAAAGTCATGATTGATTTCCCTTCAGCTAGTTACAAAGGATATTCATCAAAGGCATATAGTAACGTGGATAAATAGCGTTCGCCAGTATCCGGAAGAACAACTACAATGTTTTTGTTTTTATTTTCCGGTCGTTGTGCTACTTGCGTAGCCGCATAAGTAGCCGCTCCGGATGAAATACCCACGAGTAATCCCTCCTTCTTTGCCAGTTCTCTTCCGGTGCGGATCGCATCGTCTCCCGAAACGGTTATAATCTCATCTACAACAGAAGCATCGTACGTTTTAGGTACAAATCCGGCACCAATTCCCTGTATCTTGTGAGGACCTGACTTACCACCCGACAATACAGGAGACTCAGCCGGTTCGACAGCGATGATCTTTATGTCAGGGTTATACCTTTTTAATGTCTTTCCCACACCGCTAATGGTACCGCCTGTACCTACACCCGCTACAAAGATATCTACTTGTCCATCGGTATCCCGCCAGATTTCTTCGGCAGTGGTACGGGCATGAACGGCAGGGTTAGCCGAATTTTCAAACTGCTGCAAAATAACAGATCCTGGATTCTGATCCTTCAACTCCTCTGCCTTAGCTATCGCTCCCTTCATTCCTTCGGCACCGGGGGTAAGTACAATTTCTGCTCCTAATGCTTTCAGCAGGTTTCTGCGCTCCATACTCATGGTTTCAGGCATGGTAAGTATCAGCCTATAACCTTTGGATGCAGACACGAAAGCCAATCCGACCCCCGTATTTCCACTGGTTGGTTCAATGAGGATTGAACCCGGTTTCAAAATACCTTTTGCTTCGGCATCTTCAATCATTGCCAAAGCAATACGGTCTTTAACACTGCCGGCCGGGTTAAAATATTCCAGCTTAGCAATTACTTTAGCTTCCAGGTTCTTACTTGCATTGTAATTAGAGAGTTCCAGTAAAGGGGTATTACCTACCAAATCAGTTAGTTTCTTAGCTATCTTTTTCATATCCAATTCGTTTTTACAGATTACTTAATAAGACAAAAAACCTGCTCGGAAAGTTCATTCCATAAGCCGCTTTCTTTCAGGAAGAATAGGTCATAAACCAATGAGTTACTTTTTCGCTATATGTTTTTGAAATCGGGATATCAGGTACTTTCTCAATAGTAAACTCCAGATAAACTCCATCTTTCTGACGGCGAATAACCTTCACCTGTTCAAAATTAACCATATAAGAGCGATGACAACGCAGTACACTGGTATCAGCAAGGCTTTCTTCGATGGCTTTCAGGGAATTGCGAAGCATAAACTTTGTGAGTTGCTGCGCTTTGTTGAGATACCATATATTCACATAATTATCAGCAGATTCAATATAGAGAAGGCTCCCTTTCTTAACGGAAAGCCGCAATTCATTCTTCTCATCGTAAAAGGAATAAACATTTTTTTTAACCAGACTCTCAGCATGCTGCTGTCCTTCCAATTGTCTAAGCTTATTTTTACTTTCCACATAAGAGAAATACAAATGAATTAAAGTATACGGGAGCAGAAGCACCAATGCAGTGTTAACAGATGATTCTTTAAAAACATGCATCCATTCGCGTTCCGGGTTAAGCGACTTGGTATAGATGGTATAGAACAAAGACATGAAGAAGATTTCCAGCAGAATCCAAACAGCATATTGTCCGTAAGTAATCACATGCTTTTTCGAATGGTAGTACATAATCACCCGGCTAACAACCACCACCAATACTCCGGTTAAGATAATAAGACTGGAAAATGCAAAGAACTTCAACTCGGAAACCGGGTACCAATGGGAGGAACTGAAAGGTTTATAAATATTTATAAAAACGAGGGCAAACAACGCAGTCAGCAATATCAGCCGAACAATGTTCCCTTTCTCACAGATATAATCAGGTATCCTTTGATTCAACATTATGCGGTTCTTTCTTTTTGTTGCTGGCAAAGATACACATTTAACCAGTTGCATTAACCCCGTATTTCATGTTTTCACCCCTAAATAGCTGTTTTTGTCCCTTTTCATAGGCGTCAGAACCTCTGATTAGGAAAAATTGTTTCTCGATTGTTACTTTGTAAGAAAGACATATATTATGGATATTTTATTTCGTGCAAAACAGTTGAGTCAGCTTTTCTCTTTAGAAAAAAAAAGACGTTACTTGATGACTCTCATTTGGAGATAATTCCTTTTTCATTTCGGCAAACTTCCTACGAGACCGAGATAAAAGATTTACAAAAAGAGTTAACAACGGTTGATTTTTGTCCGGTGACGGATGATTGTATCAGTGAGAATACAAACTTTACTTATACTGTTTTTTCTCCTGACAGGAAAGAGCGGAAAGATAAGGCCATCATCCTATTGCATGGTCTTAATGAAAGAAGTTGGGATAAATACCTCACCTGGGCTGAATATTTGGCGACCCATACCGGAAGGGCAGTGATTCTTTTTCCGATAGCTTTCCACATGAACCGTGCCCCGCGGATCTGGGGTAATCCGAGAAGTATTCTCCCCTGGGTAAACGTAAGAAAGAAGGAAGTACAGGATGTAACTAATTCTACATTTGTGAATGTGGCACTGAGTAGCCGGATATCCAAGCAACCTTTACGTTTCTATGTTTCAGGTTTACAATCTGCCTACAATATCATGCAGTTGGTTCAGGAGATCAAAAACGGGGAACATCCTTTATTTAAAGAAAACACTTCCGTTAATATCTTTGCCTATTCTATCGGTGCATTGCTATCCCAGGTATTATTGCTGGCTAATCCGGAGGAAATGTTCAGCGAATCCCGTCTCTTCATGTTTTGTGGTGGCTCCATATTCAGCTATATGAACGGAAATGCCCGGGATATTCTGGATAAAGAAGCTTCCGACCGTTTAATGAAATATTATGTGGACGAGTTTTTAAAAAGTTATCCGATTGGTCTTTCCTCTAAAAGTATCTCCCTGGAACAGGCATTCAAGATGATGATCTCTCCGGATGTGATGCGAACCCAAAGAGAATCTTTCTTTGAAACAGCATGCAATAGGATACAAGCGATTTCTTTAAAACAGGATATTGTTATTCCTACAGAAGGGGTCATGAATGCTTTAGGCAAAGCTTCCCAAAAAATATTAGAGGAATTGGATTTTTCATTTACCTATTCACATCAAACCCCCTTCCCTTTCTTGAAAGATGTAGGAAAGGAATTAGTCAACAAATCTTTCAACCGGGTATTCCAAAAAGCATCCTCTTTTCTGGCGAATGGATAGCATCCGCCAGGAAGGAGTTATTTGATATTAATATGAATGGTTCCCCCGTTAGGATTAAAATCAAACATCGCTTTATCAGGAAGGATCCGCACAGGCAGCTTCTTTCTATCCTGCTTAACTGTTATTTTCCGGATATTTTCCTGTTCAATTACCATTGTTAAAGGCTCATTGAATAACCTCCAATCTAGTTTTAATACTGGATTTACCAGCCAGATCTTATCCTCTTTACGGATATCCAGTTGTATGTGATTTCTTTCTTCTATATAGGCAGCGACTTCTCGGAAAGTACCTACCCAGACTTTATCCTGTAGAGATTTAACTTTATCAAAGTGGTCCCATAAAATGTTGGGGGAAGTAAAAGCATCGTAGCCATAATTTATTCCATGCGTCATGCCAACTCCCCAGTCGGTGTTAATAATCAAGCTATCCACCCATTGATTCAGCTTTTCAGGAGTAGACCTGGAACCAATGGCGTACTGTTTAGTCCTTGTCCAGACTCTATTCTCCATAGCTATTTTAACGACTTCATCATTCCGGGCATTAAAAGGATAGCAGAATGTTCGTGAAGGCATAGCTATCTTCTCAAGAATGATGCTATCGTTTTTTTTGATCTCGGTTCTAACTTCCTCCAAAGTAATCTTTGTCAGGTTTTTGTGAGACCAACCATGATTGGATATTTCGTGTCCTCTTTCAGCCATTTCTTTCAGGTTTGCCCAACTAACACGAGTTGTATCCTTTTCGTTATCCTCCTCTTCATTAACACTGATTCCATTCACCCAAAAAGTACCCCGAAAACCTCTTTTTTCCATCTCTGGAGCCACCAAAGTATAATGTTCTCGCATTCCGTCATCGTACGTATAGCTGATAGCACATTCCCGATCGCCCTGGTATTTGGCTACACGTATAATAGGACCCTCATTCTTATTCTGGGCTTCAATCCATTGACTATAAACTAAAGAAAAGCCAATCAATGTGATAATAAATTTTAAATGTTTTAGCATAGACGTATTTGATTTCATGTTTCTGTTATTAGACCCGATTTCAAACAAAGTAAGGTATAAATTAAAAAGTAGGAATGTAATCTTGTACACCTAGGGTTAGTCTATATCCAACCTCCAGCGATAGAAACCCAGTTTCTACCATTTAAGTATACTATTCCAGGGATAGGTTAAGTAAAGTTTTATGCAAATTTATTTAAATATGGTAGAAAATGGGATATTTATTAAGATTTTTCGCTACTATTTATCGAATTAAGTAATGGAAAGACTCAATTGTCTTATTCCGGTACATTAACAATCAGTAATATTCACAATGATTCAAAATATATGAATTCAAGTGAATATATTAATTTTCGCCGTGAAGCGTATCGGACTGCTGGGAAGTATCCGGAAAACACAAATGGGATTGTGCCTGATTATGAAACAGATAGAGAAATCTTTAATGCTACAGGTGATCCGACAGCATGGGGTAATATAGAAAAAGGTTGGATAAATGGTGTATGGAATGGAGATCTGGTTCCTACTATAGACTGGGGGTCACTGGTTAAACGTACCGGTATTACTCATGAATATAATCTTCAAGCGATGGATGGTAATGAGAAAATGCAGAGCTTCTTTTCCTTTGGCTATTTAAGCAGCTTTCCATTTTCTGGCCAAAGCTCATTTATACCGGGCCAGTGAGAGATATGCAGATATTACTGAAAGTAATGACCTAACAGAGGCTATAAGATGGGGACTCAAAGTAATCAACAGAGAAGAAGGTACGGATAGAGCTTTAGCAGAAGATTACCATGATTTCTGGAATTTCCCGGAAGAGGGATGTAATGGCCCAGCTGAGAAGAGTACTGAAATTATACTTCAGGCTCAATACTCTAATGACAATGAAAAGAAAGACCGTTTATGTAATCGTACTCATCTCTACTTTCTTCCCCGCTATGAAAACAATCTGACGGGTATGACACGTGTGATAGAATATGGACGTCCTTATCAACGTCTTCGTCCTACTGAATACACGTATGATGTTTTTGATAGAGTTAATGACTCTCGTTTCTGGAAATCATTCCGTACTTTATATATGAGTACCAGTGCAACCAGTGCGGCAGTTGATATTAATGGTAATACACAATCGCACGTAGTAGGTTCTACTATCGGCATTAAAATTGTAGTTAATAACTTGGGAGATAATCGATATACAGCAAATTACAAAACAAGTACATTCCCTAATTACTGGGTTCGTTATTACAGTGATAATACTTCAACTTTCAGTACATCGCAATTTGCAGGACTTGATAAGTATCTTGATCCACATCGTACGGGAAATCAAAATGATAGTGATGGAACGCGTGATGGATATCTTGCCCGTATCGGTGAAACATATCTGATCGTTGCCGAGGCTTACGGACGTTCAAACGACTATCCAAACGCTGTAAAATACATCAATATTTTACGGGAGCGCGCGGGATATAGAGATGGTGAAAACCGTTCCCAGTATCGCAATGCTACATCGGTTTATTTCTGTAAAAACACTTACTATGAATCGACTGGCATTACAGAAACAACTACTTCAACGAAAAATGCGATGCAGATTAGTGAAGCGACTTTCGATGCTGATGCCGACGCAGGTATTCCTTATTCAGTTTTTGGTGCTACAAGCAAAGAAGATAAATTCCTTCATTTCATCTTGAATGAACGTACACGCGAACTTTGCGGTGAATTCCTTCGTTGGGAGGATCTATCACGTACAAAAACACTCTATGCTCGTACGATACCTTATAACAATGACAATGCGTCTCCTCAGTTGGAATCAGATAGGGCAACCCAAAAATTCCTGCTTCGTCCTATTCCACAAACATTCTTAGATGGAGTAACGAAAGATGGTTAGTTATTAACGTCACAAGAAAAAACCGCGATGCAGAATCCTGGCTACTAATAGAGTCAAAACAAGCTGAATAATGAAAAAGGCTGCCTCAATGTTCTTTTGAGACAGCCTTTTTGTATTTCTTTAAATCTTAAAGGAGAAGTTCTTTTACTGAAAATAAAGCGAATACCCACTTCAATCCGATAATAACGGGAAAATGCTACCGGAAGATGATGGAAAACCTACTTCATTTCGCCTCAAATGCAACTGGAATTCGGGGTAAATTCTACTGCATCCAAGCCTTGGAAGAACTTCTTCTTTGGAATGTTCTATTTACCACTCCGTTTACTCTCTATAGAGAATTATCTCAAAAAAGTATCACGAGTCTTATATAGTCCATATAAGACTCTGAACATAAGCACATTCATCGAGTCGATTTTTCGCTTTTATTTACCACCCAAGGTACATAAGTCTCATACTGTGACAATAAATAAACTATGAAAAATAAATTACTTTTTATTCACCAGGCAACGGCCAATTGGGAGTTGACTTACGCATCGCGTTCATTTCTACCTCCAACTCCGCAGCCTTCTCAGGATATATGTCGGCTAAATTGTTCGATTCGGTAATGTCTTCTTTCAAATTATACAATTCAAGAGGAGTATCTTTTTTCACTGAGACAACTTTCCAATCACCTTTACGAGCAGCACGTTGTTTTCCGGTAAATTCCCAATAAAGCAAGCGATTGTTTGTATCAACTTCTTGACCATAGAAAAGAGGGAGAATATTCATTCCATTAAGATTCTGAGGGGTTTTAGCATTTGCAAATGCTGCCAATGTAGGTAGCACATCCGGAAAGTAAATTTGATTATCCAATACTTGTACTTGTACTTTTCCCGGTTGATTTACTATAAATGGTACACGTAAACCACCCTCATATAATAAACCTTTGCGACCTTTAAAAACGCCATTGCAGCCCAACTCTTCTAAGGGGGCCTGAACAGCTGCTCCATTATCCGACGCAAAGATTATCAAGGTATTTTCGCGAATTCCTAACTGATCTAACTCATCAACCAAACGTCCGATTGCTCTATCCATGTGTGTGATTAGTGAGGCATAACGTTTGGTATCCATATCCCAGTTTTCGTCGTTATACCAAAATGTTTCGTCGATGATGTAGGGCTCATGAGGAGCGTCAAAAGCCAAGTACAGGAAAAATGGATTGTCCTTATTCCGGTTGATAAACTTAATTGCATCTTCGGTCGATATATCCGTATTGTGGCGCACATGTTGGTCGAAGGCATTCTCTTCTATGTTGATTAATGAATCATTATTAAATCGGTAAAATGGATAATAATATGGATCATTAGAGTGAGGAGTACTAATCAACCATCCATAAAATTCATCAAATCCACGATTTAAAGGAGTTGCTTCCGGATTAAAACCATCCAAATGCCATTTGTTTACCAAACAGGTTCTATAACCCACGCTACCAAGTACTGTGGCAATCGTTGTATCCGTAGGAAGAATATGCATTCTACGGATAGGATTTCCATTCTTAAGACCTTCCAGACCGCCGGCTACGCAGAAATTATCCCTAATAGTGGTATTCCCGGTATTCTTACCAGTCATTAACGCACAACGAGATGGTGAACTGATTGCAGAACCAGCATAACACTGCCTAAAGCGTGTTCCGGTTTCAGCAAGTTTATCAATATTGGGTGTTTGAATATATTTGTTTCCATAACAGGAAAGATAACCATAACCCATATCATCAGCTAATATAAAAATGATATTCGGTTTGGATGTTTTTGATTTTGATTTTTCACTATTACATGCTGTAGCTAATAATGCAGCAGTAGAACAAACGCTAAATAAAGAGAAAAGATTGGTGGGTTTCATTATGGCAAGTCTATTAATGATTTACACAAATTTATAGAATGATTTTCCATATTCAAATGTAATTCCGTACTATCACATGGAGTTTTATAAAAGAATAGCCGAAAACTTCACAGTAAAAATATACAGTAAATGGGACTATCCAAATTCGGACAGCCCCATTTCCATTATTTAATGTAATAAAAGTACCAATAAATTAATAGCCGTAATTTTGATAGGCTGCTTTAGCCGATTCATCCAACAAATTACCACTTTCGTCAGTCAGCATGTTAAGCATAGTTTGTGGGAATGCTTTGAAAGTATGCATCGATTTATAAAATCCCGATTTTCCTCTGCCTGTTTGTCCGGTGGATCCTATTAGATTATCAGCCACTCCCCAATAACCATTGTGGGTTTCGCTCGGATCAGCCGCCATTTGGTTGTTGTATTTAACGCGTTCATATTGCCAGCCTGAATGGTGCAAATTTTCCCAATAAATCATTTCGAAACTTAGTTCTCGTGCCAATTCATTGAGTATAAAGTTCTGAAAACGTTTTTCATTAGTATCCGCCTCAGGAGGATAACTTTCTGCTAAAGAGTTTGCGGACGCACCGTCCCAGTAGCTTTCGTCCACCCGCATAGTAGTTGTCATATCTGTTGCAACTGTATAAGGCCATTGTTGTTCAGCAGGAGTTAATTTTTCGTGTCCCGGTTGCAAACGAGCTAAAACTTCTGCACGAGTTTCTCCAGTTTTGAATGCCGCCCGTTCACGAACTTTATTGATATCTGCAATAGCTGATGAATAGTCACCTTTACGACCGTATGCTTCGGCACGAAGCAGATAAGTTTCACCCAGTCTAAAGATGGCTATATCCCGATAGGTATAATATTGGTCAAACTGATTTCTATTAGGATCATCATATTTCCTTGTCATTGGAACAGCATAATTAAGGGTATTCTCCAAACCTAAGAATTCACCTGCATTATATTCATAGTCGGTACCAGTACCAATAGGTACACGATAGTAATACTTATTACCATCTTTTATCCAACGAGCGCGTACAACGAACGGTTGGGCTAATGCCTCTTCTATTTCAATAGCTGTTTCTTTTGTATTCTCTACAAAACCATAAGCTAAATCACCTGTCCCCATTCTGTGTTGTCCGGCTACTGCCTGTCGCCCACCCCATGATTCCCGAGTGTAAGTTGGAAGAATATTCTGGTTGAAATAATTTGCAGTCTCTTGTGTCCATTCAAATGTAACATTATCCTCAGAATCATAGGCGTAATAAGGTTGATTTGGACCTGGCGTAGTAGATGTACCACCACATATTGCTGTCTCATATTCCAACCAATAGCCTTTTTGATACCGGGAGTCAGCGTGCTTATTTGTATAAAGATCCAATCCGAAATCATTGATATTCGCCATACGTGAGTTGGTTCTGGCAGGATATTCCCAGCAATAATTAGGAATTCCATATCTTGGATCAGCATAATTTGTTCCAAAGAAAGCATATATACGAGCCCCATAACGTCCGTTGTCAGTATTTCGCGAATAAAGGCATGACTGAATTATTTCCGGATTGCCTTCATTTGAGTAATCATCCAGTGGATGAGCAAACCAATCATAATAATCGTCAGACAATCTGTGATAACCACTATTAATAACCTGACTGGCAAAATAAATACATGAATCAAGGTCAGTAGAGACGTTGCCTTTATACAGCAAACCCAGATAAGAATTCTCTACATTTGTATCAATACTTCCATCACTGTTACGCCCATAAGTCGGAGTACCATAATTAGCGCCCTGAGCACGTTGCAAGTATAATTTAGCAAGGAAATGAGCGGCTACCTGCTTGGTGTTACGACCAAAATCTGAAGACATATTTAATTCTGTAACATGTGGCAGACTTTCATATGCGAATCGTAAATCACCAATAAGTTGTTTGTAAATACTTTCTGACGTTTCACGCGGAAAAGCAAAATTAGGAGGCATAGCTTTCGTATAATCCCTTGGGAAATACAAATCACCATACATGGAATTCATTATATAGACACAATAAGCTCGGTTTATTAATGCTTCTGACATGCGTAAATTAGCATAATCCGAGTCACTTGCAAACTTACCTAATGCTGTACCATTCGTAATGGTTTGAATAGCTCGATTACAATTATTAATAATGGGATAATAACCTAATAATGAATTGGCTGAGAACTCACCACATAATCCATAGGGAAGGGTAGCAGCGGGAGCGGTGGTGGATCCCCATTCACTAGCAGAGTATGTAGATACATTTACACTGGCAGCATTTATATAATCCACTCCATAAAATGCCACAGCCGGCCCATGATTATATTGTTTTGAGACACGCCATGCATCATAAGTTCCTACAATTAATTGTTCAAGACCTTGTTCGGTGTCGAAGTAATCTTGGGTGATGGTTGCCACCATCTCTTCTTTAAGGAAGCTATCACTACACGCTACGCTTCCCAGAGCTATTATTGATAATAATATATACTTCTTCATATCTATATATGTTTATTCCATTAAAAACCAAATCGTAAACCTATAACATAGCTACGTGTCAAAATGGTGTTATTTGTTTGACCTCCGATCGTAGAAACCACCTGAGCAGATTTATTAGCCCACCCAGTCATATCATCGGGGTTGATACCTTCTTTTACTAAATCGCCACCAAAAATGAATGGATTCAATACCTGACCGTATATCTGACAACTGGTAGCTCCAAGTTTCCTCAAATATTTATCCGGAACATTGTATGACAAAGCTATATTACGAATGGATATCATATCCGCTTTGCTCCAATTCATGTAACTAGAGTAATCAGTAAAGGCCTCACCCCCTGAACGTGGTTGTGGATATTTTCCCCCAGTATTAGTCGGACTCCATACATCTTTTTCAACACGCCGACCGTAAGTTTGTAATAAACCATAATACATTCCCCCAATACGGGCATAAATAAATGCATTAAGTTGCCAGTTCTTATAAGTAAAAGTTGTAGTTAAGCCACCTTCCCAATCGGGCCGAGTAGAACCAAGAAAATGTTTGTCATCGTCATTGAACTTACCAAAACCATTGTCCATATAAGTTACCTTCTCTCCGCTCTTCAACGTTACAGTAGTAGAACCTTCTGTTCCTTCTGGCACCTCAATAAACGGTTGGTCTACTAATTTAGCTTGTCCGGGAATAAATGTCAAACTACCAGCATCCTTATATACAGACATCATCCTTTGATCTTCGGGAGTATCTTGCCATAGTCGATCATATTTCCAGCTCCAGATTTCCGATACGGGCTTACCGATGAACCAACCGTTTGTCGGATCATCTTCTTTACCATTAGCCAGCTCTTTAATTTCTTCTTTATTGGTTGAAAAGGTTAAATCTAATTTCCATTGGAAATCTCTAGTTTGAATTGGAATTCCTGTAAGAGTAATTTCCACCCCTCTATTCCGAGTTTTACCAATATTAGAAAGAATACTGGTATAACCTGTTTGAATAGGTATAGTGCGGTTTAATAATAAATCGGAAGTATTAGCAATATAATATTCGATACTACCACTAATACGATGATTGAGTAAACCAAAGTCAAGACCAATATTAGTTGAAGCAGTTTTTTCCCATCCCAAACCAGAATTAGGAAGTATTACTGCCTTTGCACCAGTGGTATGTGAGCTTACATTACCCGCGCCAAAAGCAATATTGGCATAAGTAGAAGACATTGTACCCGTTGTTTGATAAGGGCTAATCGCAGAATTACCAGTTATACCATAACCAACACGGAGTTTCAATTGATCAATCCACGGAATATTTCTAATAAATGATTCTTCCTCCATTTTCCATGCAAGAGCGAGAGAAGGGAAGAAGTCCCATTTGCTTCCTGAAGCTAATACAGAAGCTCCATCCCAACGACCTGTAGCTGTCAACAAATAACGATTCATTAAACTGTAGTTGATACGGGCCACATATGAGGCTCTTGACCATGTGCTAAATGCAGAGCCAATTGAAGATTTTGACGTATCCGATGCCCCAATATTATACCACATTGAGGTAGGAAATACCACATCATAAGCACGAACATTCAAACCTTCAGTACGATATTTTTCAGCTGATTGGAGTAAAGTTACATCTACAGTATGGATATCATTAAATGTTTTATCAGCGTAGATTAAGTTCTCTAATGTCCATGACAAATTTTGACTGTGATTATCGTATGCAACCCCTGGTTGAGTCGACTCATAACCGTATGGGTTGGTAAAGTTCTCACCATAAAAACTTCCCTGACGAGTATTGCGATATTGTACACCAAAATTGGTTCTCCATTTTAACCAAGGTAAGATTTGAGCTTCGGCATAAGAACTTAGCATAGCGCTATAATAACGGTATTCATGAGTAGACTGGTTGATATTTCGTAATACGTTGTGAGCTGAGACGCTTTCTCTCTCAGTGGTAATCAAAACATTTCCATTTTCATCATAAGCCGGTGCGTAAGGCATTAAATTTGTAGCTAAACCGTATGAATCTTTTGCTACTGTATTTGATGTGTTTTGTACCATACCGTAGTCGCGAATAGCATGGCTCGCATTTATACCCATTCCCACTTTTAGCCATTTAGTTGGTTTGATTTCACCATTTAAGTTGACGGTATAGCGTTCATAATATTGGTCAACCATTGGTGATTCCTGATCTAGATATGCAAAAGACATGTAAAGGTTGCTATTTTCGCTACCTGCCGATAATGAAATCTGATGATTGTGTGTGATACCTGTACGGGTTACATAGTCTGTCCAAGGTGTGGTAGGAATATTGGCGGAATTATAAACCGGTACTTGAGAAGCATAGCCCAATTCATCCATTTCATACGGTGTAGCAGCACGTAAAACAGGTGTACCGTCGTCATTGAGTTGGAAAGCAGATTTAAAAACCGGCATCATATATGAATATAGATACGGATCACCAAATAGTCCGGTATCTGCCGCGGGGTCGGGAGCATTTCCGTATTTTCCTGTATACGAATCTGCATTAATCATCTTTTGGCGGTTCCAATCAATTAATTGTCCGGAATTCATCCAATCGGTCTGAGAATGAATTTTTGAAAATGTTACAGAACCGTCGTAGTTAATAGTTGTCTTTCCTGTCTTGCCACGTTTAGTTGTTACAAGAATTACACCATTCGCACCACGTGAGCCGTATATCGCTGTAGCTGAAGCATCTTTCAATACTTCCATAGTAGCGATATCATTGGGGTTAATGTCCGCAAGCGAACCTGCCGAAAGAGGAATACCATCAATAACATATAAGGGATCATTATCGGCTGTAATTGAACGATTACCACGAATACGAACTTCTCCCAGTTCACCTGGACGACTGTTAGTCGTAACATTTACACCGGCAGCTTTACCTTGCATAGCTTGTAAAGCATTCTGTACCGGACGCTCTTTGATTGTCCTTTCAGAGACCTGAGTCAAAGCGCCTGTTACATCACTCTTTTTCACTGTACCATAACCGACAACAACAACTTCATCTAATGCTTGTGCATCTTCCTTTAGAGTGATGTTCATCATGTTTTTTCCTGCTACAGAAACGTTTTGAGTAATATAACCAATATAGCTAATTTTTAAGTTTCCATCATTAGGTACATTGGATAATGAGAATCTTCCATCAATATCTGTAATCGTACCATTCGAGGTCCCATCAACCACAACGCTTGCACCAATAATCGGTTCACCGAGATTATCAATTACGACTCCAGTCACCGTTTTACTCTGAGCGAACGCCACAGTCGACATTATCGAGAATAGCGCAACAAATAAAATTCTAGGGAACGTGTTCATAAGGTGAATACACCTTTGTTTTTTTTCGTTTTCCATAAAACATTAGTTTAACAATAAATAAATTTGAGATAGCTAGTTTTCCCAGTTTGGGGTTGTTTTGTGCATTGAGACGTGTTGTTTCTAAGTTTCTAAAGAACTTAGCCGATGTCTCAAGAAATTGATTAATCATTAAGTTTTTTCCATGTATCACACTTTAATAAATTAACATTTATGAAGGTTGTGTATGCAAATCTATCTTAATTGCTAATAAAAGTAAATAGACGATTGTACAAACACCTGTATTTTTTATCGTACATGCTTTGTAACAGCTTTTAACGCAATCTTACTTGATAATTTTTAATTCTTGTAATCCTTTGGCGACAATTGCTGCATATTCTTGGGCCCCCCTTTCATTGGTATGGGTGTCATCACCGGGCATATATAATACTTTGGAAGCTTCATCTCCAAGTTTTAATATTAAATCCCTTGTTTTTGTGTTTACATCAATAAGGAGTACATTTTGTTCTTGAGCCACTTCCCGTATAATGCCGGGATAGGTTTTTAGTCGATTATCAACTAAGTGTCCATTTTCAAAGGTTCGCATAACAATGGGAGTAAGCAATACGGGAATTGCCTGTTTAGATCGTGCTTCAGATATGAATTGAACTAAATTATTCTTGAAATCTATTGGTGAAGCATGCCTTTCCGGTTTACTGGAAGTATCATTGTGTCCAAACTGAATTAATATATAATCACCTTTTTGTACCTTATTCATTATAGAATCCCAACGGTGCTCTGCTCGAAAAGACTTGGTACTCCGACCTGCTTTTGCATAATTATATACTTGGACCTCATCCGAAAGATAGACAGGTAATAATTGTCCCCAACCACGCATTTGAGTCTGGCTAATATCATACGTTTGAGCTGTTGAGTCTCCTGCAATAAATATCCTGGTCTTTGGAGAACTACAGGATAATAAAATAAATAAAAAGATAAATAAGGGTAATAGTGTTTTCATAATTTACAATTGGCTTGGATGATACAAACGTACACGAAAGCAACTTTTAAACCAATAGAAAATAATTCAGGTGTACACAATTAGAGGAGTGTGTATAAAATTCCATTTCGGAAGACGCTTTTATATGATTACTTTGTCTATGTTCAATTATAGCTTTTATATACTACAAGAAAAACATTAATCTCATGAAGAAAAAAGTAATATTACTATGTTTCCTTTCCTCTGTATTTGCCTTTAGTAGCCTTAACGCGCAAGAGTTACCAGATAGAAAAGAAATCCTGAAATCAACCATATTGGTCAATGATTATTTTATGAAGAAATATGCCGATTATACAGAGCCTTCCTTTGTCGGCAGACTAAGACCCAGCAATATATGGACTCGCGCAGTGTACTACGAAGGATTAATGGCCTTATATAGCATCTATCCCAGAGAAGATTATTATAAATATACGCATGACTGGGCTTCCTTCCATAAGTGGGGAATGCGAAATGGAAACACTACCCGCAATGCAGACGACCATTGTTGCGGACAAACATATATAGATATGTATCGTATTTGCCCTTCTTCAGCTGAGATGATCCGGAATATTAAAGCATCGATGGATATGTTGGTGAATACACCTCAGATAGATGACTGGACCTGGATTGATGCCATACAAATGGCCATGCCTATTCTTGCTAAGTTTGGTAAAATGACAGGCGAACAAAAATACTATGATAAAATGTGGGATATGTACGCTTACTCACGCAATACACATGGGGGCGGTATGTATAATTTAAAAGATGGGTTGTGGTGGAGAGATGCCGATTTTTGTCCTCCCTATAAAGAACCTAACGGTGAAGATTGCTACTGGTCGAGAGGAAATGGTTGGGTTTATGCAGCATTAGTTCGCGTACTGGATGAAATACCAGGTGATGAAAAACATCGCCAAGATTATATTACTGACTTCTTAGCCATGAGTAAAGCTTTAAAAAAATGTCAGCGTGAAGACGGATTCTGGAACGTTAGTTTACATGATCCGACTAATTATGGAGGAAAAGAAACCAGCGGTACCTCTTTATTTGTGTATGGAATGGCATGGGGGATCCGCCAGGGTATTTTGGACAGAAAAGAATACCTTCCTGTCATAGTAAAAGCATGGAATGCTATGGTAAAAGATGCTGTTCACTCCAATGGATTTTTAGGATATGTACAAGGAACAGGTAAAGAACCGAAAGATGGTCAGCCGGTTACGTATACCAGTGTCCCCGATTTTGAAGATTATGGAGTAGGGTGTTTCCTATTGGCAGGTTCGGAGATGTACAAATTAAAGTAAACACACATACAATTCATAAATCAAAGTGTTAGATTAAATTGTTTTTGTTGGGGTATAGATTCAATAGGTTCATCAATAGCCCCTCATTGGAAGAAGGTGTCTATAGGGACACCTTTTTTCATTCTTCCTCCGTATCACGTCCAAAAGAACGGTATTCCAACGGAGTAAAACCGGTACGCTTCTTAAAGAGTGAAAAGAAGTGTTCAGTAGAATTATAATTAAGCATAAAGGAAATCTCTTTCACAGAATGAGATGTTTCCACCAGCAACTGTTTTGCTTTCCTTAATTTCAATTCCTGGAAGTATTTCGCAGGCGCATAACCGGTATAATCTTTAAACACTTTACGAAACCAAGAATAACTAATATTGAGTTTCATCGCTAACTCCTCTGTATCAACATCTTTGAAAACATTTTCATTCATAATGATCTTCGCCTGCTCAATCTTCTGACCGACATCACCTATTTCAAAAATCTTGTTTTTAGAGATAGATAGTATCATACCAATTATATGCAACACAATACCGGAAAGATATTGTTGAGCAGAGATTTTATCATTGGCAGCAATTTCGATGGCTCGGGAGAAAAGAGAAACTAATTCTTCGTTAAGTCCAACTTCCAATATCTGATTATCCTTGCTTATAAATGAATTACGAATCAAATTATCAATGATAGGACCTTCAAAACCAATATAATATTCATTCCATCCGGTTTGATGGAGGGGTTGATAGGTATGCCATTGATCAGGAAAAAGAATCATCAGACGACCTTTACAAACTTGCTTCTGGGGAGTGGAATCGGAGGTGAACAAACCACGCCCTTTGGTAATATAGACGATTTGATATTCCCTCAGCGTCCTCCCTTTCTGAGTGTTGAAATAATATCCGGAAGGATGACTCTTTAAAGGATAAGGGGTTTCGGGCTGAATAGCCTGAAACCCCACAGTATTTACCCAAAGACCAAACTTTTGATCTTTGTCATTAACGATCAGATATTTAAATTCGACACCTAAGTCGTTGTAGCTTTTAGTCATATTGCCCTTCCATGGTAGTGTAGTGAAGAGCAAATATATAAATTATTTCGGAAGATTGAAAGCGACTTTCATTTCTTCCATCTGTTCATCCGACATTCCGTCGGGTTCGAAGCCCATAGATTTGGCCGCAATATAGATTAAGGCAGACTTATTTAATACGTCAATCTGATCGAATGCCTGCATAACATCACAATCAACAGCAAATACGCCATGTTTCTCCCACATCACTACATCGTAATCTTCCAACTCTTTGATAGTAGCTTCGGCAAGTTGTACTGAACTGGGCAATTCATAAGGAATTATACCCAAACCGCGGGGGCAGAAGGCTTTTGTTTCGGGAATCATGCTCCATAATACCCTTGTAGCTACATCTTTTTCCAGATATTTCTTACAGTGTGTCATTGCCACCAACTCAATGGGATGGGTATGTACAGATGCTTTATAAGGAGAGCCTCTACTAATTAAATAGTTGTGAACACTTAGATGAGACGGAAGCTCGGAAGTAGGAGCAACTGACTGATCTGCTATAATTACATAGCTGGCACAATCGTCCAGAATACGGATAACAGAACCATTCGCCATTGGCCAGCGAGCCAGATCACGCATTCGTTTGTTTGTCCCTTTACAATAGAAATAGCAACCTTTCAGATGAGGTAATACCGCACCGATTGATTTCACATCACAAATGGGTTTCATTTGACGAATTTCATCGTCTACAAACTCCGTTATATTAATCGTAATGTTGCCACCGTTACGTTCAGCCCATCCCTTTTGCCAAAGGTATCCGGCTACTTCAGCTACCTTATTTACTTCTTCGGTAAGTGCCGGGCGATTGTCTAAAATTGATTTCATGTTTAAGTTTTATTTGAGTCTTTAAGTTTTGTGAGTTTGTAGCTTTTAAATTTATGGTGTGGATGCAGGTCCAAGATTTATAAACTCAAAAACTACAAACTTAAAAACTTAAATCTAATTTTGTACCATTGCTACCACAATAATGGAAGATATCAACACTAACAATCCGATGATTAACACACCGATTGTAGATTTACTTACTCCTTTCCATTCCTTCAGAATAATACCCCATACATTGCTGAATGTAACATTCAGAGACATCAGGATACTCCAGGAGAAAGCGAGTAATAACGGACTATCGGCCAGAAAACTTTTTCCCATTTCGAGTCCAAAGAATTGAGAATACCATAATACACCAGCCAGCGCACAAAATAATAGGTTATTAATAAGAACATTACCTTTAACAGAAAAATATTCCTTACCTGTTTTGTTTTTGATGTTTTGTTGGATACAATATGCGGCATTCGTAAAGAACCCTCCTACGGTAACCAAAAAGATAACAGGCAGACCAGCATAAAGAGGCTCTACTCCCTGAGCAATAGCAGCTTCTTTAATGGGTGCACCAGCTTCAAGGCCTAAAGCAAAGCATGCGCTCATGACCCCAGCCAGAAGAGCGACTAACAGACCTTTTGTTAAAGCGAAATCTTTGACTGCTGCTCTTTTTTCTTCTTCGGTCATGTTCTTTGACCGCAAGCTGCCTGCATAACCAATGATCGCAATACCTGCCAATGTGATACAAACACCTATGAGCAACAATAATCCGGTACCACTGAAAAGATCCTCTCCGGCAAGAATAGCCGGAAAGAGCGTACCAAAGGCAGCACAGGTTCCCAGAGCAATACTTTGTCCTAAAGCAACGCCCAGATAGCGCATACTAAGCCCGAATGTTAAACCTCCTACTCCCCATAAGACACCATAAACAATAGCAGATAATGCACCCCCGGAACCCCAAAGTTCAAATAGACTGCTTCCGGCAGGTATACCTAGTAAAGCTCCCAGCAAAGGAAATACCAGCCAGGCAAAAATTCCCTGCGTCAGCCAGAAACTTTCCCAACTCCATTCCTTTACTTTATTAATAGGCACATACGAGCTACTTTGCCCGAAGCTTCCTATGGCGATAATGACTAAACCTATGAGTGTATTCATTTACCTTTTAAAAGTAACTTCCTGTTCGTACTTCTGAATCTCAGGAATGAATTCTTCACCAACAGGAACATTATTTTTCAAACAGAACATATCCCAAACAGCATTCCAAGGTAATCCTTTGGATTCTTCGAGTAGTGCGAGGCGTTCGAACCATTGGTTGTTTGCTTCATATTCGCGAAGTTGAGCAATCGGTTCAAGCAACGCCTGTAAGAAACATTTCTGTGTAGCACGGCTACCAATTACATAAGCACCAATACGATTGATACTTGCATCGAAGTAGTCCAAACCGATGTTTACTTTATTCAAAGCATTGCTACGTACAATTTCTTTAGCCAGATCAAGTGTGTCATCATTCATAGTAGTTACATGGTCACTATCCCAACGAATCGGACGGCTTACATGCAACATTATTTCTGGAGTGAAGAGTAATAAAGCAGAGATTTTATCAGCTACACTTTCAGTCAGGTGGAAGTGACCAGTATCCAGCGTAACCATTTTGTTGTTTTTCGCTCCGTAACCCAGATAGAAGTCATACGAACCTACGGTATAACTTTCTGCACCGATACCAAAGAGTTTGGCTTCAATACAGTCTTTCATGTGGTCATATTTAGTCGCGAAGATTTTATCTAATGACTCTTTTAATAATTCACGATAGCGCAAACGGTTAACTGTTATATCCTTGCTTCCGTCATGGATCCAAAGGTTCATTACACAAGGGCTATCCTGATAAATACCCATCGCTTCAGAAATAGCACGACTGCGTTCGGTATGTTCAATCCAGAAATTACGGATTTCATCATCCGGATTGGCCAATGTCAGGCTACCACTTTTAGGGTGTGAGAAAGAAGTTGAGTTGAAGTCCAGCTTCATATTATTTTCTTTCGCCCATTGCATCCAGCTTTCAAAATGCTTGGGCTCAATCTCGTTACGGTCAACAAATTTTCCACCAAAATCACCATAGATGGCATGTAAGTTCAGACGGTGTGTTCCGGGGATATAGCTAGTTGCTTTTAGTATGTCCTGGCGTAATTCTTCAAGGTTGCGAGCTTTTCCCGGATGATTACCAGTGGCCTGGATACCGCCGGAAAGTTCTCCGTCCGGATTCTCAAAACCTGCTACGTCATCAGCCTGCCAGCAATGTAGTGAAAGAGAGATTTTCTGTAAATCTTCCATTGCTTTGTTTACATCTACTCCAACTGCTGCATAACGCTCTACTGCTATGTCATACGCTTTTTTAACTAATTCTTCTTTCATGATATTTGTTACTTTAAGATAAATAAAATACTTGATTAATATGGTTAATGAGTTTTATATGTGTCTAGAACCTGTAGATATTTCTTGTACGCTTCCTCCCATACTGCTTTATCCTGCGGCTCAAAAGTAGTTAAGGGAATGGATTGGTTGATCAATCTGCGCATTTCTTCTACAGAAGATGCGGCTCCAGAAGTAATTGCCTGAATCATAACGTTTCCGATAGCTGTTGCTTCAGATGGTCCGGCAATTACAGGAATACCGATTGAGTTGGCCGTGAACTGATTCAACAGATCGTTTTTGCTACCTCCGCCAATAACATGCAGAGCAGTAAGCGGATGCGAACTCAGCTTCTTGAGATTATCTAAAACTTCGCGGTAACGAAGGGCAAGACTTTCGAAAATGCATCTTACAATCTCTCCACAAGTATGGGGAACCGGTTGATTACTGTCCTTGCAATATTGTTTGATCGCTTCAATCATATCGATCGGATTGGCAAATACATCCTCATCCGGATTGATAATACTCCGAAAAGGTTCTGCTTTTTGTGCTTCGGCAATCAGTTCGGGATAAGATAGTTCGTTCCATTCGATCCGGCTGCGTTCCAACAGCCACATTCCGCAAA
Source organism: Bacteroides sp. (assembly GCA_021201335.1). GTDB lineage: Bacteria > Bacteroidota > Bacteroidia > Bacteroidales > Bacteroidaceae > Bacteroides. Next base: position 28,307 of record JAJQFD010000024.1, on the reverse strand, counting down.
TATTCTTAAGAAAACGAATGGTACCTTCTACTCCTCCTTCGTTGGTAAAGTTTAGAGCTTCTGTTTCAGGAGTAATAATAGGTTCCGGAGTTTCAATTCCCATCAACGACCATGTACCACTACTCAGATAAGCGAAATCATTATCTACTGCCGGAACCGATGCTACAGCTGAGGCAGTATCATGTCCGGCGACAGCGATTACCGGAATACTTCCTAATCCGGTCTGCCTTTGTACTTCGGGTGATAAAGTACCTACTGTTTCACCCGGATAGACGAAACGGCCAAAGTTTTGCTCACTCAGTCCCACTGCTTTCAATAGCTCTGGTTCCAAACGTTTGGTTCTGGCATTAACAATTTGGGCAGTACTGGCTATGGTATATTCTGTAACCATCTTGCCAGTCAGCATGTAAGAAAGTGCATCCGGCATGAATAATATTTTATCGGCAGCAGCCAAAGAACTGTCATTGTTGCGTCGCAAAGTATCTAACTGGAAAATAGAATTGAAATTCATTACCTGTATCCCGGTCCATTCATATACTTGCTTGGCTGGTACACGTTCGAAGAATTTCTCAGGAGCTCCTACTGTATGAGGATCACGGTAGGCATAAGGTTGACGCAGGAACTGACCATCTTTACCTACAAACACAAAGTCAACTCCCCAGGTATCGATACCAATAGAAGTAATGGTTACACCTCGTTCGCCTGCTATTTTCAGGCCGTTTATAATGTTTTGATATAATGCGTAAATGTCCCAAAAGAAATGTCCGCCAACTTCAATGAGGCAGTTAGGGAACCGGTTTATTTCTTCTAACTCTAAACCTTTATCTGTAAATGAACCAAGAATAGTACGGCCGCTGGTGGCACCTAGATCTACGGCAAAGAAATTGTTTTTCATCTTTCGTGTTATTAATTTGGTAAGAGGAATCTTACAAAAGTATGAAATGCAGGGTGTTACCAACTACACGTTTTGGCAGAAAGGATGCAGAATTTGATATGTTTAAAAATAATTAACAGCTTTAGGCTTATATAATCAGGAGCAGAAAGAAAAGATTAAAAAGAAGTTTGCCCGGCACATTTGAATAAACATGCCGGGCAGAGTGAATCATTTGTAATACAAAATTAGTTTGTTGTTAAAGTAGTTGCTTTATATACTTTTACCGGCCCCAATAAGCCACTAGGCATGGGTTGCCAATGGGCATATCCTGTTTTCTGATAATTGAGTCCCACTATATTTATATCTTTAAATTTACGCCAGGGAATCTGTTGTCTGTCCATTTCCGCAATACGGTTGGCTGGTAAATTGGTAACCTCGACTTCGAGAATATTTTCACCTGGCTTCAGATACCGGGCAATTGGACAACGGAAAGGAACCGCCCACAAGGTCGTTACCTCCTGGTTGTTGATACGAACCCGTGCACTCTCCCTTACATCTCCCAAATCCAGTACCCATTCTGCGTCATCCGGAATAGGTTTATCTACTTTCAGCTTGTGGGTATATAGGCCTGTACCCATCAATGTACTGGCGTTAGGTTGTTTAAATTCTGTCCAGGATATTAAGCTAGTTAATGATAGGGGTTCATTAGTTGTCTGAGGGGCAGTTTCAAGAAAAGAGAAGCTCCATTCAGTTAGTTCAAACTGGTCGTTGGTTTTTGTCCAATAGCTCCACTCTTTGGCTTGGATATCGGTATTAAATGTTTTGATAATGGCAGATTCTCCCGAAGCGAGTTGAAGATAAACTTCCGTCTGTCCATCTTTGGTACGAAGCCGTGCTTTTCCACTTTCACCATTCATGGGATTATAAATCATTGCCGATTGAGCAGGAACAGTTAGGGGAATCCATCTATCTGTATCTTCCGGTTTTAACGCACTAATAAAATAATGGTATCCATCCGGATTGGTACGACGAATAAAACTCAGATTATGGTTTGTTCTCATTTTCTCAGGCTGAACTCCTGTCTGTTCCAACGTTTTGGCATAATCAGTTCCAAAGATGATCCGCCCTTTCCGGTTAGGGTTTTTCAGGTTTTTATCCAGAAGTGCTTTAAAGTCTTGCTGTTCTTTGCTTGCTGCCAGATATCCGGGAGCATCTTCCGGATATTGCTCCAGAAAAACAATGGTGGCACCTTGATCAGCCAAAGCAAATAATTTAGTTAATACATCGGCAGGCATAAAGCGGGCACCGGGAACAACCAATGCTTTGTAACCCGTTCCTCCGGAGGTTATAATCCGATTATTGGAAACGGAAGAAGTACGGATAAAATTATCAGATATATAATCCATATCATATCCTGCATTATAGATACGATGCACAGCGTCGATAAACTTTGGGGCCCGTTTGTCCATCTTGTGGATATCAAACAGTAAGAGTCGTCCATCCTGTTCATACCAAATATCGTAGAGAGGTAGGTAAACCAGAAAATCATTATCGGGTTTCCCCATCTGCAGGAAACTCTGACAACGGGAAATATAGGTAAAGAAAGCAGGTGCATCGCGCCAGATGCTATTGGTCGGACTCATATCAATGGTAGCATAAAACTTCCATCCCGGCCATGCAGCTTCGCGAGGAGAATATGTTGTTCCGTGAAAGTAACTGTGGTTAACCCCTGAGATAAACATCAGGTCGATGTCCGGTTTACACTGGGAAAGTGAAGTGCGAAAATGCTCCGTCAACCAAGTAAATGTTTCAGAAGAAGTATAAGGTTTTCCGGCGATATGGGCTCCTGAAGAGGCGTACTTCAACATCGAAAGATCAGAGTCATTGGGTCGGGTAAGAGAATCTGTTCGCAAACCACTGATTCCGAAGTTAGATAATCCAAAACCTTCGCACTCCGGAACATCTACGGTGGCATACAAATCGATTAAGTTACCGGGTGAACCGTGAGCTTGATTACGGGTTTTTGTACCATTTTTATGCGCCCAGTTTGTCCATTGTTGGGTGAAATTTTCCAGAACTAATTCCCCCATCGTTTCCCGATAGTCGGAGATGATGCGGGCAGTTATGTCAGTACGGTCGGCAGACAGGAATTCAGGAAGGTGTTCTTCCAACTTGTATCCGCGTCTTTTCTCAAACTGTTCAAAGAAATCATCTGTCCAGTCGGCACCGTATACCTCGTAAGAGTCATTGAAAAAGTTATGGGGATAAGCAGTGGAGGAACTTTGGAATGCCCGATCGAACTTACTGAAATAGTTTTTAACGGCTTGGGCAGAAAGGTGATTCATGACATAGCCTTCACCTCCGGGTGCTGCACGCTTTACTTTTTGAAACGTTTTTCCACAGAAAGCGGCAATCAATCGCCATTCTCCTTTGGGAGCTTTCCAGGTTAAGACACCCTCTTTTACCTGATTGGTAAGATCCAGGGATTGCCCGTTATCGGAGAAAGCTATCAACCGGTTTAAATACGCATACGGCTTTTGTTTCTCGTCCGTAACTTCAATAGCTTGAACAGTTTTTTCCTCCCTGGATTTTATATTCACTGATCAGTAATTTGGTTGCAGCGTCTTCGATACTGACATCCGGTCCGCCGAAAGGCCATCCGGTGCCATTGCTCATATCAATCTGCATACCTAACCGCGCTGCTTCCTTCTCTGTATGCTTCAGCATTTCCATCCATTGCGGAGAGAGATAAGGAATTTCATTCGCGTCATTTCCAATAACTCCATAGATAGGAGTGATTTCGAGTGTACCGATACCTGCTTTCGCATAAGCGTTCAGGTTATAGGTGAGGTTTTCTTTATCCACTGCGCTTCCCATCCACCACCAACGGGAAGCAGGTTTAGATTCAATTGTTAGTTTAGGCCATTGGATATCCTGCGCCTTGCCTGATAAAGAAAGACAAAGCAGAAGGCCCCAGATTGTTCTGTTTCTCATGATAGGTTAGTTAAACTACAAAAATAAAAATAACAATCGAAAGAAGAAGTTTTTCTTTTGATACTAATCTTACGCATTTTGCTTTTACTTTCTCTTTGCTGTTTAGAGTCTTATCGGGAGACGGTAGGATTTAGGTGAAATGATGGTAGATTTTACCTCGGATGCCGGTTGAATTTGGACCGGATGCCGGTAGGATTTCATGAAAGATATCCGTAGGGGTACGGGTACCTACAAGTGGAACCCATACCTTTCAAACAGGCCTAATCTTTCTCCCCATACGCCAAATCTCCGGCATCCCCTAATCCCGGAACGATATAAGAATGGGCGTCAATTTCAGGATCAATCACAGCACACCAAACAGTCGTCTTTTCAAAAGGGAAAACTTTCGCTACATGATCTATCGCTTGCTGACTGGCAATGATAGAAGCAATGTGGATTTCCCGGGGAGTTCCTTTGGTTAACATGGCTTTATAAGTAAGCTCCATTGAGCTTCCGGTAGCCAGCATCGGGTCAGTGATAATAAGTGTCTTGCCATCTATCCGTGGAGAGGCAATATATTCTATAAAGATATCAAACTTCAGGGTATCCTTGTATTTGCGATAAGCAGAAACAAAAGCATTTTCAGCATAATCATAATAACTCAGGAATCCCTGATGAAAAGGGATGCCCGCTCGAAGGATGGTACTTATAACTAATGGGTTATCCGGCGTAAAAACAGGTGCATTGCCTAGGGGAGTCTGAATATCTTTGGAAGAATAGTCGAAAGTTTTGCTGATTTCGTATGCCATGATTTCACCAATGCGCTCAATATTACGGCGAAAACGGAGGCGATCATGCTGTACTTTTACGTTCCGGATTTCGGATACAAACTGGTTCAATATCGAGTGTGTATCACTTAGATTATTAATTTCCATAAGTAAGATTATGCTTTTATTTATTCATTTTTATCATACAAGACACAAAGATAATTCAAAACTGTAAGGTCGGGTTTACAAATTTTGCTATCTATTTATAAAACAATTCTTATTAGAGAAAAATTTCTTTAATATATGATTTGTTTCTCCCGAAAAACACTACTTTTGTATCCGGTTTACTAGGGCGTAGTTTACACCTTGGTTGGAAAAGCACAGAAAAGTATACAATTTATAATATCAACTCAATTAATTTAATTTAAAATGGCAAATTTAGACTTAAGCAAGTACGGTATTACCGGTGTTACTGAAATTGTTCATAACCCGTCGTTTGACACTTTGTTCGCTGAGGAAACTAAACCCGAACTTCAAGGTTATGAAAAAGGTCAGGTAACTGAATTGGGCGCTGTAAACGTAATGACAGGAGTTTATACAGGTCGTTCTCCTAAAGATAAATTCTTTGTAATGGACGAAACCAGTAAAGACACTGTATGGTGGACTTCTGAAGAATACAAAAATGATAACAAACCTGTAGACGCAAAATGCTGGACTGCAGTGAAAGATTTAGCTACTAAACAACTTTCAGGCAAAAGACTTTTCGTTGTTGACGCTTTCTGCGGTGCGAACGAAAACAGCCGTTTGAAACTTCGTTTCATTATGGAAGTAGCATGGCAGGCTCACTTTGTGACTAACATGTTCATCCGCCCTACTGCTGAAGAACTGGCTAACTTCGGTGAACCTGATTTCGTTATCATGAACGCTTCTAAGTCTAAAGTTGAAAACTACAAAGAACTGGGTCTTAACTCAGAAACTGCAGTTGTATTCAACCTTACTGAAAAGATCCAGGTAATCCTGAACACATGGTACGGTGGAGAAATGAAAAAAGGTATGTTCTCTTACATGAACTATCTGCTTCCATTGCAAGGTATGGCTTCTATGCACTGCTCTGCTAATACTGACATGAACGGTGAAAACACTGCTGTATTCTTCGGTCTTTCAGGAACAGGTAAAACAACTCTTTCTACAGATCCGAAACGTTTGTTGATCGGTGATGACGAACATGGTTGGGATGATGAAGGTGTATTCAACTTCGAAGGTGGTTGCTATGCAAAAGTTATCAACCTGAGCAAAGAAGCTGAACCTGATATCTTCAACGCTATCCGTCGCGATGCTCTTCTTGAAAACGTTACTGTTGATGCGAATGGTAAAATCGACTTCAACGATAAGAGTGTAACTGAAAACACCCGTGTTTCTTATCCGATCGATCACATTGTTAATATCGTAAAACCGGTATCTAAAGGTCCGGCTGCTAAACAAGTTATCTTCTTGTCAGCTGATGCATTCGGTGTATTGCCTCCAGTATCTATCCTGAATTCAGAGCAAACTAAATATTACTTCCTGTCTGGTTTCACTGCTAAATTGGCTGGTACAGAACGTGGTATCACTGAACCAACTCCTACATTCTCAGCTTGTTTTGGTGCTGCATTCCTTTCATTGCACCCAACTAAATACGCTGAAGAATTAGTGAAGAAGATGGAAAAATCAGGTGCTAAAGCTTATTTGGTAAACACAGGATGGAACGGTAGCGGCAAACGTATCTCTATCAAAGATACTCGTGGTATTATCGACGCTATCCTTGACGGCTCAATCGACAAGGCTCCTACTAAGACTATGCCTTACTTTGATTTCGTTGTTCCAACAGAACTTCCAGGTGTTGATCCTGCTATCCTTGACCCACGCGACACTTATGCTGACGCTGCTCAGTGGGACGAAAAAGCAAAAGATCTTGCCGGACGTTTCATCAAGAACTTCTCTAAGTTCACTGGTAACGAAGCTGGTAAATCATTAGTAGCTGCTGGTCCAAAACTTTAATAGCTAAAGAATAAGTTCAAAAGCATTCCTTTTGAATTAAGCCTTATAAAATCTCCTTTCCTACTCTTTCATAGAGATACAGGAAAGGAGATTTTTTTACCCAGTTAATCAATACTACAAAGATTCAGCTTTGAAAGCTGTAGCCTATATTTCATGGCAGAATATAAGCCAGTAATGATTCAGCTTTATTGATTCCTGTACAGATACTTTTCAATGAGTTTAGGAATAAAAGACCTAATATCGAAGAAGATATAGCTTATAGAATGAATATCCATAAACATTCAATTAATATATGAACTTAACGACTTTACTCTTCAACGAAAGATTTGATGAAGCGCAAAATTTTATTATAGAAAATACTCCAAATCTTAATTATGTGAGTGCCCAAAACAGTACACCCCTTTTAGTAGCCATCGGTACAGGAAATCTAAATGTAGTTGAAATTTTACTTAAATATGGGGCAGACCCAAACTTTATGGACGAAAGAATAAATACTCCTTTAATAGAAGCTATTGAAATTGCAGTAGAAGAAAGTGAATACAATTCCACATTCAATGAAGAACCTAGAGTAGATATCATAAAGTTATTATTAAAATATGGTGCTAAAATTGACTTAGTTGATAACTTAGGAAGAACTCCTGTGTCCTTTGCTCAAAATTATCATCTTCCCGCACAGAAACTATTTGAAGGAATAACTGATAAATTACAATAAGAGAAATGGTATAATTATAAATATGATTTTGTAAAGGAAAAAGGAGAAACCATAAAAGAAAAACGAAACAACATATTTTAAAAATAAAAATTATAGTAAAGGGTAGTGAGTTTTTTATTTTACAAATCTGGACATTGGCAAATCTCAATGGATGAGAAAAAATATCTCTTAATTAGTATGGAAATTCTAATTTTATTTCTATACATTTGCTTTTAGAGCTGATATTCCACCACAAACACACCTAACACATGAAAAAAGAAAAGACTAAAAAACCCACAACTGCTCGAAAGAATTTTTCTGACACAGAGAAAAAGAAAAGATTGAATGAAAAATTACTGCTAACCATCCGGCAGTATAATGTATCTGAAATAACTTCCGCAATTCTGGCTAAATGGAAGAAACAAATTGAAACCTTACTCTTGAAGGGAGCAGACGTAAATGCCAAAGACAAAAATGGTATGACGATTTTGCATCATCTGGCCCAGTTTAATGCTGAAATAGGCCTCAGCTTATTACCCGTGCTGGAGAAGTACAGAATAAACCCCAGACTGGTTGATAAGATGGGAAGAACTCCTTTGTTCTATATGCAGATTACCTATCAGAATAGTATTGAATTTATCAAAGCATTAATCAATTTGGGAGTTGATCCGAAACGAAAGGATAGAAATCAGGAAGACGTAATTTCCTATATGATTCATCACGGAATTAAGCTGGAAGCTATCCCCTTACTTTAAACCCCTTTTTATGATTCGAAAAACGCGAATGATGAAGTTCGCGCTTTTTCTATTACTAACATATTTATTGAATGCACAAAACTGTTTCTATAGATTTAATGCCTTTATATTTTTTTCAAAACGTATCAATTCCATCCTCAAAAGTCTTGTACTTCAGTTGAGGCAGTAGTTCACTGCGCATTCGTGAAGTATCTCCGTAATAAGAAACTCTCCCGATCCGGATAAAATCCCGGGTTAAAGGGCTACGGGTTCCAAAGAGAGAAGAAAACAATTCAAAGGCACTGGCAGCCAGCATAATCATCCATACGGGCATTCGCCAGGGTTTATGGTATTTCTTGTGCACAGCTACTTGATCAAGGAAAGTTTGCAGCGTTTGAACGCCCTCATCACCTAGGTGGTAGATACCTTCCACATCCTCCCGTTCAATGGCTGCTGTCGTTGCTACCAGAAAATCATCTTTGGAAATCAAGTGAATATAAGTAAGCTTTCTCCAGACTCCCAACAAATAATGCCTGCCAAACCATTCGGCTGTATCAATCATTAAGATTCCTTTTCCATAAACCATACCAACACGCAGTGAAACAGCTTCGATAGCTGCTTCCTTACAACGGCTAAACAAAGCTTTCTCCTCTTCCAAACGGGTCATTGCATGAGTGGAAACCGGATTCCCATCCAAACGGCCAGTTGCCGGATGTTCAGGTGTCGTTTCTCCTTCCACATGCGGAAAACTTATCAGGATAATGCGCTTCACCCGTTGAGCAATTGCTACATCAAGCAGGTTATTAAAATAGGTGGTATTGGTAACAGGAAGGAATTTTTCAGGATTGGCCTTAAATAACACTCCGGCAAAATGGACTACCACATCCACGTTTTGCAATGCAGCGGTAAGTGTCTCTCTTTTTGCCAGATCAGCACGGTATATCTGGATATTAGGCTGACCTTTTAAATCATTGTCAACATCTTTATGATGGATCAGAAGGTGCAAATTCTTCTCCTTCAGATGATGTGCTAACAGTCCACCCAGATTACCGGCGGCACCTGTGATAAGGATCGTCTTATTCATGTCTGACTTGTGTTTTTCCAAGCAGACAAAGGTAATATATTATGTGAAATAGAAAGAAAATAAAGAAAAAAAACACTTCCTCATACCCCCTCAAAGAGTGAGCATGAATATATCTGTACGATATGTATGAGCTGCCAATACGATAGCCTTACTCTACAAATACGATAGCCCTACTCTACAAATACGATAGCGCTAGTCTGCAAATACGATAGCACTAGTCTGCAAGTTCATCAAAATAGCGAGAATACACTTACCGTACAGAGCAAGAAGATGAGAAAGAGAGTGATAAATTTAAAATGAGTATAAAAAAACAACTGCCCGAAAATTTCCCAGGCAGCTACTTATCTGATAAATTTTTACTTCATATTATTCTTCATACGGTTCAAAATCGCTCTTGCCGACTCCGCAAAGAGGGCAAGTCCAATCATCGAGAATATCGGCAAATTCAGTACCTGGATCAATACCACTATCCGGATCACCCTGGGCCGGATCATAAATATATTCACAAATGGTGCAAATGTACTTCATAATAGTCTCCTTCTTTACTTTGTTTTATATTATTAAACGTAAAAATAACTATTTTGTTTAGCAATAAATTACTTTTTTTTCAATTAACTTTGTCGGTCGGTACAACAATGCCGGTAATATATTCTTGCTTTTTTACTGCAGTTTTATTGCTTTGTGGCATTCTTTTTTCGAATATACCCCTCAAACATATTTGGCAGGTATTTGTTTACCATTAGTTGAAGAATAGATGATCAACTTAAACCGGATCAAAACAAGATGTTTATATGAGTACAAATAATGATACCGACTTTCACCGTGGGCTTAGCGACGAAGAAGTGTTGCAAAGCAGGGAAAAGCACGGCATAAATTTACTGACTCCCCCGAAAAGACCTTCTTTATGGAAACTTTATCTGGAAAAATTTGAAGATCCTGTTATCCGTATCTTATTAGTAGCCGTTGTTTTCTCCTTAATTATTTCAGTCATCGAAAATGAATATGCCGAATCTATTGGGATAATCATTGCGATTTTACTGGCAACAGGTATCGGGTTTTTCTTTGAATATGATGCCAATAAGAAGTTCGATTTACTAAATACTGTCAATGAAGAAACACTTGTTAAAGTAATCAGAAACGGAAGAATACAAGAGGTTCCCCGAAAAGACATTGTAGTAGGGGATATTGTGCTTCTGGAGACTGGCGAAGAAATTCCGGCAGACGGAGAATTGCTGGAATCGATCTCTATGCAGGTCAACGAATCGAATCTCACCGGTGAACCGATAGTGAACAAAACTGTTAAGGAAGATGATTTTGATGAAGAAGCAACGTATGCTTCCAATCTCGTCCTGAGGGGTACTACAGTGGTAGATGGTCACGGAAAGATGAAAGTCACGAAAGTGGGTGATGCAACGGAGATTGGAACCGTGGCACAACAAAGTCTGACAGACAACATGGAGCCTACTCCACTTAATATTCAGCTCGCCAAACTGGCCAAACTCATCGGACGCATTGGTTTTACGGTTGCTGCGGCTACTTTTCTTGTGTTCGTTTCCAAAGACCTTTATCATTATTTCAGCTCGAACGAGATAACCGGTGTTGACAACTACATGGCTATCGCACAAATTGTGCTTAAATACTTCATGATGGCCGTTACCCTGATTGTAGTAGCTGTACCCGAAGGATTACCCATGAGTGTAACACTCAGTCTGGCTCTCAACATGCGCCGTATGCTCTCTACCAACAACCTGGTGAGGAAAATGCACGCCAGCGAAACAATGGGTGCTATTACGGTTATTTGTACAGACAAAACAGGTACACTGACGCAAAACCAGATGCGTGTTTACGAACCGAGATTTTACGCATTAAAGAACGGTGGTGAACTGGGTGATAATGACATCAGCAAACTGATTGTAGAAAACATAAGCGCCAATTCCACCGCTTTCCTGGAAGAACCGGAACCGGGTGGAAAGTTAAAAGGAGTAGGTAATCCCACAGAAGTAGCCTTGTTACTCTGGCTAAATGACAAAGGATACAAATACCTGGATATCCGGGAGAATGCGACAATTATCGACCAGCTAACCTTCTCCACCGAGCGTAAATATATGGCAACAATTGTAGAATCGCCTCTCCTGAACAAAAAAGTACTGTACGTAAAAGGGGCTCCTGAAATTGTTTTTACCAAATGTAAAGAGGTGATACTGGATGGAAAAAAAGTACCTTCGGCTGAATATCGTTCCACTGTTGAGGCTCAATTACTTGCTTACCAGAATATGGCTATGCGTACTTTAGGCTTTGCCTTCAAAATTCTGGAAGAGGGAGAAGAAGAATCCATTTCGATGGAAGATTTATCAGGTCTGAGCTTTCTGGGTGTTGTTGCGATCTCCGATCCGATTCGCCCCGATGTGCCCGCCGCCATTGATAAATGCCAGTCGGCCGGAATAGACATAAAAATCGTAACGGGAGATACGCAGGGAACTGCTACGGAAATCGCCCGTCAGATAGGACTGTGGACAACAGAAGATACCGACCAGAACCGGATAACCGGTGCTGAATTTGCCCAACTCAGTGATGAAAATGCCTCGGCTCGGGTGCAGGATCTTAAAATTATGTCTCGCGCACGCCCTACCGATAAGCAACGCCTCGTACAACTTTTGCAGCAACAAGGAGAAGTAGTAGCCGTAACCGGCGACGGAACCAATGATGCTCCGGCATTAAACCGGGCACAGGTGGGATTGTCGATGGGCACGGGAACTTCGGTAGCGAAAGAAGCGAGTGACATCACTTTACTGGACGATTCCTTTAATAGTATCAGCACAGCCGTGATGTGGGGACGTTCCCTGTATAAGAATATACAACGATTTATCGTTTTCCAGCTCATCATTAACTTTGTTGCGTTGTTGATTGTCTTACTGGGCTCCTTTATAGGAACGGAACTTCCACTCACCGTTACACAAATGCTGTGGGTGAATTTAATTATGGATACTTTTGCTGCGCTGGCACTGGCTTCTATTCCGCCCAATGAAGAGGTGATGAAAGAAAAACCTCGCCGTAGTACAGATTTTATCATTACCAGGTCCATGGCCTATTATATTTTCGGTGTCGGTACAGCTTTTCTAATTGTACTAATGATATTGATTTACTACTTTACAAACTCAGAAGGAGGTATGACGATACAACGACTGACTATCTTCTTTACTTTCTTTGTTATGCTTCAGTTCTGGAACCTGCTCAATGCACGAGTGTTTGGCACAAATGATTCTGCATTTAAAGGATTATTCAAATCATACGGCACACAGATTGTCCTTTTTATTATTCTTTTAGGACAATTCCTCATTGTTCAGTTTGGTCGCACCGTATTCCGTACCGAACCCATGGATTTAAAAACCTGGCTGATAATCATCGCCGCTTCTTCTGCCGTATTATGGATAGGGGAGATTGTACGATTAATCAAACGCATTACAAATAAAACTAAATGATAAAGAATATCATATTTGATTTTGGAGGTGTTCTGATTGACCTTGACCGTCAACGTTGCATCGATAACTTCAAAAAGCTTGGATTGCAAAACATCGACGAACTCATCGGAAACTTTGCGCAACAGGGTATTTTTATGCAATTGGAAAAGGGGCTTATCAGTTCGCAGCAGTTCCGGGAAAGAGTGAGAGAGCTTATCGGGGATAATACCACGGATGATCAAATTGATGCAGCCTGGAATAGTTTTCTCCTCCAAATTCCTACCTACAAGCTCGATGCCTTGCTGGAGCTACGGAAGAAATATTCCCTTTACCTGTTAAGTAATACCAATGCTATCCATTGGGAATGGTCGCTGAAACATGTATTTCCCTACAAAGGATATAATGAAACCGATTATTTCCGGCGCATCTATCTATCTTATGAGTTAAAACAGGTAAAGCCAGAACCGGAGATATTCAAATTAATGCTGGATGACGCAGGTATCCAACCGGAAGAAAGCTGGTTCATTGACGACTCAGAAGCTAACTGCCGTACAGCAGAATCACTCGGAATTCGTAGTTATTGTTGCAATCCTCAGGAAGATTGGCGATCTTTGTTCAAATAATACAGTTAATTACTTATGGAAATAATCCACAACATGCCGGCTGTTTCACCCGAAGCGTGTGCAGCCAGTATTGGTTTTTTTGATGGTGTACATGCCGGACATCGTTTTTTGATTGAGCAGGTGAGAGAGACAGCAAAGACACAAGGATTACGTTCAGCAGTTATTACCTTTCCTGTGCATCCGCGTAAGGTGATGAACTCTTACTACAAACCCGATTTGTTAACTACATACGAAGAGAAAATAAACTTATTGGCCCAAACAGGTATCGATTACTGTTTTGTGTTAGATTTCACCAGTCAGATTTCACATCTTTCTGCTTTTGAGTTTATGCAGACCGTCCTCAAAGATCAATTCAACGCAAGGAGTCTTGTAATTGGCCACGACCATCGGTTCGGGTATAACCGGAGTGAGAGTTTTGATAACTATCACCATTTCGGGAAAGTATTGGGTATGAATATTATCCGTGCCCATGCCTGTAGTCTTCATGAGGAAGTTATCAGCTCCTCTGTCATCCGTCGTCTTCTGCTGGAAGGAGAAGTAAAAAAAGCCGCCGACTACCTGGGCTATACTTACTGTCTGAATGGTATTGTAACAGGCGGATATAAAGTCGGACGCAGCATAGGATATCCTACAGCCAACTTACATATGGAAGATCCGGAAAAGCTAATCCCAACGGATGGTGTATATGCTGTTTGGGTGGAAGTAGAGAATGAAAAACATGCCGGGATGCTCAATATAGGCTATCGCCCCACTTTTAACGGACAGGACCGAAGTATTGAAGTCCATATTTTCAATTTCAGTAAAGACATTTATCATACTCCTCTTCGATTACACTTTGTAGAATTCGTTCGGTCTGAAATGCGTTTTAACAACAAACAGGAACTGGTAGAGCAACTGGATAAAGACGCAGATACTGTGCAGAGTATTTTGAAAATAAAGAAATAAAACTATTTAGTAACGTCCGCACGGGTAGGGGTCCACAAAGGATAACCCTGCCCTGTGGGAATCCATCATGAAATAAACTGATTATAATCGCTTCTTCTCATTCCATCTTCTTTAGCTGAGTTCCTAATCCTACATAAGGTCACCCTTTATAACTTACTTTCTAACTACTTATTTCTTCTCCCACATACTCGTTTTATTGAGAAAAGGAAATTATATATTGAAAAACAATAAAAATATGACGATTTTCAATAAAAAAGTTTGGTAGTTTAAAAATTAATGCTTTCATTTGCATATCGATAAACGATAATTTATTATTGAATAACAATTTTAAAAAATAGCATTATGAAAAAGTCATTTATGAGTGTAACTACATTGGTTGTATCAATTTCAGTAGCAATTATGTTCTTGTGTACTTCGGCAATCACTGCTCAAACTACGGGTAATAAGTTTATTTATGACAAAAATGAAAACAAGGAAACTGTATTCGAATTAGACAGAAGCGGTAAATACCTCACTCCTAAATTGCAATATGAGTTTCAAAAAGATGAAAAAGGCTTTGTTACTGCTAAAAAGGCATTTCGCTGGAACGCTGAGGAGGATAAATGGACTCCTTATTACCTTCTGACCATCAGTAAAGACGATAACAATACCATTATTGACTATGCACTATGGGACAAAAATACAGAAAGCTTCACCTTAAACCAGCAAAAGGCCGTATACAATAAAAGCCAAAACGATAGTGTTGTTACTTATCTCTCGTATCAATGGGATGAATCGAACAGCGAGTGGAAACTCCTGGAACAAAACCTGATTAAAAATTACCTGGCAATACGTGTAGCTGAATAAGGGTAAAACAGCTATTTTTGTAATCTTTAGTATTTGAATATGAAAACATCTATCAAATTAGTCCTGCTGTATTTTGCCTTTCAGACTGCCGGTGCTATTCTAGCCATGTTTGGAGGAGTCGTCTACCTGATGGTTACGCAACAGCCCGTATCGGTTGAGGCTTTACAAAACCATTCATTAGCTCCCGCTTTATTCCTTGGAATAGTACTGATGGCGTTTTACCTCTGGAAGGCAGGATACATCAGCAAAGAAAAGGTGACGTGGTCTCCTATCTCCGCAAGCTATCTGATGTTTTCAGTTGTTTTCTACGCAGCTTTCCTGTTTTTAATTGAATTTATTCTCTCACTAATGCCCTGGTTACCCGACCTGATGGAACAAAGCTTTGCTGATTTACAATCTAACTGGCTGGGTATCGCATGCATTACTCTCTTGGGACCTATATTGGAGGAGTTATTATTCCGGGGTGCTATCACAAAGGCTTTATTGCAAACCTATAATCCAGGCAAAGCAATTATCCTGTCTGCTCTTATCTTTGGCATTTTTCATATCAATCCTGCACAGGTTGTTTCCGCTGGACTGATTGGTGTAGTATTGGCTTGGATCTATTATAAAACAGCCAGCCTGATTCCTTGTATTCTCCTGCATGTATTGAACAATAGTTTATCCGTTTTTCTTAGCACAAAATATCCGGAAATGGAATATTTTTCAGAATCATTAGGCAGTGTACAATATGCCATCGTTCTGGCAGTTGCATTAGGTATCTGTATCGGAATCTACTGGATCATGGATAAAATTCAAATTCCCTATCCCTGGAAGAAAGAACAAACAGAAATAAAATAAACACCTCATTGTATGAAAAAGCGTCTCAACATTCTTTGTTTACTGATCATATTAATTCTCCTGGTTTCAGTGTCTATTAATGGATATTATTCCGGTTTAGGAGCGAAGCTTGGTATCGAATCTGTGCAGGAAATGGACAAGAAAGGAAAGCTGGATATGTCAGCCAACATGCATGCAGTCGGATTATTACCTACCATTGATAACTTCCTGGCTGATTCCCTTTACAATGAAAAGACAGGCGAATACGTACATGTCTCTTATATGCAGGCAATTGTAAGTGTCAAAACAGAATCTGGAACTTTACATCTTATTGCCAATCTCCTTTTGCTCGTTTCCTTTATCGCTGCCATTGCTGCTGTAGTATTTTTCTTTAAATTCATTATCGCTGTTAATCGTTCTGAAATCTTCATTTGGGCCAATGTATCGCGTCTGCGATGGACCGGTGGTTTATTAATTATAGTTTTTTTAGGTAGTTTATTACCTATGATCGAAACAAGTTTCACTGTTTCCAATTTATTACAGTTAAAAGGATATGATCTATATTTTACGGATCTTGTTTCTGTAACGAGTTTATTACTGGGAGTACTGGCTTATGTAGTAGCAGAAGTCTTTGCTATTGGGATAAAGATGAAAGAGGAACAGGAACTAACAATTTAAAAAACATCAACGAAAAGAAATGCCGATAATAGTAAACCTTGACATTATGATGGCCAAAAGGAAAATCTCTTTGGGCGAGTTGGCAGAGAAGATAGATATTACCCCTGCCAACTTATCTATTCTGAAAACCGGTAAAGCAAAAGCCATCCGTTTTTCCACCCTCGAAGCGATTTGTAAGGAACTCGAATGTCAGCCAGCCGATATTCTGGAGTATAAAGAAGAAGAATAATGGTTTGTTCTTCTTTTACGTTTACGCTCCTGCTTTCGCCTTAAATGCCAGAGCGTACATACGCATTTGTTTAATCATCGAAAGTAATCCATTGCTTCGGGTAGGAGAAAGATGTTCTTTAAGCCCAATCCTATCAATAAAGTAAAGATCAGCATTCAATATCTCATCCGGGGTATGACCGGAAAGTACTTTTATTAAGAGCGCCACAATACCTTTGACAATAAGCGCATCACTCTCTGCCTGGAAATAGATCTTTCCGTCTTTATAATCCGCTTGAAGCCATACCCGGCTCTGACATCCTTCTATCAGATTTTGCTCTGTTTTATAATTGACATTCAGTGAAGGTTGCTCATACCCTAAATCAATCAATAACTGGTATCTATCCATCCAATCTTCGAAATCGCTGAACTCTGCGATAATCTCATCCTGTGCTTCGTTAATCGACATACCTTAATTCTTATTTTTCATTATAAATAACAGCCAGAACAGTTTGTCCCACTGCTTTTAATGTATTTTTATCAATATTATCCATTGTATCATCTACTGTGTGCCAGAAGCATCCGAAGTTTGATAATTCGCAATCCGGGTCGTATGAAATAATATCAATACTTGGGATACGTGCTATCTGGTTAACAGGAACATGGTCATCTGTGATGTATCCCTGTTTATCGGTAATAAAGTAATTACCGAATCCCAACTCTTTGGCTTTGTTCCAGACTTTTTTATTGACACTTTTAGCGTATTGCTCGGAATAACCTTCTTTATAAAAAGTCGCTTCTTTACCTCCTACCATATCCAGCAGAATACCAAAACGGGCATTATAATTGGGCACATGAGGATACCGGGCCCAGTATTCTGAACCCAGGCACCAGGAATTTTTTTTGTAAACGGTTTCAAACTGAGGAATCCCGTAATCTTCTGCATCAAAAAGGATGATATCAATACCCAAAGCAGGAGCCTCTTGCTGTATCTGGCGGGCAATCTCTAAAAGTACACCCACCCCACTTGCGCCATCGTTAGCTCCTAGAATAGGCGTGCGGTGATTCTTTTCGTTCGGGTCATTATCAGCCCACGGACGTGTATCCCAGTGAGCAAAAAGCAGAATGCGCTTTTTTGAATCCGGATTGTATGAACCAATAATATTTCTAGCTTTTAAAATTGTTCCGTTATAGGCTACCAGATCAGCATACTGATTTGTAACAGTCGCTCCAAATTGTTCCAACTTGGCAGCTAAGTATTCACCACAAGCAACATGTTCTTTGGTATTGGGTATGCGATAACCAAAATCTACCTGTGCTTGTACATAATTACAGGCGCTGTCTGCATTAAATTCCGGAACCGGAACCGTACGGGTTTCTTCTTCGACAGTAGGAGAACCTCCCTTATTTGTTTTGCAGGAAGTGATTGAAAACATCAGAAGTATGGCAAGTAAAAGAGACATTTTTATATTCATGGGTATATGATTATTTACGGCTTCAAAATTACAAATTTATTCGTCAATAACCGTTTGAGGAGGTATAAAGTTCAGACTCACTGTTTTCTTTCCTACAGAGAAATCTACCTCAGCGCCACAGATTAATGGCAAGTTATTCGCCACATGACCTACTGGAAAATTAAAGGAAACCGGATATTTATATTCCTTAACCAAATCAGATAAAGCACTGTACAAATCCTTTCCGATAGAGCGATCTTCAACATTGTATTCGGTGAATTGTCCGATAATCAAACCGGAGAGTTTTTCCAATACCCCACCCAGCTTTAAATTGTACATCATTCTTTCAATGGCATGGGGTTTTTCACCTACGTCTTCCAGGAATAAAATAGTTCCTTCAGCTGGAAAATCATAAGGCGTTCCCCGAAGACCGTTTAAAACTGCCATATTGCCACCGCGTAAAATTCCTTGGGCAGTCCCTTTTCTGTTCAATTTGTGGGGTTCACAGGTATAGGAAGGAATATTCCCAAATAAGATATCTTTCAAGTAGAGTGAACACGGATCATCTGCCGATTCCATTACCAAATGGCGGCCCATAGGCGCATGAAGGGAAGCAAAACCATTCTTTTGAAATAAATTATGCAGGGCAGATATATCACTGAAACCAATCATCCACTTGGGATGCTGGGCGAATTTAGTAAAGTCGAGTTTATCCAGCAGATGTACAACCCCATACCCGCCCCGGCTACAAAAGATAGCTTTGATTTTTTCATTATCCATAGCAGATTGAAGATCAATTAATCGTTGACGAATGGTTCCTGCATAGCCTGCCGATGAATTTCCCGCATACTTGCCCACACTTACTTTCAGTTTCCAGGATTCAAGTATTTTCTTCATGCTTTTCAGGATATTCTTATCAATTTTACCGGAAGGAGAGACAATGACGACTTTGTCTCCCTCGGATAGAAAAGGCGGATAGGTTAAATTATTCATATCCATATATAAATGATATACATTCTTAACATGCTAACAAATGTAGGGAATTTTAGTTCGCTGCCACTTATAATCTCTTTAATAAGTAGAAGTATATCCTTAAATTTTAATAATGAGGTCATTGAAAAAAACAAGTTCATTTTATTACATGAGTGACAACTTGAGGTTGGAGAGATTTAAATCTGATGATGTAACGAAGATTGAAAGCCTTAACAAGTTTGTCTAGTCTTAATTCTTCCTCATTATTTCTATTCTCTTACAAGTACCATTGCACTAATGAAAACACTTTTTGCCTTGATTATCAACAACTCATTAAATTAAAGCGTATTTTTTACACAATATATTTGGAGAAGTCAAATTTATCCCGTTACTTTGTTTGCGTAATTAAAACACATTAATAATAAATAACCTTTTAAATATTACAATTATGTTCGGAATCAGACACATTAAATTCGACGCGATGACCTATGTATTCCATTACATTAACGGAGTACTCAAAAGAGAAGGACGCGGATTGGCATTTTATTATTTCGCCCCCAACAGTTCAATCGTGGCTATCCCGATGGGTAGTAATGACCTCCCTTTCATTTTCAGTGAAACAACCAGCGATTATCAAACCGTAACCATCCAGGGACAAATTACTTATCAGGTAACCAATCCTAAAATGCTATCCGATATTCTGGATTTCACCGTTAATAATAAAGGTATATACAAGAAAAACGACATTGAAAAGCTGAATCAACGTATCATCAATGAAGCTCAAACAGCTACTTCTTCATTTATTCATAATACAAAGCTGAAAGATGCTATTCGTTCCGGCAAGAAAATTGAAAATTGTATCTTCGAGGGACTCTCGTCTTCTCCCGCCATCAAAATGCTGGGCATTGAAATACTGGGGGCCAATACACTGGCTGTTCGAGCTACACCTGAAATGACGAAAGCCCTGGAAACAGAAACACGGGAACTATTGCAGCAAGAAGCCGACCATGCAATCTACGAAAGACGAAACTTTGCCGTGGAGCAGGAACGCAAAATCCGGGAATCTGAAATGAATACGGAAATCGCCGTAGAAGAAAAACAAAAGCAGATTGAAGAAAAAAGGATGGAATCTGAAGTGCAGCGCATGGAAAATAAGCGTCGTATACGTGAAATGTCTCTGGAAGCTGACATCGCAGTAGAAGAACAGCGTAAAATACTAATCGGCCAGAAAACTGAAAACGACCGAAAGGAAGCCGAAACACAGGGCTTTGTGCTGGAAACGACTTTGAAGCCTTACAAAGAAATTGACTGGCGAATTCTGACTGCCATGTCTGGAAATGGAGATCCACGGAATAACATTGCGCTTGCCTTCAGAGAACTGGCAGAAAATGCTGGAAAAATAGGCAATCTGAATATTACGCCAGAACTTCTTGAAACCATTTTGAAGAAAAAGTAAGCGCTAAAATAGATAACAACTATGAGTATTGAATACGCTATTATCGTAAAAAATAAAACCAGGCTTGAGTCCTTGACACATCGTTTCAACACCAAGTCTCAAGCCAAGTTTTATATTCAAAGAAACAATGGAAACTTCGATGAATATGAGGAAGAGCACGAAGTATTTCACCAATCCCTATCGCACTTGCAAGCCCAATTATCAAAAACCATTAAATATAAAATTGTGGAGCGGAGTTACCTCCCTTCTTATATTTTCAGTGATAATAATCTGGTGATAGTGACCGGGCAGGACGGATTAGTAGCCAATACCGCCAAATATACGCGGGAAGTTCCGATGATAGCCGTGAATCCCGATCCGCAAAGATATGACGGAGTATTACTGCCATTTACTACTTCCAACTTTATGCAAGGAGTAGAAGGGGTATTAAGAAATCAGTTCCAATCACGCCCTATTTCTTTTGCAGAAGCCAAATTAAATGACGGACAGCGACTTCTGGCCTTTAATGATTTATTTATCGGAGCTTCCTCCCACATATCCGCCCGATACCGGATTACTTATAACGGACAAACAGAGGAACATTCATCAAGCGGAATCATCGTATCCACTCAAGCCGGCTCAACCGGATGGTTAAGTTCTATCTTTAATATGGCATACGGCATTTCCCGATTATTCGTAAAAGACCTACAGCCTCAACAATTAAATCTAAATCCGAATGAATTGCTTTTCACGGTACGCGAACCATTTAAAAGTTTACGTACCCAGGCAGATATGGCAGCCGGTTTTATAAATAGTCAGCGAATGTTGCAGATTGAATCTCTGATGCCATCTAATGGAGTAATATTCAGTGATGGAATTGAATCCGACTTCCTTTCATTTAATAGCGGCACCATTGCAACCATCGGAATTGCACCGGAAAAAGCAAACCTGGTTATGGCACATTCATAAACTTCATCGCTAAATCAAATTGTCAGAATTGACATTTTGAAAATCAAATGCTATATCCTTGCGCTCCATCTGCACGGGAAACCGTGAAGAGAAAAAGAACGCAAGGATTCCTTATCAGAGAAATTCAGTATGACAATCAATTAAAGCTTAAAAAAACA
Source organism: Bacteroides sp. (assembly GCA_021201335.1). Lineage (GTDB taxonomy): Bacteria > Bacteroidota > Bacteroidia > Bacteroidales > Bacteroidaceae > Bacteroides. The sequence goes on along the minus strand of JAJQFD010000024.1, from coordinate 6,583 downwards.
TTTCGATATAGATATCACAACCAATGCAACAAATTAAAAGAGTAATTTTGAATAAGCAAGAAAAATAACAATTCCAATTATGAAAGAAAAAAGAGACAAATAGAAAAATAACCGCATGAACAGGTTGACTCTTCGGAAACTTGAGCCGCGTGTTGTCGAAACTTGAGCCGCGCGTTGCCGAAACTTGAGCCGCGCGTTGTCAGAACTTGAGCCGCGCATTGTCGGAAGAGTAACTTTTTATCAATTTAAAAAGGGCTTATAGAAGATGAAAAAACTCTTTTTTAACAAATATTTACACCTCATTGAGCTCTTTTCAACAATACGCCTGTTATTAAAACTGCCATAAAATACACCTTTTGATCAAAATTTATCTATTATAGCTTCACAATGATATTTCTCATTTAATAGAAAAACAAGCTACTAAATTTATATCTTGCCAAAAATATTTTTCCCGTATATTTTTTGAAAGGTTGTAAATTACAAAAAAGTTATTTACTTTTGTGCTACTGATACAGTATATATGTTTTTATTATAATATATCGTTTTTATTTATATAACCAGTTGGTTAAAAGGATTAAACGAATTTTACAGATTGGAATATAGCTTAAATTTCAACAGCTGAATACTTAGAATTGCGGAACAATAAAAGATAACAAGTAAAATATTCCATCAAACTAAATGAAATAAAACAAGTTAATATGTAACATTGGTTTATCTCTTTTAGATATGCAAAAACCAGTACGTTAAAACAAAATCATTCATAATGGATGAATTACCATAAATCATAACAACCAAAATTGTATTATTATCTGATAGGCATTATTGTTGAGAACATTTCACTGGGGTAGCCTCAGGTGATTTTAACAGATATACTAAAGATGGCTTAATAAGTGATATACCCAATTAAGCTGTTTTTTAAGAAGATGTCTATATCAGGATAATATCTCAGATTTTCCACAGAATTGCTATCAACGATCGCTGTGGGATAAAATAAATCGAATTTATCTTTTAAACAAGCTTGCTTAACCAATAATAAAATAAAAAAGCCTTATTAACTAACACCTAATACTTATTACAGATACAGAAGCAATGAAGAACACTTAAATGAAAAGGACTGTTTGCGAAAATGGTTCTTTTCTTGTTTATTCCGCAAGGGATGTCCTTACTCATCCAATATACAAATCACATAATATCCTGTAAACAAAATAGAGTTCTGACCCTTCTACAGAGCGTTTTATCGAATATTAACGAGGGTTTTGTTTTGCCTGCTAAGAAAATATATCTACTTTCGCAGAAAAGATGCATCAATGAAAAGATTATATATTCTATTTTTACCGCTGATCTTCTTATTCGGATGTAAAGGAACTCCACAGACAGTTACCGTTCAGGGCGAAATCAGAGGACTGGGTACCGATACTTTATTACTTTTTGGTAATGATGAATTGTCTGATACATTGATGGCTATCCCCGTTGCAGATGGAAAATTTTCTTTAGAAATACCTATCGATACTTTATTGCAAACTATGTTGGTGCTTCCTGAACAGCATATCTATCCTATATATTTAAATAAGGGAGATAAAATATCCATCACTGCCGATATAAACGATCTTAGCTTGCCTCAAGTTACCGGAAATCACCTCAACAACGAATTAACTGCTTTCTACCAAAATATGAAAGAAGCAGGAGATTTTTCTCAGGACACACTGGAAGTTCAAACAGAAAAGTTTATCCGCTCACATCAGGCTTCTCTGGCCTCAATCTATTTATTAGATAAGTATTTTATTCAACAAGATAGTTTCAAGACAGAAAAGGTGAAAGATCTGATTGCTTCCATGGATGGAGTTTTACGGGATAAACCCTTTATCCAGAAAATCAGTACATATATTGAAGATTCCGATAAATCTCTGCCTGGAAAAACAGCTCCGTCTTTTAGCGTAACTGATTCGGAAGGAACCAGAATATCGCGCACCAACACTTACAGAAATAAAATCCTGCTTCTTCACTTCTGGGCATCGTGGTCTGACTCCTGCCTCCACTATCAGCAAGAGTTGAAAGATATTTATAAAGAATACATCAAACCCGAAAAAGAGAGAAGAAAAAGAAGAAGAGAAAGCGAGGATGATAGTAAATTTGAGATGCTGAGTGTTTCTTTGGATGTGGACAAGGCAAGCTGGCAGGATGCCATTAAAAAAGATACACTGGAGTGGACACAAGTGTGCGACTTAACAAGCTGGCAATCGAATATAGTGAAGCAATATTCGATATTAACCCTGCCCACTAATATCCTCATTGGAACCGACGGAAGAATTTTAGCGAGAAATATACAGGGCGAAACCTTAAAAGAGAGAATAAAACAATTACTGGACGCTGAAAAAGAAAAAGAAGAGCGAAAGAATAGAAGGAACTGATTCTTTTAGATACCCCTGTCCGATTACGTCATAATTTAATACATTGATATGCTTGTAAAAGTTTTTGGTGCCGCTTTGCAAGGGGTGGATGCAACTATTATTACAATTGAAGTTAACAGTACAAGAGGGTGTATGTTTTATCTGGTAGGATTACCCGACTCAGCAGTGAAAGAAAGTCATCGAAGGATAATTTCTGCCTTGCAGGTAAACGGATACAAAATACCAACCAGCAGCCTCACTATTAACATGGCTCCTGCCGATATACGCAAAGAAGGAGCTGCTTACGATCTTCCACTGGCCATAGGAATCCTGGCCTCCAACGAAACGATTTCTTCCGATAAATTTTCCCGATACCTCATTATGGGCGAACTCAGCCTGGATGGTACTATCCAACCCATCAAAGGTGCTTTACCCATTGCCATCAAAGCCCGCGAAGAAGGATATGAAGGTATGATAATCCCCCAGCAAAACGCTCGTGAAGCAGCCGTAGTAAATAACCTGAAAGTTTACGGTGTTACCAATATCACGGAAGTTATTGAGTTTTTCAATGATCAACGGGAGTTGGAGGAAACAGTCGTAAATACCCGGGAGGAATTCTATACCCAACAAAATATTTTTGAGTTTGATTTCTCAGAAGTAAAAGGACAAGAGAATGTAAAACGAGCCTTGGAAGTAGCTGCCGCAGGCGGACACAACCTGATTATGATCGGTTCGCCCGGAAGCGGGAAATCAATGATGGCCAAACGTTTACCCTCTATTTTACCCCCTTTATCGTTAGGAGAAAGCCTGGAGACAACGAAAATACATTCAGTAGCCGGAAAGTTAAGCCGCAATACGTCCTTGATATCTAAACGACCTTTCCGAGATCCGCATCATACCATATCTCCGGTAGCACTGGTAGGAGGAGGCAATTATCCTCAACCCGGGGAGATTAGCCTGGCTCACAACGGAGTACTCTTTTTGGATGAGTTGGCAGAATTCAACCGAACCGTACTCGAAGTACTCCGTCAACCACTGGAAGACCGCAACATAACTATCTCAAGAGTAAAATGGACGGTTGATTATCCAGCAAGTTTTATGCTGGTCGCTTCTATGAATCCTTGTCCGTGTGGATATTACAACCATCCGATGAAAGATTGTGTATGCTCTCCCGGGCAGGTTCAGAAATACCTCAACCGGATTTCGGGTCCTTTACTCGACAGAATTGATATTCAGGTAGAGATAGTTCCTGTTCCCTTTGAGAAGATTTCCGAGAAACGGCAGGGAGAGCCAAGCGCCGTAATCAGAGAAAGAGTAGTGACAGCCCGTAAAATACAGGAAGAAAGATTCAATCATTATCCGGGAATTTATTGTAACGCGCAGATGACAAGCAAATTATTGCATCAGTTTGCCCAACCGGATGAGAATGGACTAAAGCTTCTAAAAAACGCAATGGAAAGACTAACCCTCTCCGCACGGGCCTACGACCGGATTTTAAAAGTGGCTCGTACCATTGCTGATCTGGATGGAAGTTCAGAGATTAAAACTTCACATCTGGGAGAGGCTATCGGATACAGGAATCTGGATAGAGAAAATTGGGCAGGATAAGAGAACCTATCCCTGCCTTTTATACAATCCGTTTATAATGGCAAACCAGTAATTTACCTTCTTCATCCCGAAGGTGCATCCCATTGCCTTCACAATAACGAAAGAGTTGGCAGTCACCACAATCGTCTTTCTTCATCCATTCCCGGTTGCGGAATTTCTCATACCGATTGTTCCATACCTCCATGAAATCGTCCTCGTATATATTTCCCTGATTAAAATTACCCCGGATACTTGGACAGGCTGAAATAGAACCATCGGCTAATACTGAAGCCACACTAATTCCGGCTCCACAATGAAAGAAATTATCTCGTACCAGTCCTTCAAATCCACCCAGAAAACCTTCACAAGCGAAATCAATCTTCATTCTCTTGTCTTTCCGCGCATCCCGGATGAACTCCATCAGTCCGGTAAAATCATCATCATTCAACTGAAGCTCGGGATGTTGTGCAGCTCTGCCTACCGGAAATATGGTGAACAGTCGCCATTCGCGAACACCCAGATCATATAAATAAGATTTAAACTCTTCCAGGTAAGCATAATTCTTTTGGTTTACACAAGTAACCACATCCCACACTATTTCAGGTTCCTTAGCCAACATGCGAATAGCCTCAGAAGCTTTTGCAAAACTACTGGGATGTCCACGCATCCAATTATGGTCTTCCTCAAAACCATCCAGGCTGATAGTAGCCGCATGCATTCCTCCAGCCAACAACCGATCTAAACGTTTGCGGGTTAAAAACAATCCGTTCGATACTATCCCCCAGGGATATCCCCGGTTGTAAAGTTCTAATCCTACATCCTCAAGATCCATACGCATTAATGGTTCACCCCCGGTAAAGATGATATTTATTTTATGGGGGTTAACATGCGATGTAATAGAATCGATGACTTTCAGGAAATCTTTAGCCGGCATATCTTTTTTGGCGGAGGAAACCTTGCAATCGCTCCCACAGTGTTTACACTTAATGTTGCAACGCAATGTACATTCCCAGAATAATTGTCGCAGCGGGTGATACTGCTTCAGATTCTTTCGCATCTTGCGAGTGACCTCCAGTGCTGCCCGTTGACGAAGAGAAAGCTTGTTACTCATCTTGTTTTTTTCAGTCAGCTCAATAGAAATTTCTTTCGATGATTCTCCGAGAAACCAGCCACTTCCTCCGGTTAACTCAGGCATTTCCACCCAAACAGAATCTGTTTTATAAATAACGGGATTATCTCGTAAATCAAGATGTATTATCCAATAATTCGTATTAGAAGAATTATATAAATCACTATACTCAAATTCGCCCGCCTGATTGGTATATAGAGTGTCAATCTTTCCTTGGTAAGTACCTAAAACTCCTTTGACGATAATTTGTATATCGGATACCGGCTCTTTTTCTTTGTTAACCACTTTGCCCTTCAATTTATAATTCGCATAAGGCATCCCATACATATCCTTCGGATTAATAATATCATCACATGCAGAAAAGCCTAATAAAACAAGCAAACCTGATAAAAGGACATTAATGGTTCGAAGCCAGTTAGATTTTGTTTTCATGACACTTTCAATTAACTATTGGTTTATATAATATGTAAGCAGAAAAATGGTAATCTTATTCATCCTGTTTTTTCTCTATTATTTCCAGAGTAACTTCTTCCGACCACTTTTCTGGTTTAAATAATACAGAGTCTGTTTTATAAACGATATCCTGATTACGCAAGTCCCGATGAATAAGCCAGAAAGTCTCACTATCGGAATATGACTTATAATAAAATTTACCTGATTTATCGGTATATAAAGTATCTGCCCTACCCGTATATCTCAATTGATTCTCTTTAATAATGATTTGAATGTCTGAAACGGGTAGTTTTTCATTATTAACAACTTTACCCTTTAATTCAAAACTTACAGGTGGCATTCCATACATTAATAACATATTAGATGGATCATCAGGTTCACTACTATCACACGCAGAAAAGCCTAATATAACCAAAAAGCCGGATAAAAAAATGTTCATGGCGCGAAGCCAACGATTTTTCATTTTCATAATGTTTTTATTTTGAAAGTCTAGTTCTGATATAAAGACAGATAACAAGTGTGATTCTCCCTACTGTATTATTCTAAAAACAATGTTAATTTTAAAAATTCAAGAGGAAGTTAGAAACACATCCTGTTTTCATATTATTGATTTTAACGGGTTATATAAACAAAATGCATATTTATTGAATATACTGCATGGCGAAAGTTTTTCTTTATATGCTTAATCTTGTCAAGTAGAATCTTTTTGTAGACTGTACAAATTTTAATTTGCATCTATTCAAGTAACATATAATCACTTTGAAGATACATATAACTACAATAAACATTGTATTATTTATCAAAAATTCAATTCAATTGAAAATATGTAAGTATAATCGAGCGTACTCGATTATACTTACATATAGCTAATATTATTCCTTAAATTTTCATTTTATTTTCCAAGTTTGAAATTGATCAATATTATCACAGTATAAATATATATTTAATAGCATATTCTTTTTTATTCAATTAATTTAATTCAAGTTGCTATTTATAAATTGTACACTTTATCAAAAGTATATGCCCA
>JAJQFD010000002.1 GCA_021201335.1 Bacteroides sp. | reverse complement strand
ACCATAGATTTTGGCTTGATGGCTAAGAAATGTTATCTTCCGACCACGACTGGATTACATCCCGTGGTTATGCACATAGAATCCTTTCAGGATTTCTTAACAGGTCTTGAGTTTAAAATGGGATTTGCCAGGAATGTTATCTTCCAACCACGATTGCATCCGCACCCCGGGTAACATCCTTTCATTTTTTCTCTTTTAATAAATCTCTGATTTCCGTCAACAAAACTTCTTCTTTGGTAGGTGCAGGAGGAGCGGCTGGTTTGTTGCCTTCCTCTTCTTTCTGCTTGGTTGTTAACCGATTGATCAGGCGGACAAACAGGAATATGGCAAAAGCGATGATGATAAAGTCGAACGTTTGCTGTAAAAAATTACCATAATTTAAAGTAACCGCTTCGGTGATAATACTACCGTCGGCCGCATATTCGGCAGGTTTAAGAGTAACATGTAGCCGGGTAAAATTTACACCTCCAATCAGTAACCCCAATGGAGGCATGATCAAATCGGCAACTACTGATGACACTATTTTACCAAAGGCACCACCGATAACCACACCGACTGCCATATCGATCACATTACCTCTCATAGCAAAGGTTTTAAACTCGTGCCAGAAACTACTTTTTCCCATGATTTTTATATTATTTAAATTAATTAGCTGCAAATATTAAAACAAATTTGTACCTTTGCGCTGCTTTTTTAGACCAAGAATATGCAGTTTTCTACATATTTATAACTAACATTATAAAACCCTTAAGAGTTTAAAACAAAATGATTAAAGTAGGTATTAACGGATTTGGCCGTATCGGACGTTTGGTTTTCCGGGCTGCACAAACAAGAAGTGACATTGAAATCGTAGGTATCAACGACCTTATTGATGTAGATTACATGGTTTACATGTTGAAATATGATACAATCCATGGTCGTTTTGATGGAACTGCTGAAGCAAAAGATGGTAAGCTGATCGTAAACGGTAAAGAAATTCGTGTAACAGCTGAAAGAAATCCTGCCGATTTGAAATGGAACGAAGTGGGTGCAGAATATGTAGTTGAATCTACTGGTCTGTTCCTGTCAAAAGATAAAGCACAAGCTCACATCGACGCTGGTGCAAAATATGTAGTTATGTCTGCTCCGTCAAAAGACGATACTCCTATGTTCGTTTGTGGTGTAAACCTTGACGCTTATACAAAAGGTACTCAGTTCGTTTCTAACGCTTCTTGTACGACTAACTGTTTGGCTCCTATCGCTAAAGTATTGAATGATAAGTTCGGTATCACTGACGGTTTGATGACTACAGTACATGCTACAACTGCTACTCAAAAAACAGTTGACGGTCCTTCAGTAAAAGACTGGAGAGGTGGTCGTGCTGCTGCAGGTAACATCATTCCTTCTTCTACCGGAGCTGCTAAAGCTGTAGGTAAAGTAATTCCTGAACTGAATGGTAAACTGACAGGTATGGCTTTCCGGGTTCCTACTTTGGACGTATCAGTAGTTGACCTGACTGTGAACCTTGCCAAAGAAACTTCTTACGCTGAAATCTGTGCTGCTATGAAAGCTGCTTCAGAAAATGAATTGAAAGGTATCCTGGGATACACTGAAGATGATGTAGTATCTTCTGATTTCATCGGTGATGCACGTACTTCTATCTTCGATGCAAAAGCTGGTATCCAGTTGACTCCTACATTCGTAAAAGTTGTATCTTGGTATGACAATGAGTGGGGTTACTCAAACAAAGTTCTTGAACTGATTGCCCACATGGCAAAAGTAAACGGTTAATTCTCCATAATTACCATAGCTAAAAAGCTGTCCGGGGTTCCGGGCAGCTTTTTTTTGATTTTTCATTACTTATTAGTTGAGAATTAAATAAAAAGAGATTCTATATTAGTAATTATGGGGTTGACAAAAATAAGGCTTACAGCCTTCTTATTGGTTAATTCAGTTACTAAAGTATTCAACTAAAGTGAAGAAGAAACGCTTTTTTGTGGTTAGAGCCTTTTTAAATTGAAAATTGGAACGTAGAAATTGAAAATTATCCGCATTGCAGCGTTGTAATTTTCACCTCACAATTTTCAATTGACGAAAGCATTCCCCTACAAACTTAAAAACCATAAACTATAAACTCAAGAACTTAAAAACTCCAAACTTAAAACTAAAAAGCTATAAACTTAAAAACTAAAATCGTACTTTTGCGGATTAAGAAAGACTGAAGCACACATCAAGCGAGTTGCAATTTATGAAGAAATTAATTTTAATACTGATTTTATTTTGTACGATGAGTATATCATGCACTAAAAACGAAAACCCGTTTTTCAAAAAGTATAACACCCCTCACGGTACGGTTCCGTTTAATGAAATTAAACTGGAACATTTCGAGCCGGCAATGGAGGAAGGAATGCGTCGTCACAATGAAGAAGTGGACGCAATCATTAATAATTCTGAAGTTCCTACTTTTGCCAATACAATAGAAGCATTGGAAAATTCAGGTCAACTGCTGGATCGGGTAATGGCTGTATTCGGCAACTTGAGAAGCGCAGAAACAAACGATGAATTGCAGGCATTGGCTCAGAAAATGATTCCGCAACTGAGCGAACATAGCAATAATATTGCTTTGAATGAAAAACTGTTTGCCCGGATAAAAACTGTTTATAGCCAGAAAGATCAGTTGAATTTGAATCTGGAACAGCAAAAACTGCTGGATAATACGTACGATAGTTTTGTTCGCAGCGGAGCCAACCTGGAGGGAGCTGATAAAGAAAAATACCGGGAACTGACTCAAAAACTTAGCCTGTTAGGATTACAGTTTGGTGAAAATAACCTGAAGGAAGAAAATAACTACCAGCTGCGTATTACGGATAAGCACAAGCTGGCCGGACTGCCGGAAGGTATCCTGGAAGCTGCTGCTCACACCGCACAAGAAAAAGGTGAACAAGGTTGGATTTTTACCTTACAGGCACCTAGTTATGTTCCCTTCATGAAATATGCCGATAACCGGGATTTACGCAAAGAACTTTACATCGCCTACAATACTAAATGTATCAAAGATGATGAGTTCAACAATGAGCAAATTGTGAAGGATATTGTCAATACCCAGATGGAAATTGCTCAGTTACTCGGTTATCATACCTTCGCCGACTATACCCTGAAGAAACGTATGGCAGAAAACAGTGGTGCTGTATATAATCTCCTGAATGAATTGCTGGAAGCTTACACTCCAACTGCTCAAAAGGAAGTAAAAGCTGTAGAAAACCTAGCTCGTGAAATGCAAGGAAAAAACTTCAGTTTGATGCCCTGGGATTGGAGTTATTATTCCAATAAACTGATGGAAAGAGACTACAACCTCAATGCGGAAGAATTGCGTCCATACTTTGAATTAAGCAGAGTGAAAGAAGGTGTATTCGGACTGGCTACCCGGTTGTATGGCATAACTTTCAAAAAGAACCCAGATATACAGGTTTACCATCCGGATGTAGATGCTTACGAAGTGTTTGATAAAGACGGTTCTTTCCTAGCTGTATTATATACCGACTTTCATCCTCGTGCCGGAAAACGTTCGGGTGCCTGGATGAGCGGGATAAAAGATCAATGGATTGATACCAAGACCGGTGAAAACAGTCGCCCGCATATTATGCTGGTAATGAATTTCACCAAGCCAACCGCTGACAAACCTGCCTTACTTACTTATGATGAAGTAAAGACTTTCCTGCATGAATTCGGGCATGGTCTGCATGGTATCTTTGCCAATAGCACATACGCCAGCTTAAGTGGCACCAGTGTATATTGGGATTTCGTGGAATTGCCTTCTCAAATCATGGAAAACTATATGATTGAGAAAGAATTTCTGAATACCTTTGCCAAACATTACGAAAGCGGCGAACCATTACCTGATGAATTGATTAAACGTGTAGTAGATTCATCCAATTTCAACATTGCGTATGCCTGTTTGAGACAATTAAGTTTCGGTTTTCTGGATATGGCCTGGTATGACCGGAGTTCTGCATTCGATGGAGACGTGAGAAAATACGAGCAGGAAGCCTGGACAAAAACTCAGATACTCCCTACCCTTCCTGAAACTTGTATGAGCACCCAATTCTCTCATATTTTCGCAGGGGGATATGCTGCTGGATACTACAGCTATAAATGGGCGGAAGTATTGGATGCTGATGCATTCTCTCTGTTCAAAGAAAAAGGAATATTTAACTCGGAAGTAGCTGCTTCATTCCGTGAGAATATATTATCCAAAGGTGGTACGGAACATCCGATGGTGTTATACAAACGTTTCCGCGGTCAAGAGCCAACAATTGAGGCTTTGTTGATCCGGAATGGGATAAAGTGATTTAGAAATAAGAATTAAGTAGTTAGAATACATATTGTAGAGATTCTTAACTCCTTAATTCTAAATTAAGTCTTAAGACCATGAAATTAAAATATATATTTTTCCTACTTTTAGTGCTCCCCTTCCTCCATGCATGTAGTGAGGATGACGATGTATTGGGTATCTTTACCAATCATGAATGGAAACTTACTGGTATTTTTGAAGAAGGAGAAACCAAAAATCCTTATAAAGGTTTTTGGGAGAGCGAAGCTGCCTATCAGGCTTCTGTCACCCTGTTAAATGCAGGAAATACCTTTCGCATTCGTTTCAATGGCATTGAAACGAATGGTGTAGTTTCGGGAGAATTCAGCGGATATGCAACCAGTGTTAATATTGCCGGAACATGGAATGCCAATGGAGGGAATAACCAGACGAGCATCAATTTCTCCAAAAATGTATCAGACAATGATGTGATGGGACAACAATTTATCATTGGTCTGGAAAACGCAAGAAGTTATGATGGTGATTACAATAATCTGAGGATACATTATAGTTCCGGAGCAAAAGATTTATATCTTTTATTCCGCCCCGTTAATTAACAGGTATAAAAATGGAAGTACCCGTAAAGAAACAACTGTTACTGGACCAACGCTATATCCGAATGGCAGCTATCTGGGCTGAAAATTCTTACTGCCAACGACGAAAAGTAGGAGCACTCATCGTTAAAAATAAGATGATTATCTCGGATGGGTACAACGGTACACCTTCCGGCTTTGAGAATGTTTGTGAGGATGAAAATAATCTGACCAAACCTTATGTTCTTCATGCGGAAGCCAATGCAATTACCAAGATTGCGCGTTCAAACAACAGCAGTGATGGTGCTACCATGTATGTTACCGCTTCACCTTGCATTGAATGTGCTAAGCTTATTATACAAGCGGGAATCCGGCGGGTTGTATATTCAGAAAAATACCGGTTGGAAGATGGGGTTGAATTACTCCGAAGAGCTGGCATTGAGGTAGTCTTTATCGACATTAATAAAATTGAAAGGTGAAAATTATTCTTTCTATTTGCACGAATTTTCAATTCTCACCTTTCAATTTAACTAAGTAATAGACAAAATGAGCAACAAAAAACCATTTCAGTTCACACCCATTATCATCGCGCTTAGCGTGGTAATAGGTATCATTATAGGCACATTTTACGCCCGACACTTCACCGGAAACAGGCTGGGTATTATTAACAATACTTCGAATAAAATAAACGCACTGTTACGGGTAGTGGATGATCAATATGTAGACACGGTCAATATGAATGAGCTGGTGGAAAAGGCCATGCCAAAAATTCTGTATGGATTAGATCCTCACTCCACTTATATACCGGCAAAAGACCTGGAAGCGGTTAATTCTGAGTTGGAAGGTAGCTTTAGTGGAATCGGGATACAATTTACTATTCAGGATGACACGATTCACATTAGCAGTGTAATTGCAGGCGGTCCTTCCGAAAAAGTCGGTTTAATGGCAGGAGACCGTATTGTAACAGTAGATGATAGTCTGTTTGTGGGCAAAAAAGTGACCAACGAGGTTGCTATGCGTACACTTAAAGGTCCGAAAGGAACGAAAGTAAAACTCGGCATTAAAAGAGCAGAAGAAAAAGAATTGATTTCTTTTACAGTGGTAAGGGACGATATACCTCAGAATACCATTGACGCGGCTTATATGGTCAGTGATAAGTTTGGTTATATACAGGTGAACCGATTTGGCCGGACTACTCATCTGGAACTATTGAGCGCGTTAGCCCGATTACTGAATAATGATAAGGCGGAAGGTCTGATTATTGACTTACGTGGCAATACCGGTGGCTACATGGAAGCAGCTACCCGTATGGTGGATGAATTCCTACCAGAAGGTAAACTGATTGTTTACACTGAAGGTCGCAATTACCCTCGTTTAAATGAATTCGCTACCGGAACTGGTAGTTGCCAGAAAATCCCATTGATTGTATTGGTAGACGAAGGATCGGCTTCTGCCAGTGAAATTTTTGCTGGTGCAATTCAGGACAATGACCGTGGTACAATTGTGGGACGTCGTTCTTTTGGAAAAGGATTGGTACAGCAACCCATTGAATTCAGTGATGGTTCAGCTATACGTCTGACCATTGCGCGCTATTATACTCCTTCCGGACGCTCCATTCAAAGACCTTATGAAAGTGGTGACGATGAAAAGTACGATATGGATATCTACAACCGATATGAACATGGAGAATTTTTCTCACAAGACAGTATCAAACTGGATGAAAATCTTCGCTATTACACCACACTAGGCCGACCGGTTTACGGTGGTGGTGGTATTATGCCGGATGTATTTGTACCACAAGATACTCTTGGAACATCTTCTTACCTGACTTCGGTACTGACGAAAGGATTAACGCTGAAATTTACTTTCCAATATACCGACAGAAACCGACAGAAACTACAGGAATTTAAGGATACGGAATCTTTGCTTGCTTATCTGCAAGGACAGGGATTGATTGAACAATTCGTTAGTTATGCAGATAAAAAAGGTGTAAAAAGAAGAAATATTCTGATCCGGAAATCATATAAGCATCTCGAAAGAAGTATCTACGGTAATATTATATATAATATGTTAGGCCGGGAGACTTATATTGAATATTTCAATAAAAGTGATATCACCGTATTGAAAGCCTTGGAAATCCTGGAAAAAGGAGACGCTTTTCCGCAAGCTCCAGAAAACAAAGAGCGTGCAACTTCAACCGCACAGACTGATGAAGGAAAAGAAAAACAAACTGCGAAAACTGATAGCACAGAGGAAAACGAACTATTGTATTTCTACGCTTAAAGACTTCTCGAAAGATATCTGGGAACAGCTGGAGTTACATCCGGCTTTTCTCCAGGCAAAAACAGTGTTGCTTTATTATTCAATGAAAGATGAAGTTGATACACATGCTTTTATTGAAAAATGGAGAAAGGAAAAGCAATTCCTGCTGCCGGTAGTCAAAGGAGAAACACTTGAATTACGAATCTATACCGGACCGGAACAACTGAAAACAGGAGCTTTTGGTATTCACGAACCCGAAGGTCCACTCTTCGAAAACTACGAGACAATTGATTTAGCTATTATACCAGGCATTGCCTTTAACCGAAGCGGATGCAGGTTAGGAAGAGGAAAAGGTTATTATGACAGGTTATTGCCTCTCATTTCCGGAACAAAAATAGGCGTCTGTTTTTCCTTTCAATTAACAGAAGACATACCTACCGAACCGTGTGATATTGTAATGGATGAAGTCATTTGTGACAGAAATCCGTTTAACGAAACACAATATCTGTAATAACCATAGCCCCGGCTTTTTCATTCAGATTACGAACCAACAGTTCGCGACCCATCATCAATTCTTGTCGCAATGCTGCTGAAGTAAGATGTACATACAAGGTTTGATTACGAATATATAATTCCCGGGTGTACGAAGCGATAGTTGGCCCTAATACTTCGCTCCATGAATTGAGTAAACGCCGTTCGTTAAGAGGTCCTTCCAGGCTCTCCTGCCGTAGATATTGATGAATTAGCGAACCTATTTTTTCTGAGTTATTCCGTTTCATGGCTTTCCTCCTTCATTTCGTTTACGATTCCATTGGCTACCTGAAATATTTTATAATCACTTCCGGCTTTTGTCAGAATGGTATTCAGGTGTTCCCTGTTCGTGTCTGTAACAAAGATTTGTCCGAAACCATCTCCCGAAACCAATTTGATGATTTGCTCCACACGCGATGCGTCCAGTTTATCAAAAATATCATCCAATAAAAGTAAAGGGGTAGTTAGCCCGGCACGCTTCAGGAAGTCGAACTGTGCCAGTTTCAAGGCAATTAAATAGGTTTTATTTTGTCCTTGTGAGCCTTCATGCTTAATCGGAAATTCCCCAAGTAACATATTTAACTCATCTTTATGGATACCCCGCAAAGAAAATCCCATCATTTTATCCTTCTCCCGGCTCTCCTGAATAACTTTTAGTAAAGACGCATCCCGGGCATGTGACTGGTAACTGAGAGATACCTGCTCACGATCCTGTGAGATAAACGAATAAAAGGACTGGAAAATAGGAATGAATTCTTGAATGAAGGCTTCCCTCTTCCGAAAAACAATCTCTCCGTTTTGTGCCATCATTTCTTCCCATACCTGAAAAAGTTCTTCCTCCACCGACAATTCACTTTTTAACAATGTATTGCGTTGCTGCAATGCTTTATTATAGCGAATCAGTGCCTCCAGGTATTCCTTATCATATTGGGATATAACTACATCCACGAATTTTCTGCGCTCTTCGCTACCACCAGCTATCAATTCCGAGTCCGAAGGAGAAACCATAACGAGCGGAATAAACCCAATATGATCAGACAAACGGGAGTATTCTTTTTTATTACGTTTAAACTGCTTCTTCTGCCGGCGCTTCATTCCACAATAGATTTCTTCGGGTGTTCCATCCGTAGTTTCGTAAAACCCCTGGATGACAAAGAATTCCTGATCATGGCGGATATTCTGGGAATCAATAGGATTACCGGCACTTTTACAGAAAGAAAGGAAATAGATAGCATCCAGCAGATTTGTTTTTCCCATACCGTTTAAACCGAAAAAACAATTCATCTTACCAGAAAACTCCAAACCCACTTCTTCCAGATTTTTATAGTTGAGTAAAGATATACGCTTTAAAACCATTTGAGTTTTTAAAATTATAAGTTTTTGAGTTCTTAAGTTTATTGTTTATAGGCTTATGATTACTTCCTGTATCGCGGACTAACAGTAAACTTAAAAACTCAAACCAAATGTAGGAAGTTTTTCGGGCATTTAGGCTGTAAAACAAAAAAATATCCCGCTAAATTTCATTTATATGCATAAATCCACTACTTTTGCTGACCGAAATAATAAGCTGAAATAATAAAAGTTACATATACAAATGGCAGATCGAAAAAAGACAAACGATTCATTAAATGTGGAAGAAGCTCTAACCCAATCGGAAGCATTTATCGTCAAAAACCAAAAGGCAATTATTGGTGTGGTTGTAGCCTTAATCCTGATTGTAGCAGGCATTCTGATTTATAAAAATATGTATGCCGAACCTCGTGAAGAAAAAGCACAGGTGGCTCTTTTCAAAGGACAGGAGTATTTTGAAGTAGAACAGTTCGATTTAGCATTGAACGGAGACAGCATCGGCTATGCCGGATTACTTTCTGTAATTGACCAATATGGTGGTACAGATGCTGCAAACCTGGCTAAAGCTTACGCAGGCCTCAGCTATCAAAGCCTGGGAGAATACGAAAATGCCATTAAATACCTGGATTCTTTCAAAGGAAACGATCTGATGATAGCTCCTTCTATCCTGGGTGCTATTGGTAATTGTTATGCCGCCCTTGGAGATTTGGATAAAGCAACATCCTACCTGGTAAAAGGTGCGGATAAAGCTGACAACAATTCATTGAGTCCGATCCTTTTAATTCAGGCAGGAAATATCTACGAAAAGCAAGGTAAGTTCGCAGATGCAGAAAAAGCGTATACCAAAATCAAAGAAAAATATTTCAATTCTTTCCAGGCTATGGACATCGATAAATACATCGAAAGAGCCAAATTGCAACAGAAGAAGTAAAAAATACAAGGAGAATAGCTTCAGACTGAAACTCCTCTCCTGAAATTATCCAATACAAAGTGAAGGATCTGTGAGATAACCATAATTAGGTTTCGAAGCAGGTCCTTTATTTCTTTGAGAAAGATCAATTATAAAACAAAATCAATAAACAATAGAAAATTATGGCAACAGTCAATCTATCAGATTATGATTTCAGTTCTGTTCCCAATGCAGAAGAAATGAAATTCGGCATTATTGTATCCGAATGGAACTTTACCATCACTGGAAAGTTATTGGAAGGCGCAGTTGAAACATTAAAAAAACACGGTGCCAAAGAAGAAAATATTCAAATTAAAACGGTACCCGGTAGTTTTGAATTAACCTTTGCAGCCAATCAAATGGTGGAGTATACAGAAGTTGATGCTGTTATTGTACTAGGCTGTGTTATCAAAGGAGAAACACCCCATTTCGACTATGTTTGCATGGGTGTTACCCAAGGTATTACACAGATAAACGTCACGAATGACATCCCTGTTATCTTTGGCCTCCTGACTACCAACGACATGCAGCAAGCAGTGGATAGAAGCGGTGGAAAGCTGGGAAACAAGGGTGATGAATGTGCTGTGACTGCAATAAAAATGGTTGATTTTTCTTGGAGTTTTGAGAATTAGTTGTATCTTTGCACAGCATAAGAAAAAAGGGCAAATACCAGAGTGGCCAAATGGGGCAGACTGTAAATCTGCTGGCTTACGCCTTCGGTGGTTCGAATCCATCTTTGCCCACTTAAAGATGCGGAAGTAGCTCAGTTGATAGAGCATTAGCCTTCCAAGCTGAGGGTCGCGGGT
>JAJQFD010000001.1 GCA_021201335.1 Bacteroides sp. | reverse complement strand
TCACCCGGGGTTATGCACATTCAAGTCCTCCGGACTTGCCCGACTACAACATTCCTTAATCTGATAATAAAATAATGGTCATGACTGAAAAGAATAAATCGTAACCTCGTCTCATTAGCATTTCACTTTTGACATCCTCTACAGGTGAAAATTATAACCCCGTTGTCCGTTCCAGTTCTTCGGGATAGCGGTCTCCGGTCAGGGTGATTTTGGCGCTTGCTTCGTTTATGTTTTTTACATCTTCGGGAGTCAATACAACATCGACGGCGCTCAGGTTTTCTTTTAAACGATGCAACTTCGTTGTTCCCGGTATCGGGGCAATCCACGGTTTTTGAGCTAGCAACCATGCTAAAGCTATTTGTGCAGGGGTGGCTTCTTTTTCATCGGCAATGTCTTTTAATAAATCGACGATGGCCTGATTGGCTGCTATTGCTTCCGGCGTGAACCGGGGAAGGATATTTCTGAAATCACCTTGCGGAAAGCTTGTTCCTTTTCCGAAGCTCCCAGTGAGATAGCCTTTTCCGAGTGGGCTGTATGGTACTAATCCGATACCGAGCTCTTCGAGAGTGGGGATCAGTTCGTTCTCGGGACGGCGGAACCAAAGGGAATATTCATTCTGAACGGTTGTAAGAGGTTGCACGGCATGGGCGCGGCGGATGGTATTTATTCCGGCTTCGGAGAGTCCGAAGTATTTTACTTTGCCTTCCTGTATCAGGTCTTTGACTGTTCCGGCTACGTCTTCGATGGGTACATTAGGGTCGACACGGTGCTGGTAAAGCAGGTCGATGTAATCTGTTTTCAGGCGTTTGAGCGAGCCTTCCACGGCCTGACGGATATGTTCGGGCTGACTGTTTACGCCGGTTTGCTTACCGTCTTCGAAGTTAAAGCCGAATTTTGTGGCTATAAATACTTTATCGCGGAAGGATGCGACTGCTTCACCTACCAGTTCTTCATTGGTGTATGGACCGTATACTTCGGCGGTATCGAAGAAGGTTTCTCCCAGTTCGTAAGCTGTACGGATGAGGGTAATCATTTCGTTCCGGTCGGGCAACGGGGAATATCCGTGACTCATTCCCATACATCCCAGTCCGATAGCAGACACTTCAGCGCCGCTGTTTCCTAATTTTCTTTTATTCATTTTTCTTGCTTATTAATTATTGACAAAATTAGATAAACCGGAGTGTACCGGTTTATGCTATTCAAACGATTCGTTGTTCAAATCAAACAATTATTATTTTTTCGATAATAAAAGGATAATGCAAAGCTAAGGATAAAAGATTCTACGATCTTTACTGTCAGGCTCAAAGATGTTTGCTGTAAAGCTCACATCATGCGGGCACGTATAAGAAACTGTTGATAAATATAAAACGGTTATTGGAATATATTCCGATGTACAACCTTAAGAAAACAGACCTTTATAATCCTGTGCAAACCGATTAAAGGTAATAGCTTCTGTTCCTGTCACTTCCTTGACCGTATCATAAACCTCGGATGCTTCTCCTCTTGCATAATGAGCGTAATCTTCGATTAAACCACCGACTTGCCAGTCAGGGAATCCTGCAGCTTTTAATGCACCGGCCATTTGTTCGTCCGTAACATTGATAAAGGAAATCTTCTTATCCAATACCTCCGAAAATATTTCTGCTATTTCATAATGAGTGAGGGATTGCGGGCTGGTGATATTATATATCTTGTTTTCGTGTCCTTCTTCTGTCAGAGAACGGGCAGCGATGGCCGCTATGTCTCTTGTATCTACAATGCTTACACGTGCATCGCCTACGGAGGCATAAAACACCCCGTCCTTTTTGATGGAATCTTTAAAAGCCAGAAATCCCTGCATATACAAATTGGGACGGAGAAAGGTATAATCTATTCCTAATTCCTTTATCCGGTTTTCAACTTTTGCATGATAGCGCAGGAAGCGGACGGGAGAATTAACCTCGGCTGCAAACTGCGATAGTTTGACGATATGCTTTACACCTGCTTCATGGGCGGCATTCACAAAATTAAGTTGCAGTTCTTCTGCCTGTTCGGATGAGTTGGTCAACAGAAACGCTTTTTCAATGCCTTTCAGTGCTTCGGCAAGGCTTTGTTTGTCGGCTAAATCGCCTGTTATTATTTCTGCCTGAGGTATATCTTTCAGGTAATCGTGGTTACTGCCCGAACGAACCAATGCTTTGAAAGGGGTGTCCGACTGAGCCATCCGTTCCACTAATTGTTTCCCTACATTTCCGGTTGCTCCGGTAATTAGAATTTTCGATTGTGTCATAATACTATTTGTTTATTCATTTACAACACAAAATTAGGCCATAAGTTTCGGCTGGAATTGTAAGAAAACGAAGCTTAGTTTATCGGATTGCAGATGTCTTCCATAAATTTGAGGTACTGTGTGGGCGTCAGATTCATGTATTGTTTAAAATCGTGAATAAGCTGGCTTTGGTCGTAATAGCCACATTCGGAAACGACATCAAACCAATCTATCGGCGACTTCTCGGATACTTTTTCCTGAACAATCTGAAGTGCCTTTATGAAGCGTTTATAGCGATTGAACTCTTTGGCAGAATATCCCAACTGTTCTTTGTGATGTATTTGTATGGTTCTTTCCGAGAGGTTGTTTCTTTCGGCAATGGATTTTATCGGGTCGAGGTTTTCATCCTGCATGGTTGTTAACTGTTCGATAATCTTATCACGGTTACGCAAATAAGGTTTGCTGAATTCGAGGATGCAGTCTACCCTGGCTGTAACGTCTTCCATGCGGTTTAATTCATTCCATAGTGAGGCGAAACAATCTCCGTTTACAAGTTCGTCGGGGTTTATAAGGGAGTTTTCCATCACGGCAGGGTTGCCGAAATAGCGGTAGAAGGCATCGTCCTTTAAATTGAGTACCAATATGGCGTTGTCGGGATAAAGGGTATAGTCGAATGCTTGTTTAATGGGGCCGAGAATAATGTATTTCCCGACTTCTATTTCGGTGTTTTGGCGGGTGTTGAATGAAACTTTGTTGCCAAAACTGAATATGAGAAGGGTATGGAAAGAGGGTATGAGGGTTTTCTTTATGGCTTCAACAGATTTATTTTCTGCATAATAGAAATGAGAAAATATATCCTGAAAGTCTTCGGGTACGGGTATCCTGAAAGTGCTGTACATAGAGCTACAAAAATGTTGGTACTTGACAAATGTAAAATATGTAACCATATTTGCCAAACAAATCAGCATAATAAATTGTCAAT
Organism: Bacteroides sp.; assembly: GCA_021201335.1. GTDB lineage: Bacteria > Bacteroidota > Bacteroidia > Bacteroidales > Bacteroidaceae > Bacteroides. Next base: position 75,311 of record JAJQFD010000001.1, on the reverse strand, counting down.
CTCCCGGCGAAACCCCAAATTCACGCTTATAACGGTTTCCTGTGTTTTTAACAACGTTTAGTTGCTATTCCCTTGTTGCTTCTCCAGAATTTAGTACTTTTGTAGAAAGTAGGATGCGCCTTGGCATAATCAAATAAGTATGCTTCTGTGCTCGGCTTTCACTATTTTTGAATAATGAAATCAAAAGAGGTATCGCTTTGCTAAACGCCCCCAAATGATTATCTTTGTATTTATATCAACCTCCAATCATTTACTCAATGAAGAAAAAATATAAGGAACAGGAAGAAAACAACAGCGAAGAAAACATCGCCCGCGAACCCGCACCGCAGTACGGGGCGGATTACGAAATGAAAATAGACGAGGAATTCGAGGAAGTTACTACCGATCCGGTACTGGAACGCGTTCAGAAATTTGCAGAAAATATATACATTTCGGACAAAGAATTACTGGAGCAATATCCGCTGACCCAGGAGGAGATTGATAATGGACTTACCGACGAAGATGTAAAAAGGAGAAGGAAAGAATTCGAAAAAAAACATGTCGAGAAATTACTTAATCAACCGCCGCTAACCCAGGAGGAGATTGATAATGCGCTGACAGGAGAACAAGTTAAGAAACGCCTTCATAAATTTATAGATAAACTATACAATTCATGATAGTATCATATACAGATGCAGTTATAGATTATTTAGAAGAATTAGTCCAAACACTCTATCTGCAAAACTATTTTGGATTAAAAGAATTTGCCAAAAAATACGTTGACAAATTAATAGATGAAATGGAAGCCACTATCCACATCAAGCCCCGGCGCGACGCATCTCCGAACTTCAACCAGTATGGACAAGACCTTTATTACGTTTCACATCGCAAAAACAAACATACCACCTGGTATTTCTTTTTCACTTATCACCCTACGGATGATATTTATTATATACGCTACATTACCAATAATCATGTGGCGGGGCATTTAATCTAAAGATTGACAGTATAAACACAGATAGTTGGCGCTATCTTCTTTACTATCATTAAACCAATATAATGGTTTGATTTGAGATACATAAGTAGGTGTATCAGAATATCAATATTCAGCAGGAATCACCTCATTCAAACAATTAATCGCATTAAGTGTACGCGGATAGCCAACATAAGGAAGTAGCTGCGTCATCAGATCTATCAATCCCTGACGGCTGTTGCCAACATTCAAATTCCCCTGAATATGCCCTTTAATCTGCGATTCGGTTCCTCCCAGCGCAATCAGGAAAGAGAGTGTCGCCATTTCGCGCGTTTTCACGTCCAGTCCGTCGCGGGTGACATAATCCCCAAAACAGTTTGCCGAAAGATAACGTTGGATATGTAACAGGTCGGCGGGTGAGTTCTTGTAATTATTGTCTATTACATCTCCGAATATCTCCTTTTGTTTGGCGAGCCCTTTATCAAAACGGTTATCGCGGTTGGTGGTGGATTGTCCTTCGACCGGCAATAATATTCCTCGTTCACCGAATACTTCGTTACAGATGTCGACAAATCCCGATACTTTGGACATCCCGGTGTAGGGAACGGCCTGATAGAGTATCTCTTTCACCTGTACGGGGGTAACACCTATATTCAAGGCGGCGTTCACCATTTTTTTGTACTGTGCAGGTGCATTGCTGCCGATGGTAGAAGCCATAATCATCATTACTTTTGTTTTTATATCCATATTGCTATGGTTAAAAACTTCATCATAGGCGAAGTTGCCGAACACTTCCACCAGTTCCGGGTCGGTGGTGGCCATGGCAGACTGGCCCTCCGGCCACAAGGTAAGGGAAGTCTGCCGGGCATTATCAGTTAATTTTGATTCCATATTTTGAGCATTTAAAGGGTTTAAACTTACTGCTAAAGCTGCTATAGTAAAAACTGCTGTTATTCTCTTTTTCATTGATTTATCGTTTATTTTTTAACCTTATATCGTAGCTATACACCGTCATGCTTAAAATTCTTTATCTTAACCCTTAGAGTCTATTTAACTGCTTCCGAATACTGTTCATCTGTAACAGGTTCCAGCCAGGTATTTTCGTTAGTCTGGGGATTGCATGCGATGACCAGATGCGAGAACCAACTATCGGGAGCTGCTCCGTGCCAATGCTCGATATTGGGCGCTATTTCAATAACATCACCGGGCATCATACGGACGGCTGCTTTTCCTCTTTCCTGATAATAACCCACTCCGCCAACAGCTACAAGCAGTTGTCCGCCTGTGTGACTGTGCCAGTTGTTACGGCATCCCGGTTCGAAGGTTACATTCGACATCGGAACATTCAGTTCGCTCATCTTAGTAAGCGGTGCTAACCATGATCTACCTGAGAAATACTGTGCATACGCGGTATTTGGTTCGCCTACCGGGAAATCGCTGATTTTGGGGACTTCCCCGTTTGTTGTTGCTTTCATATCTTCCGTCTTTTTTTCCTGATTACTATTGTTACACCCTGAAAGGATGACTGCTAATATAAGCAGTGCTAATAAATTCTTTTTCATATTCAACAAATTATATAATGTAAATGATTATTGCTTTTCAAATTTCACTTTCACATCTCCCGAAACGCGGAGCACCTCTATGCCTTCACCATCTATACTACCTATTTTAATCAGGCTATTGCTATGGCTCCAGCTTTTATAGAAAATCGCAACATTGTTCCACGGGGCATAGATGGTAATATCTCCGGCTTGGGGAGCGCACCCCCGTGGAGTATCTCCGATAGTAAGTGTGGGTGAGGGATAAAATATCTTTTCCGCATTATTGAAATCATTGAGAGTTACTTCGAGCGGCAGGCGGGAGATGAAATCCCGGGCCGCTGTGTTATCTTCCATGGTAGCCGTTATTGTGCTATTACCAACTGTAATTTTGATATTCATTGAGGTAGTGTCAGAATTATTGTTGTTATTATTTTGCTCTGTTTCGGATTGCTGCCTCCCTGTCTCCTCCCTCTCCGGAGAATCGCTGTCACATGCTGTTGCCGTTAATGTCAGCAACGACATGGAGTAAATTAACCATAACTTTTTCATATCCATTACCGTTTTATTTACTTATTGTTTTTATAATCTTAGCCGGAACTCCACCTACAACAGTATTGTCCGGTACATCTTTAGTTACGACTGCACCAGCGGCAACAATGGCATTTTCTCCAACTGTAACACCCGGTAATATAGTAGCCGAAGCTCCGATCCAGGCACCTTTTTTGATATGGATAGGTTTGGCATATACATATCGCCGCAGTTCGGGGTCTTCGGGGTGGTTCTCGGTAATGAGATTTACTTTGGGGCCGATCAGAGCTTTGTCTTCGATGGTAATGCCGCCCCTGTCCATAAAAGTGCAGCCCATATTGATAAAAACATTCTTGCCAATGGAAACAAACTTTCCCCAATCCGTATAAAAAGGCAGGCACAAGGTAGTTGTTTCGTCTATTGTTGTGCCGAGCAGTTCCCCGGCTTTTTCTCGTATCAAAGCCCTGTCAAAGGGCAGTTTGTTGAGTTCCACTGTTTTGGTGAAGGCCCAGTCAATCTGCTCTTGTACGATGTGGTAATCGGGGTCATCGAGTTTGATAAGCTCACCCGCACGCATTCTTTCTAATATATCCATTCTTTCAAATTTTCTTTAAAGTATGATTCTGATTGTTCAAAAAGTATGTAATGCAAAGTACGGGATAATAGATGATTAATTATTTGCTGAGAAGATCATATTTGTTTGTTGAAAAGCTCATTTGAAGAATAGTGGGAAATCAGTTGTTTCTGTATTTCTGAAAACTAACAAAAATTAAGGGGCTTTCTCAAAAGTAGATCGTATATTAAATGAGGTTACGATTGTAAGTAGGCAAGTCCGCAGGACTTGAATGTGGATAACCGTGGGATGAATATCCCACGGGATAGGATATAGAATAATCCCGTGAGCCACGAATAGTGGGTCAATAATATATTCTTCACCCCCTATTGGGGCTGTGAGAGTAGAGGCGGGTTATATGTTTCCACGGGATATATCCCGTGGTTATGCACATCAAATCCCTCCTGGATTTCTTATTCTACCCGGTTGCCTTCCACATCTATAAAGAAAGTTTCGCCGTCGAGTTTCACCTTTGCTCTTCCGTCTTTCATAAAATAGCGGGCGTCGTCGTATATAAGCGGGATCACTTCTTTTCCTGTCTGGTCTATAAAACCATGTTTGCCCTCTATACATACTGCTGCCAATCCTATTTTGGTAAACGACCATGCAGGGTTGTATATACACGGAATAACCAGCTTACCTGTTTTATCTACATATCCCCACCAGCCATTCAGCCGGACTAATGCCAATCCTACCGAAAAAGAATGGGCATAGTCGTATGTGAAAGGTATAACCTCTTCGCCTGTTGCAGCATCTACAAATCCCCATTTACCGTTGTTTTCTGTCGCTACCAGTTTTCGTTCGGATGCTGAAGTGGCAGGGGATTTTCCTGCGGATTCCTTTTTGGTTTGCTTTTTATCCATGTTGTTTCATTTAAGGTGCATTATGTATATTTCGTCTTACATATCTTTCGCATAGTTAAGTTTCATTCCCTGATACGTAAAGTTATGTATTAGCTAGCAGGCTGGAAAAAAGACCAATGGGTGTGGGTGATTTTCCACTGATTAGCTGAATTCAACCGGTAGACCTCTGTGCAATTCATTCGGAACATCATGCCATCCCGATGTGCCTCATAATTATATATCAGCACGGCAACTTCTGATGATAGCTGTACAACAGGATTTATCATCTTATACTTGTCGATTTTTATTTTTCCCCTGACAGTATTATAATAATCTTCCAGTGCTTTTTTGCCTTCCAGTTTATTCTCAAAAGCAGGGTCCATATATACGACGTCATCGTCACAAAGTTCTATAAATCCATCAGGATTTCCATTATTCCATAACTCTAACGCCTGTTTTTCTAAAGCTATAATGTCAGCTTTAATAGTCTCGTTGTTAACATCCATTGCTGTTGGTATTATTTTCTTCTATCAGTTTCATAGTGGTAAATATACACTTACTACTTTGAATTCTTTATCAGCAACAAAAATATTAAATATTTGATAAACAGATAGGAAATCCTGTCTTTTTCCTGGTTGGGGTTACAAAATAATTATCTTAAGTACAATTTTACACCTGCCTTCGTTTTGTATAGAATATTCTCCGTTTTGTATAGCTGCCTATATAACAATGTCTTGTATCTTTGCATAAACATCCAAATAAATATTTCAGGGAATGAAAAACGATGAAGTGATCAAAATAAATACGATTAAGGATTTTACGGAACGGTTGGGCTGTCCGCCTGCCAATCATCCCTTAATCAGCATCTGCCGCGTGGCGGATTTGAAAGAATTTGTCCCTATTGATAAACCCGTGCAACTCAATTTATACTTTATTGTAATGAAAGACGGGACTAACTGTACCGCAAAATATGGTTGGCGTGAATATGATTTCTCAAAAGGCGCCATGAGCTTTTTTGCTCCGGGACAGATGCATTTGTGGAATGAGCAACCTGCACAAGCCAGTGTAGATGGCTGGATGCTTGCTTTCCACCCCGATTTTATCCGAAAATATCCTTTGGGGGCGAGAATCGGCAAACTAAAATTCTTTTCGTACGAAACCAGTGAGGCTTTGCATATATCCGATGCAGAGAGGGCACAGGCTGAAGGACTGATGGAGGGCATACAGAACGAATACCAACGGAATATTGACGAACATACCCAAGATATAATTGTGTCGCAACTGGATGTATTGCTCAATTATGCCGAACGTTTTTATACCCGGCAGTTCAGGACAAGGAACAGTGTGGAGGCAGATGTGTTGACCCGCTTTCAATCCATACTGCACACACATTTCGATAGTGATAAAGAGAAAATCATAACGGCAGGTGATATTGCTGCTGAATTAGGTATGTCAACACATTATCTGGGCGACTTGCTTCGTAACCTGACGGGGATGAATACACAGCAACACATTCACGCCCATCTGATTGAAAGGGCTAAAAGCCTGCTGCTGACTACTACTCTTTCCGTCAATGAAATTGCCTTTTCGCTTGGGTTTGAATATCCGCAGTATTTCAGCCGTTTGTTTAAAAGTAAAACCGGACAGACTCCTGTCGAATTTCGTAACGTGAATTAATAGACTTAGTATGAAATATATTGGTATCATCTTATTTTTTGTAGCAATACTGGCCCTGATTGCCGGAGCAATCATTTACCTGTCGGGCAGACTTGCTTTGTTCTTCCCTGCCATACCCAGAAAAGCATGGGTGTGGGGATTCATCGCTTTGTTTGTTCTGCTGTTCCTTTGTATGAGCGTATTTGCAACAACGGCGGGCGTGGTAGGAAAATCGATTTTTATTTTCTGCGGAATAGCTGTTTCCGTTTTCCTCTTCCTGTTGCTGTCTGTTGCAGTTACGGATTTGCTTAACCTGTTCTTTAAGTTCACACCCCACACCCGAGGTATACTTTCAGTCAGCCTCGCGGCCCTGCTTACTGTTTATGGAGTATGGAATGCTTATACCATCAGGGTGAAGGAAATATCAATTCCTGTAAAAGGGTTGACGCAGGAAATTCGTGCCGTTCATATCACCGATGTGCATTTAGGAAATTTCCGCGGCAAAGGACAGGTAGACCGGATTGTCAGCAAGATAAAAAAGCTGAACCCTGATGTGGTTTTCAATACGGGCGATATGTTTGACAGCAAGGCACAGTTTGGCGAGGGCAAAGATGTACTGGCAGCATTCCGCACACTAGATATGCCTCATTACTTCGTTTACGGCAATCACGACCAGCATGTGGGAGTAGAAGAAGTAATCAGACAGATGAAAGCTGCAAATGTCACCGTCCTGTTAAACGAAATGGCCACCTTCGGTGAATTACAGATCATCGGCCTGAACAACATGCTGCCGGATCACAACTCTTTTGATATGCACACCAACGACGATTCGGAGACAATAGAAGATGTGTTGAATAAGCTGGAAATAAAAGAAGATCAACCCACCATCGTACTACACCACCGTCCGGACGGGGTGAACTACATGCAGGCAAAGGGTGGCAATTTATTGCTGGCCGGCCATACTCATGCAGGGCAGATATTTCCTTTTATATACATTGCAAAACTGATGTTTGGATATAACAGGGGGCTTTATCAGTATGAAACAATGGATATTTATGTGTCCGAAGGTGTAGGCACAATTTTCGCACCTGTCCGTTTGGGAACAAGCAGCGAAATGACACTGATCAGATTGATTCCCGAATGAGTAAGTAACATTTAAACAAATTAATATGGAAGCAAAAGAAACCGTGCAAGCCTATTATCAGGCTGTAACAGAGGGACGTTTTGAGGACGTGCCCAAATACAAATCACCGGATGCCACTTACTGGATCAGCGGAGAAAATTCATGGCCAATGGGTGGTTGGCGTACACCGGAAGATATGAATAACACCTTTGCTATGTTACGTGAACGTTTTCCCCAGGGGTTAAAGATTACGATACATTCTATTATTTCGGAAGGGGATAATGTAGTTGTGTATCTGAACAATCACGCACAGCGGGTTGATGGACGGATATATGATAATGAAATTGTTGTTCTGATGAAGGTGAAAGATGGGGTTATCGTAGAAGAGCGTGAGTTTCTGGATACGATTCACGTCAATGAGTTGTTTTGCGGGGAGATGGGAAAGGTGTAAAAGTAAGAGAGGTTGTCCAAAAAGTATTTTCCACCACAGATTACGCAGATTAACACAGATTAATTCAAATTATTCTGTTCATTATCAGTATAGTAAATATAAAACAATCTGTGTTAATCTGCGTAATCTGTGGTGAACTAATATTATTGCTAGACTTTTGGAACACTTCATTTATATTGTTGGATCATCGTTAAAACCTGAGTGTTCCCAAAACGGACATCCTTTATTTTTTACTAATCCTGTACAGTCTTCCTTCGTCAGTCACCGCATAAAGTGCTCCGTCTTTTCCTTCGCCTATATCACGAAAACGTTGATTTTCATTTTCAAGCAATCGCTCCTCACCTACTACTCTATTGTTGCTTAATACAATACGGGCAATATGTTTACTGCTCAATCCTCCTATAAACAGGTTATTCTGCCATTCGGGAATAAGGTTGAAACTATAGAAAGTCATACCGCTTGGTGAAAGAACCGGGTCCCAGTAATAGACGGGCTGTTCCATTCCTTCTTTTTGGGTAATTCCTTCGCCTATCTTTTCTCCACTGTATTCAATTCCGTAGGTGATCGTTGCCCAGCCGTAATTCTTACCGGGTTTTATCAGGTTGAGTTCATCGCCTCCGCGAGGGCCCATTTCAGACATCCATAGTTCGCGGGTAACGGGGTGGATGGCGAGTCCCTGTGCATTCCTGTGTCCGTACGAATAGATTTCGGGCAGTGCTCCCGCAGTACTCATAAATGGGTTTCCGCTTACGGGTTGTCCGCTGGGGGTGATGTGGATTACTTTGCCATAACCGTTATCGAGTAACTGGGCTTTGGGTCTGGTTTCCATATCGGAGCGTTCGCCGGTGGATACGAAAAGATTTCCGTTGTCATCAAAGAGAATACGACTTCCGAAGTGCATGCTGTTATCGTAATAAGGTATTGCCCGGTAGATAACCTGAAAGTGTTCGATCTGCGTTTCATCAGTAGAGAGCCTTCCTTTTCCCACGGCGGTAAGTGAACCTTTGGGTGTTTTTTCCGCAAAGGTAAAATAGAGCATCCGGCTTGTCTCGAAATCCGGTGCAGGAGCTACATCAAGCAGTCCTCCCTGTTCCCGGTCGTCTACTTCGGGAAATCCGGTGATGGCATTGCTAAGTTCGCCGGTAGTGGTGGCGATGCGCATTGTTCCGGCTTTTTCGGTGATTACCAGTCGACCGTCGGGAAGGGAGGTCACAGCCCAAGGTGCGGAGAGTTCCCTTGTGAGGATGGTTATTTCGTAAGGAGTGGTTGTTTGCACACCTGCAATGCGGGTTTGCCCTTCAAATGCAGGTTTATAGTTGGTGTTGGGCTTTTCTGTTTCCACAGGGGGCCGGGTTTGCGGATCCTGCTGTGGCGTTTTGTTTTTGCAAGATGCAAATGCAGGTACAAAGAGTAAAGATAATACGCCTGCTGATAGGATTCTAAAGTATTTCATATTTGACATTTTTAATGATGTATGCTACTGAATTGTTAATACTATTCTGTATAACAATTTATATAACAGACAGGTTCAACTCTAGATTTATTGTATATACTAAATTAAGAATGAATCTTATAAGAACACTATTTGAGCAACAAAGCAACTTTGTTATTCAATGCTAAAACAAATGGGTGCAACTGCTAAAAGCAAATGCAAAACTTCTAACTAAAAAACTACCTGATGTTACATAACGAGCTTCCAGAAAGATTATTCAACATATAGACGACAGTATCGTGCGTCCTAAAATGGTTATTGGAAGATTAGTTGAAGGAAAGTTCATAATAACAAAGAAATAGAACCATGCAGATATTTGAGGATACCCGCATGGTTTAAATATAAATCAGAGATTTGTGTTTCTTACTTCATCTACGGGAAGTGAGTTATTTACCTATCTTCTTTGCAATGAAAAATACATAACCGTAGAATTCTTTATACTTTCGGTATAATTCAGCGTCATAACGTTGATACCACACGAATTCTTCGGCGATTTTATTTCCTGCATATTTATCAAGAAACATCTCTTGTGCTCTAACCAAGGGAGCAAAATAATGCTCAGTCCAGCAAGTTGTAGGTAGAATAAAGGTAGCAACGGGAATGTATCCTGCTTTCTGTATCTGGGCTACCTTATTGGGTATCGTATCCATTTCCGGACAATGCTCCATCCAGTAATTATGAATTTCGGCCGGACGTTCATCAGTAAACCATGCGCTTTCTGAAACGGCAATATATCCCCCAGTTTTCAGAAATTGACGCCACTCTTTCAAACCCCGTTCAAAGCCGATATTATAAATAGCTCCCTCTGACCAAATCAGGTCTAATTCTTCATTCCCGAATGAGAGATTATCCATCGAACCGACAATGCCTTTCACTCTATGCTGAAGATTCAGTTTCGTAGCATTGGCATTGAACAGATCAATAAACTTCGGAAACAAATCTATGCCTGTTATATTTCCCGAGGTATGTTGCGCAAGTACCATTGTCTGACCACCCGTTCCGCAACCGATGTCGGCAATAAGGGATTTATCGGTAAGATTATCTATAAAGCTTAACGCTTTCAGGGTTACTTCAGGGCTTCCGGGTCCTTGCCGTTCTGTATTTGAGAAAAAATCGCAAATTAAGTTATAATCGAATTCGTGGATTGTTTTTATTTCGTTACTCATTATTTTAATGTATATAGCATACACGTAAAAGCATAACGATGCTCTCGTCATTGTACGCAGATTAAAAGAATAAATTATAATAATAGATAAACCACCCCCGGAAAGAATTATCCGAGAGCAAACGAAGGGACAATCTGTATCAAAATCACAGACTGTTTACTAAACCAAATCCGATCTAAATGTTTTTAACATGGTGCAAAGATAAGTAATCTTTTGTTTGACAGCAAATATGTTGCAAATAAATAAATTATTATCCTCCAAACAGCAATAGACTAAAGAGTTTTACATTTCTACAAATTGTGTATATAAACCTCTTATCCCGAACATAAATATAAACAACATGAAGAATCAGTGAAGCTTTTCACAGATTCTTCATTATTCTTCTTTCAAAGACAAACGATTGGTTATTTGCTTTTCTTCTTGTTCGGTTTAGAAGCAAAATCTTCCAGTTCCTCTTCAGTCATGCTGTTGGCCACTTTTTTTATTTCTTCACTTGCGTTATCATTTTCACCTCTTTTATAGGCAAGGGCGGCTCCCATCAGACGTCTTTGTTTTTCGCTTTTTGCTGGCATAATTTATTGGTTTTAGAGGGTTTATAAATAGGTTCTCTCTTTCAATCGAATACTTCTTCGGCTTTGTCGCCAGCTTTTTTAGCAGCTTTTTTAATTTCCTTTCCCGCTTTTTTAGCAGCCTTTTTTGCATCTTTTCCTGCTTCGTTCACAGTGTTTTTTGCGTCGTTGGCTGCTTTTTCTGCATCATCTGTTATATTATCTATGGCATCACCGGCATCATTAATATGATGTTGTGCTAGTGCTTTGACATAACGTACTTTCATCTTAGCCACATTGCTGAGTTCCTGTGCAGAAAGCTGACTTTTATACTTATCATAATAATTACGTGCATATTCTTCGTATTGGGCGGACATCCTTTTGTATTCTCTTTCTGTAATCTCTTTCTTCTTTTCCACTTCCGTAACAAACGAATCGAAAGATTTCATATAATCATCCTTGTTAGTGATGCCACATGAGCTTAGGGAAAGAATGCCAACCATACCTAATAAAAATAAAATATTTTTCATAATTCATATAGATGCCTTCGTTCCGAAAGGCTAATTTACTTTTACAATGGGAAGAAGGGAACTAATACTTCTTTTAAACAGAATTATTCTTCTTCCAGTTCTGGTTCATTTCTAACAAATGACAGGAATTTAAGTTTTTGAGTTTATAGTTTTTAAGTTTTATTCTTTACTACTTAATTTCTAACTCGTAATTTCTATAAGTTCTAATTTCAAGTTTCCTTTTCCATTTAAATAACCTATCTTTACAACTAATCTATCCGTGTTAAGAATCTAACTTTTAATATTTAAATCATGAAAAACCTAACATCTGAAAAAACAGAATTTCTTTTGATATGTTTCTTTTTTATGTATTCATTCTTTTGTATTCCAACGGCAAGAGCCAGTGAAAAAGGGACTGAGAATAATCAGGATAAGTCTGACTATAGAATTATCAGTGCCTCAGTCATTAATCCTACCACTATTGATGTTGTATATAATAATAATCAAAGAAGGACTTTTGATTTTTATGGTGAGAATATCTTCCGAATTTTTCAGGATAATTCCGGAGGGATTATCAGAGATCCAAAAGCAAAGCCCGAAGCATCCATTTTGGTTTCAGATCCAAGGAGAAAGCTTACAACTCTGACGGTTCGGGAGGAAAACGGTGACATCCATATTGAAACTTCAGCTGTAAGAATTTGCATCGATAAAGAAAGTAATCTGATGACGATTATCAACCTCAAGAATGACCAGATTGTAGCTGAAGAAATGAAAGCCGTTGAATTCGGGAAAAATAAAGTTACACTAACTCTGAAGGAATACCCTTATGAGTATTTTTATGGAGGAGGGGTTCAGAACGGGCGTTTTTCGCACAAAGGTAAAGTTATTGCCATCGAAAATCAGAATAGCTGGACAGACGGGGGTGTTGCTTCTCCTAATCCGTTCTACTGGTCGACAAATGGATATGGCGTGATGTGGCATACTTTCAAAAAGGGACAATATGATTTTGGAGCCAAAGAGAAAGGAATGGTTAAATTGTACCATGAGGAAGATTACCTAGATGTATTCGTGATGGTTAATGAGGACGTTGTACCTTTGCTGAATGATTTTTATCAGCTGACAGGGAATCCGGTATTAATACCCAAGTTTGGGCTTTACCAAGGACATTTAAATGCGTATAACAGGGATTACTGGAAGGAAGATGAAGCTGGAATCCTATTTGAAGACGGCAAGAAATACAAAGAAAGCCAGAAAGATAACGGAGGAATCAAAGAATCTCTCAATGGTGAAAAAGATAATTACCAATTTTCTGCCCGTGCGGTAATAGATCGGTATAAGAACCACGACATGCCTTTAGGATGGTTGTTGCCCAACGACGGATACGGTGCCGGATATGGACAGGAAGAAACATTGGACGGAAACATACAAAACCTGAAAAACCTAACTGACTATGCCCGCAAAAATGGAGTGGAAATAGGTTTGTGAACACAATCGGATTTACACCCGAAAGAAGGTATCAGCGCATTGTTACAACGTGATATTGTGAAAGAAGTACGGGATGCCGGAGTACGTGTACTGAAAACCGACGTGGCATGGGTAGGAGCAGGGTACTCTTTTGGCTTGAACGGCATAACAGATGTAGCTCAGATTATGACTTACTACGGTAGTAACAGCCGTCCATTTATTATTTCTCTCGATGGATGGGCAGGTACCCAACGCTATGCCGGAATATGGTCGGGCGACCAAACAGGCGGTAATTGGGAGTACATTCGGTTTCATATACCTACTTATATCGGGTCGGGGCTTTCCGGAAATCCAAATATCACATCTGATATGGACGGTATTTTCGGAGGTAAAAACTTCAAGGTGAACACCCGAGACTTTCAATGGAAAACTTTCACTCCCATGGAACTGAATATGGACGGATGGGGTGCTAATGAAAAATACCCTCATGCATTGGGAGAACCTGCAACCTCGATTAACCGCTGGTATCTTAAACTCAAATCGGAACTTCTTCCGTATGCTTACAGCATAGCCAGGCAGTCGGTGGATGGTTTGCCCATGATCAGGGCGATGTTTCTGCATGATCCCAACACATATACTCTTGGTAAAGCCACTCAGTATCAGTTTTTATATGGTCCTTTCTTTTTGGTAGCACCTATTTATCAGGAAACGAAAGCAGATGAGAATGGAAATGATATACGGGATGGCATTTATCTGCCCCTGGGAAGGTGGATAGATTATTTTACTGGAGATATTTATAAGGGTGGACAGATAATAAATAACTTTAATGCCCCCATCTGGAAGACACCTGTATTTGTGAAAAGCGGTGCCATTATTCCTATGACCAACCCAAGCAATAATGTTTCAGAAGTCAATAACAATCTCCGTATTTATGAACTATACCCTGATGGTTATAGTTCGTTTACCGAATACGATGATGACGGAACAACGGAAGAATATAGGGATGGAAAATGCACTTGGACGCTCATTGAGTCAAGTGTGGATTCAAAAAACAAGGTAACTATTACCATTCATCCTACCTCAGGTAATTTCAATGGTTTTGTAAAAGATAAGATCACCGAGTTTAGGGTAAACGTAACAAAAGAGCCTCTGAAAATAAAAGCAACCATTGGAAAGAAAAATGTGAAACTGGCGAAAGTGAATTCACCCGATGAATTTGCTCAAGGTGAGAATGTTTATTACTATAATGCCGCTCCCGAACTGAATAAACACGCAACCCCCGGCAGTGAGTTTGAGAAAAAACATATAAGTAAAAATCCACAATTACTCGTCAGACTCGAATCCGTCGATATAACTACCCAGCCGCTTGTTTTCAAAATAGACGATTTTGAATTTCTTCCGGCAAATAACTTTCTCGTGAAAACCGGTGCTTTGTCTACTCCGGTAAATGCACAGGTAACGGCAGAGAATACAGAAGCATATACTGTAAAACCGACTTGGAATGCTGTATCCAATGCAGATTTCTATGAAATAGAATTCAATGGTATACTTTACAGTACTATTCAAAACACAGAATTGCTTTTTGATGGATTACTACCCGAAACATATTATTCTTTTAAACTTAGAGCAGCGAACAAAGACGGATATTCGGATTGGGCTGTATTTACCGTTCGAACCCAAAATAATCCGTTGGAGTTTGCCATACAAGGAATTACTGCCGAAACAACTTGTGAGAATCAGGGACGATCACTCAATAAATTGTTCGATTTTGAGGAAGGTGAACTTCGGCATACTAGATACGGTAAAAAGGCAGTTCCATTTGATCTGATTGTCGACCTGAATTCGATTAATAATTTGGATAAATTCCACTATCTGCCAAGAGATAACTCGGGCAATGGTACGATCCTGAAAGGTCTTGTTTACTATTCCCCCGACAAGAACAACTGGACGGAAGCAGGCAACTTTGAATGGGAAAAGAATGCTGAAACGAAAATATTTACATTCAAAGATCAGCCGGCAGTACGTTATATCAAGGTAAGAGTTACAGAAGCCGTGGGAGACTTTGGTTCGGGCAAAGAATTATATATATTCAAAGTTCCAGGTACGGAGAGCTTTCTGCCGGGTGATATCAATAACGATAAAATAATTGACAGGAACGATTTGATATCTTATACAAACTATACCGGATTGAGAAAAGGCGACGCCGATTTTGAAGGGTATATCAGCAACGGAGATATGAATAAAAACGGTCTGATCGATGCGTATGATATCTCTGTTGTAGCTACACAATTAGATGGGGGAATTCAATTTACCCGTACAGACACTCTGAGGCTGGCAGGTATGATAGAAATCAGTACAGATAAACAAACTTACAAACAAGGGGAGATCGTGAACATTTTAGTGAAAGGTAAAAGTTTGTGCGAAGTTAATGCGCTGAGTTTTGCTTTACCTTATAATCCTCAGGACTATGAGTTTGTTGGAGTTGAGAGTTTAGGAATGAAACAAATGGAAAATCTGACCAATGACAGATTACATACCAACGGCACCAAATCTCTTTATCCTACCTTTGTAAATTTGGGTGATCAGGAGCGGTTGGAGGGTACTCATGAATTATTTGTACTGAAATTGAAAGCTAGGCGAGATGTGAAGTTTAACCTAAAAATAATGGATGGTGTTCTGGTGGATCGGAGGCTGAATACCATTCCATTTTAAAATTATCAGAAATAGCGAGCCTGGAAAAAAGCAAAATGTCACATTGATATTTGAACACTCTCAGAATAAGATATTGTGGGTCATAACAGACAAAGCTTTATAAAATCGCAAGGAAATAAGATTTGGAGAAATCAAAAAGAAAAGAATTGGTAATAATGAAAGCCAAAAAGTGTGTTTTCAATCGATATTTCTGTTGATATGGATAGAGAAGAAGATGACTTTATTCTATTTTGATAGTTTCAAGCTCGTCGAATTCTTGTTGCTTCCAGCAAAAAAACAGAAGAGTAAATAGGTATCTTCCGGACTTGCGCTGCCCAAGTTCCCAGACTTGAACGGCGCAAGTTCTGGAAGTTGGGCTGCGCAAATCCGGGAAGTTGGGCTGCGCAAATCTAAAGACTAGGGCTGCGCGGGTTTAGTAAGCAGGGCTGCGCAAGTCTATATAGGTCTGTTTTTCTTCTTTATAGAAGGGAAAAATGATTGAATTTGCAAAAAATATGCATTATTTTTCTCTAAAAGGGCTCATGTTTAAGAATTGCACATAAGTAAAACAACCGATTTTTCGAAAAAAAGAAACTATAAATGCTTGAATTTCTTCTTTTTGATAAATTGTATTTTTAAGCCGGAATCCTTTAGAGCGAGCTTTAATCTTCCATACTCAGTATTATTTTCCCTCGTTCAGGATGAGGTACTGACGGATCTCCAGCCTGAACTTTCCAAGCGGTGGCAGCCTCTGACAAGGGATATACAACCCCAATGCTTGTTTTTACTTTATCATCGTTAATCAGTTCGGTTATTTCTTCCAGGTCTTTGCCTGATTGCTGAATAACCATGGCGATGGCTTCAATTCCTTTTTCCTTAGCTATTTCCGGATGGGAGAGACCCACAGTACTAACCAGTCTTCCTCCTGATTTCATGATGGAATAAGATCTTTCTTCAGTATCACCGCCTACTAAGGCTAATACCAGGTCAACATGGTTAAAAAACCAGGTGAAATCCTGTGTTTTATAATCAATTACTTTATCGGCTCCCAATGATTTAACATACTGTATGTCATTAGCAGCAGCAGTAGCCAGAACATTGGCTCCGGAAAGATGGGCGAATTGAACGGCATAAGCACCTACTGCTCCAGCAGCTCCGTGGATCAAAACTGTTTGACCTTTCTGAAGTTTACCATGTGTATATAAAGCCTGCCAGGCCGTTTCGGCGACATGTGGAACGGAGGCAGCTTCAATATAAGAAAGATGAACAGGCATGTAAACGGTTTTTTCCGGCTCAGCAGCCAGGAATTCAGCGTATGAACCTCCCTGGCAGTTACCATATACTTTATCACCTTTCATAAAGGAGGAAACGTTTTTACCTGTTTTTTCAACTATTCCTGCAAAATCATGGCCGGGAATCCAGGGAAGTTGTAATGGGCTATTATTTTTCATCGCTCCCGATGCTTTTTTTCAGATCGAGATGATTAACGGAAGTAGCATAAACCCTGACGAGAAGTTGATCATCATTGATAGTAGGAACAGGTATTTCTTCATATTTCAATTGTTCGCTCGAACCGTAAGCTTGTATTCTGTTTGCCTTCATGAATCCTATAATTTAGTTATTTAAACTATAACAATTCAGACAAACAAAAAGATTTTGAGAGCTCTTATCTTTCCTTTACTCAGATTTGATTAATTATCTGGTGTTGTTCCTCGAAAAACAATCTTCTTTCTTTTTCACCTCCTCCCGAAATGGGGGCTGATACTTTTTTCAGGGATTCCACCCACTGCTTTACTTTTTCCCCGGTAATTTCGTCTCTGCTGGCATTCGAATGGAAGAAATAAGTACTAAAGAGAGAAATATACATTTGCTCAACATGGATGTATATACCTGTAAGTCCGATATTAAGACTGGTAATATAAAAGTTGACATTTTCGCCCGTTGGATTTTTTGGACGAATACCTCCTGCTATTTCTTCCAGCCCGTAAAGCATCTGGTGAAGCTCTTTTTTTATCTGTTCAGTATCATCGGGAGTAAGGGCAAGTATGGCATTAAAATACTTAATATCGTTTGCCAGATTCCAGATAACAGACTTATCCCATAAGTAATGAACGACATTATACTCTTTCATACAATTAAGGATATCCTGATGAATATATATCAATTTTTCGGGCAGCATCCAGGCTGCATAATTATTAAATTCAGGACTTCCCATAAAGTAATGTCCCCATTTAAAATACATGAATTTGCACAGAGAAGGATGCGGAATATAAAACTCCAGCGGAAGGGAATTAAAAACAGTTCCCATTTCCAGTTTTTTTTATTGAGGAAGGGTTTGATTTCTTCGGTAAAGTTCTTAATTGTATCAATTAATTGATCAATGGATCGACATACTCTGGGAATATCCATCTTAAAAAAGATAGGTGTGTAGCTATTATTGGAATTGATTAGGCTATCCAGTGAAATATCCATTTCCTGTGCCAGGATTCCCATTTCACGGATGGTAAACTGAACCTTTCCAGTAATTCTGCGTGAAGCTGATTCTTTTTCAATGTGCAAAATATCTGCGATGCGTGAAATCAAATCAGATCGGGTTACATCCTTGTGTATCAGGGCTTCTACAAAGTTTTGAAGCAAATCTGTCTTATTCAGGGCTTTCATAATACAAAATAGGTTTAGTTCAACTTCTCAGCAGACAGATATTGTAGGTCACTTTTTTCCCAAAGATAATATCGTAGGTATAAACCGACAATTCTATGGCTTATAGCAAAGATAGCCGTTTTTTTTGAGAAAAATGTACACAAGATGTCTTTTTTATTGTTCCTGAACTCCCTATCTTTGATGTGGAAACAAGGAGTAATTGTTTTTGAAAAGGTATGAAAGAATAGGAATTTAGTTCCTGAAGTTCAAAGACGGTATAGTCTGGTATCTGATATAAAAGCCTTTTGACCGAAGAATAGCAAAACCTATATGTAAAAGAAAATAAACTACGTGAAGGAACGTAAGATATGTTAGTTATGAAGACCTATGATAATAATCCAAACCAGCCATTGCGTCGCCTGACGATTTTAAGTATTGTGGCTATTACCATTTCATTTTTGGTTTTATTGGGAAGCCTGCTATGGTGGATTTGGTTTGCCAAATCTGATATTTATTCCCCCAAAGAAATCGTAATGGATTTATCGGTAAAGACTACCGATGGTATCCGGCAGGAACTGGTACTGGGAGATAACTCTATTGTGTGGGTTAATGCCAATAGTGTACTGAAATATGCAGCGGATTATAAAGTGGATCGTCAGTTAAACCTGAGTGGTGAAGCCTATTTTAAAATAAAGAAAAACGATAAACCCTTTACACTTATCACAGAACATGCTACGGTATATTTATTCGGAGGAGTTTTCCTCGTGGAAGCTTATGAGAATAAAAGTTACCTACGGTTTACTCTCTTCGATGGAGAGGGATACCTGGTGAGTAAAGCTTCCGGGCAAAAAACTACATTGAATCCGGGTATAGCCATCACTATGGTAAATGACAGCGGACAAATGGAAATAAACCGGATAGAGAAAGGTGTTTATGGTCCATCATGGCTTGTAAGCAGATTTGAATATATGGCTTTCAACAGTGTACTGTATGCGTTATCGGATTTCTACGATGTATCGGTAACCAATAATCGTCCGGAATTAAACTATGAGCCTTATTCTCTGACTTTCGAAGGCAATAAATCGCTCGACGAAGTGATGAAGATTCTACAGGCCATCAGTAAAAACTTCCAATATCGCATATTGGATAAAGAAATGGTTATTTATTAAATAAAAAGCAATCCCTATGACTCATATAATTAAAATAGGAATTAAGATGATATTACATAGTAAAATGCTATGTCTGTATCTGCTTCTTTTCCTTTCTGTAACCACCGCTATAGCCCAGGAACAGAAGGTAACTCTTTCCCGGCAGACTCTTACGAGACGCGAAGCGATGGCCGAAATCACCAATCAGACAGGTTATTATTTTGCAGTGAATCATGCTTTCTTCGATGATGGGGGATCAGTATACTTCTCAAGTCTTACACTTCCATTCCGGGAAGCGTTGAACCAGTTACTTAAAAATACGGATCATACATTTGTGATTCAAGGTATGCAGGTTTTGGTATTATCTGTTGCGGATAAAGCCAAAAAGGAGAAAGCGGATGAGCCCAAGAAGGTGAAACAGAATGAACCCCGTAAAGAAGTAAAACCGTATGTTCCTCCAAAAGAAGCGAAACAGAAATCGGACTATGCTCCGTTTTATGATTCTTCAGCAGAAAGACGGGCAGAACAGGAGCCTGTTACCTCATACTCTTCGGACTTTGAACGGGGTGTGGAAAATAATATGAGGCGTACAGTAACTGTGCCTGCTGAAAAAAATACTGAAATACAAATACCAGCTATAAGAGAAAGAAAAGATACAGTGAGAAAAGAAACAGTGAAGCGGGAAAAAAGGGTGGTGCAGAGTGCAGGTGAGACGAATCGGATTGCTTCTCAAAAACTCTCTTTTATACCGTCTAAGCAACCAAACAGGGCTTATCAGTCTTACCTGACCGAACCACCCGCCCGCTTCTCTGTTAAAACAAACTTATTGTACGGAATAGCCACATTAACTCCTAACCTGGCACTGGAAATCGGATTGAGCAGGAAATGGTCTCTGGAATTAGCGGTTGGCTGGAATTCGTTTGGGAAGGATGAGTCGGAAGGAGACGAAGATAAACTGAATCATATGCTCATCAAACCGGAATTGAGATATTGGCTATGCGAACGTTCGAACGGACATTTCTTGGGTGTTCATCCAATATATGCCGATTTTGATGTTAGCGGAAAAGAAGTACCGCTTTTATTTGAAAAAGACTACCGGTATAAGGGAAATGCATATGGAGTTGGTGTTTCTTATGGATATCATTGGATGCTGAGCAAGCGTTGGGGATTGGAATTTAATATTGGAGTAGGAGGATTGTTCCTGAACTACGATAAATTCTGTCGGGAAGTGTGCACAGATAAAGAGGGTAGCTTCGAAAAGAAGTATTTTGGGCCAACCAGTGCAGGGCTTAAAGTTGTCTATATCCTAAAATAGCTGAAGCCATGAAAAGAATAGTTATTATATACTTACTGATAGTCGGTGCCGCAAGTCTGGCTGCCCAGAACACGCGGTTACAATTAAACATTTCGGATCTGGAATGGAAGCTGAATGAAGAACAAGTGGAAATTAGTTTTAAGTTGCGCACTCCGTTGAAAGTTGTGAAATCAGGACATCATCTAGTACTGCAACCCTATATATTTAATAAAAAAGATAGTCTGACACTGCCGTCCATCCTGGTACAAGGAAAAAAAGCTGAAACATCTGAGAAACGTCATATACTTACGACAGGTAATAATAAAAAAGAAAATTTTCAATTTAGAGGTAAAACCGGACAAACGGTTAATTACACAACAGTGGCTCCTTACCAGGATTGGATGAGCGGTGGAAGATTAGCTATATATGCTTTAGATATAAGTTGTTGTGATGCAATTGAATGGGGGTCGGAGAACCTGGCAGTTGACCTGTTTGCCAACAAACAACAGGTTGAAGAGGAAGTGATTGTGGAGGAAGTAGTTAAAAAGGGAGTAGTGAAAAATACTACTGCTAATAAACTAGCTGCCGATTATCGTTTTCTGGCCCCTTATTTTGAATTTAACCCTATTAATACGGATTCCCGCGAAGATGTATTAACTATATATTTCAGACAGGGGAAGGATGATATTGATCGCGGATACCATAATAATAATCAGTCACTGGTAGACTTAGTTTCGGCCATTCGTTCAGTGAACCAGTCGACAGATAGTCGAGTTTCGGCCGTTGTAATTTCAGGTTTTGGATCACCTGAAGGAACAGCTACTTTCAATGAGCAGCTGGCAGAAAGTAGGACAAATATATTGAAAGAATTTGTGATACTGAATTGTCCGATAAGTAGTGAGCAGATATACATCAACAAGGGATGGATAGATTGGCTGGGATTGCGGACGCTAGTTGAAAGATCTGATATGCAGGATAAATACCAAGTGCTTGACATTATTGATAATATACCGGTATGGGATGCCAGCCGGAAAGTGGGAAGATTGAGCACTTTGATGAAGCTGAATGGCGGAATACCGTATCGCTATATGCTGGAAAAGTTTTTCCCTTTATTGCGTAATACGGTTTACATTAAAGTATATTATAACAATTGATGAAAATATAGATTGCTAAGGTAGCCTATTTGTGTTTAATGAAGCAAGGTGAAGAAAAAAAGAATCCTAAACCGGGGAGTGTTGGTTTGATTGCTTTTCTCCATTTGACAGCGGAGAGAATTCACTGAGCAAAGGTGCAACCTGCCGAAATCTAATCATAGGGGGAAATTAAGTAGGTTGTATGGATAATGAGGGTGTAATAGTGGGCACTCTCATTATCCTCCTGACGCGGAATAATAAGTTACTATTATTAGGCATTCCTAAGCGGAAAGCTGAAGAAAAGAAGAGATAAACGAATAAATAAGATGAAACCTTTTACGTTTCAATATTATCTTTTGCTGCTGTTTTTATTGATTCTTTTGTTGATTTTTTAACAACAAATCCAGCATTCATAAAAAGTAGAAGTTGATTTGCAGAGGCAATATAGAAAGAAAAAGAGAACCTTTATTAGCAGATACGATACTTACCACATAGAGCTTGTTTACATTTATTATATCATGGTTTTAAAAAATTACTTTTCATTTCATCTCTTAAACAAAATGTAAACAGGCTCTTGTTTTCATTACATATTTATTCTTTTTCATAAAAATTAAAAGCTCTTAATAACTCCATCCTATATATTTGCACTTCGTATTGATAAATCATTTAAAATTTCAGGAGGATCTTTTTTATGACAATGCGATTGTTTAACCTATTGTCTTTAGTCTTTATTTACGGGTGCCTGCCCTATGTAGCCCAGGCGGAAGAGAAACCCCAAAATGTGATTTTGTATACCCCTTACACCAAAATCGCCGTACCGCCGGGAGAGTCAATCAACTACACCATTGATGTCATCAATAATTTTGATGAAGTGAAAAACGCTAATCTGTCTGTATCGGGATTACCCCGTGGATGGACGTCCGAGATGAAAGCCGGAGGCTTTACAGTCAACCAGCTTGCCGTACTTCCAGGAGAAAAAAAGAATTTTAGTTTGACAGTGAATGTTCCGCTTAAGGTAAACAAGGGAACATATCGTTTCCAAGTAATAGCTGCAGATTTGGCAACAATACCGTTAACCGTGGTTGTTTCCGAACAGGGTACCTTCAAAACGGAGTTCACTACTACTCAGCCTAATATGGAAGGAAACTCCAAAGCAACTTTTACTTTTAATGCTAGTTTGAAGAATAGCACGGCTGATCAGCAACTTTATTCATTAACTGCCGATGCACCTCGTGGTTGGAACATAGCATTTAAAGTAAATTATAAACAGGCTACTTCTGCTCAGGTGGAAGCAAACAAAGCGGAGAATATCACGATTGATATAACTCCTCCTGCTAATGTAAAAGCGGGTAGCTATAAAATACCAGTACGGGCGTCTACCGGAAGTACTTCGGATAACCTGGACCTGGAAGTCGTCATCACCGGCTCTTATGAAATGAGTTTAACGACTCCGACCGGGCGTATCAGTTCCAAAATTACAGCTGGAAGTACGAAACGGCTGGATATGGTGGTGAAAAATACAGGTTCTGCAGAATTGAAAGACATTCAATTAAGTTCCACCAAACCTGTAGATTGGGAGGTAACTTTTGAGCCTTCAAAAATTGAAACACTGAAAAGTGGGGAGACAGCTGAAGTTACTGCCATTGTAAAAGCATCTAAAAATCTTTGCCGGGTGATTACATCACCAAAATGGAAGCCAAAATGCCCGAAGTAACTTCAAATGTTGAATTTCGTATGACTGTAGAAACTTCCTTGCTATATGGTTGGTTGGGTATAATGATTATTGTGGTTGTGATCGGTGTCATTTGGTTCTTATTCCGTAAATATGGAAGGAGGTAAACCATGTGCGAACCAATTATTGAACTTACCGCACTCACAAAAAAGTACGGTCAATTTACGGCAGTGGATGGACTGGACTTAACCATCGGCAAAGGAGATATTTTTGGCTTACTCGGACCTAACGGTGCCGGTAAATCTACTACTATCTTAATGATGCTGGGATTGACTGAGCCGACTTCCGGTACTGTAAAAGTTTGTGGAGTGAATGCTACTACATCACCCATCGAGGTAAAGAAAAAAGTTGGTTATCTACCGGAGGATGTCGGATTTTATGAGAATATGACAGGAGTAGAAAACCTCTGTTATACGGCTGAATTAAATGGTATACCGAAGGTCAAGGCTAAAGAAAAGGCGCTGAGGTTACTGGAACGGGTAGGACTTCAAGAACAGTTGAAGAAAAAGACGGGAAAATATTCCAAAGGAATGCGGCAACGTTTGGGACTGGCAGATGTATTAATCAAAGGCCCGGAAGTAATCATCCTGGATGAGCCGACTTCAGGCATTGATCCGGCAGGTGTACAGGATTTTATGGAGTTAATCCGGCAATTGAGTAGTGAAAAAGAGCTGACAATATTATTTTCCTCGCATCATTTACACCAAGTCCAACAAATTTGTTCCCGGGTAGGCTTATTCACCAGGGGAAAATTACTGGCGGATATAAAACTGACCGATGAATTACGTGAAGGAAACCGGTTAAGCGAAATTTACAGTCAATATATGGAAGGAGAGAAAGATCATGAATAAAGTGACACATTCGTTTTGGGTGATTGTAAATAAGGAAATTGCAGATCATCTGAGAAGCTGGCGATTCATTATCCTGATGGGTATCATTGCACTTACTTGTATGGGGTCTTTGTATACTTCAATAACTAATATTAGTGCGGCTGTCAAACCGAATGATCCTGATCAGGTATTCTTATTTCTCCGGCTATTTACGGCATCAGATGGTACATTGCCTTCATTTGTGATATTTATCAGTTTTCTCGGGCCTTTGTTAGGAATTGCCCTGGGCTTTGATGCCATCAGTTCGGAGCAAAATAAGGGAACGTTAAGCCGCGTTCTCTCTCAACCCATTTACCGGGATTATTTGCTGAATGCTAAATTTATGGCTGCTCTTATTGTGGTGGGCATCCTACTTTTTGTATTGGGGTTTTTGGTGATGGGATTTGGATTGATTGCCATCGGAATACCTCCCACAGTAGATGAGTTTTTGCGGATGGTTGCATTCCTGCTGGTAAGTATTTTTTATGTGGCTTTTTGGCTGAACTTATCAATCTTTTTTTCAATTAAATTTAAGCAGGCGGCTACTTCGGCGCTGGCTGGAATTGCGATATGGTTATTTTTTAGTGTGTTCTATAATATGATCCTGAATATTGTCGGAAAAACGCTGGCGCCCCATCCGTGGGCTAGTGAGTTACAAATCATGAAGTTCCAGCAGTTCATGTTGAAGTTACTTCGTTTTTCCCCCATTGAATTATATAATGAGATCACGAATACATTATTAATGCCATCAGTACGTAGTCTGGGACCGTTGACAATGGAGCAGGTTTATGGAGCCATTCCTGGTCCGCTGCCGTTGGGGCAAAGTTTAATGGTTGTCTGGCCTCAGTTAACTGGACTGATTGCAGTCACATTACTTTGTTTTGCATTATCCTATATTTCGTTTATGAGAAAGGAAGTCAGATCACGATAAAGGGTTATCAGGTAATATAAAAAACCGCATGGTAAGGGATTCCCTCAAGGGAAATCCTTGCGCCATGCGGTAACTTAAGAATTAATTGAGTTATTTTTAAGTATCCACTTCTTTCTGCGAGATTAGTTTTCTAACTCTGTCAACCTCCTTATAGAGCTCTTCAATAATTGCTTCATAAGTTGCATGCTTGATTAGTTTATTATTCACTCGTGCAACTGGTCCATGATCGCATTGTTCAAAACAGAAAGTTGCTTTCAAATCTACCATTTCTTCCTGTCCTTCAAAACCAACTATATCCTCCAGTTTATTTTCTACTACATGCTGGAGTAGCTTTTTGAGTAATTCTTGTGATCCTTTCATGAAGCAATTTGTACCCACACAGATTGCTATTACAATTTTAGGATGTTCGGTATTGCGGATGTTGATCTGTTCTTTCACAATCCGTTTGCGACCGTGGTAATGAGTATGCAAAAGTTCATGGGCTTTTTCTCCGCCCATTTCTCCCAGAAAACGATTGTAAAGTTCCTTAATATATGGATTGTCTTGTGATTTATGCAATTGTAAGGCTTTGTCTTCTCTGTAAAGCAGTTTTGCCCGTTTTTCCCGATAATCCGGATCAAAGTTTACCGGTTGTCCTCCTCCGGCAATACAGCCCCCCCGGCAAGACATCACTTCGATTAAATCATAATCAGATTTACCCGCTTTAGCCTGTTCACAGAGTTTGTGGGCATTGGCTAAACCGTGGGTAATACCAAGTTTGAGGTGGATTTCTCCCAGTGTAAGTTCAACCGTACGTATTCCCTCCATGCCTCGTACTTGCTGGAAATCGTATTGCGCTAAACGTTCTCCTGTAAGTTTTTCGTAAGCATAACGCAATACAGCTTCGCTTACACCTCCGGTATTGCCGAAAATAACGCCTGCTCCGGTTTTAAATCCAAGAGGCATGTCAAATGATTCCGGTTCCAGTTTCCGAAGTTGGATACCTGTTTCGTGAATCATTCTTCCAAGTCCTTCGGTGGTTAATACATGATCAACTTCCGGAACGCCTTTATGAATAAATTCACTTCGCTTGGCTTCGAACTTTTTGGCAGTGCAGGGCATGACGGAGACAATAACCAATTGATCTGGACGAATATTCAGTAAGTCGGGTAAAATACCTCGGGCAATGCTTCCGAACATTTGCTGAGGAGATTTACAGCTGGAAAGGTTACTCAATAACTCAGGATAATATTGTTCAGCAAATTTCACCCAACTGGGGCAACAGGAAGTAAATAACGGTAGTTTTTCTCCTTTGAGTTTACGGGCAATAAATTCCGTTGCTTCTTCCAGTACGGTAAGATCAGCGGTAAAGGAAGTATCGTAAACCTGATCAAAACCCAACCTTTTCAGAGCAGCCACAATTTGTCCAGTTTGGATGGTGTTTCTTCCCCCTCCAAAGGCTTCACTTTCTCCCACGGCTACCCGGACTGCCGGAGCTACTTGGGCTATTACGTATTTATCGGGGTTATGGATGGCTTTCCAGACTTCTTCCGTTTCTTGTCGGGGAATAAGTGCTCCTACCGGGCATACCGATACACATTGTCCACAATAAACACATTCAACATCCGCCAGGCTTTTCAGATATGCTGGTGCTACCCGCGTTCGAGAGCCACGGTTAACAAAATCAATAGCGCCTACCGATTGAATTTCTTTGCATACCCGGACACAGTCGCCGCAAAGGATACATTTGTTCGGATCATGAACGATGCTTCGGGACTTATTATCAATCGGTTCTTGTTTATCCGTTTTCTTGAATCGTACTTTATCTACTCCCAATCGGCGACTCAGGTATTGAAGTTTACAATTGTTGGATCTTGAACAACTGGGACAATTGGTATCATGGTTTGCCAGTAGCAATTCAAGGTTAATTTTACGAATTTTGCGCACTTCCTCCGTGTTGGTTTTTACTACCATGCCATGAATGGGTGCAATGGTACAGGTTGCCTGTATTCCCATACCTTCAATCTCACATACACATAGACGGCAGGCTCCGTAAGTGCTCAGGTGAGAATGATAGCAGAAAGTAGGTAGTTCGATATTCGTTTTCCGGATAATTTCAAGCACGTTTTTTTCATCTACAAGTGGTACCTGAATGCCATCTACCTGAATATATTTTTTGTTTTCCATAAAAGTAAGAATTGAGATTTAAGAAGTTCTTCCTGCTGACTTCCGATTAAAACCCTGTTATTGCACCGAATTTGCAGGTGCTAAGACAAACACCACACCTGGTACACTGGGAAGGATTAATGATATGTCTCTGTTTTTTTTCGCCACTGATAGCTCCTACCGGACATTTGCGTGCACATGCTGTACATCCGGTGCATTTGTCTGCGTCGATGGTAATATCCGCTAGTGCTTTGCAATTATTGGTGGCACAGCGTTTCTTTTGGATATGTTCCAGGTATTCAGAGCGAAAACGTTCAATGGTGGATATTACCGGGCTGGGAGCTGTTTTTCCTAATCCGCATAAAGATGCTTTTCGAACAACGTTGGCGACTTCCTGTAATAATTCAAAGCTTTCTTCAGTAGCAGTTCCGTCAATGATTTCGTCCAACAGGGCAAGCATTTGTTTGGTACCTTCCCGGCAGGGAACACATTTCCCGCAACTTTCATTCTGGGTAAAGTTCATAAAGAAACGGGCAATTTGTATCATGCAGGACTGTTTGTTCATCACGACCATTCCTCCAGAACCCACCATTGCACCGTTACGAATCAAGTTATCGTAATCAATTTCAATATCCAAATGTTCTTCTGTCAGGCATCCACCGGAAGGACCACCGATCTGAACAGCTTTAAAACCTTCCTGAGTGATGTTTCCTTCATTATCGGTTACACCACCGCCAATGTTATATACAATTTCACGGAGAGTGGTGCCGAAAGGTACTTCAATGAGTCCGGTATTGGCTACATGCCCTGTCAGCGCAAATGTTTTCGTACCCTTTGACTTTTCCGTACCATATTGACTGAACCAGGACGCTCCGTTTCGGATAATCAGCGGTACAGCTGCGAGGGTTTCAACATTATTTATTACGGTGGGTTTACCAAACAATCCCTTTTGGGCAGGAAAAGGGGGCTTGGGTTTGGGCATTCCCCGTTTTCCTTCGATCGAAGCTATTAAGGCAGTTTCTTCTCCACACACAAAAGCACCTGCACCTTCCATGATATGTATGTACATGCTGTGCCCGCTACCGAAAATGTTTTCTCCCAATATACCTGCTTCCAGTGCATCCTGGATTGCTTTCGACATCCGACGAATTGCCAGTGGATATTCCAGTCGGACATATACATAAGCTTCATCGGCCCCGATACCACGGGCAGCAATCATCATACCTTCGAGAACACGGTGTGGGTTTCCTTCCATCAGGCTTCGGTCCATGAATGCGCCGGGATCTCCTTCGTCCCCATTACAAATCACATACTTTTTCGGGCCTTTTTCCTGCAAAGTTAGTTGTCATTTACGTCCGGTAGGAAAGCCTCCGCCACCGCGTCCACGTAATCCCGATTCCAGAATCGTATTACAGACTTCTTCGGGAGTCATTTGAGTGAATGCTTTTTCCGCACCGAAATAACCGCCGTGAGCAATATATTCACGAATATTTCCAGGATCGAGGTGAGAACATTCTCCCAGTACCAACCGTGTCTGACGTTTGTAGAAAGGTATATCTGTTTGTCCCCGGCTTTTTTTACCGTCAGCGGGGTTTATATATAATAAATCATCGATGATACGATTATTCAGGATGGTTTCTTCGAGAATCTGGAGTACATTCTCCGGTTTGACTTTTGTGTACATAATTTCATCCGGGAGTATATTCACCAAAGGGCCTTGTGCACAGAAGCCCTGACAACCACTACCAGTAAGTTGATAAGTATCATTATCATCATGAAGGTTCAGTTCAAGGTCAGCAAACAAACGTAATCCGGATTGTTTCAAGGCCTCTTCAAAAGCCGCATAGACCAGCAATGAGCCATTGGCAATGCATCCTGTACCGGCGCAAATAATAATTCGTTTTCGAATATGATCAGCCGCCTGATTATATTGGGCCTGTATTTGTTTCAAATGAATGGTCTTCATAAAGTAGTGTCGTTTATTTGTTTTCCTGCTGCATAATTCCGTTGAGTATCTCTTCGCATTTCTGCGGATTAACTTCACCGTAAACTTTCTCATTGACTACCATAACAGGTGCCAGTCCACATGCTCCCAGGCAACTTACTGCTTCGATGGTGAATAACATATCGTTGGTGGTATGCTTTTGTGCAGAGAGATTTAATTTTTTGTAAATCAGATCAATCAGGCGGGTAGAGCCTTTTACATGACAGGCAGTACCGTCACAGACTTTAATAACATATTTGCCTTTGGCTTGTAAAGAGAAATGAGCATAGAAGGTTGCTACTCCGAATACTTCTGCTACAGGCATGTCTAAAGCGGTAGCAATGTAAGTCAGAACCTGCTGCGGCAGGTAGCGGTATTCTTCCTGCACTTCCTGAAGAATCGTGATAAGTCGTTTCTGATCATGGTGATATTTTTCCATGATCTCTAGTACTCGTGTAAACTGCCTGGCTGTTTGATTTACCAAGGCTGTAGGGTCAGTTTTTTGAGAACTCATTTTGTATTAGTTTTTAAATTAGGTTAACTTTGTTTTTAACTCAAAGTTGTTAACCGAGTTTACTTCTCTAAGTATCAAGAACTATTATATTGCGTGTATAAATCCCGAAAGTGATTGTATTTGGTGAATGAAGATACATATTTTTAATAAAACAACCGTATTTAAACTTACTTTTTTATAGGAGCGCACATCCTACGATGGATTTTGAAGGATAATTTTATGCAAAGTGTTATCAGAAACGATTGCTAAGACTTGAAAATCATTTGATTGTTTAACATCATAATCTGTTTGAGAATTCGGAAAAGTATTATCTTTGAGCTGTTTTTTTGTGTGGAAGTATAAATATAATCGATAGCTTTCAATCTTGTGCAATAACTGAAAGTCCCATATATTATTTACTAAAAATTTCAAAACATGAAAAGAACCTCTTGGTTAACAGGTTTATTTATTTTATTCACGACATTGACGAATTACAGTCAGGCTTCTACGGAAAATTACTCACAAGCGTATTATCTCCAACAAGGTAAAGTGTATCAGTATGATATTGCTTCTAAAAAGGCTATCCTTTTGGATATGACTCCTTACCCGATTGTTGAATTCTGGTTGTCTCCTAACCAGGATTATATCGCTTTTAAAGAACTGACATTTCAGAAAGACTGTGTGGAATTCTCGGCGCTGGGAATTTATGATCTAGCGAAAAAAGAGAAAATAGCCGAATTGGGAAATGAAGGTTATAATCAAATAGGCTTTTTTGAATGGATTGAAGACAACCGTCTGATGTTTATCCTGGATGTTTTTCCACAACCGGAATTCTGGAAGGCAACTTCCATTGAAGAGGTTGTGAATAGATATAATGAGTTAGGAGAGGAAGATATACAGACTGCTTCTTATGAATATATTATTGGGGGTGGTGTCCGGTTGAATGAATCTGAAATTTTTGAAGATGACATGGATTATACAGAATCGGAATCCGGAAATGAAAAGTATGTTTTGATCTGTATGAATGAAGGTATCCAAGTAGAAACAGTTGAAGGAGAGGAGCTCACACTTCTTACAGTAAAAGACGGTGATATCATCGCCTATACGATATGGGCATGGTTAAATGAGGATGCATTTTATTATACAGCCCAGCATAACTATGCGGGTCAGTGTGATCCGGTGATAGAAGATCTTTACCTGTACAATATTAGAAGCAAAAAGAATACGCTTATCGCTAAGAATACCAATTATATGCAATTACTGGGAAACTAATTTTCCAATTCATATTGAAGGCAAGTGAAGGAGGTGATGCACCACTTCACTTGCTTTTTAATTGCTCTTTTTATAACTAAAGATGGCCCATATATTAAAGAATAGGGCAAATCCTCCTAAAGCAAATAACTGAGGCAATAATTCCATAATACCACTTCCTTTGAGGTAGATAGAACGCATTACCTGTATAAAATAACTCAGTGGATTGATTCTGGATATCAGTTGCGCCCAATCGGGCATACTGCTTACAGGGGTAAATAACCCGCTTAATAAAATCAGGATCAGCATAAAGAAGAACATAACAAACATAGCCTGCTGCATGGTATCTGAATAATTGGAGATCACCAATCCTAATCCGGAAACCACAAGGATATATACACTGGCGTATAAATAGACCGTCAGCAAATTACCGACAGGATAAAGTCCGTAAATTAATGCAGCCAGCATAAAGCAGATACTAAGTACCACGAAGCCGATAATCCAGTAAGGAATTAGTTTGCCTAAGATGAATTGTATCCGTTTGACAGGTGTTACATTCATTTGCTCAATTGTTCCGGCTTCCTTTTCACCTACAATATTGAGGGCCGGAAGAAAACCGGCAATCATGGTGAGGAGCATGACTACCAGTGCCGGCACCATAAATACTTTATAATCCAGGTGAGTATTGTATTTATTGTGAGGGATAATTTGTATTATGGGAGTATTTCCTTTAGATGTATGAAGTCCCCCTTCGGTAGTTATATCATCCGCGAAATCATTCATAATGGCTGCCAGGTAAGCAGATCCTAATCCTGCTTTCGTACCATTAACGGCATTGGCTGAGATCATGACATTGGTTATTCCGGTTTTTATCAGTTCCTTCTCAAACTCTGGTCTGATTTCCAAAATAATATCTGCTTTCCCAGATTCAATGCTTTTCAAGGCTTCTTCGTTCGAACCGGAGAAATCTACTACAATGAAATAACCGGAAGCCATCACTTTCTGAACCAGACGTTCGGACCAGGAACTATGATCGTTGTCAACAATCGACAGTTGAATGTTCTTTATCTCCTGGTTGGCTGCCCACGGCATAATGAGTAGCATCATAACAGGAAAGATAAAAATCAGCTTGGGCAGAAACGGATTCCTGAATATTTGTTTAAACTCTTTTTCTAACAGAAACTTTAGCATAACATATCATTAAGTTGATTACAGCCTTATCTTAAACTTCTTCAGACTTACACCCAATAAGAATAATATCATGATCAGCAGAATGGTAAACTCTTTCATCACATATATTCCATCAACTCCCTGTATCATCAATTTCCGGATGGCTTCAATATACCATCGTGCGGGCATAATACTTGAAAACCATTGCAGTATGGCAGGCATGCTTTCAATCGGAAACATCATTCCTGACAGCAACATGGTAGGCATCATAAGTCCCATTCCCGAAATCAGCATGGCGGCAACTTGCGTTTGAACCACATTGGAGATGAGCATTCCTAACAATAAGGCGACGAGGATAAATAAGAAAGAGGCTGATATGATTAAAAACAGGCTTCCTGCTATGGGAACCTTCAATACGAATACGGATAACAGCAGAATAGTGATGAGATTGACAATTGACAATGCAAAATAGGGGACAGCCTTCGAGATAATTATAAATATAGGTTTTATCGGGGAAGCCAATAGAATTTCCATACTTCCTTTTTCCTTTTCCCTGACTATGGCTATTGAAGTCATCATAGCACATATTAGCATCAGGATCAAGCCCATCACTCCCGGAACAAAATTATAGGCTCCTTCCATCTGAGGGTTGTAGAGCATCTTTGTCTGCGGAATGATTCTGAAGGCAGTATTATAGCTGGTAGATATTTCCTGTTGATACTGGGTAAGGATACTTGTAGCATAATTGGTCATTGTAGTAGCCTGATTAGGATCGGTTGCATCCACGATCAGTTGGACAGCCGCTTCTCCGGTATGTATCATATTGGCATGAAAATCACTGCTGAAAACCAGTACCATGCTTACTTTACTGGCTTTCATCAGTTCATCAATCCGGTGTGGACTTTGCAGATCCTCCACTAACGTAAAGTACTCATTGGCTTGAAGCCTTTGAATGATTTGTTGCGTAGATACATCTTTCGATAAATCATAAACAGCAATCTTTGTGTTTTTTACTTCGGTAGTAATGGCAAATCCAAAGAGAATTATTTGCACGATAGGCATTCCCAGCAATATGAGCATCGTCCGGATATCCCTGAAGATATGGTAGAACTCTTTTTTTACAAAGGCTAAAAACTGCTTCATAATTAACTATCTCCTCTCGTTGCTTTTCTGGCGAACTTCTGGAAAACTTCATCCATAGTCTGCGAATTGGTTTCTTCTTTTAGTTTTTTAGGAGAATCCAACGCTTCAATCCTGCCATCCACCATAATAGAAACACGGTTACAATATTCTGCTTCGTCCATATAGTGGGTGGTTACGAAAACGGTGATGCCATCGTTGACAGCTTCGTAGATCATTTCCCAGAATTGCCGGCGGGTGATTGGGTCGACTCCTCCGGTAGGTTCATCCAGGAATACAATTTTTGGTGAATGAAATATTGAAACGGAGAATGCCAACTTTTGCTTCCAGCCTAAAGGTAACTCCCGCACCAATGTATCTTTTTCGGCGCTGAATCCCAGATGATTCAGTATCGTATCAGTCTTGGTTTTTATATCTTTTTCCTTCATGCCATAGATACCTCCGAACAATCGAATGTTCTCCCATACTTTCAAGTCCTCGTACAAAGAAAACTTCTGACTCATATAACCGATGCTTTCCTTGATCTTTTCCTGTTGTTTGTTTATATCAAATCCGGCTACTTGTCCGTCTCCGGAGGTAGGATGACTTAATCCGCACAGCATCCGCATCGCAGTTGTTTTCCCTGCTCCGTTTGCTCCTAGGAAACCGAAAATCTCACCTTTACCGACTTCAAAGCTGATGCTATCTACGGCGGTGAAATTCCCGAATTTCTTCGTTAGATTATTGGCACTGATAACTACTTCATTCATGTTTCTTCTCGGTTATTTGCATGAAACAATCTTCAATAGTAGGCTCTATGGCATGTATTTCGATATGAGTGTGCCCTTTATCGGATAGATAAGTGGTAAGCTCTTCAATTGTAAGTGTCTCATCTACTGTAATGTGATGAGTTTCACCAAACGTAAAACAACTCTTGATATGGGAGTTATCGCGTAAATCCAGCAGGAGCTTGTACATATTATCAGCTTCAACAGACCACAGCTTTTCTCCGAATTGCGATACGATCTGTTGCGGCGTATCAATTTTGAGGAACTGTCCGTCTTGGATAAAAGCGATACGATCACAAAGCGACGCTTCGTCCATATAGGGAGTAGATACCAGTATGGAAATATTTTGTTCTTTCAACTTTTTAAGCATATCCCAGAACTCCTTTCTGGATACGGGATCGACTCCGGTAGTGGGTTCGTCGAGAAATAACACCGTGGGTTTATGAATCAATGCACAACACAAGGCGAGTTTTTGTTTCATTCCTCCCGAAAGTTTTCCCGCTTTCCGTTCTTTAAAAGGTTCGATTTGCTGGTATATATCCTTAATAAGATCATAATTTTCTTCCAGAGTGGTATTGAATATGGTTGCGAAGAAAGTTAGATTCTCTTCTACCGTCAGATCCTGGTATAAGGAAAACCTTCCAGGCATGTATCCTATTTCCTGTCTGATTTTCTTGTAGTCTTTCACCACATCGTTACCATCCACCGTAGCTTTACCACTGTCAGCCAGTAATAGGGTCGTTAATATGCGGAATAAAGTGGTTTTACCTGCACCGTCGGGTCCAATTATACCAAATATCTCACCTGCATTCGCCTCAAAACTGATATCATTCAAGGCAACGATTTTATCATATTTCTTATGTATGTTTTCTACCGAAACCATCATGGCTTTCTATTGATTAAAGCTAACTTCACCGTACATGCCCTTCTTGATATATCCATCATTCTTAACCTCTATTTTCACTGCATATACCAGATTAGCTCTTTCATCTCTTGTTTGAATGGTTTTCGGAGTGAATTCAGCTTTATCTGATATCCATGTGATTTTACCTGCATACTCTTTGCTGTCCGATTCTCCCATATCGGAATATACTTTTACCTGCTGTCCGATCTGTATGGAAGTAAGTTGACTTGCAGTAATGTATGCACGAAGGAACATGGTTTCAACATCAGCTACTTTAAATAAGGCTTTACCTTGTACGGCAAGCTCTCCCTGTTCGGCATACTTGGCTAATACAGTGCCTTTAACCGGACTGGTGATGACCGATTTATTGATCTGGTCTTTGAGTTGGGCTATTTGTGCTTCCAATGATAAACTCTCATCCGTCAAACTGTTATTTGTATTATTTACAGTTTCATACTGGGCAGCCAGTTGTTTTTCCAGTAACCTTATCTGGGCATCGATGTCATCCAGTTGCTTTTGGTTAGCCGCATTGGCAGCTATCAGGTTTTCGTACCGTTGTTGTTCCCTTTTTTGCGTTTCTATTTGTTGTTGTAAAGCCGCAATCTGGGTGGACGGACTTGTTTTTCTGCTTTGAACGCTTCCGATACTTGCTTCCAATTGATTCTTTTTCAGATACAGTTGAATCGTATCAATCAGGCCGATACGCTGGTTGGCTTCAACAAGATCTCCTTCTTCAATCCGGAATTGAAGGATCTCTCCATTCCCCTGGGAAGATACGATTACCTCCGTAGCTTCAAAAACACCTGATGCATCGTATTCCATTCCTTTATGGTGGCAAGCAGTTATACTAACGGTCAATAGGGCCAGGGCCAAATATGTAGATGTTTTCATATTACTGTTTCTTAATTATTTGTTATGTATTTCAAATGATAGATAGCTTGCATTAATTCAATCTCATGAACGATTTTATCCTGTATGGCCATTTGTTCGGCATTAATCTCTTTCATCAGGTCGAGTACTGATAACGTTCCATTGGCCACTTTCACTTCAGCCGAACGTTTGACTGAGCCCCGCAGTCGGATAATGTCATTATCCGAGTTTAATAACTGCCTCGTTTTTTGTATCTCATTCTCATTCTGAGTGATGTCAAGCCCAGTATTAAACAAAAAAGTTTCCCGTTGAGACTCGATCATATTCTTTCTTATTTCAATATTGTTGAGGCTGTTTTTCCTGGTGTAAAGGTTTCCCAGATTCCAGCCTACAGAAACTCCACCTATATAATAAAGAGAAAATTTGTTTTCCAGCATATTTAAGCCTGGTTTGCCGTAACCCCCTGTAGCAAAGACATTCAGTTTAGGCATCAGTCCGGCACTGATTTCTCTTCTTTTGGCATCCAGGTTCTGAAACTGAGCTTCATACAGCGAAAGTTCTGGCCTATGAACCTGAGAAGGGAATAGTTCTTCCACATTCGGTTTTAGAAGTGTTGTGCCGTCATCTACTTTTTCGCCGATCAAGGCTGAAAGCATTTCGAGATAAGCCTTTCTGCTATGGGTCAACTCTGTGCGGTTTTGGGTAGCCTTAATCTGTTCCACTTCAACGGCATCCACGTCAGCCTGGTTTGCTATTCCGTTTTGCATGTAAGCCGAAACCTGGGTAAAGTTTCGCTGTAATTCCTGTTGGTAGATTGAGTTTTGCTTCAGCATCTCATTGTGAAGTAAAATGCCGAAGAACAATTGATTCACCCTTTCTCTTATCGAATAGAGGGTTACTTCCAGGTTCTTTTGATCTACAATAGCCTGTGTACGGATGTTTTCTTTCTGAGCTTTTATATTACCTCCGTCCCAAATGCTTTGGTTAACATCTATGGTCGCATTATACTGATCTTTACTTAGCCCTTTTACGCCCGGTATGTCTATGGGAATTTTGGTAACTTCCGATTGATAGGTTGCTTTGGCAGAAACCTGAATTTGTGGAAGATACCCTTTGCCCATGTTGGATAAATTATAATCCGCAGACTTTTCTATCAAGCCATACTGTTTGATAAGAGGATAGTTTGCTTCTGCCTTTCGATAGCATTCTTCTATGCTTAATTGAGCATATGCAGAATGCATAAAGAAAAGCATGCTGATGAATGCAAATAAGTGATGTTTCATATCCTGATGTTATTAAATTTATACCTTTAACTGGTTTAAGATAATCTCAACATTCAGCTGTTTGCGATGTTCCAGGAATTGTTTTATATCAAAATTCCCGATGCCTGAGAGGGCAGGAGCACTGATAAAAATAAATCCATTCAGACATAGCATCGTAAGAAGCAAGTCCTGAGGATCTATGTACCGAATTGTTCCTTTACTAACTTCCATATCTATCTCTCGCTTAAGGCTTTTAAAAACGGGCGTAGCCTTTTCTTTAATGATATTCACAAATATCTTCTTTAGGTTTTCATTATACAGAATCTCACTGAAGATGAAATTCGGTAATTTGTCATTGGATGCTACAAAATCAAAATGGTCTTCGACCCCTTTTTTTGATTCTCTCTAAAAAAGGCAAATCTTGCTGAAATGTAAAAAGCATGATTTCCGACATTAATTTGGCTTTTCGTTCAAATACTACCTCAAATAAATGTTCTTTGGTACGGAAGTAATAGTGCAACATGGCATGGTTCAAGCCAGCTCTTCTGGCTATTTCAGTCGTTCGGGCTTTACCATAACCTTTTTCCATGAATTCAGCTTCAGCTGCTTCCAGTATAAGGTTTTCTGTATTTGTTTCTTTTGCAGACATACGTTTGAGCTTATCTTATTAATAATAACAAAGGAACTAATTAAATTGTTTAACAGAATTGTTAGATAAGACAAATGTGGAAATATTATTTGATAAACAGACACATTTCAATGTATTTAACTTATTTAAAGAATACCTTTCGGAAAAGAGGATGATTACTTCTCTAAAGAGAATGCCTGACTATGAATATGTCATCAAATTTTGCTTGTAATAATCATAATGATGAAAAACGGAGATTTTCACTAACGGAGCCTTTCTTTAAAAATATTGTTTTAGCACTGAAATGTAAAAAAACGAAAGGTATAGTAACGGTATTTAACTAAAATGACGCTTTTTTCACGAGTAAATGCAACTATTTATTGTGAAAAATGACGGTTGCATTCCGCTTAAATAAAAGTTTCATCAGCCTTCAATGCTTACTTCATCCGCCTTAAATACTTGTTGATTAAGTATAGAAAGATAGTTCAGTATATTTAGTGAATATACATACGTTTAGAGTTTCTAAATCAAGGCGAAGTAGGAGAGGAGGTGGATTGTCAATAAGATGAAGATGTTGAGTTTATTGATGATAAATGGCGGGTTTTTTGGATATTTACTTATCGGAATTAAATTAAA
Source organism: Bacteroides sp. (assembly GCA_021201335.1). Lineage (GTDB taxonomy): Bacteria > Bacteroidota > Bacteroidia > Bacteroidales > Bacteroidaceae > Bacteroides. The sequence goes on along the minus strand of JAJQFD010000001.1, from coordinate 36,738 downwards.
ATTTGTATTGATTTACTTTTTGGTAGTTTCCTAATTTCCTGGATTCCGTTTTATCTTATCTTTCTTTATTTTATCCCGAATACGCAAAACCAGTGCCCTCTAATTTAGCAATTTGATAATTTGACACTTAGCTATTTTTAAAGATTGATTTAACACACTCCCGTGCATCATTTACAGGTTTTCTGCTTACATTTGTTTTCCTACACAGTTTAGATGAAAGAGAGGATAATTACCATGAATAAGCGGAACCTGAATATTTATTCCGTAGATGTTTCGAGCTGTCTTCCTTTACCCTTTGCGGATCAAGGGGTAAAAGCCGGATTTCCAAGTCCTGCACAAGATTATATCGACCACGCTATTGATCTTAACAAAGAATTAATCCGACATCCTGCTACTACCTTTTTTGCCCGTGTTGACGGTGATTCAATGATTGAAGCCGATCTGCATCATGGAGATATTCTTCTCATTGACAGGTCTGAAGAAATAATCGACGGGAAACTGTATGTTTGCTTTATCGACGGAGATTTTACGGTGAAGCGCATCCGAATTGAAAAAGAAGTGGTATGGCTCATCCCGGAGAATCCGGCTTATGAGCCTATCCGGGTGACGGAAGAGAATGAATTTATGATCTGGGGTCGTGTAATGTACGTAATTAAACCAAAGTAAGAGATGTACGGACTGATAGATTGCAATAATTTCTATGTATCGTGTGAGCGAGTATTTAATCCGTCGCTGAACGGAAAACCTGTCGTTGTTTTAAGTAATAACGACGGATGTGTTGTTTCCCGTTCGGAAGAAGCAAAAGCATTGGGAATAAAAATGGCGGTTCCTTTTTATCAGGTGCAAAAGGAGGTTACGAAGTATGATATAAAAGTTTTCTCCAGTAATTATGCCCTGTATGGCGATATGTCGAGCCGTATAATGGCAATTCTGGCAGAGTCTGTTCCCGATATTGAAGTTTATTCCATCGATGAAGCTTTTCTGGATTTATCGGGGATTCCGGATCTGATGGCTTTGGGAACAGACATTGTACGCAAAGTGATGAAAGGAACAGGTATTCCGGTAGGGTTAGGAATTGCCCCTACGAAAACACTGGCCAAGATAGCTAATCGATATGCAAAGAAATATGCGGGTTATAATCGCGTTTGCATCATAGACACAGAAGAAAAACGGATCAAAGCTTTGCAAAAACTGGATATCGGTGATGTATGGGGGGATAGGTCGCCGGCAAAAACGGAAGTTAAACGCAGTGGGTGTATCATCCGCTTATGATTTTACTGAACTTTCCCGATCCTGGGTGCATAAAAATATGACGGTTGTTGGCTTGCGCACCTGGCTGGAACTTCGGGGAGAACCTTGCATTGACCTGGAAGTAGTAGCTCCCCGGAAAAAGCAAATTTGTGTATCCCGTTCTTTTGGGGTGGTACAGACGGACATTGAAGGGATATCCGAAGCAGTGGCTACTTATGCAAGTCTTTGTGCCGAGAAGTTACGCAGACAGAAATCATGTGCGGTCTCTCTTTTGGTTTTTGTTCATACCGGATACCTTCGGGAAGAGAACTCTCATTCTTACCGGAACACACTGATTCATTTACCGGTTCCCACCAATTCATCCATTGAAATTGTGAGATATGCTCGGATGGCACTGGAAAGGATATTTATCAAGGGTTACAGATATAAAAAAGCGGGCGTGATTATTACGGAAATTGTCCCCGAGAGTGGAATCCAACTTGATTTGTATGATTCTGTGGATCGTGAGAAGCACAAGAAGTTAATGCAGGTAGTCGACCGGTTAAACTCAGGGTTTAGCTGTAATAAGCTGATATTGGCTTCGCAGGGAACCTCTACAGGCTGGAGACTGAAAATGGAAAAACTTTCGCAGCATTTCACTACCGATATAAATCAGATTATAAAGGTAAAGTGTAAATGACCGGTGAGGGGTTAGAAAAAGGGAGAGGTCAAAAGCCTCTTATACACTTAAACTCATTCGGACAACTCCTCGTTCTTGGCTTCGGCTTTTACGATATTCTTCAATCCTTTAACGTTGAACGCTGAAAAATCCGTCACATTCTTAAGGACAAAAAAAGGTGCGCCCTGGGCCTTGTCTGCTTTCAGGTTTCGGAATTCGGCACCCTGTACATCGTCGAGTACAAATACCGGGCGGGTATCTTCTTCTATAAAGCTCAATTCTATCCCATCGACAACCAGATTCTTAACATGGCGGATATACATTCCGTAGGCGGGCAGGATGCCAAAGGTGCAAGGTTCCGGATATACCTTCTCATTCTCCGGTACTGCATACGGGTCGCGAGGCGCGAAGGCATTCGGATCATTCCGCTGGAAAAAGTTATTAACCAGTTCGGCAGGCTGTTGTGCCGCGTGTTCAAGAGAGAGCCCACCCTTGTAAACAATCTTAATGTTGCTTAGCGTAAGGTCTTCAATTAAGTGGTTGGGTAGGCCGGTAATGAGTGACGAATAGCGTGGATCAACATTATAAGCCGTGATATTAGAGAGAATCACCCGCTTCATCGTGGAATGAGGTGTACCTTCTGGAGCACGCATACGATTGCCAATGCGCAGGAAGAGACAGGAGTTAGTGATATCCCGCATCGTGATATTATTGATCGTTATATCCTCGATACGGGCACCATCCACTGTTTCAAGGGCAATCCCCCGCGAGCGTTCAAAAACACAATTGGAGATGGTAATATTAATAAATCCCGCATTTGATTCGGTACCAAATTTGATACGCCCGGTTGGCCCCTCACGGTCCGGGGCTTTTCCTTGGTCGCGTCGGTACGTGCCATCCAGAAAAGTACCCGGATCAAAGCCCGTCACTTCGCAATTGGTGATCGTTACATTTTCACACGCACGCATAAATCCCAGAGCATAGGATGACTTCAAAACGATGGCATCATCCTGTAGAGCATTTACACTACAATTGGATATCCGCACATGGCGGCACGCATCGATATCGAAGCCATCACGATTTGTATCAACCTTAAGATTATCCAATGTAAGGTTATCGACTCCTGTTGCTAAAATAGCAAAGTGCCCACCCATCAGGATAGAGATATCCCGGATGGTAACATTGCGACAAAGTTTCAAGGCAATGGCCTTATTGGCTACGGTATATGTTGATCGTCTGTTCTCTCCACGCATTAAGCCGGCTGTTCCATCAATCAGTCCGGGACCCATAATGGATATATTATTCAGGTCAATACCCCAGATCAGGCTATTCTGCCAGTGGCTATGTCCGAAATCCTGGTATTGATTAAACTCATTGGGTTCAGGTGCGTCATAATCAGCTTCTTCAGTGGCGGGCGCCGCATAGATCGTGGCACCCTGATCAAGGTAAAGACAGATGTTACTCTTCAGGCGGATTGAATGAGAAGCGTACTTTCCAGCAGGGAAATAAACTGTTCCACCTCCCTGATCCGCAGCTGCCTCAATGGTTTTATTTATTGCTTCTGTATCAAGAGTAGTTCCGTCACCTTTTGCACCGAAATTACGGACATTGTAACGTCCTTCGGCATACGTAGAGAAAACTGTGGTGGTTAATATTACAAGTACACTTAATATCCGGGGCGTCCGGTTAGGCGTTTTTTTTCATTGTCGTTGGTATTGTGTGGTATAATAAAGTTAAGCTGAGTTATCAATAGGAAGAGGAGTAAATGCATTTGTCGTAAGCTACTTGCCGATACAAAAGTTTTCGAAAATATTCCCCAGCACCTGGTCATTGGTAACCTCACCCATAATGTCATTCAAATGGAAAACCGCTTCTCGTATGTCTTGGGATAAGAAATCTCCTGATATGTGCATTTCTAATCCTTGCTGTACCCGATGTATAGCCTCTAGTGCTTGTATCAATGCTTCGTAGTGGCGTACATTCGTAACAATTACATCGTTCTGAGTAACAACAGGCAAGTGGGCAGCTTCTACCAGCATTTCTTGTAGATGGTCTGTATGTAAACGCTGTTTGGCAGAAATGCGAATATGTTGTATGTTATCCTTATGAAGAAAATCGGAAAGTATGGGTAATAGCTCCTTTTCTTGTTCGGTAGATAATAAATCAGCTTTATTCAGTACAAATATCAGTTGCTTATTTTCAATAAGTGGAAGAATTTTGCTTGAGAGTTGCTCAATCTGCTTTTGAGCATCTCGGCTATCAATGACCCAAAGAACAATCTCTGCCTGTTCAATCTTTTGGAACGTACGTTCGATGCCCAGGTTTTCAATGGTATCTTCTGTATCTCGAATACCTGCCGTATCAATAAATCGGAAGGTGATGCCTCCTATATTGATCGTATCTTCGATAACATCGCGGGTCGTACCGTGTATCTCGCTGACAATTGCTTTTTCTTCGTTCAGTAATACATTAAGCAGTGTTGATTTCCCTGCGTTTGTTTCGCCGATAATCGCAACGGGAACACCATTTTTAATGGCGTTGCCTACACTAAATGAATTGACCAGTCGGGAGATTATATTTTCAATACGATTGGCTAGCTGGAATAGCTCCTTGCGATCGGCAAATTCCACATCTTCTTCACTAAAATCGAGTTCCAGTTCAATCATCGAAGTAAAGTTAAGCAGTTGAGAGCGTAATTCAGAAAGCTCTTGACTAAATCCTCCCCGCATCTGACTCATTGCCAACCGATGAGTAGCAGCTGACGTAGAGGCAATCAGGTCGGCAACCGCTTCCGCCTGACTTAAATCCATTTTCCCATTTAAAAAAGCACGTTGCGTAAATTCTCCAGGTTGAGCTAACCGGCAACCATTTTGGATGAGTAATTGCATGACCTGTTGAAGAATATAGGAAGAGCCATGACACATAATTTCCGTTGAATCTTCACCAGTATAAGAGAGTGGTGCATGAAAAACGGCGACCAGAACTTCATCTATAATTTCTTCCTGCTGATAAATACGTCCGTAAGTAAGTGTATATGGATTCTTGTCTTTTAGTTTTTTGTTTTTTTTGCCTGGGAGGAATATCATATCAGTAATAGTAATGGCATCTGGGCCGGAAACACGGATCATTCCTATGGCACCCCCTTGTGCAGTGGATATGGCACAAATCGTATCTGGATTGGTATTCATTGTATCATTTTCATTTTCAAGGCAAAGATATGTTTTTCTTGAGTAATACGACAAACAATTGGATAGATTGTACTGTTCTTAGAAGAGTAGATTTATAAAAAATAGGAGAATGAAAGATATTGTATTGATTGGTGCTACCGGCTATGTTGGTACAGCCTTGATGGAAGAAGCTTTACTCAGAGGGTTTAATATTACAGCTGCTGTCCGTTTCCCAGAGAAGCTTCCACCTAATTTATCCAACCTCAAAGGAATAAAAACGGATGTAACAGTATTAGAAGAAGTAATTGCTGCTTGCGAGAAAGCAGACACAGTAGTGAGTGCTTATAATCCTGGTTGGGATGATCCGGATATTTATGATGATATCCTGAATACTTACCCTATAATTATTGAAGGTGCCAAAACAGCTGGCGTAAAACGATTATTGATTGTAGGCGGGGCTGGCTCATTATTTGTTAATAAGGATACCCGGATGGTTGATTCAGGGCATATTCCTCACAAAATATTGCCGGGAGTGAAAGGACTTTCGGAAGTTTATACCAAGGTTCTTTTGCAGGAAGGACAGTTGGATTGGGTATTTCTGGCTCCTTCGGCCAATTTATTCCAAGGTGAGCGTACAGGCAAATTCCGCATTGGAACCGACATGCTGTTAGTCAATGAAAAAGGAGAAAGCAGTATTTCCGTGCAGGATTATGCAGTAGCTATGATGGATGAAGTGGACAAGCCTACTCATCATAAGGAAATGTTTACGGTAGGATATTAAAATAGAATAAGAGAAGTATTCAAAGAGATATCCAGGAAATAAAATTAATCATGGCGGGTATTTCTTTGAAGATATCTCAAGTATAGCTCAGCACATGCCTGTGCATCCGATAATGCTTCGTGATGTTTTAAGACGATGCCTTCGCGCTTGCAACAAGCATCCAGTGAAGCTGGCCTATAGCCCATCTTCCGATAAATACGGCAAGTACATTTCCATGTCCTGGAAAGTAATAATTCATCGTAATCCAACTGGTACATACGCATCACACTTTGCAATACATTCCGATCGAAGACTTCGTTGTGGGCGACGACCGTTTTTCCTTCCAGTCTTTTCTTTATCTCTGGATAAACAGCGTGGAAAGCCGGTACATGTTCTGTCATTTCCGGTGTGATACCATGTATTTGTATATTAAATCTCCAGTATTCATTCTCAGGAGGCTGGATCAATGAGTAGTATTCATCTGTGGTAATACCATCTTCAACGGTAACAATCCCGACGGCACATGCACTGTCGGGATAGCCGGTGGCTGTTTCAAAATCGATCGCAACAAAAGAAAACATTAAATCCTCTCCAGAACTGTTTTAATTAATGTATCGATGGTATTGCGATAACCCGTATTCGCTTCTTTGATTAACCGGTTGGCAATTACCATGCAAACGGTGGTTGCTTTATGTCCCATCAAACGACTAAGTCCGGCCAATGCTGAACTTTCCATTTCAAAATTGGTAATCTTATATCCTTGATATTCAAAGGACTCGATTTTATCATTTTGATTAGGATCTGCCAATGGAACCCGCAATTCCCGTCCTTGTGGACCAAAGAATCCATTTGCAGAAACAGTAACCCCATTTACCATATCGTTTTGTGCAATACGATCGGAAAGCTCCTGATCCTCGTCGATAACATACGGAGCGGGAGCACCCATACTACCTGTCCATCCCATGTATGACAGAAATGCCTTTTCCAATTCCAGATCACAAACTTCATTACGGTCAGCATAGAAATTTAATACTCCGTCAAATCCAATAGATTTTCGTGAACAAATAAAAGTTCCTACCGGGGTGTTAGGTTGCAACCCTCCGCAGGTACCAATACGTACCAATTCCAGTTGACGGAATGTTTCTTTCTCTTCACGGGTAGTAAAATCAATATTAGCCAGTGCATCCAGCTCATTCATAACTATATCGATGTTATCACATCCGATACCGGTTGATAAAACTGTAATACGCTTCCCTTTGTATATTCCTGTACAGCTTTTGAACTCGCGACTTTCCACTTCCGATTCTTTTTGATCGAAATGAGAAGCAACCGTGGAGACCCGTCCGGGATCACCGACAAGTATTATTTTATCAGCCAATTGTTCGGGCTTAATGTGCAGATGAAATACCGAACCATCATCATTGATGAGCAATTCGGAAGAGGGAAAATATTTCTTCATGATCTATATTATTTTAAAGGAGTTTAAGAAGTATGAAGTCAAGGAGTTAAGAATTGACACCGCGAGGTTTCTTACTACTTGACTTCTAAATTCTTATTTCTTAATAACTAATTATCCAAGTGGTTTGTTCGATGAACCGCTATTACCACTGGGTTTAGCTATTGTTTCGCGCATACTAGTGTCCGCTTCAATATTCTTCATCCGGTAGTAATCCATGATACCCAGATTACCGTTTCGGAATGCTTCAGCCATTGCTTTGGGTACTTCTGCTTCGGCTTCAATTACTTTGGCCCGGGCTTCCTGCGCTTTTGCTTTCATTTCCTGTTCCGAAGCTACGGCCATTGCCCGACGCTCTTCAGCCTTGGCCTGTGCAATGTTTTTATCAGCATTCGCCTGGTCGATTTGAAGTTCAGCACCGATATTCTTACCGATATCAATATCAGCAATATCGATGGAAAGTATTTCAAATGCAGTACCGGCATCCAAACCTTTGCGGAGCACCAGTTTAGAGATAGAATCCGGGTTTTCCAATACACTCTTGTGGCTTTCGGACGAACCGATGGATGATACAATACCTTCACCTACACGGGCCAGGATGGTATCTTCTCCGGCACCTCCTACAAGCTGGCGTATGTTGGCACGAACTGTTACACGTGCTTTCGCAATCAACTGAATACCATCTTTTGCTACGGCTGCGACCGGTGGAGTATCAATCACTTTGGGGTTTACCGACATTTGTACAGCTTCGAATACATCACGTCCTGCCAAATCGATGGCGGTAGCCATTTGGAAAGAAAGGTCGATATTGGCTTTCGATGCAGAGACTAATGCATGTATTACTTTCTCCACACGTCCACCTGCCAGGTAGTGTGCTTCCAGTTCATCCCGGGTAATGTTCTTTAGTCCGGCTTTATGGGCTTCGATCAATCCGGGTACAATAATATAAGGTGGAACATTACGGATACGCATCAAGAATAATTGGACGAGTGAGATATTTACTCCCGATACTTTGGCAGACAACCAAAGAAAAAAAGGCACATAATGGAAAAATATGGCCAGTAGTAAAATACCTCCGACTACAAATGCAAAAATAACATACGGATTCATTCTTTTTTTGTTTTATGTGAATATTTAGTTAGTGTATTTTTCTACCATAATGATGTCGTCATATATACGGCTGACGATGATTGGTGTTTTTTCATCCAGGAAACCATCCATTGATTTTACTTCTACAATTTTTCCATTGATTTCGGCGTTGCCAATCAGTGCCAGACGAGTGATTGCTACGCCAGTATTGCCAACTTCAATACTTTCCTCGGCTGCTCTGTCTACTTTAGAAGTTATGTTTTTTTCAGGGCAACTCTATCCAATGTTTTCGATTTCATGAATAAGTAGATAGACCCCAAACATGCAATGGCAGAAACGATCAGGGTTATAATGCCGGCAGTTGTTCCTATATATATAAAGGCGTAATAGTTGGCGTAAATGAGACATCCGAGACCGGCAAATCCAGCTAAACTTATTCCGGGAACGAAAAAGATTTCTGCCAGGAATAGGATTACGGCTCCAATAATTAGTAAAGTAATGATAAGTACGTCCATGATATTATTTATTTCTATGTTTAATTTCCAGGTTCCGCACTTTAACGGCCATATCCTGTAATTCGTTATATATCTCTAATACTCTTTTCTCCAGATCAAGAATCGCTCCTGTGCTTTTTGCCTGTTGCGCGGCATTCGATTGTGCAAAAAGAGTACGTTGTTGTTCGAGGCGTTTATTCATTTGAAGATAATCATTCTCCAACTGCCGGTATAGCTTAAACTGCTGCAAAGCATCGGGAGAAGTAAAATCACTTAATTCGTGATAAGTGAGTTGATCATTAATAATAAAACTGAAATCATATTCCACTTCCTGTTTAGGTTTTTGGTTGATTACAATTTCTAACCTTTGTTGTGCAGACTCTACTGCTTCCATGTCTTTCCAGGTATCCCGGATGGATTGGAGTTGAGCCAGACTACGTATTTTGGCCGGGTCCATCGTTTCAAAATTGTAGGCCTGCCTGGAGTTGTTAGGAATAAAGATGTAAATACATACTTTATCTTCGGGCTGATTACGATCGGTAGCAAACCATCCCAGATCGTTATAATCATCAATGACATACATATAATCATTAGCCGAAGAGTTAAAGGGCATCCCTACATTCTCCGGAACCAGATAATTGTCTGTTCCTGAGTTATACCGAGTGACGTATATATCATATCCTCCCAGAGAATTTTCATTATCCGCAGCATAATAAATAGTAATGCCATCCGTCAATACATAAGGATAATTGGCGTTATTGTTGTCATTAATATTGCCGGGTAGGGGAGAACCTTTACTCCATTCGTCGAGCATTTTATTCTTAGTGAAGATATTTAGTGTTCCATCTTCTCCCGGTTCGCTGTAATAAATTTTATTTCCCAGTTCTGTTTCATATACTGTACCCGGATTATCACCGGATTGTTCAAAATACTCATTGAATGTATGAAGTTTCCCGGACTCTTCACTGATTCTGTATGCCTGGAGAAAGTTTTCTTTATCAATTACCACGCTATCAATAAAACAAACATCTTCAACTCCTTTTATCATACGGGCACCTTGTTTGCTTTTTTCAAGGGCGGCCAGAAGTTCTTTATCAGGATCTTGTTTCTTTTTGGTGAGTGCGCTGATTTGTTCTTCGAAAGCTTCTACAGCTTCATCGAAATAGTAAAGTTGTTGATAGGCTTCCCCCAGATATAATGGTGCATTCGGAACTTTGCGTTGTACGGCAAAACGTAAAGGCTTGAGTGCTTCTTCCGGTTCGTTTGTTTTAACGCAACATACTCCATACCAGAAATTATAATTGGCACTATTGGGCTGTGATTTGAGGAATCTGGCAAAGACGGGTTTGGCGTTTTCGTAATCTCCCTGTGAAAACATTTTCCGGGCCTGCTCCAGTGTTTGCGCTGAAGCCTGAGTGAATAATAGAGTAAACAGGAAAGCTATAATGGCTTTAAATTTCATATTTGTATGCGATTGATATTGTAATACATCCAAAAATACACATATTTATACCATCAAAGCATAATATAGTTGTTAATTCATAATTTATGAATGTTAAAATCGCTTTATTTATTGGATGGAACTGGAAGGTAGACTCTCCATTTGAAGTTCAATCAGGCTGTTCATCGCTTTCCGGGCGTATTCTTTCTGTACAAAAATATGATCGTGATAATAGGCCGAAACCACATTGGCACTTATCCCTTTTTCGGCCAGCTTACCTGAGACAGCAGCAGTAAGCCCTACGGCATCCAAGCTGGAATGTATGGTAAGAGAGATCATTTTAAGTACGGTGGAAAATCTGATCTTGTTTTGAATTGCACAGTCTTTTTGAATGATTAATGTCAAACCTTCTTCCTCATAAAAACAGTAAAGCGGATTCAGATGTAGCATTTCGGGTATGGTTGCGGAAGGGAACGTACAAAATATATATTCTTTATCGTCTAGGTGAGGTTTCATACAAGCTAATAGAGTAGCCAGGTGTTTAATTCCATCCATCGTTTATTATGTTTAATCTTGTGTTATTAATAGTCTTTACCGACAAAGATAACTTATTTCCTTCTTTATGTCGACTCTTTCGTTTATTTTTGCACCCAATTTCAGAGAATATGGCACAATATAATGCAGATGAAAAGTTAATTCGTCTGATTAACAGGCGTTTTAATAAGGGCGTTGTTCAATATAAATTAATTGAGGAAGGTGATAAAATTCTGGTTGGGCTCTCGGGTGGCAAAGATTCATTGGCACTGGTAGAATTACTGGGAAAGCGTTCGCAGATTTTCAAACCTCGTTTTTCCGTGGTTGCAGTACATGTGGTGATGACAAATATTCCATATCAGACTGATTTGAATTATTTAAAGAAACATACAGATGCTTACGGAATTCCTCTTTTGGTATATGAGACTTCTTTTGATGCTTCAACTGATACCCGTAAGTCGCCTTGTTTTCTCTGTTCCTGGAACCGACGAAAAGCTTTGTTTACAGTGGCGAAGGAACAAGGATGCAATAAAATTGCCTTAGGCCATCACATGGATGATATTCTTGAAACCCTGCTAATGAATATGACTTACCAGGGTGCGTTTGGAACCATGCCTCCGAAACTGGTGATGCGTAAGTTTGATATGACGATTATCCGTCCTATGTGCCTGGTTCATGAAGCGGACCTGGTGGCATTAGCAGCGATAAGAAAGTATAAGAAGCAAAAGAAAAATTGTCCTTACGAAACTCAATCAAGCCGTAGCTCGATGAAGGATATACTTCGGCAACTGGAGTCGATGAATCCGGAAGCCCGGTATAGCATGTGGGGAAGCATGAACAATATTCAATCGGAACTGTTACCAGAGGCAGCGGACTCTGAACCTGTAAATTAATAAATTGTATGTTATCACAAGGTATTTATTCCATCGTTTTACTTGTTATTTCGAATGTTTTTATGACGCTGGCCTGGTACGGACATTTAAAACTAAAAGATTTTTCATGGTTTTCTGCCCTTCCTCTGATCGCGGTTATTGCCATCAGTTGGGGAATCGCCTTTTTCGAGTATTGTTTCCAGGTACCTGCGAATCGTTTGGGCTTCAAAGAAAATGGGGGTCCGTTTGACATTATGCAGTTAAAAATTATACAGGAAGTCATAACTTTAGCAGTGTTTACCGTTTTCTCGATGCATGTTTTTAAAACGGAGCTGCGATGGAATCACCTGGCAGCATTTGTATGTCTTATACTGGCTGTTTATTTAATCTTTAAAAAATAGCAGGCAGATATTCTAGCTATAAGAATCCCGTTAAGCCTAGAAATTAACAGGATTCCCTCTTTGCATCCATGTCATCGCCTACGATCCCAGTGCCCCTAAAATAGCACTTGTCAACGCAATAATCGTTTTCAGAATAATGTTCCACTTTTGTTACTGGTGCTCATGATCATACAGGTATACGCCGCAGGGTTCACGAATCCACCGCCATTATCGTTGCCTCCGATGTTGTCATCGTCTCTGTCGTTTCCTCCTTGCTGGTTGTTGTTACTCGAATTCGAACTCTCGGTTTCGCCTTTAATATAGAACTGAACATTATTTGCTCCACCGCGGGTAGAAGCGATGCTGTCGTTCACCAGGCGGAGCGTATTATCTACTGCGAAGCGGACGTGTACTTTCTGGATGTTGCGGACAGTGCAATCTTTTTCCTCTTCCGTTCCCTGGCACGAGAAGGTGGGGAAAAATGTACCCAATCCCTCAACTTTCAATTTGTCGCCCTGGGTGAGAATAATTCTCAGTCGGCGGACGAAGGCCTTCATCACATGAATGACATCTTCCTGGCTCAAGGCACTGGTGGTTTCAATCTCGGCGGCTGCGTCTTCCAGCAAATAAGTTCGCTCGTGTCCGGGTTCTCTTTTCAGGTAAAACAGTTCGGGAGATGTTTCATCGCCCAAGATGGTGTGTCGTTTGTAGCGTTGTACGGGTATTGCCATAATTTTTTCTCTTCTAAATTTTTTACTCGGTTTATAAGTTTCACTTGGATCAGGTGTGCACTTCCTTCCTTTTCAAAGTCAAAAGTACGGCAATGAAAATTAACGGATTCTCAAATCGGCATGAATAGGCGAGAAATTCCAGGCGGCTGGACTATTTAAGGTTTATTAACGATTCGGAAGGTGTTGAGGAAGAAAGACTCAAAAGGATCAAAATAACAAAGCTGCATTAACTCTTGCTAGGCTCGGTTTTCGATGTGGGTTATGTTTCCAGTAATTCTTGGGGCAACTTCTGGAAGGTTTCAGGTTAAGTGCCGGTAGGATTTGGCGTTATACTGGACAGCTATTTTCATCCCTGTAGTCTTTTGTAGCCTCATTTCCAAGTGATGACTTATGCCGGATTTCATATTTAAGTTATAGAAGATTACCAGGCACTTTCTTTTCATCAGAAACCCGACAGCGACTGCTGATCTCCTGGTCAGCAAGAGACGACGAAGTCGTTATTATACTTTGCTATTCTTCATTTTACTCTTCTTTACTAATACCGTAGTTTGCGGTGATTTTATTTGGTTATTTATCCTTATGTTTATGGTACACTTTATGGAGTCAGTAAAATACTTTTTGCAGATTTATACACCATTTTCATTGTTTTGGATGTGTGTAGATGGCGGTATAAAATGTTTTTTTAGTTACATTCTTTTTGGGTAATACGAAGTAGTGGGTAATACTTTATCACGATTTTCTAAAAATCTGAAAAGAATTTGGAATGAAACTTATTCGCTTAGGTAACGTTTTTCTTTCAATCATTCGATTAATAAAACAACATAATTTTCGAATCCGGCAATGTCAATTTTCAGCTGTTACTGCACTTTGATTAACCGACAATAAAGCACTGATAAGTTTCAATGATTTTGTTTTTATTTCTTCTCCACTACCAGCTTTTGCATGTTTTCCGTTAGCCATAATTGATATTCTCCTTTCTCATCGCTATATATAAAACAGGCAGCGAGGTGAGGACGGGCATTAACAAAGGCTTCAGCCTTTTCTTTGCCCATTACCATAAATGCAGTGGCCAAGGCATCTGCCGTCATGCAATCTTCGGCAATAACAGTTGTGGAAAGTAGATCGTGTTGCACAGGATATCCCGTACGAGGATCAATTGTATGAGCATATTTTTTACCATCCTTATAGTAAAAATTCCTGTAATTGCCGGATGTGGCAAGTCCTGCCTCTGAGACCCGAATAATCATTTGTACCTGTTGAGCCTCCATCGGATCGTCAGATGGCTTATTTATGCCAATGTGCCATTCCTCCGAACGGGGATTAACCCCTCGGGTAACAATTTCTCCTCCAATTTCAACCATGAAGTTCTCAATTCCTTTTCGTTGAAGGTATTGGGCAATAACATCGACCGCATATCCTTTGGCTATAGCACTATAACTGAGCATGATGCGGGGATCTTTTTTTACTACTTTTCCGTCTGCAAGCGTTATATTTCTGTAATCTGTTAGCTGGCGTAGACTATCAATCATCAGCGAATCGGGCCATTCTCCTTTCTTAAACCCGAACCCCCAGGCATTGGCCAGTCCGGCGATTGTTGCATCAAAAGTTCCGTCTGTTTGTTCCGAAATCCGAACGGATTTTCTGAATACGTTCTGGAAAAGGGTATCAGTTATAACATCTTCATTTCTGTTTATCCGGCTGATAATGGAGTTAGGATTAAAAGGAGATAGAGAATTGTCATAACGTTTTAATTCTGTTTCAATTTCTTCCTTTAAATCCTCTTCGGATTGATAGGTAATATGATAGATAGTACCGAATATTTGTCCGGTTATTTTTTTATAATCCTTTTCCTGCTTAATCGGATTATTGTGGCGGTACAACACATAGATTGTTCCCAAAATCAGCGGAATCAGCCACCATAAACGTTTGCGGGAAGATTTAGTTGTTTCCATTTTATAAGGATGTCGAACCTCTCGCCATTAGCCAAATTTTAAGTCGACTCATTTTTAAAGAGGTATTTTATAAGTAATTGTGTAAGTGATACCAAATCTGCTCTTGTCATATTGGCCGAATCCGGGTACGAACCAGGGGTCTCCATACGAGCTTTTCGATTCACTGAGGCGGCTTTTATAGCGCAAAGCCCATCCCATAAAGAAGTTTTTATATAAATATACCCTGACCCCGGCCAACAATTCAAACCAGTGGATTGTTGCTTTTTGTCCTTTATAATTATAAGGAAGACTTCCGCCCCAAATCGGATCGTTTAAGTTGGGGTTTTGCACAGCATCTCCCCAGATCGGATCATCGGCAGTTAAATTATAAACGTCATAAGTAAAGCTACTGAGTGCATATCTAAATCCCCCATACAGGTAAAATCTGTCTTGTTTTTTAAAGAAAAAGTTGTAGTTCATTCCCGCCCGGAAAAAAGGAGCGCTGCTTTTGTAATGAATACCTTTATCTCCCCAGGTATCGGTTGAACCATATCCTACTTCAACAATCGGGAAATAGCGATTTTTCAAATCCAGTTCTGCAGCTGCTTCAAATACGAGGAAATCACTCCCTATACCATAGGATGCCGGACCATACAGATCGGCACTGATGAATAATCCGTGAAATAACGGGTATTCGATGGCTGGTCTTTTATCTTTGTCGTTTTGCTGAGCGGTCACTGGCAAACTACCTAATGACAATAACAAAAGATTAAAGACCAGTAAAGTATATCTTGAGGTTCTCTGTACCATCTGTATTGGTATTAGCGTTGCGTAAATGAATTGAATCTATTTTGTTCGTGGTATATAATATCTCACTGGCACTTTGTTTCATCTCGTATCCACAATCCATCGAAGTAAAATAGGGAGTATTTTGATGAAATACAATGATTGTATCCGTGTTTATATTTAGATTTTGTAAATTATAATGGAAAACCCATACAGTTGAATCCGCTGTGTAGCGAAGGGGAAGATCTATTTTAGTAACAACCGAATCTCTGTTGATTAGTGTTGAATCAGTTCTCAAGGCGGTGACTGTTAGATAGGGAATTGTATCTTTGTCGTTTGTTAGACCTTTTCTTTCATAAGAATATACGACACACCTCATCATGGGTCTTCCTGCTGTGGAACAATCACTCTCATCAGCGCAGGAACTGATCAGAAAACCAACAGCCGGGCCGGCTACCAGGAGGGTTAAAAGAACATTTACCAACTTTTTCATATTTGTTTTTTTAGATTGTTTTTTCAATTTGATAATCATTCCGTCCAAGGGCATTACGCGAAATCAGCTCCCCCAGAAAACCTGCCACAAATAACTGGGTACCAATAATCATGGCTGTCAGCGAAAGATAAAAATAAGGAGAATCGGTTACCAACCGGTATTCCATGCCCTGATGCATGGAGTACAATTTACCCACTCCGATTATAACTACGGCAATTAAGCCTATCAGGAACATCAGCGAACCTAACAGTCCGAAAAAATGCATGGGTTTAATTCCAAAACGCGAAAGGAACCACAAGGTAATCAAGTCCAGATAGCCGTTGACAAACCGATTGATACCAAATTTTGTTTTTCCGTATTTACGGGCCTGATGGTGTACCGGTTTCTCACCAATCTTTTTAAAACCTGCATTCTTCGCAAGGTAAGGAATATAGCGATGCATTTCACCATACACTTCGATATTTTTAACTACATTCTTGTCATAAGATTTCAGTCCGCAATTAAAATCATGAAGATTCTTGATGCCTGAAACCTGGCGGGCAGTAGCATTGAATAGTTTGGTAGGAAGTGTTTTGGTAATCGGGTCGTATCTTTTTCTTTTCCAGCCCGATACCATATCATATCCTTCTTCCCGTATCATGCGGTAAAGTTCGGGGATTTCGTCCGGACTATCTTGCAAATCTGCATCCATGGTAATTACAACATCGCCTTCTGCTTCTTTAAAACCACAATATAAGGCAGCCGATTTACCGTAATTACGGCGAAACTTTATGCCTCTCACAGCTGAAGAGCGTTCTCTTATCTTTTCGATCACCTGCCAGGAATTATCTGTGCTTCCATCGTTTACGAAAATTACTTCATACGTAAATCCGTTTTCTTTCATGACCCGTTCAATCCAGTCGAACAGTTCAGGAAGCGATTCTTCTTCATTATATAAAGGTACTATTACAGATATATCCATATTCGGGTGGTTTAAACTTTGAGTTGAGGTTTCTTCATTACAAACAATGCAATGATCAAGGACAGGATACTACAATTTACCACATTATTCGATAGCAATTGTATGGTGATTTGAATAGGAGTGAGGCTTTTTACTTGTTCCATAGCTTCCTGTAACTGGTTGATATAAACTTCCATCCCTTGAATCTCCTTCGGGAAATTATTGACCATAGAAGCGTAGGTTTCTATAATAAATCCATTATCCAGATACCGGAAATAAATGTAATGAGCTACGGCTGTGAGGAGTGAAGCAAACATAAACATGAATATCAAGAATACCCACGATTGTAAGAAGCCGATTGTACCGCCGCAAAATTTATCACGAAATATTTTTGCAAAGCGAAAAGCCACAAAAGGGACTGCCACTGTGAGCCCTACAAACAGGAACATCAGAAGGGGATTCGAGAATCCCAGTGGGAAGAAAGCAAACTTTACAATCCATAATATCCCCATATAAGTGCCAAAGTGCATGGCAAACCTTTGTATACTAACTCTTTTTTCGTTCATTTTATCCATTATATAGGGCACAAAGGTAATGTTTTTAAGCAAAAACCGAAAAAAATAAGCTTTACCTCTTGTTGGTTTAACAAAAATATCTACCTTTGCGCCCGGGTAAGTCCTATACGGCCAGCTCCCTTCGAATCCTCCAGGGCTTGATCGCAGCAAAGGTAGTTGGTTGTAGCGGCGCGATATAGTAAGCTTACCCACTTGCCTCTTTAGCTCAGTTGGCCAGAGCACGTGATTTGTAATCTCGGGGTCGTTGGTTCGAATCCGACAAGAGGCTCAAAAAAGCTATCCTTTTCCGGGGATAGCTTTTTTAGTTTATTCACAAATATGCTTCTTTTTATTACTTTTCAGGTCTTTGGCTGATTATGCCCATTAATGGTATTTCTTTCAGCCAACGGTTAAAGAAATCCAGTGTTTCTTTTTGCATTTCTTTATTATAAAAATGCTTTTCTTCCCAGATTTTAGTTACCAAACATTCAGAAGCTTGTCTGCTCGTCCATACTTTCTGCATTTCCTCATAAGCATCTTCTGCACCTTTTACAGGGAATAACTTATCATGTCTGCCATTAAAGAAGAGTGTGGGTTTGGGACACGCTATCGAGGCTACATCCGGATAATCCATAAACCGGCGAATTCCTGGAACAATCATGGAATAAGCGGAACCTCCTTTATTCTGGTTATTGGTTAAAGTCATTAATGAATCAGTGGTATTCATCCAGCACACCGCTGCTGCTGCTTTTATTTGATCTGTTGCCGCAGAAGCCATCCACGCTCGATGAGCACCCATAGAAAACCCCAATGCACCGATACGATTTGAATCAACTTCTGGTAAGGATGCCAGAAATTCAGCACTTCTTACATCATCCATGGTAATAATGCTTCCCCACGAAGTACCCATTTGCAGCAAGTTTGATGCTAAGGCCTGCTGGTTCTCATATTGTGTACCATCTTTCCGACCCCGTTCTCCCCAAAGCAAAGCGTCAATGGAAAGTACTACATATCCGTTGGCTGCAAAATAGTCGCCTGTATATTGGTTATCATAACAGTTGGAAGCCCATTCATCCGCATCTGCCAATACCTCTGCAGGCACATCG
This sequence comes from Bacteroides sp., assembly GCA_021201335.1. Classification (GTDB taxonomy): domain Bacteria; phylum Bacteroidota; class Bacteroidia; order Bacteroidales; family Bacteroidaceae; genus Bacteroides. Next base: position 18,095 of record JAJQFD010000001.1, on the reverse strand, counting down.
AAAGGACGTACCATTTTTTCTTTACCAATAGAGAAATGTGCACCATGATCATGTAATGTAATGATTGCCGGGAAAGGACCCTTACCGTCAGGTATCAATAAATAAGCGGGAATCCTATACCATTGTGAAACATTGAATACAATCTTATGGGCTTTATACCTAGTGCGCTGATCAGTGGCTAGAATTTCCATTTCGTAATTGTCAGGGGCAGGAGGTAGGTTCTGCATACATTCCAGGAGTGTCTCGCGGGCTTTTACTCTCCATTCATCAAATGAAAGAGATTGTTGATTCTTCCAGGCCATCGGAAAGTTTAAGGATGCTTTGAGTTCATTGTAAAATGAAGGCATGTTTTTTTCCACACCGTAAGGCTGGTATTCAGGTTGTTGTGCATAACTTCCGACAATAGTCAGGCAGCTACATAAAAAGGCTAATACTGTGCGCATATAAAATACATGTTGTTAAAACTTGCTTTAAAGATAGATAAAAATACGCTCTTTTTTGTACCTTTAGCCCAAACAGGCATAATTATTGGCAGTGGAAAGTAATATGAAGAGACTAATTTTAACCTTATTTCTCGTATGTTTAGTGAGATTGGCCGGAGCGCAGGATAATAATTTTTTCACCCATTATTCTACAGAAGACGGATTATCGCAAAATACGGTTATGGGCATTTTGCAGGATCGTCGCGGAGCTATGTGGTTTTCAACCTGGGATGGACTGAATATGTTCAATGGCTATACATTTAAAACCTATAAAGGAGGTCAGGATAGCCGGATTAGTTTTGCTAATAACCGGATGGAGTTGATTGGGGAAGATATGTATGGCTTTCTGTGGTTGCTGACGTATGATGACCGCGTGCATCGGTTCAATATTACCACCGAAGAGTCTGAACAGGTGCCCTCCAAAGGGGAGGGGAGTCAGATGAATATTACTTCCATAAAATTGCTGGATAATGGAACGGTATGGCTGTTAACCGATAAAATGGAAGCTATACGAGTTAGAACAAATTCGAATGACTTATCCCTAACGTGGGATGTTTTCTCAGGACAATCAGACTTCTTTTCCATGAAGCACTTTATCAATGCTTACCTCGATAGCCTGGGCAATGAATGGATACTGACGGACAATGGCTTAGGGTTAATAAAGAATGGACAAGATACTGTCATTCCTTATTTTTCGGATATACAGAAAGAGTCCCCAAATTCCAATCAGGCATTTTATTCTTTTTTTGAGAATGACAGAGAAATTTTCTTTGGTTCTGGCGGAGGTCGTGTCTGGCGATTCCTGAAGGTGGAAGAACGGTTTGAACTGTTGGAGTTACCTACTTTGTCATCTATTGTTTCTATAAATTCCATTGCAACCGGAAAACTATTGGTAGCTACTCGCAGTGATGGGTTTTTCACCTGTGACGTTTTGACCGGAGACTACAAACATTATTCGCATTCAGATTATAAAGAATTATCCCATAAACCTATATTATCCGTATATGTTGACAGCCACGGAGAAGTATGGTTTGAACAGGAAGAAACAAGTTCTGTCGTACATTTCAACCCGGTAAAAAAGCAATTAAAGCGTGAAACAATGAAGACTGAACCGGCCACAGCCGATCGCTCTCATCCTAAGTTTCATATTCACGAAGATATTCACGGACGTTTGTGGGTACATCCGTTTGGTGGAGGAATGTCTTATTTCGACCGGGAAAAGAATAAGCTCGTTCCGTTTCATAACGAACCGGGTTCGAAAGACTGGAAATTTTCCAATAAACTACATTCCGCTTTTTCCGATCGCCAGGGAAATCTCTGGATGGGCACTCATTCTAAAGGTCTGGAGAAAGTCACCTTCAAGCCCCGGCAGTTTCATCTTATTACTCCTTATCCGGAAGAAAAAGAATCTCTCAGCAATGAAGTCCGTTCGATTATGGAAGATGATGAAAAAAACATCTGGGTTGGATTTAAAAACAGTACTGTGCGTGTTTACGACAGTCAGATGAATTATCGCGGATACCTGACTGCCGACGGAACGATATCCAAGAATGGTATCCCATTGGAAGGAGTAGCTTACAACCTGATGCAGGATAGTCAGGGAATCATCTGGATTTCTACCAAAGGTAACGGACTGGTGCGTGCGGAAAAAGATTTTCAGCGCCCCGGAGCCTATCGGATCACTCGTTACCAACATAACCCTGATGAACTTTACAGTTTGAGCAATGATAATGTATATTGTACTTATGAAGACTCGAATGGCAGAATATGGGTAGCAACATTTGCTGGTGGATTGAACTATATCGATAAAGAAAAAAACGGCAAATTCATTAACCATCGCAATCACCTTAAGCAATATCCGATCGATAATTGTTATAAAGTACGTTTTGTCACTTCTGATAATAAAGGGAATATCTGGGTGGGTACAACTACCGGGGCTATTTGTTTTGATGGAAATTTCATTAATCCGGAGGATATTGTTTTTTATCATTACTCCAGTATTCCCGGTGATCTGAATAGTTTGAGTAACAATGATATTCATTGGATTATAAATACCCGGCAGGATGAGTTGTATTTTGCAGCTTCCGGAGGAGGGCTCAACAAGTTGATTTCCATGGATGAAGCGGGTAATGCTCGTTTTAAATCCTATATGAAGAAAGACGGGCAGCTGCCATCAGATGTAGTACTTTCTATTCGGGAAGATGCGCAGGAGAATCTTTGGATCAGCACAGAGCATGCAATCAGTAAGTTTATTCCTTCAAAAGAATTTTTTGAAAACTACGGTCTTCAAAGTTTTATGTTCAACGTCCGTTTTAGCGAAGCAGCCTCTACCATCACTTCTTCCGGTCGTGCTTTTTTTGGCGCAAGTAACGGTATCTTTCATTTCCATCCTGATTCCATTCGTAAAAGTACTTACGTTCCACCTATTTTATTTTCACAGACTTTTGATGAAAAGGAAGGACTTGTTCTGAATCATGATGAGAACAACCTTTCCATTGGCTTTGTTGCTCTGGATTATACCACTTCCAACGAGATTCAATATGCATATATGCTGGACGGTTTTGATAAGAACTGGAATTATAAGGGTAAAGAACGGGATATAACTTATGCCAATTTACCCAAAGGTACTTATACCTTTCAAGTAAAATCAACGAACGGGGATGGAGCATGGGTAGATAATATACATTCCATGCCACTAGAAATATTGCCTTCTTTCTGGGAAACTCCTTGGGCCTATATATTGTATTTCTTAATAATAGGTATCGTAATCTGGATAGCCGTTTATATCCTATTTACCATTTACCGTTTGAAACACGAAGTATCTATTGAACAGGAGATATCTGATATTAAACTTCGTTTTTTTACCAATATTTCTCATGAACTGCGCACGCCTCTTACATTGATTTCCGGTCCGGTTGAAACCATACTGCAAAAGCCGAACCTGCCCGGAGACGTGCGGGAACAATTGCAGGTGGTTGAACGAAATACCAGTCGGATGCTTCGGTTGGTGAATCAGATCCTTGATTTTCGAAAGATACAGAACAAAAAGATGAAGTTGCGTGTGCAGAAACTGGATATTGTTCCTTTTATTCGAAAGGTGATGGATAATTTCGAATCGTTGGCCGAAGACCATCATATAGATTATATACTGGAAGCTGAAAAAGATGATTTATACCTCTGGGTAGACGAAGACAAGTTTGAAAAGATTCTTTTTAATCTCCTTTCCAATGCTTTTAAATATACTCCTCATGGAAAAATGATTGCAGTTTTCGTGCGAGAGGATAATACTACCATCTCTGTTGAAGTACGTGATCAGGGTATCGGAATTGCAGAGAATAAGAAACAATCCATCTTTATGCGTTTTGAAAACCTAATGGATAGGAATCTTTTCAATCACTCGGCAAGTTCAGGGATTGGTCTTTCACTCGTCAAAGAACTGGTGGATATGCATAAAGCTACTATTTCTGTAGATAGTAAGTTGGGTGAGGGTAGTGGCTTTAAAGTGGAGTTTCTTAAAGGCAAAGATCATTACGATGAAGGAACCGAATTTATTCTGGCTGATCAGATAGTCACTACTTTTGAGAAGGTGGAAACAAAAGGCGATACTTCCGTAATTACCGAAGTACTCCTTGAGAATACAGCAGAAGTAGCCTCCTCCCAACGAGTGCTTCTGATTGTTGAAGATAATAGTGAACTCAGAACTTTTCTTCGCCGAATCTTTGCCGATAAGTTTAGAGTTATAGAAGCAGCGGATGGTATGGAAGGATGGAGTAAAGCCCTGAAATTTCTACCGGATATAATAATTAGCGATGTGATGATGCCGGAGAAGGATGGAATAGAGATGATGAAAGAACTTCGAGCAGATATGACGACTAGCCATATCCCTATTGTATTGCTGACTGCTAAAACTTCCATTGAGAATAAATTGGAAGGATTGGAATATGGGGCTGATGATTATATAACCAAACCTTTTAGTACTACCTACCTGCAAGCTCGGGTGAAGAATATTCTGGCCCAACGTGAAAAACTACAGGCTATGTACCGTTCTAACCTGATGAATGAGGCAATACCATCCTCGGTAAAAGAAGAAATGGAAAAGCCGGCTGAGCAACTTGAAATGACTTCCATTGATCGTAAGTTTATGGATAAATTAATGGAGTTGATGGAAAAGAATATTGATAATGGCGAATTAATGGTGGATGATCTGGTTACTGAAATGGCTGTCAGCCGTTCGGTATTTTTCAAGAAGCTTAAAACGTTAACCGGACTGGCTCCTATTGAATTCATTAAAGAAGTACGTATTAAACGAGCTACCCAATTAATTGAAAGCGGAGAGTTTAATATGACTCAGATCTCTTATATGGTAGGAATTAATGATCCCCGTTATTTTAGCAAATGTTTTAAACAAAAAACAGGAATGACACCCACAGAATATCGGGATAAGATATTTAAGAAATGAGTTCGGGAAAACGAGACTATGTGAACTGCTGGAAGTTGATGTTAAAGATTAGAATTAAGAAGTAAGTTATTTAGAAATGATACTACATAGCTTGCTGACAACTTAATTCTAATTTCTTAATTCTCAATGACCCAACCTATTTACTCCAAGCCTTGTCTGCCCCTACATCGATTCCTTTCCATGCTTTCAGGTTTGTCCATTCCGTAAATGGATCGCTCCAGAAGGAGTGTTCAGCAGGTAGTCCCAGAGGAAGTAATCCCATAGAACAAAGGTAAAGACTACCTGTGTTGATATATGACTCGGACATGTGAAGCTGTTCACCCGTAAATCCAATCTTCAGCCAGCCGTTCTCATCAAAGTTTTTGGGTGATTTCATTTGATTGCGAATAACAGCAGTTAAAGCACACCGTACCTGGGCTGGTTCCATTTTTTTAGGTAGAATATTAATGAAGGCAGCTTGTGCTAATGCGTGGAAAACTCCAAACCGATAGACTATAGAGCGCCCTACAACCGGATATGTTCCTTCTGGAGAAATGAAACGTTCTTGTTGGTCGGCAAACCGTGTATGTCTTGCTAGCTGAACAGGCAGGAAATTCTTATCATCAAGTTTATGTTTTGCCATTATTTTCAATATATCTGTCAGCATGGGGTTGATTACAAAACTGTTGTAATAATCCATGTGGAACTGAGGTCCGTCACCATACCAGCCATCTCCTTTGTACCAATCCTCACGGAAACGTTTAACTCCATGTAATAAACGCTCCATATCACATTCACCTGTAAATTCAAGTATGACAGCTTCCACCATGGAAGCAAAGAGCAGCCAGTTATTGTTCCAGGGTTCAATTGTGCGTGTACGTTTCAATTCTGTAATCATCCAGTTTTTTGCTTCATCATCCAGTTTTTGCCAAACTTGCGTACGTGCACGTAGTAAGCCTTGTGTCAGGAAAGCAGCGTCTACCAAAGGTTGCCTGGCCCGATTGTCGAAAACAAGATAGTCGGGTGCCTTCGGATTTACAGCATTTTTAAGTCCTTTGGTTGTCAGCTTGATGTATTTCTCCCGTAACTGTCCTTCCTGAGTTTCGTCAGGTCCTAATTCCAGCCAGGGAGCTATTCCGCAGATAAGCCTCCCCACTGCTTCCAAGTGAGAGACTTGCATCCGTAGTGTATCTTGGGAAAGTGATTCAAACGGCATGTTTTGTTTGAGGGTATTGTTGCTAAGGTTGGTTAATACCGGGTCTGCAATGCGGGTGAGAGTATTTACCCAGAACGTTCGATCTTCCTCACCTGTAGATGGTTGTGCATGTAAAGTTAGGGAATAAAGAAAGCTTACTACACAAAGAATTAGGGGGGGGGTAATTTTTCTGCTCATAGATTTTATTAGAATAATTAATGTGTAGCAAACTTACGGAAATATTGGAAGATATGGATGGTGGATGTCGTAAAAAGACAAAGAGTTGCGAATTATGTTCGCAACTCTCTGAGAAATTATCCTAAGTTGTATGTTTATTTAGGAATTAAGTAGAGATGATATTAGTTTAACCACCGTGGATCACCTACACCTGCACTTATAATAGCATTAGACTGAACAGTGAAGTCTAATTCGTCAGGATTTACAAATTCAGGATCAAGTACTGTACCATTTGCATCCGAAACTCTAATACTCGCATCATAATAATTAGGTGCATTGTGATAATAGTTATTAGTCATTTCGGTAACATTAGTCGACGATTGATTTGAATAAATACCGATTGAATTGGTAACTAAATTCTTAGATAATTTGATTGAATGACCACTCAAACGAGTATAGATTAAACGATTGCCAGCAGCACTATTACATACTTTATAGAAAGTGTTGTTGCTAATGGTTATAATACTGGTTATTCCGGTAAAGCCGGCAGAATTGTCAATACGAATAGCGTCTCCTGAAATACTGTTTGCAATCGTATTATTCGTCAAATTGATAGTTTTAGCATATCCAGCCTGTATATCAATGAATCGTCCGCCGATCTTATTGAATAAATTGCCAGTAATATTCATCGAATTAACTTCAATCACAACTCTTTGATTGATAAATCCACTTTCGTAATTTTGGATGTCACATCCGCTAACTACCAATGCTGCGGTTTCGGTAGCGTATTCTTCCGGATAGTTAATTAACTGACCGGTAGCATTTGTACCATCTAAAGTTAGGTCTTTCAATTCTAAGCCTGCTCCGGCTTTCAAATTGAACGACATGCCATTTATGACTGCTTGTCCCGGTATAGCCGCTCTCACAGAGATTGTTTTTGATAACTCTATTTTGGCATCTACTACATAAGTACCTGGCATGATAGCATATATATCACCTTCTTCTGCTGCAGCCAGAATAGCAGCAATATCATCATCAGGATTAATCGGTGTTGCACCGCCTAAATCCATGAGGGTGGTAAATGTTCTTGAGCCACGTGTAGTTTCTCCGTTTAATAACTTAATAGTATAGGTTGTTTCACTGTCCAATCCGGTTACGGTTGCTTTACCTTCGGCAAGTTCCTCACTGGTCAGATCTCTGGAATCTGTCGTTGGTCCGTTTGATATAGTGATGTGAGTAGCCCTTGAACCGGCAGGCCATTCGATAGTTACATCATTAACACCCACTATAATGTTTGAAATTATCTGTTCGGCTCTGGTATTAAAGAAATAATCGGTAAGATATGACCAATTTGAGCTCTCTATGTTAGCGGACATGGCTTTCACCCGGAGATAATATTTGCTATCGCTATCCAGATTATCTAAAGTTACTGGTGATTTAGTAATAGATTTGTCTTCGCCGTATACAAGGGAACTAGCGTGTTCTCCCATTTCAATGGCATCGTAAAGAGAATCTTTACTTAACTCAATGATATAATAATCCGCTTTCGGATTGGCCGTAAATGTATATTCTACATCCGTAGTGCTGGCGCTCACACTCATTTTAGTTATGCTGAAGAGTCGATCATGTGAACTATCCACCTCCCAGTCATTCTTATCAACACAAGAGGTGATGGAAAGAGCTGCCAATATGAATGTGGCAACTGATCCTATAATTGATTTCATTTTTTTCATGTTCAATCCTTTTTTATTAATCACTGAATCCATAAGAATTATGTAATTTTCCGTTAGAAGCAGAGATAGTTGTAGAAGCGATAGGTAATAGATGTCTATTTCTGACAGTTGCATTCAGGCCGGAAGAAATAGATGGAATATTTACAGTAAGTTGGGTTTGTGTAGTAGCTGTTGCTTCTTTTCCATACCAATCTGTACTTTCATATCCGGTATAATCAGTAAGATCACCATACCAATCTACACTTGACATATCAATCGAATAATCTGCATTTAATTTGAAATATAATTTTTCAGGATATACCTTTTCTATTTCATCTTCATACTTTGCTTTAAATTCATCGATCTTATCACTTAACAGATTCCAACGAACGAGATCGAATTTACGGAAACCTTCTCCTGCCATTTCCCAAGCGTTTTCCTGTACGATAGCTTCATGCATATCTTCTTTTGTTGCCGGAATATCTGTAATGTAAGTTCTGGCACCAGCTTTCTTATCTTCGTCAAATGAACGGACATGTACTGCTTCTAACGCTTCTCTTGCAGATAGACCTGCTCCTCCTTTTATATCTGGCCCGTAAAGCTCATTTACAGTCTCAGCATACATAAGCAGTACATAAGCATATCTCATACGTACTACATTGATACCACTCATCCATTTAGCATCACCTGTATTGATGGCTCTATCTCTCCATTCTTCATTCATTTTACGGATATCCCATTTGGCACAGTAAATCTGGAATGGATTGTTACCTTGCATATTTTCTTTCAGAATTCCATCTTCTTCTTTTAATTCATACGTGGCACAAGTTAGATCACGACGTAAGTCATCTCTGTCAAACGAATATAAATAAGGAGCTGTTAGTTTCAGCTTACCAGAAGAGTTACCTTTAATACCATATCTTGAACTTGATCCATTAATACATACACCTATTGTATAACCTAACTCACTACTTCTACCAAGTCCCATCGGAATCTCAAAGATATTTTCTCTATAGCTATTATCCAATGTTCTTTGGTTGATCAAATACCAATGGTTTTCGATTGAAGGATTCAAATTATGTACGGGAGAGTTGATAACAATACTCAGGTGCTTTTCAGCCAGTTTATACATTTCTGCTCTTTTGTCTGCTCCGCAACGTTGTGTAGGATAAGTCGGATCAGAGTTAGAAACGGCAGTTTCATATCCTTCTTTAGCTGCTTCCCGAATACTCCATCCTGCGCGTGTGAGGGCAATGTTTGCCAGTAAGGCATGTGCATATCCTTTGGTGATGCGCTCGGTAGTGGTGCTTGACTCTCCAGCCCATGGCAGGTACTCAATGGCTTCTTGTAAATGGAGAATCAGACTATCCATAATAACATCCCGATCTGTTTTCGCAAGATAAACATTTGATAAGTCAGTCTTTGTTGTTTCAAACTTCATTGGAATGTCACCGAAAAATTTTATCAGATCTGAATATATCATGGCACGCATTGTCAAAGCTTCTCCTTTCAGGCGTAACATATTCCTTCTGTCTGCATTGTCTGTGAGCAACAGGCTACTTCCTTCAACGCCTTCCACTACCGTATTTGCCGTTTCGATAATACCATACATAGCATTCCATAAGTTTGACAAGCTTCCCCAGCCTGGACTGGAGTTGTAATTCATATTACCACGTTCGCTTGCGGTATTGGTTGCGTCGTTTCCTAAGCCGTCTACTAATTCGCAGTCGCTATTTAATCCCCATACGATAGGAATATATTGTGAATACGTTGCATCAAGTGTCATGTCGCCATATCCTTCATTTAACATCAACTCAGTGTAATAAACCGAATTGAAAATATTATTACCTTCAAGATCAGAAGGAGAGGACTGCTCTAAGAAGTCTGAACAACCTGTAATTGCCAGAAAACCGATTCCTAGAAATATTTTATTGAATATCTTTTTCATGATTCATTTATTATTTAGAATGTAACATTAACGCCCGCTACGAAAGAACGGCTTTTTGGATATGCTGCATAATCTACACCCGGAGTCATTGCATTGCGCTTACTGCTTGTGTCTACTTCGGGATCAGCTCCTGAATAATTTGTAAAACAATACAAGTTATAAGCTGTAAGGTAGAATCTGACATTCTCCATGTAAACTTTCTGAACTAAAGATTTTGGCAGAGTGTATCCAATCGTAATATTATTAACACGAAGGAAGGATGCATCTTCTACTGCATAATCAATAATATGCATTTTGGTTGCAGATACCGGACTGAATATCTGAGCATTTTGGTTCATTTCATTTAACCGGTAACCTACATTCTCGATGCCACCATACGCTGTAATTGTGCTGCTTGAAGGACGTGCCAGATTTAATCCGGTTTCCGGGTCAATCCACGTATAACGATTGCCAAGTGTGAAATCATCGTTGATATTATATCCTTTTTTAGTATCTGAATAGAAGCTGGTTGCTAATTTAGTACCATTAATGATTTTATTACCAAATGAATAATTAAAGAATGCACTGAAATCAAAGTTCTTAAAACGAGCATTCAATCCGAAACCTCCATACCAGGGAGCAATAGTATTACCCAGTTTTTGCTTGATGGGGGTGCCATTTTCGTCAACTTGTACTTTCAAACCACCGGGATAGATATTACCGCCGGTAATTTCTGCACTCTTATTCGATAAGCCATCTCTTATCTTCCAGGCATTCGTTCCATTCCATACTAATTCACCATTCGGATTGTTTACTTCATCATAAACGGTGAAGAATCCATCTGTTTTGTATCCCCATACTTCGCCAAGCCGGCCACCTTTTTCAACTTTGAAATCTTCATATTTCTGTATTGTACTTCCGGCCCAGTTGCTGCTCTGCCAGGGATTTTCTTGATTTAACTTGTCAATACGGTTCCTGTTGTACGAAATATTAGCATTGATATCAATTCCGAAATCTTTGGTATCAACCAACACGGCTGCAACAGAGAATTCAACCCCTTTATTGGAAGTCTGACCAAAGTTTTGATATTGAGAGCCATATCCGGAGTTTGAAGGAATTTCAGCTTTCATTAACAAGTCTTTTGTGGTGTTCCAATAAAGATCTACCGCACCAGAAATTTTATTATTAAAGAATCCATAATCGATACCGAAGTTACGGGTTATGGTCGTTTCCCATTTTAAATTAGGGTTAGACACATTATCCGCACGTATAATCATATTTGTCAGACTTTCGTTAAAGTATGGAACTCTGTCTGTGGCCGAACTCATGGTATATGTAGTATATATAAGTCCGGAATTAATACGGTTGTTACCGGCTGTACCGTAGCTTAACCGCAGCTTGAGGTTAGATAACCAATCTTGAGTATTTTGCATGAATGCCTCGTCTGACATACGCCATGCGAAAGCTGCGGATGGGAAGTAACCCCAACGATTGTCTGAAGCAAATTTACTGGAACCATCGGCGCGTAAGGTAGCTGTGAATAAGTACCTATCCATCAAAGTGTAATTAACACGACCGAAGAAAGAAAGCATGTTTTCTTTTGCTCCGATTTTGCTTGTCGTTGGAAGGGCATCTCCTGCACCCATATTTGCCAGTACTTCAGATATAGTCATCGTATTGGAGAAATTGATAGAGGCATTCGTGATGCTTTTTGTTTGACTGCTAGTCATTTCATGTCCTAAAAATACATTCAATCTGTCACGGCCGTTGAATAACTTATCATTGCTGTAAGTTACGGTATTTGCATTCCGCCAGTTTCTATTGTTTTGTCTGACAAGCACAGCCTGAGGCATTCCCGATCCACCATATTTGGAGTTATTGGTTGCTTCCGATCCCCAAGCCTGGTCGGTATCATCGTGTTTCCAACCATAACCAAATTCGGTACGGAAAGTCAAATCTTTAATCGGAGTCCAGTTCAATGCTGCATTATAATATTGTGTTAATCGTCTGATTTGTTTATAGGTGGAATTAATACGGTCAAGTGGACTAAATTCTCTGTTGGAGCTACTTTCGTCATCATCTGAGTTTGTTAACGGAGTAATCGGGCGGAATTTGACTGAGTTAGCAACAATAGAATTAGCCGCATTCGATTCGTTTGTATCGGCCCCACTACTTAATCCATCTATTTTCTGATAGCTTAAACGGGCATTAAAGTCAAGCTTCAACCACGGGTTTAGTTCAGAATTGATTTTGGCATTAATGTTATCTTTGGCATAACCGGAGCCTAACATAATGCTTTCTTCATCATTATGTGAATAGGAAATACTAAATTTCGTGCTTTTACTACCACCACTCACATTCGCATTGTATTGTGTCTGATTACCTGTCCGACCAAATATTTCGTCTTGATAATCAATACCATTTACTGACTTCCATATATCCAAGTCACCAAATAATCCATAATCGGTTGAATCCAGTTCGTATTGATACAAGGCGTATTCGTACGGACTTAACGTTTTGGTCATTTTAGATACTTTCTTAAAACCGTACGAAGCTCCGAAACTCACTTGTGTTTTTCCTTCATGTCCGCTTTTTGTTGTAACAATGATTACACCATTGGCACCGCGGGCACCATATATAGCAGTTGAGGAAGCATCTTTCAGAATATCAATGCTTTGAATTTCTGTAGGCGCAATATCGCTGATGCTTGCAACCGGAAACCCATCTACGATATAAAGTGGGGAATTATCTTGTGAAAGAGAACCCCCTCCACGAACGCGGATTTTAATGTCTGCATCCGGAGAACCTTCCGTAGTTGTAATTGATACTCCCGGGAGTTTACCGGTCATAGCTTCCACAGCACTGGATACCGGAACGGCTTCCAGTTGTTTAGCACTCACAGATGCAACGGAACCTGTCAAATCTCTTTTTTGTACCGTACCGTATCCGATAACAACTACTTCTTCTAATGCCTGTGCATCATCCTGTAAAGTGACATTCAGAGTTGTCCTGCCCCCCAGTGCTATTTCCTGTGATTTCATTCCAAGGTAAGAAACTACTACTGTTGCGTTGGAGCTGATTTTTAGTGTGAAATTTCCATCAAAATTGGTAATAGTACCGTTTGATGTACCTTTTTCAAGAACAGAAGCTCCAATGATTGGCTCTCCTGTCATGTCTGTCACGCTACCAGTTAAGGTAATAGTCTGCGCAAATACATTCAACGATGCCGCCATGAATATTAATAGCAACAAAGCGCGCATGTTTTTCATCTTGTTAGACATTCTTTGCATGTTGTAAAATTTAAGTAAAATTGATATTGTAATATATTTAATTTGCTAAAATGTTAATACTTGGTCGCAAAAGTAGAAGCTTGCTAATGTGTAAATGTGGAATTTTTGTTATTTAGCATGGTATTTTTTGTTCTAAACAGGGTTAATACGGACTATCTGGTAGTAATAACGTTTAGTTCCAATGTTTTTTTTGCTATCCAGTGTGATGTCATATATAAATTCTTGCAGGGGTGGCTGTCACATTGTAAGTAGAGTGATATACCCATGAATGCCATAAAAAAATGAGACTACAGAAAATTTTTGTTATCATAATAATTAATTAAACGGTTACCTCTCTTGCAAATATATCTTATGGTGCAAATTCTGTTGTCGAATAATTAATCTTTCTTTTAGATCAATAATTCCACATTAACCACAACCTATTTTATTTAGTATTTGTTTATTAAATCTTCCTTAAATCTTTCAATAAACCACGGAGGAGTTGTAACTTTTATGTTGTTTTTATGCATTATTTCCTAAAAGTGAAGGGAGATTGAAGGGGTTTGCCTGGAGAAGATTGATTCAATTTTGAATGCTTTATGTAAAATATTTGTAGAAATTATCAGGCTATACTTATACTAGTTAAGGGCTTAATTACCCAGACTTGCGCTTAATACAATATAAAGAACAGCGCTGTTCTTGACAAAGATTAGCGCTATTCTTGATTAAAAACAGCGCTGTTCTTGTTGAAAAACGGCGCTGTTCTTGTAACAGGATCAGGCGCAAGTATATAATCTTAAGGGAAACAGTGTATTAACTTAAGCAGGGAGTTGATTATTTATAGCTGGAAGAAATTTTATGGTATGCTGTTCTTATACTGAACTCTCTACCGTAGAAGATGTTGCCAATAGAAATAAAATGTGAGCTGAAATTGTATATAATCCGGTTATTATAGGAGTTGTAGAATTTCAGAAGCCTGATCTATTATATAATCAGGAGAAAATTGTTCCAATTCCTGGCGCGGACGAAATCCCCACGTTACTCCGCAAGATGCTATATCTGCCTCAATCGCGGTTTGCATGTCCACTCCTGAATCGCCTACGTATAGTACCTCTTTTTTCTCTACTCCTGCAACTTGCAGAATATCATAAACGATGGTTGGATCGGGTTTAGGAAGAATACCTTCCCGCTGTCCTAATAGGGAAATGAAAGGTATCTCTGGGAAATAATGTTTAACCAGTTTCTCTGTAGCGGTTTGATATTTATTAGATGCTACAGCCAGTTTTTTACCTTGTTGGTTTAGTTGGTTTAGTAATTCGGGTATACCTGGGTAAGGAGCACTCTTCTCTGCATTGTGGGCATCATAATAGGGAATGAATTCTTTTCGCATACGCAGGATGTTCTCTTCGCTTTTTTCTCCTTCGGGCAACGCCCTTTCAAATAGTTTATTGATGCCGTTTCCTACCATGAGATTGTATGCTTTCTCTTCGTGAGTAGGATAACCTAGTTTTTGTAATGCGTAATTGGTACTTTGTGCCAAATCGGCGATTGTATTTAAAAGTGTACCATCCAAATCGAATATAATAAGCTTCTTCATCTTAATTGTTGATTTTTCAGGCAAAGGTATAGTTTGATTTTCGAAATCATGATAAGTTTCTATAAAAAATAAGCTGCACAGGATAGTGGATACCCAATGCAGCTCGTTATTTATAGAGAATAATCTTGTTTATTTTTTAGTGATTCGGAACCAGTCTATTTCAGTCCATCCGCCGTCATTTGTGACGATAGCCGGACGTGTACAGAAAGTTCCTATTTTGGCTCCAATCCATTTGCCCTCTTTTGCCTGGAAAGCATTACCCAGTTTTTGATACTTCTTTCCATCGAGGCTGTAGCTAAAATTACACATAACGACGTAATCGTGGCCGCCCTCACTGGCACCAATTTTACTTCCGTCGTAACTAAATTGCACTTTCAGGTAAACAGTGCCGTCTTTGAGATTCACCGATTTATTTACCTGTTCAGGGGTGCCTTTATCAGCTTTCATACATTCTACCTGAGATAGTATTAATCCGTTGTCTGTATTTTCCAGAATAAGACCAGCGTAATCCAATCCCATCACAACCAGTCCGGTACGTTCTCCCTTGTATTTGGTCGTTGGTTTAAAGGTTAATTTCATAGTAGCAGCGAAATTGTCAGCCGGTGTTTTTTGGAGCATCAAGTTAGCTACATCCCATAGATTTTTGTATTCCTTCACCACGGGATAAGAGTATAGACGTGCAAATCCTTTATCGCCGGCAAAGTAAGCCCATTTTTCATTGATATTAGCATGCCATTGCCATTGGGGAGAAAGGGTATAACCATCAAATTCATCACTTTCTTGCGGTGTACAAATGGGATATGTTTTACCTACATTGGGCTTTTTATGGGTTTTCACAGGTTCGCCACATCCGTCTCCGTCTTTGTCGATGCCTATTACAGGCCAGTCGTTTACCCATTTCACGGGTTGTAGATGTACAATACGGCCGTAAGCACCTACATCCTGAAAATGAAGAAACCAGTCTTCGCCTGTAGTTGTATCTACCCAGGCACCCTGGTGAGGACCATTAATATCGGTTTTTCCCTGATGCAGAACGATCTTATCTTCATAAGGACCGTAAACGTTTTTGGAACGCAGTACCAATTGCCATCCGGTTGGTACACCTCCTGCAGGAGCAAAGATATAATAATAACCGTTTCTTTTATAGAATTTAGGGCCTTCAACCGTTTCATGGTTATCATGACCATCAAAAATAATGCGTGACTGAGTAACAACTTTGCTTGCATCCGGCGTTAATTCACAAATAGCGATAATGCTTTTTAGTTGAGCACGACTTCCTGCGTACCCGTGTACCATATATACTTTGCCGTCATCATCCCACAGGGGAGAAGTATCAATAATGCCTTTACCTGGCTTTACTAACACCGGTTCACTCCAGGGCCCTTTGGGATCTTTGGCTTTTACCATGAAAGCTCCCTGGTCGGGATCTCCCCAGAAAATGTAAAATTCTCCTTTATGATGTCGGATACTTGGTGCCCAAACCCTGTTTCCATGTTCCGGACGTTCTATTTCTTCAATGGGCGGGAGAGCATAAGGTACGGCGGCACCTATAATAGTCCAGTTTACCAGATCTTTGGAATGCAGTATTTGCAATCCCGGTAAACAATTGAAGCTGGAAGAGGTCATGTAATAATCATCTCCCACACGACAGGCATCCGGGTCGGAATAGTCTGCATACAGGATTGGGTTTTTATACGTACCATTTCCATTGTCAGCCACCCACACTTCCGAAACATAGTTTTTTTGTGCAGTGGCTGTAGTGGCAGTTAAGAGAAACAATAAAAAAGCTCTTGCGATTTTTTTCATAATTATAAGTTTGATTATGTTCTTGCTGAGATACAAAAATAGAGAAAAACCCCACTGTAGAGGTGGATTAATTGTGCATAAACGTGTAAATTTAAGGCCTAAGGATATCCCGGCCCTCTAGTGTTTCATTTTGTGTTTATCTTTTAGAAATCTTGGAAGATTAAAGCAATGCTTCCAGTATGCTGACTACAATACTCATTATGATACTAAATAATAAAGCCCACCAGAAATTTTCTACATGGAAACTTTCCATCAATGCGCTGGCTATTAAGATAATAATAGTATTAATGACCAACAGGAATAAACCCAGTGTGAGCACAGTAAGTGGAAAAGATAAGAATTGAAGTATTGGCTTCAGAAAGGCATTTAACAATCCTAATACTATAGCTACCAGGATAGAAGATCCAAAACTTTTTACTGTAATACCGGGGAGCAACCAAGCTGTAAAATACACAGCAACGCTCGAAATTAAAATTTGTAATATTAGACCCATACTGTTTAAGTTTAATTGATGTGATTCTCTGTTATTCTTCAATATAAACAATTTCGATAATTTCATCCACTTCTAAACCAGTTTCCATCTTTTCACCTTGAGAAGTAATGAAAGTCTTTTTAGCCAGCTTGCCCATGGCATTGGTTGCAACGGCATCGAAAGTACCGCCGATAAGTCCACCCACCAGTGGAACAGTCTTGCTGAGATTAATGAATCCTTTACCGCCAAATTGAGTAACCAGTTTAAAACCGACTGTCTGGTTGATTTTTACAATTGATTCCTGGCTGATCTTGTTTAAGGCTTTCAACATTATTTTTTCTCCCCAGGCAACTCCCACGTTTTTCAGAACATCTTTACCAGCATTACCGGCGATACAAACAAATACGAGGGCTTTTACTCTTTCGTCTTTTAAGTTATAACCGCCCATATAGGCGATAGCAGCTATCATTCGGATTTGAATATAGAGAACACTTCCAATATTTGCCGGAATGGTGAATGGCATGGCTAGTAAGCCACCAATACCTGTCATGAAACCACTCATTCCAGCTTTCCCATATTGCCAGCGAATCAGGTTGTCTACTTTATCTTTCAAGCAGCCTTTACCTTTCAAAAATTCTTCGCCCATTTGTTGAGCACTTTCGAGTCCGGGCATACCATGAACAGCTTTCTCATAAGCCCAGTTCATTATTTTTAATACGAAGGAATTGTTTATCAATTTATTTGCCATAATTACTTTTTTTTGAGACATACTACAATAATAACAGCAAAGAGGTAGATTCTGTTTAGGTATGTTTATAAAAGTGTCAGAAACAAAGATAATTAAAAATGTATCTTCAACCAATTATCCAGTTTTTCCATGGGGCGGTAAAGTTTATCTCCCAGGATTTCTTTCTGAATTTCTTTGGACTTCTTTTCACAGCTTGCATATTTTCCATTATTAAAGTTATAATTAATTCAAGTTGCTAGCTATAATATTTATAAACAAAAACGGTCAATCCA
>JAJQFD010000061.1 GCA_021201335.1 Bacteroides sp. | reverse complement strand
CTTGTTCGCAGGCATACGAGATTTCTCCCAGAGTGGCACGTACGCGGGCAGCTTCTACAGCCAGCTCCAGCAAATTGCCTTCTTTGGTTTCCACACATTTGGTAATAGCCTCCAATGCTGCTTTTACTTTGGCTTCGTCACGACCTTCTTTTAATTCTTTCAGACGCTCGATTTGTTCTTTACGAACAGCCGTATTATCAATTTCAAGAATATCGATGGGATCTTCTTTTTCCAGACGGTACTTATTTACACCTACAATCGTTTGTGAACCAGAATCAATACGAGCCTGTGTACGAGCAGCCGCTTCTTCGATACGCATCTTAGGAATACCTGTTTCGATTGCTTTAGCCATACCACCCAGTTTTTCAACTTCCTGAATGAGTTCCCAAGCTTTGTGTACAATGTCATTCGTCAGGGACTCTACATAATAAGAACCGCCCCATGGGTCAACATTCTTGGTAATGTAGGTTTCTTCCTGAATATAGATCTGTGTATTGCGAGCAATACGGGCAGAGAAGTCGGTTGGAAGTGCAATGGCCTCATCCAGCGCATTAGTATGTAAGGATTGAGTATGACCTAATGCAGCACCCATCGCTTCAATACAAGTGCGGCCTATATTATTAAAAGGATCTTGCTCTGTAAGTGACCATCCCGAAGTTTGCGAGTGGGTACGTAATGCCAAAGATTTTGGGTTTTTAGGATTGAACTGTTTCACAATCTTCGCCCATAGCAGACGAGCTGCACGCATCTTTGCTATCTCCATAAAGTGGTTCATACCAATAGCCCAGAAGAATGACAAACGAGGAGCAAACGCATCAATATCTATACCTGCCGCTACACCTGCGCGAAGGTATTCCAATCCATCTGCTAATGTATATGCCAACTCAATATCAGCCGTTGCACCTGCTTCCTGCATGTGGTAACCGGAAATAGAGATGGAGTTAAATTTAGGCATCTTCTGCGAAGTATATTCGAAGATGTCAGAGATAATCTTCATTGAGAATGCAGGTGGATAGATATAAGTATTACGCACCATGAATTCTTTCAGGATATCGTTCTGTATAGTACCTGCGAGCTCTTCCAACTTGGCACCTTGTTCCAGACCAGCATTGATATAGAATGCCATAATTGGAAGCACAGCACCATTCATCGTCATAGATACAGACATCTTGTTCAATGGAATGCCATCAAACAGGGTTTTCATATTATCGAGCGAACAGATAGAAACCCCAGCTTTACCCACATCACCTACTACACGCTCATGATCAGGATCATAGCCACGGTGTGTAGCCAAATCGAATGCCACAGACAGACCTTTTTGACCGGAAGCAAGATTACGACGATAAAAAGCATTTGATTCTTCAGCTGTAGAGAATCCGGCATACTGACGGACTGTCCAAGGACGAAGAGTATACATCACAGAGTAAGGTCCGCGAAGAAAAGGAGGAATACCTGCAGCATATTCAAGATGCTCCATACCTTCCAAATCTTCTTTGGTATATACAGGTTTAACCTGAATATGTTCCGGAGTTTCCCAGTTAGCAGTAATGTTATTAGCTTTTTGCCATTCAGCACCATTTACTGGCTGAAATCCGGCGAATATATCTATATTTTTAAAATCTGGTTTCATAGTTTACTTTAATAATTGTGCGTTATAAGACTTCAACGTTTCTAACACATTGGAGCGAACGTTGATGAAGTTCACAATGCCATTTGCTTTCAGTTCATCCATATTGGCAGGAGCACCTGCAACGATAAACATCGCACGTCCATTTAATGCTTTAAATGCTGGTATAGCATACTCAGCATATTCATCATCGCTGGAACAAAGCACCACAATATCAGCTTTAGCAGACATGGCGGCTTCCACGCCATCTTCAACGGTTGGGAATCCCAGATTATCAACAACTTCATATCCGGCACACGCCAGGAAGTTTGACGAGAATTGAGCACGAGCCTGACGCATTGCAAGGTTACCAATAGTCAACATAAATGCTTTTGGACGTTTGCCGGAAGCTTCTGTTTCCAGACGCAATGCTTCAAATTGACTGGCAGCACGATCAAAATTCAATATTTCAACATCTTTTTCACAGTTGTCGTTACCCTTGCAACAGCGAGAAAATTCCACTGGTTTCTTACCGCCAGACATTTCATTAAAGTTAGGATACTGATTGGTTCCCAACAGGATCTCTCTACGCTGTGCCACTGCCTTATGACGATTTTTTCCTGTCTCATTAATTGCTTTTTGAACAGTTCCTGCTTTCAGTGCAGCATAAAAGCCACCTTCTTCCTGTACCTTCAGGAAAATATTCCACGCTTGTTTAGCAATGGAAACAGTTAAGTTCTCAATATAGTACGAGCCGGCAGCCGGATCAACTACTTTATCAAAATGAGATTCTTCTTTCAATAATAATTGTTGATTACGAGCCAGACGTTCTGAGAATTCATCTGGAGTTTGATAAGCTTTATCAAATGGAGTAACAGTAATGGAATTTACACCGGCAAGAGCTGCACTCATCGCTTCAGTTTGAGTACGAAGCAGATTTACATGCGCATCAAAGAGGGTAAGATTATAGGAAGAAGTTTCAGCATGTACCTGCATACGGCCTGCACGAAGGCATTCGCCCTCAGAACTTTTGCCCTTCGTTTCCTGCATACTCTCCGGCTTAAACTCAGATACGATGTTGGCCCAAAGCATGCGTGCTGCACGGAATTTGGCTATTTCGAGGAAGTAGTTAGAGCTAATACCAAAATTAAATTTAATTTTCCGGGCAACTAATCCGGCAGGAATACCAATATCAGTTAATTGCTGCATATATTCGGATCCCCAAGCCAATGCATAACCCAATTCTTGGGAGATATAAGCACCGGCATTATTTAAGGTGATGGCATTCACATTTAGAACACGGTATAAAGGTAAGGGTTGCATAGCTTCGATTAATGCTTTAGAGGTAAGTGCCATATCCCCTTTTTCCTTACCTTTGGTAAGCATTGTATTGAAGTAATCGTAATTAATGGAGCCACGCAATTCCTTGAAATCGTAATCTTTTTTATTGAAATAAGCTACCAGTAACTCGGCCAGTTTAACTACATGTCCCTGGCAAGTAGAAAAATTCAGCTCGATAGCTCCAGCATGAATATCGTTTAAAAGAGTTTCAATATACGCTTCGTCCAGTTCTTTGGCTTTAATGCGAAATAACAAAGAATCGACACCTTTATTTAAGATATCTAATGCTTTTGTATTCGCTTCTTTTGGATCTTCTACCCAGATATCCTGACGGATCATCCAAACATTGTTTTTTCTGGTACCTCTCAGGTAAGGATATTCGCCGGGAAGAGCGTCAATAGTTTTTAAATCTTCGAGGTCTTCTTTCCGGTAGAATGGTTTCACATTAAATCCTTCGTTTGTTTTCCAAACGAGCTTCTTCTCAAAATCAGCACCTTTAAGGTCAGCTGTTACTTTCTCCATCCACTGTTCGGTAGATACCGGAGGAAAATCAGAGAAGAGTTTGTTCTTTTTGTCTGCCATAGTCTGTTAAAATCAGTATTATTAATGATTTTTTTCTTTAATCCTTTACAAATGTATTAAATTGACCTGCAAATATACAGAATAACTTAAAATGAGCTGTTTTTTTTAGAGAATTTTCGCAGGGGAGAATTACTTTCTGACAACTCTCATGTGCTCTGTATATGAGTCTCGATTAAATATTCAGAATCATTTCCTTCGGATACTTTACGCTATAGCTTACTTTATATGTTCTGGTTTCACCCGCTGCAAAGTCTTCTTCCCAGGTTATTACCCCGACCTCTTCTTTATTGGCTGTCCAGGGGGTGGTATCTTTTAATAAATTTACTTCAATCTTCTTTTGTGTGGAAATAGGGTACTGATCTTTCAAAACCAGATGAACCGGTTTGTTCAGATTATTCTTCACAGTTAAATGATAAACAAAAGTTTGTTGTATGTCATTACCCAACGATTTGGTGGCACTATAATCCCTCATCTTTTCCCTTTTTACAACAACCCGTTTATCTGTTCCTAATGTTAAAGTCAGTTTGCTGTGGGTAGATGTCGCATCAATAAAGGTTTCTCCGATATAGGTGTTATCATAGGTTATATTTGCCTTGCCACTAAGTAGTCCCAGTTTTTCCCAATTGGAGATTTCAGCTAAGAGATAAGTTTCCGTATCAAGTTTCGGAGCACAATAATACTTATATTCGGCAGAGACTTCTTTGTTCTGAAGATCAATATTCTGTTCTTTGCCATTGCCTGGAATAGTATAAGGTAGGTCGATATTGTACACCACACTCATTGCGTTGTCTGCTTCAACCACATAATCGTCCATTGTGTTTTTCAAGGAAACAACGATTACTCCATTGGAACCTCTGGAACCATATATAGCAGTGGATGAAGCATCTTTTAATACCTGCATATCTTTAATCATAGCCGGATCAATTGCATTTAACTCCTCTTGTGTCGTTTGTCGGCCATCAATTATAACCAGAGGGCCATTGTCATATGAAGAAATGGTTTGTAGACCAGATATTTTCTTTTCCAATCGTTCACCTAGTTCTGAATTATTAACACTCCTATCTTCATACGAAAAAGAATTCTGTACGGCTGCTCGAAAATCAGGAGCAGGCCGATAATGTCTTTCCTGTAAAAACCAGGCAGAGAATAACGGAGCCACTTTACCATTACTAGGGAGGGCTGTAGAAAGAGACAATTTCACCTTTTCCCAGTCAAGTCCGGTCGTCTGACGCACTTTTGATTTCTGGGAGATAAGAATGGGTTTATCAATGGATGTAATATTTATATCATAATAAGGAATCCATCCGGCCGATTCTGTAAAATAGGTAATTGTAAATAACGAATTTCCAGCTCGTGGAGTTGTCAACATTAGTTTCAACACACCGGATGCTTTATTTCCTTTTAAAGACTCCTGTTCAAACTGCAATTTTAATCGCCGAATAGTAGCATCCATTTCTTTCTTCTGCTTATTTAATGATGCTTGAAGCGTCTCCATCTGTTCGGATTTTGATTTATAGTAATCCATTGTTTCCTTCAATTCGGTAATACCGAGCCCTTTCTCAGAACCGGATATGTTTTTCGCAACACCTTTTTGCAGATGATCCATCATATTAGTGTTAATCTTCAAATCAATATTGATTTTATCGAGCTTAGACTGGCACAACTGAATAGAATCTTCCAGGTTTTTTAGTAAAGGCAGAGTTGATTTGACTGAAGTAAGGAAGTCTTTTGAAAATTCATAAGCAGAAATGACAGCTCCACCGGTTGCTTTTATTTTCAAGCTATTTATATCAATTTCTGGGCTGAGGCCCTCAATCGTAATTTCATTTTCCCCTTTTACCAATGTAGCATTGGCATTATGAATCATTTCGGCCCCTCTCAAAAACACAGTAACACTATTGATTTTGGAGGAAATTACTTTTTCCGACTGTGCCTTTATAACAACCGGGAAAAAACAACCTGTAAAGAAAAGGATGAAAGAAAGTCGCATTGTTTTCATAATTAAATATTTGATTACTGAGAAAACAAAGATAAGAATAAAGCGACAGGAAAGATAAAATTCGATTTACAAAAGGGTAAAGAGGTTATCTGAGTGGGTGAAACAAGGAATAATTTACTTTAAACAGATTGAACAACAAATCAAACAGAGTTTCTCTAAAGGATTTCTTCAAAAAAGTCTCACCAGTCACATAGATGGATATAACCTATTGAAAATAAACAAATTAAGTGCGTCACTCTCTTGCATTGATAAATGACGCACCCTACACTAGTTACATGCTTTTGATGTGCTTATAATTTCAGTTTTCTTTTGGCAAACTCTTCAATAAATAAAACCGTTTCCTCAATGCCCAATACGGAAGAATCTACGCATAGATGATAAGTTGCCGCCGCTCCCCAGGTTTTATAGCTATAGTAATTGTAATACTCCGCTCTTTTTTTATCGGTACGATGAATTAATTCTCTTGCTTCTTCATCCGAAATCTTTTCATTAGTAACCAATCTTTTGATACGGTCTTCGACCGGAGCTGAAATAAAGACATTTACGCATCGGGGAAAATCACGCAAAATATAATCCGCACATCGCCCCACAAATAAACAGGATTGCTTGGACGCTACATCGCGAATCACATCGCTCTGTATTTTAAATAAGGTATCATTATTCAGGTAATTGGCAAAAGGCATGGAGGCATCGGTGAATAAAGAAAAACGTGCTCCGAAGAAACCAGCCATAATGCTTTGTGAAGGCTTTTCATCCGCTTTTTCAAAAAGTTCCTTACAAAGTCCACTCTCTTTTGATGCGAGGTTAATTAACTCCTTGTCATAAAAAGATATGTTCAGGCTTCTGGCCAACTTTTCTCCCACTTCTTTTCCGCCACTTCCCAGCTGACGGCCTATATTGATTACAAAACGGTTATCCATATTATTAATTTGTAAATTATATTTTTAATACTACACAAATTTAAATATTTCACCGTTTAAAAGAAATAGTATTTGAATTTTTAAGTTTTAAGTTCGTAAGTTTTTGAGTTTTTATAGTTCGTAACTCTTAATTTCTAACGTCTGTTCGGTTATATAGATAAGTAACAGCACAAAAAAACGAAGCATTGAGTTGTTTTCATAACTCAATGCTTTATGGAAATAGTCATCGTATTAACTTGTTTATGAAATGCTACCGGGAGTTGGTTCGAAACCTACCGGAACTTGAGGCAAATCCTACTGGGATTTGATGGAAATGATACCGCATACAGAAAGCAATGCAAGCCTTAATTTTTTAGTTATAAATTATTCACCACCTCTCCCCGCTTAAACTTACGGAACTGCTGCCATAGCATAACACCGGCAATAGCACAGGCTGCCAGGTCGGCAATAGGCATACTCATCCACACACCTTCTACTCCAAAAAATTGGGGAAGAATAAGCAAACAGGGAATCAAAAATAATACCTGACGAGTAAGTGATAAAAATATGGCTTTGCGTGCCATTCCAATACTTTGGAAAAAGTTAGAAGTAACAATCTGAAAACCTATCAGTGGATAAACCAGCACAACAATTCTCATCCCATCAGCTGCCAGCTTGATTAATTCTTCATCCGAAGTAAAAATCGAGGCTGCCAGTTCCGGAAAGAACATTCCTAATACAAAGCCAAGGGTTGTTACACCTGTAGCGGCATAAATTGATAATTTCAGAACCTTCGTAACTCGTTCATATTGTCGAGCCCCAAAGTTATATCCGGCAATCGGTTGCATACCCTGGTTAATCCCCATAACAACCATAATAAATAGGAATACCATGCGATTTACAATACCGTAAGCTCCAATAGCCAAATCTCCCCCATATTTTTTTAATCCCTGATTGATGAAAATTACTACAAAAGTTGCAGCCAAATTCATCAGGAAAGGAGACATTCCTATAGATAAGGAATCAAGCACAATGCGCTTCTTGAGTTTGAAAATTCCTTTATCCAAATGAATTAGTTCTTCTTTATTCATGAATTGCTTAATAAGCCATAATAGTGCCAATACTTGGGCCAAAATGGTAGCAATTGCCGCACCTTTTATTCCCCAATCAAACCAGAAAATAAAGATAGGGTCTAATATGGTATTCAACACCACCGTAAAAACAGTAGCAATCATTGCCTTTTTAGGATGACCCGCGGAACGAAGGATGGAATTCAATCCCAGATACAAATGCGTAACAATATTACCCAGCAGGATAATTTGCATATAATCGCGCGCATAATCAATGGTAAATTCACTCGCACCAAAGAAATAAAGAATCGGATCAAGAAATAAAAGAGTAATTACACTAAAGATTCCACCAATTAGGATATTCAGCAAAACAACATTACCTAATACATTCCGTGCCGTATCATAATCTCTCTGACCGAGCTTTACAGAAACTAAAGTAGCTGCCCCTACTCCAACCAGAGAACCAAAAGCAGCAGCAAGATTCATTAAAGGAAAAGTAAGTGCTAATCCGGATATTGCCAGCTTTCCAACTCCCTGTCCGATGAAAATACTATCGACCATATTATATAAGGAAGAAGCCGTCATGGCGATAATAGCCGGAATGGCATATTGTAACAAAAGTTTTCCTACTTTTTCAGTACCCAATGTTGTGGGTATTTTTTGACCTGTCATACACCTATTTTTTTTAAAAAGTGTGCAAAGTTAAGGAAATGTTTCGTACTTTTGCCTCCAAATTGAATTTGAGTTTTTATTTAAGTTGGAAAGTTTTGGGGTTTATATGTTTTCAAATTGACTATTCAAGCTGAAAAGTATTTCAGAAAAAAGCACCAAGCTGACAAACTCATAAACTTAATTAGAATGAACGTATTAGAACTAAGCGAGCAGGAAATAATTCGTCGCACCAGCATGAATGAACTCCGCGAAATGGGTATTGAACCTTATCCGGCTGCAGAGTATGTAACCAATGCTTTCTCCACAGATATAAAACAGGAATTTAAAGATGAAGATGAACCACGCCAGGTATCAATTGCCGGACGCATCATGAGTCGTCGGGTGATGGGAAAAGCATCTTTTATTGAATTACAAGACTCTAAAGGACGCATTCAGGTATATATTACTCGCGACGACCTCTGCCCGGATGAAAACAAGGACTTATACAATATTGTTTTCAAACGATTGCTCGACTTGGGAGACTTCATAGGTATCGAAGGGTTTGTATTCAGAACTCAAATGGGTGAGATCAGTGTGCATGCCCAGAAATTAACTGTACTTGCCAAATCTATCAAGCCACTTCCAATCGTTAAATATAAAGATGGGGTAGCTTATGATTCTTTCGAAGATCCTGAGCTTCGTTATCGTCAGCGTTATGTTGACCTGGTTGTAAACGAAGGTATCAAAGAAAGATTTATCAAGCGTACGCAGATTTATAACTCTATGCGTGAATACTTTAACACGCGGGGATATGTGGAAGTGGAAACTCCTGTATTACAGGCTATCCCGGGAGGTGCTACTGCACGTCCGTTCATCACGCATCACAATGCACTGGATATTCCTTTATACCTCCGTATCGCTAACGAGTTATACCTCAAACGCCTGATCGTTGGCGGATTTGAAGGGGTATACGAGTTTTCCAAAGACTTCCGCAACGAAGGAATGGACCGTACACACAATCCAGAATTTACCGTAATGGAAATTTATGTTGCCTACAAAGACTACAACTGGATGATGGCATTTACAGAAAATATGATCGAAAAGGTTTGTTCGGATGTAAACGGCACTACGGAAGTTAAGATAGGCGACAATGTCATTAATTTCAAAGCTCCCTACAAACGGGTAACAATGCTGGACTCCATTAAAGAGTTTACCGGATATGACCTGGCAGGCAAGAGCGAAGATGAAATCCGCGAAATCTGTAAAACACTGAAATTGGAAATAGATGAAACAATGGGTAAAGGAAAACTCATTGACGAAATATTTGGCGAATTCTGCGAAGGTAATTATATTCAGCCAACTTTCATTACCGACTATCCAAAAGAAATGTCTCCGCTAACGAAACTTCATCGTTCCAACCCAGAACTGACTGAACGTTTCGAGTTAATGGTAAATGGCAAAGAGCTGGCAAATGCTTATTCGGAACTGAATGATCCGATCGATCAATTGGAACGTTTCCAGGAACAACTTCGCCTAAGTGAAAAGGGAGACGATGAAGCTATGTTTATTGATATGGACTTTGTACGTTCATTGGAATATGGAATGCCACCTACTTCAGGTATGGGAATCGGTATGGACCGTCTTACTATGCTAATAACCGGACAAAGTACAATTCAGGAGGTATTGTTCTTCCCCCAAATGCGGCCGGAAGCAACCATAAAAAAAGATCCTGCCATTAACTATACAGAACTGGGTATACCCGAAGAGTGGGTTGCTGTTATCCAGAAGGCAGGCTATAATACCGTTGAAGAAATGAAAGATGTAAATCCACAAAAGTTACATCAAGACATTTCGGGGATAAACAAAAAATACAAACTGGAATTAAGCAGCATTTCAGTAAATGATGTTACTGAATGGATCAAGAAACTGAACCTTTAAAATCTCTTAATTCAGAACCATGAAGCTACCCGGTAAGATAGCCATTATGGGAGGTGGCAGTTGGGCGACAGCCATTGCTAAAATACTTTTGTCCCAGGAAGAAACGATCAATTGGTACATGCGCAGAGACGATCGTATCATTGAGTTTAAACGTTTGGGGCACAACCCATCTTACCTCACCTCGGTTAAGTTTGACATTAAGCGAATTAATTTCAGTTCCAATATAAACGATATCGTTAAAGATTCGGATACATTGGTCTTTGTTACCCCGTCTCCGTATTTGAAATCTCATTTAAAGAAACTGAAAATAAAGCTAAGGGATAAATTCATCATTACCGCAATTAAAGGCATTGTTCCCGATGAAAACCTGATTGTATCAGAATACTTCACCAAATTTTATGGCGTTCCTTCCGAGAATATTGCTGTACTGGGAGGCCCTTGTCATGCTGAAGAAGTTGCTCTCGAACGATTATCTTATCTAACAGTGGCTTGTCCGGATAAAGACAAAGCCAAAATGATGGCCAAAAAGATGAGCAGCAGTTTTATTAAAACCTCTATCAGTGATGATGTGACTGGCATTGAATATGGTTCGGTACTCAAGAACGTATATGCCATTGCTGCAGGAATTTGTAGCGGCTTAAAATATGGTGACAACTTCCAAGCTGTACTTATGTCAAATGCTATTCAGGAAATGAAACGTTTCCTAGATACAGTACATCCTATTAACCGTAGTGTGGATAGCTCAGTTTATCTTGGCGATTTACTGGTAACTGGCTATTCTAATTTTAGCCGTAACCGTACCTTCGGAACGATGATTGGTAAAGGCTATTCCGTAAAAAGTGCTCAGATAGAAATGGAAATGATTGCCGAAGGTTATTTTGGTACCAAATGTATCAAAGAAATCAATAAACATTTCCATGTGAATATGCCTATACTGGATGCTGTTTATAATATTCTATATGAACGAATCTCTCCGATGATTGAAATTAAGTTGTTGACAGATTCCTTCAGGTAATGATTTTAAGTTTTTATGTTTTTAGATTGCGTTACCGAACGATTATCTTCACAGGTTGTTCATAAACTAAAAACTTCTATCCATAAAACTCAGAAAACCGAAACAGAAATTCAATACCCAAAAACTCAAAAATATGATTACTCTAAACATTGAAAAGACGTTGGATTTTATATCCAAAGACGCTGTAATGGCCTATGAACATCAGGCAAAAGCTGCTCGTGAAGCACTCGAAAATGGAACAGGTAAAGGAAGTGATTTTCTGGGATGGTTACACCTTCCTTCTTCTCTTGCAAAAGAGTTCCTGACTGACATCAAGGCTACTGCACAAATCTTACGGGAAAACTGTGAAGTGGTAATAGTTGCTGGTATTGGAGGAAGCTACCTCGGGGCACGGGCCGTAATCGAAGCATTATCCAACAGCTTTAGCTGGCTACACAACACGAAGAAAGATCCCGTCATGATTTATGCCGGTCACAATATCAGTGAAGACTACTTATTCGAACTCACTTCTTTCTTAAAAGATAAAAAGTTTGGTGTGATCAACATTTCAAAATCTGGTACAACTACTGA
The DNA here is from genome assembly GCA_021201335.1 of Bacteroides sp. GTDB lineage: Bacteria > Bacteroidota > Bacteroidia > Bacteroidales > Bacteroidaceae > Bacteroides. The sequence goes on along the minus strand of JAJQFD010000061.1, from coordinate 69,209 downwards.
AACAGCTTTAGCTTTCCGTCTGCTTAAAAAACAATGTGAAGATCAGAGAGGTAAAGAAATGGCTCAAAAGGTAATAGTAGCAATCACCGATGCAAAAAAGGGTGCTGCCCGTATTAGTGCTGATCAGAAAGGATACAGATCCTATATTATCCCGGATAATGTAGGTGGACGTTTCTCGGTACTTACTCCAGTAGGTCTGCTTCCTATTGCAATTGCCGGATACGATATTGAAAAGTTGGTGGAAGGTGCTACAGCTATGGAAAAAGCATGTGGTGTAGATGTTCCTTTCGGAAAAAACCTGGCAGCTATTTATGCTGCTACACGTAATGAGTTATACAAAAATGGCAAGAAAATAGAGATTCTTGTCAACTATATACCAAAACTTCATTATGTAAGTGAATGGTGGAAACAATTGTATGGTGAATCAGAAGGAAAAGAAAATAAAGGTATCTTCCCTGCTGCCGTTGATTTCTCCACTGACTTACATTCTATGGGACAATGGATTCAGGAAGGTGAACGTACAATCTACGAAACAGTAATCTCCGTAGAAAATACCAATCATAAACTTACTGTACCTTCTGATGAAGCTAACCTTGATGGATTAAACTTTCTTGCAGGTAAACGGGTAGATGAAGTTAACAAAATGGCTGAACTGGGAACTCAACTGGCACATGTTGATGGTGGAGTACCTAATATCCGCATTACAATTGAGAAACTTGATGAATATAATATTGGTGAGCTTCTCTACTTTTTTGAAGTAGGTTGCGGTATTAGCGGATATATACTGGGGGTTAATCCATTTGACCAACCTGGTGTAGAGGCATACAAAAAGAATATGTTTGCTTTATTAAATAAACCAGGGTACGAAGAAGAATCCAAAGCAATACAAGCCCGCTTATAAGATTCATCTATAAAAAATCATCCTGAAAGCTATGAAAGATTCCACTCTCAAACATTCAGGATGATTTTTCATTTCACTTTTCGTCATTTTCTTCCTTATTTAATACAAGATCCAGCTTAAAGGTGGCACCTTGAGAATCCACAGCTTTGGAGGAGAGAAAAAAAGAAAGACTCGGATCTTCTTCCGATAAAGAAGTTACTATTGCTTTAATAGCCACATTTGTTTCTTCAATGTCTTTAAAAGCCAGAAGTCCATTTTCTATATCCGTTAATTCATCCGAAACATCATCCACATAAAAGAACATGGTAGTCGTAATATTGGAGTTTTCATTCCTCATCACAAATGTCCGCAAATAATTTCCATTTCCATTGAGTGAGAAACTAATATCAACTTCATCACTTACCGATAAAGGAGGCAACCGCTCTGGATATTTCGCATAATTCGTATCGTCGTCATTCACATAAACCCCTATTAGTTTCAGTATAGGAGTATCTGAATCATCGGTGGAACAGCCGAACAGAAATATAAAAAAGAAACAAAGAACAAATACTTTTTTCATCTAAATTGCTGATTGTTATGCCACAAAAATACACATATTCTTTAAAACTCCAAAAAATAGAAAGCTTGCGCTTTCATTTAATGAATAATCTGTACCTTTGGGCGACAATAAAAAATAGTCTATGTTTCAGAAAAAAATTATTCAATATCTCCAAAGACATTCCTACAATCAGATACACTTAAAAGCCGTTCTATTTGATATGGACGGCGTACTTTTCGACTCCATGCCTTATCATGCTGAAGCATGGCATAAAGCAATGACTGCCCGCGGGTTTGATTTTTCGAAAGAAGAGGCATATTTGCATGAAGGGCGTACTGGAGCCGGGACGATAAACATTGTCAGCGAGCGTCAATTTGGTAAAACTGTTTCCGTAGAAGAGGTCGAAGATATATATAGGGAAAAAAGCCAGGCATTTAATTCTTTTCCAGAACCAAAAGCGATGCCTGGATCATGGGATTTGATATCCAAAATAAAAGAAGACGAACTTACTCCTATGATTGTGACTGGTTCCGGGCAAAAATCTCTTTTAGAAAGGCTGGAACAAAATTTTCCAGAAACCTTTCGACAGGAATTAATGGTAACCGCCTTTGACGTTAACTATGGTAAACCGAATCCGGAACCATATTTAATGGCCCTTCAAAAAGGAGGATTTAAAGCTGATGAAGCTATTGTAGTTGAAAATGCTCCGCTAGGTGTAGAAGCGGGTGTAGAAGCAGGAATCTTTACTATTGCTGTCAATACTGGCCCATTGGATGACCAGGTATTATTAGACGCAGGCGCTGATCTGCTCTTTTCCTCCATGAATGAACTGGAAGCCAGCTGGGAAAGAGTTTTCCGTGAGTTAAATCACACTAAATTATCGTAAACAGTGCATTTCCACTCCTGCTGATTCAACTTCCGCTCCCATTGGAGGATTACGCTTTCCTATTTTGATTTTGATTTCCTCCACCGGAGGAAAATCCATAAAAAGCCGACGGACAATTCTTCCGCTCACATGTTCGAGCAGCTGAGACGGAATCGCCATTTCATGAGCAATAGATTGATATATCTCTGCATAATTTACTGTATCTGAAACATCGTCTGTGGTAAGTGCCTTAGTAAAGTTTACCTTCAATTTAATATCCACATAAAAGACATTCCCTACCTTCTTTTCTTGCTCCCCAACTCCATGATTTGCAAAAAATGTCAGGTTCTTGAGAAAAATGTTTGTTTTTCTTATCTGCATGTAAAATAACTTATATTCCGGTACCTCTTGCGAGAAGAATGATACCGGAAATTGTAGATTTTGATTTATTTTTCCGAATTTCGGCTTGTCACACTTATCAGTTCATTTATTTTAGTATTCAGACTATCCGCATTTATCAACTGTTCCAGGGTCAAGTGCATGCGATAACGCCAATAATGTCGGGGATCAGCAGGAATATTAATACGCTCTTCCTGTAAATTCGGATTTCTCCATTTTTCATCAATACTCATCCAGTCCTGAAGCGCCAGAATACAAAGCATGGAATTACTATATAAATGATTTCGTACAACTTCCTCGCAAAGCTCGGGAGTAGCAACCGCAGGTGCCGCACCGTAATGACCCAATGAATAATTGTAATAACGTTGAATCTGCTGAAAATCTTCTTCCCACCATCCGCGAAGGGTAGACATATCATGTGTAGAAATAGTACAGACAGAACGATAGGGGTAATTTGAAAGTATACCAAACTCCTGAGAGGGATCTTTTGGCATCCGCTGTACTTCAAGACTGAGAATCTGCAAAGCATTCATTGCCCAGCCTACACTTTCAGGAATCATTCCTAAATCTTCTCCACAAACTAACATCCGGGTAGATTGAGTTAACTGAGGTAGTTTCTTCATGGCTTGTTGAAGCCAGAACTCATTATGGCGGTGATAGAAATATTGATCATAAAGTCGGTTAAAAGCACTCTTTTCCCAATCATTTAGAGTCCGATATAAATATGTATATTGCGCACTGATACGAGGGTGGTATTTATCCGGTTCATTCTGATCACGAACAAATAAAACATTACTGATTAAAGCATATAAGCCATCCCTGATCCAAACACTATCCGCATCATTTTTGTTAATAAAATGCGCTTCCACCTTTCGCTGGGTATTAAATTCTTCGCGCATCTGATATACTTCCCATGTGGGAGTCGTTTCAATAAATGTTTCTTTTACATAATTAGTATGCGGGCCAAAAATCTGCTGCAGGAACGATTCATGTATATAAGGATTGAGATAGAAATCTTCATGGAAAGGCAATCCGTAACTTTCAATTTCTTCCCGATTCATAGGTAGAGCTGGTACAAATTGACCTAACAATCCATGAACAGCATCCATGGGGATTTGCCAGATACGAAAAAATCCCAGAATATGGTCAATACGATAAGCATCAAAATACTCCGACATCTTCTGAAACCTTTTCATCCACCATTTATAACCGTCTTTCTCCATTACATCCCAGTTATATGTGGGGAATCCCCAGTTTTGGCCATTGACAGAGAAATCATCAGGAGGGGCACCAGCTTGTCCATTCAGGTTAAAATAAAAAGGTTCAACCCACGCTTCTACGCTGTTTCGACTGATTCCGATTGGTATATCTCCCTTTAAAACAACCTCATGTTCACGCGCATAAGTTGCAGCTTCCAATAACTGCAAATGAAGATTATATTGAATATAATAATAAATTGAAATTTTCTGAAAATGGCCTGTTCCGGGTTGTGAAAGGATTTCTATTTCTTTTTCATCATATACCGAATATTCCGGCCAATCTCTGAAATTAGCAACACCATTAATATCCCGCAAATAACTGAACACCGCATACGGCTGTAACCATTCTTTATTGGATAAAAAGAATTTCCGGAAGCCATCTGAAGCTAATACCTTTGTTCCTTCCTGGTCAAAAATGAGGTTGAAATATTCCCATTTCGCTTTCGATACTGATTCATAATCCATCCAAGGAAGTGCATTCAGTTCCTGCTGCTTTTGGGCAAACTTACTGGCCTTTTCTTTATTTTTCAAGGCTCCCAGTTTACTTAAATCCATATATAAGGGATGAAAAGCATAGATCGAAATACTATTATACGGATAAGAATCAGTCCAGGTACGGGTAATCGTAGTATCATTTATTGGCAAAATCTGAACAACTTTCTGTTTGGTCCTGGCGGCCCAATCGATCATTTTCTTTAAGTCACTAAAATCGCCGATACCGAAACTATTTTCCGATCTCAGAGAAAATACCGGAATTGCAACGCCTGCTCCCTTCCAAGGAGGCATATCAAAATTAACATATCGATCAGCAACTACATGGGTTTCAAAATCCATGATTTGTAGGTCAGATATATATCGGTTAGGATTAGACTCCCATGATTCTGCTTTTTTTTCTTTTCTATTATATAAAACAAATTTATACTCAACAGGAAAAGTCAGCTGAGTTGCATCCAGTTCAGCTTGCCATTCCGGGAAATCAAAATCGCTCATTAACCAGGCTTTATCCGGATTCCAGTTTCCTAAGATTTCCTGGTTACCACAAATAGCAAGACAACAATTTTGATTAATTCGGGGAGCAAATGCCCTGATCGCTAATCCTCTTTTATAGCTGACAGGAACTGGGTCGCGTTCAGGATGAACCATTAGAGATTCGGTAAAAGCTGAACTATAAAAGGATTGATGATCCGGGAGATCCCTCCAGCAATCATGCATTTTATATTCTTTACTGATATTCTCAGTAAGATATATACATCGCAAAAAAACTTTCCATTCACTCCGGACAATCTGACCGTCACGATAAATGTGATAGTTATATTTTATAACCCTATTGGTCGGATATTTAACTTCGATCTCCATCGACCAATGAACTCCGTCAATTGTATGTAATGTAAGAGCCTGGTTTGAATCTCCGTTTCCAAGTTCAGGAATTGAACCTAAAACTTTTACTTCTTCACCCCAGTTAGTACGATATTCGATATGAAATGATATTATCATATATTGATATTTTATATTGTCCAATACTAAATACAAAATACAAGTATAAAAAGTTTTTTTACTTATAAATAAGAACCTACTGAGAAATCAAAAATTATTCGCATGCAAACGTTTGTGTAGGTATGTTTCGTAACATAAAAAGGGAGCTTCAAACTCCCTTTTCTTATTTATAAATAAATATCAACCACATCGCGATGAACCACAAGTCTTACAAATGAGACATCCTTCTTGATAAATTAATGTTTCATTTCCACAATTGGGACATCTTTTACCCCGTGCTTCCGTACCATCCTGAATATATTTTTTCAAAGCACGCTCCACACCATTTTTCCAGGTATTGATATTCTCACTATCAAGTTGAAGCGAGCTTACAAGCTTAATTACTTGTTCAATTGGCATCCTCCATCTAAGCACACCTGAAATCAATTTCGCATAATTCCAGTATTCTTTATTAAACTTTTCGGATAAACCCTCGATCGTCGTTTTATATCCTCGCTTGTTTTGAAACTGGAAATCATATCTCTTATTGCCATTCTCATCTACATTCTTAATAATCTTTCCGGTTATAATGCTTTTTGGTAAGGAAATACCTTCTTCATCATCTTGTAAGCCTGTAAATATTTCATAAGGTCTTCCATCCAGTAAACCAACGAAAGCAACCCATTTTTCCTTATTGTTTTGGAATCTTACAACATCTGCCTCCAGTGTTTGAGGACGCACCTCTACAACAGTAGGAGGCTTACAAGGTGGTAGCTCTTCTTTTTCATCGTTCTTGGCAGCCACCAGCACGCCTGACCGAGAACCATCCCGATAAACAGTACATCCTTTACAACCTGATTTCCAGGCTTCCACATACAGCCGATTCACTAAATCTTCATTCACATCATTAGGTAGATTAATTGTAACGCTGATCGAATGATCTACCCATTTTTGAATCCTTCCTTGCATTCGGACTTTCATCAACCAATCTACATCATTAGAAGTTGCTTTGTAATAAGGAGACTTTTTCACTAATTCATCGACCTCCTCAGATGTATAACTCTTAGCGGGGTTATAGCCATTGGCTTCCATCCAGGTAACAAACTTATGATGAAATACAATATATTCTTCGAAGGCATCACCAGTATCATCCACAAAATCCACACGTACTTGCGTGTCGTTTGGATTTACCTTTCTTCTTCTTTTATAAACAGGTAAGAAAACCGGTTCAATTCCAGAGGTAGTCTGAGTCATTAAACTGGTAGTACCTGTAGGTGCAATGGTCAGACAAGCAATATTACGCCGACCAAACTTTTTCATATCTTCGTATAATCCCGGGTCTGCCCCACGAAGACGGTTTATAAATGGATTACCCTTTTCTCTTTTTGCATTGTAAATTTCAAAAGCACCCCGTTCCTTCGCCATATCTACTGAAGAGCGATATGCGCAAAGGGCAACAGTTTTATGTACTTCTTCAGAAAATTCAGTAGCTTCTTCCGTTCCATACCTTAGACCCAAAGCAGCGAGCATATCACCTTCTGCAGTTATTCCGACTCCAGTACGTCTTCCTTGACAACTCTTTTTGTAAATCTTTTCCCAAAGTAAAAGTTCGGTGCGTTTGACTTCTTCTTTTTCAGGGTCTGCATTTATTTTCTCTATTATACGCTCTATTTTTTCTAATTCTAGATCGATAATGTCATCCATGACACGTTGTGCCAAAGCTACATGCTTCTTGAATAATTCAAAATCAAAATAAGCATCTTTCCGAAACGGATTGACTACATAAGAATAAAGATTAATAGCTAATAAACGACATGAATCATACGGACATAACGGGATTTCCCCACATGGATTAGTTGATACTGTTTTATACCCGAGATCTGCATAACAATCTGGAACAGATTCTTTAAGAATAGTATCCCAAAATAATACACCTGGTTCTGCCGATTTCCAGGCGTTATGCACTATTTTCTCCCACAATTCTGTTGCATTAATGTCTCTAACCATTACCGGATTATCGGAATCAACAGGATACTGTTGGGTATACATCCGTCCTTCAACAGCTGCAGCCATAAATTCATCATCGAGTTTTACTGATACATTGGCTCCTGTCACTTTACCCTCCGTCATCTTAGCATCAATAAAGGATTCGGAATCAGGATGCTTAATGGATACACTCAACATCAAAGCGCCTCTACGCCCATCTTGAGCAACTTCACGAGTTGAATTAGAATATCTTTCCATAAATGGAACAATACCAGTAGAAGTTAATGCTGAGTTTTTAACAGGAGAACCTTTCGGGCGTATATGAGATAAGTCGTGCCCTACACCTCCGCGTCTTTTCATTAGTTGTACCTGCTCTTCATCGATTTTAATGATAGCACCATAAGAATCTGCTGCTCCATCAACCCCGATTACGAAACAATTAGATAAAGAGGCTACCTGATAATTATTCCCAATGCCCGTCATCGGACTACCCTGTGGAACAATATATCTAAAATGGTCAAGCAAATCATACAGTTCCTTTGCACTCAAAGGATTCGGATATTTCGCTTCTATTCTCGCCACCTCATTGGCAATTCTCCAATGCATATCTTCCGGAGATTTTTCATAGATATTTCCAAAAGAATCTTTTATCGCATATTTGTTCACCCAAACACGCGCCGCCAACTCATCGCCTTGAAAATATTGTAAAGATTCTTCAAAGGCTTCATCATAAGAATAAATTCGCTTTTCCACGTCGTTAAGTATATTAGAAAGATATAATAATAAAGTTTAGATTGTAGAAGTTACTTTAATTATTATAGTGAGAGTTTGCAAAGCTAGGAATGTTTTCACTTATATCAAAACAAAAACTCTATAATTTATCAACAACTTCATAGGTTTCCACTTAGCATTTTGCAAAGAACTTGCCCTCAAATAGTTAGAACAAACTAATATAGCAATAAGTTTTCTAAAAAGAATATTTATTTTATAGAAAAAAGAAAAAAGTTCTCTCAAACAGAAAACTATGATAAAAATAACAGGATTAATATTCAAAAAAAATGTATCTTTGCTGAAAAAGAAATATATGGAATCAATTAAAAACAGAAGAACAATTAGAAGATATAAATTAGATGAAATTCCTAACTATTTGTTAAAAAAAATACTCAAAACTTCTTTTAAGGCTTCCACTACTGGCAACATGCAGCTTTATAGTGTAATCGTAACAGTTGATAAAGATATGAAAAGTAAATTATCTCCTGCTCATTATAATCAAACTGCTATTCAGACGGCACCTGTTGTATTAACTTTTTGTGCTGATTTCCGGCGATTCAGCAAATGGTGTGAAGAAAGAAAAGCAGTACCGGGATATAAGAATTTTCAATCATTTATGAATGCTACAATGGATGCCTTGATAGTTGCTCAAACATTTTGTACTATAGCAGAAGAAAACGGCTTGGGTATTTGTTATCTGGGTACTACAACTTACAATCCTCAAATGGTTATTGAAGCACTCAAACTTCCTTCACTCGTATTTCCTATTACTACTATTACAGTTGGTTATCCGAACGAACATCCCAATCAAGTCGATCGTTTACCTATTGAAAGTATCATCCATGAAGAAACTTATAAGGATTATACTTCTGCTGATATTGAAAAATACTTCAGTTATAAAGAATCACTTCCCGAAAATCAAAAATTTGTTATTGAAAATAAGAAAGAAACACTGGCACAAGTTTTCACAGATATACGCTACCCACAAAAAGATAATGAAGTAATTTCTGAGAATTTATTTAAAGTTCTTCGACAGCAAGGATTCTTGGATTAAGAACAAAAAAAATCTCAGGCATAAATTATGTTAGCTTGCACGAAGCATAAGCGATGGAAATATAGTTTATCTCTGAGGTCTATTTAAATATCGCATTATACTCTTTTTCTAAGCTGTGTTTCCAGGCTTTCAACATCTGCCCGGAAGTTCTTATCCACTTCACATTGTTCTTTTACTATTTTAAAGGCATGTAATACGGTTGCATGATCCTTTCCACCAATCAGCTGGCCAATCTTAGAAGAGGATGAATCCGTGTGTTTTTTTGCAAGATACATAGCTATCTGTCGTACCTGTACAACTTCACGTTTTCTTGACTTAGTATGGATCACAGAAGTATCAATTCCAAAGTGTTTACACACTGTATCAATAATTCCATCCACTGTAATTGCTTTTGTATCGCAACGTACAATTTTACGAATAATGCGTTGAGCCAGTTCCAGATCGATATCCTTATTGTAGATCGTTGAATGAGCCATAATTGAGATGATAACTCCCTCTAAGTCTCTAACACTTTCAGTTACATTCTCAGCAATAAAGTCAATTACTTCTGCAGGAAATTGAAGACCGTCTCTGTGAATTTTATTTTTTAATATATCTTTCCGCAATTCTACAGAAGGTTTTTCCAGTTCAGCTACCATACCCCATTTAAAACGGGTAAGAAGACGTTCCTCCATCCCCTGCAATAATACGGGAGGGCGGTCGGAAGTTAAAATAAGCTGTTTACCATTTTGATGTAAATGATTGAAAATATGGAAGAAAGTATTCTGAGTTTTGGTAACCCCTGCAAATTCCTGAATATCATCAATTATTAAAATATCAATTGTTTGATAGAAGTTAATAAAATCGTTGGTTGTATTGTTACGAACCGAATCAGTATATTGAACCTGAAATAAATGTGCAGAAACATATATTACTCTTAAGTGAGGATATAATTCCTTAATTCTTGTACCTATCGCATTGGAGAGGTGTGTTTTTCCTACCCCGGAAACCCCATGCATAAATAAAGGATTGAAAGCTGTTTTCGCAGGATTCTTGGCCACAGCCTCAGCTACACTTCTGGAGAGCTTATTACTGTTTCCTTCAATAAAATTCTCGAAATTATAATCAGGATTTATCTGTGAATCCAGATCCTGTACGGCAGGTGCTCTTAAAATGCTGGGAGCTTTACGGGCATCTTGAACTGTATTCTTATTGATAGCAATAGATCGATTGGTAGCTTCCAGATTCACGGTAGTTTTGGAACTATTGTCTACCATGACATTATACATCAGTTTTGTACCCTCTCCGATAACTTTATACAAAGTATTCCGAAGCAGATCCACAAACTTTTCTTCTATAAACTCATAAAAGAACTGACTAGGGACTTGTAAGGTTAAGGTTTTGTTCTCATATTTCAATGGAACAATTGGTACAAACCAAGTATTATATGTCGTTTCCGGAACCACGTCTCTAATTACTTGAAGACATGAATTCCATAACCTGACATGATCAGATTTTATCATAGCTCTCTAAAATACACAATTAATAATTGGATAACTTCTACACTTGCAAAATTGAGAATCTTATTTTAAAAAAACAAGTGTACTTTTTTCTTGCATATTTCAAAAACTCAATAAAGCATTTAATTTCAGCAAGTTATAAAATGCTTCAAAATAGGTATTGAAAAAAAAGTTTCATTTTTACACTTCCCTGTAAATCAGAGAATTAAATCGCAAACAAACATAAGTTCAATTTTGTTTTTACCTTTGAAGCTTTTTTGCTTTCTTGTATCTTAGAAAGCTTTGAAAAGGGGTTTATCAGAGAAAAAAAAGCGCAGCGTCTAATTTAGAAAAAATCTAGATAAGCAAAAATATTACTTATTTCTCCGGCCAAATAAAGAAAAGTGGACATATCTTTTCGGATTACTCTGAAGATCCTCCAAAAGACTAGCTGCATTCGCTGTTGTTTCGTTCAAATTCCGATAAAGTTCGGTATCATTTAGAAGAAGACCAATGGTTCCGTCTTTACTATTCATCTTTTCTGTAAGTATTTTTACCCTTGCGATTGTTTCGTCAACACTGGCCAAAGTGGCAGCATAATCGAACTCTTTCAGATTATTACTTATCACCATAAAATTGTCTCCTATGGCATTTAATTTCCCTGTAATCTGAGGGATATCATTTCTCATCAATGTATTGAACTGAGAAGTAATGACAGCCAAATTTGAAGTCGTAGTTTTAGTAGATTCAAGAATAGCTGGAATATTTTCATCACTGAGTATAGTATTTAATGATAACAGAATTGAGTCCAACTTCGGAAGCATCTGTTCAACCTTTGGCATTAGTCCTGTAATTGTTCCCATCAAACCACTGCTTGAAATTCCCGGAATAGTATCCCCTATTTTATGTCTTTCACGTGGGTTGTTGGCCAGAAGAATATTCATCTTAACACCCCCCAGCATTTCCGATTCCAGTTCAGCACTACTCCCTTTAGGCAGCCGCATATTCGTGTCCAATTCTATTTGCACAATCACATTACCCGGATTATTATAGTCATAAATAATATTGCTCACGATACCTACTTTATAACCATCGGCAAATACAGGGCTCGATTTAGTGAGCCCATTGATATTTTTATATTTTACGTAAAAATAAGTGGTAGGATGGAATAAACGGATACCTTTCAAATAATTTATACCATATACTAATAGGCATAATGCGACTATTCCCGCGATTGCTATTCTTACCTCTTTCGTAAAGTACTTTTTTAAGTCCATGTTTGATATTTATTTATTTCTCTTTCTTTTAAATTCTTTGATAGCCTCGTTTACATCAATCCGTTTACCATCTTTAAAAGCTACTATAAAAGCATCTTTAAATTTTTCAGATACACTCCGACGCGTTTTGACTACCTTGTTATAATCTGCAGAAGCTCCGTAAGTATATTTATAGATTTTACCATCCCGATAATAATCTACGTTTGATAAACCTTTAAATCGTTTGTCGTCTTTATCAAGGATTTTTGAAGCGGTTAAAATCTGCACTTTAAATATGAGGTCCTTTTCTAAATTTTGATGTGTGTGTGTTCCTGTCACTTCAGTTTTGGAACTTTTATCAGCTTTCACTACAAGAGCAGGGGTAGTCAAGGCGTTAGATACTTTCTTCGTATTTTTTTTAGAGCCAGAATTTGCCTGGGAAGAAGCCTGACCCGTTGTCCTGGTAGGATTCGAATTAATTCTGGAAGCTACCGGAATAATTCTAGAGGGTGTAGAATTATTCTTTGGTACACTTACCTGTGATAATTGTTCCTGATAGGTATTCTTATATTCTATAAAAGCCCGGAATATTCCATCAGCCATATTAAGAGCTCCAGCTTCGGATGAAAGATAAAGTTCTTCTTCGGGAGTCGAGATAAAACCCAATTCCACAAGGACACTGGGCATTGCTGTATGCCTGAGTACCAAGAATCCGGCTTGGTGAACACCTTTATCAACTCTTTTGCAGCTATTTTTAAAATGCTTTTGTACTATACGGGCCAGTTTAATGCTTTCCTCCATATATTTGCTCTGAACTAAATCAAAAATAATATATGATTCTGAAGAATTCGGATTAAATCCTTCATAACGAGTCTGATAGTCATCTTCAAGAGTAATTACGGCATTCTCCCGTTGGGCAACAGCTAAATTTTCCTGTGAAGAAGCAGGTCCCAATGTCCAGGTGGATGCACCCTTCAAGGTACTTGAACCTTTAATGGAATTAGTATGAATTGATAGAAACAAGTCTGCTTTTTCTTTATTAGCTATATCAGCGCGCTTTTGAAGAGAAACAAAAACATCTTTCTCCCTGGTATAAACCACACGTACATCTTTACATTTGCTGCGAATCATACTACCCAGCTTTAAAGCGACTTTAAGATTAATGTCTTTCTCCCTAGCAATTTTTCCTAAAGCACCAGGATCTCTTCCACCATGCCCGGGATCAATCACAACAACAAACTCTTTGGCCCATGCATTGTTAAAAGCCAAAGGAATAATAATTAGCCAGAGGCTGAAAAGAATATATATTAAATGTGTACGCTTCTTCATAATCAAAATTAAGTGCAAAAGTAACAGAAATTTATAGAAAACTGATACTTGCGATATAAGTTTTCAGAAAATTAAATAAAGAAAAGCTATAATGGGTGAATGGAACACCAAATTGCAAGTTACAGCTTTTCTTTACTAGAATTTATAACCGGTTCATTTACACTATAAAGATAATGGTGTTTGTAAAATAGCTCATTTTTTTATTGAAAAACATATGTGATCCCTCCAGTAAGCCAAAAGCCTGGCTGTTCAATATTCCCCAAATCAACATACTTTTTATCAAATAAATTATTCAAGCTCATATTAATTGTCAGATTCTTACATTTATAATCCAATTTTAGATCAAGGGTAGAAAAAGATGGATAGGGAACCTGCTGTTCGGTATTTAAATAGTGCTCGTATTTTGTATATTTTCCCATTCTATGCTGGTAACGAAAGAACCAGTTCACCGATAAACCCTTGTAAATACTATGACTAAGTTGAGCTGTGAATTTATCCCGCAAATAATTAAGCTTGTTTTTAGACTCCGATATATACTGATTGGCATCATGACTCTGCCAAATACGGGTATATCCTAACATTAACATTGTATTAGAGCCCAAACCCGAGTATAAAGCTGATAAGAAAATCTTGATATTACTCTCGATTCCTTGTGTATTAACTTTTGTCAGATTACTAGCAGTTGGTTTAGAATTTATATCTTCCTTTATCCAATCTATCATGTTTTTACCCCAGAGCAGGAATCCAGTTACATTAGCTGCCATAAAATAATTTCTGTATCTTAACGTAAAATCCAGTGATTCGGACTTCTCCGGTAACAAATTTTCATTGGCTACATGTGTTTCCGAATTATAGTATAGTTCCGTAAAAGTAGGCATGCGGGTAGACTGACTCCAGGAAACAGCCATTGTCAGATTATTCCATAAGCGATAGGATGCGCTCACTGAAGGATAAAATTTACATTTACCGGCAATAAAAGAATTATGATTCATTAATATTCCAGCAGATAAAGATATTCTGTCAATTTTATAAGAATGTTCCAGCGTTACACTTGTATTTGTCCGGTCATTATACGCTTTATATTTTCCATGGGGTTTAACCATTTCCTTCCCCAGTTTAGTACTTAGCATATCTTCTTTCCTGATTTCTGCTCCCAAATTGGTTATTCCTAATTTAGACTGATACTGAAAAATCAGGTTTGCACCATAAGTGTCTCCCCGATGGTAATTCCTCCCATAAATAGAATCTTTAATGAGATCATACTGATCTGAATGACGTGACCAATATATTATAGGAATAATCTTCACATCTGTTCCGAATTCTCCTTTTATAGTTCCAAGATAAGTGTTGGTGCGTTCATATTGATCTGGAAAAGCCGCTGAATAAAATGAGTTTGCTCCATACTTTTTATTATTATAACCCACTTGTATATCCAGTTTATCATTTTCTTTCAGATGGACACGAGTTTGCCAGAGAAGATTATAAATATCATAATCTGTATTATGAATATATCCATCGGATGAACTATTACTGGCAGACAAACTATGAATAGCCATCCCTATTTGCACTGTTCCTCTAACTTCAATACGCTTAAGATTGTGCATCCCCATAACTACGTTGATACTGGCCTTTTCTTCGGTATCTTTTTTGTGATAATATTTATCCCTCCCGAGAAAGCGCTCGTTCCATATACAAGTGCCGAAGGTCCATGCAATACTTCAATGCGTTCAATATCTGAGAGGTTAACTGGAATATCAAAACTATAATGACCGGTTTGCGCATTTGAGATATTAACTCCATTCAGCAACACTGCTGTCTGGTCAAACGATCCGCCCCTAATGGAAATATCTGCCTGGGCACCATGAGGACCTCGCTGCAAGACATCTATATTTGCTGCATAGGACAGTAATTCCAAAATACTATTCACCGGGGCTTTTTTAATTTCATCCCGCGTTATAACTGTTACAAGTTTGGGAGTTTGTGCCTGAGGCATCGAAATTCTGGAGGAAGTAACAGTTACTTCTTCCAGTAAAATATTTTCCGAAAATTTCTTTTGATTCTTGTTTTCCTGAGAGGATAACTGGCTAGCAATAAATAGCACGGCAATTATTATAGGAAGTATTCTTTTCATGATTCTTAATTATTTAGTGGATACATGTTATGTATCGCACAACATATATTCTGGTTACAATTAATTGGAAACAAATCATTCTGCACAAATTGCATCTGCACAAACATTCTTTTGCTTATATCTGGAATAAGAAAAAGATAAAATAAATTGTAAATGAATTGTAATCTTGGAGGGGAGCAATCACCCGTTTGTGATAAGATCAATCTGAAAAGTGTACTTCCTCGTACAGAAATCTGGTTAGCAGGTTTTTTAAAACTAAGTTGTGCCGCAGGCTGAACATCATTACGACTTTCTGATTGGGCTAATCCGACCATCTGCATTTGATTCGACAGAGCATTCGTGCACGGAGGTTCAATTTCACCGGATATCTGAATCTTTAGTTGAGCAGCAGTCTCATTCTGGGTCAAAGGTGTGTTAACATTGGCAAAACCCAATGTAGGAATGGCCAAGACCCCGATATTGACTTCTTTTTTCAAACTAAAGAAGACAGCATAACCTTTGCGATTGAACTGTTTCCAGCGGAAAACGCCCTTATCGGTTAATTTGTGTTCTTTCATTTCATAAGTTTTTTTAATAAAAATCGGGGCAAACTTAAATAAAGTTATTGAATCAATGGCAATGATTATTCGACTTTTCAGACCATAAAGGAATAATCCTTTCATTATCAATCAAATAAACAAAGACAAGAATGACTTTATTAGCCAGATAAATGATCTCTTATCTTCATCTATGTCAGGAAAGCATAAATGGGAGTATTTATCAACCATAATTATCATTTTCAATAAGCTAAAAAGACCCGGGTGTTCCCATTGAGAAGATCCGGGCCTTTTTAATACAACCACCCACCCGGGTGTAGTAATCAGGAACACCCGGATCTTTTTCGTATATAGACGTTTTAAAAAAAACGATAAACTTTTAAAAAGAAAACAAGTAAACAATCTGCTGGATAAACAGAAATTCTTCAGAATACAATTCGGATGTTCGCTATCATAAAAAAGAAACAAAATATTTTATCTATTTTTAAAAGAAAAGAACGGGGTAAAGTATGAGACTTGTGTAACTTGCCTGTATAAAACAACACACAAAGGGCTATGAGTAATAACCTAATAATCAGCAAATTAGAGAAACCCATGTCACTAGTGATACTTTTATGAAGAATTTCCCTGTATAAAGAGATCACTCTTTTAAAAGTTTATCCAGCTTCTTCCTCCAGTCTTCTCCGTTAACTGGTTGGAAAGTCTTGAATCCCAGTTTTTGTCCAATGGCTATATTCGAAGCTCCATCATCTACAAAAACAGACTCGGCAGGATTAAGGCCGGAATCATTTATCATCTGCTCGAAAATCTCCGGGCTAGGTTTTACATATCCTATTTGAAATGACAAATACAATTTGTCGGCATAATCATCCAAAGGTTTGCCAACACTCGTAAAATCTTTACTTCTGGCCCAGCTCATTACAAACGGGTTAGTATTACTCAATATATATACATTATAACGTGGACGCAAAGTTGCAATATAGTCAAGTTTGTATTGAGGATCATTTAAAAAAAAAGCTCAGCCATCCTTTTTTCGCTTCTTCAAAAGAAATTTCTCTGCCGCAAAGTTCGCTTAATTTATGGCAAAACCCTTTAGTATCGATACTTCCGTCTTCTACTTCCAGAAAAATACCTCTTTGATGATACTTATCCAGCCACTCTTCAGCATCTGTCAAACCTATATTCTCAAATGCCTTTACTGCATTTCCACGGTTGATATCAACAATCACACCTCCAAAATCAAAAATCAGATTTTTTATCATATACCTTATTCTTAATCAGAAAAAATGGCTTCCCACTTCCATCTGCATTGTTTCATATTCACATATCCATTCGTTCTGAAAATAACGCCTTCGACCATTAGTAACTGTTTTTGCTCAATCCAACCTGGCACCAGCCGTCCCTGAGCATTTACGACTCTATGACAAGGTAATGATAAATCAATAGGTACGACTGATAATGCATTACCTACCATTCGCGAATTATTAGGCCTGCCCAATAATTGTGCTATCTCGCCATAAGTAGTTACACAGCCTTCAGGAATTTCTTTCACAATCTCATATACTTCCTGATAAAACTTTTCGTTATAGCTGTTTAATTTCAATTTTCTTATTTTAGACCGTTAAATCCGAAATTATTCTAAGAGCGCAAAGTTAGTTAATGATTTTATTTTTTATATAGGCATAAATCACTTAATGTCTTTTTTCCTTTAATTTACCATTTGATATGGGATACCATTTATAATGAAAAAGTTTTCCCGATAAAAGGCTTCGCCCACTTAATATTGAGTAATTAAGACTGATATTCCGCAAATAATATCCTTTTAAATTGTTCTGTTTGGATGTTTTTTAGGGAGATAACTCCAAATCTGTAAACATTTAACGATCTAAATATTTGTTTCTTTAAGTTTATTTCTACATTTGCAATGTCATTAAATCATGGCTAAATTTTACAAGTTTTTAATCAAAATGTTGTGAAAAGTTAGGGCAACACAAACATAGCATCACATTAATTTAAATGCCTTTCAAAAGGTGTTTATATCAGAGAAAGCATAAATAATATAACTCCTCCGCCAGAGATGGTATGGGATTGTAAGCAGAGTTTTTAACAAAAAGAAAGCCCTTCGGAACAGCGGTTCCTAAAGGGCTTTTAAAATTTATTATTTGATTGAAAGACTATTCCCCTCCAAACAATAGTTCGAATATTTTATTTTTACATTGTATATCCTTTCAAGATTGTCAAATCTACTACGGATTGATTAATTGCTTTATCTCCACAATATTCTGATCCACCATTAGTAGTTAATGCAAAAAGTTTTTCTGAAAGTAACTCCAGATCACCTGTTAATGGAGCTACTTGTCGGATAAAATTCTTTTCCGGCGAAATTCCATTATTGCCATATTCATACAAGGCTATTTCAATTTCTGGAGTTTTTCCTTTAAACTTTAGAGTGGTAAGCGTATTCACTATATTCCACAAGCGAGAGCGGGCCTGATCTATTAATCCGTTCATGCTGCTGGAAGTATCCAGTAAAATGGCAACTTGAATTTTAGCTTCGTTAATCACATCATCATCTAATGGTGTATTCTGAAAAATACTGTCTCTGATAATTTTTTGGCTGTCGTATTATTACATCCTATCAACATAAAAGCACCTAAAAAATGGAGAATAAAAAAATGAACTAATCTTTTCATATATCTCTGTTATAAAGTTAATTTCTTAATCCAAAAATAAGAGATTGTTTCTTATTAAACCGGGCAAAATGGGTGAACCCACTTTTTTAAAGGGTAAAACATACGATATAATAGTTTTAAATGTATTTACTTTGCAATAACAACAGAATCAGAGTGATATGCGCCTGAAATATTTATTCATCACCCTTACATTCATCTTGCCCGCATTTTGCTACGGACAAGACAGCCTTTATATGAATATCAGGCATAATAGTACCAACAAGGCTGCATCTAAGCTTTCTAAAAGTTTGAAGACAGGTAAACCAAATACAGAACTGGCTGCTGATTATATGAATCTCGCGCATGAATTGATCAATCAGAATGAACCAGCTAAAGCAGAGTCTTTTTTGAACCAAGCTATCCTTTTTTATATTAGAGGAAAGGAGAAAGAAGCGCTTGCTTCTGCCTATAGAGAGATTGCCAAAGTGCAGGAAATTCAGGAAAAATATGACCTGGCGATCTTGAATTACAATAATGCAGCTAAAAACAGTCGCCAAAAAGACATCAAAGAGATAAACCAAAATGATGCCCAGCGTTTAAAGAATCGTAATAACCTGCAAGTGCAATCCGACCTGATTCAGAAAAACATCGATCTCTCTAATAATGCTCAAAATAGAAAAGAAGCGATGGTTGCTTACCAACAAATGGCTCAGGTAAAGATGGAGATGGATGATAAAGAAGGTGTTATCCATGAATTATCCAATGCTCTGGATAACATACAAAACGAGCCTACAGAAGCTATTAAAATAAAAAAAGAGATAGCCAAAACTTATGTAGCGGATGCTCAATATGAAAAAGCCATTGCTGTAAACGAAGCATTAGTCAATGAAGCTAGGACCAACAGCAATCCTCAAATGGAGGTTGAACAATTGCGTGAAATATCCACTATATACCTCGAAACGGATCGTACTGAGAAGGCCCTGTCTTCTCTACAGGATGCTTATCAACTGGCAATTAACAGTGGGCAGACACTGGAAGCAAAAAAAATACTGGAATTGTTGGTGGAACAATACCGCCAGAAAAAAAATCAGACGAAATTAATTCATCTATATAATGATTTTATTAGTAAGCTGGATACCTTAATCAAGAATGATGGCACCTTGATAGATAAGAAATTCTTCCAAACGCATGAAGAAAAAATTACCCAGTTGGAAAAGGAACGTACCTTAAAAGATGAACTCATTGTAAAGAAGAATCGTTTTAACCACGTTCTGCAAGGTTCTATATTTATTATACTGATTTTTACTCTACTGATTATAAAACACTTTACGCCATTCAAAAGAAAAATAAAAGAATTGCTTTGCAATCCTTACGAAGAGAGATGAATCCTCATTTTATTTTTAATAGTTTGAACAGTGTGAACCAGTTTATTGCACAGAACAATGAACTGGAAGCGAATAAATATTTATCTTCTTATTCCCGTCTGATGCGCAATATGATGGAAAATTCCAATAAAGATTTCATTCCTTTAAGCATTGAATTAGAGCAATTAAAGGAATACCTGGATCTTGAAAACATGCGTTTCGGGGATAAATTTAATTATCAGATTAAGGTGGATCATTCAATAGATGCGGATGCTGTTTACATCCCTAATATGATTATTCAACCTCAATTGGAAAATGCAATCTGGCATGGATTGCGTTATAAAGAAGAGTCTGGAGTACTTTTATTACTCATCTATCCCAAAGATAAATTCCTATATGTACAAATTGAAGATAATGGTATCGGATTAAAGAAAAGTCGGGAACTGAAAACCCAATACCAGAAACAACATACTTCCCGTGGATTGACCAATACACGCGAACGGATTGACCTACTGAACAAACTTTACCACATTCATATATCCTTGGATATCCGTGAAAAGGAAAAAGAAACCGGAGTAATGGTTACCCTTTCCTTTCCACTGATGAAGAAGAAAATCATGAAACCATGAATTCATTATTAAAAATAAAAGGTGTTATCGTTGAAGACGAATTAGCGGCACGGGAAGCTCTCCGAAATTATTTATTTAAATATTGTCCACAAATTGATGTGGTAGGTGAAGCACTAAACTGCCGCGAAGCTATCCCCTTATTACACGAGCTGAAACCTCAGCTGGTCTTCCTGGATGTAGAGATGCCTTTTGGAAATGCTTTTGATGTACTCGAAGGTTGTAAGGATCTATACTTCGAAACAATCTTTGTAACCGCTTTTTCCGAATATTCTCTCCGGGCATTAAACCAAAGTGCAGCATATTATTTACTGAAACCTATCAGTATTGAAGAACTAATCATTGCCGTTCATAAAGTTCAGCAACACATCCTGAAACAAGAAGTATTTGACCGGAATAAAATATTAATTGAAAACTTCCGGGAATCCAAGCCTGAAAAACAACAGGTGATCCTTCCTACTCTGGAAGGTTTCGAAGTGGTAAAAATGGAAGAGATTATACGTTTACAGGGAAATGGTAATTTTACGGATATATATTTGAGAAACAAGAGCCGGAAGATGGTTTGCCGCTTTCTGAAACATTTCCATGAAATACTTCCTTATCCTTTTATTCGGGTACATAAATCACACATAGTGAATTTCAATTATGTAAAATCCTATTTCAAGAATTCAGGAGGATATGTCGTACTAGAAGATAATACTGAAATAGAAGTATCTCCCACCTATAAAGAAGAGGTTATACACTTTTTTAAAGGATAGAAAAACCGGAGCCAAAGTGGCCCCGGTCTTTCAACCATTATTTCTTTCATAAAGATAAACGAAGATCTTTATTCGATTCCAACAACAATAAGTTGTTCTCCCTGCATTTGTAAACCAATATTATAATCACGGGCAAGCAGTCTGACAGCATATATCACTTCAGCAAATGTCATTTTTAACTGTTGACATAACTCCTGAATTGATACTCCCGTCATTGTCTTACTGAGTGCATTCCATACAGCCAGAGCTGCAGTAGTAGTTACCTTAACTTCTTCCATGAATTTCTTTGTTAATTGATTAATTATTGGCTTAGATTAATATTTGGTTAAGGTAATAAAAAAATGGGGGAAAAGATGATTTCCTGAAAAGTTTTTTATTTTCTTAAAACAATGGAGCGTAAAGTTAACCTCACTGGTGAGAAACTCTTAATTCTATTTAATCTTTCTTTAATTTATTCCCGATTTATAACATCATTATTCTGTGATTTATTGTTCGCATTAATTACTGTACTATATATTAAAAGTATACAGGAGAAATATCCTTCTTTTACTCTAAGATTTTTGAACCTGTACATTTTACAGTAAAATAAGATTGTCAGCCATCCTATAACTTTATTATTGATAACTGTTATTTAAATTAGTTAAATTCTCTTTAACTTAGATTCTATTTTTGTCTAATAGATATATTTTTGAGGTTAATTCCATAACCTCATTATTTTTTTTCTACTTTTGCAAAAAAACACGACGCGCAGTGATCAACAATAGAACAACATCCACATTATCAGACGAAGAATTATTGGAGAAATACAAAGCGTCTGACCGCATAGAATACTTTGGTGAATTATATAATCGTTATATTCCGTTAATTTACGGCTTATGCCTGAAATATTTACGGAACCCCAATAAATCACAGGATGCTGTGATGCAACTATTTGAAGATTTGATCCAAAAGATTCCCGGTCAGAGGATTAATATATTTCGCACATGGATTTATAGTGTGGCTAAAAACCATTGTTTACAAATAATTCGCCAGGAAAATAAAGAAATTTTCGTCGAAACCAAAAGAGAACTTATGGAATCGGAAGAAGTTTTGCATCTATTGTGTGAAGAGGATCCTTATGATGAAAAGCTGGAGACTTTACGCAGATGCATGGAAAGACTCCCCGACTCACAACGTATCAGCATCATTCATTTTTTCATGAATGAATGTTCTTATGCTGATATTGTAGAACGAACCGGATATTCATTAAATGCTGTTAAAAGCAATATACAGAATGGAAGGCGTAATTTAAAAAACTGCATTAAAAAGCAATCCAGATGAATTTATTACGATATATACATGGTTCACGAAAAGGAAAGGCAGCACATGATCTTGAGCTCGAAGCCATGCGAGATCCTTTTATGAGTGATGCTATTGATGGGTTTGATAATGTGCGTGATAATCATGTTAAAGTCATTGAAAAACTTCAGAAACAAATAACGACCAAATCAAAACCTGAATCCAATCATCTGAAAGCATGGAGTATAGCTGCTGCTATATTAATTACTGTAGGTACAGGGACCTTTTTTTTTAATTAAAAACTTTGAGTTTCCTACTCAGATAAATAATAACCCGCCTCCTGCAACTTCGCTCCCAGTAGCTCAAACGGAAAATAATAATGACGAAGATATCTCTGCTGATTCAATCATTCAGGAAAATTCTGATGCACTGGCAATGAACCAAAATCATTCAACTATGGATGAAGAGATTTTACTGGTTACTGATAATTCAAATATAAATATTAATACTGAAGAAATAACAAAACCTGAGTTATCTACGGAGGAAAGAATTACGCAAGTACCTTTAACTGGAATAACAACAGAAGAAACCGCTATTGCCATTGATAATGACTCAATGATAGATTTGGGACCCCAAATTCCCGTATCAGCTTCTCCTAACGCTGTATTGATACAAGCTCCGGAAGAAACAATGCAAGCTAAAAAGGTGGATATTGAAATAACAAAGCAGGAATCAGTTGTTGCTCCACCCGAAAAAAGAATAAAAGGCAAAGTTACCGACAATGACGGTCGACCTATTGTAGGAGCCAGTGTATCTGTTTCCGGTACTAATATCAGAACCTATACAGATTCTGATGGCAATTTTGATCTTGCGGCTAAAGAAAACAGCAACATTACTGTTAATTATATTGGTTTCGACCGGGTTACATTACCTTCAAAAAGTGATTCTCCAATGTTGATTTCAATGAAAGAAACTTCAACGGAATTGAAAGAAGTCCCAGTTAGTCAAGAAGAAAAAAAGAGGTCTACGATTATTAAGACACCTAAACCCGTAGACGGTGATAGATCTTACCGTAAATATTTAGAGAAAAATCTCGTTCAACCTACCAATGAATGTGCTTATGCAAAAGGAGATGTCAGACTTACTTTTCAAGTCAATGAAAGTGGAAGACCCTTTAATATAAAAGTAACTCAAAGCCTGTGCCCATCGGCCGATAAGGAAGCAATTCGTCTCATCCAAAATGGACCTGATTGGACACCCGACCTTGGTTATGCAGTGGTAAGAGTGAAATTCTGATTCTTTTATTTCTGATTTGAAAGATCAACTAACATAGCATCGGGAGCATTCCTCATAACCGAGGCAATTCCATTATCCCTGCTGGATTCGCTTTTATACATCTCGCTGATTCCGATTATTTGTCCATTGGAAGCCTTCAGTACAAAATAGTATTGATTATCTGCAGATTCTCTTTTCTCATAACGGCCTGTTTTGGGACTGTTTGTTTTGACAGATTCAATACCGTTTTTACATCCTACTTTAGCAGAATATCCTTCACTAGTCAGAATGATTTCTCCGTTATCTGCTTTCAGATTAAATTGGAATTCTCCATTTTTCCTTTTAATAATTTCAAATTTTGCCATATTTCTGTCTTTTAGAATATTTTCAGTATTAAACATTCTGTCTTTACAAAATGTTTTCACAAAACAAGAGATCAGCTCACTTGAGCTGATCTCTTGTTCTTTTTCAATTGTTTTTCGCTTTCGATTAATAATGTATTTCTGTCATAGGAGGTCTGTTAATCTGAACAGACAAAGCTCCACCGGTTTCGAGAAAAACGATACGATTATCTCTTGCCAACCATCCTAAAGCCATTAAAATATAAGCTTCACCTAAATCTGTTTGCTGAATGAGTTGTTCTACAGACAAACGATTTTCCTGTTCTAATAAGTAATAAATACTTCCTGCTTTGTTACTGACATCGATTATGGACA
This sequence comes from Bacteroides sp., assembly GCA_021201335.1. Taxonomy (GTDB): domain Bacteria; phylum Bacteroidota; class Bacteroidia; order Bacteroidales; family Bacteroidaceae; genus Bacteroides. The sequence continues at coordinate 44,544 of JAJQFD010000061.1, read as the reverse complement.
TAGCTAACTTGGTATTATGGTTAATAAAAAAGCCTAAATTAATGTATTGTGTATGAATGAATATTTTCATACTCATATACTAAAATAAATGCATAAAACGCACCAATACTGCTCAAGTAACCGCATCCTCAAAGAACTTTTCCCGATAAAAAATATAAACCTTTTTATCTCAATCAGTTAGATTAAAACCATTGAGAATAAAAAGGTGAAATCGAACAATCAGAAAAACAAAATCTTTACTATTTCTTTTTGATTATAAAGCACCTTATTATAATGACATTTCCAAAGAAACATTTAAATAATAAGGTGCTGGATCATTGGTGTGAAAAGCTCGAAAGCTTCTAAAATTAACAATACAGACTTGATTCTTGCCGATTCATTTCAACAGCCAAAGATCCTTCCTGTTCTAAAAAAACTACCTTATTTTCTCTGGCTAACCAACCTAATGATAATAAAATAGCTGCTTCTACGTCAGAAGTATTTACACATAGATCCTCAATAGTCATTCTCTTATTTCGTTCCAACAATGAACAGATGGCTCCTGCATTATGCACTATTTCCTTTTGCAACAATTCACCCAACATATATCTTACTTTTAGCATTTAACAAGAGTATAAAACTTGGCTCAACTTGCCTAAACAAGTCTTCCTATACAAATATAAAATACTAAAACGTATAATCCTTGCTCTATTTTTCGTGCATGATGTTCTGTTTAAGGCTTTTTTCATATCTTTGTTAGTATACATTAACCTCATAAAGCAAATTGTCAATGAAAAAAATCATGATGGCTGTAGCACTTGTTATTCTAGCAAGTGCGTGTGATGAAAAAACCAGCGATAATAATCCCTTTTTTACGGAATACACTACTCCTTTTGGTGTGCCCCCTTTTCAAGAAATTAAACTTGAGCATTATGAACCAGCCTTTTTAAAAGGCCTTGAAGAACAAGCTACAGAAATCCAGGCCATTTGCAATAACCCGGATGAAGCGACTTTCGAAAATACGGTAGTTGCCATGGATCAAAGTGGGAAGCTACTTCGAAAAGCCAGAATTGTGTTCAGTGGTTTAAATAGCGCCAATTCCAATGATGAAATGGATCAGCTCAGTCGGAAAATGTCTCCTCTCTTTTCAAAACATTCTGATGATATTCGTCTGAATCCTCAATTATTTTCGCGGGTAAAGACCCTGTACGATAAAAAAGAATCACTAGATTTAAATAAAGAACAGAAAAAACTTCTGGAAGAAACCTATAAAGGATTTATTCGGGGAGGAGCTAATCTCCCACAGGATAAGCAAACTATTCTTCGTGACCTTAACAGCGAGATATCTTTATTACAGATTACCTTCTCACAGAATATGCGCCGGGATGCTGATGCATATAAATTAGTAATTGAAAAGAAAGAGGATCTGGGAGGGCTTACAGAGACTCAAATTGCCACCGCTGCTCAGGCTGCACAAGCTGCCGGATTAGAAGGTAAATGGATATTTACATTAGCCAATCCAAGTACCTTGCCTTTCCTGCAAAATGCAGAAAATCGTGCATTAAGAGAAAAGTTATTCACAGCTTATATCAACCGGGGAAATAATAATAATCAAAATGATAATAAAGAATTAGTATCAAAACTAATTGCCAAAAGGTTGGAAAAAGCTCAGCTTATGGGATATGAAAATTATGCCTCGTTTATTCTGGAAGAACGTATGTCAAAAACACCTGAAGCTGTTTACGAATTATTAAATGAACTGTGGACACCTTCTTTAAAAAAGGCGAAAGAAGAATTGGCTGACATTCAAGCTGAAATCCGGAAAGAAGGCAAAAACTTTACTGCCGAAGCCTGGGATTGGCGATATTATTTCGAAAAAGCCAGAAAAGCCAAGTTCAACCTGGATGAAAATGAGATACGTCCTTACCTCAAACTTGATAACGTACGTGACGGCGCTTTCTATGTGGCCAATAAACTTTATGGTATTACTTTCAGTCCGATAGCAAACATTCCTCTACCTCACCCGGATGCAGAAGCATTTGAATGCAGAGATAAAAATGGTGCTCACCTGGGTGTTTTATATATGGACTATTTTCCCCGTCAGGGAAAACGAAGTGGTGCATGGTGTGGTACTTACCGTGCACAAACCTATAAAGATGGAAAACGAGTAGCACCGATTGTTACGATTGTATGTAATTTCAGTCAGCCTGCTCCGGGACTACCCGCATTACTTAGTGCTGATGAGGCCAATACTTTATTCCACGAATTTGGGCATGCCTTACATAACTTATTTAAGGATGTACATTATTATGGTATATCGGGAGTAGCCCGTGATTTTGTGGAATTACCTTCACAAATCATGGAGCATTGGGTATTGGAACCTGAAGTTTTAAAAAATTATGCCAAGCATTACGAAACTGGGGAAATAATTCCTGCGGATTTAATTAAAAAGCTAGATAAAAGCGGTAAATACGGTCAGGGATTTGCAACAACCGAATACCTGGCAGCTTCTTATCTGGATATGGATTATCATGTTCTAAAAGAAATACCCGCTAACCTGGATGTTATGGTATTCGAGAATAGAGTATTAGGTGAGCGAGGTTTAATTAAACAAATTCCTTCTCGATATCGTACTACTTATTTTAACCATACGATGGGAGGTGGTTATACTGCCGGATATTATAGTTATATTTGGGCGGAAGTATTAGATTGCGATGCTTATCAAGCTTTTGTAGGAAGTGGAGATATTTTTAACCAGGAGATAGCCAGAAAATTCCGTGATTATATATTGACACCTGGAGGTATAGAGGATGCAATGGATATGTACATAAACTTTCGCGGTTCCAAACCAGGAACAGGCGCTTTGCTAGACAATAGAGGACTTAGATAAATATTTGCTAACACTAAAACAATCAGAGTTATGGAAAACCAAGAAACAGTTATTACGAATCAAGAACAAATCTCAAAAAGAAATCAATCTGTGATTACAGTAGGAGACTGGATTATTACTATGATTCTTATGGCAATCCCATTTGTTAATATTATCATGCTATTTGTATGGGCTTTTGGTAGCGGTACTCCAGTAAGTAAAGCCAACTGGGCAAAAGCTTCTCTCATCTTTATGCTGATAGGCATTATTTTAATGATTATTTTCTGGGGATTCTTTGCGAGCTTACTATTTGCGGGCATGGGAAGTGGTTATTTTTAAATAAATAAAAACCTTATTCATAATGCGGCTTCAAGTAGAAAATATTTTACCAGAAGCCGTATTCTTTTATTCAAATTGAAAGCTACATGAACAATTTACTCCTAATTTATTAAATAAATTTTCATTTTTTACATTTTATGTACTTTAAATTACAAATAAAAGAGAAAACGCTAGGATCTATAACTTTTTTTCTACCTTTGACCCCACAATAATCTAATAATTAACACAAGCTCATTCTAAAACACTCCACATCATGAAAACAAAAATGATTAACAACGGAATTCTGATTCTCATTCATGTAGTAGTATTTGTCCTTGTCCTATTGTATAATTTATAATTTAAACTTCTCTGGGGCAATTAACGAAAAGACATTTTTAAAAAAGAGAGCATTCTGGATGTTTGTGAAAATGAACTTTATTATATTCAGAAATTATAAGTATTCCACAAAGATCCAGGATGTAACTTTTTGATTTTTAAACTAACATCACATATTTCTTCAGTGCATTTAATACTTCTTGTTTGAGCCTTTCCGCATTAATAGGTTTTGCCATATATTTATCAAATCCATTTTCCAAGGCATATTGTTCATCCGTGGTATAAGCAAAAGCCGTTACGGCAACTATAGGTACATGGGGAGATATCTTGCGTATTTCATTAGTTGCTTCACACCCATTTAGTTCAGGTAAACCAATATCCATCAACACTAAATGGGGAGTGTGTATTTTAAAAAGTTCAACAGCCTCTCTACCATCATACGCGTGAATTATCTGATATTCATTTTGAAGAATAGATCGAATTAACTTATAACTGCCTGGGTTATCTTCTGCCACTAATATTTTGATTTGCTCCTTAGGTATTATTATTTCTTCCATAAAATTATCTAATACCCGTGTTTCATCATTGAGGCGTTCAGCTGCTTTATAAGGTATGGTAAACCAAAAAGTTGATCCTTCTCCTTCAACAGAATCCACACCAATTTTACCACCCAAATGCTCAACAATTACCTGGCAAATAGAGAGACCTAATCCAGTTCCCTGTACAAAGCTATCAAGTTTTACAAAACGGCCAAAAATGGTGTTTTTCATTTCAGGAGGAATTCCTTTTCCCGTATCCTTGACGTAAAAATAAAGTGTATTTTCCTGTTCTTGCAACTTATAACCAAAAGTAATCTCGCCATTACAGGTAAATTTGATAGCATTATTCAATAAGTTTGAAAGAACCTGGCTAAGTCTATTTTTGTCTGAGCATATCCAACATTCTGGTAAAGTAGATTCCAATTTTAGTTTTACCCCTCCATTAACCAATTTAAGCTGCATGATACTTTCCTGGCTTCTCATCAATTCATTCAACTCAAACGTCCTATAGATAAATTCCAATGTCCCGGCTTCTATTTTTGACAGATCAAGAATATCACTGATTAATTGTAATAATAATGCATTGTTAGTCTCAATGAGACTTATATATTCTCTCTTTTCTTCTATATCATCAGTAGCCTCCAGAATACTAGAGAAACCAACGATGGCATTTAATGGAGTTCGTATTTCATGACTCATATTTGCCAGAAAAGCAGATTTCAGCCGATTGGATTCTTCCGCACTTTCCTTGGCAATGATTAACTCTCGCTCCTTTTTTTCCTTTCGGTAATAACTAGGGAAGAGCCCAACAACGTTAAGGGCTTACCATCCGAGTCTTTTCTTTCCACAGCAGCATGTACTTCTACCCAATCTATTTTCCAATGTTTGCCATCCGTATTCAATACACGGTATTCTTCTTTCACTTTATCTGTTCTTCCTTTTTTCAAAGCAGTAAAAGCCTTTTGGACTCTTTCTCTATCCTCTTTGCATACTTTTGCAAAATAATGAGTATCCGGAATTTCTATCGGATCTTCTGTATCAAGATTTAAATTATTGAAAGAAAAAGCTTTATTACTGTCGCAGACAATTGTTTTTTTTACCAAATCCCACTTCCAAGGAATAATCTCCGCAATCTGTAATGCTAATGAAAGCTCATTATTAGCAGTCTGTAATTTCACCTGAGTGGTATATAGTTCCGTACTTTCGATAAAAAATAAATCAACTATACCCGGCTGATTGGATAAACTAATCACTATATCAAAAAACTTTTCCTTCTTTTCCATGAAATAATGGTAAGTCACCGATCTTCTTTCTGACAATGCTATACGGATATATTTTAATAATTCAAAGGACAGTTCATGATTGATACTCTCCCCATCTTTACCAATGACCTCCTCTTCAGGATAAAATATTTTTTTATAAATTGTATTTGTATCTCGTATCAAAAGTTTAACTGGAATATGATCTTCATCAAATTTAACCTCGCACCGGATATATACAATGGGCATATTATTTATCAGACTCTTATAGCTTTCGATTGACTCCCTTTCGCACTTTCGTGCTTTGCGGATTTTATCCACAATCAGTAATCGAATAAACATGAGGAGAACAATACCCATAAAGCCGGAAATGGCTATAGACATTTTATTTTTTTCCCAAAAAGAAAGAGATTCCATCCCAAAAACTTTGGTTGAAGGCATAGCAAGAGCATGCATGCTTGACATTTTCTCTGTTGAAGCGTTTGGAGCTACAAACCTCGTATAACTATTAATTTTTTGCAGGTAATTATTTATATCATTACCATTAGCCTTTATAGAAATACTGAAAAAGAATAGAATGCAGAAAAGAAACGTTTTATTAGGACAGCCCCATAAAACGTACAATATTTTTGTACTATTTACATTCATATTATTAAGAAACAACCGTTTTTCACTTAAACTTCGTTTCAACCGGAAACGATCAATCGGACTTTATATATCTTCTCTTTTTAATAACCATTTTAAAGAGATTTTGTTTCAGAAAAATATGAATTAGACTATTTTTAAGATTTAAGAAAGGAAGAATGATTTATAATTAGCTGTTAATTAATAATTTAAAGGAAGAATTGTAGCAGTGAAAAAAAGTTAATAAATAAAGTTAAAGAAAGATTTAATACCTAATTCAGCACTAAGAAAGAAATGACTTCTCCGCACATTCATACCCTTCCTGGTAAAGATCAATAAGTTTATTGACATCGCGTTCTATTCGATCCACCTGAACCGGTTTTATGGGGCGGATCACTTGGATAGATCCCTCGTCCTCCATTTGCTCAACCATTTCGAGTTGAGCATTGTAGATTTCTCCACGCCGACCAAAAACTTCTCGTACTTTCGGGTATCTACGGTATAAAAAAGAAGGTACCTTCCTGTCTTTGCTTTCTTTTCTGTAACCGCGGTTGCGAGTAAGAACAACCACATTATTTTGAGTATATCCTAAATCAATAGCCCGTTGTAACGGTATTGAATCCACCAATCCTCCATCCAGCATCGGAATGCCATCTACATACGCTATCGGACAGACGAAAGGCAGACTACTGGAGGCCCGTACAATATCAATCACCCGTTTCTTATCTTTTTTCTCTTCAAAATAACAGGCTTCACCAGTAATACAATTAGTTGTAACCATTTCATACCGTTCGAGACAATTGAAGTAAGCCTCATAATCATAAGGAAGGATATGTTCGGGGAAATCGTGGAAAAGCAAATCAAAATCCATGATATTCCGCTTCCTGAACAAATGTTTCAAACCAATATAATCGTATTTTTCAAGCAGCTCTATATTGCTGTACCTTGCTCTGCCGCGCTGCCCTGACATGTAAGAAAGTCCGTTGCAGGCACCTGCTGAAACACCAATAGTATAGGGGAAACGTATATCATTATCCATGAAGAAATCAAGTACTCCACAGGTAAATACTCCCCGCATACCCCCACCTTCCAGTATTAATCCGGTTCTTTCATTTATTATTATTCCTTTCATTTTGTTTTTCTTGATAATCAATAGGGAAGAGAATTCATCCCTGCTTTTTCCATTTCAAAGATAGCTTTTCTCAGCGAGTTTGAAAAATATTTTTCTTTTACTACACTTGTCACTATAAAACAATCTATTACATTTACGGTTTATCTTATAATTGTTCCCTTCTTCCCTCTTTCTTTCCAAATATAAATGTAACTTTGCATATATATAACCTAGATATTCAATCTTATGATAAAGAAATTTACATTGGTTGCCATGCTGATTGCTTTCACACTTAACGGCATGGCACAAGAAAATCAGCAAGAAGGATTTGTGTTTACAACCATCAAAGAAAACCCTGTTACCTCCGTTAAAAACCAAAACCGTTCCAGCACTTGTTGGAGTTTCTCCGGAATTGGTCTTATCGAATCAGAATTACTCCGTATGGGAAAAGGTGAATACGACCTGTCGGAAATGTTTGTGGTACATCATACCATGATTGATCGGGGCGAAAGATATGTTCGTCTGCATGGTGAAGGTTCATTCTCTCCGGGAGGAAGTTTTTACGATGTTCTTTACTGCCTGAAAAACTATGGATTAGTACCTCAGGAAGCTATGCCAGGTATCAGATACGGTGAAGCACTCCCGATACACTCTGAATTGGATGCAGTAGCAGAAGGCTATGTAAATGCCATCGCCCAAAGTAAGTTAAAAAAACTGACTCCGGTGTGGAAAGAAGGATTAATTGCTATTTACGACAATTACCTGGGAGCCTGCCCTGAAGTGTTTACTTACAATGGTAAAGACTATACGCCGCTAACTTTTGCCCAATCATTAGGCATTAACCCAGATGATTACATTTCATTCACTTCTTACACTCATCATCCCTTTTATACAGAATTTGCTCTCGAAATTCCGGATAATTGGCGCAATGCCCCATCATGGAATTTGCCCATCGACGAATTTATGAGCGTAATTGATAATGCTGTAAATAAAGGTTTTACTGTAACTTGGGCTAGTGATGTGAGTGAAGTGGGTTTTAGCCGCAATGGTATCGCCGTACTGCCCGACATGGAACGCACCGACCTGACAGGATCTGATATGGCCCGTTGGACAGGAATGACTCCTGCCGATAAGCAAAAGGAAGCTACCTCTAAGCCCGGTCCTGAAAAGGAAGTAACACAGGAAATGCGCCAGACCGCTTACGATAATTGGGAAACCACTGACGATCATGGTATGTTGATCTATGGTATCGCTAAAGACCAAACCGGAAAAGAATATTATAAGGTAAAAAATTCCTGGGGGACTAACAATATATATGATGGCACATGGTATGCTTCAAAAGCATTTACCAAATATAAAACCATGAATATTGTAATACATAAAGATGCTGTTCCACGGGATGTAGCAAAGAAAATAAATCTAAAATAAATTTTTAAGCAAAAAATAGGATTGAGCAGAGTGTAGCGAATTAGCTGAAGCAACGTTCGTTACGCTCTGTTTTGCTTTGTATTGTAATGGGCTAAAAACGGTATTTTCAGCAAAACACAGTAGGATTTCCGTTGCCATCTGGTTACTGGAACAAAAAATTCTGAACTTTGTTATACATTTCTTATTCAGCACCTTGCGTAAATTTGCATACCCCCCAATAATTCAATGATAAATAATTTTGGTTCAAACAGAAGTATAAGGAGCCGAGACAATCAGTAAGACCGCATATTAAGTTAGTGAAAAAGTTTTAAAGTTAATATTGGGTGGGTTATAGATATTTGCTAAATTTACATATTGTTATATATTGTATATCCATTAAGAAGTAATGTACTATGAAAATAAGAAAACCTTCCTTTATTTATATGAACAAACTCTTTATAATCATGGTGGCGGGACTTATGTTCTCTTGTAACTCTACCAGTAACAAGTCTGAAATGTACGTCGACATTACTTCTGCCGAAAGTTTCTTTCGCATTGCCGACAAGATAACGGCAGGATTCGAGATAACTGAAAACGAGTGGAATGAACTGTTCAAAACTCAGGGCTATCGCAAAAATATAGAGGAGAGTTTCGACGAAAAGGGCGAGTTTGTCCGCAAGGCAATGGACTTGGCATATAATCCGTCAAGAGCGGCTGAAAGAGACAGTCTCACGAGTATTTCTGTGGAAGAAATAGTATCGGACTGGGGAGCGTTGTTACTACACGTAATGCTCAACAACTTCATAGACACCAAAGAAAATCAAACGGCTGTAAAGAAGCAACTGTACACTATAAACGGCGCAAAGCTGATGGCTGATGCGGAGAAGAGATTGAAAAACTTTCTCGTAAATCCGGTCGATTCGCTGATAGCCCCTATTCCCATAGACATCATTTGCATGGAACCTGACGCTTTGAGCTATCCAGGCAGAATAGTCTGGGATGCCAACCTTTTCCGCAAACAAAGTGAGGAGGACAAAGTCAATACTCTTGCTCATGAGATGTTCCATGCATATCGCAGATACTTCACAGACAAGAGCAAGGCAAAAGGACTTATACAATTACTCCATCTTTGGCAAAACGAAGGAATCGCCGACCAGATAGACAAAAAATCGCTCTCCGATCTCTCGTCCCAATTCAAGAGGTTGGGACTTCCCGATAGCTACGTTGATGAATATAATGAAATTTACGATAAAACTCCACAGACTCTGCGGGAGTTAGAAAAATTGACTTTATCTTTCCTGCATGGGGATATAGACGAGAAAAAGTACAATTCGAGTTTGGACGGCTTCATTTACTTCGGCGGACATCCAAATGCTTACTATATGTCTACCGTGATAAAGAACGCCGGCTATGAAAAAGAAATGATAGGAACGTTTACCTCGCCCGTTAAGTTTGTAGAACTGTATAATAAGTCTATTGCTCCGGAGGATGCATTCGGTAGCGAGTTTATGAAATACCTTAAAAAACAAGAAGGCGAATATTTAATAGATTAGCCTATTCATAAAAAATAATTTAGTTGACTAGTACTATAAAAACTGTAGCGCTTATTTAGGACTAGACTAGTCAACTGCAAAGTTTCAGCTTCAAGGTATTTGCTATTTTACCCACTCCCTCATAAATGGTTCAGGCTATAATACGAAAGAATTAATTTTTTTGTAATGTATAAATGCTTTTCCCTTTAAGCAAAATCCAGTTATCCTACACCTCATTCCCAAACTGTTTTTAATTAATTTTCTGTTTTCCCTTACAATTAATAGAAATATTAATCGAGTTGGTAATAATCTAGACTTATATTTGCTAAAAGTATTAAAAGAGAATATGTTTGCTGCGGCGCGTTGCTGCGAATAATATCATTAGGAAAAGGCTATGATTACAAGAAGAGACTTTCTGAAAAACATAGGGATGGCAGGGGCTGGAGCACTTTTGGCCTCTACTCCATGGTTATCTGCATTTGCCGAAAGAAATGACACTGTTGGAGAAAAAGCACGAATAGGTATTATCGGCCCAGGCTCCAGGGGAAGGCTCTTGATGGACTTCCTTTGCAAAAACAAAAAGGCTGAAATTGTCGCTATCTGCGATATCTATCAACCCTCTATTGATGAAGCATTGAAACTCGTCCCTAAAGCAAAAGTTTATTCAGACTATCGAAAATTACTTGAAGATAAAGAAGTGGATGCAGTGTTTATAGCCACTCCACTTAACCTGCACTACCAAATGACAATGGACGCTTATGACGCTGGGAAACACGTCTATTGTGAGAAATCCACAGGTTATTCGATCGAAGAATGCCTCAGAATGTACGATAAACATATAGAAAGCGGATTGATTTTCTTTGGAGGACAGCAGCGCCTTTTCGACCCCCGCTATATCAAGGCTATGGAAATGATCCATTCAGGTATGTTTGGTGATATTGAAGCCATTCGTACTTATTGGTTCAGAAATGGAGATTGGCGCCGGGAGGTTTCGTCTCCGGAATTGGAACGCCTGATCAATTGGAGATTATACAGGGAATCTTCCAAAGGGCTTATGACAGAATTGGCATGTCATCAGTTGCAAATTGGAAGCTGGGCACTACGTACCCTACCCGAAAAAGTAACGGGTCACGGAGCTATTACCTGTTGGAAAGACGGTCGGGGAGTATATGATAATATCAATTGTATCTATGTTTTTGAGAATGGAGTCAAGATGACATTCGAATCTGTTATCTCCAACAAAATGAATGGCCTGGAAGAGCAAATACTCGGGCACCTAGGCACAGTTACCCCGGAAAAAGGAACGTTCTACTGGGAAAACGTTGCCCCTTCTCCGGCTTTCATTCAAATGATCAATGAAATTGAGAGCAATATATTCGATTCACTACCCATGGCAGGCACAAGCTGGGCACCGGAAACCGGAAAGGAACAAAAAGGTGAGTTCATTCTTGGTAAGCAACCTAGCGGCGACGGCTCCGACCTGATCGTAAATGCTTTTATAGAATCCGTAATCACTAAAAAACAACCCGAGAATATCGCTGAAGAATGTTATTATGCCAGTGTCCTGGCGTTATGGGGTGATGAAGCCTTACAAAAGAATGAAATCCTGACCTTCCCTGATAAATATAAAATCGATTATTTGAATCACAAAAGAATAGTAAAGGAGGCATAATATGAAAGATACAGTTATCACAACAAAAAGAAAAAAAACTGAATTGATCTCCTTCATCATTTGTTTCCTCATTGCTAACTTGTTAAATATATATGCAATTATACGTTACAACACTACTGCCTGGGAGATGCTGACTTCCCTGGGATTTGTGTTGATTGCCTCTCTTATCTTATATGGCATCTGGATTCTTATCCGGTTGGTGTTCTTCGGAATAAAAAAGGCTTTTTCTAAATGAAGGAAATAGGGTTCTTCTATAAAAATAAAGTGTTATATGCCTGGTTCTTCTCCATGCATACACGAGCTGATATACTATTATGTGGTGAAGATGAACCGAAACTAAAGCAAATCATAAACCTGATTTACACTGAACTAAACAGGTTAGAGAAAATGGCTAGCTATTTTAATCCTTCCAGTGAATTGAGCCATGTAAATCATTCTGCGGACTTAGGTTCGGTTTCGGTTAGTGAAGAGCTGCATCGAATGATTAGAGTTTGCAAAGAATTCTATCACAAAACAGATGGCTATTTTGATATTACCATACAGTCGGATAATTATAACAAGCAAACATTTCAGAAATTGGAAGTAAGCGATGAATGTATTTTCTTTCGGCAGAAAGGGATAAAACTAGATTTATCCGGGTTCCTCAAAGGATATGGATTGGAACAAATACGGAAGATATTAATTTCTGAATCAGTTGCAAGCTCTTTAGTCAACCTGGGGAATAGTTCAATCCTAGCCTTAGGAAATCATCCCAATGGCAAAGCATGGAAAATCAATCTTGGAAAAGAAGGAATTACAAACAAAGAGTGCTCTCTGAGCAATCAATGTTTAACAACCTCAGGAAATGAAAACAACAAGCCCAAACACATCATATCCCCCTATACAGGGCAATTTATCGAGAGTTTAAAGAAATTATCTGTCATAACGGATAGTGGCATTGAAGGTGAAGTGTTATCTACTGCCCTGTTTGCTGCACCAGCCTGTAAACGCGATGAACTTGTAAAAAAATTTAATGTACCATATATTCTTTAACCTAATTATAATCATACACCATGATCACAAGAAGAAAATTCTTAAAAGCCGGAGGGCTGGCTAGCGCTGGACTACTTCTGGATAGTTTAAATCCACTTTCCTCGATGGCCGCGAGTAGCTACTCCCATATAAAGGGAGCCAATAGAAAAGTAAATCTGGCATGTATCGGAATCGGAAACCGTGGAGCCGAAATTATCAAAGATTTTCATAAGACCGGTCTCGCCAATATCGTTGCACTTTGCGATGTAGATATGGGTGCACCACAAACACAGGAAATTATGGCTATGTTCCCTAAAGCCAAAAGATTCAAGGATTTCCGGGAGATGTTCGATAAAATGGGGAATGAAATAGAAGCTGTGAGCGCCGGTATTCCCGACCATGCACACTTCCCTGTATGTATGATGTCTATGGCATTAGGAAAACACATTTATGTGGAAAAACCAATGGCCCGCACCTTCTACGAAGCGGAACTGATGATGCAGGCAGCTAAAAAATACTCTAAGGTAGTTACTCAAGTAGGAAACCAGGGACATTCCGAAGCCAATTATTTTCAATTCAAAGCTTGGAAAGACGCAGGCATAATCAAAGATGTTACCGCTGTAACGGCCCACATGAACGGCGAAAGAAGATGGCATAAATTCGATCCTAACATGTATAAATATCCCGAAGCGCAACCTATACCTGGAACTCTGGACTGGAACACATGGTTATGCGCAGCACAATATCATGAATACAACAAAGACTACCACAACGGACAATGGCGCTGCTGGTATGACTTCGGAATGGGTGCACTGGGAGACTGGGGTGCTCATATCCTGGATACTATTCACGAATTCCTGGAACTGGGATTGCCCTACGAGGTTACAGCCTTGAAAGTAGAAGGGCATAATGATTACTTCTTCCCTATGGCTTCAACCATTCTCTTCCGCTTTCCACAAAGAGGAAACATGCCCCCAGTAGATATCATCTGGTATGACGGAGTAAACAATGTCCCCGAAGTTCCTGCTGGTTATGGTACATCCGATATTGATCCTAATATCCCCACCGTAGCTGGAGTAAAACTTCAACCCACCAAGTTGAATCCGGGAAAGATTATATATAGTAAAGACCTTATTTTCAAAGGAGGATCTCACGGAAGTACACTTTCAATCATACCCGAAGAGAAAGCTAAATCGATGGAATCATCACTCCCGGAAGTTCCGAAGAGCCCTTCTAACCACTTTGCCAATTTCTTATTGGCTTGTATGGGTGAAGAAAAGACCCGCTCTCCTTTCGAAATACATGGGCCTTTGAGCCAGGTATTTTCTTTAGGTGTAATGGCTCAGAGATTCAATACCAAACTAGAATTCAACAGAGACAGCAAACGAATTACCAATAATCCATTTGCCGACGCATTCCTAACACAAATTCCTCCACGAAAAGGATGGGAAGAATTCTATAAACTATAACCAGAATAATATGAAGAAAATATTTTTATTTACAGCCTTATTTATCACTGCGAATGTATTTGCCCAGGATAATACCTTATCCCCAAAAGAAATAGCAGACGGTTGGAACTTGTTATGGGACGGAAAAACAACCGAAGGATGGCGGGGAGCAAAGCTCGACCAATTCCCATCCAACGGATGGTCTATTAAAAATGGTCTCTTGAAAGTACACGCGAATGATGGAAAAGAATCCACAAACGGTGGAGACATCGTCACTACAAAAAAATATAAAAACTTTATTCTGAAAGTTGATTTCAAGATCACCAAAGGGGCAAACAGTGGTATTAAGTATTTCGTAGACCCTGATTTAAATAAGGGAGAAGGTTCTGCCATTGGTTGTGAATTTCAGATCTTAGATGACGACAATCATCCCGATGCAAAATTAGGAGTAAACGGTAACCGTACATTGGGTTCTCTATACGACCTGATACCCTCCGATAAAACAGTAAAGGGATACAATTTTGATAAGAATGGCTTCAATACAGCCATGGTTATTGTTAATGGTGATAAGGTTCAGCATTATTTGAATGAAGTCAAAATCCTTGAATATATCAGAAATACACAAGAATTCGATGCACTGGTGGCATATAGCAAATATGCTAACTGGCCTAATTTTGGTAACCATGTTCAGGGACACATTCTTCTCCAAGACCATGGTGATGAAGTTTCATACAAGAACATTAAAATCAAAGAACTTTCCAGCGAACAGCTTCCTCCTGAGTTTAACGATACATTCAAGATCGGTATGGCTGGTTACACTTTCGTTAAATTCAACCTGAACGAGACACTAGAAGTGATGAAGAAAACCGATGTTCATTACTTGTGCATAAAAGACTTCCACCTGCCTTTTAACAGTACAGATGAGCAGATTCGTGAATTCCACCAAAAACTGACTGAAAATGGTGTGACAGGCTATGCAGTTGGCCCCATCTACATGAAAACAAAAGAAGAAGTGGACAGAGGTTTTGAATATGCCAAAAGAGTGGGTGTAAAACTTATCGTGGGAGTGCCTAATGTAGAACTTTTACCTTATATAGACCAGAAGGTGAAGGAATACGATTTCCATTATGCCATTCACCTTCATGGACCGGATATTGCATTGTATCCTGATGCCGACGATGTATGGAATCATACAAAAGACCTGGATCCCAGAATTGGTATGTGTCTGGATATTGGCCATGATGTTAGAAACGGAAAAGATCCGGTAAATGATTTACTGAAATACCATTCCCGTGTTTTTGATATTCATATCAAAGATGTAACCGGAAACACAAAAGCTGGCTACTCGGTTGAAATAGGAAGAGGGATCATTGATTTCCCAGCTTTCATTAAAGCGCTGAGAGAAGTTGGATATGATGGTGTTTGCAGCCTTGAACATGAAAAGAATATGCAGGATCCTTTTATTGGAATAGGAGAATCTATTGGATATTTCAGAGGAATAATTGAAGCTACCAAATAGAATGGCCATAAAGGTGTCCACATCATGCGGATACCTTTATTATAATTATAAAAGCGTACGTCTGGCAGGTTTTAATTCCGCATATTGAGCAATCAAATCATTGTCTGCCTGTATATCTACCTGCTTATAATCTTTATCGAAATTAAACCAGCATCCGAAATGACCCAGATCCGAATATTTCAAAACATCATTATAAGCCCAGGATGAATCTCCTATAGTTGGTTTAAAAAATGAGGTATGCAAAGTATATTCACCATTTTCACTCATTAATGCATTGCGATAAGCAGTATATAATGCAAAGCTAATATCAGAGTAAGCCAGTTTGAAAAGATATTTATCCCGAAAAGTCGGATAGACTTCCTCAATGTCATCTACAACAAGAACCATATTATAATAAGGATTAGTAGTCAGTTCAGAAGGAATAACTCCATCATCCGAGGGAGTTAAAGCAGCACTGTGAAACTGAAAGCTCTCTTCATCATAAGCTACCTGTACAATAATGAAAGGAGTTTTACCTATACTCTGCCCTACTTCTCCATCTACTAAATCTGCAATAGCAGTCATTGTCTGATTAAAATTCTTTTCTAGAATACTGCTCATAATGTGGTTTTTTGAGGTTGATTTTTCCTATATATAACAATAAAAAGAGTTTATTTGTTTTAAAAAAGAAGAAGTTAATATTCGCAATAAACACACCTAAAAGTCTTTTTCAATTCAATACATTATTATGATAAAATATAAAGGGGTTATTGAGCTGACAGTATGACACTTTGCTAATTAAAGGCGTCCAGAATCCGTTATTTCGGAGTGCTGTTGGAACTGATAGCAAAAATCACAAGGAAATCGATTTTTAAAAACACATAGAGACTCATAAAAAGAAAAAATTCTATCAAAAAGAAAGTTTATTAATACATCACCGAAGAAACACAATACCTTACATATAAATTCTTTATCTTTTTGATTATTTAAAAGTGAGTGTATTTTTATTGCTTCCAGAGAAAAAAAGACCTTTTTCAGTAATTGTTTCAATACTTGCAGGCGCAAGTTTTTATACTTGCAGGCGCAACTCTTTGTACTTACGGGCGCAACTCTTTGTACATATAAGCGCAAGTTTAGCTGGAAATCTTCGAAAACACCATTCTAAAAGCAATAAACTGTCCTTTTATAAGAGAGTAAGGCCCTGTTTTAACAGATATTAATTCCTAGTTTATGGGTTTTGAAAATTATGCTCGTAAGCAAAAACAATTAATATCATTCAAAATGAAAATAAAAAGATAAAATAATTAACTTTTTGATAAAACGAAAAGAGCGCAGAGGATGTGTTCAATCCATCTGCGCCCTTTAGCTATGATTAAGAATATTATTATTTCATTAATTCTTCAACTTTAGCTTGAAGTTCTTCGCCATGTAAACCACGTGAAACGATAGTACCATCTTTATCCAGCAGTATTACATGAGGAATGCTACGAACGGCGTAAGTTTTAGCTGCCTCTGATTCCCAGTACTTAAGATCCGACATCTGAGGCCAGGTTATATTCAATTGTTCAATACCATTTTTCCAGGATGCGGCATCTCTGTCTAAAGAAACACCTACAATTTCAAATCCTTTCCTTTTGTATTTTGAATAAAGTTCAACCAGTCTGGGCATTTCACGACGGCAAGGTCCACACCAGCTAGCCCAGAAGTCTACCAAAACAATCTTCCCTTTTCCGGCATAATCAGAAAGCTTCACAGGTTGACCCTCAGGATCATTCAAGTCGAGATCCGTAAATTTCTGGCCAACAGCAGTTCTCTTTCCTATCTCTACTTGTTCTTTTAAAGTTACCATATCCGGTTTTGCTTGTGCTTCAGCAGGAAGTTTAGCCAGTAGTTCGCCCACTTCATTAAAATCCATATAAGGATTGAACATAGCTAACAAATATTCACCAAGGGGAGAAGAGATATTATTGTTGATAGTATTTTTTATAATTTCCACCATTTCTGTTTCAGCTGACTGGAGTTCTTCAGCTTTGGTTGCTTTTTGTGCATCTGTAAGTTCAGGTTCAGCCATTGATTGGTAAATATCTCTCTGCTTAAAACTATTTTCTTTCATTTTTTCCCTGAAATCCTGATAAGCATCATTTATCGGTGTACCAATTACTTTATCGTTTTCTGCTCCTAAGGTTACATCAATGTTCCCATTTTCAAGGAAGAAATCAACAAACATCGGGTTTTCATCTGCGGCATATACAATAAAACGATTTACCGGAGTTTCCTGATTTCCAGTAAAAGTAAAGGTTCCTTTTTTAATGACAACACTGTCTACTTTATTGAATTCGCGGCCTGAACGCTCCATCAAAAACACTGTATCTCCGTCAACAGCACCCTCAACCTTGCCCGTTACCTTATAGCCTTTTCCTCCACCACAAGAGCTGATCAAAGCTGCAACAGCAAACAGATAAAATAACTTTTTCATTTTTATGTACTTTTAGTGAATATTTATCCGGCAAAGATAAGCTATTTTCCAATTCATTTTGTTATGTATTAACGAAATATATAACTTTGGCCCCTAAAATGTTATAAAGAGATGCAAGAGAACAACATCATTATCGAAGTTAATCATCTATCCCGGTTTTTTGGAGAGAAGACGGCCCTGGACGATATCACTTTACACGTAAAAAAAGGTGAATTCATCACTCTTTTAGGACCATCAGGGTGTGGAAAAACTACGTTGTTACGTATAATTGGTGGCTTCCTCACCGCTTCCGAAGGTGAGATTAAAATAGCAGGAAAAGAAGTTACACAGGTACCACCCCATAAGCGTCCGGTAAATACCGTCTTCCAGAAGTATGCCTTGTTTCCGCACCTTAATGTGTATGATAACATCGCTTTCGGGTTGAAGTTGAAGAAAATGAGCAAAGCAGACATTACAAAAAAAAAAATGAAAGCTGCACTCAAAATGGTAGGTATGACTGACTATGAATACAGAGATGTTGATTCTCTTTCCGGTGGCCAGCAACAACGTGTTGCCATAGCTCGTGCCATTGTGAATGAGCCAGAAGTATTACTTCTGGATGAGCCCTTGGCAGCCCTCGACCTGAAAATGCGCAAAGATATGCAGATGGAGCTGAAAGAAATGCATAAAAATTTAGGTATTACTTTCGTTTATGTAACCCATGACCAGGAAGAGGCCCTTACACTGAGTGACACCGTAGTAGTGATGAGCGAAGGACGTATTCAGCAAATAGGTACGCCTACCGATGTATATAATGAACCCATCAATTCTTTTGTAGCAGACTTCATTGGCGAAAGTAACATTCTGAACGGAACGATGATAAAGGATAAACTAGTGCGTTTCTGCGATACCGAATTTGAATGTGTGGACGAAGGCTTTGGCGAAAATGTTCCGGTGGATGTAGTTGTTCGCCCGGAAGATGTATATATATTCCCCGAATCGGATATAGCTCAGCTGCGGGGAGTTGTGCAATCCTCTATTTTTAAAGGTGTGCATTATGAAATGACTGTTCTCTGCAACGGGTATGAAATATTGGTACAAGATTACCATCAGTTTAAAGTAGGAGAACAAGTAGGGCTGCTTGTGAAACCTTTCGATATTCATATCATGAAGAAGGAACGGGTAACCAATACTTTCGAAGGAAAAGTAATAGATGCTACTCATGTGGAATTCCTGGGAAGTACATTTGAATGTAATACCATTCATGGCATGGAGACCGGAACTCCCGTCAAAGTAGAAGTTCCTTTTCAGAAAGTCATTCTGCAAGACAATGAAGAAGACGGCGTACTTACCGGAGAAGTGAAATTTATTCTCTACAAAGGAGATCATTACCATCTGACGATACATTCCGATTGGGATGAAGACGTTTACGTCGATACCAATGATGTATGGGATGATGGTGACCGTGTAGGTATTTCAATTCCTCCGGATGCCATTCAATTAACTAAAGTCGAAACCCACTAATAGTAAAAGAAGTGAATAAAAAATTAGCAACCTATTTCTTTTCCCGTAAAAGCTGGTCGTTACCTTATCTTATTTTCGCGGCTATATTTATTGTTATACCATTGTTGCTGATTGTCGTCTACGCATTTACAGACGAAAACGGTCATCTCACCTTTGAGAACTTCGAGAAGTTTTTTATCCACCCCGAAGCGATTAATACCTTTGTATATTCTATTGGTATTGCCATTATTACTACGGCATTCTGCATATTGCTGGGTTATCCGGCTGCCTGGATACTAAGTAACAGCAAACTGAATAAATCGTACACTATGGTCATGCTATTTATCTTACCCATGTGGGTAAATATACTGGTACGTACATTGGCTACCGTAGCTCTTTTCGATTTCTTTGAATTGCCGCTGGGAGAAGGGGCTCTTATCTTTGGTATGGTATATAATTTTATTCCTTTTATGATCTACCCCATCTATAACACGTTGCTGAAAATGGATCGCAGTTATATCGAAGCGGCGCAGGATCTGGGTGCCACACCGACACAGGTATTCATTAAAACGGTGCTTCCGTTATCCATGCCGGGAGTCATGAGTGGTATTATGATGGTTTTCATGCCTACTATCTCAACGTTTGCCATTGCCGAATTGCTCACGATGAACAATATAAAACTATTTGGTACCACTATCCAGGAGAACATCAATAATAGTATGTGGAATTATGGTGCCGCTTTATCCTTAATCATGTTACTATTGATTGCTGCCACATCTTTGTTTAGCAGTAGTGATAAAGAAACAGCCAATGAAGGAGGTGGACTATGGTAAAGAAGATTTTCGCCCAAACATATTTATGGATATTGCTATTGTTGCTCTATTCACCCATCATTATCATTATTATTTATTCTTTTACCGAAGCGAAAGTACTAGGTAACTGGACCGGATTCTCTACCAAGCTATATACGTCCCTCTTCGATACAGGTTCTCATCGTTCCCTGATGAATGCCTTGCTCAATACGATCAGTATCGCCCTGATTGCTGCCACCGTATCCACTATACTGGGAAGCATGGCAGCCATCGGCATCTTTAATCTAAAGAACCGGTCACAAAAAGCCATTGGCCTGGTAAATAGTATTCCCATTTTAAATGGAGACATTATCACCGGTATCTCTTTATTCCTTTTATTTGTTTCCTTAGGTATAACTCAAGGATACACCACCGTCGTATTGGCACATATTACCTTCTGTACTCCGTATGTAGTTCTTAGCGTACTACCGCGACTAAAGCAAATGAATCCGAATATATATGAAGCTGCGCTCGACCTGGGTGCAACTCCGATGCAGGCATTACGTAAAGTGATTATACCTGAAATCCGCCCTGGAATGATTAGTGGTTTCATTTTAGCAATTACTCTCTCGATTGATGATTTCGCCGTAACCATTTTTACCATTGGTAACCAAGGGCTGGAAACCTTATCCACCTACATCTATGCTGATGCGCGTAAAGGAGGATTAACTCCCGAACTTCGTCCGCTTTCAGCTATTATATTTGTAGTAGTACTGGCTTTACTGATCATCATCAACAAAAGAGCTGAAAGACAAAGAGATAAACAAAGAATCTAAATTATGAATATAAGAAACATATTATCCTTCCTCATTCTCACTTGGTTGTTCACGGGCTGTTATAACTCTCAGGGCAACCGGGAACAGATCCTGAAGATTTATAACTGGGCTGATTATATTGATGAAAGTGTACTGAATGATTTCAAAGAATATTATAAAGAGGAAACCGGTGAAGAAATCCGAATCATTTATCAGACCTTTGATATCAATGAAGTAATGCTCACTAAAATTGAACGCGGCCATGAAGACTATGATGTCGTGTGCCCTTCGGAGTATATTATTGAGCGGATGCTAAAAAAGGATTTATTACTTCCGATTGATACTAACTTTAATCATTCCATAAATTACCTTCCGAATATAGCTCCTTATATACGGAACCAAATAGACAAATTAAGCCAACCCGGAAAAAGGGCCAGTGAATATGCTGTTGCCTACATGTGGGGAACAGCCGGTATTTTGTACAACACGACGTATGTCACAGAAGAAGAGGCCAGCACCTGGGAATGTCTGTGGGACCCCAAATTTGCCGGTAAGATTTTAATGAAAGAAAGTTATCGGGATGCATATGGAACAGCTATTATCTATGCCCACGCCCAGGAACTGGAAGAAGGGAGTATCACTGTTGAAGATTTAATGAATGATTATTCACCCCAGGCTATGGCCATTGCCGAAGAATACTTAAAAGCGATGAAGCCCAATATCGCCGGATGGGAAGCAGACTTCGGCAAAGAAATGATGACCAAAAACAAAGCATGGATTAATATGACCTGGAGTGGTGATGCTGTATGGGCTATTGAAGAAGCGGAAACAGTAGATGTTGAATTGGATTACGTAGTTCCCAAAGAAGGAAGTAACATTTGGTATGACGGGTGGGTAATTCCCAAATATGCCCGCAATCCAAAAGCTGCCAGTTATTTTATCAATTTCCTTTGTAGACCAGACATTGCACTCCGAAATATGGATGCCATTGGATATGTAAGTGCAGTAGCTACTCCGGAAATACTGGAAGCTAAAATTGATACTACACTGGATTATTCCTCGGATCTCAGTTACCTTTTTGGTCCGGAAGGGAAGAATGTTCAAGTAGACCGAATCCAGTATCCGGATATCTCTGTTGTAGAACGTTGTGCCATGATTCGTGATTTTGGTGACCAGACAGAAGAAGTACTGGCTATTTGGTCGCGCGTAAAAGGAGATAATTTGGGAGTAGGCATTACAATCTTGATATTTGCGGTAGTAGGTGCAATGAGCGGCTGGATAATTTACAAGCGATATAAGCTTTACAAACGGCACAAATTGCAGAAACACAGATTACGCCGGAAGAAACGCAAATAAAAAACAACGTTAGGTTGTTCACCGAATGTATTATTTGTACCTTTGCGCCCGATTTTACAAAAACCACACTCGACAAATAGGACATAGTTACAAAATAAGGCAATGAACTGGATTAAGGATTTATTGTGGGGAGACGGGATCGCTCATTCTCTCCTTATTTTGTCCATAGTAATAGCGGTTGGTATCCAACTGGGCAAAATTAAAATATTTGGTATCTCACTGGGAATAACCCTGGTTCTCTTCATGGGAATTTTACTTGGCCACTTCGGCTTTCATATCAATCATGAAATTCTCCATTTTTTCAAAGAATTCGGACTTATCTTGTTTGTGTTCTCAGTAGGCATGCAGGTAGGCCCGGGATTTTTCTCCTCTTTTAAAAAAGGAGGATTAACCTTAAATATGCTGGCTTGTGGAATTGTCTTCCTGGGTGTGGCCACCACTATCATCATTCATTATCTGACAGGAGTTCCTATTCCGACAATGGTTGGCATCATGTCGGGGGCCATCACCAATACTTCCGGACTGGGAGCAGCCCAACAAGCATACAATGACATTTTTGGTACAACAGATAATACCATTGCATTAGGCTATGCAGTTGCCTACCCCTTAGGAGTAGTCGGAATTATTTTATCAATGCTTTTCGTCAGATATATATTCCGGATAGACTTCAACAAAGAAAACAAGCAAATCCAGGAAGAAGAAAGTAAAGAAACAGATGGTGCCAGTCCTATCTCACTTATTGTTAAAAATCCGGCTGTATTTAATAAAACAATCGCAGATATATCTCAATTACTGGAACACCGGCGATTTGTTATATCCCGAATCTGGAATTTTGAAACCCAGAAGATCGAAATAGCTACAGCCGATTCCGTACTACATGAAAACGATAAAATATTTGTTATCACCACTGATTATGATGCGGAAACTGTTAAAGCATTGATTGGTCTTGAGATTCAAATGGACCGTAAACAATGGATACCCACTGATAGCCAGTTGATCAGCCGGCAAATTGTAGTTACAAAACCGGAGCTGAATGGTAAAAGGCTGGGCGATCTTCAGTTGCGCCGTTTACACGGAGTAAATATTACCCGACTTAACCGTTCCGGAGTTGATCTGGTAGCTAGTTCGAGATTAAACCTGCAACTAGGTGATAAACTAACCGTAGTAGGTAGTGAAGTCGCAGTTCATAAAGTAGCTGATTTATTAGGTAACTCGCTCAAACGGCTGAATGAACCCAATCTCATTACTTTATTTATTGGAATAGCTTTAGGCGTATTCTTAGGGAGTATTCCTTTTATGATCCCGGGAATACCTCAACCGATTAAACTAGGTTTAGCGGGTGGCCCTCTTATTGTTGCCATATTAATCAGTCGCTTTGGTTACCATTATAAATTAATAACCTATACTACGCTAAGTGCCAACCTTATGCTACGTGAAATAGGGATTGCTTTATTCCTTGCCTGTGTGGGTCTTAGTGCAGGCGAAGGGTTTGTAGATACAATCTTACATAAAGGAGGGCTTTCCTGGATAGGATATGGTTTTATTATAACTATTATCCCATTGCTTATTATTGGATTTATTGCCCGGAAATTTTTCAAACTTAATTATTTCACCGTAATGGGACTTATCGCCGGAAGTACAACGGATCCACCTGCTTTGGCATATTCAAATGCCACCGCAGGTAATGATGCGCCGGCTGTAGGATATGCTACAGTTTATCCCTTAACTATGTTTCTTCGTGTATTGAGTGCACAGTTAATTATTTTATTTTTTTTGCGGTTAAATATAAATTATCTATTTTTATAAAAAACGCCCGATTTCTTTTTATTGAAAATCGGGCGTTTTTTATCCTCCTATTTTTCTTTTTGATTGTTCGCATAATCGAATTCTTAAATTTTAAACTAAAAGAATAAGAAATCAAGCGCAAATCAACTCTAAAAACAACACAAAAAAACATAAAAATCAGATTAGCAACATTAATAAATGGGCAAATATTTTTAATTTTGTATTGAACACATTTATTAATCAGGCTTTAGCAATGGAATTATTATATCCCAAGGACCATTTTTCTTGTTATAACTATGAAAAAGGTCAGAATGCCACATTGGAAATATTAGATAGAAAAGCAGGTTCTATTATCAAAAGAGATTTAGTCGATACTGAAATCGTTTTTGTTCTTAAAGGTTATTTTACCCTTTCTTATGCAAAATTTTGCAATCTTGATATGAAGAAAGGAAAAATATTATTGTTTCCTCCCGGAAGCCATGTCAATGCATCCGTAATTGAAGATACTCGTATTATAGTATGCAGAATCAGAGGAGTATTACAACTTTGCGAATGCTTACCTATGGAGCGCCTATACCGTGAATATGGAAAAAAGCATAAAGATAACTTCAATACGCTGGAAATTAATGAACGTACTTACAAGTATATAGAAAACTTTGTTGAATGCGTGGAAGACGGATTGAAGTGTTCTTATTATTTCACCACTAAAATGAAAGAACTCTTCTTTTTGCTCAGAGCATATTATTGTAAAGAAGAATTAGCCGCCTTTTTCTCACCACTGATGAGTAAAGATTCCCAGTTTATGAATCTGATGTACAGGCACTATCGAAATGTATCAAGCGTACAGGAATTAGCCGACATTGCTATGTATAGTCAATCCGGATTTAAAAAACAATTCCAGAAAGTATTTGGTACGTCTGCTTCAGAATGGCTCAGTAGTCAGAAAGCATCTCATATTTATCAGGATCTCATTCATACTTCACTTCATTTGAAGGAATTAGCTGATAAATATGGGTTTTCATCCGTGTCTTCATTCAGCAGCTTTTGCCAGCATAAGTTTGGTATGCCTCCCGGAAAAATCAGACAGGAAACTCAGAAAAAAGAAGAAAAAATGGAAATTAGTGACTAAATAATAAAAAAAAGTGACTATTCGAATAAAAAATAGGCCAATTGATCAATTTATCTTTGTGATATAAAAATATTAGAGTCGTTTTAAGTAGTTAACGATAGTCCCATTTAAAATACAGTGAAAAATTACACGAGGAATACCTTCTTGGTGTTCCTTTTTAGAGTTTTGTTGCAGATCAATTTATTTGTTTTTCATAATTAAGACAAATAGAATGTAAATTAATTATCAAACAGTTTCATAATATTCAAACAATACATCTTTATAAATCAAGATAATTCAAACATTCCTACCTATCCTCTTTTAAGCTATATATAACTGCAAATTCCCTTAATTCAAGTCTTTTATTTTGTTATAAATAATTAAATAACATACGCATAATTCCGTTAAAACAATTCAAATAAAACAAAGAACTAAACATAAGAAAAGGATCGTTGTTCTATAGGTGAAATTGAGATCAGAAAATATTCTTATTCACAAATTTATTTGAAACCAATTAACGTGGAAATTATGAAAAAAAGATTTTTATATACTGCTTTTGCAGTATTTGCTTTAGCAAGCTTCACTTTTACTTCTTGTAGTAATGATGATGACGATCAACCAACCGGTAATGCCGTTATCTCTATTGAAAATGTTACAACAGTTAAAGATTTTGTTCAAAGCGGAACATTTCAGATGACTGGTACTTCCCAACCTGAGATCCTTCCGGGAGAATCTGTTTCTATAACTTTCAATGCAGCCAAAGGGCAAGTATTGATGTTCGCAACTATGTATGGATACTCCAATGATATCTTCTTTGCTCCTGAAAACACAGGTATCAATCTATTTAATTCTGATGGAGTAGCCATTACCGGGGATGTTTCTTCACAGGTAAAGTTATGGGATAATGGTACACGCATCAACCAGGCTCCTGGTAGCGAAGTAACTCATCCGGGTACAGCAGAACTAGGTAATGTAGAAATGATCAAAGATAATAAAGATGCTCAGGGTAATACTTATCCGGAAGCTTCGGAATTGATGAAACTAACATTGGCTTATACTGCAGCTACTTCAGAATTCACTCTCACTATTGCCAACATTTCCGGAGGAAAAGTAAATGAAACTCCATTCTCACCGGGTGTATGGGTAGTTCCCAATAAATTAGGAAGTGGTTTGGTTAACGGTAAACCTTTCTTCGCCGTTGGTGAAAGATCTTCCGATGAACTTACAGCCCTTGCTGAAAGCGGCGATAATGAAGCTCTATATAATTGGGCACAAGAGAGAACTGGAATTATTACAGACTTTTCTCCTACTTTAGTAGTAGTATATAGTGGAAATACAAATCCATTGTATCAATTGAATCAAAAAGATGCAGGTATTGGTATGAAAGACCTGGCACAAGCGGGTAATCCGAATACATTAAGAAATTCTTTAAAAGCAATGAGCAATGTAAGAGAAGTTTATATTGTAGGCAATGAAGTGTTACAACCGGGTAATAAAGCAGAATCTACTTTCATAGCATGGGACGGTGATAACATTGCTTTTGCAACAATGTTTGGTTATGGCAATGACTGGTTCTTTGCAAATGGTGAAACTATTTCTTCTGTAACTAAAGGTGACATCACAAATAAAGTAGTATTACTGGATAATGGAACAGGTGTTAGCCAATATCCCGGAGCAGGTAACTCACAAGCTTTATTTGATGGCATACCTGCAGCAGAAGATAAAGCAGTGACTGCAATTGATCGTACTACATACCCTGCAGTACCAGCTGTTAATGAAATGATTAAAGTGGTTCTTCGATAAGAATAATATATTATAAAGAAAAGAGGCTACATTGACTAAAGTTGATTAGCCTCTTTTTTAATGTTTTATTTTATTGATTAATATCCGAAACCCTAGGAAAAATTACACTCCCACATACAAGAGTCTATCTAGATTGTTTACACTCGAACTAAAAGAATGACCGGCAAAAGTACAATGATCAATCCAGTACCCGGTACCATTGTTTCAATAAAGTTGAATATGAAGACAATTGAGACCAATGAATTATGTGAAGATTGAGGCCTTTTTCTTTTATTTTGAAAAACAAAAAAGAGACCCTTATAGGATCTCTTTTTTGTTTGAAGCGGAAGCGGGGGGATTCGAACCCCCGGTACAGTTACCCGTACGTCAGTTTAGCAAACTGGTGGTTTCAGCCACTCACCCACACTTCCTTTTTACTTTGCATTTTCTCTCAAACGCGGTGCAAATATAGATTGAACTTTTGGACTACGCAAATCTTTGAGGAAGATTTTTTCAACAACAATAAATAGTTCCTATATTTGCACCCTGTTTTACAATTCTTAAATGAATCTTACTAATGGAATGGATAAATAGTTTATTTATAGAACATTCCGCATTGCAGGCAATCCTTGTTATATCATTAATTTGTGGTATCGGACTGGTATTAGGGAAGATTCATTTTTTCGGAATTTCTCTGGGAATCACATTCGTCTTTTTTTGCCGGCATTTTAACCGGACATCTGGGTATTACTATAGACCCGCAAATGCTTTCTTTTATTGAAAACTTCGGGCTTGTCATCTTTGTATATGCTTTAGGATTGCAAGTAGGTCCGGGCTTTTTCGGCTCTTTCAGGAAAGAAGGTCTCAAATTAAATTCTCTCGCTGTTGCTGTCGTTCTTATCGGATCCACACTCACAATTGTTGGAAGCCATATTACAGATATTTCCTTACCTAATATGGTTGGATTATTGTGTGGGGCAACAACCAATACTCCAGCTTTGGGAGCTGCACAACAAACATTGCAACAAATGGGAGCTGAAACCAATACACCGGCACTTGCCTGTGCGGTAGCTTATCCATTAGGAGTATTGGGAGTTATGCTGGCTATTATAATTATTCGGAAATTATTTGTTACGATCAATGATCTGCGGCTAAAAAAGAAAGAAGAAGCAAACAAACCTTATGTAGCTGCTTTCCAAGTACAAAATCCCGCTATTTTTAATAAGAGTATTCAGGAAATTGCTATACTCTGCCATGTAAAGTTTATTATTTCTCGTTTGTGGAGAGATGGGGATGTATCTATCCCTACTTCCGAGAAGGTATTACAGGAAGGAGATCGTCTGCTGGTAATCACTTCAGAAAAAAATCTTCCAATACTAACTGCTCTATTCGGAATACAGGAAAGTGATACAGATTGGAATAAAGAAGATATTGACTGGAATGCAATTGACAGCCAATTGGTATCCAAACGGATTGTAATTACCCGGCATGAATTAAATGGGAAGAAGTTGGGATCACTTCGTCTCAGAAATGCTTATGGAATTAATATTAGCAGGGTATACCGTTCCGGAGTAGAATTATTGGCAACTCCACAGTTAACCCTTCAATTAGGAGATAGAGTAACTGTTATCGGAGAAGCTGCCGCAGTGGATAACGTTGAAAAGTTACTGGGTAATGCTGTTACTGACTTAGAAGAACCCAATCTTATTGCAGTCTTTATTGGCATTGTACTTGGACTAGCCTTAGGAGCCATTCCTATAGCAATGCCCGGCATGAGTACTCCCGTGAAATTAGGACTGGCTGGGGGCCCTATTATAGTAGGTATATTGATAGGCACATTTGGCCCCAGCTTGCACATGATTACCTATACAACTCGAAGTGCCAATCTAATGCTTCGCGCATTGGGACTTTCCTTATTTCTCGCCTGCTTAGGATTAAGTGCTGGAGCTGAATTTTTCGATATTATCTTCAGACCGGAAGGTTTATTATGGATTGCCATGGGATTCGGATTGACTATAATTCCTATACTTATTGTAGGTACTATAGCATTTAAACTCATGAAGATTGATTTCGGAACCGTATCCGGTATGATTTGTGGAAGCATGGCAAATCCTATGGCTTTAAATTTCGCAGATGAAACAATACCAGGCGATAATCCTTCCGTTGGGTATGCAACAGTCTATCCATTGAGCATGTTTCTACGTGTCATTCTTGCACAAGTGATAATCATGTTTTTCCTGTAATAATTTGTTTATAAATTACAAAGCATTATATTTGCACCCGAAAAATATTATTAACCCTTAAAAATGGGAAAGGGTAACATTATGTTGGAGCAATTATAATACTATCAATTTAGGACTAAGTTGGTTTTTCCGAAGAAGAGCCTTAACAACTTCATGTCTTTATTTGACTTATCTATATATATGATCGACTGCTATTCTATATGGAGTTGATTAGTCCTGTCTTTCTAATAAC
Organism: Bacteroides sp.; assembly: GCA_021201335.1. Lineage (GTDB taxonomy): Bacteria > Bacteroidota > Bacteroidia > Bacteroidales > Bacteroidaceae > Bacteroides. The sequence continues at coordinate 14,871 of JAJQFD010000061.1, read as the reverse complement.
AATTTATTTATTAATCTGCATGTAGATTGTTTATGCAATATATTAATTTATTGTATGCTTTTACATGTCAATAAGGTTGCATGCAATAATCATTACAGTAATATATGATATTGCTATGCGGCTTATTAACTTATTATGGGAATACGACCTAAAGAATTAAGCAAATCAGGATATACCAACCATGTTGCGCGCAGTTTGGCTACTACTATAGTAAATAAACATTGTAAACATTGGAGTAAAGAACAAATTTTTAATGCATTAAGTGATTTGCAAGTATATCCTGAAAAATATAAAAATGACAATGTATGGTGTAAATTAGCAGAGCATATTGCACCTACTCTAACTGAAAAACCATTTAAAGTTTATCAATTACGAGATGAACCTCTCAATTACAAAACGTATGGGAATAAATTTATTGAGAGTCTGGCTAAGCAACAGATGAACTTGGCCATGCGCTTACCTATAACCAAAGCTGGTGCTCTGATGCCTGACGCGCATGCTGGTTACGGGCTACCTATTGGAGGTGTATTGGCTATTGATAATGCAATAATACCCTATGCTGTTGGTCTTGATATCGGTTGCAGAATGCATCTGACAGTATTCGATGCGAGAATTGAATTTCTAAAACGATATGCACACCAAATTAAAACAGCACTAAAAGAATATACCCATTTCGGAATGAATGGCGGTCTATTTTTTGAGCAGGATCATGAAATACTTGACAGAAGTGAATTCCAGACAACAGCATTACTGAAAAACTTACATGGTAAAGCTGTTCGTCAGTTAGGAACTTCAGGTGGTGGAAATCACTTTGTTGAATTTGGTGAATTGGAACTGAAGAATAATAATGTATTGGGGCTAGATGCCGGACAATATGTGGCTTTGGTTTCTCATTCCGGTTCGCGTGGTATGGGAGCAGCGATAGCTAAACATTATAGCAATATTGCCAGAGAAGTATGCAAACTTCCCCGGGAAGCCCAACATTTTGCATGGTTAACACTAGACAGCGAAGCAGGCCAGGAATACTGGTTAAGTATGAATCTAGCAGGAGATTATGCACGTGCTTGTCACGAACGAATAGCTATAAATCTCTCAAAAGCATTAGGATTAAAGGCAATGGCAGAAATCAGCAACCACCACAACTTTGCCTGGCGGGAAGAGATCTCACCAGGTAAATATGCAATAGTACATCGAAAAGGGGCTACTCCGGCAGCAAAGGGAGCGCCGGGATTGATTCCTGGAAGTATGGCTACTCCCGGCTATGTGATTTGCGGTAAAGGAGTGGAGGAATCCTTAAATTCTGCGTCACATGGTTCCGGCAGAGCTATGTCACGCCAAAAAGCAAAAGAGCAGTTTACTCAATCATCCTTAAAAAAAGTACTGAATCAGGCAGAGGTAACCTTAATAGGAGGAAGTGTGGAAGAAATGCCCTTAGCTTATAAAAACATTGATCGTATTATGCAAGCTCAAGAAGAGCTAGTAGAAGTACAGGGCAGATTTATGCCCCGAATTGTAAGAATGAATAAAGAATAAAGAAATGAGATCTAAAATATATCTTCAAATAACATCCGGTCGTGGACCTGCAGAGTGTTGCCGTGTAGTAGCACTCCTACTGGAGAAGATAATCCAACAGGCCCAAACATCCGGTTTAAATACAGAAGTAATTTATCGGGAACAAGGACCTATAAATCGCACCTTGTACTCCGTTGTCGTCTCCATTGAAGGAAAAGGATGCGAAGAACTGGTAAATGAATGGAAAGGAACTATCCAGTGGATTGCTCAAAGTCCTTACCGAATTTATCACAAACGAAAGAATTGGTTTGTAGGTGTGGAGAGTTTTATACCTCCTGAATTACATACTTTTCAGGAAAAGGACATCTCCTACCAAACATTAAGGGCATCCGGACCTGGCGGACAACATGTTAATAAGACAGAGTCGGCTGTACGTGCTGTCCATATTCCTTCAGGAATAAGCGTTACCGCAAGTGATCAACGTTCTCAGCTACAGAATAAAAAACTGGCTACTGAAAGACTCCTACTAAAATTAACATCCTGGTACTTTGACCAAGCAATGGAAGTTGCTCAACAGAACTGGAATAATCATAATAGTTTGCAACGTGGAAACCCAGTGAAAGTTATCCAGGAGAAGTTATTATAAATAATAAAGAGGCTTGTGACAGCCTCTTTATTGTATAAATATTCAATTACTTTGTATTAGTAAAATTAATAGAACCACCGTACATAACAGAAATCCTGGCGATGAGGAAGATCAGCATTTTTCGGGAACATACGATAAGCTATCTTAAAGCTTCCGGCATTTGATAAACTGTGTTTCACCTGGAAAGTATAAAGATTTCCTTCCCGCTTAATCACCTCGAAAGGTTCTACAGAATATACATGCTGTTTACCCTCTGCATTGGTGAGAGTGGTTACTAACTCAATACCTATGGCATCATCCAGACCTTTTTCGTCAATTACATAGGTGATGGTATATTCTTTTCCACTTTCAATGGAACCGTTAATAATTTCTTCAGTCTTATCATAAGTAACGACTTCAATCTGATCCCATTTATCAACCACCTGCTCTTTCCACGCAGCAATTTCTTTTGCTTTGGCATTATTATTAGCTGCCAAAAGTTTAAAGCGTTTAGCCAACTTATTGTAGAACTTGCCATAATAATCATCCAGCTGACGCTTCATTGTATAGTGAGGAGCAATCTGAGCAATAGAATTTTTGATATACTTAACCCATCCTTCAGAATATGTTTTTTCTCCGCGGTCATAGTATAACGGTAGGATTTCAGTTTCAAGGATACTGTAAATAGTCGCAGCATCTAATTGATCCTGATATTCCTGATTCTGATAGGTACGTTTTTCCGTTAATGCCCACCCTGCATGTTCACGATAACCTTCAAGCCACCATCCATCAAGCACGGAGAAATTAAGCACTCCATTTATCAGCGCTTTCTCACCGGAAGTACCGGAAGCCTCTAAGGGACGAGTTGGGGTATTCAGCCAAATATCAACACCACTAACCAACCGGCGAGCCAGTTGCATATCGTAATTTTCGAGGAAAATTATCTTACCTAAAAATTCCGGACGACGGGAAACCTCAATAATTCTCTTAATCAGTCCTTGCCCAGCACCATCATGTGGATGAGCCTTACCGGTAAACAGGAACTGAACCGGAAGATCGGGATTATTAACGATTTTAGCCAAGCGATCTAAGTCAGTAAATAACAGATGAGCCCGTTTGTAAGTTGCAAAACGGCGACCAAAACCAATCAATAAAGCTTTCGGATTAATCTTATCCATTAAAGAAACAATACGTGAAGGGTCTCCCTGATTTTTCAACCAAGAGTCACGGAATTGTTTGCGGATATAATCAATCAGTTTGTTCTTCATCTCCTGACGAGTTTTCCAGATCACTTCATTAGGCACCTTATATATAGCTTCCCAGATTTTTGGATTCGATTGATCTGATAAAAACTTGGCATCAAAATATTTGGCATATAGTTCTTTCCATTCAGTAGCACTCCATGTGGGGAAATGAACACCATTCGTAACATATCCAACATGGCTTTCCTCCGGGAAATATCCTTTCCAAATGGAAGAAAACATTTCTTGAGATACTTTACCATGTAACCAGCTTACACCGTTAACTTCCTGAGAAGTATTGCAGGCAAAGGTTGACATACAGAAACGTTCATTTTTGTCACCTGGATTATTACGACCGAGATCCATCAGATCATCCCACGTTATACCCATTCTCATTGGATAACCGCTCATGTATTTTCCGAAAAGGCTTTCATCGAAATAATCATGACCTGCAGGAACCGGTGTATGTACAGTATAAAGAGAAGAGGCACGTACCAGTTCAATTGCCTGATTGAAAGTCATTCCCTGCAATACATAATCACAAATACGTTGTACATTAATAAGGGCAGCATGTCCTTCGTTACAATGATAAATGTCTTTCTTAATATCAAGAGTTTTCAACGTCAATATACCACCAATACCTAACAGGATTTCCTGTTTCAAACGATTTTCCCAATCGCCTCCATAGAGTTGATGAGTAATAGAACGATCGAATTCGCTATTCATTTCATTATCAGTATCCAACAAATACAAGGAGATACGACCTACATTCACTTTCCAAAGATAAGCACGAACGTAATAGTCCATGTAAGGAACATCAATAATCAATTGCTGACCATCTTCCCCTAATACTTTTTCCAAAGGAAGTTGTCCGAAATTCTGTGCTTCGTAGTTAGCAATTTGCTGACCATCCATAGCAAGCGACTGAGTAAAGTAGCCATAACGATACAGGAGACCAACAGCACAAAGATCTACATTACTATCAGAAGCTTCCTTCAAATAGTCACCAGCAAGAACTCCTAAACCACCAGAGTATATTTTCAATACACTGCTCATACCATATTCCATACTAAAGTAGGCTATAGAAGGACGTGTACTGTCAGGTTTTTCATCCATATAAGCTCTGAACTTGGCATGAACCTCATTCATCTTCTTCAGGATTATTTTATCTTTAGATAATGCCTCTAATTTTTCGTAACTCATGCTTTCCAAAAGAAGAACAGGATTATGTCCCGTTTCTTTCCAAAGCTCAGGATCAAGGTCTCTAAATAATTCAGTAGCTTCGAAATTCCACGCCCACCAGATGTTGCGTGATATTTCCGCTAACTTTTCCAACTCAGCCGGAAGAGTAGACTTTACCGTAATATCCTTCCAGTTCGGAGTATTTACATTACTAACTTTAACCTTCATAAAAAATCAGTTTACTAATTAATACCTAATTTGTCTGGCGCAGTTCCGCCCGTCGAAGCGCAATATCGTAGGCTTCATAATAATATTGAATAAAATGCTTCCAAAGAGCTTGTTCAGCAACTTCAGCAGCACTTCTTCTTATTTCTTTTATCTCCGTTTCCGATTTTAATGCAAATAAAGAGATGGTATCTTTAATACCGTCTGCTACTTCAAAATAATTCGTATCGGAACGATGTAATACTTCTACCCCATTATTAATGCCCTGCTGATTTCGTAAACTTTTAACCCATAATCCGAAACCAGCCAGATCAGTAGTTATTGTAGGTACACGAAATGCAATACTTTCCAGAGGAGTATATCCCCACGGTTCATAATAAGAAGGGTAAATACTTAAGTCTTGACCTAAAATAAGGTCATAATATTCTTTGTTAAAGATACCATCTTTGCCATCCAGATAACAGGGTACGAAAATAATTTTAACCTTGTCTTCAGGCGCATTACTCATTCCCAGGTATCTCATCATATTTAACACCCTATCCTGCTCCATATTATGTAACCAATGGGTTATGAAAGGCATCTCAAGTGGTGTCGTATATTTATCATTACTTTTCAGACGAATTTGCAGATCTTCTCGGGGAGCTGATACCCATCCAGGAACCTCAATAAAAGCCAATACATTCTTTATCAACTTCTTGTCTGTTCGTAAATGGTTTAAAGATTCAATAAAGACATCAATACCTTTGTTTTTAAATTCATATCGTCCACTGGTTCCGATGATTAATGTCTCATTCCCCCAATCTGTTCCCATCAACTTATTGGCAACCTGCAGCATTGCAGCCCTGGCCCTTTTCCGTTTACCGGCAAAAGCCGTACCTTTGGGTACAAAGTCATCTTCAAATCCATTCATTAAAATTACATCTGCGGGCTTATTCAGCAGTTCTTTACATTCATTGTTTGTTATTTCACTTACAGTGGTAAAACAATCCACATAATGAGCCGTTTGTTTTTCAATAGAATGCTTCGATTGCATATTTAACTCTTGAGCCATCTGATCGCCATTATAAGAAAATAAATAATCGTATAAAGGCTTATTATTTCCTGCAATAGAACGGCCTATGGATGTGGCATGTGTCGTAAAAATTGTTGCTATTTCAGGGACAGCACTCTGCAAATATAATACTGCCAACCCCGTCATCCACTCATGTGCATGAAAAACAACTTTTTCTTGTCGGGATAAATTATATAGATAGAAGCTCTTTACTGTTTTTCCAGCAGCGTAAGCAAACATCGATGCTTCATCATAATCGCCATAAGCATGCAATGAATCTACCTGAAAATATTCCCAGGCAAGCGTATATAATTTATTCTTCTTTTCGAAGAATGGACGAAAATCTACCAAAAAAACAATTGGATTACCCGGAATGTTCCAGTGGCCAACTCTTACGGAAATGTTTGATTTTTGCAGTGCGTGCTCTCTCCAGTCTGCAAATAAGTGATTTGATTCAATAAATAAGGGATTTTCTTTATCCTGCCATAAATCGGGTCCGATAAAAAAAAGTCTATCTCTGAAGTCTTTTTGTAAAGTGTTCGCCCTAGTGGACAAAACAGTATAAATTCCTCCAACTTTATTACATACTTCCCAGCTCGCTTCAAATATGTAATCGGGAGTCATTAACTCTTTAATCATATTGTTTATTAAAACTCTTTCTTAATTGAGATGTAAAAATAAGCATTATTTATTGAAAGAGAAGAGTTTAGACGAAAAATATAAGTAAAAGAGTTACAACAAACGTTTGCAAGTATATATACGCAGAGTATTTTCACTTAATAGCGAATTTACAGAGAAAATAAGAAAACTGAGGTTAAGATTACGTTCGATTTATCTGATTTTAAATTCAACCAGGATTTATCTCAAACACTACCGGAACTTACCCCAGATGCTATCGGGGTTTGAACGAAATCCAACCGGCATTAAATTTAAAAGACTATTGAGTAATTTAAAACTCGGAAGAGAAAGGAACAAAAAAACTCCGCTTTGATGAATCAAGCGGAGTTTCTCCTTTTTATATATCAAATTATACTAAAGCACTACCCATTAAGAACGTAGCTGCTAAAGCGACAATAGCATATAATTCAGGGAATACTGAAAGAATCAAGGTATTACCAAATACGTTGTGACCTTGTGCAATAGCAGCTATACCATTGGCACAAATCTGTCCCTGACGATAAGCAGTAAAGAAGCCTACCAAACCGAGAGCCAACCCTGAACCAAAAATAGCAGCAGACTGAATACTTGTCATTTCAGGAGTTAAAATACCGAATATATTCTGAAACATAAAGTATCCGGCGAAACCATAAAGACCCTGTGTACCCGGAAGGGCTGTTAAAACCAGAAAATTACCAAAAGCACTTGAATTCTTTTTCAATGCACCTACAGCGGCATTACCGGCAATCGACACTCCAAAAGCACTACCAATTCCCGAGAAAGCAATCATAATCCCAATGCCTAAATAGGCAATAAATAAATTCATGTCCATAATCGTATTATTTTATTGTTTATATTATAATTCTTATTCTTTAATTTCTTTAAATGGCTGATATTCTTTTCCTCCACCTTCATATCCGGCATTTTTGAAGAATTCCACAAACGTCAGACGCATGGGATGAACCAATGCACCCAATACATTCATGAAGATGTTTATGGCATGTCCTATCACAAAAATAAGGATAAATACAATGGGACCCAAAATCACATTATCAGGACTCAAACCTGCCGCCAAACTATTAAACACACTTGCTAAAATACCTCCTGAAAGTCCGAGAGCAAATAAACGGACATACGAAAGTATATCACCTAATAAGCCTGTCGCCATATTGTAAGTATCCCATAACCCTAATCCTATATTTACAAAAATGTTCTTTCCAGGAGAATTATAGAGGTATATCATTAATGCGGCAATTCCCATTACAATCAGATGCACAGTTCCACCAAACGGCATTATTGAAGGAAGCAACATGGCAACAATGATGGAAATAAATAAAATAACCCACCCTAATGTTGCTACAGCATATTTAAAACCAAACTGAATGGTTTGATTAATTACTTTCAGTATCATACCAAATAAAATTTGAATAACTCCTAAAAGTAAAGAAAGCTGGAACATCTGGTTATTGTCAAGGTATACCATCGACTGAAGCCATTTAACAATCGGCCAGTCCAAATTGTATAGACTATAGCCAAAGAATCCTCCGGTAAGCAATCCGCAAACCATGGTTGAAACTGCTAATATCTGTACCAGAGAAAGAACCGATTTCATGGAGGGTTTGAGTTGTTTAGCAAATATTCTGTAACCGGTTACAAGCAAGAATAAAAGTAAACCATAACCAATGTCACCTAAGCACAATCCGAAGAAGACCATGAAAAACGGAGCAAAAAATGGTGTTAAATCCAATTCACTATATTGAGGCAACATATATAATTTACATATTGGCTCAAACCAAGCAAATATTCCTTTATTTTTAAACTTGATAGGTACATCATCATCAGGCGTAGGATCTGTTATCTCAAAATAGATATGTTTGGATTCCAAGAAATTGGTCACATCTTTCTCCTGGTTCACAGGTATCCACCCTTGTAGTAATTTAAGTTTTTCTTCTACAGTGTGCTCAGTATTTAATATTACTTTGGAGAAATTTATATCACTTTGCAAAGATAGAATTGCAACTTTCAAAGACGCGGTTTCAGTTGATGCCAGTTCATTGAGTTTATTCTGGTTATCAACTATAGCTTGCTCTGTGTCAGCAATTAATTTATTAACCTGTGCCAGCGAATAATGAGGCAGTTTCACTTGTTCTGCTTCAATATCTACGTCGTCTCCTCTTTTTGTAACTGTGATAAAATAAACTTTGGATGAAAGCCGGGAAACCACTATAGCATTATATAAATCTTCCCACTCGGGTTTATAAAGCCTGTCCTGACAGACATAAAAAGCCACATCCATACCCGCGTCATGCAATTGATGGATACTTTCAGGAGTAAAATCTCCCCAGGGTTCCAAAGCTGCTTTATCCTTCAGATAGGTTTGTAATTGTTGAGAAAGTCTATTTTTCTCGTTTTGCAGTTCATCAACTTCATCTAGTATTTTTATACCTCGCTCAGCTATTCCTTTCGAACCTGAAGGTTTTATTTTAGCTGCATTATTAAGAGATTCAAATTGCTGAAGCGTATTATTCAAGCGGGTTGAAAGCCGGATCTTTTCCTGCAATTCCGCATCATCAATTGCTCCCTGTTGTTTTTCTGCAATATGTACCACTCCCAGATCACGCAAATCCTTCAGAAATGAATCATATTCCTTATGATAGATAAGGAACGTGAGTTTTCTCATCTTGGTAATCATACTCCTTCCTCCTTTCTTTTTTCCTGATGGGATTTAAGAATCTTTTGGGAAGATTTAGAGAGATTTTCTTCGTCTTCCATAAAACGTTTAATTTTAAGTAAGGCATCCTGGATCCCTGGTATCTGTACTTTCTCAAAGAGATTCACTTTCTGTGTAGTTTTCTTTCGGGCATGTTCCAACAAATTTAGTTTGGCTAATGTAAATTCTCGTTCAATGGCTGTCTGGGCAAGTTTCTTCAACAATTGAATTCCATCTGCATACCATTTGGGAGCATTAAACAAGCTAAAAGGAGTAATTTCGAAATCCACATTCTCTAGCAAAGGTACACGTACTCCGGCAATCTTTTTGACTCCCAGATGCACATCCTTTACCTTGATGAGAGACGGATCGAATTCATTCCATAAGGCGAACATGGCTTCATAGGCCTGAATCTGTTTTTCAAGCCTTTCCTCGAGCTTCTCTGCATCCGTCTTGGACCGCTTCACTTCCATCCGTAGCGCACTTTCCTTATTTTTAATAATAGGAAGGGTTCGAACCCGAAGCTTTAGTTGCTTTTCCAATTGTTGAAGAGAAGTTTTATTATATTGAAATTTTATAGCCATTGTTATTTCATTTGAATTTAGAACATAGAATTTGAATTGTGACTCAGGATTCTTAATTCTAAATTATTTATCTTCCTTCCAGAATTCATCCACTAGTTCTTTCTTGATGTTAACTTCTTCCGGGCGGAAATATTTGCCAAATAACTCCCAAGCCACATCCAACATCTCAGTTGTATTAAGATTCACATCAATTGCCAGCAAGCGATTGGAATAATCTTTCGCAAAAGCTAATGTACGTTCATCGTAATTGGTAAGGTCAAAACCATTTTCCATCTTGGTCTTGGCATTCGATGCATCAGAGTACAGTCGTACTGCAGCATTCATTACCTGAGGATGGTCTTTACGTGTTTTCTTACCGGTAACCAGCTGTTTCAAACGGGAAAGGGAACGGAACGGGTCAACAATAACCTTACCAATATCAGTATCACGACGAAGGAATAACTGGCCTTCTGTAATATAACCAGTATTATCAGGTACCGCATGGGTAATATCGCCTCCCGAGAGTGTCGTCACCGCAATAATTGTGATAGACCCTCCAGCTGGAAACTGCACTGCTTTTTCGTAAATCTTCGCAAGATCAGAATATAGGGATCCAGGCATTGAGTCCTTGGAAGGAATCTGGTCCATACGATTTGAGACAATAGCCAAAGCATCAGCATAAGAGGTCATATCTGTTAAAAGTACCAGTACTTTTTCATTATTCTGTACAGCAAAGTATTCGGCAGCTGTCAGAGCCATATCAGGAACCAGAAGACGTTCTACTGGTGGGTTTTCGGTAGTGTTCATAAAACAAACAATACGATCAAGGGCACCAGCATTCGAGAACACATTCTTGAAATACAGGTAGTCATCATTCGTCATACCCATACCCCCCAGAATAATTTTATCTGTTTGAGCACGTAATGCTACGTTTGCCATTACCTGATTATAAGGCTGATCCGGGTCGGCAAAGAAAGGAATCTTTTGTCCGGATACTAGTGTATTATTTAAATCGATCCCTGCAATCCCTGTTGCGATCAATTCTGATGGTTGTTTACGACGAACCGGATTTACGGAAGGACCACCAATTTCGACTTCTTGTCCTTCTATTTCCGGCCCCCCGTCAATCGGATCTCCGAAAGCATTAAAAAAACGTCCGGCTAGTTGTTCACTTACTTTAATTGTTGGAGCTTTCCCTAAAAATACCACTTCTGCGTTAGTAGGAATCCCTTCTGTACCTTCAAAAATCTGAAGTGTAATTTCATCACCTACAATTTTTACTACCTGGGCAAGCTTACCATCCACTGTTGCCAACTCATCATTACCAACTCCTGATGCCTTTAAGGAACAAGTAGCTTTAGTTATCTGAGTGATCTTAGTATATATTTTCTGAAATGCTTTTGTTGCCATTTAAATTTCACATTTTAATGATTTACAATTCCTTATTTCACTTCTCTTTCGGCAACCAGATCAGCTAATTGCTGTTTATACTGCTCAAAATCATCTGATTTATATTTAGAGTAGTTCATCTGTTTACAAACGTTGATCATCTTTTTGAAATAATCCATTACGTCATTAAAGTTGTCAAAATCAAATTCGGTATGACAAATGTCTATAACCATATTCAACATGGCTTCCTGACGTTCCATAGGAGTTACTGCATCAATTTCATCAAAAGCATCCTGTTGCAGGATTACGAAATCTATCAATTCAGATTTCCAGTAAGTTACATGATAATCAACTGGTACACCATCGTCACCCAAGATATTTATTTGTTCTGTAATTTCTTTACCACGCTGCAGACGTGTTTTAATTTCATTTACTTTGGGGATCCATTCATCATTGATTGTTTTCGAAATGTATTCCTCAAATTCCGGATATTCCATATATTTGGAGTAAGAATCAATCGGATTTACCGCTGGATAACGTTTCTTATCTGCACGTTCTTGTTCCAAAGCATAAAAACAACGAGCTACCTTCTTTGTATTTTCCGTCACCGGTTCTTTCAGGTTCCCACCGGCAGGAGATACTGTTCCAATAAAAGTAATAGATCCGGTTTCTCCATTGTTCAGTTTCACATATCCTGCTCGACCATAAAAGTTAGAGATAATGGAAGAAAGGTCCATAGGGAATGCATCTGGCCCGGGTAGCTCTTCCATACGATTAGACATTTCACGTAATGCCTGTGCCCAACGGGATGTGGAATCTGCCATTAACAAAACTTTCAGTCCCATAGCTCTATAAAATTCAGCAATTGTCATCGCTGTATAAACAGAAGCTTCACGGGCGGCAACAGGCATATTAGATGTATTGGCAATAATGATAGTACGTTCCATCAATTTATGACCAGTATGCGGGTCAATAAGCTCTGGGAATTCAGTAAAAATTTCCACTACTTCATTGGCACGTTCACCACAAGCCGCAATAATCACAATATCCGCTTCAGCCTGCTTAGATATAGCATGTTGGAGTACCGTTTTTCCTGTTCCAAAAGGACCTGGAATAAATCCAGTACCCCCTTCTACTATCGGATTTACCGTATCAATGACACGGACGCCTGTTTCCAGAAGTTTAAAAGGACGTGGTTTCTCTTTATAATTCGTCATGGCCTTTTTTACCGGCCATTTCTGAACCATATTTACTTCAATATCATTACCGGCAGCGTTTGTTAGAACTGCTATTGTATCATATATTTCGTATTCACCCTCTTTGGCGATAGACTTCACTTTGCAAACCCCATCTAATGTAAAAGGTGCCATGATTTTTAAGAGTTGATAGTTTTCTTCAACTTCACCCAACCATGCGGAACTTTCTACTTCATCTCCCACTTTTACGAGTGGCTTAAAGTTCCATTTTTTATCTTTATCAAGAGGAAAAGTGTAATCACCACGCTTTAGGAAAACTCCCTCCATTTTATCCAGGTCATTTTGAAGACCGTCATAGTTCTTCGATAACATGCCTGGTCCCAATGTCACTTCAAGCATGTGTCCGGTAAATTCTGCTTCAGCTCCTACCCTTAATCCACGGGTACTTTCAAATACCTGTACATACACGTTCTTACCTACCACTTTAATAACCTCAGCCATTAGTCTGTCGCCGCCAGTTGAAATATAACATATTTCATTTTGTGCTACAGGACCATCCACGACTAACGTTACCATGTTAGATACAATGCCATAAACAGTTCCTTTTGTTGCCATATTTATTATTTAATTTATTTACTTAAATTCCGCGGGAATCTGTACTTCATCTTTCAAGGAATCGATCATACTCCGGAATAACTCTCTACCCTTCTCCCTATCTAATATCAGCCAGCGTTCAATCATTGATAATTTAATGAGAAAAGAAAATACCCTCTCCAAAGTAAAATAGTGGAAAAAGGTATTTTCTTCTAACCAATCCCAACGCAATGAGTCGATTTTCTTCTCTCTTTCCAATAAATTATCTATCTCACTGACTTTGACTATCTGATCAAAATATTCAACTTCACCCGTTAAACCAAAATCTCGGGCTCCCGAAGTCCGTAGAGCTTCTGATACTTCTGTATTGCCTACAATATTTTGAGCAACATCTATTTTGTATTTACGTGCAGTTAATGCTACCAGAATATTATTCACATTCAGATTGAATTCAAACCAGGCAGCAATAAACTTATTACCACACTGCATTGCATAACTATAATAAGAAGTCGTTAAAGATTCTTCTTGAAGCACAATATCGTTCTCAGAACCTGATGTGAAATAAGATGAAATAAAGTCAGAAAGATAAGAAGGGAACTGTTTTTTACTTATTGTCCCACCTTCTTTTATGGTATTTATATATTCAATTAATTCTTCTACAGAATAATTTCCTCTTGAATCAATTTCAGCATCCTTATCTTTCAAAAGTTTTAAAACATTTGCATTATCATATTGTAAATAGAATAAGTCTATCAGTTTTTTATCTGAAGAAGATAGATCCGGGTATAATTCCTTTTTAAAATCTGCAACTGTATAACTTATCTTACTGTCCTCTAAAGTGAGTTCAGGAAGACCAGCTATCAAGTAATAATACTTACTCATATAACTTGGTTTTAGAATAAAGGCATCAAATATATTGTATGCCTATAGGAAGATTGATTAAAATAACATCTCAACAAGCTGAGGACGCAAGAATTCTTTAAAATAATTGAGAAATTCTTCCTCACCAAAATTTACTTTATATGAACCATCTTCTGGTGTGATAGTAAACAAAGTTTTTATACCATTTACTTGTTCGATTTTAATCCCCTTGTCTAAAAGTGATTTAGCGTGTGCTAGGAAATATGCTTTTAGAGATTCTGCATCTTGTGTAGAAATAACAATAGGTTCATCCACACTCCATTTCGAAGCAAGAGCTACAATAAATTGATTCAGGAAATTCTTGTTACCAATAAACTCTTTTACTGATATATTAACTATTTTGTCTGTAATTACTGTCGTAATTTCTGATTTCAAAGCATTCACTGCTTGTCCGGCGAATAATTTTAATTCAGACTTTGTATTCTCTTGAAGTTCACCAGCTGTTTTCTTAGAAGTAGCCAATATAGAATCAGCTTCTTTTTTTGCATCATCCAAAATTTTTTTTGCATCTTCTTGCGCTTTTTGTATTAGCCTCTGAGCTTCTTCATTTCCCTTTTCTACCCCTTCACGGTAAATTTTGTCGGTCAGCTCTTGAATTTTGTTTTCCATATACAGGATCTTTAGAAGTTTATATTACGTTTTTAATGTTTGCTCGTTCGATTTGCTCCAAATTTACAAAAATCAATTTTATAAAAAAAATGCACAAGGGAAAACTTGTTTCTTTAAACGAGTTTTATAGAAAAGAAACAAATCGAAAAGATAGTAAAAAAAAAGAATTATAGAGTAAATCACACAATATAGATTCAATATAGCAAGAAAACAAGAATTATGAAAGCAATTAGTAAAAATCAGAAAACTGAAAAATATTTATCATTATATTATTTTAGATTAAAGATTAATCAAATTAACAATATTTGATTAATCTTTTAAATAATACTTATACATAAATCGGCCTCTTTATCTATGTTGATAAAGAGGCCTTTCTGGGTAATCTAAATAAAAACG